>JBDKRG010000043.1:0-21594 GCA_039683515.1 Candidatus Sumerlaeia bacterium | reverse complement strand
GAATCGCCGGCGAGGGCGCCGGCGCCACAGTGCGATAAGCTATTCAATACTAAATAGCTGTTTTCGATGTGGGGCCGGCGCCCCCGCCGGCCATTCACGCATTCTTTTTGTCAACCACTCTAGGATTTCGGATTTCGGATTTTTGATTTTTGATTTATTCCGCATGATTGTTTCGAATTTGTTTCTGATTATTTCTGATTCCGCCTGATTTCTTCCGCTTCGCGCTTTTCGTGATCGCCCCCACTGGTTCATACTAAAAAATAAAAAGTATGAATTTGCTTTACAAACGCGGCGGCGGCCGCTATTCATACTTTTCTGAAATTTGTATGAATGGAGCCCGCCGTTGAAACCACGCGCCTTTACCCTGATCGAGCTGCTGATCGTCGTCGCCATCATCGCGATCCTGGCGGCCGTCGCCGTCCCCAATTTCCTCGAGGCCCAGACGCGCGCCCGCGTCTCGCGCTGCATGAGCGACATGCGCACGCTGGCCCAGGCCGTCGAGGTCTACCAGGCCGATTGCGGCGAGTATCCAGCCTACGGCCGCATCTCCTCCACCGGCGCCGTTCAATTCCCGGCGACGGTCAATTCGATGTACGACCGGATGTGTTTCATCTCGCCGGCGATCACGACGCCGCTGGCGTATATCGCCACGTTCCCCATGGACCCGTTCATGAACGCCCCCGACGACGCCGAGCTGATGCGCAACATCGAATACATCAACCTGAACCAGCATGTGGCGAACATGGGCTCGCAGCCGCCGGCGTTCGCGGCGCAGCTCATACCGGCCTGGGGCCGCTGGCGCATGGTCGGCGCCGGCCCCGACCATGACCGCGGCCTCGACATCAAAAACAACATCGTCTACGACCCGACCAACGGGACGATCAGCGACGGCGACGTCGTGCGCTGCCAGCGCTACGGCGAGAACAAGATGAACCCCATCGCCCCCTAACCGAAATCCGATTTTAACCAATCAAAAAGGAGTCCGAACGATGCGCAAAATTCTCGTGGGCCTCATGTTGATGTTCTGTGCGGCCGGCTGGTCCGTCACCCGCTGCGCCGCCCATTCCGAGCACGATGCCGAGGCGGCGGCCACCCCCCGGCCGACCCGCTCCTCGCCCGGCGCGAACCCGTGGAATCGGGGCCGGCAACCGGCCGACTGGCAGGCGGAGATCGAGCGCTACCACGGCCACGTCGGTCCGTGGAACGTCCTGGGCTGGCGCATCGGCCAGGCCGCAATGCGCGAGCTGGGCGCCGAGTGGGGCGACCACAGCCTTGAGATCATCTGCCACATCCCGATGGCGACGCCGTACTCGTGCCTGATCGAGGGCCTGATGGTCGGCACCGGCAACAGCCAGGGCCGGCTCGACCTGCGCGTCTCGGAGGAGCTGACGTCGGCCACGATCCACGTCAGCGTCCGCAAGATCGGGACGCCGCGAACCCTGGAATTCCGGCCCCACGCCGTCTACCTGAACAAGATCGAGTCGCGGCCGGCCTCGGAGTTGGCCAGACTCGTCGACGAATGCGCCAAGATGACCGACGCCGACCTGTTCACGATCCGGCGCCCATAGCCATTTTTAAGCAGGAGGGAACAAGTTTTTCCGGCAATAGGAATCGCCGGCGAGGGCGCCGGCGCCACAGTGCGATGAGCTGTTCGATACGGAATAGCTGTTTTCGATGTGGGGCCGGCGCCCTCGCCGGCCATTCACATCTTTTCTGTCAACCACCCTAAAATTTCGATTTTGATGATTTGAATTTGTTTCGGATTTAGATATTCGGATTTCGAATTTTATTCCGAATGATTGTTTCGAATTTGGATCCGATTCTGTCCGATTTTCTACTGCGCGCTCGTGATCTCGTGCGCCGTGCCGTGCACCGGGCAGGAGTACCCCGCATACTCGCTCCCGACCGGCTGGATGATCGGCGTGCGCGCGTTAAAGGTTCCGTCGCACGTCTCGCGCGGCTCCTGCCCGGCCCGGAACGGGACGTTCCAATAGACCGTGTGTTCGCTCGCCGCGCACGCGTCGCCGGCGCGCTTGCCGGTGGCCGCGCAGACGTTGGCCAGCACGATGCCCGGCGGCGCCTCGAACGTCGTTCGCCAGTCGCTGCGCGTCTTGAGCACGCCCTTGAGCACGTTCGCCCAGATCGGCCCCGCGACCGGCCCGCCGTTCATCCCCGGCCCCATCGGGTGCGGGCTGTCGAAGCCGACCTGGACGGCGATGACGAGGTCGGGCGTGAACCCGACGAACCACGCGTCGACGCTGTCGTTGGTCGTGCCGGTCTTGCCGCAGATCGGCGGCGCCGGCGGGCTCTTGAACTTGGAGCCGATCGGCGTGGCGCCCGTGCCGGTCAGGACCACCTGCCGCAGCGAGTATTCGACCTGGTAGGCCGCGACCGGATCGAGGATCACCTTCTCCTCGCGCTTGGGCCGGATCGGGCTGATCCCCTTGCCGTCGACGACGCTGCGCACGAACTGCGGCCGCACGCCGATTCCCAAATTCGCGAACACCTGGTAAGCCGCCGCGATCTCGAACGGCGAGACGCCGATCGTCCCCAGCGGCAGCGACATTTCCTTGCGCAGCGGCCACAACCGCACCGGCTCGGTGTAGTCGAACCGGCCGACCGCCTCGAGGGCCTTGGACGCCCCGACCGCCTCGAACAGCCGGATCGCGACGACGTTGCGCGAATGCTCGAGCGCCTTGATGAGCGTCATCGGCCCCTCGAAGTCATGCTCGTAGTTGACCGGCCGGTAGGGCTTGGGGATGTTGTCGTATTCGACCGGCTCGTCGACGATCATGTCCGCCGGCGAGAACCCCTTTTCGAACGCGGCCGCGTAGAAGAACGGCTTGAAGCACGACCCGACCTGGCGCCGGGCCTGCACGGCGCGGTTGAATTCGCCGTCCCATTGCTTGTTGTAAAAATTCGTGCCGCCGACCAGGCCCAGCACTTCGCCGTTGTGCGCGTCGAGCACGACGATGCTCCCCTGGATCGGCCGCCGGTCGCCGAGCTTGCACGTGATCCTGCCCGACTCGGCCACGTCCTCGACGTAGACGTCGATGTATTTGCCGGCCTTGATCATGTCCTTCGGGTTGTAATACGGCAGCTCCTCGGGCAGCTCGAACGAGCCGCGGTAGCGGTCCAGCTCCACGCTGACCCGTCCGTTCTTGACCGCCGTGATCTCCATCAGGATCGTGTCGCCGGCCTTGAGCGTCCCGTTCCAGTCCTTCATTTCCTCGCCATGGCGGCCGGGCTTGGCCCTGGCCCACATCGCCTCGGCCTTGACGAGCCCCTCGCGCAGCTCCTTCTCGCAGACCTCCTGGACCTGCGGGTCGATCGTCGTCGTGATCCGCAGGCCGCCCTCGGTCAGCTGCGTCCGGTTCATCCCGAGGTGCCCGGTCAGCTCGCGGTAGACCGCGTCGAGGAAGTAAGGATAACGGCTCGTTTCCTGCTGGCCGGGGTTGGCGCGCAGCGGCTCGTTCCTGGCGGCCTCGTATTGCTCCTCGTCGATCATGTCGAGCTGATACATCCGGTAGAGGACGAGGTTGCGCCGCTCGGTCGCGGCGGCCGGGTTTCGGCGCGGGTTGTAGGTCGTCGGGGCCTTCGGGATCGCGGCGAGGGTCGCGCACTCGGCGAGCGTGAGCTGGCCGAGCGGCTTGGAGAAATACGCGTTGGCCGCCGCGCTCACGCCGTAGTTGATCCCGCCGAACGCGATATGGTTCAGATAAAATTCGAGGATCTGGGGCTTGCTGTAGCGCCGCTCGATCTCGAGGGCCAGCACGGCTTCCTTGATCTTGCGGTGCGCGGTCTTCTCGGTGTCGCCCAGGATGTTCTTGGTCAGCTGCATCGTGATCGTGCTGGCGCCCTGGGCGAGGCTGCGCGTCCGGATGTCGGTGATCACCGCGCGCGCCACGCCGAAGATGTCGACGCCGAAATGCTCGAAGAACCGGTTGTCCTCGATGGCGATGAACGCGTTGCGCAGGTTGGCGGGGATTTCGTCGTACGTGACGACCTGGCGCCGCTGGTCCTGGCTGCGGAACGCCCCGATCGGGATGGCGCCGCTGCGGTCGTAGACGTGGCTGACCTGCGGCGGGTCATAGTCCTCGAGCGCCTCGAGCGGCGGCAGCTCGCGCAGGATGCCGATGAACACGCCGACCGCGATCGCCGAAAACATCGTCGTGAAACCGGCCACCAGCAGGAACGCCCACATCCACAGCCGCCGCCGGCGCCGCCTGGGCGAAATCCCGTTCTGTTGTATCTCGGCCTGTTTCTCGTTCATCGCATACCGGCCCCACATTATATAGGGCCTATCCGGTCCCTTCCGTCAACGAAACTCTTTATTTTAGGTCTTTTCTGGCGAACCCAAACCCATCCACCTCATCGATTTTGTTTTTCTTTCATCATTCATCATTCATCATTCATCATTTCTTTTCCCGGCTCGACCGCGACCGCGAAGATATCGGCCAGATACCCGCTCTCGCGCGTCGTGAGCTTTTCGAGCACCTCCGGCGGCGCCACGGGATATGACCCGAACTCCTTCTGCATGGTTTGAATCACGAAGCCGGCGTCCGGGATCCGGTCGGGCTCGACCGGCAACCGGGCGTTCTCGGCCAGCCGCCGCCCGAACGTCGCGATCTGCCCGATGAGCGCCCGGTAGGCCTTCCCGGCCGGGTATTTTTCGGGCTCCCGGACCGCCCCGAGCATCGCCACGCCCATCATCCAGCGGTATTCGGCGGGGCTCATCCGGGCCTCCCGCAGCGCCTCGGTGTGGGCCTTGACGACCGGCGCCAGCTCCGGCGCGAGGTCGAGCAGGAACGAGATCTGCCCGTGCAGCCCCGGCCGCTTCATCGCAAGGATTTGGGGCGCGCGCTGGTCAAAACTTTTCGGGATGGCCGCGATCGCCCGCTCGCGCACGGCCAGGAACGCTTCCCACCGCGCCGCCGTCGCGGTCGTCTCCGCCGTCGGCCTCTCGAATGTGTATTCCCGGGCCAGCGACTCGTAACTTTGCTGCGCCTGCTTGCCGAGATCCACGAGCTGCCGGTATCGCTGCGTGGCATACAACAGCCAGGCGGTCACCGCCACGGCCGCCACCGCCATCGCCACCAGCAACGCAATGAGAACTTTCTTCATGCTCTCTCGCCCCGCACGCATGCTGTTTTTATGTTACCATGGCGCCCGAGCCGTGACCGACTCGATTTGCGCAATCCGCAATCCGAAATCCGCAATCAAATGCCCGAGCTGCCCGAAGTCGAAACCATCGTCCGCCAGCTGGCCCCCGTCCTCGCCGGCCGCGCCGTGAAGAAGATCGAGATCCTCGACCCCCTGATCAGACTCACGCCGCCCGCCGCCGGTAAGCTCAAAATTTCGCGCGTCGCCCGCATCGGCAAACAAATCGCCCTCGAGCTCTCCGCCTCCGGCCGCCCGCCCCTGTGGCTTTTCTTTCACCTGCGGATGACCGGCCGCCTGATTTACGACAATCCGCAATCCGAAAACCGCAATCCGAAATCGTTGCGCGCCCGGATCGTCCTGGACCGCGGCGCCCTGAATTTCATCGACACCCGGCGGCTCGGAACGATGCGCCTGGCCGAGGGGCCACCCCCCGAGCCCGGCCTCGACCCGATGAGCCGCGCCTTCACGACCCGCGCGCTGGCCGGCCTCCTGGCCGGTTCGCCGACGCCGATCAAGCCGTGGCTCCTGCGCCAGGACCGCCTGGCCGGCATCGGCAACATCTACGCCTCCGAGGCGCTCTTCAACGCCCGGATCGATCCGTGCCGCCCGGCCGGCGGCCTCGCCCAGCCGGAAATCGCCCGCCTGCGCCGATCGATCCGCCTGATCCTCAGCCGCGCCATCCGCGCCCAGGGGACGACCTTTTCCGACTACCGCGACTCGACCGGCGCCAGGGGCCGCTACGTCAATCGCCTCGCCGTCTACAACCGCAAGGACCAACCCTGCCCCCGCTGCGGCGCACCCATCGGGCGCATCGTCCAGGCCCAACGCAGCACCTTCTTCTGCGCGAATTGCCAGAAGTAGCTCATACTCGTCCTCGTCATCGCATGCCCGTGCCGTCCGTGTCCGTCCGTGCCCCCCAAAACTTCCGGCTTCCTCTTCGCTTTTTCTTTTTGTTCACAAAACAAAACTTTCTCTTTCCGCCCCGCCCTTCGGTAAAATGACCGAATACGTGCCGCCACATTCGAACCGGGACTCAGCGAGGTGCTCCATGAACACTCACCGCTTATTCCTTTCGATGTCGCTGTATCTGTTCATCGCGCCGCTTTCTTTCGCCGACGCGCCGGTCCAGGCGTATCTGAATGTTCGGAGCATTCCCGGCCAGTCCAAAGACGCGGATCACCCCAACTGGATCGAGATCAACAACTACGGCATGGGGTCGAGCCGGAACGATCACGATCCGCACTCGTCCACGCCCGCCGCGTTCCAGGATTTCACGGTCACCAAGCGCCGGGACAAGGCCGCCTCGCCGCAACTGCGCAAGGCCTGCCACTCGGGCGACACGATCTCCTCGGTCACCCTTTCCGTCTATCGAACGGATCTTCGCATGGAGATCGTCCAGATGCGCTTCACGGACGTGCGGATCACTTCGGTCAGGCGCGTGTCCGGATTCGGCTCGAAGGCGATCGAGGAAATCACGTTCGGCTACAGCACGATCATCTGGATCTACAAGCGCCCCACCGCCGACGGCGGCGTGGTCACGACCTCCAACGGCTGGGACGTCGTCAACAACCGCCCCCTGACCGCGCCCCCCGACGTCTCGGCGCGGCTGATCACGATGAAATGACCCGACGCGAAAAAAAAGCCCGCATGCGTTTGACCGCATGCGGGCCTGAGCAGATTGCCACTCGTATTGATCGTCTTCTAATACTGAAGGTTGTCGGCAACCACGTTGTTCGCGCCGGAAAGTGCGAGGTTATTCGAGTTGCTCAAGACATTGTCGGAGATCAGCGCATAATTGACTCCGGAATCCTGACGGATGCCGTATGTGGCATCAAAAATCTGATTGCCGGAGATCTTGATGCATTTCAACTCGCCAAAGCCCATAGCGTCTTCCATGTAAACGCCGTTGGTTCCGCCACTGATCACGTTGTTCACGACACTGATCTGCCACGGACCATCCGAGAAAGCGCCATAGTTCCCCAAATGCACGCCGCCAGACACATTGGAACGGATGATATTATTCGCGACGATCATCTTGACGCAGTACTGATTGATGTCGACGCCATAGCCGGAACCCGATTGATACCCGAAGGTCCACGTGCCGGTGAAGCTGCCGTCGGCAGGCCCGGTGACCGTGGTGCCGGCCGCCCGGATCGTGTTATCGCTGACCGTCACGTTTTCGCAGTAATCCGCCGAGACTGCGTGTGACGCCGTCTGTTCGATGATGTTGTGGCTGATGTCGACATTGACGCCTTCCATGGTCTCGCCGCCATTATAACCCGTTAACTTGATGCCGTTGCCGTTGCACTGATGGATGCCGCAATCGGCAACCCACACCTTGCTCTGTTCCCAACTCGGATCGAGCTTGTAAATGCCAAGATCGATCCCATTCCCGAGCGTGTTGGAAACCTTGCACCACTTGATGTTCAGGGTGGTTCCCTTCAGGTAGATCCCCTGCGCCTTCGTATAGCGCACCAGGCACTTTTCGACGATGATGTCCCCGCCGTTGTCACTGGTGTAGATGCCGATATTCTGCATTTCGATCGACAAGTCCTGCATGACCACCTGGCTTTTCCCGTTCACATTGATGCCGTTGCCGGTCACGCTTGAGCGTGTCGCCGTCTCCCGGTCCAAAGCAATTTTCTCGATCACGACGCCATTGCCGAGCACGTAGAAGCAGTCTTTGTCATCCAGGCCGCCGTTGGCGTAAGTGCCCGACTTCGCCGTCAGATGGGTCTTGTCTTCACTCGTCACCCGACTGCCCGTCTGCGGGGTGATCTGGTGGGAGAAAACATACGTCCCGGCCGGGAATTTGAGAATCTTGCCGTTCTCGCCGCTGGCGTTGAAATCGTCGATCGCGTCATCGATGAATGCCGTGCCGTAATGCGTCCAACCGTCTCTCGCAGGGTGATAAACCATGATGTCCGCCGAAGCGTTCGTCGCGGCCAGGCTGAACGCCATCACCGCCAGGATAAAGCAGTAAAGTCGTGCTTTCATGGCACAATCCTCCGGAAATATGGTTGAATTGATCGATTTAAATCGATTGACGACTATCCATAGGCTTTTAATCATGAGAAGTCAAATTAATAAACATACTATATAATAATCATATTAACTGTAAGATTTATGGCGGTAATCATTGCCGCCGTTGCCCCGCCCCTTGGTTCCCATTCACGTTTTAGAAGCGACTTGCACGTCAGCGGTGTTACATTACCGCCGCGGTCGCGCGGGCTTCGCGCGCGCCGCCGATGATGAAAGCGGCCCCTGTCATGCCCCGCACCGAGCCTTTGACCACCCCCGTTGATTCCGCCTACGCGCGCCGGATCGCGTTTACGCTCGGGTTCCTGGCGGCGTGCGGGCCGTTCGCGGTCGACATGTATCTGCCGGGCCTCCCGGACGTCGCGCGGGAGCTGCGCACCAGCCTCGCCGCGGTGCAGAACACTCTGGCCATTTATATTTTCGGGCTGGCGTTCGGCCAGGTCGTGTGGGGGACGCTCTGCGACCGGTTCGGGCGGCGCGTGCCGCTGCTGGCCGGGGCGGTCCTGTTCACGGCCATGGCGGCCGTCTGCGCCGTGACGCGCTCGATCAATACGCTGCTTGCGGCGCGGTTTTTCATGGGCCTGGGCGGGTCGGCGGGCGTGGTCGTCTCGCGCGCCATCGTGCGCGACCTGTTCGAGGAGCACGAGGCCGCGCGCTGCTATTCGATGATGATGATCATCGGCGGCATCGGCCCGATCGTCGCCCCGTTCCTCGGCAGCCTGCTCCTGACGTATTTCAATTGGCGCTCGATCTTCTGGACGGTGACCGGCTTCGGCTGCCTGTGCGTGGCCGCGCTCATGCGCAACATCCCGGAGACGCTCGCCCCCGAAAACCGGATGCGCGGCCACCTCATGAACGTGGTGCGCGGCTACGGCCGGATTCTCGTCAACGGCCGGTTCCTCGCCCCGGCGCTGGCCGTCGCCTGCACGACCGGGATCCTCTTCACGTATATCGCAAATTCCTCCTACCTGTTCCGCGAGCTGTTCGGCGTGCCGGTCAAATACTTCGGCTTCCTGTTCGCGACCAACTCGATCGGGCTTTACGTCGCCGGCCAGTCCAACCGCCTGCTGCTGCGCCATTTCACTTCCGACCGGCTGATGCGCGCCGGGATGTGGGCGAACCTGGCGATGGCGGCGCTGCTGACCGCCTGCGCCGCAACCGGCCTGGGCGGCTTCCCGGCGGTGTTTATCCTGCTGTTCCTGTGCCTGTCGACGCTGGGGATCATCTTCCCGAACGCGACGGCGATGGTGATGCAGCCGTTTGGCGCCGAGGCCGGCTTTGCCTCGGCCATGCTGGGGATCCTGCAGTATCTGATCAGCGCGGCCGGCGGCGCGCTGATCGGCCTGTTTCAGACCGGCACCCCCCTGCCCATGGCCGTCCAGATCCTCGCCTTCGGCCTCGTCGCGAAGGCAATGCTCCTCCTGACGCCGCGAAGATGACGGCAAGCTAGCGCAGTGCCGACGCCAAGGTGCATTTGCATTCGTCTGTGTCCGTCCGTGTTTGTCCGTGCCCGTCCTTCCCGCACCTGCAAAAAAGCAGGCCGGGGCGAATGGCCCCGGCCTGCCGTGTTTTCATGCCGCTGTCGGCGACGCCGGCCTACGAGGCCTTCGGCTTGGGCGGTTCGGGTTTCTTTTCCTCGGCCATGCGGCCCAGGTATTCGGGCAGTTCGACGCCGGCCATCTGGGCGACTTCCTGCATGGGCGGCAGGCTCTTGACCAGGCTCGACAGGAACGCCGACGTGCTCGAGCTCTGGCCGTCGTGGCCGGCGCCGCTGTCCCACACGGTGATCTTGTCGATCTTGAGGTTCTTGATCGCCTCGACCTGGCGGGCGACGATCTGCTCGATCTTTTCGATCATGAGCAGCGTGCCGGCGGCCCGGGCGTCGCCGCCGCAGCTCTTGACCAGTTCGGCGTAGCCCTGCGCCTTGGAGTCGAGCACCTGGCGGATACCCTTGGCCTCGGCCTCGTAGCGCAGCAGCGTGGCGTCGGCCTGGCCCTTGGCCTCGCGGCGGAACTTTTCGGCCTGTGCCTCGGCCGCGATCTCGACCATGCGCTTCTGGATTTCCTGCGGGGCGACTTCCTCGGCCGTGAGCCGCTGGGCCTCGGCCTGGTACTGCGCCTTCTGGATCTCGGCCTCGGCCAGGCGCCGGGCGACTTCGCCCTGCTGCTTGGCCTGCGCCTGCGCGACGGCAAGGTCCGCTTCATACTTGGCGATGGATGCCTTGGCGATGTTCTCGCCCTTGACGGCCTCCGATTCCTGCCCAGCCACGAAGACGCGCTGGCTGGCTTCGGCGGCCTTCTTGCCCTTGACGGCTTCGGCGAGGTTCTGGGCGACCTTGATCTCGCGCTCGCGGTGGGCCTCGGCCTCGCCGACGCTCGCGCTGGTTTCCTGTTGCTGAACGTAAATGCGCTGGTTGGCCTCGGCGGCCTTCTTGCCCTTTTCGGATTCGGCAAGGTTCTGCGCGACCTTGATCGTGCGCTCGCGGACGGCTTCGGCCTCGCCGATCGAGCCCATTTTTTCCTGGCCGGCGACGTCGACCTTGGCTTGGTTGACGGCCTCGGCCGCGGCCTTCTTGCCGATCGACGCGATGTAGTTGGAGTCGTCGGTGAGGTCGGTGATGTTGACGTTGATCAGGTAGAGGCCGATTTTATTGAGCTCGGGCTCGACGTTCTTGCGGATCGCGACGAGGAAACTCTCGCGGTCCTGATTGATCTGCTCGATGGTGAGCGAGGCGACGGTGAGACGCAGCTGGCCGAAGATGATTTCGCGCGCCATGTCCTCGACTTCCTGGCGGCGCAGGTTGAGCAGGCGCTCGGCGGCGTTGTTCATGATCGCCGGGTCGGTGCTGATGCCGATCGTGAACGTCGACGGCACGTTCACGCGGATATTCTGTTGCGAAAGCGCGTTCTGCAGCGGGATCGGGATCGTCATCGGCGTCAGCGACATGTAGGCGCTGTCCTGAACGAGCGGGACGATGAACGCCATGCCACCGTGGATGCATTTGGCCGACTGGCCGCCGCTGATGTGGCCGAATTTGACGAGGATCATGTCGGACGGGCAACGCTTGATGCGCGACGCGAGCATGAGCAGGATGCCGAACAGCACGATGACCGCGGCAATGATCAATACTACCCAGGTGGTCCAACCTTCGAACATGAAAGTTTCTCCTTATGCAATGAAATTAACGCCGGCGCACGAGAAGCGTATTTGATCCGATTAACTCCACCACCTCGACGCGTTCGCCGGTTTTGATTTCCTTGTGATCCTCACTAACGGCATCAAGGATCCGCATTCGATTGCTGATGCAGACCTCGACCTGGCCGGTTTCGTTGTCGGGAATGTGCAAATATACCGTGGCCTGCTGGCCGATGGCGCCGCGGTAATCGATGTTGCCGCTGACGGCGAGGCCCTGCACGAACTGAAACATCTTGCCGATGACGGCCATCATCGCGACGCCGCCGGCAAATCCGCCAATAACTGAAAGGGCATCGCCGACCTGGCTGCCACGGCGCAGCGCCAGGCCGAGAAGGCCGAAAATCATGAAGAATCCCATCACGCCGTTGATGCTTAGAAGCTGAAAGCCGGCATGGCTGCCGCCGATATCGTGGCCGCCCACGTCGACATGGCCCACGTCCATGCCGCTGATATCGCCGTCATGGCCGAAACCGATGAGCGTCAGCAACAAGCGCAACACGAACAGCACGCCGCCGATAATGGCGCAAATCGCGAAGATAACGTCCAACCCGGTAAACGGGATCACTGCCGGAATCATGGGCGCGAATCCTCCATATGTCATCAACAGACGACAAGGTTATGAGAAAGCATCCGGGAAGACAAGGGAAACCGATGGTAGGTCGGGTCTTTGACCCGACTCTTTGATTTTTATGATTCCCGGAGTCGGGTCGAAGACCCGACCTACCATTAATGCACCGCCCCCGCCGCCGTCTTCTTCGCGCGCGGCGCGAGCGCCAGCAGGATCAGCGTGATCACCGCATACGGGACCGCGTAGCGCCAGCCGGTGCCGATCCCGGCGTGGACCATGCTGCCCAGGTTCTTCATGTCCCAGGCGTGAACGAGCCCGAAGAACGACATGAAGGCCATGGCGGCCGTCCAGTTGGCGGCCGAGTAGAACTTGCGCTCGATCAGGCAGACGCCGATCGCGCCCCACGCCATCGACGTGATGATGAAGCCGTGGTCGAGGGCGATCATCCCGCCGATGTGGACGGCGGGATCGATCTGGGCCAGCGGGATCTTGTCGATCACCGACCCGGCGGCGATCACCCCCTGCTTGATCACGATCAGCCCCCACGACGCCAGCGTCGCGAACAGGGCCAGGACGACGGCCGGGGCGTGCTGGCGCGGGATCGCCTGGAACGCCTGCGCGCCGATGATCACGCCGATCCAGACCAGGATGCCGACGATCGCCTCCTGCGGGATCAGGTGGCTGGCGACGCTGACCATGCCGCTCCAGCACAACGCCGAAATCACGACGCCGTTCAGGGCCGAGTAGCCGGTCCGCGCCCCGAGCCGCTTCCAGCCGGCGTGGCCGATGTAGATCGTCGTCGGGAAGCACGAGCCGAACGCCGCGGCCACGATCGAGCAGACGCCGTTGACCGCCAGCGACGGGAACGTCGCGAACCGGTCCCCCTCGGCCTCGGCGCTTTCAATATTTTGCAGCGAGCCGATCAAATTAAACAGCGCCATCGGGACGATGATCGCCAGGTACGGGACGAGGTGCTTGAAGCCGGCGGCGAGGTCCGTCAGGGCGATCACCGGCCAATAGAGGTGCGGCGCGAGCGACTGGGTGATCGCCGCGAACGCCGGCATGTTCGCGACCTCGAACTCGATCCCCTGGCGCAGGGCCTCCGGGGCCTGGGTGAGCAGGTCGTGCACGACGGCGAACTTGAGCCCCCATGCGATCGTCGACCCGACAATCAGCGCCAGCAGCCCCGCCGGAATACCGAGCGGCAGCCGCACTCCCGAGAAGTATTGAATCAAAATGATGCCGAGCGGGACGAGCGCCAGCAGCGGCCGCTCGAACGCCTGCAACGTGAAGCTCATCGAGATGAAGCCGATGGCGATGCCGGCGAGCGACCCCAGCAGCGCCGCGCGCGGCGTCACGGCCCGCAGCCAGCTCGCCGCGAACGCCCCGACCAGCTCGATCACGCCGCTGGCGAAGCAGGCGACCATGCCGGCCTGCCAGGCGAGCGTCGCGGCGGCCTCCGGCCCCATCTTGGCGCGGTTGGCCATGTAGACCGGCGCCATGATGAACAGGATGAACGCGATAACGCTGGGGGTGTTGATGCCGTAGGGGAGCGCGGTGACGTCGGCGCGGTTTTCGCGCCGCGCCAGCCGCATCGCCTGCCACGAGTAAAAGAAGTTGCCGATGACGACCGACAGCGCCACGGCCGGCAGGACGCGGCTGAAGATGAACGTCAGCGAAAGCCCGGCCAGCGCCGAGCACATCCCGGTGATCACGAGGATCTGGACGAGGTTATCGACGAACAGCCCGAAGAAGCCGTCCAGGTCGCGGCGGACGAAGAGCGGGTACTTGGTCGGGATATCGAACAGCTCGGGCGGATCGGACATCTGGTTCATCTGTGGTCTCCTGAACAACGGCAATGGGAACACATGGGACCTATACGACCTATAGGACCTATAAGACCTATGAACCAAAAAAGCAAAATGATTCCGTGAAAACCTTTTGGAGCGAATACGATCTCGACCAGGGGCATTTGAACCGCGAAGTGGTTCGATCATGTCGCTTCGGGCCGAAGCGACCTACTTCGCCAGTCTCTGGTAGATCTCGTTGCATTTGGTGGCGAGGTTTCTGGGGCTGAATTCTTCCAGCACCATCGCGCGGCCGGCCTGGCCCATTCGCGTCCTCAGTTCCGGGTCGCGCAATAATTTCAACATTGCCTCGGCGAGCTGGTCGATCTGCGTCGCCTCGGGCGCGGCCTTGATCAGAAAGCCGGTCTGGCCGTCGCGGACCGATTCGCCGGTCCCTCCGACCTCGGTCGCGATCGCCGGCTTCTCCATGCAGAACCCTTCCAGGATCGACGTCCCGAGCGACTCGCCCGACGTCGGCGTGAGCGTGAAGATATCGAACAGCGCGACGATGTCCGGGACGTCCTCGCGGAAGCCGGTCAGCACCACGTTGCGCTCGATGCCGAGCTCTTTGGCCAAGGCCTCGATCGCCGCGCGCGACCGCCCCTTGCCGACGCACACGAACCGCGCCTCGGGGAACTCCTTGATCACCTTCGCCGCCGCGCCCAAAAACAAGTGGTGCCCCTTTTCCGGCGCCAGGCGCGCGACCTTGCCGACGACCGGGACGCCCTCGGGAATCCCAAGTTCCGCCCGCAGTTTCGGGTCGGCCTCCCTCGGGAAAAACCGGTCGGGATCGGGCGCCGAGTAGATCGGCGTGATCCGCTCGCGCGGGAAGCCGGTCGGGATCGAGATGAGCTCGTCGACCTGCGGGCTGATCGTGATGACCCAGTCGAACTGGCGCCAGTGCCAGCGGTTGAGCATGTGCGCGGCGACGGGGAACGTGTTGTGCCTCGTGCGGACGAGGGCCGGTCGCGGCCGGATCGCGCGCGCCGCAAACATCGCAAGCCACGAGTCCTGCGAGCCGTGTGTGTGGATAATATCGAACCGCTCGCGCTCGAACAGGGCCTTGAGCGCCTGGTAGTCGCGCCACTGCGAGCCGGGGTGGAACCCGCGCAGCAGGTCGACGTCCTCGAACGTCGGCAGCCCGGCCGCCCGGGCGCGTTCGACGAGCAGGCACCCGCGCGGCCCGGCGACCCACGGCTCCTGGCCGAGCTCGCGCAGGCCGAGCGACTCGGTCAGCACGCGGTTGGGCTGCCCGCCCCAGTGGCGGTGCATGTTGATGTGGAAGATCTTCAGTCGTCGGTCCATGGCGGGAACCATCTAAACACGAAATGCACGAAAGAAGAACACGAAAGCGCACGAAAAATTCCGTGCGGATTAAGCCGGCTTTATATGTGTTTAGCATGTCGGCGTGGCACGAAGCGCTGAAAGCGCGAAAGAATACAGGGGCGCAGCGAAGCGCAGCCCCAGGTCAGTCGCCGAATGAACCGAAGCGCTGAAGGCGCGAAAGAGATTTCTTTCGTTACTTCTTTGCCTTCCATGTCAACTTCGCCTCGTCGTGCGGCTTGAGCTTGCCGTCCTCGGTCAGCTCGACTCCTGTCGCGGCGATGACGTCCCCTTTTCGCTCGTATTTGAGCAATTGGCTGCTTTGCATGCCCATCTCTGCGTCGAGTTCGACGATCGTCATCATCTTGCCCAGCGGCGACTTCCACAGCCGGTAATAGCTGTTGTAGCGTGGACTGCCCTCGTGAATCTTCTGGCCCTTCTGGTAAACGGTTCGCGTGAACAGGCCGTTATCGCCAAACTGGATTTCCTCGGTCGTGTCGGGCATCTCGGCGATCGGACCGGTCCATGCGCCTTTCACGTCGCACGGCAGGAATTGGTCGGGCTTAAAGAATTTCCATTTGAACTCGAGGGGCCCATGCACGGTCTGAGGGATCCAGAGCACCAGTTCGCTGTCCTTGTTCTCCCAGGCGAACTGGAACTGAAGCCGGCCCGCGCCGCCCTTGACCATTTCGATCGAGATCACGTCGCTTGCCACCGTGTAGCCCAGGTCGAAGTTCTTCTTGTTGACCGTGCTCTTGAGATGAACCTTGCCCTTGCCGTCGAACGAAATCTCGTCGAAAGGCGCGGGACAACACGCGGGCACGTTCGAGCGGCAGGTATAGGCATAGCGCCACTCGCCGACGGGCGGCTTGCCGGCGGCCGCGGGAATGGGCTGTTTTGCGCCATGTTTCAAAAAGAACAGATCCGGCGGATCCTGCTCATACCGCACCACGAGGCGGCCATCCTTGTCGATTGTCGCGTTGCGGCTCCCCTCCGGCGCGCCAAAGGGAAGCTCGTATTTCCCATCCTTAACCGACCACGTGCCTTTCGCGAATACCTGCTCTTTGCCGCCGAATTCATTTTCGCGCATGGTGTATGTGTGATCGGGATTGAACGTGGCATGGTAATTCTGGAGAGCGCCGATCCCGTCCCACTCGCCGACGATGGGATCGTCCGCTCCGCGGGAGATCGATGCGCACGCCGCGATACACATCACCATGAAGACTGCCAAGATTCGGTTCATGATTCATCCTCTGCTCAAGGTTATTTCGCTTGGTGGAAGTCTCTCTTGATCGGCAGTCGGCGCGGGGGATAGTCGTTGTCGATCAGGTAATAACTGCCCGGATTCCCGTTGTAGAAGATCCGCCGGCCGTCGGGCGAGATGCACAGCATATCGTAGCCGAGCGTGTCGCCCGGGACTTTCACCACCGTCTCCATCAGGTCGAAGAAATCCTGGTAGTTGTCCTCGGGGAGTTCCGGGTTGGGGCGGTCGATCGTCGGGTCGGGCCGGGCCATCATCAGGAGATACGCATACTCGTGCCCCATGGCGTGCATGCCGAGGTAGAAGCGGTCGGCGGCGATGGCGATGCTGAACACGCCGGTGTTCCACGCGGCGCCGCGGGCGGTCCTGAGCCGCGCGATCGGCGCGATCCGGTCGCCCATCAGGTAGGCAACCGCCTTGTCGTCCGGGCCGAGCTTCACCGGCTCGGAGTTCGCCGAGCCCGGCCACTCGTCCGCGTTGCCGATGCTGACGAATCCCTGCCACAGGTCGCCGCGCCAGCCGAAATACAGGTTGCCGTAGGTGTCGTAAGCGGGCGCGTCGATCCGGCCGGTCATGCGGCTGGAGACGGTGATCGCCCCATCGCGGCCGGGGAGCAGGCAGATCGCGGCGAACGGCGCGTTGCCGAAGTCCTCGGATGATGCCGATTCGAACGTCACGAGGACGAGCGAGTCCCGCGGATTGCACGCGACTTCCCGGAGCGTCGCCGTAGCGGGTGCGTCGTAGAGCTTGGTGAAAAACTCGGTCTTGGGGTTGTAGGAAACGAGGTGATGCGCCGTGACGCAGAGGATGTTGCCCCGCGTGTCGCGCGCGACATCGTGAACCACCTCGCCGCCGAAGAGCGTCGAGGTGTCGACGGCGTCGAAGCGGTTGGGCCGGCTGAAGTCGAGCCTCAGCAGCGGGTCGGCCGCGACGTAGACGAAGTTGCCGTCGCCGGAAAAAACCGCCCCCGACCCATGCGCGCACAATTGAACAACCAGCGCGCAAACGACCGCCATGAGCACTCGGGCATAGCATCTCATGCGCAATTTATAAACCACCCGCCCCGGCCAAACAACATGAACTCGCGCCATCTCCCGCGGTTCTTTGGTCCCTTGGGTCCCTTTCGTCCCTTGGCCCCTTTCACACCGGCGGCAGCGCGATCTTTTCCGGGATAAACCCGCGCACGCGCAGCGCCGCAAGGATCAGCTCGGTGGCCGCGACGGTCGGCAGGCGCGACGTGTTGATCACCAGGTCGAAGTATTTGTTGTCGTGGACGTCGGCGTGGAAGTAGTGGTGGATGAACCGGGCGCGCAGTATGTCGGTGCGCTCGACCATCTCGCGGGCCTTCTCCTCGCCGATGTTGAGGTAGCGCTGCACCCGCTCGACGCGCTCCCCGAACGGCGCGACGATCCGCACGTTCAGCGCCGACTGGTCGCCGAGGATGAAATTGCCGCCCCGGCCGAGCAGGACCACGCCCCCCTTGATCGCAAGCGCCTTGACGACGCGCGTCAGCGAGTTCAGGAAGTCCGAGGCCTCGATCTCTTGCCCGCTCAGGAAGCTGTCGACGAGGATCCTGAACTGGTCACGGTCCTGCTCGTCGATGCTGCGGACGAGCCGCTCCTGCACCTTCAGGTCGGTCGCGATCTGGTTGATGATCTCGCTGCCGAAGAGCTCGTAGTTGAGCCGCCGGCTGAGCAGCCGGGCGATGTCGCGGGCCCCGGCGCCCATCTCGCGCGAGATGCAGATCACGGGGTGAAACGCGCGCCCGGCCTCCCCGGCCCTGGGCTCGACCTCGTTCTCGGTCAGGCCCGACAGCTCTTTCCTCAGCACCGTGCTGATGCTGTTCCACCGATGGATCTGACGATTGATCAGCTCCTCGATATTGCGCGCCACGGCAATGCCTCCACGATCGAAATGTTTACCGTATGAATAAAGTATATCGTGGCCGAGCGGGGCGGGGAAAGCGGAAAGAAGAATGATGAATGATGAAAGATGAACAAAAAAAAGCCCCGGGAACCGGGGCTTGCTTTTTCTTTTGATGAAAGCTATCGGGCGAGCGTGGGGAAGTAGGATCTGTCCAGGTCCCTGACGAAGCGCTGGGCCATTCTCTGCTGCAGGTCCTCGGGCGAGGCGAAGTTCTTCCAGTAATGGTAGCGCCGGGTCCACTCCACGTTGCCGGTGCGCACGTCCACGACCTGGATTTCGGCGTCGAGGACGCTCCACCACCAGTGGATCGTGCGGTTTTCGCCCAGGTGGTTGCGCTCGATCCGGCCGGTCACGAGCTTGTCGGCGCCCAGCTCGCGCGCGAACCGCACGGGCGGGACCTTCGCCAGCAGGTCGTCGATCTCGGCATCGCCCAGCTGCGGGTACGCCTTCCCGAGCATCTCGCGCTTGTCGGCGAAGTAATAGCGCAGGTCGATCGGCGAGTATTGGTTGATGAACGTGTGCGACGCGAGCGCCTGCGAGATCGTCTCGGACAGGTTCGCCCCGGCGCGCGGGTTCATCCGGATCGTCCGGGCGCCGAACCACCAGCCGTGGATGTCGCGGGTGGGGGTCGTCTCGGCGACGACCGAGGTCACCAGCCAGCGCATGCGCGGCATGCGCTCGACCGGCAGGGCGCCGCGGCAGCCGCTTGCCGCCAGCAGAACCATCAGCAGCAGCGCCACATGCGCCAACCGGATGCTAAAACGTGTATCAATGCGGTGCTTGTTGTTCATGATCCGCTTCCACAGGTCGAATAGGACACGCCGATCTCAGATTAGCCGCCCCCCCTTTACAGTCAATCAAATTCATTGCGATCGGGCGGATCGGCGCCCTCCGCCGGACCTGTTCGGGTCCGATCCAAAGGTTTTTCATGTCCTATTGCCCCGTGCTGTGCTAGAAAAGATGGGCAGACGCTTTGGCCGTCTGCAGGGGTAAGGTGTGGATGAGTAACTGGCTTAGTCGTATCTCTGACGCGCGTGACATCCGCGGTCTCTCGGTCGATCAGCTCAAGGAGCTTGCCGAGGAAATCCGCGACACCCTCCTTCGGGTCACCTCCATCAACGGCGGCCACCTGGCCTCGTCGCTCGGCGCGGTCGAGCTGACGATCGGCCTGCATTACGCCTTCAACACCCCCGAGGACAAGATCATCTGGGACGTCGGCCACCAGGGCTACGCCCACAAGCTGCTGACCGGCCGCGCCGCCCAGTTCGACAGCCTGCGCACCGAGGGCGGCATCTCCGGCTTCCTGCAGCGCGCCGAAAGCCCCTACGACGCCTTCGGCGCCGGCCACGCCTCGACCTCGATCTCGGCCGCGCTCGGCATGGCGATGGCCCGCGACCGGCTCGGCAAGAAGTTCCGCGTCGTCAGCGTCACCGGCGACGGCGCCATGACCGGCGGCATCTGCTACGAGGCGCTCAACAACGCCGGCAGCGCCGGCAGCGACCTGCTGGTCGTCCTCAACGACAACGAAATGTCGATCTCGACCAACGTCGGCGCGCTGGCCCGCTATTTCAACCGCATCGTCACGACGAATTTCTACGCCCAGCGCCACCAGCAGGCGATCGACCTCGTCAAGAAGCTCCCCGCCGGCCAGCGCCTCATCGGCATGGCCAACCGCGTCGAGGAATCGGTCAAGGGCCTCATCGTCCCGGGCATCTTCTTCGAGGAACTCGGCTTCCGCTACCTCGGGCCGTTCGACGGCCACAACCTGGCCGAGCTGATCCCGATCCTGCAGAAGGTCCGCACGCTCAAGGGCCCGATCCTGCTCCACGTGATTACGACCAAGGGCAAGGGGCGCGCCTACTCCGAGGCCGACCCGGTCACATGGCACAGCCCCCCGCTGCACTTCGACGCCGAAAGCGGCGAGGCCCCGGCCCGGCAGCCCGGCCCGCCGAGCTTCACGAAAATTTTCGCCCAGTCGCTCATCGCCGAGGCGCGCCGCGACGAGCGGCTCGTCGCCGTCACCGCGGCGATGCTCGAGGGGACCGGCCTGGCGCGCTTCAAGGAGCAGTTCCCGGAGCGCACCTACGACGTCGGCATCGCCGAGGAGCACGCGGTCATCGCGGCCGCCGGCATGGCGTGCGAGGGGCTGCGGCCGGTCGTGTGCATCTACTCGACGTTCATGCAGCGCGCCTACGACCAGATCATCCACGACGTCGCGCTGCAGAAGCTCCCCGTCGTCTTCTCGCTCGACCGCGGCGGCCTGGTCGGCTCCGACGGCCCGACCCACCACGGCGTCTTCGACCTCTCCTACCTGCGCATGATCCCCAACATGGTCGTCATGGCCCCCCGGGACGGGTCCGAGCTGCGCGACATGACCCACACGGCGTGCCTCTACGAGGACGGCCCGATTTCAATCCGCTTCCCGCGCGGTTCGGCCGCCGAGGACGTCGACATGGACGCCCCGTCCAACCGGCTCGAGATCGGCCGCGGCGAGACGCTGCGCGAGGGCGAGGACGTCTGCCTCGTCGGCATCGGCAACATGGTCGGCCACGCCCTCGAGGCGGCCAAGCTGCTCGACGCGGAAGGGATCAGTTGCGGCGTCATCAACGCCCGGTTCGTCAAGCCGCTCGACCGCGAGCTCCTCTGCGACGCGGCCCGCCGCCACGGCTGCCTCGTCACGGTCGAGGACAACGTCGCCGCCGGCGGCTTCGGCTCGGCGGTCATGGAGATGCTCGCCGCCGAGAACATCGACGCCCGCGTCGTGATCCTCGGCCTGCCCGACCAGTTCATCGAGCACGGCAAGCAGTCCTCGCTTTACGAAAAATACGGCCTCTCGCCCAGCCGGATCGCCGAGACGGTGCGCGCTGAAATGAAAACCCTCCGGTGGAGCGGCCACAAAAAGCCCGCCGCCACCAGAGGGTAATTCTTCTAATAATCGATCAATACCGGCCGGCTTGAAAGAGCCGGCCTATTTTTATGTTAACGGTCGCGCCCCCGATCGCGGTCCTCTTTTGCTTTCGGCGTCTCGACCGGCTTTTCAGCCGGTTTCTCAGTCTGCTTGCCACGATCTTCTCCGCGGCGCACATCGCCGCCACGGTCGCTCGGCGGCGCGGCCGGGCGGCTCTCTTCGCCACGGCCACGTTCAACCGCCCCACGATCGCTCGGTGGCGTGGCTCGCGGGCGCGGCTCGCGCGACCGCTCGACGGCCCCGCGGTCTGATGGCGGCGCGGCCGGGCGAGTCTCTTCGCCACGGCCACGTTCAACCGCCCCAC
>JBDKRG010000042.1:0-14697 GCA_039683515.1 Candidatus Sumerlaeia bacterium | reverse complement strand
ACTATCCGTCCGAATCTTGTTTTTCTGGCAAGATTTTGAACAGGAGGCAACGAAGGCAACCGAGAGAGGATCCGCCAGGAAATTCTCCGTTTCCTCCGTTGCCTTCTGTTCATTCCTGTCTTCAAGTATTTCTCTGCATCTCTGCCTGACTCGGCCCCTCTGCGACAAGAATAGGTTTTCGTGGTTTTTCGTGTTTTTCGTGACCCGCATTTCTGTCTTGTTGTTTGGTTGCGGCTCGCCGCGCCAGGTATTCACTTAACCGGCAAAAATGCCCGACACGCAACAAAAAGGTCGTGATTCCGGTTCATGCCTGCCTAAAAGCAAACTGAAGTTTGAACTCCGAACCGAAATTCCGACACCCCTGGACGGCATTCGGCGTGACTTCCCCCCGCCGGCTTTGCTATGATCCCTTTGACTTTATTTTTGGACGCGAGGTATGGCGGCCATGGGCAAGAACATTTACGAGAAAATCTGGGACGCGCACGTCGTCAGCGAAGGCAACGGCGGCGACCCGCTGATCTACATCGACCGGCACTACGTCCACGAGGTGACCAGCCCGCAGGCGTTCGAGGGGCTGCGCCTCGCCGGGCGCAAGGTGCGCCGGCCCAACCTCACGTTCGCGACCATGGACCACAACATCCCGACCACGGCGCGCAACCTGCCGATCCGCGACCCGATGAGCCGCCAGCAGGTCGCCACGCTCGAGACCAACTGCAAGCAGTTCGGCGTGACCTGCTTCGGCATGGACAACCCGCTGGGCGGCATCGTCCACGTCATCGGCCCCGAGCTGGGCCTCACGCAGCCGGGCATGACGATCGTCTGCGGCGACAGCCACACGGCGACCCACGGCGCGTTCGGCGCGCTGGCGTTCGGCATCGGCACGAGCGAGGTCGAGCACGTCCTGGCCACGCAGACCCTCATCCAGAAGAAATCGCCGACCCTCAACATCCACGTCGAGGGCAAGCTCGGCGCGGGGATCACCGCCAAGGACCTCATCCTCGCCATCATCGGCAAGATCGGCACGGCCGGCGGCACCGGCCAGGCGATCGAGTTCACCGGCGACGCCATCCGCGACCTCTCGATGGAAGGCCGCATGACCGTCTGCAACATGGCGATCGAGGCCGGCGCGCGCGCGGGGCTGATCTCGCCCGACCAGACGACGTTCGATTACCTGCGCGGGCGCAAATACCTCGCCGGCCAGGATTTCGAGGCGCTCGTCGACAAGTGGCATTCGTTCGCCAGCGACCCCGACTGCACGTGGGACGCCACGGTCGTCATCAAGGCCGACGAGATCGAGCCGCAGGTCACGTGGGGGACCAGCCCCGGCATGGTCACCGGCATCAGCGGGTCGACCCCCGTCATCAGCGAGCTGCCGGACCCCAACGACCGGCTCGCGGCGCAAAAGGCCCTGACCTACATGGGCCTCGACGAAGGCACGCCGATCGCCGAAATCGTGATCAACAAGGTCTACATCGGCTCGTGCACGAACGGGCGGATCGAGGACCTGCGCGCGGCGGCCGCCGTCGTCAGGGGCCACCAGATCCACCCGGCCATCGAGCAGGCCCTCGTCGTCCCCGGCAGCCAGGAAGTCAAGCGCCAGGCCGAGGCCGAGGGGCTCGACAAGATCTTCCGGCGGGCCGGGTTCGAGTGGCGCGAGTCGGGCTGCTCGATGTGCCTGGCGATGAACGACGACCGGCTCAACCCGGGCGACCGCTGCGCGGCGACGAGCAACCGCAACTTCGAAGGCCGCCAGGGCAAGGACGGCCGCACGCACCTGGTGAGCCCGGCGATGGCCGCGGCCGCCGCGATCGCCGGCCACTTCGTCGACGTCCGCGGCTGGGAATACAAGGACTGATCCGGAAACGCCGATCTTCCCAATGGGTTTCACGATGCTCATCTTGAAACCATGACGGTTTGTTTTGCCTTGAATCGCGCGGAAGCTGATCGGCGCCGCATACCCCCCGCCAACTATCCCGTTGATCCCCAAAAGCCGCGCGTGTTACGATTCCGCCGTCGATCAAAAAACATCTGACGGAGGGTCGCGTCATGACTCTTTTCGGTTTGGTTACGGTGGAAATCGCCACGCTGGTTGCCGGCCTTGTCATCGGCCTGGTGATCAATACCTTTGTCATGTGGGTGGTGGCCAGTTACCTGTTGAGCATCCCGGGGATCAAGTTCGTCACCTGCTTCAAGGCGGTCGTGGGCATGATCGTCGTCACGGCGGTCATGTTCGGCCTCGCTCCGCTGTTCGGGCTGATCCCGTTTTTCCCGGGCATCATTTGGCTGCTGTGCTTTTTCGCGGCGTTGCGCGGGATCATCGAAGGCGTTCTCGACGTTCCGTCCGGCGGCGGCACCATCCTGATCTTGTTCTCCATCGTCCAGTTTGGCCTGTTCTACGTGCTCAACCAGGCGATGAGCGCCGCCGGCATGTGATGCGCCGCGATTTCGATTGAATCCCTTTCCGCTCGAACATTAAGATGGTTGAGCTTTGTCCGGCGTCACCGGACCGATCGCGCAGCCTTGTTCGAAGAAGACGAAACACCATGAAACCGTTTACCGTCCACACCGGGATCGTCGCGCCGCTGGAGGCGCTCAACGTCGACACCGACCAGATCATGCCCAAGCAGTTCCTCAAGCGCATCGAGCGGACGGGCTACGAGGATTTCGCGTTCTTCGACTGGCGCTACACCGCCGACGGCACGCCCAATCCCGACTTCGAGATGAACGCCCCGCGCTACAAGGGCGCCTCGATCCTGCTCAGCAAGGACAACTTCGGCTGCGGCTCGAGCCGCGAGCACGCCGTGTGGGGGCTGGAGAACTACGGCTTCCGCGCGATCCTGGCGCCGAGCTTCGCCGACATCTTCTTCAACAACTGCTTCAACAACGGCGTCCTGCCGATCGTCCTGCCCGGCGACGTCGTCGAGCAGCTCTTCAAGGAAGTGCGCGCCGCCGCCGGCTACAAGCTGACGATCGACCTCGAGAAGCAGCGGATCGTCAAGCCCGACGGCTCCGCGATCGCGATCCACGTCGACCCGGTGCGCCGCGAACGGATGCTCAAGGGGCTCGACCAGATCGGCGTCACCCTCATCAACGAGAACAAGATCGCCCAGTACGAGCGCGCCCACAACATCGCGTAACGGCCGCGGCGATTCAAGGATATTACCAGTCCGAGGTTATTTCCCTGTCCGTATCGGAGAAATAACGCGAGGCCCGAAGGGCCGGTAGGATGTAGCCGGGGGTGAGCGCAGCGAGCCCCCGGACCCGGATTCGCATCATTCGAGCCCCGCATGGGGCGGCAGAATATCCGAGGAGTCCTCCAACGATGGCCGGGACCTACACCTGTCTTCAGTACCACCTCGTTTTCAGCACCAAAGACCGCCTCCCACTGATCACCCCCGAAATTCAAAATAACCTATACGCCTACCTCGGTGGAATCGTCCGGGGCAAAAAGGGCGTTGCCTACCAGATCGGGGGGATATCGGATCATATTCACATGTTGGTGCGTTTGCATCAGGACACAAAAATTCAGGACTTCCTGCGCGATGTGAAAAGCGAGTCCTCGGGTTGGATCCATAGAACCCATCGGACCATGCGGGGGTTCGCATGGCAGGACGGTTATGGAGCCTTCACGGTCAGCATGTCGCAATCGAATCGCGTGAAAACGTATATCGCGAATCAGTTACAGCACCATCAAAAACGGGGCTTTAAAGACGAATTCCGAGGTTTTCTGCGCGCGCACCAGATCGAATTCGATGAAGAGAAAATTTGGCTTTAACCGAATACCAGAATATTTTCGTCCATGCGCGATGAGGCCGAGAACCCGCGGCCCGAGTCCCGCAGGGCAACAAAAATGACCGGATTTCTGCCGCCCCTGCGGGGCTCGGGTAATAATCCAACCTTTTCCGGGGGCTCGCTTCGCTCACCCCCGGCTACATCCTGCCGGCCCTTCGGGCCTCGGTGGATGTCGAGAATCGTGGGAAAAGTCCCGACGTGGGAAGCCGTGTTCGATTACGATTACGATTACGAGCACGAGCACGAGCACGACGAACCAGCCTTCGCCGAGACTTCGGCTGGCAAGCCGCGCACGACGGACGAGGGAAACATCGATTTTCGATTACGATTACGACGCACGACGCACGAACGGACGATTTACTCTCAGAGATCTAACATCGCTCGGCGAACATGTGCTGGTTGACGATCGAGCGAATCGTGTGGATGTGCTCGGGGCCGGTGCCGCAACAGCCGCCGATAATGCTCAGGCCGGCATCGAGCATGCGCTTGACGTGGTCGACGATCTTGACCGGCGTCTCCGGCCACACCAGTTTGTCCTGCACCATCTGCGGGATGCCCGCGCTGGCCTGCGCGATCATCGGCAGGCGCGTCAGCGGGCGCATGCGCTCGATCACCTCGACCATGTCGGCATGGCCGCGCCCGCAATTGGCGCCGATCACGTCGGCCCCGGCAGCCCCCATGCGCTCGACCGCTTCCTCGATCGAAATGCCCCCCGGCGTCCGCGGGCCGTCGGGCCCGGCCTGGAACGTCATCGACGCGGCCACCGGCAGCCCCGTCGCGCGCGCGGCGCGGATTGCCACCTCCGCCTCGTCGGCCGACATCATCGTCTCGACCAGCAGCAGGTCGACGCCGCCTTCGGCAAGCCCCTCGGCCTGCTCCGAAAACATCGCCAGGGCCTCCTCCCCGCTCAGCGGCCCGAGCGGCTCGAGGTTCAGGCCGGTGGGGCCGATCGAGCCCGCCACCAGCCGGCCCGCCGGGCAGACGGCCCTGGCCAGCTGCCCGGCGCGGCGGTTGATCTCCCGGACCCGGTTGGAGAGCCCGCGCGCCGCCAGCCGCGCCCGGTTGGCCCCGAACGTGTTGGTCGTCGAGATGTCCGCCCCGGCGTCGTAATACTGGTGGTGCACGGCGAGGACCAGGTCGGGCCGGACGAGGACCGCTTCCTCGCAGGCGAGATCGGCCTGAAGTCCGAGCGCCTGCAGGCGGGTCCCCATCGCCCCGTCCGCCACGAAAATGTGGCCCCCCGCCAGTTTGATCAGCCATGAAGCCCGCATCCGGAATGCTCCTGTGGCTATTTTACACCCGACCGTGGGATTTCATTGCAGACAAATGCGTAACTTTCAGGGCGGCGGATTGTCATTAAAGCACTTGACACCGTCGCGGGCCGCGCCTATCGTCTCTTTCAATGGAAAGTCCCGGGCTCGCGCAACGACAATGGTCCGTTTCGCCGCCCAAGCGCAGCAGAAGCAGCAATCCCTGCGTTGGCAGGACGGCCCGGCCACCACGGCCGGCCGGAATTTGTTCCCGTCCCTGTGGAGAGATCGGCCATGCACGCAGTCCCGTCCTGGGAACTGGTGGGCTCGCATGATGGCACAGCCGACGCCCAATCGGCTCCGCTGCCGGCTGTCACCGAGTTCGCCCTGACCCTCAACGACCCACCTCAACAAACCGATCTTCGCAATGCCAACCCGCTGTGCGCGCTCGCGGCCCGCACCCGCGCCGGGATGGCCGTCTGCAACCAGGGCTGCGGCATCCGCGAGACGGCCGTGGGCGCGGTCCACGCCTGCGTGTTCGGCCTCGAAATGCGCTGCGCCGAAGTGAGCGCGTCCGGCGCGCGCTGGTCCGGGCGGCGCTTCGGCTCGGCCCAGGCGATGCACCAGGCGCTCGAGCTGCTTGAACTCAACGGCATCGAGCGCGACGAGATCCTCGCCCACCTGCCCGACGAGCCCATCGCCGCGCCCCGCCGCATGCGCCCCGCGGCCGCCGACCCGGCCCCGGCTGCGCCGGTTCAGGGCGATCACGCCGGCCACCTGCTCGAGTACGTCGAACAGATCCACCGGCTGATTTCATCGGCGGGCAAGCGCGAGGAGGTCTGCAACCGGTTCCTGCGCGCGCTGTGCGGCGCGGTCCCGTTCGACGGCATGGCCATCTATCTGGCCGACGGCGAGGAGCTGGTGTTGACGGCGACGGCCGACCGTGAATCGCGAACGCGGCCCAAGGCGCACCCGTGCCGGCCCGCCGCCGACAGCCTGGAGGCCCTGGCCCTGGCGCGCGCGTGCACGCTCGTCGAGAACAACGCCGGCGCGATCGAGCCGCTGGCGGGCGCCCCCGACCAGCCGGTCGCGGTCGCCATTGCGCTGGCCGGCAAGGCCCGCCCGCTCGGCGTGTGGGTTTCGCGCCGCGGCGGCACGCCGTTTGCCAGCCCGATCCAGCGCCAACCGATCCGGCTCATGCACCTGCTCGCCGAACTGCTGGCCGAGCGGCTCGAGCGCGAGGCCGCGCCGGCCGGCGGCGAGGTCGTCGCGATCGAAAACCCCGACCACAAGCTTTTCGCCGAGCTGCGCGCCGAAGTCGCCCGCGCCACGCGCATCGAGGGGGCGGTCGCCCTGCTGCGCGTCGTCGTCGATACCGGCCGCGGCAAGGCGCGCCTGCCGGCCGAGGCGCTCGGCGAGGCCCTCGCCGGCGCCGTCCGTCCCTACGACCGCGTCGCCGCGATCCCCGGCGAGCCGTGCGCCTGGTGGGTCATGGGCGCGCACGCCGCGGCCGAGGATGCCCGCGCCATCGCGACGCGCCTCGTGGCCACGCTCGAGGACGTCATGGACGCCCACGGCGGCGCCGAGGAACTGGGCGTTGCGTTCCGCGTCGGGATTTCGGTCTGGGGCGACGACGCGGCCAGCGCCGACGAGCTGGTCGCCCACGCCACCGCCGCCGCGGCCGAAAACACCGGCGAGCTGATCAACCCGTACCGCGTCCCATGCCTGGTCATGGACGACCATGGATAAGCAGCCTGGTCGAACTGCTTGACAATTCGTGCTCGTGCTCGTGCTCGTGCTCGTAATCGTAATCGTAATCGAATCGGAACTCGTAATCGGAACCCGTGACCCTCTTGCAACATCGAAAGCCCACATCGCCCGTGAACACGAACAGCGACTTTCAGACGAAGGCTCTGACGCAATACTTATGTTCACGCCCATCGGCCGAGTTCTTCGGCCGCGATCGTGAACTGGACGCCGTCGCGCGCCTCGCCGACGACGCCCAGCGCGGCAATCCGCGTTGGCTGGTCTTTGAAGGCCCGGCCGGCTCGGGGCGCACCGAGCTGATGAAGCAGGCCGCCGTGGGGCTGGTGGCGCGCCGCCCGGCCGCGCTCCCGGTCTGGCTCGACCTGGCCGACGGCTCGCGCTCGCTGCTTGCGGCCGCGATCCATCAGGTTCTTGCCCAGGCCGCGGCGCTGGACCCGGCCGAAACCATCGAATTGGCGCCCGGCCGGCTCGGCCCGATGCTGCGCCAGGCGGGCCTCGGCGCGCTCGAGCGGCTGGTTGCCGCGCCCGATTCCGAGCCGGCGTGGCGCGGCCTGCTGCGCGCCGCCCGCGAGCGCAGCCTGCCGCAGATCATCCTGTTTGTCGACGGCATGGATTCGCGCGAGCCGCCGGCCGCCGTCCTGAACGCAGCGCGCGCGGAAGGCCGCCCGGTCGTGCTCGACGGCGCGCCGCCGGCCGGCGGCGAGGAAATCGAATTCTGCCCCGTCGAGCCGCTGGCCATCGGCGACGCGCTGGCGCTGGCGCACACCACGCTTCAGGGATGCGGGCGCGGCTTCGAGCCGGCGCTGCTCCGGCCGATCCTGGCGCGGCTCGGCCCGTGGCCGGGCTGGGCGCGGGCGTGGGCCGAGCGGCTGCGCCGCGCAAGCCGCGGCTGCGACTGGACGGCCGTGAGGCTCGCCGAGCAGACCTACATCGGGTTCCTGTCGGACAGCGCCTGGTCGCGGGCGCTTTCGGAAAACATCCGCAAGGCGGTCGGCCCGATGCGCTGCGGCCGCGCGCTGGAACTGGTGCGCCTCGGCGTCGAGGAAGGCCGCCCGCTGGAGGCCGAACGCGCCGCCGAGACGCTCGGCATCGGGGAAGACAGGCTCGATGCGGCGCTCGCCGCGCTCGAGCGGCTCGGCCTCGTCCGGCGCCGCGGCCTCAACTGGGAAGCGCCGCGCGCCGGGGCGATCGCCGACTGGGCGCGGCTCGAGCTGGCCCGCGCCGGGGACGGCGCGCGCGCGGCCGCGACGCCGATGGAAATGCTCGCCGCCAACCTGACCGCCTCGCGCGAGACGGCGGCCGAGCCCCCCTCGATCCACCGGATTTTCTCGCTCATGCGCGGCCAGGTCGTTCCCGAGGCGCTCTTCCACCTGGCCGACTACCACGAGGCGCTCGGCGCCCTCCCGGCCGAGCAGCGCCACGACGCCGTCATGAAGTCGGCCCGCACGCTGAGCCTGCCCGAGGTCATCGGCGTGGCCGAGTGGCGCCGGCCGACCGGCCCGCGGCTCGTCTTCGCGCGCGCCTACCGCGGCGGCCATTACCAGCGCAGCCACGAGGAAGTCTGGATCGGCATCGATCTGATGGACTCGCGGGCGCTGACGACGAGCGAGATCCACGAGGCCCTCGCCGCGGCCGAGCTGCTCGAGCGGCAGCTGGGCGCCGGCCGCTACGTCTACTGGCTCCTGGCCGGGGCGGACGCCTCGCCCGAGGCGCTGCAGTGGCTGCACGACCGGCGGGTGTTCTGCTCGGGGCGCGAGCAGCTCGAGCACCTTGCCGAGCTGCTCGAGGCGGCGGCGCGCCCGGTCGAGGCCGACCTCCCGCCCAAGGCCCGGATCGTCGGCCTGAATCCCCTGCAGGGCTCGCGCCCCCTGCCGGCGCGCACGGCCCCGTCCGGCGGCGACAAGTCGCACACGATCACCATCCCCGCGCGCTCCGAGAGCGAGCACGACGCCGTCCACGCCGCCGAGACGTTCGCGCGCGAGGCCGGCTTTGACGACTCCGACGTCGGCCGCATCAAGACCGCCGTGCTCGAGGGGATCCTCAACGCCATCGAGCACAGCGCCGACCCCGAAAAAGTCGTGACCATGGAGCTGGTGCTGACGCCCGCGGCCCTCGAGATCACGATCGACAACGAAGGCCGGCGGTTCGATCCGCTCGCCGTCGAGGAGCCCGACCCGCGCGCCAAGCTCACCGCCGTCAACAAGCGCGGCTGGGGCATCTGCCTGATGAAACGTTTCATGGATGAAGTCGCATACGAGCCGATCGCCGGCGGGACAAGGCTGCGCCTCGTCAAGCGCCGCCAGCAGCCCAAGCCCCAATCGGCCCGCGAAGCAGTGGAGACTGGGATCAGTCATCTGTAGGCGCATGGAGGAGATGTCGTGAGCTCGCAGGACAAAACATTGCAGATCGAGATCCAGGAATCCGACGAGTACGCCGTGATCATCCCCAAGGGTTATCTCAACGCTCTGATCGGAGATCGGATCGACAAGGCCTGCGAGCAGCTGGTCGAGCGCGGGATGAAATACCTGATCATCAACTTCGGCCAGATCGAGCTGATCAACACGATCGGCATCTCGATCCTGGTCGGGATCATCGAGAAGGTGCTGATGCGCCACGGCCTCGTCTATTTCACGGAGCTCGGCGGCACCAACCGCGAGATCTTCGAGGTGCTCGGCCTGCAGACCGTCGCCATGATCTTCCCCACCGACGCCGACGCCCTGGCCCACATGCGCAACGACCGCGAAATCTACCGCCCCGCCATCGGCGGGTGAGGAGCGGTTCGCATTTGCTTTTAGAACCGCGCAGCGGTTCGACAACGCACGCCGGAGGACCATGGAAACCGACGTTCGCCAATTCCGGTTTTACCTTGCCGCGCTGAAGGAGCTCGCGGGGGCGCTCGTCGGCACCACCCGCCACGCCGACAGCTCCATCCCCCTGCGCGACAGCCTCTACCGCATTCTCGGCACGTTCGCCGCCGGCCGCGGCATGGTCCTGCTCTGGGACGAAATCGAACGAAAGCTCGTCCAGCACGCCACCAAGGGCCTGCGCCGCGGCAAGACCCATGCGTTCGCCCTCTCGGCCGCCGAGGCCAGGACCCTCGCCGGCTCGTCGCGCCCGTTCCTGGTCCTCATGCCGCCCGGCAACGCCGAGAAACTCTGCGCCCAGCTCAAGCCCCTCGCCGAGCGGATGCGCCTCGAGTGGGCCGTGCCGCTGATCAGCGGCGGCTCCCTGATCGGCCTGCTGCTCATCAGCACCCCCGTCGGCGGCCGGAACTACAGCGAGCTCCAGCTCGACATCCTCGAGCAGATGGCGATGATGATCGCGCTGCCGATCGCCGACTCGCGCGTGCGGCGCAGGCTGGCCGAACAGGTCCACCAGCTGCAGACGGCCAGCCGCCAGCTGCGCCAGATTTATCTCGAGACGCTGCGCACCATGGCCGGCGTCATCGACGGCCCGAGCGAGGACGGCCGCCCGAGCCACTCGCTGCGCGTCGCCGCGCTCGCCGCCGAAACCGGCCGCCGGCTCGGCCTCGCCTCCGAGGTCTGCGACCGCCTCTACCTCGCCGGCCTCCTCCACGACATCGGCAAGCAGATCATCAGCCGCGACCTGCTCGACAAGCACGAGACGCTCACCCTCGGCGAGCGCCGCGAGATCCAGGAGCACCCCCGCGTCGGCTACGAGCTGATCAGCCACCTGCGCTTCCCGTGGGGCGACGTCGCGCGCATCATCCGCCATCACCACGAGCGGCTCGACGGCAGCGGCTACCCCGACCGCCTCAAGGGCGACCAGATTTCGATCGAGGCCAAGGTGCTGATGATGGCCGAGGCGTTCGACTCGATGACCAGCGACCAGCCGTGGCGGCCGCGCCTGAGCTTCGACAAGGTCGTCGAGCAGATCCACGGCAACCTCGACATGCAGTTCGACCCGCGCGTCGCCGCGGCGATGTGCCAGGCCGTGACCGAGGGCCTGAGCGGCCAGGCCCGCGAGCGCGATTTCATCCCGCACCTCGAGGAGGGCTTCGACCCCGGCGTCATCCGCCGCCTCCTCGAGGAGCTCCAGCGCCAGCTCGCCAAACCCACCCTCCGCCCCAAGGCGAAGATCGTGGAAATATAAATATCGTTTTTGATTTCCCTTTACGGCTTGCACACCGAGCACGGCGTCAGCCCGCGCCCCTGTGCCGCGGCCCGCGTGAGCGGGTTGCTGCTCTTCCTCAGCGACCTGCACCCGGCCCTGTGGAATTTCGTCCCCGAGTTCGTCGCGTAAACCGTGTCCGAATCCGAGCCCGACAACACGACGCTGTTCGCCGCCGCCGGCGTCTGCTTCGGCTCGGCTTTCGGACCGGCTTTTTTCTGTTCGGCCGTCTTGGCCAGGTTCGGGTTCCACAGCCCCTTCATCGCCGCGCGCGCGCGCGCCTCGGCTTGCTCGAACATCGCCGCGTGCGGATTCTCATAATCCTTGTAGATCCGCGCGTAGCCCTGCCGCAGCAGCTCCGCGTTCACGAACAGCCCGTCGGGCGCGCGGTAGGCAAAGATCAACCGCCGCCCAAACGTGTCGCGCGGGATTTTTGGATCGGCCTCGAACCAGATCGATTCGCCGGCGAGCAGGTTATAGGTGAACCACGCCGCCTCGCGCCCGTAGAAGGTCTTGTCCGGTTCGCCCTTGAGCTCCGGGCAGTCGACGCCGAGCAGGCGGCAGCGCTCCACGCCGGCGCCCTGCTTGATCTCGATCGTGTCGCCGTCGATGATGCGCACGACCTCGGCTCTGGGCAGCGACTCGATTTTCTTCGGCGCGTCCTGCGCAAACGCCTGTGAATGAAAGCAAACAATGAACAGAAGGAACAGCCCGCGCAGCATCGTTCTCCGCCTTTCGCCATGGAATGGGGACAACTCGGGACTCGGCTCTCAGGACTTCCAAAAACCCGTGATCCGGCTCAGGATCGACCCGCTGCGGATGTGAACGAGCCGCGTCAGCAACGGGTCGGTCTCGCTGCAGAGCAGGCGAACTTGCTCGATGGCGCGTTTCATCGGCAGGCGCCGGCCCTTGGCGGCGTGGCACAGCGCGATCTGGTACCAGATTTCCGGCGCTTCCTGGTTGCGCCGCTGCGCCTCGTTGAAATATTCGAGCGCCCGGTTGTGGTGGCCGCCGTTCATTAAGATCATCCCGATGATGAGCGGCGTCTTCCAGTCCTGGCGCGGGACCATGTCGAGTCCCGTGCGGAACTCGTGATCGAAGCGGCGGTCGCCGGTGACCATCAGCACCTCGCCGCGGCACAGGCGCCCCATCGCGAGGTTCGGCTTGCGCTGAATGACCTCCTGCGAGTCGGCGAGGGCCTGCGCCGCCATGCCGCGGCGCGCCTCCTGGACGGCGCTCAGCGCCTTCAGCTCGAAACTGTCGGGAAACAGCGTCATGCCGCGGTGGACCCACGCGGCGAACTCGGCGAGGTTGCCCTTGAAGATCAGCACGTGCAGCATCATGACCCACGGCTTGGGCGAGCGCGGGTCCTTGTCGATGGCCCGCGTGTACCAGCGCAGCGCGAGCTTGATGTCGCCGCCGAAAAACGCACCGTCCCCCTGCTCGACGCAAAACGCGGCATCGTAGTCGCGATCGCGGCTGTCAATGTCGGCCGGTGGTTTGGGCGGAGGATTCACCATCGAACTCGTGCGTCGTGCTCGTAATCGTCATCGTAATCGTAATCGAAAAACCGTCGAGGAATGAAGCCCCAAATGCCGCGGCTATTCTTCCCCGGCCATCTCTTCTTTGTAAACGTAACCGCCGCTGAGTTGGTAGACGATCGTGCGCAGCTGCACAAGCAGCAGCCGCATGCGGCGAACCGGGTCGTCCTGCTCCAGGATCGACTGCCGGTCGTAGGCGTCGATCACGAGCGCGGCGGTGAGCTGGTTGACGACGACGAGCGGATGCGGGTGCGCCGCCCACGCCGCGGCGATCGTCTCCTTGCTTTCGGGGAGGACGCGCGTCATCTCGGCCGTGAGATCGCGCAGCTCCTTGATGAGCGCCGCGACGAGCTCGCGCCGCGAGTCGATCGCAAGCTCCTGAAGCACCTGGACGCGCCCCGTGCGATAAGGCTTCGTCGAGAACTCCTGCACGAGCCGCACCCGGTAGAGCCCCTCGAGCACGATGTTGTAGCGGCCGTCGGCGAGCCGCTCGTGGTCGATGATCTTGCCGACGCCGAACGTCTTGCAGACCGGCGGCCGACCGAAGTAGTCGTGATGCCAGCCGTCCTTCAAGAGCGTCACGCCGATCATCTTGTCGCCGTTGAGCGCGTTGGTCGTCATCGCGCGGTAGCGCGGCTCGAAGATGTGCAACGGCAGATACGTTTGCGGAAAGAACGTGACGTTGGGCAGGGGAAAAATCGGAATGTCTAGATAATCGGGAACCACGGCTCGAACATCCTGGCAGGCTGCGGTCGCGCGCAGTCGGGCCGCGCGACCCTCACCGCCTATCATAAGGTCATGCGCGTGCCGGGGCCAAATGGAAAACGGGGGCGAGATGAAAGTGTTTTTTGCGCGGCCGAATTGTTATCAGATTCCGGTTGACATACGTGGGTAAGCGTTTTGATGCGATTGAACCACGGAGACACGGAGGCACGGAGAAATGCACGCTCATTCGATCGGCACGCCGATGTCGGGGGAATAAATCATGATTGCTTCGGGATACTTGCCCCCCTCGCGATGCCCGCATCGGATCCTGTGCGGAGCGAGAAGCTTTGAGAAGTATTCTTCCAGCTCCGCGATCCCCCACTCGGCGTCAGGGCTTTTGAACGGGAACTCATTCGGCGGTTTATGCCACTTTGGATCGGGAGTGTCGAAGTAGACCGCGTCCGTGCTCGAGTCCTCTCGCGTCAGGCAAATGTAAAGCTGGTAAGGCGGGCGATACTGATGCAGGTTTTCGGCGAACTTTTTGAATGCGATGCAATGCGCTTCGATATACCTGGCGCGGTATTTCCAGCCCCGATTCCCGTTGCCCCAGAAATCGGCGTGCCAATGCCAGAAGCCATGCAGCTCGTCCGGCGCCGGCAGCGCAAACCGATCCGCCCTTCGCGCGATCCGCGCAAAGAAACTTTTCTTGCCGCGGATTATTCTCCGCTGCGCGAGCCATGGTCTTGCCGGAAGATATTGATCCAACATGTCCGAACTCCTTCCGGTGTGTTATATTTGAACCGCTGCGTTTTAAACACTACAAAAAGGATTCGCGCCATGAAATTCGCCGACGGGTTTCTTGCCGAGATGGATTACGAGATGCCGAACACGCGCAAATACCTCGAGATCGTTCCCGAGGACAAGTTCGACTTCACGCCGCACGAAAAATCGGGCAAGCTCCTGTGGCTCGCCTCGCACATCGCCGACCTGCCGAAGTTCGCAACGCGGATCGTCGAGGCCGACGAATACGACCTCAAGGCCGCGCCGCCCCGGCCGCCGCTGCCGTCGAGCGTCGCCGAGATGCTCGAGAAATTCGACCGCAACGTGGCCGAGGCCCGCCAGGCGCTTGAAGGGGCGAGCGACGAATTCCTCGCGGCGACGTGGCGCCTGCGCGCCGGCGAGATGGTCCTCTTCGAGCTGCCGCGCGGCCTGTGCCTGCGCGTCATGACGTTCAACCACATGATCCACCATCGCGCGCAGCTGCAGGTCTACCTGCGCCTGCTCGACGTCCCGCTCCCGTCGCTCTACGGCCCGACGGCCGACGCGCCGAGGAAGATGTGACAAAAACAAATTCTTTCTCACAGAGACACAGAGAGACAGAGAGCACAGCGCGGCGTAGCCGCAACCAAACAACAGAAAACGAATGCAGTCACGAAACGCACGAAAGTAAACACGAAAAATCACCAAAAAATACCTTGTCGCAGAGGTGCAGAGTTTGGCAGAGGTGCAGA
>JBDKRG010000041.1:0-41473 GCA_039683515.1 Candidatus Sumerlaeia bacterium | reverse complement strand
TAATAAGTTTCTAGTTTCTAGTTTCGAGTTCCTAGTTCAGATAACTTGGCCGGGCGGGGTGGCCGGGCGAGAGAAAGCGTAACATGGAAGATTTGGATTTGGGTATTCCCTTGGCGACCCTTAAGACACTTGCGGGAAACTAATCTTTGGAAAATGGGGCGGGAAACCGTTGAAACGGAATCCATGCTTAAAACCCCGCGATGAATCGCGGGGTGAATGGGATGGGTGCTCATAAGCGAGGGCTTGGGGATGCTGGGCCAAGGTCTCTCATCAATTTGCAAGAAGGTCCATCGTTTGAGATCCGAACCGAAATTCCATCCCCTACTCGATCAGCATCGCGTCGCCGTAGCTGAAGAAGCGGTACTTTTCACGGACGGCCTCGGCATAGGCGGCCAGGACGTTTTCGCGGCCCGCAAAGGCGGAGATGAGGATCAGGAGCGTCGAGGCGGGCAGGTGAAAATTGGTCACCATTGCGCCGATGACTTGGAACTTGAAGCCGGGCTGGATGAAGAGGGCGGTGGAATCGGCGTCGGCCTGGATCCGGCCGTGCCTGGCGGCGCAGGACTCGAGCGTGCGGATGGCTGTCGTGCCGACGGCGACGACGCGGCGATCGGGATCGATGCGGGCGGCCTCGATCGCGGCGGCGTTCTCGGCCGAGATCTCATAGAGCTCGGTGTGCATTTTGTGGTCGGCGAGGTCGTCGACCTCGATCGGCTCGAACGTCCCGATGCCGACGTGCAGCGTGACGCGGCGGATCTCGATGCCGCGCTTTTCGATTTCAGCCAATAACTCGGGGGTGAAATGCAGGCCGGCCGTCGGGGCGGCGATCGAGCCCTGCTCGCGGGCGTAGACGGTTTGGTAGCGCTCGCGGTCGGCCTCGGTGGCGTGGGGCGCCTCGCCGCGCGCCTGGCGCTCGCGCAGGATGTAAGGCGGCAGCGGCATCTCGCCGGCGCGGGCGAGGAACTGCTCGAGCGGCTCGGCGGTGTGGAAGCGGACCAGGCGCGAGCGGCCTTCGCCGCCGATGACTTCGACCTCGCCGGCGTTGCCGGGAAGCGTCAGGCGCGTGCCGGGGACGAGCCGGCGGGCGGGGCGGGCGAGGGCTTCCCAGACGCCCTCGCCGCCCGGGGCGATGAGCAGCAGCTCGGTGCGGCCGCCGCCGCGGCGCTCGGCCCACACGCGCGCCGGGATGACGCGGCTGTCGTTGATCACCAGGCAGTCGCCGGGGCGAAGCAGGCCGGGGAGATCGGAAAAAACGTGGTGCTCGACGGCTCCGCCGGCGCGGTCCAGGCGCATGAGGCGCGAGGCGTCGCGGCGCTCGGCCGGGTGCGTGGCGATCAGCTCGGGGGGCAGGTGGTACTGGAAGTCGGAGAGTTTCATGACAGTGAATTCAAACACGAAAAGGCACGAAATGAAGACCACGAAATTGCACGAAAGAAATCGCGGAAATTTTTATTCGGAATATTTTCGTGAATTTTCGTGGTCCTTTTTCGTGTGTTTCGTGTTTTGTGTTTGTGAGTTCGGATCCGGAGTCGGGTCATAGACCCGACCTGCCTTCCCTGAATTTCTTCAGGGCGGTCCAGTGTTTATTGTCGCTGAAACAGTCGCGGCGCGACAGGGGGCATTGGTGGCAGCGCGGGGTCGGGCGGCAGAAGTTGTTGCCGATCCAGACGAGGAGCGCGTGGTATTCGTTATAGATTTGCAGGTCGGGCTCGACGTGGTTGGAGAAGAGCGCGCGCGCCGAATCGTAGTTGTCGTCGTCGGTGAGCAGGCCGTGGCGGCGGCCGATCCGCATTGTGTAGGCGTCGATCACGAACGAGAGGCGGCCGAGGGCGTAGAGCAGGATCGAGTCGCAGGTCTCGGGGCCGACGCCGTAGACATTGACGAGCGATTGACGGAGCGTCTCGAGCGGCCAGGTGGCCAGCTCGGCCAGGCGCAGCTTGCCGCCGGGGGCGAAGAAGCAGGCGACGGAGTTGAGGCGGCGTGATTTCAGGTTGTAATAGCCCGAGGACTTGATGAGCGGGGCGATCGCCTCCGGCTCGGCGACAGTGAGCTTTTCGAGGTCGAGGAGGTTCGCGGCGCGAAGGGAGGCGAGCGCCTGGACGACGTTTTTCCACGCGGTGTTTTGGGTGAGGACTGCGCCGATGACGATCTCGTCGAAGCCGCCGCGGGGACCGGCGTGGTCGGCGGGCCACCACGAGCGCGGCCCCGAGGCCTCGAGCATTGCGCCGAAGAGGCGGCCGATGAGCTGGCGGGGGGTGGGGTTGGGTGGCGGCACGATGGTGAACTTGAAACCGTTGAAACGGTTTGGGGAATGGGTGGTTTTTAAAACCCCTCGTTGAAACGAGGGGTTAGGTGGATTCGGTTTTTAGCGGCCGGCGCGGGCTCGATTTTCAATTTCGATTTTCGATTACGATTACGATTACGAGCACGAGCACGACGCACGAATGAATGGCCGGCGAGGGCGCCGGCCCCACATTTAAAAGAACGTGGGCTGGCGAAGGATCGTCAGCTTGCGGCCGGCGCCGACCGAGACGATCGGGATGTCGGCCCCCGTGAGCTGCTCGAGCCGGTGCACGTAATTGCGCGCGGCCTTGGGCAGGTCCTCGAACGCCTTGCACTCGGCCGTGCAGCACCGCCAGCCGGGCATCTCCTCGTAAACCGGCTTGCACTGCTCGAGCAGGCTGATGTCGAGCGGGATGTAGTCGTGGCGCTTGCCGTCGGGGCCCTCGTAGTGCGTGCAGATGCTGATCGAGTCGAGGCCGTCGAGGACGTCGAGCTTGGTCAGGGCCAGCTTGGTCGTGCCGGTGACCTGGATGGCGCGGCGCGCGACCGGGGAGTCGAACCAGCCGCAGCGGCGGGGCCGGCCGGTGGTGGCGCCGAACTCGCCGCCGGTCTGGCGGATCCGCTCGCCGAGTTCGCCGTCGAGCTCGGTCGGGAACGGGCCCTCGCCGACGCGGGTGGTGTAGGCCTTGACGACGCCGAGGACCTCGGTGATGCGCTGGGGGGCCACGCCGAGGCCGGTGCTGACGCCGCCGGTCGACGGGTTGGAACTGGTGACGTATGGATACGTCCCGAAATCGATGTCGAGCATGATCCCCTGGGCGCCTTCGGCCAGGACGCGCTTGCCGTCGTCGAGGGCCTGGTTGATGAGCATCACGGTGTCGTCGAGGAGCGGGGCGATGAGCGGCTCGGCCGACCACAGTTCCTCGATGACCTCGTCGGGGCCGGGCATCGTCTCGTTGAAGACGTGCTTGAACAGGGGCTTGTAATACTGGTCGAGCGCCTGGACTTTGCCGGCGAGGCGGTCCTTGCTGCGCCAGTCGCCGAGGCGCACGCCCTGGCGGGCGACCTTGTCGGCGTAGGCGCCGCCGATGCCGCGGCCGGTCGTGCCGATCTTGCCCTTGCCGCGCATGCGCTCCTGGGCCTGGTCGAGCAGCTTGTGGTACGGGACGATCGCGTGGGCGGCCTCGGAGAGCTTCAGCCGCGGGCGGACGACGACGCCGGCCGCCTCGAGCATCTCGACTTCCTTAAGCAGCACGAGCGGGTCGACGACGACGCCGTTGCCGATGACGCACTGCGTCGTGGGGTTCAGAATCCCCGACGGGACGAGGTGGAGGACCGTTTTCTCGTTGCCGACGATGATCGTGTGGCCGGCGTTGTTCCCCCCCTGGTAGCGCGCGACGAGGTCGGCCTCGGCGGCGATGATGTCGGTGATTTTTCCTTTGCCTTCGTCACCCCACTGGCAACCCAAAACGACAAGAAGCGGCATGATCCTGATTCCTTGAGAACTTACTGACGCGTCCGGCGCCCCGAAACAAACCCCATACGATAGACAGCCGGGCGGGGGAAATCAATGAAAGAGTGAAGAGCAGGCGGTAAAGAGTAAAAATATACATGGATGCAAAATGTAAAAAGCACTTCGGAAATGGCATCTATTGGATTGAGAAGTTGACAGTTCATGTCTTCTGGAAGTCAATTATACCAGAAAGAGTAAGCAGTTCATATCGCGCAGATTCCGTCCGTTTCGAAATGAGGAAACCGTCATGCGCTTCAAAGTATTTTGGTTGATGACGTGGCTGGTGATGGCACCCTCCGTTGATGCGGCGGTGATTTATGTAATGGCCGACGCCCAAGGCGCGACCACATCCGGCGACGAAATCCGGGTGGCCGCCGCCACATACAAGCCCACGGCCGGGACCAGTCTATCCGGGCGGGCACTTGCGCCGACCGTGTATGTGACCAATGGAACCGGAATGAACATTCCCAATGGAGGCTCGCTCCGATTGCGCTCGACGGCGCCGGGCGCACCCTCGCCGACGGCCCAACTGATCATCAGGAATGTGGGCGACCTGAAGATGACATTGGGAACGCCGGCAATCGCCACCCCGTTCAAGATCGCCAAGATGCCGGGGACCAACGTCAGCACCGGATCCCACGAGGCTCGAGGTTTCGCTAAGCACCCAGACCGAAGGGACCTTCAGCAAGGTTTTGAGTTTCGCGACCAGTGATCCGCAACAGCCCGATTTTTCAGTCAACGTAATCGGCAATATCCAGAGCAAACCAAAAGTGCTATATGTCAAGCCCGATTCCAAGGCAACAGCCCAAACACCCAATTACGGCTTGTCGTGGGCTACGGCTTATCCATCTTTCCAAACGGCGCTTCATGCCGCCAAGCCCGGCAACGAAATCTGGGTCGCGGCCGGAACGTACAAGCCAACGCAGGATTACGATCAGACAATTTCGTTTGTCATGCCGGAGGACGTTGGCATTTACGGCGGATTTGCAGGTACCGAGACGACTCGCCAGCAACGTAACATCACGACGCATCCCACGATTTTAAGCGGCGCGCTCTCTGAGACCAAGTATTCGAATCATATCGTCATGGGCGGGAACTATGGCGTTCTCGACGGATTCACGATCAGCGACGGAAACCGTCATGGGCCATATCGTCCCATTCCCCCCGGCGGTGGCATGTACAATACCTCCGTTTCATTAACCGTAAATAAATGCGTTTTCGCCGAAATCAACGTCGGAGGAGGCATTGGCGACGGTAAAGGGGGGGCGATCTACAACGGCTCGGTGCTGTCAACATTCAGTAATTGCGTTTTTGCGACGAATACATTGATCGCAGGGTATGCCGACATCGGCCCGCGAGGCATGGGCGGCGCGATTTACAATGATGCGTTGTCTTCATCGACAATCACGAATTCCGTTTTCTGCGGCAATTTGGCGATTGGAGGCGAGTACGCCGGGCCTGGCATGGGCGGCGCCATTTACAATGAGGGAAGGCTCACGCTGACCAATTGCACATTGTTCAGCAACAAAGCTGGGGGGGGATCTCCTTCCTGGACTGTCGTCCCGGGTGGGCGTAATGGTCCTGATATCGTATATGGGCAACCCGGCCCGGCTTATGGAGGCGCGTTATATAGCCATGGGGGGGCGGTGTATGTGACCAACTGCATTTTCTGGGATAACGTGGATCAGTATGTACTCTGGGGCGTGTTGCATTACGCGTCTGCAATTCAGAATGACTCGGCCACGATGATTTATAAAAATAATGACATTGAAGGCTGCCGTGGAAGCGGTTCGACGTGGAAGTGGTCGTATGGCGGTGATGGCGGCGGGAATTTTGAACTCGATCCGTGGTTTGTAAACCAAGCCAATCCGGCCGGTCCCGATGGCATCTGGATGACGACCGACGATGGCTTGCGGCTCCGTTCGAACTCGCTGTGCATCAATCACGGCACAAACACCGGCGCGCCGACGACCGACATTCTCGGAAAAGCCCGGATCAGCATTGTCGACATGGGCTCCTACGAATTTCAGTATGGCAACGCGGCGGGGCAGTGGGCGCTATACCGGTAGCCTCACTTTCGGCGCGGATGCCGGTTTTTCAAATGCCACTTTCTTCGAAAACGGCCTGCGCTACTGCGGGTCGTAGATCTTGATCGTGGCTTCGGCGCGGAGCTGCTCGACGAGGCGGGCGCGTTCCCGGGCGAAGGCGTCGGCGAAGTAAAGATCGCGGACGTCGCGGCGGTCGACGAGCTGGACGATGTGCCAGCCGTCGTCGGCCCACACCGGCTCGGAGACGTCGCCCGTCTTGAGCCCCCCGGCGGCCTGCTTGAGAGTGGGGCGGATGGTGCGCGGGTCGAGCCAGCCGAGGTCGCCGCCGGCCTGGCGCGTCGCGGCGTCGTCGCTGTTTTCGCGCGCGAGCGCGGGGAACCGGGCCGGGTCCGAGCCGGCCCGGCGCGCGATCGACAGGGCTTTGCGGTAGGCGGCGGCCGCCGCCGCGCCGGCGCGATCGCCGCCCGGGACCTTGACCAGGATGTGGGCGAGCCGGACCGACTCGGTCGGCTTGTTTTCGGCGAGGCATTTCTTCTCGAACTCGGCGATGGTCGCGGCGTCGGTCTTGACCCGGCGCGCCACGACCTCGGTCGCCAGCGTGCGGCGGCGCTCGCGGCGCGTCAGCATCTCTCGGAATTCCTCGAACGAAAGGCTGTGGTCCTTGAGGTAGGCCTCGAGCGCCTCGTGCGAGCCGAGCTGGCGGTCCAGCTCCTTGATCATCCGGTCGACGTTGCCCGCGATGGCGACGTCGTCGAGCTTGATCTCGTCCTTCGCGGCGCGCTGGACGAGCAGGGCCTCGTCGACAAGCGCGGTGAGGACCCGCCGGAAGCCGGCGCCCTTCAGGCCGTCGCTCATCAGGTCCTGGATCGGGACGTCCTGGTCGAGCGCCGCGTCGCGCATCTGGCTGAGCATGATGACCTCGCTGTTGACGCGGGCCACGATGGCGTCGGTCTGCGCGGCGGAGGCGGCGGCGCAGAAAGCGCTGAAACAAGAAACGAGGACCAGGAGAAAACGCATTGGATCACGCCCAGGCTATGCAATTCGAATGAGAGTGGACGAGATGGACCGGATGGACGAAATGGATGAAAACAATTGGGCCGGCGCTCTCGCCGGCCCCACGGTCACTCAGGCTTACTTGCCGGCTTCCTTCGGCGGGAGCGGCTCCATGACGAAATTGCGCGCGCGCGTGTCCGAAATCGGGATGGGGATGATTTCCATGATGAAATCGGTCGGGATCAGGAACCAGGGCGGCGTGCGGAAATGCTCGAGCATCTCGACCTTCTTGTAGCCCGGCTTCGAGAGCGAGTAGTCGTAGTACCAGTAGTAGTTGATCGGGATCTCGACGGGGGTGGCGCCGTAGGGCTTGCCGCGCCAGATCACCTCGGCGCCGTCGGGGACGGACGTGATGACCACCTTCGAGCGGATGCAACCGGCCGCGGCGATCGCCACGGCCAGCAGGATCAGTCCAAGGCCGAGCTTCTTCATCGTTGAGCCTCCGTGGCCGGCGCCGGCGCCTGGATCGGTTCGCCGCGATCGGCCCTGTCGTGCATTTCAGCAAGGAGTTTGAGTTGCGAGGCGGAGGTGCGGGCCACCGCCTGGATGAGCGGGTAAATATCGCGTTCCTGCCTGCAGGCGCGGGTGACGGACGAATTCCGGACGATCTCGCCGGTCTCGACCGAGAACAGGTGCGCGTTGAGGACGTAGCTGTCGTTGACGCGCGTCATCGAGCCGATGACGAGGTAGTCGACGCCGGCCTTGGAGCCGAGGTCGGCCGCGCTCATCTGGCGGCTGAGCGCCTTCTGCATCAGCGGCCGCAGCTCCTGGCGCGTGCTCATGATGACGCGGGGCTTGTTGATGAGCTCGGCCTGGATCAGCTCGGCGATGCCGGGGCCGTCGGGGACGCCCGCCTCCGAGATCGTGCTCTCGAAGTCCATGACGAGGACGCGGCGGTCGCGCGGGGAGTGGGCGCAGCCGACGAGGGCGGTGGATGCGAACAGGAACAGGAGAATAAATGTAATCTTCGATTCTCGATTACGATTACGATTACGAGCACGAGCACGAGCACGAATGTGAGCACGAGCACGAACATGAGCACGAATGTGAGCTGGGGTGGGTAGCATCGGCATTACCTCGCGGGGTTCGGGCAACTGGAACTGTCTTCGAGCGTGACGAATTGCCGCTGGATCTCGATCAGTTGGGCAATGCCGCCGGCGGCGAGGGCCTGCATCCGGGCAAGCTGCTCGGCGTCGAACGGCTGGGCTTCGGCCGTGCCCTGGATTTCAACAAATTTGCCCGCGCCGGTCAACACCACGTTCATGTCGACCTCGGCCTGCACATCCTCGAGGTAGCAGAGGTCGAGGACCGGGCTCCCTTCGACGATCCCGACGCTGACGGCCGCGACGTAGTCCTTGATCGGCTGGATCGAAAGCTTGTTCTCTTTTTTCATGCGCTCGACGGCCAGCCCCAGGGCGACGAACGCCCCGGTGATCGAGGCGCAGCGCGTGCCGCCGTCGGCCTGGATGACGTCGCAGTCGAGGATGATCGTGCGCTCGCCGAAGCGGGCCAGGTCGAAGACGGCGCGCATGGAGCGGCCGATCAGGCGCTGGATCTCGTGGCTGCGGCCGCCGATCTTGCCGCGGACGCCGTCGCGCACGATGCGCTGGGCGGAGCTGCGCGGCAGCATCGCGTATTCGGCCGTGATCCAGCCCTTGCCGGTGCCGTAGACGTGCGGCGGGACCCGGTTCTCGAGCGTCGCCGTGCAGATGACGCGCGTGTTGCCGACCTCGATCAGGCACGAGCCCTCGGCGGCGGGCAGGTAGTTGGGCGTGATCGTCACCGGCCGGAGCTGGTCGGCCGCGCGTCCATCGACTCGAATCACCACGTTTGCGTTCCTCCTTGGCGGGGCAAGACGCCCGGCCTGATAACGTAAGCACATCGGGACGGTTCTTGCAAGCGCGGGCCGCGCGCGGGCACGGACGGGCACGGACAGGCACGGACGGGGGCACGGACAGGGGCGGGAAGCCCGGCTGGCCAGGGGTGATTTTAATCGCAATCCCGGACACAAAGCGCGGCCATTGCGTCCATGCAGTCCATTGCGTCCGCCGGCGCGCCGGGCCGCTGCCGGAAATCGAATGGGAGAATCCCAATATATCGCGTTGAAAACACAATATTAGCATTAATAAGCGAAACCCGCCGCCTTGCGGCGGCGGGTTTGAGAGGATGGTGGAGGGGGAAGGATTCGAACCTTCGTAGCCGTGAAGCAACGGGTTTACAGCCCGTCCCCTTTAACCACTCGGGCACCCCTCCACGGGGTTGCGCCGGAACGCCCAGCGGGCGGCGGCGAAATCTATTTGAGGCCGTTTTTGTTGGCCTTTGGAGCTGGTGGTGGGAATCGAACCCGCAACCTCCCGCTTACAAGGCGGGTGCTCTGCCGATTGAGCTACACCAGCGAACGAAAGTACTTCTCCTTGAACCGTCACTTGAAGACGCATCGTCATCAAGGGCTACGATTATTGAGGTTAATTTTCGCAAAATCAAGAGGAATTTTTAGGCCTCATTTTTAACTTGAATTCACCCCGAAAAAGGAGTTTTGTAGGGGGCATCTGGCAGCGCAGTGCCCGGCTCATGACGACCAGCAGTCGCAAATCGGCAGGCCGGGGCTTTTCGCGCCCGCACCGCCCCGTTCACCATCGTTGGAAAGGTCCTATGTCAAACATGAACGCCACTTCATCAGTCCTCTGGGAGCAGGCGCTGGATCAGCTGCGCTCCAAGGTCGATGAGGAATCGTTCGCGACGTGGATCGAGCCGATCCATCCCATCAGCCTCGAGCAGGGCCGCGTGGTCCTCTCCGTCCCCAGCGTCTTCTACCGCAACTGGATCTCCAACAACTATCACGAGCTGATTGTGGACACGCTGGCCCTGCTGATGCGACACGACGTCAGCCTGGAATACCAGGTCGAGGCCGATTTCGGCGCCGAACCGGCCGGCGCCGGCGCCGGCGAGGACCCGACCACCGAGCGCCTCTCGGTCACCGAGAAGCGCGCCATGGAGGTCTTCCGTCGCTTTGACCGCACCGGCCGCCCGACCGAGCTCACCTCTGCCCCGCTCAACGCCAACTACACGTTCGACAGCTTCGTCGTCGGCGAGTCCAACCGGTTCGCGCACGCGGCCGCGCAGGCCGTCGCCGACCCGGCCACCCGCGTCTACAACCCGCTGTTCATCTACGGCGGCGTCGGGCTCGGCAAGACGCACCTCATGCAGGCCATCGGCCACAAGCTGCTCGGCTACGGCGACCACTTCAACATCCTCTACGTCTCGAGCGAGACGTTCATGAACGCCTTCATCGAGGCGGTCGCCTCCAAGCGGCTCGTCGAGTTCCGCTCGTGCTTCCGCAACGTCGACCTGCTGATGGTCGACGACGTGCAGTTCTTCTCGGGCGCCGAGCAGACGCAGCACGAGTTCTTCCACACGTTCAACGATTTGTATAATGCGGGCAAGAAGATCGTCATCAGCAGCGACCACCCGCCCAAGGAGCTCCACGAGCTCGAGGAGCGGCTGCGCTCGCGGTTCGAGTGGGGGCTGATCGTCGACATCCAGGCGCCGGACCTCGAGACGCGCGTCGCGATCCTGCGCCAGAAGGCGCGCGCGATGGGGATGGAGCTGCCGCCCGAGGTCACGATCTTCATCGCCGAGCGGATCCGCTCCAATTTAAGGAAGCTCGAAGGGGCGCTGACGCGCCTGGCCGCGCACTCGACGATGACCAGCCGGCCGATCACGATCGACTCGGCGCGCGAGATGCTCGGGCCGTTCCTCGTCGGCGACGAGCCGCGCAAGATCACGATCGAAAAGATCCAGACGACCGTCTGCAACTACTTCGGCCTGACGCTGCACGAGATGACCGGCGCCAACCGCTCGCGCAAGTTCGCCGGGCCGCGCCAGATCGCCGCGTACCTCGCGCGCGAGCTGACCGACTTCAGCTTCCCCGAGATCGCCCGCAAGTTCGGCGGCCGCGACCACAGCTCGATCATCCACGCCCACAACAAGATCAAGCACGACATGGCCAAGAAGCCGGACCTCCAGAACCTGATCAAGTACCTCACCAAGCTGATCAAGGAAGAAGAGTCCGCCGGCCGGCATCAGTAAGAAACGGATCACAAGGACATAAGGGACCCAAGGGACCAAAAACCTTGGGTCCTTTTCTGTTTGGCAAGAGCGAAAACAAGGAGGCCGCCGCCGGTAACGGACGGTGGCCAGTTCGAATCTCGATTACGATTACGATTACGAGCACGAGCACGAAAATTCCGACAGCTGCATTACGCGGCCAGGCGGATCAGCTCTTCGGCCTTCTTGTAATCGTCGTGGACGTCGAGCGACAGGCGGTAGAGGTCGCCGATTTCCATGCCGGAGACTTCGAGTGCCTTCGGGTGGAATGTATACGCCAAACCGTCGGTGCCGACGCCGATGCCGAAGCTGATGCAGATGATGTTGCCCAGGTGCACCTGCGCGACGAGGCGCGGGGCGACCTTGGCGCGGGTCGGCTCCTGGTGGTACGCGATCGCCTCGATGAGCGGCTCGGGCAGGTTCCAGTGGCGGGCGATGTGCGTGCCGGCCTCGGTGTTGGAGAACCCGATGACGCGCTTCTCGGCCTCGCAGAACGAGAGCTGTTCGGCCTCGACCAGCTCGAGGATCTGGGGCAGCTCCTTGTCGACGTACGAGTTCAGGATGATCTTGCCGATGTCGTGCAGCAGGCCGGCGGTGAAGGCCTGGCCCGAGGCGTCCTCGCTGGAGTGCGCGGCGATGCGCTGGCTGGCGATGGCGCAGCCGACGCTGTGGCGCCACAGCTCGCCCTTCTCGAGGCCGTAGCCGCCCTGGGCCTGCTGGTAGAAGCTGGACAGGCAGCCGGCCAGCACGAAGTTGACGAGGGTGTCGGTGCCGATGTAGACGAGCGCCTCCTGGATCGAGTTGATCTTGCGGGGCAGGCCGTAGTAGGTGGAGTTGCACAGGCGCAGGACCTTGATCGTCAGCGCCGGGTCGTGTTTGATCAGCTCGACCATCTCGCGCGTCGAGACGTTCGGGTCGCGGCTGGCGTGGAGGAGCTTGACGACGATGTCCGGCAGGGCCGGGATATCCTCGATGCGGCTGACCAATTTCTCGAGATCAATCATAACACGACTTCTTCCCCGTTGGATTTAACCGCGCGGACGCGCCCGTCGGACAAATTGAGATCCAGACTGATGGACGAGAGCCCGCCGATGCATTCACCGTGCAATGCGACGCCGTTGGCCTTGAGGATGTTTCGGACAGCCTGCACATTTTCATCCGCGATATTGAACGCCGAGTTGAGCGTCGAGCCCGCCCCGGCCATGCGGCACACGAGCCGCTCCTTGGCCGCCCCCAGCTTGTAGGTGCGGCGGAACAGGAGCGGGATCCCGGTGTCCGCAAAAATATACGGGTTGGCGAGCGCCTTCTGCCGGTTGATCATCGAGCTGGGGAGCATGAAATGCAGCACGCCCCCGACGTGCAGCTCGGGGTCGTAGATGGCAAGCGCCATGCCGGATCCGAGGAATCCGGTGCCGATCACAGCCGCCGTGTTATTCGATGTTTTCATGTCAGCCAGATCCACGGCGATCCGCGTGGAAGTGGTTGATCCATACCTTGTTGCCACGGGCGTCCTCATTAACACGAAATCTGCCGGCTTATGCGGCTTCGGGCCGTGGGAACCACGGCCTCATCATACGTATCGGCAGAAAGTTTACCAGATGAAACAAAAAATGATGGATGTGAGCGGAGAGGAACGGCCTACCGCGAGCGGGTGACGCCCTTGCGCGCGCAGTCGGCATGGAGCGGGCAGCGCGAGCACCATGGCGAGACCGGCAGGCACAGGTTCTGGCCGAACGCCACCAGCCAGTCGTTGATCGGGATCCAGTAGCGGGGGGGGAGCTTTTTGCGCAGCGCCATCTCGGTCTCTTCGGGGGTTTTGGTCGCGACGTAGCCCCAGCGGTTCGTGATCCGGTGGACGTGCGTGTCGACGCAGATGCCCGGCTTGCCGAACCCCAGCGTCAGGACCAGGTTGGCCGTCTTGCGCCCGACGCCGCTGAGCTTGAGCAGCTCGTCCATGTCGGCCGGGACGCCCCCGCCGTGCTCCTCCATTAATGTCGCGCAGACGGCGAGGATCGATCTGGCCTTCGTCTTGTAGAAGCCGACCGGGTAGATCAGGTCGGCGATCTGCGTTTCGGTCAGCTTGAGCATCGCCTCGGGGGTGTCGGCGGCCGCGAACAGCCGCGCCGAGGCGTCGGCCGTCGTCTGGTCCTTGGTGCGCAGGCTGAGGATCGTCGAGATCAGGATCCGGAACGGGTCGGCGCCGCCGCGCGAATATTCGGTCACGATCGGCACGCGCCACGGCGCGACGGCGGCCTCCAGAGTGGTCATGACGCGGTCGATGGGGAATGGGGTGGGTTTCTTCGGCATTGCGCGACACTCCGCGGGTGATCGTAGCACAGGGCGGACAGGGGGGAATAGGGGGATGGGACTTATGGGGCCTATGGGTCTCATGGGAATTCGCGGGATGCCTGTTCAATTCCATAAGCTCGCCAAACTTTTTGCGGGGTAAAGCGACTATAGGCTAGAGGGGCGGGATTTTTGGAAAAAGTGGCGGTCCCGAGAAAAAAGAGTTGACGAATGCCGAGAGGCTCTATAAAAATAGAGACAAGACGATGGACATGGAGGAACTCGATGCCGAGGCAAAAGAAAACCCAGACCAAGGGCGGCGAGCCGGAGCTGACCGGGCTCGAGCTGGAGATCATGCAGGTCATCTGGAAGCGCGGCAACGCCACGGCGGCCGAGGTCGGCGAGGATCTCGCCCGGCCGCTGGCGGGGACGACGGTCCACACGGTGCTGGCCAACCTGCGCGCCAAGGGGTTCATTGAGCCGATCCCGACGGTCGAGCGCGTGCTGCGGTTCGCGCCGGTGGTCGCCCGCGAGAAGGTCGCGAGCCGCTCGCTCCGGCAGCTGATGCGCGATTTCTTCGGGGGCTCGCCGCAGCTCCTGCTGGCGCACCTCTTGAAGGAAGAAAAAGTCGGCGAGGCGGAGCTGGCCGAACTCAAGGCCATGCTGCGCGATTCGAAGAAAAAGGAGAACAGGCCATGAACGGATGGATGCCGATGTCTCACGCGCTGCTCACCCGGATCGCGATGGTGAGCGTTGAGCTGGTTGTTCTCGCCGCGCTCGTGTGGGCGCTGATCGCCGTCTTTCGGATCCGCACGCCGCGCCTGTGCGCGATGCTGTGGCTGGTCGTGCTGGCCAAGCCGATCCTGGGGCTGGTGATCGGCGCGCCGCTGCCGGTCATGGACGTGCCGTACGGCGGCGGCGCGATGCTGACGCCCGAGCAGCGCCAGGCGGCGCTGAACCAGATCCTGAGCGCCACGGCCGAGACGGGCGACGACGTTGCGAAGAGCGCCCCGGCGAATGCGTCCGTGGCGAAGACAGTAGCGTCGGCGCCGGCTGCGGCCACCGTGGCAGGCAAGGGTTTTTCGGTTTCGATTTCGCCGGCGCGCGCGGTCGAGGCGGCGTGGCTGGCGGTCGTGCTGGGGATGATCGGGTACCTGGCGTTCGACATGCGGCGGCTGCGGCGGCTGGTGGGCGCGAGCGGCCCGGCCCCGGCCGGCGTGCAGGATATATATAATGAGGTCGCGCGCGAGCTGGGCATTGCCGCGGCGCCGGAGCTGCGGGTGTCGGACGCGCTCGATTCGCCGGCGCTGGGCGGGGTTTTAAAGCCGGTGGTGCTCCTGCCGCGCTGGATCGCCGAGCAGGCCGGCCGCGAGCAGATCGCGTGGCTCGTGCGCCACGAACTGATGCATTTCAAGCAGCGCGACCCGCTTGCTCTTGCCGTGCGGCGCGTCGCCGAAATCCTGTTCTTCTTCCACCCGGCGGTGTGGTGGGCCGGGCGCAAGTGGGAAGAGTCGATGGAGTTGGCGTGCGACCGCGCGCTTTTGAAAACCGACGACGACGCGCACAGCTACGCCGAGCAGCTCTACTGGGTTCTCGAGCACAAAGCCAATCGCCAGCGGATGCTCAAGGCCGGCCTGTGCGCAACCCGCACCCAGATCGGCAAGCGCATCGCATCATTGTTATCCAACCCGCTGCGCTTTCCGGCGCGGATGAGCGGCATGGCGCTGAGCGGCCTGGTGATCATCGCGATGATCGGCCTCACCGCCGGCCTCGGGCTGCACCAGGCGAGCGCGGAGGAAACCAGCGGCATTGAGCAGGCCATTAAAACGATGGCTGTCGCAAGCAACGTTGTCGTGGAAAAAATCAATATCGACCAAGACGGCAAGATCCAGGTCGATGGCACAGCACAGGACCAACCGATGGTCGATGCATTTATTAAAAAGCTCAGAACTTCACGGCGTTTGCAGAATGTGACATCTGAAATCACCTTCTACACCGGATTCGGCAGCGACGCGAAGTTCAAGGTAACGGCGCAGCAGGTTGCCGAAACCACCTCGCCGCTCAAGCAGGACGTCTCGGATCTTGCATCGAGGACAAACCGCAACCTGGAATCAACCGCCAGCGCCGCATTCAGTTATGCAATGGTTACGCGAACCTTCCCAGGCACGATCGCCGACCTGATTGCGAACAACAAGGGTCACGCGAACGAGATGCTTGACCTCTTCACGGGCCGCGACGCCAAGTCGACCGACACGCTCAAGATCACGTATCCAGACGATTACAGCAAGGTGTTCATCTATAGCGTTGGCCCGGACGGCGTCGACGACCACGCGGCGATCACCTACGACCCGACGAACGGGACGATGAGCCCGGGCGACATCATCCAGATTAGAGAACTCAAATCATGGAGCCCGCACATCTACAAGGCGGACGATGCCGAATTGCTCAAGAAGCTGAAGTCGGCCGCGGAGAACCTCGCGTTAACTGAGGGTGCAATCGAGGCCTACTACCAACGGCATGATGCATTACCGGAAGACTTAAGCAAACTCGTGGGCGACGAAACATCGATGGCGCAATTGCCCGAAGATCCGTTTGCGCCCGGCCAGCCGATCCGCTACAGCCTGAGCGCCGACAAGCAGGTTGCGACGATTTACAGCATCGGCCCTGACGGCAAGGACGACGGCGGCAAGGTCGAAGTCGGCCACCGGATCAAGCAGGGCGAGACGCCCGGGGGCGACATCAGTTACCAAATCAAGGCCGAGTGTTACGTCAACCGCAAGAAGAACTTGGCGGAGATTTCGAACAAGTGCCGCGACGTGCTGGTCGCGATCCGCGAGAAGACCGGCCGCGACAACGCGATGATCCACTACATCGACGCCTCGCAGGTGATGGGGACGATGTTTACGTATCATGAAGAGGATCTGATCAAGGCGGCGCTGGCCCAGGGCTGGACGGAAAACAGCAAGCCGCTGCTCACCACGATCGCCAGGTTCAAGCCGGCGTTCGACGAGGTCCGCAAGGGCGTCGAGCTGAACTACGCGGTCAACGACATCGGCGATTGCGGGCCGGACACGGCGGTGCCGAACTTCCTGGCGGCGCAGCAGATCGCGCGGATCATGTGTGTCGAAGGCCGTTACTTCGAGAGCCTCAAGCAGTACGACAAGGCGATCGACGATTACCTGGCCGTCCTGAAAATGTCGCGCGACTACGGCGTGCCCAACTGCACGCTGATCGGCGGGTTGATCTCGGTCGCGTGCCAGAGATTCCCCCTTGCGCAGATCTCGCGGTTGGCGGCGAGCGGTGCGCTGGACGACGACCAGCTCAAGGGACTCGCGGCGCAGCTCAAGGCCGTCGAAGCCACGCAGGGCGATTTCAACCAGTGGCTCGACGGAGAAATCCGCTCCATGGATTGGGTGCTCGATTATGCGCGCAGGGACCCGGACAAACTGCGGGCGGTCTATGCCAAGGTGATGGCTCATCGCAAAAATGCAACGGCCGAAGCCGAGGAGATCATCAAGAATGTCGATCGACTCACTGCTGAGCACAAACAATGGAGTGATTGGGAGAAGGCGGGATTCGCAATGCCCTACTGGCAACGCAACGCCAACGGGTTTAACAAGGCCGGCTATGAGAAATTAGTCGCCGGAATGCATCCGCTGATCAAAAAGGTGAGGCCGAATTTCGAGGAAGCCAATGTGCGCTACCTGCACAACGCGGTGAGGCTCGGCCAGGCGCGGGTCGTGGTCGCGCTCGAGCAATACCGGAAGGGAAAGGGGAGCTACCCGGACGGCCTGAACGCGCTCGCGCCGAAGTTCATCGAAGTGGTGCCGACCGATCCGTTCAGCGGCCAGCCGTTGATGTATCAGCTCGGCGGCGACGGCAAATACAGGCTGTGGAGCCTCGGCCCGGATGCCATCAACAACGGCGCGGCCGTGAGCTATGACCCGACGAACGGGACGACCAGCGGCGGCGACATCGGCGCCGGGCGGTGAATGAACGACGACGGATCGCCATGACGATCAGAGCCCGCCGGTTGCCCGGCGGGCTCTTGTTCTGGCCGGGAATGGATCCCGCACGCCGCGCGCCCGATCAGCGCCCGATCAGCGGTAGAGGAGCCATGAGCCGCGGGCGGCGGTCCGAACGTAAAAGACACCGACCGCGGCCAAGATTTCCTTGGTGGTGTCGTCCTGAAGGAAGACGACGGGGCGGAGCTTGGTCGCGTTGACGTTGGGGACGGTGCCCGTGAGCGAGGCCGTGAGCGTGACCGTGCCGCCCTTCGTGGGCAGGTAGACCTGCTGCTCGCCGAGGCTGACGCGGGCGACGCCGTTGAGGACCGTCTGGCCGTTGGACGCGGTGACGGGGATGCCGTCTTCGACGATATAGAACCGGGCTTTGACCGCCCTGGCGTAGCCGGTCGGGGTTACGACCGTCAGCGTCAGCTTCGGGTTGGCGGGGCCGACGTTGCCGGTCAGCGTCAGCCAGAACGGCTCGACGGCGTCCGTGCGGGAGGTTTCCTGGGCGATGTCGGCGACGAATTTGTTGTAGACGGTGGTGACGCCGGTCTTGCCCGCGCTCTTCAGGCTGCCATAACCCTCTTCCCTGATGACGCCATTGAAGATCGTGGTCGGGACATAATTGAGGCCGTAGTAGTTGTACTTGAAGATCCCTTCATCCAGGGCGAAATCGTCATTGATATGGTAAACCAGGATGATCGCCTTGGAGCGGGGGTATTCCGCCTCGATCCGGTCGAGCGCCAGGCCGGCGCCGTAGCAGTAGGGGCACCACGTGGCGGTGAATTCCTCGATCAACACGGGGCGCGCGGCCGATGCCGCGGCCGCGGCGATCATGAGGGCCATCGAACAAAACAACGAATAATAACGCATCCGACTGTTCACCTTTTGATGTTTTACTGCGCGGGGATTTCCTGCTGGGTGTTGGCGCGGCGAAGGTCGCCGTCGCTGATCGTGCCGTTGGTCGGGTCGTAGGGGAGCGCCCCGTAATTGTTGGTCTTGTCCGGGCCGACGCTCCAGACTTCCCAGACCGGCATCCCGTAGTTGCAGATCTGATATTGGATCGGCTGCATCTTTTCCTTTTTGAAATAGAAGATGTCGAGCGGGTAGGTCATCAGGTAGGCGACCGGCGTGGTCAACTGCTTGATGCCGGTGCTCATCATGTTGCAGGCGCCCTGGGGGGGCATGCCGGGATACTGCTGGTTGTCGACGCAATAGGCTTCCAGGCCGGTGACGATCGAGCGCAGGTCGGTCTGGATGCGCGACACCTTGGAGCGGGTCTGCGCCTCGAGGAAGTTCGGCACGGCGATCGCCGCCAGGATCGCGATGATGGCCACCACGATGAGGAGTTCGATCAGGGTAAAGGCATGCTTGATCATGGGTAGAACATCCGTTTGATTTGGGTTGCGTTTCGATCTGGACGATTGGGTTGCCGGCTCGGGGCGTGGCGGCGCGCCGTGGCGGCGTAGGGGGCCAGTGAGCATGTCCACGGAAAAATACGCATCCGCTTGTTCACCTTTTGCTCGCCATGGCCCCGGGGGAGGCGTTCGAAACCGAATATGTGTTACATCTCAGAAGCGGCCGCTATTATGATCCGCGCCGGGGGCCAAGGCAAGAACTTACGCGGGGGGGTCCGGATCGTGATCTGTGTGTCGGGAATTGGGGACGGTGATCTTGGCCAGGATGGCATAGATCACCATCACGAGAAGGGATTCGATCAGACGTAACCCGCGCTTGATCATGGTTCTCGTTCCCGTTGGCCACAAGTGTGGGGTTTCAATCAAGGAAGCTGGTTGGATGATGAACCGGAGGTGTGTGAAACGCAAGGCGGTTTGAGCGCCGCGGCGGGGGTCATCGATACAGCCGCCAGTCGCGCCTGGCGGCATTTTTCACGCCGAAATCCCCCGTCGCGCCGAGGACTTCCTTGGTGACGGTGTCCTGGACAATCACCACCAGATGAAGGTTGCGCACGTTGCAGCATTCCACGAGGCCGGCCGAAGAAAGATTCAGCACTTTTGAGCAGTGCGTTGCCATAGTTACCGTCGTGGTTCCGAGGTCTTTGCGAACGACGGCATTGAGGATGGTCTGGCCGTTGGTGGCGGCGTAAGGGATGACGTCTTCGATCATCAAGCCCTGCACGAGGACCGGGTTGGGATAGCCGGTCGTGTCGATCGTCAGGACGGCGCTGGGGTCGACCAACTTGGACTTGACATTAAGCGCCAAGGCGAACGGCTCGACCCCGAGCGTGCGCAGTTGCTCCTGGGCGATGAAGCTTTTGTATTGATCGTACATGTGCGTTATTCCGGCTTCCCCGGACGTAATCGGCAAGCCGCCGACATGCTTGAACACCCCGTTGAACCAGACGGTGGGATAACCGGTGACGGTATACAAACTTAGGCGCTTGTCGTTAATCTCCAGATGAAAGGAATCGCGGCCGTGATAGGCCAGGACGATGACGGCGCTGCGGGGGAATTCCTCGGCGATCCGGTCCAGCGCGCAGCCGGCGGCATAACAGTTAACGCACCAGGTGCCCGTGAATTCCTCGATGACGACGGGACGGCCGGCCGAGGCCGGCCTGGGGGCGGCGCTCGCCAGCAGTGCAATCAGGCACATCCACTTCAGCGGCCGCATGGGTCTCGCTCCTGACACGGTGACGGCTCTGAAACCATTAAAATCATGAAAAAGCTTGCTGAATTATGAATTGGCGGTGCCGGCAACGCAAGGCAAAACCAAATGGCAAAGTACGAATGCGCGAAATCATCGCGAAAACATGCGAAATGTTATGTGTGATCGTTTTGGCCCCCGGTCCGGACCCGCGCCCGCTGCCCGAGGCGCTTGAGGGGTGAACGGTCAGGAAATAGATTGAGCATTTTTGCACAAAAACCGGGGGCGATCGGCATTTGGGCGTCGGGACGCCGGCCGCGGGCCCATGGACGGGATGGACGGGATGGACGAAATGGACTGAAAATCAAGTGATTGCCGGGTTTTGCGGCGGGGCGCGCGCAAGCGCAACGGACACCCATGTCACATTCGGCATTGACAGTGGCGGGATGAGCCGCTACCGTGGAACCGAGCGCGTTCGGGCCCCGGTAGAGGCGCGGGCGGCTCACCCCGGTCTGCCGGGGTTGAGGTTGCAAAAACCTCAAAGCACCCTTAAGATATCTGCGCCTTATGTATTTCGACTTCACCGCCGTCCTTGTGTTCCTCCTCCTCGGAAGCGTTTTCGTCATCGGCAGCCTTATCTTCGGCTGGCTGGTGCGCCCGCGCCGCAAACAGGCCCAGAAAGAGCGGATTTACGAGTGCGGCGAGCCGACGATCGGCTCGGCGTGGATCCGGTTCAACAGCCGCTTCTATAATGTCGCGCTCGTTTACCTGCTGTTCGACGTCGAAATCGTCGTGCTGGTCCCGGCGGCGCTCGTGCTGCGGAGCCTGGCCCAAAAGGGGGTGGCCGTGGCGCCGCTGATCGGGATCCTTGTGTTCCTGTTCGTCCTGACGCTCGGCCTGGCCTACGAGTGGCGCTGGGGGAACCTGGACTGGATCAGCGCGGACGAAGAGGCGCGCATCCGGCTGGAGGAAGAAGCCAGCCAGCAACGTTTGGATCAAGAGGCGGCGGCCGAGGCCCGTCAGAACCGGCCCGCGGCCGCGAGCGCGACCCCGGCGGCCGTCCGCAACGATTAAGTCACGAGCGAGCAGATGACGGATAAAACGCAACTTCCCTCGGCCGAACAGATGCTGCGCGAGGCTATCCAAGAGCCGCGCGAGCTGACCCGGTACCTTTCCTACCTCAAGACGCTCTACGCCGAAGGGTTGGACAAAACCGCCCTGATCGTGCCGCTGGACGCCGCGATCAACTGGTCGCGCGCCAACTCGATCTGGCCGCTGACGTTCGGCATCGCCTGCTGCGCCATCGAGATGATGGCCGTCGGCGCCTCCAGGTTCGATTTGGACAGATTCGGCGCCGGCGCGTTCCGGCCGACGCCGCGCCAGGCCGACCTGATGATCGTCGCCGGCACGGTGACCCACAAGATGGCCCCGCGGCTCAAGCGGCTGTGGGAGCAGATGCCCGACCCCAAGTTCGTCATGGCGATGGGCGCCTGCACGATCGGCGGCGGCCCGTATTGCAAGTACGGCTACTCGGTCATCAAGGGCCTGGACAAGATCGTCCCGGTCGACATTTACGTCCCCGGCTGCCCGCCGCGGCCCGAGGCGCTGATCGACGCGCTGCTTAAACTGCAGGCGAAGATCCGCACCGACCGGCCGCTCGAGGAGCGTTTCACGGGCAAGCAGCAGGGGCGGGGGGCGCAGTCATGACGGCCGAGCAGATCCACGATCTTCTGGCGAAGAAACTGGGCGCCGCGGTCCTGCCCTACCAGGCTCCGGCCGCGGGCGACCCCTGGATCGGCGTCAAGGCCGAGGCGCTGCCCCAGGCCGCGCGCCTGCTGCGCGACGAGCCGGCCCTGGCGTTCGACCTGCTGCGCCTCGTCTCCGGCGTCGACTGGAAGGACCGCATTTCGTCGGTCTACCACCTGTATTCGACGCGTCACAACCACGAAGTCACCATCCGCGTCGACCTCGACCGCGAACAGCCGCGCGTCGAGTCGGTCGCCGCCGTCTGGCCGGCCGCCGACTGGCTCGAGCGCGAGACGTTCGACCTGATGGGGATCGTCTACGAAGGCCACCCCGGCCTGACGCGCATCCTCCTTCCGGACGACTGGCCCGGCCACCCGCTGCGCAAGGACTACGTCGCGCCGACCGAATATCACGGCATCTCCAACCTTCAGTGAGCCACCGCATGCACGAGATTATCCCGACCACACCCCCCCGCGACACGCTCAAGACCGAAGAGATGCTTATCAACATGGGCCCGCAGCATCCGTCGACCCACGGCGTGCTGCGCCTCGTCGTGCGCACCGACGGCGAGATGGTCCGCGAGACGTGGCCGCACATCGGTTACCTGCACCGCTCGTTCGAAAAGATCGCCGAATCGGTCCCGTACCGCTCGGTCGTGCCGTACACCGACCGGATGGACTACCTGGCCGCGATCAACAACGAGCTGGCGTTCTGCCTCGGCGTCGAGAAGCTCGGCGGCATCGAGGTCCCCGAGCGCGCGCAGTATCTGCGCGTCATCACGGCCGAGCTCAACCGCATCGCCAGCCACTTGATCGCGTTCGGCACCTATGCCCTCGACCTGGGCGCGTTCACGCCGTTCCTCTACGGGTTCCGCGAGCGCGAGATGATCATCTCGATCCTCGAGAAGCTCAGCGGCGGCCGGATGCTCTATCACTACGCGAGGATCGGCGGCGTCATCCGCGACATCACCCCCGAGATCGCCGACGAGATCCGCGCCTTCCTCGTCCAGATGCGCCGGGTGTGGCCGGAATACAACGACCTGCTGTCGGGCAACCAGATTTTCCTCAAGCGCACGGCCGACGTCGGCGTCATCACCGCGAGCCAGGCCGTCGCGTGGGGGCTGACCGGCCCCTGCCTGCGCGGCTCGGGCGTCGGCCTCGACCTGCGCAAGGCCAAGCCCTACTCCTCGTACGACAAGTTCGATTTCGAGATCCCGACGGGCGAGGGGCTCAAGGGGACGATGGGCGACTGCTGGGACCGCTACTGGGTCCGCATGATCGAGATCATGGAGAGCTGCAAGATCATCGAGCAGGCGCTGGGTGGCCTGCCCGAGGGCGACACGATGGGCAAGGTCGCCAAGGTCCTGCGGCTGCCGGCCGGCGAGGCCTACGTGCCGTGCGAAAACCCGCGCGGCGAGCTCGGGTTCTACATCGTTTCCGACGGCCAGACGAACGCGTATCGCGTCAAGGCGCGCGGGCCCAGCTTCTGCAACCTGAGCATCACGCACGAAGTGGTGCGCGGGGTGCTGATCGCGGACGTCGTGGCGGTCATCGGGGCGTTCGACATCGTTTTGGGAGAAGTGGATAGATAGAAATCCGAAATTCGAATATCGAAATCCGAAACAAATTCGAAATCCGAAATTCGAAATCAGAATAGAGAGAAAACGGACGGCGATGCAAGGTTGGGTTGAACAGTTCTACAGCGGTGTTCTGGTCTCGATGTGGCCCGCGCTCAAGGCGTTGCCGGTCTGGCCCCTGTACATCGTCGTGATCCTTGTCGGCGCGGCGATCATGCTGGGCTGGCTGTCATTCATGGGCATCGTCGGCACGTACGGCGAGCGCCGCATCGCCGGCTTCATCCAGGTCCGCCTCGGCCCCAACCGCGTCGGTCCGTTCGGCGTGCTGCAGCCGATCGCCGACGGCCTCAAGCTGCTGGGCAAGGAAGACATCGTCCCGTCGATCGCGTTCAAGTCGCTCCACATCCTGGCGCCGATCCTGGTGCTGGTCGGCGCGTTCCTGCCGTTCGCGGCGCTGCCGTTCAGCGAGCGGCTGCTCGTCACGGACATGCCGCTGGCCCTGTATTATATTTTGGCCTTCGAAGCGATCGAGGTCATCGGCATCCTGATGGCCGGCTGGGCGCCGGGGAGCAAGTGGTCGCTCTACGGCGGCATGCGCCTGGCCGCGCAGATGCTTTCCTACGAAATCCCGATGAGCCTGTGCCTGCTCGTCGTCGCGTTCCTCGCCGGCTCGCTGAACTTTAATGAGATCGTCAAGATGCAGGAAGCGCCCGTCCTGTTCGGCACGGTTTCAAGCCCGTGGGTGACGGGGATCCTTGGCTGGTGGATCTTCCGCTCGCCGGCGGCGTTCGTCGCGTTCTTCATCTTCTTCATCGGCGGGCTGGCCGCCTCCAAGCGCGCGCCGTTCGACCTGCCCGAGGCCGAGAGCGAGCTCGTCGCCGGTTACCACACCGAATACTCCGGCATGCGGTTCGCGATGTTCTTCATGGCCGAATACGCCGCGATGTACGTGATCTGCGCGGCGGCGGCGATCGTGTTCCTCGGCGGCTGGCACGGCCCGATCCCGCGGCCGGCGATCCCCGAGGGCGCGACGCTCATCGGCCAGTGGACCGCCGCGATCGCGGCGGGCGCGCCGGCCAACCTGCCGCTGGCCGGCAAGGCGAGCCTGCTCGTGAACAGCCTGATCGGCACGGTGTGGAGCGAGACCGGCTTCAAGATCATCGCCAACCAGGCGATCGGCGCCGGCAACCTGCTCATGAAGGCGTTCTTCCTGTATTTCGTGATGATCTGGGTGCGCTGGACGCTGCCGCGCGTCCGCATCGACCAGGTCATGTATCTGTGCCTGAAGGTCCTGCTGCCGTTTTCGCTGGCATGCGCCGTGTGGGCCGCGATCCAGGTGGTGCTGTCATGACGATGAAACAACCAAGTCCATTCGCGCAGTATTGGGCCAACGTGTGGGCGGGGATCGCCACGACGTTCATCGGCATGAAGCTGACGCTCAAGTATTTCTTCGACTACGTGCTGTTCCGCAAGACGTTCACGATGCAGTATCCCGAGGAGCGGCCGGTCGTGCCGGAGAGCCACCGCGGGATCCACCAGCTCAAGGAAGGCGGCTGCATCGTCTGCCAGCAGTGCGCCAAGGCCTGCCCCGTCGACGCGATCACGATCGAGTCGGTCGGCCGCGGCAAGGACGCGATGCTCACGCGCTTCGACATCGATTACAGCAAGTGCCTGTTCTGCGCGCTGTGCACCGAGGTCTGCAGCCAGTCCTCGCTCGTGATGACGAAGGAATGGGACCTGGCCTGCTACACGCACGAGGCCACCGTGCTGCCGCTCATCAAGCCCAAGACGGCCGAGCAGATCAAGGCGCACGAGGCGATGCTGGCCGCGAAGGAAGCCGAGAAGAAGGCCAAGATGGAGGCGGCGAAGAAGGCCGCCGAGGCCGCCGCGGCGGAAAAACCGAAGGAAGGCAACGGGAATCAGCCTGCTTCGAATTGAATGAGAAATGAGAAATGAGCAACGAGAAATTTTGAGGCTCATTTCAAATCAAATAAGAGATCGCATGAATGGGAAATGAACTGATCAATACCGCGGGGCAGAACTGGATGGGGGCCAATCTGGCCTTCTGGCTGCTGACCGCCGTGATCGTGGGCTCGGCCGCCGCGGCCGCGTTCGCGCGCCACATCGTTCAGGCCGCCTACGCCCTGTTCTTCACGCTGCTGGGCGTGGCCGGCTACTACGCGCTGCTCGGGTCGTCGTTCCTCGCCATCACGCAGGTCGTGATCTACGTCGGCGGCATCCTCGTCCTGCTCATGTTCGGCGTGCTGCTGACCAACCGGCCGCTGCAGGCCAAGGAAACGGGCGAGCTCGGGCGCTACGTGATCGCGATCGTCGCGGGCGGGCTGCTCCTGCTCGGCGCGCTGGTCAACATCATTTTCAACACCGCGTGGAAGGTGACGGCCGGCCCGGCGCTGCCCAGGCCCGAGACCGAGGCGATCGGCCGGATGCTTCTGTCCAATTATCTGTTGCCGCTCGAGCTGGCGGGCATGCTGCTGCTGCTGTGCCTGCTCGGCGCGGCGTATCTCGTGCGCAGGCAGGAACGGTGAACGATCCGATGAGCGATCCTTTAATGACTTCCTGGGGGCTGAGCGCGGCCATGCCGGTCGGCCTTCATGCCTATCTGCTCGTCGCGGCGATCCTGTTCGCGCTCGGGCTGGTCGCGTGCATGGCGCGCCGCAACGCCATCGGCATCCTGATCGGCATCGAGCTGATCATCAACGCCGCGATCATCAACTTCATGGCGTTCTGGCGGTTCGGCGGGGGCGTGATGGACGGCGAGGGCGGGCTGGTCGGGCCGCTATTCGGCGTGTTCCTGATCCTGCTGGCCGCGTGCGAGGCGGCCGTGGCGCTCGCGATCCTGCTGAGCCTTTACTTCAATTTCGGCACGATCGAGGTCGACTCGATCCATCAGATGCAAAGATAGGCGATGAGATCCGAGAGATGAGAGATTTGTCGCGGAGACGCAGAGACAGGCAGAGAGCGCGGAGAATACGATAAAAGATGGACCCACTGGTTTTAAAACTCGCAGTTTTGATCTTCCTGCTGCCGCTGGCGACGTTTGCGCTGATGGCGATCTTCCACCATCGCATCCCGCGCCACGGCGACTGGCTCGCGACGACCGCCATCGGCGTCATCCTCGCCGCCGCGATCACGATCTTCGTCCACGCCGGCATGAGCGACAGGAACATCCAGGTCAACTATGTCTTCGACTGGCTGCCGCTGGGCGTCAGCAACATGGTCAAGGGCGGCATCCTCGTCGACCGCCTGACCGCGATCATGCTCGTCGTCGTGACGCTGGTGAGCTTCCTCGTCCACCTCTTCTCGGTCGGCTACATGAAGGACGACGTCCGCTACGGCCGCTACTACTGCGGCCTGCTTCTGTTCACGACCTCCATGCTCGGCCTCGTCCTCGCCAACAACCTCGTCTACCTTTACATCTTCTGGGAACTGGTCGGCCTGAGCTCGTACCTGCTGATCGGCCACTGGTTCGAAAAGAAATCGGCAAGCGATGCGGCCATTAAGGCCTTCATCACCACGCGGCTGGGCGACGTCGGCATGTTCATCGGCCTGATGATCTGCTACTGGAAGGTCGGCTCGCTCCAGTACGCCGACCTGTTCGCGGCGGTCCAGAACGGCCTCCTTTCCGAGCCGAGCGGTTTGTGGGGTTTCGACTGGCAGACGCTTGCCGGCCTTGGGATTTTCTTCGGCGCGATGGGTAAGAGCGCACAGTTCCCGTTACACGTCTGGCTGCCCGATGCGATGGAAGGTCCGACCCCGGTCAGCGCTCTTATTCACGCCGCCACGATGGTCGCCGCCGGCGTCTACCTGACCGGCCGCCTCCTGCCGTTCTTCAGCCCCGACACGCTCGTCTTCATCGCCTACATCGGCGGGATCACGGCCCTGTTCGCCGCGACGATCGCGCTCGTGCAGGACGACATCAAGAAGGTCCTGGCCTATTCGACCGTCAGCCAGCTCGGCTACATGATCATGGCGCTGGGCGTCGGCGGCTACGTCTCGGGCCTGTTCCACCTGACGACCCACGCCATGTTCAAGGCCTGCCTGTTCCTGGGCTCGGGCGCGGTCATCCACGCGATGCACCACGAGCAGTCGATGAGCCAGTACGGCGGCCTGTGGAAGAAGATGCCGTTCACGGCCCTGTTCTACATCATGGCGACGCTGGCGCTGTGCGGCTTCCCGGGCTTCTCGGGCTTCTTCAGCAAGGACCTGATCCTGGGCGACACGCTGGCCTACACGATGCTTCACGGCCACTGGTTCCTGGTCGTCGCGGGGTTCGGCACGGCGTTTCTGACGGCGTTCTACATGACGCGCCAGGTCTGCCTGACGTTCTTCGGCTCGCCGCGCAACGCGCACAAGTACGAGCACGCGCACGAGGTGGGCTGGCAGATGCTCACGCCGCTGGTCATCCTCGGCACGCTGTCGCTCGTCGGCGGCTGGGGGGGCTGGTTCGAGAAATACAACGAGAAGCGCGACGGCCTGACGCAGATCCAGGAGATCGCCGCGACCGGCTACCAGAGCCCGTTCGTCGCGGCGGCGTTGGCCGCGGCTCCGGCCGCCGCGACGCATGAGGCGGCTGCAGCGCACGAGGCCGGAGTCGGGTCGGAGACCCGACCTACCGCGGAGGCCGCCGCGGCCGGCGTGCACGACGAGGCGCACATCATCCACGTCGCGCACCGCACGGCGATGGGGCTTTCGATCGTCCTGGCGCTGTCGGGCATCGGCTTCGGCCTGCTGATGTATTGGCAGCGCCGGAGCGGCAAGGCGCTGCTCAACCCGGACGCGCTGGCCAAGGCCGCCCGCCCGGTTTACGTGCTCCTGTGGAACAAATACTTCTTCGACGAGATGTACAACGCGGCGTTCGTCGAGACGACCCACCTCGCGGCGCGGTTCAGCGCCCGCTTCGACCGCCTCGTGATCGACGGCGTCGTCAACTTCGTCGGCTTCTTCGGCAAGGTCATGGGGTTCGTCATCGACATTCTCGACCGCATCATCGTGGACGGCCTGATGGTCAACGGCTCGGCGCACGCCGCCGGGTTCGCCGGCAATCAGCTTTCGTGGGCCCAGACCGGGCGCGTTCGTCAATACTTGCTTCTGATGGTGCTGGGCATCATCGCCCTGTCGGGCGTGATCCTGGTGCTGGTCAGGTAATACCGGAGGATCGATCGGTTCATGGACAAGATGCTTCTGACACTCATCACGTTTCTGCCCATCGTCGGCATGGTCTTGGTTCTGCTCATGCCCGGCAAAGCCCACGGACTCATCCGCGGCATCGCCGTCGTGACCAGCGGCATCGTCTTCCTGCTGACGTTGCAGCTGTATTCGATCTTCGATCCGACGGCGCTGGCGACCTCGCCGCACCCGGGCTATGACGCCCGCACGTGGACCGAGGCGCCGTGGATCAGCGCGTTTCACGTCTATTACCGGTTCGGCGTCGACGGCCTCTCGACCATGCTCGTCGTCCTGACCGGCTTCCTGTCGTTCCTGGCGACGTTCGTCGGCTTCACGATCAAGAAGCAGGTCAAGGGCTTCTATGCCCTGTATCTGCTCCTCATGACCGGCATGTTCGGCGTGTTCATGGCCCTCGACTTCTTCCTGTTCTACGTGTTCTGGGAAGTGATGCTCCTGCCGATGTACTTCCTGATCGGCATCTGGGGCGGCCCGCGCAAGGAATACGCCGCCATCAAGTTCTTCATCTACACGTTCGTCGGCTCGGTGCTGATGATGATCGTGATGCTGGCCTACTACTTCAAGGTCACCGGCAATCCCGCCACCGCCGACTTCGCGTTCAACATCCCGTGGCTCGTCGCCAACCATCCGTTCGCCGGCTCGCCCGAGGTCTTCCGCCAGATGATGTTCTGGGGGCTGTTCATCGGCTTCGCCATCAAGGTCCCGATCTTCCCGTTCCACACCTGGCTCCCCGACGCCCACGTCGAGGCCCCGACCGCGATCTCCGTCATCCTGGCCGGCGTCCTGCTGAAGATGGGCGGATACGGCATCCTGCGCTTCAACTACCCGCTCCTGCCCGAGATCGGCTCGACGCCGTGGGTCATGTGGTTCCTCGCCGTCCTGGGCGTGGTCAACATCATCTACGGCGCGTTCTGCGCCCTCGGCCAGACCGATTTCAAGCGCCTCGTCGCCTACAGCTCGGTCAGCCACATGGGCTACGTGCTCCTCGGCGTGGCCGTCCTGAGGGAAGAAGGCATCAACGGCGCGATCTTCCAGATGTTCGCCCACGGCCTCTCCTCGGCCATGATGTTCATGCTCGTCGGCGTCCTCTACGACCGCGCGCATCACCGCGAGATCGCCCGGTTCGGCGGGATCGCGACGCAGATGCCGGTCTACTTCGGCCTGGCCGTCGTCGGCTTCTTCGCTTCGCTCGGCCTGCCGGCGATGGTCGGCTTCATCGGCGAGGTGAGCGTCTTCCTCGGCGCGTTCGCCTACAACAAGATTCTGACCTCCGTCGCCACGGTCGGCATGCTGCTGACCGCCGGCTACATCCTGTGGACGATGCAGCGCGTCTACATGGGCAACCCCAAGCCGCAGTACGCCGAGTTCCCCGACGCCAACAAGTGGGAGCTGATCGCGCTCGTGCCGCTGGCGGCGACCTGCATCCTGTTCGGCATCCTGCCGGCGCTCGTGATGAACATCTACGCCCCGTCGACGCAGCTGTTCCTGCAGATGTTCAAGTAAGCAAAGAGGATCGATTTTCGATTACGAGCACGAGCACGAAATAAAGATCGCCTTTGGGTTTGAATGAGGGATACATGACACTCGAACAACTCTGGACCAACTGCCTGCCGATCCTGCCGGAGATCATTCTCTCGGCGGCGATCTGCGTCATCGTGCTGCTGGACATGCTCGCCCCGATCGGCCGCAGCCGGTTCGTGTGCGGCATGGCGGCGCTCGTCGGAACCCTGGGGGCGCTCTGGTTCCTGATGGACCCGACCGAGGCCGTCAAGGCCGCGCGCGCGACCACCAGCTTCGGCGGCATGATCGCCAACGACGGCCTGAGCACCTTCTTCCGCATGCTGTTCCTGGTGGGCTCGGCGGTGACGGTCATGTTCGCGATGGCCAGCGCCGAGACGGTCCACTACCGCCAGGGCGAGTTCCTGGCGCTGATCCTCGGGGCGACGCTCGGCGCCTGCCTGCTCGTCGCCTCCGATAACTTCCTGATGTTCTTCCTGTCGCTCGAGACCCTCTCGCTGTGCTCGTACGTGCTGGCGGCGTTCGTCAAGCACCAGCGGCTGTCGGCCGAGGCGGGCCTCAAATACCTGCTCTACGGCGCGGTCGCCTCGGGCGTGATGGTCTTCGGCATCAGCTACCTCTACGGCATGACCGGCACGATCCGGATCCCGCACGCCGTCGGCGCGATGATGGCGCAGGCCGCCCAGCCCGGCTTCGGCGTCGCGCCGTTCCTGCTGGCGCTCGTGCTGATCCTCGCCGGCCTCGGCTTCAAGATGGCGATGGTTCCGTTCCAGTCGTGGGCGCCCGACGTCTACCAGGGCGCGCCGACCCCGGTCACCGCGTTCCTGTCGGTCGTCAGCAAGGGCGCCGGTTTCGGCGCGCTGCTGCGGTTCATGCTCCCGCTCTTCGGCCAGGACGTCATGCTGGGGAGCACGCTCGACGGCCTGATCCAGGCCGCGCAACTGCCGGTTTTGTTCGCCATCCTCGCCGTCGCCACGATGACGTTCGGCAACCTGGTCGCGCTGCGCCAGACCGACGTCAAGCGCCTGCTGGCCTACTCCTCGATCGCGCATGCCGGCTACCTGCTGATGGGCCTGACGGTCTACACCGCCGAGTCGGTCCAGGCGATGATGCTCTACTTCTTCATGTATCTGGTCATGAACCTCGGCGCGTTCTGGATCGTGATCGTCGTGGTCAACCGCGTCGGCGGCTCGGACCTGGCCCACTTCAAGGGCCTGTGGAACCGCGCCCCGATCCTGGCCGTCTCGATGTTCGTGTTCCTGATCTCGCTGACGGGCATGCCGCCGACGGCGGGTTTCGTCGCCAAGCTGATCCTGTTCAAGGTCGTCGTCGGCGCGGGCGTCGGCTCGATGGCCGGCGCGGCCATGACCCCGGCCGCGTGGTTCTATTTCATCCTCGCGCTCATCGGCGTGGTCAACAGCGTGATTTCGCTCTTCTACTACATGAAGATCATGCGGGCGATGGCGTTCGACCGCGCCGAGGACGTCGCGCCGCTCGGCCTGAGCATCGTCGAGGGCGGCTACGCGGTCGCGTTCGCGGTCGCGACGGTCGCGCTGCTCAACTTCGGCCCCATTCTTAAACTGGTGAACGTGCTGTGACGCAGACGAAGGATAGCGACCCGATGACCGAACGCGCCGAACTCGTGGACGCGCTGAATATCGCTTTCGCGCAGAAGTATCATTCGATGGCGCAATTCGTGCTCGACGCCGAGCCGTACGTCAAGCCCGGCCGCGAGGGGCTGCTTGCGGCCATCCGCGACGTGGCCGACATGGACCAGCGCGCCGCCGGCCAGATCGCCGACGCCATCGAGCAGCTCGAAGGGATCGCCCAGCCCGGCACCGGCGACCCGTCCCTCGCCGCGTATCACTATCTCGATCTCGACTTCCTCGCGTCGACGCTCGCCGACGCGCTCGAGCAGCAGAAGAGCTACTACGGCGCCATGCGCCAGCGGTTCGGGAGCGGCCAGGACGCCGAGGCCATCTTCTCGCTCCTGGGCTCCGTGACCGAAGAACAGATCTCCCGCCTGCAAAAAGCCCGTTCGTAACTTTTCTTCATCAGGTCGGATAGAGGTCGGATCGGTCCGGTCATCCTGAACCGATAGATCTGGCCTATCCGGCCGATTTGATTTCGATTACGATTACGAGCACGAGCACGAGCACGAAGATATGACCCGCAGCTACCACATCACCACCTTCGGATGCCAGATGAACGCCGCCGACAGCGAGCTGATGGACGGCATCCTGGCCGCGCGCGGCTGGCAGCGGGCCGAGAGCGAGGACGCCGCCGACGTGATCCTCTACAACACGTGCGTCGTGCGCGAGCACGCCGAGGACCGCGCCCTGGCGCGGCTCGGGCAGCTCCGGGCGCTGAAGAACGTCCGGCGCGGCCTGATCATCGGCGTGACCGGCTGCATGGCCCAGAAGGACGCCGAGGCGCTTCGCGAGAGGCTCCCGCACCTGGACCTGATCCTCGGAACGCGCGCGATCGCGAACCTCTCGCCGATGCTCGACCGCGTTCTGGCGACGGGGCGCCCGCAGGTCTGCGTCGACACGCTCGACGAGCCTTATCCGACCGATATCGTCCCGGTCCGGCAGAAGCCGCTCAAGGCCCTGGTCAACATCATTTTCGGCTGCAACAAGCGGTGCAGCTACTGCATCGTGCCGTTCACGCGCGGCCTCGAGCAGAGCCGCCCCGTCGGGCAAATCGTCGACGAGGTCCGGCGCAGCGCCGACGACGGCGCGCGCGAGATCACGCTCGTAGGCCAGAACGTCAACAGCTTCCGCGCCCCCGGCGAGGGGACGGCCAGCTTCGGCAACCTGCTGCGGCGCGTCGCCGAGGCCGCGCCGGGCTCCTGGATCCGTTACATCACGAGCCACCCGCGCGACTGCAACGCCTCGCACATCCGCGCCGTCGCCGAGACCCCCAACGTCTGCGAGAACTTCCACCTGCCGGTCCAGGCCGGCAACAACCGGATCCTCGAGCGGATGAAGCGGCTCTACACGCGCGAGGCCTACATGGAACTGGCCGCGCGCATCCGCGAGGCGATCCCCGACGCCACGATCTCGACCGACCTGATCGTCGGCTTCCCCGGCGAAACGGTCGATGAGTTCGAGGAGACGCTCGACCTGCTGCGGCGGGTCCGGTTCGACTCGGCCTACATGTACCTGTATTCGCCGCGCCCCGGCACCCCGGCGGCCGCCGAATACCGCGACCACGTCCCGCTGGCCGAGCGCAAGCGGCGGCTCGCCAAGCTGATCGAGCTCCAGGAAGCGATCAGCCTGGAGAAGGCCCGCGAGATGATCGGCAGGACGGTCGAAGTTTTGATCGAGGACGTCGCCCCGCGGACCGAGGGCGACCTGCTGGCCCGCACGCGCGGCGACAGGATGGTGATCCTGCCCGGCGCGCCCGGCGAGGTCGGCCTCTTCAAGCGCGTCACGATCCACGACGCCAACGCCCACACGCTGTTTGCGCGGTAAGCGACGCCAGAAAACACGAAAAACCACGAAAACCTATTCTTGTCGCAGAGGGGCAGAGTCAGGTAGAGATGCAGAGAAATTCTTGAAGACAGGAATGAACAGAAGGCAACGGAGGGAACGGAGAATTTCCTGGCGGCTCATCGCTCTGTTGCCTTCGTTGCCTCCTGTTCAAAATCTTGCCAGGAATACAAAGTAGCACAAAGACTCGAAGAACGGTCAAATCCGGGATTCATGCCTTGCCCCAACAAAGTCGGGGGTGACATGTTCCTTTAAAATGGATGCTTTGAATTCTTCGTGTCCTCCTGCCTTCGTGGTTCAATTTTGTGAAAGATCGAGGAGGCGCCGGCGGCGGTCAACTTTCGCCTCGAAAACACGGCCCGCCCTGCATTACGATCCGGCTTATGGGAATTCGGCGCAAACTTGCTTTGTGCAGGCTGCTGTTCCAGACGGCGGTATTTTTGGGTTTGCTGATGCTGATCGGCGCCTTCACCGTTCGGACGCTGGATCGCTATCCAACCAGCCAGTGGGGAAAGACCGAGCTGGCCGTCCGGCATCTCGATGCGCTGCGCGCGGCTTTTCACGAGCAGGACGCGGCGCGGCGGATGCAGCAGTATTTCCCCGAGGGGGCATGCTTCGCGCTGACGCTTTACGGCCTGGCATGGTCGAACCTGGCGGCGGCCGGCGAGCGGCGCGGCGAGGCCCTGCGCGAGATCGAATGGGCCCTGCGCGAGCAGGAAAAGCCCTACGTCACGGCGCCGTTTCAGGCGACGCAGGTGCCGATGGGCGTCTTCTACCTCGGCCAGAACAACCTGCTGCTCGGCAAATACCTGAGCGCTTTCGAGAACCCGTCCGATCGGCCGGCGGCGGCGGTCGAGCGCTTCCACCGCCAGTCGGCGCTGCTGCACGATGCATTCATGGCGAGCCCGATCCGCCACCTGCATACCTACCCGGGCATGTGCTGGCCGGCGGACAACGTGACGGCGCTGACGTCGCTCCTCGTGCACGACCAGCTCTACGCGACGAAATACCACGACGCCTACGAGGCCTGGAAAAGCTTCACGACGGCGCATGCCGATCCGGTGACGTCGATGACGCCCGGCATGGTCAACGCCGACACCGGCGAGCCGGTGCAGACCGCGCGCGGCTGCGCCAATGCCTGGAATCTGGCGATGCTGGCGGAATTGGATCCCATGTATGCCATGTCGCAATACCAGCTTTTCAAGCGCCACTTCGGGATCCGGCGGCTCGGCTTCCAGATGTTTCGCGAGTATCCGGCCGGCCACGATCGCAAGGCCGACGTCGATTCGGGGCCGATCATTTGGGGCGCTGGCGTGGTGGCGACGGGGGTTGGTCTGGCCGCGGCGCGGGCCAACGGGGATGACGAGATGGTCCAAGACATCCATGCGCTGGCGAATTCGTTCGGCTGGGCGCGGCGGGTGAAGGTGGGCGCCCGGCAAGGCGCGCAATACCTGTTCGGCCTGCTCCCGATGGGCGACGCGTTTCTGGCGTGGGGTTACAGCCTGCCGTGCATGCCGCATTTGGGTTACGTGCCCGAGCCGCGCGTGCATTGGCCGCTGTACTGGGCGATTTCAGCGATTGTCACGCTTCTGCTCGTTCGCGGCTGGTTCATCGGGCGCGGATGGCGGCGGTGGTGGGAAGGCGGTCGCGCGGCGCCGGCGGTTTCTGATATGATCGCCGCGGAAGAGGCGCCATGAGGTTTCATGCTCAGATCTGTCTCGCGATCGCGGCGATTCTGCTGGTTGCGTGCAACGACGGCCGGCCGGCGGGGAACCTGCGACGGATGCACGAGGTCGCCGCGCCGAAGCAGGGGCCGTACGTGACGATCGAACCGATCGGCGCCGTCAATCTCAACGGCGTGCCGCGGCACATGACGCTCAACGGCGGCGTGCTCTACGCGTTCCTGAACGAATACGGCCTCGCCACGCTCGACGTGAGCGACGCCGCCCACCCGGTCCTGACGAGCCACCTCGCGGGCAAGCCCGGGCACGTCACCCCCGGCACGCACCGCTATTTCATGGGGCTGGTCGACGGCGGCCGGATGTTCGCCGCCGACCGCTATCACGGCCTGGCGCTGCTGAGCCTGGCCGACCCGCTGCGCCCGCAATACGTCTCCACCCGGAAGATCCCGGGCGACCAGCCGAGCGACATCGCCCGGATCGACGGCGACCTGTTTATCGCCGCGGGCGGAAGCGGCCTGGCGCATGCGCGCGCCGACGCGGTCGGCACGACCGCGTCGCTCGTCCTGCCGTTCTTCGATTTCGTGACGGCCGCCGTGTTCTATCCGCCCCACTACCTGCTCCTCGCCGACAACTTCACCGGCGGCATGCAGATCCTCGACGTCCGCAATCCCGTCAAGCCCGCCCTCGTCCACAACATGCAGATCTGCGGGTTCTGCGACTCGATCGAGCCGTTCGACGGGTTCATCGTGATCGGCGGGCGCCGCGGCGGGCTGATCGTCGTCGACATGAGCGATCCCGCGAACCCGTCCCTGCTCTCGTATTTCATGGACGGGTTCAACACGATCAGTTGCCAGACGCGGTGGGGGAAGACGCGGCTGATCGTGGCGACGCACATGGGGACGATCGACGTCTTCGAACTGGCCGACCCGCGCCGGCCGCTGTGGCTTGGGCGCGTCGCCGCGGGGGCGCCGGTCCACTCGCTCGCCGTGAAGGACGACATCCTTTACGCCGGCGCCAATTACGTCACGAGCAACAACCCCTCCGGCAAGCCCGAGCAGCTTCGGGTCTACCGCCTCGTCGAGCACAAGTGAGAAGAAGAGTCCTGAGTGCTGAGTCCTGAGTCCTGAGACCTGGGTCCTGAGGCCTGAGTCCTGAGTCCTGAGTGCTGAGAGCCGTTCATCGGGTTTTTACGGAATCAAATTGGCTGAACGCGGCAGGCGACAGATTCAGACCCGTCAATTCCTCCACGACGAATGATCTCAGGACTCAGGACCCAGGACTCAGGACTCACTACTCAGGACTCAGGACTATTTTCTAAAGATTAGTTGCCCGTAAGAGGCGTAAGGGCCGGCAAGGGAATACCGCCGCGCGCCGGATGGATGTTATGATTCGCGCGCCGTCGACGCGCGCGCCGCCGGCAATTCAAACCGGAGGCGTCCGATGCCCCTCGCGAATCAGACCGGTGCGGATGAGGAACCCTTCGATGTCGTTGCCGGACGGAGCGATATCGCGTATTTCGCGAAACATTTTTTCCCGCGCCACTGCCGGCTCAACTTCAGCGCCCTGCACGAGTATCTGTTCGAGCGCAGGCTGGCCAAGTGCGCCGACGAGCCGCCCAACCGGCGCGGTCGGCTGGACGTCGTCATGGCGCCGCGCGGCGCGGCCAAGTCGACGTTGATGTCGCTCGTCTTCCCGATCCACGCGCTGCTCTACGGCTACGATCCATACATCGTGCTGTTCTCGGCGACGCAGCGCCAGGCCAGCCAGCGCCTTGCGAACATCCGCTCCATGCTCATCGACAACAAGGCCCTGGCGCGGGCGTTCCCCGTGCTGGCCGAGGGAAAGAAGATCCCGAGGGCCTCGACGCAGACGCTGATTGTGGGCGAGTCGCGCATGGACGCGTTCTCGGCCGGGACCGAGGTGCGCGGCATCAACCACGGGCCGTGGCGGCCGACGTGGATCATCCTGGACGACATCGAGCGCTCCGACCGCGTCCGTTCGTTGCTCCACCGCGACGCGCTGTGCGAGTGGTTCGACGAGGTGATCGCCAACCTCGGCAACGGCTACACGAACATCGACCTGATCGGGACGCTCCTCCACCGCGACGCCCTCCCGCTGCGCCTCTCGAGCCGGTCCGACACCTGCTTCCGGGAGTTCGCCGCGATCGAATCCGAGGCGCGCAACCAGGAGCTGTGGGACGCGTGGCGCGGGATCTTTCACAACCTCAACGATCCGGGCCGGATCGACGCCGCGCGGCAATTCTTCGACGAGCGCCGCGAGGAGATGCTCGAGGGCGCGCGCGTCCTGTGGCCGGAGAAGGAGGACTACTACGCCCTGTGCGCGCTGCGCGAGCGGATCGGCCGCCGCGCGTTCGACAAGGAGAAGCAGAACGCCCCGCCCGACGGCCAGTCGCCGGTGTTCAGCATCTCGAAGATGCGATACTTCAAGCTCGACGGCGACCGGCTCATCTGCGACCCGGTCGCCTGGAACGACGACGCCGACAATGCGCGGCCCGAGGTCAAGCTCTCCGAGCTTCTCGTCGGCGGGTTCCTCGATTCGGCAATGGGCGGCGCGAACGGGGACTACGCGGCGGTCGCCACGCTGGGGATCGACGGCGCCGGCTACATGTACGTCCTCGACATCTGGCTCGAGAAGGCGTCGCCGTCGCGCCAGGTCGAGGTCATCTTCGACCTGCACGCGCGCTGGAATTACGACCTGTTCGGGGTCGAGGGGACGGCGTTCCAAAGCACGATCACCTCGTTTTTCGACGCCGAGAGGACGCGTCGGCATCAGCACGGGCAGCCGTGGCAGATCCATCCGGAGAAGATCTTTCCGCGCGGCGACAAGAAGACGCGGATCTCGAACATCGAGCCGTTCGTCAGCCGCGGCTGGCTCCTGTTCAACGAAACGATCGGCAAATTGTTCATCGATCAACTCGACGCGTTCCCGTGCGGGCGGCACGACGACGGCCCCGACGCGCTGGCCAGCGCCGTCCCGCTGGTCCGCGAGCGCAGCGGCAAGGTCAGCTCGACGACCGTCCCGCGCCGCGAATCGGCGCGGGCGAACGCGTTCTAGGAGCGTGTCATGCATCCAATGACCGGTATGATGATCGAACCGCTTCGCGGTTCAAAAACAAATCCGACAGATGGTATTTGACGCGTCACCAGGCTCTGTCCGATAAATCAAAAATGGCTGAAGCCGGGATCGAGAAGCCGCGCTGAAGCGCGCTGAAATGTCAAAAACTGCCAACAAAAACCCACCGGCTGAAGCCGGGGGCAAGGAAGAGCGCGCTGAAGCGCGCTAACTTTTTGCATTAATCGGACAGAGCCTAAAACAACCGACCTGCATGGCCGGGGGGGCGCCGGCGATTTTATCGCGCTCATTGCCGTGAAAATTTTGTCGATCGTTCCAGCCGACCGCATTGGGGGATCGGGCGGCCTCTCGGGTATAATGAAGTGGGTGTGCAGGCATCTGTTTGGCGTGAGGCCGCGCATGGAACCCAAAGCCGCCCGGCGGATCATCCTCGGCGTCGTGCGCTACTGCGTGCCGATTCTGGCCGTCGTGGGCGTGTTTGCGGTCCGCCGCATGTTCGACCCGCTCCTCGGCTATTCCGTCCCGTTCATGTATTTCACGCTGGCGATCCTGGTGACGGGCTGGCTGGCGGGAACCGCCCAGGCGCTGATCGCGACGGTATTGAGCGCGCTGCTCATCGATTATTATTACCTCGAGCCGCTCGGGTCGCTGCGGCTGGCCACCCACCGCGAGGCCGTCCAGCTCGGCTCTTTCGTCGTCGTCGGCTTTATCGTCAGCATGATCGTCTCCCGGCTGCGCCAGCTCATGAAGGCGTCGCGGCGCAGCGAGGAGCGCTTCCGCGCGATCTTCGACAACGCCGCGCTGGGGATCGTCGAGGTCGACGAGAACGACCGATTCATCCTCGTCAACGACCGGTTCTGCCAGACGGTCGGCTATTCCCGCGACGAGCTCCTCGGGATGACCGTCCACGACCTGACCTACCCGGCCGACATGGCCATGGGCGATCAGGTCAACCACCTGATCCGCGCCGGAACGCTGCGCGAGTTCGAATACGAAAAGCGCTACGTGAGACGCGACGGCTCCGCGCTGTGGGCGCACATCACCATTTCCGCGATCCGCGACCAGGCCGGCCGCGTCATGCGCCACATCGGGACGATCGAGGACATCAGCGAGCGCAAGCGGGCCGAGGAGGCCCTGCGCGAAAGCGAGGAGGTCGCGCGCCAGTCGCTCGCCGAGCTGCGCGCCATTTACGACACCGCCCCGGTCGGCCTCGTCCTGGTCGACACGAACCTGCGCTACCTTTCCGTCAACAACGCCATTGCGCGGATCAATCGCCGCCCGGTCCGGGAGCATATCGGCCTCACCGTGCGCGAGGCGCTCAGCCCCGAACTGGCCGACCGCGCCGAGCGCTACCTGCGCCGCGTCCTCGAGACCGGCGAACCCGTCCTCAACCGCGAAATCTCCGGCGAGCCGGCCGACGATCCCGGCCACCTGCACTACTGGCTCGTGAGCTATTACCCCGTCCGCGCCGGCGGCCGGATCATCGGGATCGGCGGCGCGGTGCTGGAGATCACGGAGGTCAAGAAGGCGGAGCAGGCCCTCCGCAAGAGCGAGCAGCTCTTTCGCGAACTCGCCGACTCGATGCCGCAGATCGTGTGGGCCGCCCAGCCCGACGGCCGGATCGATTATCTCAACCACCAGTGGTACGAGCTGACGCACGCGCCGTACGAGCAGGCGGGCGACGAGGCGTGGCTGCCGATCGTCCACCCCGACGACCGCGAGCTCACCCGCCGGGCCTGGTACGACTCCGTCCGCAGCGGCCAGGCGCTCCAGATCGAGCACCGCTTCATCTTCCCCGGCCTTGGCGAATACCGCTGGCACCTGACGCGCGCCCTGCCGGTGCGCGACGAGGACGGCCGGGTCAGCCGCTGGTTCGGCACGTGCACCGACATCCACGACCAGAAGATGATCCAGGCCAAGCTCGTCGAACAGGCCAACGCCCTGGCCGAGGCCGACCGGCGCAAGGACGAGTTCCTGGCCATGCTCGCCCACGAGCTGCGCAACCCCCTGGCGCCGATCGTCTACGCCGTGCAGATGCTCAACATGAAGACCGCCGACCAGCCCGCCGTCCGGAAGCTCCACGAGATGATCGACCGGCAGATCAAGCACATGGGACGGCTGCTGGACGACCTGCTCGACGTCTCGCGCATCACGCGCGGCAAGATCGCCCTGCGCCGCGAACGGCTCGACCTGCGCTCGCTCGCCGAGCAGGTGATCGACAGCATGCGCCCCCAGGCCGGGGAACACCAGCTCGCGCTGGAGGGCCGGATCTCGGAGCGGCCGCTGCCGGTCGACGGCGACCCCACCCGCCTCGAGCAGATCCTGCGCAACCTCATGAACAACGCCGTGAAGTTCACGCCGGCCGGCGGATCGATCCGGGTCGCCGTCGAGGCCGAACCCGGCTCCGGCGGCAAGGACGAGGCCGTGATCCGCGTGCGCGACACCGGCGTCGGCATCGCCCCGCCGGTGCTGGAGCATGTGTTCGACCTGTTCGCCCAGGGCCAGCAGACGCTCGCCCGCACCCAGGGCGGCCTGGGGATCGGCCTCACGATGGTCAAGAGCCTGGCCGAGCTCCACGGCGGGAGCGCCGAGGCATCCAGCGAGGGCCCCGATCGCGGCAGCGAGTTCGTCGTCCGCCTGCCGCTTGCCGAGGCCATGGAAACCGAGCCCGTCCCGCCGGCGCCAACCCAGCCGCCCGGCCCGCGAGTGCGCCGCGTCCTGATCGTCGACGACAACGAAGACCTCGTCGCCAGCCTGAGCGAGCTGCTCAAGGCCTGGGGCTACGAAGTCCGCGCCGCCCTCGACGGCCCCCTGGCCCTCGACGTCGCGCGCGAGTGGCCGCCCGAGGTCGTGCTGCTCGACATCGGCCTGCCCAGGATGGACGGCTATGAGGTCGCCGAACGGCTGCGCCGCGAGCCGGCGACCGAAAAGACGTGCCTCGTGGCGCTGACCGGCTACGGCTCCGACGCCGACCGCCGCCGCGCCATGGAGTCGGGCTTCAACCACCACCTCACCAAGCCCGTCGAAACCGAACGGCTGAAACGGATCCTTGACCTGGTCCGGCCGGCGTCAACGCAAAAACGGGCCTGACCTTGCCGGTCAGGCCCGTCCAGACGGAGCGTCGTCGCTTTTAGAGCGAGTGACATCCATGAGAAGTTAAGTCAAGCGGCAAACGGAGATTGCCGGTTCGCCCCCGGTAGCTGTCGGTGACGTGTGCGTGCGGATGGAGCGGCCGGCGGCATTCTTTAATCTGCT
>JBDKRG010000040.1:0-109289 GCA_039683515.1 Candidatus Sumerlaeia bacterium | reverse complement strand
ACGTCTACGGCGTGGGCTCGAGTGTCGGCTACACCGCGGGCACCGGCGACGTTTCGCTCGACCCGTCGTATTTCGATCCGTACATCAGCGATGTCCGTTACCGGAACAACACGCTGAAGACGGCGGACTCGGACGGCGGACCGGTCGGCGTCAATGCCAGCTACAATGACGTCGAGAACATCGTCGAAGGCGATACGAATCCCGTCAACCGTGCCCACGGTTGGACGCTGATGAAGTAAGCTGAATTCCAACAGACTGGGTTTGTGTTCGGGGGCGGCCATTGCGGCCGCCCCTTTTTTATATGCCGCGCATGAGCCGGTGGCGAGGCGCGAGAGAACATAAAAGACATAATGGACATTTTTTGGCATTCGGCTTGACTTTATTGCGTTTTGTTATAAACCATTACGAGTCTCGGACAAACAGATCCGGGCAGGGAATCTGCCTGCGTTTGAAGGCCTGGGTTGCCGTCTCGCGTGGAGGTGAGGATATGCACAAGCCAACTGGACCGAGTCGCTGGCTCGTTGCCGCATTGTTGTCGGCGATCCTGCTTTGTGCCAGGGATGCCCGCGCCGTGCCGGCATATCCGGGCCTTGCCGACGTCACCCAGCCCGACGGCCGCAAGATCCAGGTCCGGTTGCGGGGCGACGAATATTTCGCGTGGCATGAAACCGCGGACGGCTATGCCGTCGCGCGCGACCAGTCCGACGGATTCTGGAAATACGCGCGACCGTCGTCGAACGCGGCCGCGTTCGACATCGTCCCGGGAGCCCGGGTCGGGCAGGCCGACCCGGCGGCCTTGAAGCTCAAGCCCCACGCTCTTCCCGATCGCGCCGCCCTGAAGGCGCATTTGCGCAAGGCCCGCGACAGCGTCAGGAACGCCGAGCCGGCGCCCGCGGCCTCGACCGGCGTCGTCGTCGACACCGACACGGAGTCGATTGCGCCGTCATCGGCCATTGAACCGGAACCGCTGGCGATCCCGGTCGCCGGCACGCTGTCGATCAAGAACATCGTGATCCTGGCCTGCTTCAACGACCACTGGGACAGTGGGGGCGGCACGGTGCAATCCGCCTACGGCCGGGTGGCCGTGAGCGAATACAACAGCCTGTTCAACACGGTCGACTATGCCGTCGACGGCGCGGTCGGTTCCGTGCGCGACTATTATGACGAGGTCTCCTACGGCAAGCTCGCGATCAGCTCGGTCGTGACCGTGTGGGTTCACCTGCCGCAGAACGAGTCGTACTACGGCACCGACAGCTCGGGCCTCGACACGAACTGGAAGCAGATGATCTCGGACGCGATCGACGCCGCCGACGCCGCGGGGTTCGATTTCTCCCAGGGCGACAGCGACGGCGACGGCTGGGTCGACTGCCTGACGGTGATTCACTCCGGCCACGGGCAGGAGTATTCCGGCGCCCCGGCGACGTTCATCTGGTCCAAGCAGGGCGAAATGAGCGACGTCGTGACCAAGGACGGCGTGAAGATGAAGTCCTGCACCACGGAGCCGGCGCTGCGCGGGCTGTCGTATGTCACCTCGATCACCCGGATCGGCGTTCTCTGCCACGAGATGGGGCACTTCTTCGGCCTGCCCGACCTCTACGACTACAGCAACTCCACCAACGGCCTCGGTTCATGGTGCCTGATGGCCAGTGGGTCGTGGAACGGCTCCGACGGCAAGAGCCCCGCGCATTTCTGCGCCTGGTCCAAGTACATGCTCGGCTTCATCAAGCCGGTTCAGATCCATTCGGCCGGTTCGCTGTCGCTGGCCAAGTCCGAGACCAACCCCGTCGCGCACATGCTGCGCGACGGCACGGCCAACGAGGAATACTACCTGATCGAGAACCGGGCCAGGACGGGGTTCGACAACGTCAGCGAAATCTTCCCCGGCATCCTGATCGAGCACGTCGACGCCAAGAGCTACAACAACGACCTGGGAGCCGCCGGGTCGCACCCGGTGGTCAAGATCGAGGAGGCCGACGGCGACGATTCGCTCGGCACCGCGGTCAGCGACTCGGAGGCGGGTGACGCCTGGAGCAGCGCCAACGGCCTCGCCGGCGGATTCCGCGACCAGACCGGCTACCCGAGCTGCAACTCGATGATGTACCAGTCCACCGACCACTACAATCGCGCCGACCTTTCGGGCTATTACTCGTACAACCTGCTCGGCGGATTCTCGGCGACGGGCGACACGATGACCTACAACGCGACGACGCTCAAGCCCGCCGTCTCCAGCCAGACCGTCGCAAACTCCTATTACACCGTCGGCTGGAATGCCGCCACCAACGCCAGCCAGTACGAAATCCAGGAGGGCGCCGCCGTCACGCAGACGAGCTTCAGCGACGGGGCCGAGAGCGCCGCCGACATGTATGCGAAATGGCACCAGAGCGGCACCGTGACCCGCGACAGCGGCGGCCATCGCTCGGGCAGTTACTGCTACGCGATGCACCGCTACTACAACAGCCGGTGGTATTCCAACGTGCAGTCGCTGACGACCCAGCAGCCGTTCAAGGTGACCGCCTCCACGGTGATTTCGTACTACATGATGTCGCACCTGTATGACGGCAGCGGGTATTTGAAATGCCAGATCTCCAACGACGGCGGCGAATCGTGGCACACCCTCGGCACGTACGTCGGGTGGATGGACCCGTGGGCGCAGCAGAGCTATAGCTACAGCGCGATCAGCGCGGCCGGCATCGGCCTGAACGACATGTGCCTGTTGCGGTTCGTCGCGAATTTCGAAAACACCTATGGGTGGGCGACTTTCCCCGGCTACGGCTTCGCCATCGACGACGTTTCCATCGCCAACACGGAAATCAGCGGCTACGGCAACTGGTCCACCCTGAGCAGCAGCGTCGCCTCGACCTCCTATCCGGTCTCGGGCCGGGCCAACGGCGTCCATGCCTACCAGGTCCGCGCCTACGCCAACGGCATGTGGCAGGATTATGGGAGCGTGGGGACGGTCACGGTCAACGCCAACTTCACGGTCAGCTTCCAGACCGACGGCACCTCCGGCGCGTCGCTCAGCGGATCGACCACGCAGGTCGTGCCGAGCGGCGGCGCGTGCACGGCCGTCACCGCCGTCGCGCCGACCGGATACCACTTCGCCCGGTGGACGCTGGGCGGGTCGGCGTACGCGACGGCCAACCCGCTGACGGTCACGAACGTGACGAGCAACCTGACGTTCGTCGCCGTCTTCGAAATCAACCAGTACACGCTCAGTTACGTGGCCAGCGGGAACGGCTCGATCAGCGGCTCGGCGTCGCAGCTGGTCAATTACGGCGCCAGCGGCTCGCCGGTGACGGCGGTGGCCGGCTCGGGGTCGTACTTCTTCGAATGGAGCGACGGCTCGAAGACCGCCGCGCGCACCGACGCCAACGTGACGTCGAACCTGACCTTCTACGCGATGTTCCTGAATTACGCCTCGCAGGTGTGGGTTGATTTCCTGAATGCGGGCTCCGAGGACGGCACGCAGACCCACCCGTTCGACACGCTGGCCGAGGGGGTCAACGGCGTGAGCGGCGGCGGGACGGTCACGGTCCAGGCCGGCTCGACGGCCGAAACGATCCGGATCACCAAGGCCGTGAGGATTCAGGCCGGCGGCGGGGCGGTCACGATCGGGCAATGAGCCGCCCGGCCAAACCTTGACAATGCGGGCCCTGATTGAATAATTTTGAAGTTCCGATTGCGCCGGAGAATCATTTGGATCGGCCGCGCAGCGATGTTATCCGTCAGGAACTGAAATGAAAGTCGAACAGGGCCCGCTGCCGGGCTTGCTGATTGTCACGCCCGACGTATTCCCCGACGATCGCGGCTTCTTCTTCGAAAGCTTCAACGCGGCGCGGTTCCGCAGCCACGGGATCGACCTCGAGTGGCGCCAGGACAACCATGTCAAGTCGGTGCGCAACACCGTGCGCGGGCTTCATTTTCAGAGCGGCGAGGGTCAGGCCAAGATCGTGCGCTGCATTCGCGGCAAGGTCTGGGACGTCGTCGTCGACATCCGGCTCGACTCCCCGACGCTGGGCAAGTGGTACGGCATCGAGCTGACCCCCGAAAGCTTCCGGATGTTTTTCGTCCCGGTCGGGTTCGCCCACGGCTACGCCGTCTTGAGCGACGAGGCCGAGGTGCTCTACAAGTGCAGCCGCGAATACGACCCGAAGCTCGAGACCGGGTTCCGCTGGGACGACCCGGACGTGGCGATCGAGTGGCCGGTCGCGGAGCCGGTCCTGTCAAAGCGCGATTGCACATCGCAGAGCTTTCAGGAATACTTGGCCAAGGCAAAAATGGAACGCCGATGACGCGGATTGGACGGATGAGCGCGGATCCAGATCGACTTTCGATTTCATGCCGATTACGAACGCGATGCGCAGCTCAATAGCGGGTGAACGATCATGATTGAAAAAGGCATTATTCTGGCTGGCGGGGCCGGCACGCGGCTTTACCCGCTGACGCTCGTCGCGAGCAAGCAGCTTCAGCCGGTCTACGACAAGCCGATGATTTACTACCCGCTGACGACGCTCATGCTCGGCGGGATCCGCGAGATCTGCCTGATTTCGACCCCCGCCGACCTGCCGCGGTTCGAGTCGCTCCTCGGCGACGGCAGCCAGTGGGGGATCCGGATCGTCTACCGCGAGCAGCCGGCGCCCAAGGGGATCGCCCAGGCGTTCCTGATCGCGGAGGACTTCATCGGCGCCGACCCGTGCGCGCTGATCCTCGGCGACAACCTGTTCTACGGCCACTTCGAGTTCGACAAGCTGTTCCGCAGCTTCACGCGCGGCGGGCACATCTTCGCCTACCCGGTCAACGACCCCGAGCGCTACGGCGTCGTCGAGTTCGACGACGGCGGCCACGTCCTGTCGATCGAGGAAAAGCCGAAGGAGCCGCGCTCGCGCTACGCCGTGCCGGGGCTGTATCTCTACGACGGCAAGGTCGTCGACATCTGCCACAGCCTCAAGCCCTCGGCGCGCGGCGAGCTCGAGATCACCGACGTCAACCGCGTCTACCTCGAGCGCGGCGACCTGACCGTCTCCGTCCTGAGCCGCGGGTTCGCGTGGCTCGACACCGGCACGAGCACGTCGCTCAAGGAAGCCAGCGACTTCATCCACCTGATCGAGGCCCGCCAGAGCCTCAAGATCGGCTGCCCGGAAGAGGCCGCCCGGCGCATGCACTTCATCGACCTGCGCCAGTTCGAGGAGCTTATCTGCTCCATGCCGCGCTGCGAATATGCTACCTACCTGATCAGCATACTCCGAGACCTCAAGAACGGCCAACCATGAGCCACACGATGACATCCATAATGGTGACCGGCGGCGCCGGGTTCATCGGCACGAACTTCGTGCGCCTGATCCTTGCCGAGCGCCCCGGCGTGCGGCTGGTCAACTACGACCTGCTGACCTACGCGGGCAACCTCGAGAACGTCGCCGAGCTCGACGGCACGGCCGGCTACGCGTTCATCCGCGGCGACATCTGCGACGGCGAAAAAGTCGGCCGGGTCCTGCGCGAGCACGCCGTCGACACGATCATCCATTTTGCCGCCGAATCGCACGTCGACCGCTCGATCATCTCGGCCGCCGAGTTCGTGCGCACCAACGTCATGGGCGTCCAGACGCTGCTGGCCGCGGCGATGGAAGCCGGCGTCGCCCGATTCGTGCAGGTCTCGACCGACGAGGTCTACGGCTCGCTCGGCGCCGAGGGCAAGTTCAGCGAGACGACGCCGCTGGCCGCCAACAGCCCGTATTCGGCCTCCAAGGCCGCCGGCGACCTCCTCTGCCGCGCCTGGTTCCACACGCACGGCTACCCGGTCGTGACGACGCGCTGCTCGAACAACTACGGCCCGTGGCAGTTTCCCGAAAAGCTCATCCCGCTCATGATCATCAAGGCCCTGGGCGACCAGGAGCTGCCCGTCTACGGCGACGGCCGGAACGTGCGCGACTGGATCCACGTCATGGATCATTGCCGGGCGGTCCTGGCGGTCGCGGAGAACGGCCGCCCCGGCGAGGTCTACAACATCGGCTCGGACAACGAATGGGCCAACATCGACATCGTCAAGACGCTGCTCAAGCTTCTGGGCAAGCCCGAGAGCCTGATCCGCTACGTCAAGGACCGCCCCGGCCACGACCGCCGCTACGCGATCGACGCGGCGAAGGTGCACGCCGAACTCGGCTGGCGGCCGCGGATCGATTTCGAGTCCGGCCTCGCCAAAACCATTGAATGGTACAAGGCGAACGAGCCGTGGTGGCGCCGCGTCATGTCGGGCGAATACATGAAGTATTACGAGAAGAACTACGCCTCGAAGATGTGAGCGGCGAAGCGATATCGAAACGCAAATTCTTTCACACAGAGACCGCGGAGAAACAGAGAACACGGAGGAACGCGCGGAATTTGAAATACTCTGTGCCCTCTGCGCTGCGATCCGTCAGGATCTTATTTTTCTGGCAGGATTTTGAACAGGAGGCAACGAAGGCAACGGAGACATGATCCGCCGAAAGATTCTCCGTTCCCTCTGTTGCCTCCTGTTCATTCCTGTCTTCAAGAATTTCTCCGCATCTCCGCCAAACTCTCAACCTCTGCGGCAAAAAAATGAAATCACCGCGCATGAACGGCCAGTGCGAGCGCTGACTGGCCGTCGACCAGGATTTCCAATTTGTTTTCGTCGCGCACGAGCTCGCCGGGGATCCTTAAGACCCAGCCGACGTGATAGCGGTGGCCCGGCAACTTCGTTTCGACGTCCTTGCGCAGTTCGTAGCGCAGCGGCCGGGCGGAACCGTTGAATTCCGCCGCAATGTTTAAATCGGTGTTGGTCGCGATCCAGCCGTAGGCGTAGAAGTCGCGTCCCTTGCGGTGCGCGACCGCCCCGTTCGGCGCGGCCGGATACGAGCAGGCGGCGACGAACGGCCGGTCCGCCGGTTTCGGCGGCGCCTTCTTTTCCAGCGCTTCCGGCGGGAGTTCGGTCTTGCCCGACAGGAATTTGCGCAGCGGATTGAATTTCGGATCCACGAACTCCCTGGGGTTGGACAGGATGTTTTCGGAAGCGACGCGCCCCACGATCTCCTGGATGACGATGTCGGGCTTCTCGTGCTCGATCACCGCCAGATCCATGGGCATCATCCAGTAGTAGGCGATGCGCCGGAAGTGCTCGCTCATGAACGGCGCCAACGCCTCGGCGAACGAGTCGTGGAGCATGAGCGCCTTCGGCCTGGACGCGTCGGCGACTTCGTAGGCGAACGGGATGCGGTACGGCGGCGGGAACCTCGACGGCAGCGGCGCGTCCTGGCTCCGCGCGGCCAGCCGCGGCCAGCGCTGCCGAAGCGCGATCTCCTCCTCCATGAACTTGTCCTGAAGCCCGAGGTTGCGCGCGAGGTCCTTGCCTTGGGTCAGGCTGACCGAGGTGTCGAAATCCGCCAGCGACGACGGCGCGCCCGACGCGGGAAGCAGCCGCGCGATTTCCGCCTGCACCTGCGAATAGGCGAAATACGCCCCCAGCTCGTTCCAGTGCGTGTCGGTCTTGTGATAGAGGCGGCCGGCCTGCTTGGCGTCCCGGAGCGTGCGGCGCAGGTCGACGATCGACAGGTCGGTCTGCGCCTCGAGGAAATCGATGAGCTGGTCGACGCGCTCGCGCCCGCCGGCGCGCCTGACGCGGTCGGGCAGGTATTCGGGGTAAACGTCGTACGAGTCCGGCGCGATGAAGAAGACGTATTTGATGCCGCGCCGGGCCAGCCAGCCGGCGCGCTCCTCGAGCCCGAGCTGGTAGCGCACGAGCTCGTCGGCGCTGAACGGCTTCGCGCCGCGGTACGTGTCGAGCAGCCCGCCGCCCGCATTGACGAACAGCCAGCCCTCCTTGCCGATGATCACGCGGCCGTCGTAGCCGGAGCCGGTCAGGTTGACGCGCTCCATGCCGTGGAGCCGCACGAGCAGGTTGCGGAACCCGAAGTGGTCGTTGAAATACCGGTCGTACTGGCCGGGGTAGGCGAGGATGGACGCGGCCGCGAGGCTGAGCGCCGGCCTGGGCGTCGGCCTGCGGTTTTCGACGAGCTGCGGCGAGCGGTCCAGCCTCAATGCCCAGTCCAGCATCGGGAGCGAGAGCAGAAGCGCGAACGAGCAGGCCATCACGAGGCTGAACCGGCGCTGAATCGGGCTTTTCATCGGGTCGTGCATGGCCGCTCAGAACCTGAAGTAGATAAACGGATTGTGCGTGGTCGCGGAGAGTTTCACGCACGCGACGAGCAGGATGCCGATGTGCAGGGCCGTCTGCCCGAGCCCGTAGAGCGTTTCGGCCGCGTGCGCGGCGAAACCTTCCCGCCCGATGAGGCGCCGGTCGAGCCACTCGCGGGCGGCGGGATATACGGGCATCGAGAAGACGAGCGCGGCGATCAGCGCCGCGATCGTCTCGCCGTCCAGGAACAGGGCCGGGTAACAGACCGCCGGGTCCCCCGTGCCGAACCCGGCCATCGCGCGCAGGAACCCCAGCGCCTGCTCGAACCCGGCCGCGCGGAAGAAGACCCAGCCGATCACGACCGCCAGCATGGTGTAGACGTTGCGCAGCGGCCCGATCCGGCCCTGCCAGCCCTTCTTCCTGTCGAGGCCGATCAGGGTTTCGCCGACGATCAGCGCGCCGTGGTAAACCCCCCACGCCACGAACGTCCAGTTGGCGCCGTGCCAGACGCCGGTCAGCAGGAACGTGACCATCAGGGCGGCCGCCGTCCCCCGCCTCAGCCAATCGCGCCACGCCATGTTCAGCGGCATGAAGACGTAATCGCGGAACCAGCTCGACAGCGACATGTGCCAGCGCCGCCAGAATTCGGAGATCGACCGGCTGACGTAGGGATAATTGAAATTTTCCGGGAAATGGAACCCGAGCATCCGGCCCAGCCCGATCGCCATGTCCGAGTAGCCCGAGAAATCGAAGTAGATCTGAAGCGTGTAGCAGACGGCGCCGAGCCACGCCAGCGGCGTGGTGAGCTGCCCGGGCGGCAGGCCGAAAATCGCGTCGGCCGGCACCGCGAGCACGTTGGCGATCAGGATCTTCTTGCCGAGGCCGAGGATGAACCGCCGCACGCCCGGCGCGAAGTCGTCGAGCGTGACGCGGCGGCTCGCCAGTTCCCCGGCGATCGACTCGTAGCGCACGATCGGCCCCGAGACCATGACGGGGAAGAGCGTCCGGTACGTCATGAAGTCGAGCAGGTTGCGCGCGGCCGCGATCCTGCCGAGGTAAACGTCGATCGTGTAGCTCATCGACTGGAACGTGAAGAAGCTGATCCCGAGCGGCAGCGCGACCCGCAGCGCCGTGTGCCAGGCCAGCGACTCGAGCCCGATCGCCCGCATGAGGCCGTTGTAGCTGCCCACGCCGAAATTGAAGTATTTGAAAAACGCCAGGAGGCCGACGTTGCCCGCGATCGACGCCGTCAGCGCGGCGCGCTGACGCCAGGAGCGCTCGTCAAACGCCGAAAGCGGCCCGATCGGCGCCCTGCCCCACGGCATCGCGCCCGCGATCGCCAGCCCCGCGGCGTAATCGACCAGGATGGTGAGGATCAGGACCCCGCAGAACCAGGTCGCCCCCCACGCGTAAAAGAACAGGCCCGCGACGATCAGCCACATGTTCTGGAGCCGCCCGAGGCCGGTCAGCCGCCCCGCGCACGCGCACGCCAGGTACGCGCCCAGCACGATCGGCAGGAACATGTAGAGGAACAGATTGGAACTGAAGAGCATCTGTGCGGAGCGCCTCGATTGATCGCCTGCGCAAAACAGCGCCCAACCATCATGTGAGTCTCGTGCAAAAGTCTCAAGCAGAACCCGCTCCGGACGGGATTGCTGGATTGAAAATTGTCGCGGCGGGAATGGGAAGAATGGGAATCATGCGAATGATGGGAAAAATAGGGTTCGTCATCCGTTGGGTCGGTCGGATCGCCCCGAATTCCGCAATCCGCAATCCGCGATCATCGATTACATCCCTTCGGGCGAAGGGCCGCCGGTCGGGACTGCGTCGCGCAGAATCGTCTCGATCGTGTCCATGGTCTCGCTTGAGAGCCGGACGTCGGCCGCCGGCATGATTTCGATCATCTGTTCGGGCCGGCGCGCCCCGACGATCGCGACGTTGACGGCGGGATTGGCCAGGATCCATGCCACGGCCAGTTGCCCGACCTTGAGTCCGAGCGATTCGGCCAGCGCCTTGAGCCGGCCGACGACCTCGAGATTGCGCTCGAACAGCTCGCCGCGGAACGCGGGGCTTTTGCTGCGCCAGTCGTCGGCGGTGAACCTGGTCGCCGGCGTGTATCGGCCGCCGAGCAGTCCGTGGGCGAGCGGCCCGTACACGAGCACGCCGATCCTGTAGTCGCGGCAATAGCCGAGCACGTTGTCCTCGATATCGCGGCGGAACATGTGGTACGGCGGCTGCAGCGTCTCGACGCCGAGCGTTTTGGCAAATTCCTTCATCTGCGCCACGTCGAAGTTCGAGACGCCGACGTGGCGGATCTTGCATTCGTCGATTAGTTCCTTGAGGGCGGCGGCGGTCGCCTCGGGCGGCGTGTGCGGGTCGGGCCAGTGCACCTGGTAGAGGTCGATGTATTCCACGCCGAGGTTGCGCAGGCTGTCCTCGACCCCCTTGCGGATCCATTCGGGGCTCGAGTCGCGCAGGAGCGCGCTCCCCTCCAGTCGCAGCCCGCCCTTGGTCGCGATGTAGAGATCGTCGCGCCGGATCTTGAGGTCGGGCTTGAGCGCCTCGCCGAGCAGCTGCTCCGAAACGCCGAAGCCGTAGGCCTGCGCCGTGTCGAAGAAATTGACGCCCAGGTTCAGCGCGGCGCGGATGGCCAGCTTCGCCTCGCGCCGCTCGAACTTCCCCCAGTCGCCGCCGAACTGCCACGTCCCGCAGCAGATCCGCGAGACGGCCATCGAGGTCCTGCCCAGCTCCGTGTATTTCATCGCGAGGCTCCGTGATCGAATCGATCCTGTTCTCGTTGTTTCATCCTAGCATGGCCGATATTGGAACAGACAGGTTTTGCCGGTTCGGCCGGCGCCATCGGACCCGGCGGTCCGTTCCCCGCCGGACTTTCGGTTGAACCGGTGCCCGCGGCGCATTAAAATGAAATCGTGCTTTGGGTGCAGCCATGAAAAGGAAGTGTTGGAAATTGGACGAAGGAGGACCGGTTCTTTGGCGGACCGCCCGGGACGCGGCCACGCGCGTCGCCATCGGCGCGTGGGGCATCATCGCCTCCTATTACGACGGCTCGTATTTGATCGAGGAGAAAGCCGAGGGGCCGACCACGGAGGCCGACCGCGCCGCCGACCTCGCCATCACCGAGCGGCTCGGCATGTCCTTCCCGCGCTCGCAATACGGTTACCTGACCGAGGAGAGCGAGGACAACCGCGAGCGGCTCGACCGCGACCGCGTGTGGATCATCGACCCGATCGACGGCACGCGCGACTTCATCAACCACACCGACAATTTCGCGATCCACATCGCGCTCGTCGAGCGCCTCGAGGACGGCCTGTTCCACCCCGTCGCGGCGGTCGTTTACCTGCCGATGCTCGGGCGGCTGTATTCGGCCGTGCGCGGCGAGGGCGCGTTCAAGCAGCTCGTTCCGAACCCGCCCCAGCCGGCCGACTGGGACAATCACCGCATGCCGCTGAAGGTCTCCGGCCGCAGCCGGCTCGCCGAGATGCGCTCGGTCGTGAGCAACGCCAACCGCACCAGCCGCCTCCTGCGCCTCATCCACAGCATGAAGCTTCAGGATTTCTGGCACGTCGGCTCACTGGGCGTCAAGGTCAGCTCGATCGCCGAGGGGAACGCCGAGATTTACGTCAACCTCACGCAGGGCAAGTGCAAGGAGTGGGACACCGCCGCGCCGCACCTGATCCTGACCGAGGCCGGCGGCGTGATGACCGACCTCTCCGGCGCGCCGATCACCTACAACAATCCGAACGTCTATCACCAAAACGGCCTGCTCGCCACCAACGGCCCCGCCCACCAGGTCCTCATCGACCACGTCCAGCGGTTCCTGCGCGAAGATCGGTGACGTTTGCGTTCGGAAAGCAAGCTGAAGCTTGAACTCCGAGCCGAAATCCCCTCTCCACATTGATCATTGACACTTGCTCCCGGCTTACAGCACCCTTTCCTGATGAACGATTCCGCACGCCGTCAGCGCATCCAGTGGGCCGTCCTGGCCGCAGCCGCCATCGGCCTGGCCGTGGTGATCAGCCAGGCCCGGATGGTCAATTGGGGCGCTTGGGCGCGCGCGGACCTCGCGCAGCCGTGGCGCGGCCCGTGGCGGTTTCCGGTCGAGTCGGCCATGGCGGCCGGCTCGGCGTTCGCCGTCTATTTCGCGATTTTCGGCATCGGATTGCTGATCATCGCCGCCGGGCGGCGGCGCTGGGCGTTTTCGCCGTTCGAATCGCTCGCGCTGGCGCCGCTGGTCGGGGGCGTCCCGGTTTCATTGGCGGTCCTTGGCGCGGGGCTGGCCGGTTTCGCGTGGCCCGTGGAGCTGATTTTTCTGCTCGCGGTTTGTGTCGTTCTCGGTGCGCTCGGGTGGCGGCTTTGGCTCCTCGAGCGGCGCGCCATCCCGGCAGGCCGGCCGCGAAAGCACAACCCGTTTCTGGTCTTGATGCTCGTCGTGGTTTTTGTTCTGGCGGTGCCGTATGCGCTCGCGCCGGTGATCCAGTCCGACGCGCTGCGCTACCACGTCGCCGCCCCGGCCCAATGGCTGCGAGCCGGCCGGATCCATTACCTGCCGTATCAGGCCTTCTCGAATTTCCCGTTCCTCGGCGAGGTGCTCTTCATGCTCGCCATGGCGGTCGGCGGCGACTCGGCGGCCCAGGCCGTTCACTTTGGGATGCTGCCGATTTCGATGGGCCTGATCGGGATCTTGGCGCGGCGCTGGACGCGCGGGGGCGGGGGAGCCAGCGACGCCCTCGCCGGCCATGCCAATGACTACACCGCCTTCGCGGCGATCGCGTTCGCGCTGATCCCGTCGGTGCCGATCCTGGCCGGCTGGGGGTTCATCGACCTGTTCACGACGGCCTATTTTCTTGGGTTCGCGCTGATCGGGGCGGCGGCGCTGGCCAACCCGGGCCGCGGCCGCGAGTGGCTGCTCGGGTTCATGATCGCCGGCGGGCTGAGCACGAAATACACGATGCTGCCGCTTCTGGCGGGGTTGGGCGTGGCCTGGTGGCTTGCGCTGGCTCGACGGCAGCCTTTCTGCCGCTCGCTCAGGGCTGCGGCCATCGCGGGCCTGGTCGGCCTTGCGCTGGCCTCGCCGTGGTACGCGCGCAATTGCGCGTGGACCGGCAACCCCGTTTACCCGCTGGCCATCAAGCAGTTCGACGGCGGCGATTGGACCCCGGCCAACGATGCGTTCTACAGGGCGAAGGCGGCCGAAAAGGGCTTCAGGCTGGCCGGCTGGCCGCGGCCGGTTGCAAGGCCGCTCGAGCTGCTGATCACGCCGTATACGACCGCTTACTACCCGAACCGGTTCGAGGACCACCTGCTCGGCCCGATCCCGCTCGTCGCGCTCCTGATCGCCCTGGGCAGCCTGTTTTCGGCCCGGCGCTCGGTCCTCAGGCTTCGGTCCTCCGGCCTGAGCTGGCTCTTCGTCGTCTTGGCGGGGTCGTGGGCGTTCTGGTTCTTCACTTACCAGAGCTCGCGGATGCTCCTCCCGACGATCGGGCTCCTTCTGGCATGGGCGGCGGCCGGCTGGTGGCGGACCCGCGGGGCGGCCCGCTGGGCGGTGGGCCTGCTTTCAGGGCTGGCAATGTTACTGTCGGCCGGAATTTTCTCCATGTTCATGCTCGTCCCGTTCAACCCCGGCTCGAACGCCCATGCGATCGCCACGGCGATGGGGTTCGAGTCGCGGGAGGCCTTTCTGGCGCGGTCGGTCGGTTATTGGCCGTCGGCCCGGTGGCTGAGCCGGCAGGCGGCCCCCGGCGAGAAGGCCCTCCTCGTCGGCGAGCACCGGTCGCTGTATTTTGACCTGCCGATTCTCGTGAGCGATTGGTTTGATACGCCGCAGCCATTGCCGCTGATAAAACAAACTAAAGACAATGACGACATGTTCGACAGATTGCTTAACGACAATGTCCGTTATGTCTTCTACAATGCCGAAGAGCTGCGGAAGTATTATGACCTCTACTTCGTGCCGCGGTTCAGCCCGGAGGAGATCCACCGCTTCGAGGAGCTATTCCCGGTGCGTGGCGGCACGAGCCATCATCCCCGTCTGGAGGAAATCGACCGCCGCGGCGGGATGATCACCTACCGGATCCAACCAAGACCGAAGAGCTGATGTGAGCTAATTTAGGAAGGGCTAAAAACATGAAACCTCTCCTGGTTTCCCAGGAGAGGCCTCATGCTATCAGATCAGGGTGGCGGGGTGGAAGAACCAGTGCGTAGCACTGAATTCTTAAGGCGGGATAATGGCTTAGTTCAAAGCCGAGAGAAGTTACAGGTTGGACAAATCTCAGGTAGGTAACTTCGTTGGTGGGATAGACCCGCCTCCCCGATCTGTAGGACTTTTCAAACTATGTGGTGGGCACCTCCGCCCTTCGTTGTCTTTGCGTCTCACGCTTGTTATCTAGAGCTAACTTCGTGCCAGTTTTTTCTCGAATCTTCCGTTTTTCAGTGAACCGCTGTGATTTCAGCCTTTTTTAGTTCTATCGGGAGATTCCCCAAAAACCCTTACCTTTTTTTTCTCAAAACGAGAAATCAATTTGAGAATTTTTTGTCACCACGCGCGATGAAAACCACACATCCTCAGAACTCTACCTTGCACATCCAACGCTTCACCCCACATCACGCGTTTGCAATAGTATGTAAGTTTTTATGGGGAAAAGCAAGGAGAAAAGATGACAGAACGGCCCTTTTTTGAACGGGTGGGATTTGGATTGCTCTTGAGGCCGATTTCAGCCAATTTGTAATTGAATTCGATCACGATGCGAGGAACCGCTCATGCCACCCATTCAGGTTATGGTCCGCAGCTTCGAAGTCCGAAAAACCCGCCGCGGCGACAATTATGGCAGTTTGCGCCTCAATTTAGGCGACAGCGGCGCCTTCGCCGATGTCGAGGCGCGCATTTGGGATTTTGACCGGATCCGCGCCGACAAGGACCTGCCCGCCGCCGGCGACATCCTCCAGGTCGACTACCGCGAGGAGGAATACAACGGCCGGCCCCAGTGGATCGTGCAGGACTGGACACGCATCGACGGGAGTGCGCGCGAGGCCGCACTGCAACATTTTGTCCCAACCAGCCGCGTCGACATGGCCGAATACCAGCGCCGGCTCGAGGCCCTGATCGAGCAGACCGACCCGAGCCGGGCCGTCGGGATGATCCTGCGGATGATCTATGACCGCGCCGGCTTCCGCGAGGCGTTCTACAAGTCCCCCGCCGCGCGCGACCACCACCAGGCCTACCCCGGCGGCCTCCTCGAGCACACCGTCAACGTGACGACGCTCGCCCTCGCCATCGCCGACGCCTACGACCAGGCCGGCGCGGGCCTGACGTTCAACCATGGCCGGCTGCCGATCGACCGTCAGGTGCTGATCGCCGCCGGCCTCCTCCACGACATCGGCAAGGTCGACACCTATTGCTACAGCCCGCTGCCCGAGGTCACCGAGGCCCAGCGCTGGGAGGGCCACCTCGTCATCAGCTACGCCTGGGTGCGTGAGGCCGCCGCGCCCCTCATGGCCGAGATGCCGGAGTCGGCCGACGAGATCAACTGCCTGCTGCACTGCATCCTGGCCCACCACGGCCAGCTCGAGTACGGCTCGCCGACCGTCCCCGCTTGCGCCGAGGCCTTCATCCTCTCCCAGGCCGACATGACCGACGCCCGCCTGGCCGAGATCGCCGAAAGCGGCGCCGCGGCCCTCGAGAAAGACCCCAGCGCCCGCTGGCTCCCCAGAAGCATGCATTTCGGCGGCGGGATCTTCATCGGCGGGTGGAAAAAAGAGTGAATGAATGAGGGCTGTAGACCGCGACATGATCCGGTGGGTATGAATGAATTGCTAAACTCTCAAGCAAGGCCGACATGGAGGGAAACCGTTGAAACGGTTTCCGAGGGGAGATTGCTTAAACCACGCGATAAATCGCTTGTCATCACCCAAATTTTTCGGCCCCAGCGGGGCCGGCGCTTCGCTTCGCCGGGGGCTACTTGCGAACACACCTCCGGTGTGTCCAGATCGGATTTGGCATCTGTTCGATAAACAATTTGGGGAATGACAAGCGATCAATCGCGGGGTTAATGGGATGGGTGTCGTTGAAAAAATGAGGGTAATCAAGAGGGTAATGTTTTTCCCCTTCGAGAATAAGAAACGTGAATCAACCTGACTGCCAAATCATCGACGCGATTGCCGAGGATCTGGACGCCATCCTGGCGCTCCAGAAGCTGGCCTACCTGAGCGAGGCGGCGATTTACGGGCCGGACATCCCGCCGCTACGCCAGACGTTGGACGAGATCCGCGACGAGGCGCGCGACGGCCGCATTCTGAAACTCGTCGTGGGCGGCCGGATCGTCGGCTCGGTCCGCGGCCGCGAGCGCGGCGGATCGTGCCTCGTCGGCAAGCTGATCGTCCACCCCGATTTCCAGCGGCGCGGCCACGGCGCGGCGCTCCTGCGCGCGATCGAGGCCGCCTTTCCCCAATGCGCCCGGTTCGAACTCTTCACCGGCGACCGCAGCGCCTCCAACCTGCGCCTCTACGAAAACGCCGGCTACAAGGTTTTCCAGCGCAAGAAAATCGCGGATCATCTGACGTTCATTTATCTCGAGAAACACACTCGATAATGGATCATTCGTCCCTCCGGGACTCGGGATGCAAATCGCGACGTTACCCGCCATTGTCATGGCGGGCTGAAAGCGGTCGTCCCTCCGGGACTATGTTAACAGCATTGAATTAGAGCGCTTGACGATAATTTCCCGTTCGTGCTCGTGCTCGTAATCGTAATCGAACCAATCACCGACTCTTGAAACTGATAACCATTGGGATCGTGCTGATTGCCGGAAAACTTTTGTCAACCGCTCTAGGATTTCGATATTAGGATTTCGGATTTTCTTCAGCCATTTCCCTCTGCACGCACAGGCAGCACGACACGAAGTGGCCGGGGCGCACCTCTTCCAGTTGCGGCACGTAGCGGGAGCACTCGGGCGTGGCCTTCGGGCAGCGCGGGTGGAACGGGCAGCCGCTCGGCGGGTTGATCGGGCTCGGGACGTCGCCCTCGAGGAGGATCTTTTTCTGGCCGCTCTGCGGGTCCATCTGGGGCACCGCACTGAGGAGCGCCTCGGTGTACGGGTGGAGCGGGTGCGTGAAGACGTCGCGCGTCGGGCCGAGCTCGACGATCTTGCCCAGGTACATGACGGCGACGCGGTGGCTGATGTGGCCGACGACGGAGAGGTCGTGCGCGATGAAGAGGTAGGCTAGGCCGTGGCGCGCGCGCAGGTCCTCGAGCAGGTTGATGATCTGCGCCTGGATCGAGACGTCGAGCGCCGAGACCGGCTCGTCGGCGATGATCAGCTCGGGCTCGACGGCGAGCGCCCGCGCGACGCCGACGCGCTGGCGCTGGCCGCCGCTCAGCTCGTGCGGGTAGCGGCTCGCGGTGTCCGCCGGCAGGCCGCAGTCTTCGAGGAGCTCGGCCACGCGCTCGGCGCGGCGGCCCTTGGCCAGGCCGTGGATCACGAGCGCCTCGCCGACGATCGAGCCGATCGACATGCGCGGGTTGAGCGAGCTGTACGGGTCCTGGAAGATCATCTGCACGCGGCGGCGGTAGGGGAGCCACTGGCGCGGGTGGATCTGGAACAGGTCGGGGGAGTCGCCGAGGCGCAGCGAGCCGGCGCTGGGCTCGATGAGCCGCAGCAGGAGCCGGCCGGTCGTGGTCTTGCCGCAGCCGCTTTCGCCGACCAGGCCGAGCGTTTCGCCGCGGCCGATCTCGAAGCTGACGTCGTCGACCGCCTTGAGGACGAGCGGGCGGCCGGCCTCGTCGTGGCCCTTGACCGGGAAATACTTCTTCAAATGCTCGGCGCGGAGCAGGACGCCGTTGGCGTTTTCAGTCGGCGGCGCGGCGGTTTGGTTCATCGGTGACTCCGGCGATTTCGGATTGCGGATTGCGGATTGTTACCCATGCACACAATCGGCAATCATGATTGATGTTATCAGAACGATCGGGATCGGCCAAGCGTAGGCCGACGTCGCCGACGGCGGCATCAAAAAATCCACAATCCGCAAATCAAAAAAAGGGTCTACTCATCTTTGCGCCACTGCTCGCGGAGGCGCTCGAAGCGACTGGTGTAGACGGCTTCGAACAGCTCGGCTTTTTCGGGCGCCTCGGTCTCGCACATCTCGCGCATGGCGTTGATCTGGATCGCAATGTCGATCCACGGCAGGTCCGAGTTGAGGATCAGCGCGCTGATGCGGTGCGATTCGCGGCGGAGCCGCTCGGCAAGTGGGATCGGTTTATCCATACAATATTTTAACGCATTCGCATCCGTTGCGGCCAGAGAGAATCCCTCGCTCACGCTCGGGCTACTGCATGCGGTAGCTCGAGCGTGAGCGAGGGATTCAACTGTGGAAAGATCCACATATATCGCTTGACTCATCCCTCTATCTGTGGAACTATCCACACTTAGGCGGGATTGTCACAAAAACAAGGAGCGCATTCATGGCGACGTTTACGGCGGGTGAACTCGAGGTCATGCAGGTCTTGTGGGATCACGGCGCGCTCAACCCGGCGCAGATCGAGGAGCGCTTCCCGCGGCCAATCCAGAACGCGGCGCTGCGCTCGGTGCTGCTCGTGTTGATGGAAAAGGGGCACGTCACGCGCGAGAAGGTCGGGCGCTCGTACGTCTACGCGGCGCGCACGCCGCGCCAGAATACCTTTAAGAACATGGTCCGGCGCCTGAGCGACGTGTTTTGCGGCGGATCGCCCGCCGCGCTCATCGCGCAGATCATCAAGACGGAAAAGCTTTCGAAGGAAGACATCGCCGAGCTGAGGCGCGTGATGAGCCAGGCCGAGGAGCCCGCCGCCGACACGCGCAAGAAAGGAAAGCGGTCATGAATCGTGAAATCCTGAACGGGCTGATTGGTTTGTCCCCGGTCGTCGGCCTTTTCCTCAAGGTCACGCTGATCCTGGGCCTCGGCTGGGTGCTGCACTTCCTGCTGGCGCGGGCCAATCCGCGCTGGCGCGTGCTGCTGTGGCGCGCCGTGGCCGTCGGCGTGCTGCTCGTGCCGCTCATCGCGTCGATGATGCCGGCCTTCGAACTGGCGATGCCGCAACCCGCGCCGCCGGCTGAGCCGCCGGCGCCCGTGGTGAATGATCAAATCCCTGCCGAGCCCGCCGTTCAACCCGCGATCCCCGCGGCCGCGCCCGTCGCGGCCGCCCCCGTCGATGTTCAACCGCTCGATTTCGTCTCGGGGCACCCATGGCTCTCCGGCTTCGTTCTTTACGCGATCGTCTGCGCGGCGTTCGCGCTCAAACTCGCCCTGAGCCTGCGCCGAGTCCGGCGCGTGTTGACCGGCTCGACCCCCACCGATCCGATCATTCTCGAAAAGCTCCATGAAATCCGTTCGCTTCTGGGCGTGAGGCGTTTCGTCGACCTGCGCGCCTCGAGCGCGCTTTCGTCGCCGTTTCTCTACGGCCTGCGCCGGCCGGTGATCATCCTGCCCGAGCGCATGACGCAGGGCGATTACGCCAAGGAGCTGCCCGGCATTTTCGTCCACGAGCTGGCGCACCTTCAGGGGCGCGACCTCGCGTGGATGAACATCATTCATTTCGTCTCGATCGCGCTGTGGTTCCACCCGCTGGCGTGGCGGATGCGCGCGGCGCACGCGGCCTCGTGCGAGGCGGTCTGCGACGCCGTGGCGGCCGAGCACGTCGGCAGCGCGCTCAATTACTCGCGCACGCTGGCGCGGATCGCGCTGGAGCTGGTCGCGCTGCCTCCGGCCGTCGGCGGCATCCCCATGGCGCGCATGCCGGAGATCCGGCGCCGACTGGAGTTGCTCAAAATGAAAATTCACGCCAACCCGCTTGCGCGGCGTTGGGCGGCCACTGCGATTGTGTTGGGATATGCGGCGCTGTCGCTGATCGTCGGAATCAAGCTGGTGTCTGCCGAGTCGGCTCCAACGGAGAGAACGGTGACCGTTAAACTCCCGCAAAATGTCACCATGGAGTTGATCCAAATTCCGGCGGGCAGTTTTCAGATGGGTCGCACGCCGGGCGACACGGACAAGTTTACGAATGAGAAAACCGATCGGCCTCGCGAGGACCCACGGCATCAGGTGACCATTAAGTCGAACTTTTATTTGGGCAAGACCGAGGTGACAAAGGCGCAGTGGGAAGCGGTCACGGGGACGAAGCCCTGGGCTGCTAAGATCCAAGATCCCAGAAACCCTGCATATCGGCCGTTTGTGATCGATGACCCGAACAGTCCGGCGGTCTGCGTGTCGTGGGACGATATTGCGGGCGGCGGCGGATTTATCGATAAGTTGAACGCGTATCTGATGAAGTCGGGCCAGGGTCAAGTGCATGTTCGATTGCCGAGCGAGGCGGAATGGGAATACGCATGCCGGGCCGGAACGACTACGCGGTTTTACTGGGGCGATGGATTACCGCCCGATACGCAAATCGCAGCCCATGCCTGGTACGATGGCAATGCCGGCAATCTTGAGCCGTATGCTCATGCCGTGGGCCAGAAGCAGCCCAACGCGTGGGGCTTGTTCGATATGGCAGGCAATGTTTCCGAGCTTTGCCAGGACCGTTCGCACGACGATTACACGGGTGCGCCGTCAGACGGCAGTGCATGGGTGAAAAAGCCATACGGCGCCTATCGGGAAATGCGCGGGGGCCATTTTTTATATCCAGCACTCGGATGTTGCGCGGCCAATCGGGATGTGTCGAGCGAAGATTATCGCGGCATTGGTGTCGGATTTCGATTGGCGGCGAATGGGCGTGGTGGCGTTGAAACTGATTCCGAGCCGGTGCCGGGCGATTTGATGCCGTTCCTGGTTGCGCGCAACGAAGCCTCGAAAGAAAAAATCGAAAACGTATCGTATGCATTTGATATGTCATTCCGGCGGTATTCGGGGGGAGGGCGCACGACCACGACCAGCGGCGAGGTGATCAAAAACGGCGATTCCGTAAGGTCGACGTATCGTCAGGGAAGCGGGGAGATTCGCTTCGTCGCCAACGATCAATATATCGCGTTCGTGAACACGCAATTCGCCAATGCCCAGTGGTACGATTACCCGACGACTCAGTCCAGGATGACAAAACGCATTGCCGAAGCCCGCAGTTCACATACCCCCTCGAATGCGGACATCCAGTTGTGCTTTGGCCTGCCGAGACAGTCGCTTCGCGAGATGGTCGCGGTGAAAAACATAGGCATCCGCCACGAGGCCGTCGAGACCAAGGACGAGTCCGGCCGTCGCATCTACCAATTGCGCCGCTTCAAGCCCGGCATGAAAGATCCCAACTCCCCGCAGGCGGTGTGGGTGATCGATCCGGACAAGGGCTATCTGATCACCGGCATGACCTCGTATCACGAGGACGGCAGCGTGTGGACGAAAAACAGCTTCAAGCTCAAGGAAGTGTCCGACGGCGCCTGGTTCCCGGTGGAATTCAGTGAAACCTACAACACTCCGCAGCTTCAATACGAAAGAAGCATGACAATCAGCGACATCAAGCTCAACCCGCCTGTCGACAAATCGCAATTTGCCGTCGAAGCGCTCGATCTGAAGAGCCTCAACCCGGCAATCGTTTTCCTGAGGACCGAGGCCGACGGGACCAAGTCGATTTACACCAATGAAAACGGCAAGCTGGTGAAAGCGGACAGCCCAGACAAACCCGCGCGTCAGGCGGCGCCGGCCGCCGCCGAGCTGACGGGGACCGTCACCGGCCCAAATCATCAGCCGGTCAAGGGCGCGCTGATCTATATCTACGAGGAGCTCATGGAGCATTACGATCCGGCGAAGCCGCTCGAGCGGGGCGACAAGGGAAAGTATGTCTACACCGACGCGCAGGGCGGGTTTAAGATCCCGGCGCTCACGCCCGGCTACATGTTCCAGGTGCTCGTGATGGCGGATGGCTTTGCACCGGAGCTTATCGACAAAGCGAACCCGAAATCGGGCGCGCTGCAAATCACGCTGAAGCCGGAGCCCGACCAGATGAAACCGGGGCACACGGTGTTCGGAAAAGTGGTTGACCAGGACGGGAAACCGCTGCCGGGGGTGCAGGTGAGGGATTTAAAGGAGACGCGCCCGAACGGCAGTCCGAAATTTTATACGAGCAATAGAAACGTGATCTTCCCAATCGCGATCACCGATCGCGACGGCAATTTTGCGATCAGGTCGAACGAAGCCGATGTCTCGATGTGGCTCGATTTCGAGTCGCCGAACATGACGAAGCTGGCAGCCAGGGACGTGAAGACATCGGTTGAAGTTCAGGTCTTCAAGATGTCGCCGGGGGCGACGGTGACCGGCAAGGTGATCGATGACGGCAAGCCCGTGGCGGGCGTCAGGATCCAGCTCGCTGGGATGTACAGGCCAGAACATCCGGATACGTGGACCGGTTTTGGGGTTTCGGACAAGGACGGCAATTTCGTTTTCGAGCATGTGGCCGCCGGGCGCGAGTATCGGCTGTCGAGCGTGATCTCGAGCCCGAAAATGATCGCGGACCGAACCGTCAACGTCGCGGCCGACGCCAGGCGCATCGACGTGGGTGCGATCCAGACGGTGCCTGCGTCGAGCTTGTTCAAGCTGTCGGGCAAGGTCGAGCTCTCGGACGGCAAGCCGATTCCGAAAGGCGCAAAGCTTCTCGTTCAGCGCCGGATGGGGGAGGGGGTCGACGCCGAGCTTGGGGCCGACGGCCGCTTCGAATTCAAGGGCCTGCCGGTCGATACGTACTCGATTACGCCGATGAGGATTCCGGGCTATGTGCTTTCTAAGAAAAACGATCACGACGCGGTCGGCGGATTCGCGCCGCGCGCGGGCTCGATGGATCCGGCCACGAAGAAGATCGACCGCGACACGAATATGACCGTGCTGCTCGAGCCGGGCGAGGCGACGCCGGTCTATGTTGTGACTTCGTCAGACGGCACGATCACGGCGATGGCGTCGGGCAATCAGCCCGAGCCGAAACCGTTTGTGGCCGGGACGGTCGTCAGCGACAAGGGCGAGCCGATCAAGGGTGCGCTGGTTTATGTTTACTTGGCCGGTTACAAGAACCCGAACTTCAACGGGGCGCACGAATATCCGGACATCGGCAAGCGCGAGCGGACCGATGGGCAGGGGCGGTTCACGATCCGCTCGCTGCGGCCGGACCAGTATTTCGGCGTCCTCGCGATGGCGGACGGCTACGCGCCCAAATACATTTACAAGGTCGAGTCGCTGGCCGCGCCGCTCACGTTCAAGCTCGAGCCGGACGCCGAGCGCTATAAGCCGGGCCACGTCGTCCGTGGCAAAGTCGTGGGTCCCGACGGCAAGCCGCTGGCCGGAGTGGTTGTCGAAACCACGGCGGTCGAAAGGAAGATGGCGGGCGGCATGTTTTCTGTGCAAGCCGCGTCGGGTGATTTGAAAGTCGACCCGATCGCCATCACCGACGGCCAGGGCGAATTCAGGATCACGTCGCCCGACACCAATTTTAAGGTAAATCTTCGCATGCGGGCGCCGGGCCTGGCGGAGCTTGCGGCCGGCAAGCTGTCGCCGGGTGAAGATGTGCATGTGTTTAAACTGGCGCAGGGCGCAACGGTCGTCGGCAGGGTGCTCGACCACGGCAAGCCCGTGCCGGATGCCGTCGTCGATTTGAATCTGATTCCGGCCTCAACGTCGGATACCACAATGGTCATGGGCAGCCAGTCGCACGTGAAGACCGATGCCGACGGCAATTTCGTTTTTGCGAATGCCAAGTCCGGGCTGACCTACTTCATCTCGTGCCGGATGATCAGCATCAAGGAACGCGGCGCGGTCAAGGTGCGCAGCGTCCGCGTCGAGCACGACGGCGATCGCGTCGATGCGGGCGTTCTCGAGATCGAACCGGGATTTTCGTTGTCCGGCCGCGTCGATCTCTCGGATGGGAAGCCGGTGCCGGCCGACGCGCGCGTGATGATCATCGGCGCCACGAGCCGCGACGCCCAGTTCATAAAGATCGGCCCCGACGGCCGGTTTGAATTCAAGGGCCTGCCGCCGGATGTTTACGAAATCACCCCGCATATCGAGGGCTACATGACGTCCCAGAACAACGTGCACGACCCGCTGCCGGGACCAATGTTACCGATGGCATCCGGTTGGGGCGTTGCGGCGACCAGGAATGTCGATCGCGACGTGAAGGATCTGAGAGTCCTGGTCGAGCCGGGCGAGATGAAGAGCTACACCGTCCGAACCTCAGGCGAACCGTCAACAGGTACGAAGCCAATCACGTTCACTGCGCCGGGGCAGTGATGTGAAATGAATAGAGGATTTCTCGAAAGAAACAGCCGATTTCAGCAAGGCGCTCATCGAGCGCCGGATACCGCCTTGGAGTGCGGCGGCTTGCCGCCGCTTTGGCCTCACAATCGGTTTTCAGCCAATAAAATCAAGGTTTTCATCCCGCGCAAAACAAAGCGGCGGCAAGCCGCCGCACTCCAAGGTACGTGTCGCCGCACGAGCGGCAAACGGAAATCATTTTCGAGAACGACTCTAGATAGTGACAAGCATTACCGTCCAATAGAGCGGCATCCTGCTTTTAAAGTCCCGAAGGGACGAATGCTTTCAGCCCGCCATGTCAATGGCGGGACACAAGGCAAAAACGCGCAAGAGTCCCGTAGGGACGGCTGAATTCAAGATCGGCATTCGTCCCTGACGGGACTGAAACCAATCCCATTTGATCGACAAGCACCAGTCGAAGCCCGTCTGAAATTTGAACTCCGAACCGAAATTCAAACTTAATTCACCACCTTGACCTTCTCCAGCAATGTGGCGTCGGCCTTGGGGTATTCGAGCTTGAGCTCGCGCAGGGCGCGGACGACCAGCTCGGCGATGACCAGGTCCCTGAACCACTTCTTGTCCGAAGGGATAATGTACCACGGCGCGAAGTCGGTCGAGGTGTGCTTGAACGCCTGCTCGTAGGCGACCTGGTACTGGTCCCACAGCGCGCGCTCGGGCAGGTCCGAGGACGAGAATTTCCAGTTGCGGGCCGGGTCGTCCAGGCGCCGCTGCAACCGCCTGCGCTGCTCGTCGTGCGAGATGTTGAGGAAGATCTTGATGATGTGGATGTTGTTCTGGTTCAGCAGCTTTTCGAAGTTGTTGATCTGCTCGTAGCGCTCGTCCCAAAGGTTTTCTCGCTCGCGCGCCCAGTCGGGCAGGATCTTGTCGGCGTGGACGCGCACGGCGATGACGTCCTCGTAGTGCGAGCGGTTGAAGACGTTGAACCGGCCGCGTGCCGGCGCGGAGTGGTGGATGCGCCACAGGTAGTCGTGCGCCGCCTCGACGGCCGACGGGACTTTAAAACTGGAGACGTGGACCCCCTGCGGGTTGACGCCCGACAGGACGTGGCGGATCGTGCCGTCCTTGCCGGCGGCGTCCAGGCCCTGCAGCACGATCAGCAGCCCGTGGGTGTTGCCGGCGTAAAGGCGCCGCTGCAACTCGATGATCTCGGGGCGCAGCCCCTCGAGCCGCTTGCGCGCCTCGATCTTGTCGGCGCAGCCGTCGGTGTCCTTCGGATCGTGCTTGTCCAGTTTCCACGACCCGTTGCCGTCGACGCGGTATTGCTTCAGGTTCATTGCACAGCCCTCCCCGGCTGAGGCTGCAAGGCAGACTCTGTTCATGCTTATCGGAAGGCAAGGATAGCAGGATTAAACGGAAAGATGAACAGGATACGGGGGGCTCAGCGGTAGAGCTGCCAGTCGCGGGCCGCGCTGACGTAGTGGGTGAGCATGGCGTGAATGTTCACGACCCCGCCGCCGATCTGCTCGGTCAGGAGCGGGTTGGTCATGCGCGCGGTCATGGTGATCTGCCGCTTGACGTCGTCGACCTGCATGAGCGGCCACTGCGTCATCAGCAGGGCCGCCGCGCCGCTGACGATCGGGGCGGCCATCGACGTCCCGGCGGAGGTTGTATAGGTGTTGCCGATGTTGGTTGAGTAGATGAGGTTGCCCGGCGCCACGATCGAGACGCTGTAGCCATAGTTGGAGCTGTACCACAGGGTCCCGTCGACTTCGATCGCGCCGACCGAGATCAGGTTCGGCAGGTTGTAGCTGGCCGGGTACGCCGGGATGATGTCGATGTTGCGCGCCGAGTTCCCGGCGGCGGCGACGACCAGGATCCCGCGGGTGCGCGCCTCGTAGATCGCGTCATAGAACGCCTGGTTGTAGGTGTCCTCGCTGAAGGAGGCGTTGATGACCCGCACCCCCTCGGTGCTGAAGATGTAGTCGAAGGCGTCGATGATCGCGCTCGTGGTGGTTGTCGTCCCCTCGAACGCGCGCAGCGGCATCATCTTGACGTCCCAGCAGATGCCCGCGATCCCGAAGCCGTTCTGGGCGCGCGCGCCGATGATCCCGGCCACCCGGGTGCCGTGGCCGAGCGTGTCGGCCGGGTTGTTATTGTTGTTGCGGGTGTTCCAGCCGTTGATGTCGTCGATGTAGCCGTTGTTGTCGTCGTCGACGCCGGGCGCCCCGTTCAGCTCGGCCTGGTTGGTCCACACGTTGGCCGCCAGGTCCTCGTGATCCATCTGCATCCCGCTGTCGATGATGGCCACGACGCATGTCGCGGTCGTGAGGACATCCCACGCCGAGGTCACGTGAATATCGGCATTGGCATAGCCCGGCGCAATATAGGTTTGGTTTTCGACGCCCGGGTCGGCGGGGGTCTGGGTCAGCGTGACGACGGAATCGGGGATGAGCTTGATTTTTCGGTTGCCGGCGGCTGCCTTGAGCTTGTGTTCGGCCTGCGGGGGGACATCGATGTAGGTCCAGCCGATGTGCTTGTAGCGCCGGGCCGATTTGATTTGCAGATCCTTGACTTTACTCAGGTTCTTTTCGTCGTTATGCGTGACGAAGTAGCCTGCGTGGGCATAACTGACACAAGCAAGCAACCATAAGGTAAATAAGTAGCGCAGAGCCGAGTGCAATGATAAATCCCCTCATTGGGTTTTAACGACCCGGAGGGTAGTGTATGTTGAGTCCGGCAACTCGTCAATTCTCAATTGTCAATTATGTTAACGAAAAAATGCAAATTTTTTGAGTGTTGGGATGGATGGGTTTACGCCTGGTTTTCCTCGCTGTGAAAGTTTTCACGCCGCGCGATGTCCTTTGGCGTCAAAGCGGCGCCCCAAAAAAATCCGCGCCTTTAGGGTTGATTTGACGGCGGCCGATGCATTATAAGCTTATTTTGGTCTGCGGCCGAGAGTCGTCGAAGCCGCGGCCGCCTGCCACGGCCGGAGAGGTGTCCGAGTGGTTGAAGGAGCTCGCCTCGAAAGCGAGTGAGGGCATTACGTCCCTCCGTGGGTTCGAATCCCACCCTCTCCGCCATCCTTCAACAAGTTCGCAAAAACAAGCCCAATCCTGCTTGACGATTCCACGTCGAGAACCTAACTATTTCTCAGGACTCAGGACTCAGGACTCAGGACTCAGGACTCAGGACTCAGATGCGCATCCGGGGAACGGCATTTACGCTGATCGAGCTGCTGATCGTCGTCGCCATCATCGCCATCCTGGCGGCGATCGCCGTGCCCAATTTCATGGAGGCGCAGGTGCGCGCCAAGGTCAGCCGGGCCCGGGGCGATCTGCGCACGATCGCCCTGGCCGTCGAGTCCTACAGCGTCGACAACAGCGGCGCCTACCCGCTCAACGACGGCGTCTATAACGTCGTGCCGATCCGGCTGACGACGCCGATCGCCTACCTGTTCAGCACGCGCATGATCGATCCGTTCAGCGAGCGCGAGACCCACCCCATTTACGGCGAGCTCGCCCGCTTCTACACGTATCAGAAGGTCGTGGGCCAGGAGGAGTTCGAGCAGGACGTCGCGCTCGGGTTCTCCCCGCCGGTCGAGGCCGTCGACAACCCGATGTATAACCCCGGCGCCCTGAGGAAGTACGGCCGCTGGCGGCTGGTCAGCAACGGCCCCGACAAGAAGTATGCCGACCCGGAGGCCTTCGCCGTGATCGACCCGCGCCTGAAGGGGTCGGATATCCCCTACGACCCGACCAACGGGACGATCAGCTGGGGCAACATCATCCGGACGCAGCGCTCGGTCGACGGCGTGGGCCGGTGACGATCACAATAAAGCATAAATGCAATCAGGCGCATGAAAGACAATATATAATTGTTATTGATGATAATCTTTTGACTAATTATTGGTAATTGTCGCATTCGTCAATGCTGCGCATTTGTTCGCTGTATTCATATCGTATTGGCCCAATCAATTCTTAATATTAGGCTTGTATTCATGGCGTGGATGCGTTAAACGTTATTAACCCGACAAGGGATTGCATTCCAACATACGTGGTTAGTGCCATGAATCCAAACAGATGCTCGCGTTTCTGGGCGGACTGGGTTTTGGCGTTCGCCCTGATGGCCGTGCTTGTTCTGGTCTACATTCCGTTTATTCAAATCAATCTGACGTGGGACGGCGCGTTCTTCATCCACGAGGAACTCAAGCCGGTCCGTCACGGCATCGCGACCCACTTTTTGTTCGGGCCGTGGCTGAGGAGTTGCCTGCTCCTTGGCGCCAGGTTCGGCATCGAGCCGCGCATCGCCGGCTCGATCCAGTCGCTGGTCACGATGGTGGCCGCCATGGGGCTGTTTTACGTCGCGATGCGCCGCTGCGGAATCGGCCGGCCGTGGGCCGCGGCCTATACGCTCCTCATGGGCTGCAACGCTCCCGCCCTCGAGAACGCCACCACCGTCGAGGTCTACGGCGTGGCGATGCTGGCGGTCATGCTGTCGCTGCACGGGTTCCTCAACGAGGCGCGTTCGCCGAATTTCCGCGGTTCAGCATGGCTGCTGGCCGCCAACATCCTCGTGGCGTGGGTTCACGTCGGTTTCTGCTTCTGGGTGCTCGGCCTGTATCTCGCGCTGGGGCTGTCGGAGCGTTTCGTTTCAAGGTTCATGCTGCGCCTTGGGCAGGGGCTGCTTGTGCTGTTGGTGCTGATGGGAACCAAGTACCAGGCGAAAATTGTCCACCTCGACCTTGTCTTTAATTACCGTTACATGTATCACACGTTCTATCACTTCCAGCCTTGCGCGCAGCATCTCGTGAACGCCCTGCTCGCTCCCCTCGATTCGATCCAGGCCTTCGCGGGGCTGTCGATTTTCCCGGCGGTCGTCGGCTGGAGAGTGATGCGGGGGCGGCTCACGGCGCTCTCGCTGCACGCCGTCGTGACCTCGCTCCTGTTTGTCGGCTTTTTTCACGCCTGGAACACCGACTTCGGCGTGTTCTACATGCCGGTCATGATCCTGTGGGGGATCTTTGCCGCGCACGGGTGCGAGGCCGCCTTTCGCTCCGGCGACCGCGCCGTCCAAATCTCGCTTCTGGCCCTCGCATGTTTCGCGGTCGCGTGCGCAATCCTTCCGTTCCAGGATTTCCGGTTTGTCGACAACTGGATCCACGGCACGCCGAACCGGCTGTGGCTGGGCGCGTTGTTTTACGGGTTCTTGATCGCGCAGTGGCTCGTCGCGGGCCGGATCTTGAATCGCGAGGCCGCGCCGCGGCCGGTCGGGCCGGCCCTGGCGTTCACCGCGGCGGGGATGGCGCTGGCGGCGTCGGTTTTCTGTTTTCTGCCGCGCCCGCTGTTTTACCTGCGCGCCGACGAGACGCACGAGTATACCATGGCCGTGCGGAGCCTCATGCGCGGCCGCGATCTGGGGCACGAGAGGCTGATCACCGCCTTCCAGGTCGAGCGCGTCGAGTTCGAGACGGGGGTCAAGGCCTGCGCTTCGACTTCGCTCGGCCACGATTTCAGCGACGGCGTTCTATTCGACCAGAACCTGGCTTCGGAGTGGATCCGCGACGGCGGCTACGGCGAAAACGAGCTGCACGTGTGGATCGACGCGCGCGCGCTCGAGGATGGTGCGAAATACTGGAAGCTTGGAATCCTGAACGATATCCCGATCGAATCGCTCGAGTTCGAGCCGGTGGCGGTCGATTGCGAAGTGAAGGCCTCGCTCCGGGCGTTTTACCGGATCCGGTTCACGGACATGGTCGAGGCGCGCCGTTATGCGTTCCGGCTCGATCCCTACCCGCCGGAGGAGGCCGGCGACACCCGGATCACGCGCATCCGGCCGAATTACGAACAGGCGATGCGGCGCGAGGGGGAATGGCTCGAGCTGAATTACCTGGTCGAGCATCCGGAGGTCGGGCCGCTCCGGCCCGTCGGGGTCGAGTTTTTCCTGAACGGCGCCGCCGCCGGGTCGCGCCGGCACGTCCAGCGCGAGGCCGGCGCCGTGCGACTGCGCGTGCCGGAGTCGTGCGGCCCCGACTTCGCCCTGGGGATCCGCGTCACCCCCGGCTGGCGCGCCGCCGACGGTCGCGAACTGGGCGTGGCCCTGCTCCCAGCGCAATGGGGCGGCAAGTTGGCCGCAGGCCTTGCTCGGCCATCCAGCACCCCCACGCCGTAGCGGTGATCGGGCGCTGATTTCGCCCGAGGCGTTCGATTGCGCCGCGAAAAGACGACGAATCGGTGACTCGCTCAAGCCGGCGGGCCTTCTCCCGCTTTGCTCGAAATGGGGTTGCCGGCCTCGGCGGCAAGTTCATGAAGCATTTTCTCGACCATCCTGAAGTCGCGGAGCCGCGGGAAAAAGACATTCTCGCTCTCGGGATCTTCCGCGTCCCCGCCGGCCGTGCGCGGCGGGATCACGATGTCGCCGCTGCCGGCCTGTTTTTCCCAGATCATCAGGTGGCCGAATTCCCCGGCCGGCAATGAATGATTCCAAAACGGAACGATCTCGAACTTCAACGTCTTGCGCGCGCCGATCGAGATTGCCCTCCGGTTGGTGATCACGTAGACGGGTTTGCACATCCGGTGGAGCCAGAACGGGCCCAGCATATAGGCGAAGCCGACAAGAAAGATCGGAGTCATCATGGCAGCGCCCAGCCAGGCCCCAACGGGTTTGCTGCTATGCAAAGCTCTCCACGCGAAAAACGCAATCAACAATGCCGGGAACACGGTCACGGGCGTCGCCAATAAAACAATAAATTGCCATTTGGGGGTGATCCGGTAAGGGATCGGCAGGTCGATCCACCTGATGCGTTCGTCCGGCCGCAGCTCGCGGTCGACCATCTCCTGCAAATACGTAGGGATGGGGCGCGGCAAAGCCTGCATGCGGGCCTCCGATCAATGCCTTCTGGGAACGCCGATCTCCTGATCGGCATGGATCATCCTCGAAACTCCAAAACCCAGCGATTAACGAGTAAACCACCGCGGCATTAATGTCTTCAAAATAATCCGGCGCGCGTGCCACAATCGGCGCGAAGTCTGAACTTCGCCCGTTGATCCAATCCGCCGTTGGTGCGATGAACCAGGTCGATTCGAAAATATCCGGTCGTGACGCGGCGTGGGCCGCCGGTCTGGCGGCGTTGCTGGCCGTTGCCTACGCCTCGCTCATTCAATTCAACCTCACGTGGGACGGCGCGTTCTTCGTGCGCGAGGAGCTCGGCGCCGTCCGCGACCCGATCGAAACGCACCTGCTGTTCGGGCCGTGGCTGAGGCTGTGGCTCGTGGCCGGCGCGTGGCTGCATCTGGAGCCTCGCGTCGCCGGATCGCTGCAGTCGGCCGTGACGATGGCGTGCGCGATGGGATTGTTTTTCCTCGCGCTGCGGCGGTGCGGAACCGGCCGCGGCTGGGCGGCCGTCTTCACGCTGCTTATGGGCTGCAACGCGCCGGTGATCGAAAACGCCACGACGGTCGAGGTCTACGCCCCGGCCGTGCTGGCCGTCATGCTTTCGCTGCACGCGTTCCTGGGCGAGGCGGCCTCGCCCGGCCGCCGCGGCGCAATCCGGCTGATCGCCGCCTGCATCCTCGTCGCGTTTTGCCATGCCGGCTACTGCTTCTGGATCCTGAGCGCGTACCTGGCGCTCGGGCTTTACGAGCGGCGTCCGGCCCGGTTCGCGCTGCGGATGGCGCAAGGCGCTGTCGTCGTCCTGGCGCTGGTGGCGGTGAAGTACGCCGCCGCCCGCGCCGGAGTCGACACCGCCAACAGCGTCGAATCGATGTATCGGAAATTTTATCTGAAGCAATCGGTCTGGATGCACGCGGTCAACATTGCGATGGCCCCGGCCGATTCGATCCAGGCGTTTGCCGGGCTGGCGATTTTCCCCGCCGTTCTCGGCTGGCGGGTCGCGCGCCGGCGGCTCGGCGCCCTGGCGATCCACGCCGTCTTGTCCCTGATTTTATTCATCGCTTTCTTCCATGCGTGGAACATTGACTTTGGGAATTTCTACCTGCCGGTGATGATGCCGCTGGGCATTTTCGCGGCGCTTGGGTGCGAGGCGGCGTTTCGCAATCCCGCTCGCGCGCCGCGGTGGCCGCTCGGCGTGCTGGCCATGCTCACGGTTGTCCTCGTCATCCTGCCGTTTCAGGATTTCCGGTTCATCGGCTGGATCGCCGGCGGCCAATACCGCCTCTGGCTCGGCGTGATGTTCTACATCCTCGTCGCGGCGCAGTGGATCCTGGCCGGCCGCCTGGAACGTTCGGCGGGCGCGGCGGGGCGCCGGCCGGGAATCCCGGCCATGGCCGGCGTTTCAACCGTGCTGCTCGCCGTCACCCTGTTCTGCTATCTCCCCATGCCGCTCGAGCGGCTGAAGCCCGACCAGGCGCGCGACTACTCGGTTGCGGTCAAGGCGTTGATGCGCGGCCGCGATCTCTCCCGCCAGCGGCTCATCACAGGTTTCTTTTCCTGCCGCGTCGAGCTGGAGACGGGGATCACGGCCTGCTCGGCAAGCTGGATCGGCAAGCGCGGCTCCGAGGTGCCCCAATACGATCAGCACCCCGCCTCGGAGTGGATTCGCGACACGGCGCGCGGGACGGATCCGCTTCAGGTCTGGATCGATGCCGGCGCCCTGGCCGAGGCCCGCAAGCTCTGGAACCGCGGCCTCATGGCCGACATCCCGATCGACCTGCTCGAATTCCGCCCCGTCGCGGTCGAATGCGACGTGCCCGGCGAATCGCTGAAGAATTTTTACGAAATCAAGTTCAAGGACCCCGCCGAGGCGCGGCGCCACGGCCTGCGCCTCGATCCCTATCCCGCCGAGGACTGGGGCGGGACGCCGGTCACGTGGACGCGGCCCCGCTGCGAACAGACGCTCCGGCGCCAGGGCGAGTGGCTCGAATTCAAGTATTGGGTCGGCCACGACGACCTCGGCACGACCCGCCCCGTCCGCGTCGAGATTTTCCTGAACGGCGCGCCGGTTTATACGCGGCGCCACGACCGCGACAAGCTCGGCGAGCCGCGCCTGCGCGTCCCCGCCGCGCTCGGTCCCGAGATCACGCTCGCCATCCGCGTCACCCCCGCCCGCCGCGCCAAGGAAGGCCGCGACCTGGGCGTGGGGCTGTATCCGTTCAAATGGGTGGATGAATAAAACACGAAATTCTTGGCGCGGCATAGCCGCAACAAAAATGGTCGCTGACAAACCCAGCCCCGGCGGGGCGATTGCTTTCAGCCCGCCATGCTAATGGCGGGTATTGGGTAGCATGGCGTCAAAAGTCCCGTAGGGACGGCTGAATTTGAGTTTCGATCTGTTCGACACCTATAAAATCTTGCCCAAAAACAAGAAACTGACGGATCGTAGCACGGGTGAAAGCCGGGATATATTTCGTGCGTGTTATGGATGGGGTGGGATTGATTCGATCCATTGCCGCGCAAGGTCGCGGGTGCAATCGAAGAAATGCGATTCGGTCGGGATCATACTGACGATATTGGCATAGCTTTGACGCGCCTCGTCCTGGTCCCCCGTCGATACGCAATGCTCGCAGTAATTAAAGTCGACCACGGGAAAGTCCGCGCAGGTCAAAAGGTGAAGGGAGAAAAATCTTTGGACCTGTTCGCGGTAGGATGCGGGCCTGTATGGCAGAATTTCGGCCAGTTTGAAGACGTTGGCCTGTAAGAAGGACTCCGCCGCGAGGCCGTTCGCAACCCAAAGGGGCTCGAGCCAGCGCCAGTCGTCCTTGAACGTGACCTGCCGGCGCTTGGATTTGAAATCCCAGAGATAGAGACGGGCGCACATTTTCGTGTCCTGCCAGATCAGCAGCGATTCGCCGTCGGGCATCCACAGATATTCGATGATCGCCATGTCGATCGTCGGCATCTGGAATGTCGAAGCTTTCGTATTTTTCCCGTCTTTGATGACGACATATTCCAGCCGCCACGGAAGAAACGCCCCGATCGCCACCATTGAACCCCGTGCAAAAAACGCGACCGCCAGCAGTTCGACGATTCTTCTTATGCCCTCGTGGTGTTTGAAGACAAATGCTCCCATCGAAATGAACGCCGCGATCGTGATCAACAAAAACGCCCAGCCGACATACCAGCGGTAACGGATCATGCGATATTTGCCGTCGGGCGAGGGGATCCGCAACACGGAGGGCTTGAGCCGGTACAGCAGAACAAGACCGATCAGGGCCGATGCGGCGGCGAACCTGTGCCAGGCCGCGACGAACACAACGGTCGTGAACACGCCCCAGAACGCGCCCTCGGCATATTGGATTCTTTTATAGCGGGCTTCCATCGTACCAGGAAGTCTATGACCGGGCGGGGGTGTTGCCAATCACTTAAAACGCCGTTGGATGCCGCCCGCGGCATGGCCGGCCGAGAGTTTCCCGGGCCGACCGGCCGCGCGAAATAATTGCATAGGCAAACTCCGCGGATTGCGCATTTCTTGCGCACTTAGCCGGCCAAACCCCCGCTTTTTCAGACAAACGCATCTGGCATGATGTTTGCGCCTATTGTGTTTCACCACAGGGGTCCGGGCTGCCGGCCCGGGCCGATCTCCCTGTAGTGAACACAACGGAGGTAGCAGAATGATTAGTTTGCGCAAACTTGCGGGAATCCTGTCCGTCATGATTCTCGGCCTGGGCGTTGCGGTTGCCCAGCCGCCGGCCGATCAGGCTCCGGCGCCGCCGAGTGGTGGCGACCAGGCAGCGGCTCCGGCCCCGGGTGGCCAGGGCGACCAGGCCGGCCGTCGCGGCGGCCGTGGCCAGTTCGACCCGGCCCAGTTCCAGCAGATGATGATGGAGCGCCAGAAGGAACAGCTCCAGGCCACCGAGGACGAGTGGAAGGTCATCGAGCCCCTGCTGAGCAACGTCATGAAGGTTCGCTCTGAAATGCAGCCGATGGGCATGCGCGGCGGCCGCGGCGGCCGCGGGCCCGGCATGGGCGGCCCCGGCGGCGGCCAGGGCGGCGGTCAGGGCGCTGTGATGCCCGAGCGCCAGGCCCTCCAGACGACGCTCCAGAACCAGGACGCCAAGCCCGAGGATATCAAGGCCAAGCTCGACGCCTACAAGGCCGCGATGGCCAAGAAGGAAGCCGAGCTGAAGGAAGCCCGCGCCAAGCTGCGTGAAGTGCTCAACGTGCGCCAGGAAGCCATGCTCGTCATGAATGGCATGCTGGACTGATTCAATTGCGGAATTCGGATTGCGGAATTTCATTCCGCATTCCAAGGGGGGAGCGCGGCATGAACGAAAGAATCGACCAGATGATCGCCCGGCGGCAGTTGTCGCCGCAGGATGCCGAGCTCTGGCGGCAGCAGCATGGCGATTCGGTCAAGGAGTTCTCCGAGGAGGAAATTCTGGGCTGGCTTGCGAAGCAATACGGCCTGAATTACGCCGACCTGGAGGACATCGAGCCCGATCGCCAGCTGCTGTCGCTGTTCCCCGCCCGCGTGCTGCTCAAGCACGAGCTTCTCCCCCTGGCGCGCGTCAACGGCCACGTCAACGTGGCCACGGCGCGCCTGTTCGCGACCGAGGGGATCGACATCCTCGGCTCGCTGACCGGCCTCAAGCTCGAGCCGGTCCTCGCCCCCACCGAATCGATCCTGCGCGAGCTCAAGAAGCGGCTCGGCGTCGGCGCCGACACGCTCGGCCGGCTCGAGGAGGAAGGCGCCCTGACCGTCATCGACGAGTCGCGCGACGAGGACGTCGACCTCGACGACGCCGCGCAGGACGCCTCGATCATCCGCTTCGTCAACCAGGTCCTGGCCGAGGCGATCTCGCTGCGCGCCACCGACATCCACATCGAGCCGTTCGAGGACGAGCTGCGCATCCGCTACCGCATCGACGGCGTCTTGCAGGAAGCGCCGGTCCCCGCCCAGATCAAAAGGTTTCAGCCGGCGATCGTCTCGCGCGTCAAGATCCTCTCGCGCCTCGACATCGCCGAGAAGCGCCTCCCCCAGGACGGCCGCATCAAGGTCAGCGTCGAGGGTCGCGAGGTCGACGTCCGCGTCTCGCTCATCCCGATGCTCCACGGCGAGGCCGTCGTGCTCCGCCTCCTGCAGCAGGACTCCACGCTGCGCGGCATGAGCGAGCTGCGCCTGGGCCTGCGCGAGGAGCGCCTGATGCGCAACGTGCTGTCGTTGCCCCACGGCATCATCCTCGTCACCGGCCCGACCGGCAGCGGCAAGACCACCACGCTTTACACGGCGCTCAACGAGATCAACGACTCCGAGCGCAAGATCATCACGATCGAGGACCCCGTCGAATACAAGATCAAGGGGATCAACCAGATCCAGGTGAACGAGAAGGCGGGCCTCACGTTCGCGCGCGGCCTGCGCTCCATCCTGCGCCATGACCCGGACGTCGTGCTGATCGGCGAGATCCGCGACGAGGAAACGGCGCAAATCGCCGTCCAGGCCTCGCTGACCGGCCACCTGGTGTTCTCGACCCTGCACACCAACGACGCCCCCGGCGCGATCACCCGCCTCGTCGACATGGGCGTCGAGCCCTACCTCGTCGCCTCGGCGCTCGAGGGGGTCCTGGCCCAGCGCCTCGTGCGCGTCCTATGCCCGGTCTGCCGCATCCACGACGACCGCCCGGCCACGCAGGCGATCAAGTCCGAAATCGGGATGGCGGACCACGACGTGATCTGGCGCTCGGTCGGCTGCGAGGCCTGCCGCCAGACCGGCTACCACGGCCGGCGCGCGATTTTCGAAATGATGTCGATGAACGACGAGATCCGCGCGCTGCTGATGGGCTCGCGCTCCTCGGGCGAGATCCGCGCGGCCGCCGTGCGCGACGGCATGCGCTCGCTCGCCGAGGACGGCTGGCGCATCGTCGCCGAGGGGACCACGACTGTCGACGAAGTCCTGCGCGTCACCCGCGCCGACAAGGTCGTCCCGATGGCGGTCGCCGTCGGCGAAGAAAGTTAAAGGCAATTCTGGATAATGAAAGCCATCGCGAAACGCATCGCCCGCAGGCACAAAAACGTCGGCTTCAGCCGACGCCTCTTTGCACCCTGTTTTAACAGGGGTGAGGGCGGTTTACCTTTTTCCTTCTTGGTAGCCGGCTTGAAGCCGGCTTGTCCTATTGGACTGCGGCTTGAGTCAAGCCGGCTTGAAGCCGGCTGTTCTGAGTTCATAAAGACATCAACACCCCTGCTGAAGCAGGGTGCAAAGAGGTGTCGGCTGAAGCCGACATTCGGTTTCAAGGATATCAATTTAAAAATCCGTTCCGGGTGTCCGCAATGGTGACCTTTGCATACAGGGCTCTGAAGGCGGACGGCTCGATCGCCGAGGGGACGATCGACGCCTCGGCGCGCCCGGACGCCATCCACCAGATCGAGGGGCGCGGCCTCACGCCGGTGAGCGTCAAGGAAAAGTCCGGCGGTGCGGCGGCCTCGCAGGCCCAGTCCTCGGCCGAGAACGTCCAGAAGCTGAAGATCCCGTTCCGCGTCCTCGAGAACTTCACGCGCCAGCTATCGAGCCTCCTGGCCGCCGGCGTCCCTCTGGCGCGCGCGCTCCAGGTCCTTCAGCGCGAGGCCTCGCTGCCGGCCGCGCGCGAGCAGTGGAAGGCGATCTACGAGCGCGTCATCGACGGCGAGTCGCTGGCCGACGCCATGGCCCGCTTCCCCAAGACCTTCCCGCGCGTCTACACCGCGATGGTCCAGGCCGGCGAGACCGGCGGCTTCCTCGAGGTCGTCCTCGGCCAGATCGCCGACTTCCAGAACCGCGAGAAGGAGCTGCGCTCGCGCGTCAAGTCCGCGCTCATTTACCCGGCGGTGCTGCTCGTGCTCGCCATCGGCGTCCTCGTCTACCTGCTGACGTTTTTCATCCCGCGCTTCCAGAAGATCTTCACCGGCTTCGGCGCGGAGCTGCCGTACCTGACGCAGTTGATCCTCAAGGCCAGCGCGTTCATGCGGACCTACGGCCTGCCGACGGCGATCCTGATCGGCGTCGCGGTCTTCATGCTCCGCCAGTGGCTGATGACGACCGAGGGGCGCCGCGCCTGGGAGCGCCTCATGCTCAAGACCCCGCTCATCGGCAAGCTCGGCGCCAGTTTCGCCATGACCCGTTTTTGCCGGATGCTCGGCACGCTGGTCGGCTCGGGCGTGCCGCTGATCTCGGCGCTGCGCGTGGCGCGCGAGTCGATCGGCAACCAGACGCTCATCGACGCCGTGGGCGACTCGATCGAGCGCGTCAAGAAGGGCGACAGCCTCTCCTCCAGCCTGGCCGGGTGCAGCTCGCTCTTCCCGGGCTCGGTCATCGAGATGGTCGGCGTGGCCGAGGAGAGCGGCCGGCTCGACCAGGAGCTCGTGCGCATCGCGGCGGTCACCGACGCCGAGCTCGACCAGCGGCTGCGCACGACGGTGGCGCTCGCCGAGCCGCTCCTGCTCATGCTCATGGCCGGCCTGATCGGAACGATTTTCATCGGCATGGTGCTGCCGATCTTCTCAATCCAGGACTATATCAAGTAGCGATAAGGAGAACACGATGTTGCGTATTTCAAGTTCACGGCGGCGCGGCTTCACCCTGGTTGAGCTGCTCCTGGTCCTCGTCATCCTCGGCACGCTCGCGGCGATCGTCATCCCCAAGTTCGCGGGACGCTCCGAGCAGGCCCGCGAGACGGCGGCGCGGACGGAGGTTTCCATCATCGGCTCGGCGATCGACCAGTTCGAGGTCGACAACGGCTACTACCCCTCGACGTCCGACGGCCTGGATCCGCTCATGACGCAGCCCCGCGACGCCAAGAACTGGCGCGGCCCGTATCTGAAGAGCCTCCCGGTCGATCCGTGGGGCAATGCCTACGTGTATGAATACCCGGGCAAGATCAACGCCAACGGCTACGACCTGTATTCGATGGGCGCCGACGGCCGCGCCGGCGGCGGCAACGACGTCAACGAAAAGGGCATCATGGAATAAATGACGCGCGCGCGCTCCACGGCCGGCCTCACGCTGATCGAGCTGATCCTGGTGATGGGTCTGCTGGCGACGATCCTTGCCGTCGCCTCCCCGTCGCTGGGCCGCTTCTTCGCGGGGCGCAACATGGTCGAGGAGAGCCGCCGCGTCTACGCCCTCGTCCGCTACGGGCGCAACGTCGCCATCGAGCGCTCCGTGCTGGCCGAGGTCTGGTTCGACCCCCAGACCGGCCGGTACGGCCTGACCGCGACCGCGTCCGCCGGCCAGGCGAACGAACAGCCGATCGAGTGGCAGCTCGGCGAGAAGCTGCGCTTCGAGACCGACGCCCCGCTCGACGACCAGGGGCGCGTCGTCATCCGCTACTGGCCCGACGGCACCCTTGACGAGGAATCGCCGGAGATGATCGGCGTGCGCGAGGAATCGGGCCAGGGGCTCGACCTGTTCCGCCGCGCCGACGGGTTCGGCTACGACCTTGGGGAGATCGAGGAAGAGGCGAACAAGCCGTTGAAGAGAGCATCGTAATGGGATTTCGATTCTCGATTACGATTACGAGCACGAGCACGAGGACGCAATAGAACGTCATGGCAAGCGGGATCAGACGCACTCAACGTGGTTTCACCTTTGTCGAGGTGCTGGCGGGGATGCTGTTCATGGCGATCGTCCTGCCCGTCGCGATCGAGGGGATCTCGCTTTCGCACCGCGTCGGCGTCGTCGCCGACCGCAAGCGCGAGGCCGGCCGGCTCGCCCAGATGATCCTCGACGAGGCGGTCGCCACCGGCACGTGGCGCGACGGCGACCAGAACCAGGAGTTCGGCGAGGACTGGCCCGGCTACAGGTGGCATCTGACCAGCGTCGACTGGACCGAGACCGGCCTCAGCGAGGTCACCGCCGAGGTCACGTTCAACCTCCTCGGCCGCGACTACGGCGTCGCGCTCACGACGATCACCGAGACCGAGGACGCGTCGACCGATTCGGGGACGACGGAAACCGGCACCGGAAGCTCCGGCTCGGGCTCGAGCTCGGGCTTCGGCTCGACCGGCTTTTCGCTCGGCTCGACGAGGTCGGGATCATGAAGCGGCGCGGATTCACCCTCGTTGAACTGCTCGTGGCGTCGGTCATCATGGCCGTCATGCTCTCGGCGCTCTACGGCGTCTACCACGGCGCGATCCGGATGCGCGAGCGCGTGTGGGGCGACATCCAGACGAGCGTCCCGGTCGACGAGGTCGTGCGCGTGATCCGCACCGACCTGACCGCGGCGGTCGCCCCCGGCAGCGTCGATTCCAACACGCTCGCCCGGCAGTTCTACGGCCAGTCTCAGCAGGACGGCGGCGCCCGGCGCGACAGCCTCGAGTTCGGCGCGGCCGTCGGCCGGCTCAACGACGAGGAGCCGTGGGCCGACCTCGCCCTGGTCAACTACGGCCTCATCGATCCCGAGGACGGCAACATCGGCAACGGCATGGACCTGGCGCGCACGCTGACCCGCAACCTGCTCGCCGAGACGCTCGTCGAGGACGAGCCGCAGCGCCTCCTTCACAACGTCGGCTCGCTCGAGTTCCAGTACTGGGACGGCGAGTTCTGGCAGGACAGCTGGGACTCCGAGGCGATGGAAAACAAGATCCCGACGTCGATCCGCGTGCGCATCGAGTTCGCCGAGATCGGCAAGCAGCCGGCGCGGCGGCCGATCGAGATGGTCTGCCGCACGGTCTGCGACAACACGACCGATTCCACGAGCGCGTCCTCCACGGAAACCTCGGGCCAGTCCGGCTCGAGCGGCTCGACGACGCGCACGGGAGGCGGATCATGACCCGTGGCCGCCATATCGCTTCCCCCTCATCCAGCCGGCGCGGCGTGCTGTTCGTGATCGTGCTGTGGGTCTGCTTCGGCCTGATCGTGATGGCGATTTATTTCGGCGACGCGATGCGGCTCGAATACCGCGCCGCCGAGAACGCCAACGCCGAGCGCGCGGCCGCCGCCGCCGTCGACGGCGCGAAGAATTACATCCTTTACGCGGTCAAGAACAACCTGACCTCCGGCGAGATCCCCGACCCCGCCGACTTCAGGTTCGAGGCCGTCGCCGTCGGCGAGGCCAAATACTGGGTCATCGGCCGCAGCGACCTCGCGGGCGGCGCGCAGGCGTCGGGCAAGTTCTCGCTCAACTCGTCGTTCAACAAGAACACGAACACGGCCGGAACCGGCGGCAACCCGGTCTTCAACCTCGTCGACGAGTCGTCCAAGCTCAACCTCAACACCGCGACGTTCGACATGCTCCAGACCCTGCCCGGGATGACGGCCGAGATGGCCGGCGCGATCGTCGACTGGCGCGATTCGGACAGCGACCTGAGCGACAACGGCGCCGAGGACGAAGTCTACATGCTCCTCAAGGTCCCGTACCTGTGCAAGAACGCCAGGTTCGAGACGGTCGAGGAACTGCGCCTGGTCAACGGCGCGACGTGGGAAATCCTGCGCGGCGAGGACGCCAACTTCAACGGCGTCCTCGACGCCAACGAAAACGACGGCGACGAGAGCTACCCGCCCGACAACGCCGACGGCAAGCTCGACCCCGGCATCCTCGAGTACGTGACCGTCTACACGGACGCCTCGACGACCGACACGACGGCCGGCACGTTGTCGAGCAGCGCCGTTTCGAGCGCGCTCGAGTCGGCCCTCGGCTCGGACCGCGCCCAGGCGATCGCGCAGAGCGCCTCGGGCCAGCTCGGCGACGTCCACAACCTGCTGCAGTTGGCCGCCGTCGGCGGGATGACGTCGAGCGAGCTGGACTCGCTGATCGAGAACGGCGTCAGCCTCAGTTTCCCCCCCGCCGAGGAGTCGGGCGGCCCGGTCAACATCAACACCGCGCCGGCGGCGGTCCTGTCGGCGGTCCTGGGCGGCGACACCGCCGTCGGCGAGCAGATCGTCGCCGCGCGCGCCGGCCGCTCGATCGACGACCAGGCCAAGATGGGCTGGGTCCTCGACGCGGTCGACCCGAGCGTCATCGCCGAGTACGGCGCGGCCCTCACAAACAAGGCCCATCAGTTTTCGGCGGATATCGCGGCGGTCGGCCCCAACGGGCGCGGCTACCGGCGCGATCTTTTCATCATCGATGCCGGCGGCTCGACGCCGCGCGTGCGTTATCACCGCGACCGCACGCGGCTCGGCTGGCCGCTCGGCGGCGTCGTCGAGGCGGCGAGGAATACGGAAGGGACGGAGAGGTTATGAGCAAGGCCTGGAATGGACCCATGCTGGGGATTGCGCTGGAGGGGCGGGTGCTGTGCGCGTGCGTGGTGCGCCGGCACGGCCGCCGGCTCGAGGCGGGCAAATCCCTGAGGACCGAGCTGACGCTCGATCCGCTGTCGGCCAGCCCGGAGCTGGCCGGCCAGGAAATCCGCAACCGCCTCGACGAGGCCGGCCTGCGCGCCCACAACTGCATGATCGCCGTGCCGGCGTCGTGGACGTTCCCGCTGCAGGTCGTCCTGCCCGACGTCGGCGAGGACGACCAGCGCAGCTTCATCGAGCTCCAGGCCGAGCGCGAGCTCCCGTTCGCCGTCGAGGACCTCGTCCTGAGCGTCGGGCGCTGGGGCGGGGCGAATGCGAAGAACGCGACCGTGCTGGCGATCCCGCGCACGCGCGTCGACGCCCTCGAGCGCGTCGTGCGCGCCGCGAAGCTCCGCCCGGTCGGCATCACCACCGGCGTGACTTCGATGCTCGGCTCGGCCGACGCCGGGCGCCGGCTGGCGCTCCTCCTCGGCGAGCGCGGCGCCGAGCTCTTCGCGTGGGTCGACGGCGTCGCCGCGCTGCGCACGGTCTACGAGTCGGGCGACGAGGACCAGGAAGCGGCGTTCGACACCGAGGCGATCGCGCGCCACATCCGGATCACGCTCGGCCAGTTGCCCGCCGCGGCCCGCGCCGGGATGAAGGAGCTGCTCGTCGTCGGCGGGGCGCACGAGGCCTCGGAGATGGCGGAGGAACTCAATCCCGCGGTTTCGCGGCTCGGCCTCACGATCCGGCACGTCGAGCCGCCGGCCGTCGCGCCGGTCACGCTCCAGCATTCGGCGGCGGGCGTGGCGCTGGCGGCAAGCGTCGCGGCGCGCGCGCTCACCGGCCAGGGGACCGTCTACGAGTTCCTCCCGCCGCGCGAGCAGCAATGGAAGACGGTCCTGCGCCGGTTCTCGGCGCGCGGGATGGTCTGGGGCGCCTCGCTCGCGCTGCTCATTGTCGGCGTCGGCGGGTTGACGCTTGGCTACCAGCATTACCGGCTCGCGTCGCTGACCAGCCAATGGAAGGAGATCGAGCCCGATGTCAAGCGGATCGAGGGGCTTCAGGAGCAGATCCGCCGCTACCGGCCGTGGTTCGACGACTCGGCCCCGAGCCTGACGATCCTCAACGGCCTGACGCAGGCGTTCCCGCCCGACGGCTCCGTCTGGGCGCGCATGGTCCAGATCAAGGACCAGACCAAGGTCACCTGCACGGGCAGCTCGAAGAGCGACACGAAGTGGCGCGAGATGGCCAACATGCTCCAGGAGTCCTCGGGCGTCAGGGAGCTCCACATGGACGTCCAGGGCCAGTCGCCGCAGCAGTTCACGCTGACTTACGTCTGGAAAGGGGAGAGAGCCAATGGCGAATAACCGCAACCGACTCCTGGTGATCACCGTCGCCGTCTGCCTTGGCCTGCTGATCCTGGACCGGATCGTGCTCGGGCCGATGCTCGAGGGCTGGAAGCAGCGCGAGGCTCAGATCGCGAAGCTGGAAACCCAGATCGCCAAGGGCGAGGCGCTGCTGAGCCACAAGGCCGGCTACGAGGCGCGCTGGGACGAGATGGTCAAGAACAGCCTGCCGGCCGAGCAGTCCGAGGCCGAGCTGATGATCTACGCCGCGCTCAACGACTGGTCCAAGTCGGGCCTGTCGTTCAACTCGCAGCGGCCGCAGCCGTGGGTCACCGAAAAGGACGGGACCAGGCACGTCGACTTCCGCGTCCTGGCCACCGGCTCGATCGGCTCGATCGCGCGGTTTCTCTATGACGTCGAACAGGACCCCCGCGCCCTGCGCGTGCAGGACGTCGAAATCTCGGCGCGCGACGACGCCGGACGCACCCTGTCGCTCAACATGCTCCTGACCGGGGTGACCCTGCGGGGAGGGCGCAATGACTAAGACCGCCCTGATGCTCATGGTGTTGATCGCGGGCGCGGTCTTGCCCCGGGCGGCCCGCGCGGCCGATGCCGCCGCGCCCGCCGGGGGGGGCTCGTTCGAGAAGTTCGAGCTGATCGTCCAGCGCAACATTTTCGATCCGAACCGCCGGGCCGGCCGGCGCGCCGAGGACACCTCCGCGACCACGCCGGTCCTCGACACGATCGACCTGCTCGGCACGATCATCGAAGGCGGCGAGGCCGTCGCGTTCACCGAGGGATCGAACGCCGACAACAGCCGCACGCTCAGGCTCGGCGAGACCATCGCCGACATGAAGGTCGCGGCGATCTCCACCGAGGGGCTCAAGATGCTGGCCGGCGACCTCACGGTCGAGTGGCCGGTCGGCAAGCGCCTCACCCGGCAGGAGGGCCAGGCCTGGACCGTGGCCGACAGCCCGGCCCGCCCCTCGTCACCCAGGCCGAGCTTCCGCACCGGCCGCTCCGGCAACCGCACCGGCCGGGGCAGCTCGGTCCAGCAGGGCAACACATCGAACACAAACACCGCGGATACGCTTGCACGTATGCGTGAACGACGCAAAAGGGAGATGGGACAATGAAACGGCTTATGGGTATTACCGTGATGGCGGTCGCGCTCGGCGCGGCCGCGACCCTGGCGTCGGCGGCCTCGATCACCAAACGCAGTCCGGCCGATGTCGAAATCGCGCAGCTTGCCGCGCCCAGGCTCATGGTGGCGGATTCCGCGGCCCTGACGACCTCGACCGCCGCAACCTCGGCCACCGCCGAGGCCGCGGCCGGCGACGGCATGATGAGCTTCAATTTCCGCGGCGCCTCGCTCGACACCGTCCTCGATTACATGAGCAAGGCCGGCGGCTTCGTCATCGTCCGCTCGGTCAACGTCGACGGCCGCGTCGACGTCGTCAGCCACCAGCCGCTTAACCGCGCCGAGGCGGTCGAGCTGCTCAACACCGTCCTCAACGAGAAGGGGTATTCGGCCATCCGCAACGGCCGCGTCCTCAAGATCGTCTCGCGCGACGACGCCCGCACCAACAACATCCCGGTCAAGAAGGGCAACGATCCCGAGAAGATCCCCTCGACCGACGAGATGATCACGCAGATCATCCCGGTCCGCTACGCCGACGCGACCGCGATGCTCAACGACATCCAGCAGCTCCTGCCGAGCTGGGCGACGGCGACGGCCAACGTCAGCTCCAACTCGATCGTGCTGACCGACACCCAGGCCAACGTCCAGCGCATCGCCCAGATCGTCAAGGCCCTCGACACCTCGATCTCCGAGATCACCACGATCCGGGTCTACATGCTCAAGTTCGCCGACGCCACCGAAGTGACGAACATGATCAACAACCTGTTCACGACCTCCAACAGCTCGGGCAACCGCAACAACATGCGCGGCGGCATGGCCGCGATGTTCCAGGCGCGGTTCGGCGGCGGCATGGGTGGCCCCGGCGGCCAGGGCGGCATGGGCGGCATGGGCCAGCAGCAGCAGGACAGCCAGGCGCGCCAGGCCGCCTCGCGCGTCCTCGCCGTCGCCGACACCCGCACCAACGCCGTCGTCGTCAGCGCCCCCGAGGAGCTGCACCAGACGATCGCCGAAATTGTTACCGAGGTCGACAGGACCGAGGAGCTCCAGACCCAGATTCAGGTCTTCCCGCTTCAGTTCGCCGACGCCACCGAGATGACCGACCTCATCACCAACATGTACAAGGACACCGCCCAGACCGCCGGCGCCACCAGCCGCAACCAGTTCGGCGGCGGCCGGTTCCCCGGCGGCATGCAGGGGATGCAGCGCCAGTCCACCGCCGGCGCCGGCGGCTCCACGCAGCGCCAGCTGCAGCAGAAAACCGTCACGGCCGTCGCCGACACGCGCACCAACTCGGTCATCGTGATCGCCGTCGATTCGGTCCTGCAGCAGGTCGCCCAGGTCATCTCGAACCTGGACAAGGACCCGGCGGGCCATCAGAAGGTGTTCGTCTACCAGCTGCACAACGCCGACGGGGAGCAGGTCTCCACGATGCTGCAGGACATGTTCCAGAACGGCGGGACCACCCGGCGCAGCACGTCCTCCTACAGCAGCACCAACCGCTCCACCAGCAACTACAACAACAGCAGCAGCAACCGCTCCTCCAACCGCAACAGCAGCGGCAACTACGGCAGCTCGAACCGCAGCAGCAACTACGGCTCGTCGTACGGCAGCAGCAGCTCCTCCTACAACCGTTCGGGCAGCAGCCGCTATTAACCCACTTTGAATCGGCGAGGAATCGATCTCATGAACCTGTTTTTCCGCATGCTCAAGCCGCTGACCGCGCACTCGCGCTATCCATTCATCTTCGCGCTGGCGTTGTTGCTTCTCCCGGGCCGCCCCTGGGCCCAGGACGCCATGGCCCCTCCGCCGGACATGGCCGGCGCCGAGGCCGGCGTTGAGCCGGTCATCGACGAGGAGGAGGAGAACGGCCAGAGCGGCGCGCCGGTCCAGCCCAATCCGACCAGCCGCCTCGGCCAGAACGCCATCATCCAGTACGACCAGGAATCGGGCCAGGTCGTGGTGATCGCCGACGAGGAGACCAATGAATATATCAAGCAGGTCATCGAGCACCTCGACCGCCCGATCCCGCAGGTCCTCATCAAGGTCCTGTTCCTCGAGGTCACGCACAGCGATGACCTGGACCTGGGCGTTCAGGCGAGCTACAAGGACGTCAGCGGCGACCGCACGCAGAGCATCCTCAGCAACTTCGGCCTCGCCTCCGAGACCAACGGCGGGATCTACCAGCTCGTCGACACCGACATCGAGCTGCTGATCCGCGCCATCGCCGAGAAGAACAAGCTCGAGGTCCTCTCCCGGCCCTCGGTCATGGCGCGCAACAACCAGCTCGCCACCATCACCGTCGGCCAGACGATCCCGTACGTCACCAGCAGCCGCGTCACCGACTCCGGCCAGACGATCAACAACATTTCGTGGCGCGACATCGGCATCATCCTGCGCGTCACCCCGCACATCACGCCGGAGGGGATGGTCGAGATGGAGATCAGCCCGGAAATCTCGAAGCTGACCTCGGAGACCGTCGCCATCACCGACACGGTCGGCGCCAACGTCATCGACGTGCGCTCGGCCGACACCCAGGTCGTCGTCCAGAACGGCAAGACCGTCGTCATCGGCGGGATGATGGAGGACGCGAAGACCGAGAAGGTCACCAAGATCCCCCTCCTGGGCGACATCCCGATGCTCGGCGCCCTCTTCCGGCGGACCGAATCCAAGACCGTCAAGACCGAGCTGTTGATTTTCCTGACCCCCCAGATCATCCAGCGTTCCAACGAAGCCCGCACCGTTTCCCTTGACGAAAGAAATCGCGCCGGTATGATCGACGAGGCGTTTACCAGCAAACAGAAGGAGAAGTTCCTCGTAAATCTCGACGAGAAGAGCGACAATACGCCAAAGCCGGCGGTTCCGGCCGAGGCCGCGACCGTCAAGCAGCCCTCCGCCGCCAAGGTTGTGACGACGCCGGCGGCCCCGGAGAGACGCAAGCGTGCGAAGAAATGAGGCCACGGTCTACGCGGCGCTATGCCTGGCATGGCTGATGATGGTCGGCTGGCAGTGCGTCGAGCACCGGCGGGTCCGCGACGCCGAGCGGGCCGGCCTGCGCACGCAGTCCAGCGCCACGTCGATCGCCCTCAGCGCGTCGGTCCGGGCCGGGCGCCAGCGCGGCCTCGTCATCCGCCAGGAGCGCCTCGAGGACAACCTGCGCGAGCTGGCGAAGACCTCTGGCCTCGTTTCGATCGCGCTGTTAAACTCCAAGGGCGAGGTCGTGGCCAGCGCCGGCAAGGGCGCCCCCCCCGACCTGGCCAGCCTCCCCGAACAGGGCGAGCAGTGGAACACCGACAGCGTCACGTTTGTCAATCTCGTGGATTTCGGCGATCTGCCGAGCAGCACGACCATCGTGCTGCCCCCTTTCCGGCCGGGTGAGACCAGCGGCACTGTGCCGCAAGGCCGACTTCAGCCGCCTCCTCCTCCTCCCCCCGGAGGCGAAATTGGTCACGGGCGCGAGCCCGGGTCTTCCCGGCCGGAAGACACTTTAACCACCGCGGGCCGCCACGCCGGCGAGCGGGCCGTCGCCATGGCCCCCCATGCCGGCGACGGCCGGACGACGGTGACCGGCGCCGAGCGCCCGCGCGGCGGCGGGCGCCCCGCCTTCCGCCGCCCGTTCTGGATGGACAAGGCCCGCTATGACGAGTTGCTCAAGAGCCGCGGCCTCCACGGCTTCGTGATCAGCCTGTCGCGCGCCGAGTACGACCGTTCCATCCGGGCCGACCTGTGGCAGCGCATCATCATCGCGGCCATCGCCGCGCTCGCCGCCGCCGGCCTCGCGGCCGCCTGGCACCAGTTGCAGAAGACCTCGCGCCTGCAGCTTCGGCTCGCCCGCGCCAGCCAGATGAACCTGCACCTGCAGGAACTGAACCTCGCCGCGGCCGGCCTCGCCCACGAGACGCGCAACCCGCTCAACATCATTCGCGGCCTGGCCCAGCTCATCTCGCAGCATCCGTCCGCCGCCGGCGAGATCCATACGCGCGCCATCGACATCACGCAGGAAGTCGACCGCGTCACCAACCGCCTCAACGAGTTCATCAACTACTCGCGGCCGCCCGAGCCGCGCCCCGCGCCGCTCAACCTGCGCACCGTGGTCCTCGACGTCGTACGCGCCCTCGACAGCGACATCCTCGACAAGGAGATCCGCTTCGAGCCGATCGGCCTCAAGGGCGCGATCGAGGCCGACCATGCCCTCCTGCGCCAAATGCTCTTCAACCTGCTGCTCAACTCGATCCAGGCCGTCGGCCGCGGCGGCCGCATTCAGGTCGAGCTCAAGCCGACCGGTTTCGGCGAGGCGGAGATCGAGGTCCGCGACAACGGCCCCGGCATCCCGCCCGACCAGCGCGAGCTGGTCTTCCGACCGTATTTCACGACCCGCGAGGACGGCACCGGCCTCGGCCTGGCCGTCGTGCGCCAGATCGCCCTTGCCCACCAGTGGGAGATCGAATGCCTCGACGGCGGCGGCGGCGCCCGATTCCGCATCCGCGGCGTCAAGCTCGCCCACGCCCCCGCCCCCGGCCCCGGCGCCGTCGCCCGGGCGTAAACCGCATTTCATCGCCGCACGAATTCTGTTTGCGTTTCGTATTCATTCTGAGCTGTATCGAGAGATCTCTTTTTTTATTTCCTCCGATTTGTTTCGAATTTCTTTCTGATTATCTCCGATTCTTTCTGATTGTTTTTATTCCCCCCAACCATTTCAATGGATCGGGCCATGCTGGGCCGGGTGGTTATGACGTTCGAGCTTGAATCCAACGCCCATTTTCCCGACGCCGAGACGATCCGCAATACGTGGGGTTTCGGCGCGCTCACCGTCGAGCCGATGCGCAAGCATCACGGCGCGCAGGTCGTGCTGCGCCCGGCCGACGGCGGCGCGTGGGTCCTCAAGCACTGCCGCGTCGACGGCATGAGCCGCCACAAGCTCGATGCGACGCTTGTCGCGCTCGAGAGCGCGGGCGCCCGGCTCGATCCCAGTTTCGTCCCCGTGATCCGGCCGGTCGCCGACGGCCGCCACGTCCTCAAGCACAACAAGCAGCTCTATTACGTGATGGCGCTCGTCGAGGGGCGCCGGCCGAGCTTCCGCCGCGAGCGCGAAGTGGCCGCGGTCCTGGCCGCGCTCGGCCGCCTGCACGCCCGCGGCCACGAGGCCGCCGCGAAGCTTGGCCGCTCGCTCAAGGAGCCGCTCACGCAATCGGTCTCGACCATCTGGCACGGCCAGGTCGAGTCGTTCGAATGGCTGAGTTCGAAGATCAGCCGCCGCGGCGAGGGGCTCACCGCCGCCGGCAGGCTGTTCGCCGACCGCAACGGCGCGTTCGCGGAGCTCGCGATCGAGGCCGACGCCTACCTGCACGCGCAGGTCGGCGACGTCACCGAGGCCCAATGCTCCCTCGTCCTCGCCCACGGCGACAGCTACGAGAACAACTACATGCTCGCGAAGGACTCCGACGCGATGCCGTGGCTCCTCGACCTGGAATCGGTGAGCCTCAAGCCGGCCCCGTCGGACCTGGTCGTGCCGCTGGCCACGTTCGGTCTCGCGCACCGCTGGAATCCCGACAAGCTGCGCCGCCTGATCGACGTCTATGAAAAGGAACGCCGGCTCGATCCGGTCGAGCGCGCGCTGCTCAGGGCGATGCTCATGTTCCCGCGGCAGTGGACGCGCTCGATGCATTGCCTCGTGCGCCGCCGCGAGCAGCAGAAACTCGACTGGGGGACGATGCGCAACCTGACCAACTGCATCCTGGCCCTCCCCGCCCACCGCCGCCTGGTCGAAGAAATCAAGAACGGCTGGTGAGCGATGACGAGTACGGATCGGCGGGGTTAGAATGCAAGATGCACGCAAACTTTCAAGAGGGGTGAGACCCTGAAAGGGTCGTATAGTTCAAAAGCCCAGGGTGAAGCGAAGCGAAACCCTGGGTTGGGCGGAAATTTCGATGCGAGCCCTGAAAGGGCGAGATAGTTCAAGAAAGCGCGGATCGATCCTCCACGATGCCGCTCTTTCGGGGTGACAATTTGAATGGCTCGCTTCGCCGCGGCTTCGGCTGGCAAGGCGAGCACGAGAAACGGTGGCAAACTGCAACATGAGCTCTATCCCGACCATCCTCATCCTTGACGCCCCGCCGGCCGCCGTCGGCGCCGAGCTCGAGGTCTACGCCGCGTGCGGCGTTGCGACGCGCGTGGTCGAGGCCAAATCCTTGTCGGCCGATGAGCTTGGCGCCGAGCTTGCCGGCGCGACCATTCTTCAAACATGGCATGCGCCGGTCGACGCCGCGATCCTCGAGCGAGCGCGCCGCTGCCTGATGGTCGTCCAGTACGGCCCCGGCGCCGGCCCCGAGGCGCCGCCGATCGACATGGAGGCCGCGCGCCGGCTGGGCATTTACGTCACGAGCATTCCGGATTTCGCCACCGACGACTGGGCCGACGAGACCATGCACCTCATGCTCGACTGCCTGCGGCAGACGCCCGGCCTTCCGGTGCGCTCGCTCGGCGGGCTGCGGCTTGGTCTGATCGGCCTCGGCCAGGTCGGCCGCGCCGTCGCCCGGCGCGCGCGTCCCTGCGGGATGGAGCTGTGGGGCTGCGACCCCTACGCCCCCCGCGACGTCTTCGAGAACGAAGGCGTGCGTTCGGCGCCTCTCGAGGACCTGCTCGGGCTGGTTGATATCGTTTCGCTGCACCTGCCGCTGACGGAGGATACCGCGGGATTCCTGTCCGCCCCGAGGCTGCGGCTGATGAAGGAGAAGTCGGTTCTGATCTGCACGTCCCAGCCCGATCTCGTCGACCTGGCCGCCTTGGCCGAATCGATGGACCGCGGCCGGCCGATCGTCGCGGCTTTCGATTCCGATTTGTCGTCGCGCGTGAGTCCTGCTCACCCGATCCTGAGCCAAAGCGGCCTGCGTCATCACCGCCGGCGCGCCGGCACGAGCCGCCAGTGCGCCGAGGCGCTGCGCCGCCGCGCCGCGCAGATCGTCCTGCACCTGCTCCGGGGGAGCCGTCCCGCGCACCTGCAGATCGACCCCGCCTGCCCGCGCCACGTCATGCTCCTGGCCGGCCAGGAGTGGTGAACTGGAGTGGTTGACAAGAATGATGCGTGAATGGCCGGCGGGGGCGCCGGCCCCACATCGAAGTCAGCTGGTCAGTGCCGAATAGTTTGTCGCGCTGTGGCGCCGGCGCCCTCGCCGGCGATTTCCTATTGCCGGAAAACTTTTATCGCCCGCTCTACGCTTCGACGTCCACGCCGTATAGGTTGTTCGATTTCAGCGCGCGCGAGAACAGCCGGTAGATCACGCTCCCGATCAGCCCCGTGAGGATCAGCGTCAGCCACGGGATCACGAGCCCGCTGTCGCGCCAGAAGAACCAGCGCGCCATGATGAACGCCAGCCGCTCGACAACCAGCAGGAAGAAAATCGTGAACCAGCGGAACATGAACCCGTTCAGCCGGAACTGGCGTGCCATCAGGCCGGCGAGGTAACCGATCAAGGCGAAGCTGACGATCCCCGCCCCCAGCCAGCCGGCCTGCATCGAGCACCCCGCCAGGAGCGCCCCGGCCAGCCCCGCGAGCATCCCCGCGACCTCGCCGCGCAGCATCCCCGCGAGCACCGCCCCGAGCGCGAGCATCCGCAGCCCGATCATCAGCTCGTAGCGGCCGCTCAGCAGCGACTCGATCTGCGGGAGCACCCCCGCCTCGATCTCGAGCGCCACGAACAGGTAGATGACGATGAAAACGATGAACCGGATCATGGGGCGGCCTCCGGCGCGGGCCGCGCGCGGCGCCGCGTTCGCGTTGTCGCCGTGTCGCGGCGAAGGGTTTTTGTCGTCCGCGCGTCGCGGCCCGTGGCGAGCGTTCCCGAAGTCGTTTGCGCGCGCTGCAGCGTCGACGTCGTATGTTTCAGCATCCGCAGCGTCGCGCTCGTCGGGTTCGCGGCGGCGAGCGTCGGGCTCGTCAACGCCGTCCCGGTCGTCGCGCGGTCGGCCGCGAGCGTGCCCGTGGTCTCGGCGGCCAGTTCGTCGCCGCGCGGCATGACGATCCGGATCGCCCCGAGCGAGCCGGTCCCCAGGGCGTCCTCGTGGGCGGGGATGATCACGAGCACTTCCTCCAGCGTGTCGAACGAGACCGCCGACCGCACCACGCCGACCGGGATGCCGTAGAGGTTCAGGTCGCGCTTCTCGATGACGCCGATCGTGATCCCCTTGGGGAAATTGGAATTCTCGAACCGCGACGTGATCAGCCGCGAGCCGATGTTGAAATTCTCGACCTCGTTTTCGGGGAGGAACTCGAGCGGCTTGCCGCGGCCGCGGCCGTAGAGCGCCCCCCGCGCGCGCGTGTCGCGCGTCGCCGCGCCGACCACGCTCATCGGGTCAGTGATCGCCTGCACCTGCGCCGTGTGGTCCTGGACCGAGCGGATCATGCCGACCAGCCCGTCGAGCGCCACGACCGGGTCGCGCGGGCTGATCCCGTCGGCGCGCCCGCGGTTGATCGTCAGCAGCATGCTTTCGTCGCTGGTGATGAGGCCGGTGATGTCGGCCTGCACGAACCTGAGCTGCGGCGGCGCGGCCCACGTCCCCAGGCCCGAAAGCCTCTGCAGCCGCCCCACCTGCTCGGCGAGCAGGTCGTTCTGCAGCCGGGTGCGGGTCAGCTCGCGGTCCAGTTTTTCCTTTTCGGTCTCGACCGCCCACAGCTCGTTGAGCTTGATCGCGGTCATGACCCACTGGCGCGTTCGCGTGCGCGCCGGGTCCAGCACCGGCGAAAGTTTCGCGTAGGCGCGCGACCAGACCGTGAACGCCTCGGCGCTGCGGTATTTTTCGAGCGCCGCGATCGCCAGCCCGGCAAGGATCAGCCCGGCAAGCAGCCCCAGCCGCGCGCGGCGGCGCCACGAGCTTGAGATCTTGATCTGTATCTGATGGCGATTGGTCCGCGAAACCATACCCGACCGGTTCTGCACGGCCCAAACGCGGCCGTGGCGCTTCGAATCCAGACCGACCCATTCATACCATCAATGCGCCCGAATTGGAAAGGGCGAGGTGAAGCTGCAAATCGTCCTCGTGCTCGCAATCGTAAGTTGGCATAGCCAGAACCAAATACCGTTGCTCAAGAACCGCGTCAGCGGTTCGACCTCCAAAGCCGTGGGTTGAATCGCTGTTTTCGCGATTCAACCCACGGTCAAGATCGCATCAACCCGAACCGATTGATCGGTTCGACAAAACCGACGCGCGCAATTGTCAAATCGATCGTATATTGGAATCCTAAGCTGGCGTGGCCATAACCATCTCGCATATGTGAGTGGAGCGGATTACATTTTTGAAACCAAAGCCCCGGCCGGGGCTGGGTTGTGATCCTACCGCGTTGGTCATGAAAATTTGTGCGCATCTTACGTTCAAATTCAGCCGTAACAGCGTAATCGCCCATCGACTCAGCACTCAGCACTCAGGACTCAGCACTCAGCACTCAGGACTCAGCACTCAGCACTCAGGACTCTTATCGCCGCCGCGTCGGCTTTTTGCACCGTCCGGGCGTAGTGGACCGCCGGGTGGCCGAACAGCGCCGCCGACAGCACGTGGTCCTCGGGGATGCCCAGCATCGTCTTGAGCCCGGGGATCGCGGTCGAGAACATCCTGAAGAACCCCCACCAGACGCTTCCCAGCCCCGCGCTGAGGGCCAGCAGCTCGAAGTTGGCGATGGCGAGCGCGGCGTCCTCGGCCGGGCACGGCGCGTCGGGCCGGGCCGACGCCACGATGAAGTGCGGCGCGCCGCGGAACAGCCGCGCGGCGAGCCTGTCGTCGTCGAGCTCCATTATCGGCCGGTAGCGCTCCGGCAGCCCGCCGCCCATGTTCGCCGACCGGATCGCCGCGATCATCTCCCGCTCGAACCGGCGCATGGCGTCGATGTCGCCCATCACCGTGAACGTCAGCTCGCAGGCGTTGCCGCCGGTCGGTACGTGGGCGAGCGTCGTCAGGATGCGCTTGATCAGCGCGGCGTTGACGTTTTCCTGCTTGTACTGGCGGACGCTGCGGCGGCCGCGGACGAGGTGCGACATCTGGTCCAGGCTCGGAAAACGGCCGAGATCGAGCGGCTCGCTGCCGTCCGCGGTTTTCCCGAGAATCGAAATCGCCCCCGTCGGGCAGACCGCGAGGCAGTGCTGGCACTTCATGCACAGCGGCTCCAGGTCCGCGTTGATCGAGGGGAGCTTGTTCCCCTTCTGCCGGATGATCCCGGCGAGGCAGTCGCGCGCGCATTCGCCGCAGCGCGTGCAGAGCGATTCGTCGACGGTGAACTGAAGCATGCCTGACATCCCCTGGCCTCCTGCGAAGAATCAAACCGCATCCGACTCGGTCGTGTAGCCCTGGTCCCGGTAGCGTTGCAGCTTGTAAAGGAGGGCGCGGCGGCTGATCCCCAGCGCGCGGGCCGTTTCGCTGCGGTTGAACCCGTTTTCGCGCAGGGTCTGGAGGATGACGGCGCGTTCGACCTCGTCCATGCGCCCGGCGCCGGCGGGCTGTTCGGGCTGTTTGCCGGCGGCGGCCTCGGTCTGGACGCGGCGCGGCAGGTGATCGGGCAGGATCAGGTCGCCGTGCGCCATCAGCACGGCGCGCTCCATGGCGTTGCGCAGCTCGCGCACGTTGCCCGGCCACGAATACGCCTCGAGCCGCGCGATCGTCGCCGGCGCCAGCTTCGGCCGGCCGCCGGTGCTGAACTCCTGCGCGAACGCGTGGGCCAGCGGGATGACGTCGGCCGGGCGCTCGCGCAGCGGCGGCACGTGGATCTCGAGGACGTTCAGACGGAAGAACAAGTCCTCGCGGAACCGGCCGGCCGCCACCTCGGCCTCGAGCTCGCGGTTGGTCGACGCGAGCAGCCGGCAATCGGTGTGCCGGGTGCGGTTGGCGCCAATCCGCTGGAAGCTCCCGTCCTGGATGACGCGCAACAGCTTGGCCTGCAGGCCGGGGCTCATTTCGGCGATTTCGTCGAGCAGGATCGTGCCGCCGTTGGCCTCCTCGAACCGGCCGATGCGCTGGTTCGAGGCGCCGGTGAACGACCCCCGCTCGTGGCCGAACAGCTCGCTTTCGAGCAGGTTTTCCGGGATCGCCGCGCAGTTGACCTTGACGAGCGGGCCCGTGGCCCGGTGGCTCATGCGGTGGATGTAATCGGCGACGACCTCCTTGCCGACGCCGCTTTCGCCGGTGATCAGCACGCGCACTTCCGACGGCGCGGCGAGCGCGGCCTCGCGGATCACCGCCTGCATCGCCGGGCTCTCCGCGATCACCCCCTCGGGCGGGACGATGTGGTTGGCGGGCCTCGCCGGCGTCGCGCCCTTCTTGCCGATCCCCTTGCGCACGAGGTCGAGCAGTTCGTCGAAATCGATCGGTTTTTCCAGGTAATTGAGCGCGCCGTCGCGCATCGCCTCGACCGCCCCGCGGATGTCCGGAAACGCCGTCACCATCAGCACCGGCAGGCTGGGCCAGTCGTTGCGCACCCGGCCGAGCATTTCGAGCCCCGACATCCCCGGCATGCGCACGTCCGAGATCAGCAGCGCGTAATGTTTCTGTTTGAGCCTGGCAAGCGCGTCCTCGGCCGAGCGCGCCGTCTCGACCTGGTAGCCCTGGCCCGTCAGGAACGATTCGAGCAGGCTGCGCTGGCCGGCGTCGTCGTCGACGATCAGGATCGTGCTGGTGATGGAATTCGGCATATGGGCCATGGCCAATCAATAGGATGCAGCCGCCCGGCTGCTCCTCATTATCATGCAATTAAAACGCAAAATGAGAAATGAGAAAGTAGGCCGCGTCCGCCGAACCCGGCATGAGGGCGAGTGTCATAAGTTTTACGGCAACAGGAATCGCCGGCGGGGGCGCCGGCGCCACAGTGCGATGAGCTATTCGCTACTGAACAGCTGTTTTCGATGTGGGGCCGGCGCCCCCGCCGGCCATTGGCGCATCATTTTTGCCAACCACGCTGAACCCAAACTTCACGAGGAGCATGCCGGGGGTCCGCCGAACCCGGCCTACATGCATTTCCGCACGACTTCGATCGGGTGCAGGGCTTGCGCGCCGGTGCCGTGTTGAATTTGATGCCGGCAGGAAAAGCCCGAGGCGACGATTTGCGTGCCCGGGCCGGCGGAGCGGATCGCGGGGAAGAGGCGCTCCTCGCCCATCTTCATCGAAATGTCATAGTGTGTCTTCTCGTACCCGAACGCGCCGGCCATCCCGCAGCAGCCGGCGTCGATGAGGTCGGCTTCGAGGCTTGCGGCGCGCAGGAGCGCGATCTGGCCCTGCACGCCGTAGATCGCCTTCTGGTGGCAGTGGCCGTGGACGAGAACTTTCTCGATCTGCTCGCCGGAGGCGCGCCAAGGCAGTTTGCAGCGGCCCGCCTTGATCTCGTCGAGCAGGAAGTCTTCGATCGGAAGGACCGCCGCGCGCACGATTTTCCCCAGTTCGGCGTCATCGATCAGGTCCGGGAGGTCCTCGGTGAGGGCGGTCGCGCAGCTCGGCTCGAGCATCAGGATCGGGACGCCGGCGCGCGCATAGGGCTCGAGGCCGCGCATGGTCTTGGTCCCCTCGCGCCTGGCGTCTTCGAGGAACCCCTTTGAAATCGCGGGCCGCTGGCAGCAGCCCGGCCGCACGACTTCGACCTCGTAGCCGGCGGCCTCCAGGACCTCGACCGCCGCGCGGCCGACGCCGGTCTCGAAATGCTCGCTCCACGTGTCGGCGAACAGCGCCACGCGCCGGCCGCCGGTTTTCCTCCGGCGCGCGCGGAACCAGGTTGTCAGCTTCTCTTGGGCGAGCGAGGGGAGCGCGCGGCGCCGGTCGATCCCGAACATGACTTCCAGCGCGAGCTTCACGGCCCCGCTGCGCATCGCCGCGTTGGCGAGCGAGGCCGCCGGCCCGGCCGCCCACGCCGCGCGCCGCGGCGCCAACCCGAACAGCCGCTCGCGCGGCGACGAGCCGTACTTCATGTGATGCTGGTGCAGCGCCTCGGCCTTGAGCCGCGTCATGTCGACGTTGTTCGGGCATTCGTTGGCGCAGCTCTTGCACGCCACGCACAGGTCGAGCGTCTCGATCAGGCGCGGGCTGGCGATCGCGCCCGGCCCGAGCTGGCCGGTCATCGCCAGCCGCAGGGCGTTGGCGCGGCCGCGCGTCGAGTGCTCCTCGTCGCGCGTCACCTTGAATGAGGGGCACATCGAGCCGGCCATCTTGCGGCATGCGCCGACCCCCGTGCACATTTCGACGGCGGCGCGGAAGCCCTCCTCCTCGCGCCAGTGGAACATCGGCTTGTCGAACACCTGGCGGTAGCCCGGGAAGAACCGCATGTTCTGGTCGACCGGCGGCGTGTCGACGATCTTGCCCGGGTTCATGAGGCCGGCCGGATCGAACAGCCCCTTGAGCTCGCGGAACGCCGCGTAAAGCCGCGCCCCGAAAAATCGCTCGTTAAACCCGCCGCGCACGAGGCCGTCGCCGTGCTCGCTGCTGAACGAGCCCCGGTAATGCAAAACGCGCTCGAAGACCTCCGACTGGATCGCTTTGAACACCTCCATCTCGGCGCGGTCGTGCAGGTCCAGGAGCGGGCGGATGTGGATCAGGCCGACGCTGGCGTGCGCGAACACCGACACGCGCCGGCCGTGCCTGGCGCAGATCGCCACGACCTCCTCGACGTAGCCGGGCAGGTGCTCGAGCGGCACGGCGGCGTCCTCGATGAACGGCACCGGCTTGTGCGTCCCCTTGACCGTCGTCATGAGCCCCAGCGCGTTCTCGCGCATCGTCCACGCCTCGTCGATGCTCCGGGCGTCGAGCATGCGCGGGCAGGCGTAGCCGAGCTTCTCCTGGCGCAGCCGCGCGGCCACGCGGTCGATCTTGCCGGCAAGCTCCTCCCGCGTCTCGCCGAAGAACTCGACCGTCAGCACGCCGGCCGGCTCCCCCTCGATGAACCCGCACATGTTCCTGGTCAGCAGGTTGGCGCGCGCGCGGTCGATGATGATCCCGTCCATGAGCTCCACCGACGACGGCCCGCACTCGACGATCGGCGCCACGGCGCGCAGGCACTCGGCGAGACTGGCGAAATGCGGCGCGCACAGCGCGCGCATCTTCGGCAGCGGCTCCAGATTGATTTTCGCCTCGAGGATCAGCCCGAGCGTCCCCTCGCTCGCCGAGACGATGTGCGCCATGTTCCACGGGCAGTCGCGCGCGAACGCGTCGAGCGCGTAGCCGCCGCAGCGGCGCATGACTTTCGGGTAGCGCGCGACGATCTCGGCGCGGTTGGATTCGATGAGATGCTTGAATCCGCGATAAAGCTCGCCCTCGCGTCCCGGGCGCGCGCATTGGGCTTCGTATTCGTTTGGGCCGATCGGGCCGAGCTTCAACACGTCCCCGGTCGAAAGCGCCAGCTCGACCTCGAGCAGGTGGTGGATCGTCGTGCCGTAGAGGATCGAGCGCATGCCGGCCGAGTTGTTCGAGATCATCCCGCCGATGGCGGCCCGGCTCGAGGTCGCCGGGTCGGGCGCGAAGTGCAGGCCGTGGGGCTTGAGCATCGCGTTGAGCTCGTCGCGCACGAGCCCCGGCTCGACGCGCGCCCAGCGCTCCCCGACGTTGACCTCGAGGAGCCGCCGCATGTACTTCGAGCAGTCGATCACCACCGCGCGCGCGACGGTCTGGCCCGAGAGCGACGTCCCGCCGCCGCGCGGCAGGATCGGGACGTTGCAGGCGGCGCAACACGCCATGGCGGCAAGGGCGTCTTCGCGGTCGCGCGGCACGACGACGGCCAGCGGCATGATCTGGAACATGCTGGCGTCGGTGGCATAGAGCCCAAGCGAAACCGGGTCGTCGAGGACCTCGCCGCGGATCTTGGAACGGAGCAGGGAGTTGACGGTCATGCCGGCCATGAGGACATCCAATCAAACACGAGATACACGATCAAACAAGAAATACACGAAAAAAAATTGTCGCAGAGGGGCGGAGATGGGCAGAGCTGGAATCGATCTCATGGATAAGCCTCAACGCGGACCGCGAGCTTCCCGCGATTCATCGCGTGCTTCAGGCTACTTATTTTTGCAGTTTCCAAAGATTAGTTTCCCGCAAGTGTCGTAAGGGTCGCCAAGGGAATACCCAAATCCAAATCTTCCATGTTACGCTTTTCCTCGCCAGGCAAGAACGGCCCGGCCAGGATTTCTGAAATATACAGAACGACAAAAGTAATAGCGCATACTAAAAGGCTCGCTGTATCCTTGATCAAGCTCAAGGAGGCGGACTATGCGAAAACTTCAGATCCAAGATGCCGAGATCATGAAAGTGGCCGTACAGCAGGAAATCGTCCGATCCGAGGAATCCCGCTACGATCATCGTCTGCACGGGGTTCTGCTCGTGTGCGCGGGCAAATCCTGCTACGAAGTGGCTGACCTGTTGGGCCACAGCCCGCGCACGATTCAGTACTGGGTCGATCGTTTCGAGCATAGCGGCTTTGCCGGCCTGCAGGATGAGGAGCGGCCCGGCCGGCCGGCGGCGCTCGACGACAAGACGCGCCAGCGTATCGGTCAGGACCTGCGCCAGTCGCCGCGCAAACTCGGCTACGGCCAGAACCTGTGGGACGGCAAACTGCTGTCGCATCACCTCGAGGTCCGCTACAGCATCAAGCTCGGCGTGCGCCAGTGCCAACGCCTGTTTCGCGAGCTCGGGTTCCGCCGCCGCAAACCGCGTCCGGTGATCGCCCAAGCCGACCCCGCCGCCCAGCGCGCATATAAAAAAACTGCGCCGCCTGGCCCGAAGAAAGGACATTGACCTGTGGTGCCAGGACGAATGCCACTTCCAGCAGCACGGTTCACGCTGCGCCATGTGGATCCCTCCCGAGGACGCGGACCCGGTGGTCCTGCATGCCTCGACACGCAAGCAGACGGCCGTGTTCGGTGCGGTCTGTCCGGCCGATGGGCGACTGCTGACAATGCCGGCCGATACGTTCGACGCCAAAAGCTTCAAGGTGTTTCTGCAGGCGTTGCTGCGTCGCCGGCGGCCCGGGCGCAAGATAGTTGTGATCGTCGACAACGCGCGCTGGCACCATGCGCGGGCGCTGCGGCTGTGGCTTCACAAGCATCGGCACGAGTTGCGGCTGGATTTTCTGCCGCCGTACAGCCCGGACCTGAACCCGGTCGAGCGCGTCTGGAAACTGACCCGCACGCTGTGCACGCACAACGTCTACTTCGAGACGCTGCAGGCGCTCATCGCTGTCGTGCACGACCAGTTTGCGAAATGGTTTCACCCGAATCTCCAGCTGCGCCGATTATGCGCATTTATTTAAGACGCTGTGTATAGTTTCTAGTTCGGAAATCTTGGCCGGGCCGTTCTTGCCGGGCGAGAAAAAGCGTAACATGGAAGATTTGGATTTGGGTATTCCCTTGGCGACCCTAAAGCGTCTTATGGGAAACTAAAATGCAGGAAATGAGAAAAAAACGGCGATGGTCAGCTCAGGATTCCATCCTGAAGGCGCAGGACCCGGTGGGCGGCGCGCTCGATCGACTCGAAGTGCGTGACGATGATCGCCGAGCGGCCGTCGGCGGCGAGCCATTCGAAAATAAAGCGCTCGATCTCGGCCGCGGTCTCGTCGTCGAGGTCGGCGGTCGGCTCGTCGGCCAGCAGCAGGTCGGGCCGGCCAAGCAGGCAGCGCGCAAGGCCCAGCCGGCGCCGCTGGCCGCCGGAAAGGGCGGTCGTCGAGCGCCCGGCATACTCGGCAAGGCCGACGCGGTCGAGGATTTCCATGGCGGCGCCCCGGGCCTTCGAGGCGGGCAGGCCTTCGAGCAGCAGCGGCAGGGCGGCGTTCTCCCAGACCGGCAGGGCGCTCAGGCTGAGGTTGTTCTGGAAGACGAGGCCGATGCGGCGACGGCGAAGATCGGCCAGCTCGAAGGCGGACATCGTGCCGATGTCGCGCCCCTCGAACAGGACGCGGCCGGCGGTGGGGCGCAACAGGCCGGCGGCCAGGAAGAGCAGGGTCGTTTTGCCGGCGCCGGAGCGGCCGGTCAGGGCGATGGTTTTGCCCGGCTCCAGGGCGAGGTTCACGCCGTCGAGCACGGCGCGCCGGCCGCCCTCCGCGATCTCGAACTCCCGCCTGACCTGTTGCATCTCGAGCACAAACATACCCAAAGCAAATCACAGGCGGGGTGGGCGCGCAAGGGTTGATCCGGATTGATTTGGCTTTATCGTCGGGCGGTTGTCATCTATTCTTCACGCATGATGGAAGAGCCGCAGGAAAAGCCGCAATACCCGAAGGACAAGGAAGAGCTGCTGCGCGAGCTGACGCTGGCCGACAGGCTCAAGGACATCCGCGACCAGGAACGGCTGCGCGAGCGGCTGGCGCCGCGCTGGTGGGAGACGCTCCTGCCGGTGGTGCAGTTCGCGGCGGCGCTCGGGCTGCTGGCGTCGCTGATGCAGCTGACGTCGCTGCGCTCCAACATGTTCGTCTGGCTGACGTTCTTCTGGGGCGCGCTGATGATCGTGTCGCTGGTGATGGGTTTCGAGTTCGTGATCTTCCGGCTGCAGGCGATGCGGCGGGCCAACGAAATTCTCGTGCGCCAGATCGAGGAACTCGGCGAGCGCGTCGGCGAACTGGAGAAAAAACAAAATACGAACGCAGAGACGCAGAGATAGGACGAGAACGCAGAGAAGAAGTCCGGATTCAATTCATGTTCATTATTTTCATAATACTTTGTGTAATTGCGATTGTCGACCATGTGCTTTATTTTGGCTGGAATCGACTGTATTATTGTTCCGGAATTTTGTTGCGCTGTCACCTGCTGCCAATTGATCCAAACCAATTCCGTGGACTTGAATCGACTGTCGGCGGGTTGCCGATTGTGATTCATCGTTTCAGCCCCTAGGAGATTGGATTTCGCGATAAAGTTCTGGTTGGATGGTTTTCAATGACGCCCTTTTATCATGGAATGATTACTTATGATGCGGATCGGAAGCAGGCGCGGGTCGAAATGCGTGCAAATTGGTTCCCGGTCTTGTTCATTCCGATGTTCATCGGGTTTGGCTTGATTGAACTGCGTTTGCCGATTGGAATTATCTTTGGACTGATAGGTATTATCATTTTTATAGCATTTTTTGCCATCTCGAACACCCTTTTTGACGAAACGTATCGCGACCTGCTGAACAAGATCTCAAATCCAGGTACGGTGGGGAAATAATGGTTATCTACGTGGGATTGTTCATTGCCGGTTGTTTAGTGACGGGCGTGATTGTTTACCTATTGATGCGACCAATGAGCCGCGAACTCGCCGAACGCACGGTACAGCTCGTAGAAGAGGAAAAGAACACGTCTGCTCTTACCGCCCGCATCGAAGAGTTACTGGGCAAGGTTCATGTCGCTGAAACCGAAGCATCCCGCATCCCATTGCTTGAAAATCAAATTGCGAATCTCGACGGCCAGCTCAAGCTGCGGATTGAATCGGCTGCGAGCCTGCAGACGGCGCTCGAGCAGGAGCGCAAGGCGGCGCAGGAAAAACTGGCGCTTCTTGAGGATACGAAGAAGAAGCTGTCGGAGGCGTTTTCGGTCATCGCGCGGCAGGCCCTGGACCAGAACAGCGAGTCGTTCCTGAAGCTCGCGGGCGAGCGGCTCGGGGCGGCGCAGGAAGTATCGAAGGCGGAATTGGAAAAACGCCAGCAGGCGGTCGCGGAGCTCGTCGCGCCGCTGCGCGAGCAGCTCAAGCGCTACGAGGAACAGATCCGCGGCATGGAGACGCTGCGCGAGTCGGCCTACGGCGAGCTGCGCGCGCAGGTGCAGTCGCTCGGCGAGTCGCAGCGCGGGTTGAATGAGGAAACGCGCAAGCTCGTCCACGCACTGAGCGCGCCGCAGGTGCGCGGGCGGTGGGGCGAGGTCACGCTGCGGCGCGCGGTCGAGCTGGCCGGCATGGTCGAGCACTGCGACTTCGAGGAGCAGGTGAGCGTCGGCACCGGGGACGGGCGCCTGCGGCCGGACATGATCGTGAACCTGCCGGAAGCGCGCTCGATCGTGATCGACGCCAAGACGCCGCTCGTGGCGTTCATGGACGCGATCAACTCGGCCGACCCCGAAGAGCGCCGCGCGCACATGCGCCGCCACGCCGAGCACGTCGCGGGCCACCTCGAAAAGCTCTCGCAGAAGGATTACTGGGCGCAGTTCAAGACCGCGCCCGAGTTCGTCGTGATGTTCATCCCCGGCGAGGGATTCCTCGCGGCGGCCGCCGAGCACAAGCCCGACCTGATCGAAAAGGGCTTCGAGCGCAAGGTGATCCTCGCCACGCCGGCGACGCTGTTCGCATTGCTGCGGACGGTGGCGATGGGGTGGCGGCAGGAGCTCATCGCGCGCGAGGCGCAGCAGATCAGCGAGCTCGGCAGCCAGCTCTACGAGCGGCTCGCGGTCGTGATCGAGCACATCGGCAAGGTCGGGTCGAACCTCGAGAACGCGGTGAAGAGTTATAATGCCGCAGTCTCGTCGATCGAGTCGCGGCTGATGGTGACGGCGCGCAAATTCCCAGAACTCGGGATCGCGGTCAAGAAAACGCTGCCCGAGGATATGGGGATGATCGAGATTACGCCGAGCCAGGTGCAGGCGGAGAATTAAGCACGGACAGGCACGGACCCGCACGGACGGGCACGGACGTTATGGTTTCTGCTCGTTGCCGGGGGCGTCGTGGATTTCCTTCGCCACGCCGGCGGTGATGACGAACTTGATCGCCGACTGGAGCGGCATGTCGACCGGACGGATGTGCGCCTTGTCGATGAGGACCGTGAAGCCGCCCATCTGGTAGGCGAGCGGCAGGTAGACGGCGACCCGGCCCTGGTCCGAAACCTCGGGCGGCAGGTCGCTCAGGTCCGTGCGCGTGACGAAGCCGAGCATTTTAAAGCCCAGGCCGGGGGGCTCGATCATCACGACCTGGTTGAACTGCTGGGCGCCGCCTTTCGAAAACAGCCCGACGAGGTCGCGCGCCGCGCCGTAGATCGCCCGGACGAGCGGGATGCGCCCCAGGATCGACTGGGTCATGTGGAGGAATTTGCGGCCGATCCACAGCTTGGTCCACAGGCCGATCAGGAAGACCAGGACGATCGCCATCAGGATGCCGATGCCCGGGAATTCGAGCGGGGCGGGCAGGATGCGCTTCAGGACCGAGTCGAGGAGTATGGCCAGCTTGAAGACGACGTAAATCGTGACGATGACCGGCAGCAGCGCGATCAGGCCGCTCAGGAAAAGATTGCGCGCCTGCGCCAGCAGAATCCTGCCCCTGCATTTCCAACTGTCCGGCATGATATCCTCCGCCAACTGTTGATTCGATTACGATTACGATTGCGAGCACGAGCACGAGCACGAAAAATATGAAGGCCGCCCCTATACTTCTGATTTGTCTTTACTTGGCCCTGTGCAATAAGTCACCATCATTTTAATGCATATGGATCCGTTGTCACCACAATCCTTATTCCTCCATCTAGACTGCCGGAAGTATCGCGGGGATAGGCCGTGCCAGCTTTTGAGGCTGTGCGAAGGGTGCCCCAGCTACGAGCCGATGGGGCGGCGCGTGCTGATCATCAAGCTCGCGGCGCTGGGCGACGTCGTGCGGACGGCGTGCCTCATCCCGGGGCTGCGCGACTCCTCGGACCCGCCGCACATCACGTGGCTCACGAGCCGGGCCGCCATGCCGCTCGTCGAGCGCATGCCGGGGGTGGACCGGGTCCTGGAGTTCAACGCCGAGGCGCTGGCGCACCTGGAACTGGAACACTTCGCGATCGTGATCAGCCTGGACAAGGAGCCGGGGCCGGCGTCGGTCGCGATGCGCGTCCAGGCCGAAAAGAAGCTCGGCGTCGGGGTGTCGCGCTACGGGACGGTCTTCCCGCTCAATTCCGAGGCGCACTACTACTTCCGGCTCGGGCTCGATAACGACGAGAAATTCCACGGCAACCGGAAAAGCTATCCGGAGCTGGTGTACGAGGCGCTCGGGATGGAGTATGCCGGCCAGGGCTACACGATCGCGCCGACCGAGGCCGATCGGCGCGCGGCGGCCGGCCTGCTCGACGCGGCGGGGCTGCGGGAAGGCCGCGCGCTCGTCGGGATCAACCCGGGCGCCGGGCGCGTCTTCGCCCGGAAGGCGTGGCGCGAGGACGGCTGGGTCGAGGTGATCAACCAGCTGGCGCTGCGCCGGCCGGACGTGTCGGTCGTGCTGCTCGGCGGGCCGGACGAAGCCGAACTGATGGGGCGGATTCAGGAGAAGGCCCACAGGGCGTCCTCGCAGACGCCGGTCCTGCTGCCGGGATCCAGCTACGACCTCGGGACGTTCGCGGCGCTCGTCGAGCGCTGCGCGGTGGTGGCCTCGGGCGACACGCTGGCGATGCACCTGGCGCTGGCGACCGGGCGCAAGTCGGTGGCGATCTTCGGGCCGACCTGCCAGCAGGAAATCGAGATGTACGGCCGCGGCGTGAAGATCACGACGCCGATCGGGTGCGCGCCCTGCTACCGCCGGGGCTGCGACGTCTCGCCGAGCTGCCAGGACCTGATCCCGGCGAGCCAGGTGGTGGACGCGGTTTTGAAAATGATGAATGATGAATGATGAGTGATGAAAAGGGGATGATCATGAATCGATGCGTTCATCGACTTTTGCTGGTTTTATTCGTGTGTTCATCATGCATCATTCATCATTCATCATTCGCCTCGGACGATCTCAAGGACCGGGAGATCAAGCTGCTGAGGTTGCGGCTCGACCGGGCGCAGAACCAGCTCGCCGACGCCCGGATCAAGCGGCTCGTCTTCGAGACGCAGCTTCAGGTCGCGGCGATGCGGTCGTTTCTCGTGAAGGAGCCGGTCGAATACGCCGAGCTCACGCCGGCGGTGCTCAACTGGATCGTCGACGACTCGGTCAAGAAGCAATACCCCGGCCACCGGCTCGACCTCTACATCTGGTTCAACGTCCTGATGGGGGCGATGCCCGACGGGATCGACCTGCCCCGGTACCTGAAGGACCTGATGGGCGAGCAGGCCGCGGGGATCTACCACCCCGGCACCAAGAAGCTCTACGTCAGCACGAACTTCGATCTGGAGCGGCCGCTGGGGCGGATGGTTCTGGCGCACGAGATCAGCCACGCCATGCAGGACCAGGATTACGACCTGCGCCGGATGGGGGTCGAGGATATCGAGAACGACGACCGCGCCCTGGCCGCGCTCGCGGTGGCCGAGGGCGACGCCACGCTCCTCATGAGCGAATACGTCAGCCGCTACGGCAATCCCGTGACGATGATGATGGACATCCCGCGCATGCTGCTGATCGACCAGAGCAAGTTCGAGCAGGCGCCGGTCGCGATCCAGCAGATCGTGTTGTTCCCGTATCTGGAGGGGATGAAGTTCTTCCAGGCGCTGGCGGGGCGGACGCGGCAGAACCCCAAGGCCCCGGCCGACTGGACCGTGGGGATGGATTCGGCGTGGCGCGGATCGATCTTCCAGGACCCGCCCGAGACCACGGAGCAGATCATCCACCCCGACAAATACCTCGCGCGCGAAATGCCGGCCACGATCGAGCCGTTCAAGCCGTCGGGCAAGGGCGCGTTCGGCCAGAACGTCTTCGGCGAGTTCGGGATCCGCACGCTGCTCGAGCCGTCGGTCGGCCGCGAGCAGGCAGTTAGGGCGGCGGCCGGCTGGAACGGCGACCGGATCCTGCTGGCGCTCGACGAAGCGGGCGACCACGCCTTCTCGTGGACGACCAAGTGGGACACCGAGGCGGACGCGGAGGAATTCGCCCAGGCCATGGCGCAGGCGATGGAGGCGCGCGTCGAGGGGCTCAAGCTTTCCCGTGACGGCAACGAGTGGTCGGGCAAGACGGAGCGCGACCGGGTCACGATCAAGATGACCAAGGCCGAAGTCGTCGTGGAAGGCACGTTCGGGAAGCCCGGGAAGAAGTAGAGCGAGTTTCGATTCGATTCGATTCGATTACGAGTCGAGTCGAGTCGAGTCGATTACGATTACGAGCACGAGCACGAGCACGATTACGACGCACGATAATAATTGTGATCATGGCTTGTTTGGGAATACGTAAACGGCTATAGTGAAACCATGCGCCGCGGCTGGACGCGGGGCGAAAACGGCGGTTTAAGGAGATTCGGTTTCGGCTCCCGCAGGGGCCGCTCGAAGATGATTCTGACAGCTTCCCACGAGCAACTGATTCAAACCCTGCTCGACCGGGCGCGCACCCGGATGTCCGAGAGGCGTCTGATGCACGTCATCGGCGTCACGCACGTCATCACCATCCTCGCCGAAATCCACAAGCTCGACCGCGAAGCGGCCGTCATGGCCGCCCTCGTCCACGACCAGTCCAAGGAACTGACACCCGAGAAAATCGAACACGACCTGAACCGCTACGGCGAGCCGCTGGACGGGATCGACCGCGAGTTCCCGCGCGTCTGGCACGGGCTGCACGCGGCGGCGTGGGCCCGGCACGACCTGGGGATCCGCGACGAGGCGGTGCTCGAGGCGACGGCGCTGCATTCGACGACCGACGCCGAGATCGGTCCGCTCACCCGCGCGCTTTATATCGCGGATGTATGCGAGCCCGGCCGCCGCAACGCCGCGGCCGGGCGGCTTATGGCGATTGCAAAGGCGGACCTGGACGAGGGATTCCGCAAGGCGCTGGTCCACAAGATCCGCTACATGATCGAGGACCAGCACGCCCGGCTTCACCCGCGGTCGATCCGCGCGTTGAAGGCCTGGGTCGGGACCGAAGGGATGCAGGCGCTGGGCTTGGAACCGACTGCCGAGCCGGTGGCGCAAGGTAAGTCATGAGGACTGAGGATTGAGTGAATTTAAGCGATTAATACTCAGTACTCAGTCCTAAATAAAAAAGGAGGCCGCATTTTGGTGAAACCGCTCAGCCCGAGATTAGAGACCCTGGAAGGCCGCGTGGGACGGATTGCCCAGTTGGCCGACGAGATCAAGGGCGAAAACATTGTCGTGCTCGACATGCGCGGCGTCTGCGATTTTGCCGACGCGTTTGTGATCGTCACGGCGCGCTCGCGCACGCAGATGCAGGCGATCTCGCGCAACATCACCGAGAAGCTGCGCGAGGAGGGGCTCAGGCCGATCAGCGGTGACGAGCCGGCCGACGCGCGCTGGATGCTGATCGACTATGGCGACGTCATCGTGCACATCTTGGACGCCGAGGCGCGCGCGTATTACGACCTCGAGGCGCTGTGGGGCGACGCCGCCGCCATGCCGTGGCAGCAGCTGGCCGAAGCATAAAATCGAATACAATCAATTTCGGCGCGATGCGGGGGCGATCGGATCCTCAACGCGTGGAATCCGGCCCGCATGCGCTTCGCAAACATGCATCGTTGCCGCTTTCCGCGATGCGGCGTCACTTATTCTTGCTTTTCAATCAGTCTTTGGGGTCATAATGTTGGGTATGCTATCATCATAGAATCGGTCATCGTGGCGAGAAGGGTTGAGTCGAAACTTTCAGTGTGAAAACACGTCCACACGGCGTTCGGATATCACAACGCGGCCGGGGCGGCCGCAGTCCCGGAGAACATGCAAAATGGCAGCCAAGAAAAAGATCGAACAGGAAGAAGCCAGGCAACAAGTCGTGAAAAAGAAGGTGACGAAGGCCAAGGCCGGCGTCGCCACGGCACGCAAGGAAAAGGCTGCCAAGCCCGCAACCCCCAAAACCACGAGGACCGTGAAAGCCGCCAAGGCTGAAAAGCCCGAAAAGGCCGCAAAGCCCCCCAAGCCCGCTGAGGAATCCAAGGCCGGCAAGCTGGTGGGCGGACTGATCAAGCGGGTGGCCAAGGTGCTTCCCCGCAAGAAGGTCGTCGGCGGCAAGGCCGTCACGACGAGGAGCGGCAAGACCGCGTCGGCCACGCGGGCCGCGGCGGCCGTCAAGCAGTCGGCCACGCCTGCCGCCGAAGCGTCGCCGGCGGCCGCGGTCGCCGCCGCCGATCCCAGGGTTTCCACAAAGTCCAAGCCGGCCGTCGCCCGGGAGGCCGAGGGCGAATCGCGGCTGGTCCTGATGATGCGCGATCCCCAGACGCTGCACGCGTTCTGGTCGATCTCGACGGCCGACCGCGAGAAGTACGGCCTCGACAAGGCCGGCGGCGCGCCCCCGCTCCTGCTGCGGCTTTACGACCGCGAGGGGGGGAACGGCTCCAGCGAGGTTTACCGCTGCCAGATCGTCGTCGCCAGCACCGAGCGCTGGACGGTCCAGGTGCCGCCGAGCGGCCGCACGTGGCGCGCCGAGATCGGCTTCATCGGCCGCGACGGCCGGTTCAAGGCGATCACCAGCTCCAACATGGTGGTCCTGCAGGGGCCGCCGCTGGTCATGTCGATCCAGGAAGGGGTCGCCACCGTGCCGTTCGGCGAGGGGGGCGAGGCGATTCGGCAGTGGGCGCAATCGTTCGAACTGCCGGTCATGTCGCCGCTGCCGATCATGCAGACGGGGCAGCCGGGCAGCCTGATGCAGCCCGTCTCCGCCCTGGTCGAACAGCTTCAGCCGGGGAGCCTGATGGCACAGCCCGGCAGCCTGATGGGACAGCCGGGCAGCCAGATGGGCGCCGAGAAACAGAAGGGCTTCTGGCTCCAGGTGCAGACCGAGCTGATCCTTTACGGTGCGACCGTCCCCGGTTCCAAGCTGACCGTGCAGAACGAGCCGGTCGAGCTGAAGGAGGACGGGAGCTTCTCGCTGCGGTTCGCGCTGCCGGAGGGGTTCTTCGTCTTCCCGGTTCACGCCACGAGCCCGGACGGCGATGATGAACGCGAAATCACGCCCGTGGTGCTTCGGCTGACCCAGTGATGCAAATCATTTAAACTTTTCATGAAATTGCTGCAACCCTTTGCGTCTTTTTGAGGCCGCAAAGGGTTTTTTGTTGGGATCCGGCGGTTTTTTGAATCGCGGCGTCATGGGGTGTGAAGTGTTGATATAAATGTAGTTATCTGACGAATTGGCAATTGATCCGTGAAGAAAAATGCGTGCCCCGAATGGAATTTTGGGCTAGGCATGAGATTGGCTCATGTTCTTGCCGTAAGAATGAACCAAGGTGCGCCATGAGAACGCTCTTGCTCAAAACGCTCTATGTTTTCGCGATGCTTGCGGTGTCCGCTCCGGCGTTCGCCAATGACGAGCAGATCCTGAAACTCGCCAAGCAGGACAACCGGCTCACGACCGCCACCATCGGCCTGAACGCCACGCTCCAGTTCCACATGTGGGTCGACCCGCTCAAGACGAACTGGATCGCGTGGAGCCAGTACCGCGAACCCCAGGAAATCGAGCAGCAACCGCTGATCGATCGGCCCGACGCCGGCAACATCGGCCTGAACGATTACGCCGTGTTGACCGTGATCGCGCCGGACGGGGCGCGCAGCCCCGAATACGTCATGGACCAGAACGACGCCGACGGACGCTCTTACGGCCCGCAGGCGGTGATCTTCGGCCAGAAGCACCTGACGCCGGATGTCGCCCGCAGCACCCCCGGCGGCGAAGCGACGCTGTTCGACGAGGGCGGGGTCGCCGACAGGTTCTTCTACGACCACGGCTGCGGACTCTATAACTTCGAACTCAAGGTCTACAACGCCTACGGAAAAACCGGGGGCAGCCCGAACCTGTTCCTGCTCAAGAACGCGATCGAAGGCTACCAGGTTCAGCCGCCGGTCCTCAGCCCCGGCTACAAGGGGATGGGAATGTTTTGGGGCGGCGACAACGATGACGATGACGACGACGATGACAATCCGCCCGGGCCGAAATACCCCGACCTGAAGCTGAGCGGCTCGTTCCCGAGCCCACCCGATGAGGGCGGCGACATACCCGGCGGCGTGCCGTTCCCGAGGGTCCCCGAGGTGCCGATCATTCCCGAGCCCGGCACGCTGGCCCTGGCCGCACTGGGCCTCGGCATGATGGTCCGCCTGCGCCGGAAATAATTTCGAGTGTCACCCGTTTGTGAGTTCGCCTTCAGCATGGCTGGAGGCGATTTCTTTTTGGGGCGCATTGGGGTGCATTTTGGCTTGCCCCGGAGTGAATGCCGGGCGCATCATGGTGGGGAAATCTCACGATTACGATTACGATTACGATTACGAGCACGAGCACGAGCACGATTACGGTGCGCGGGGATAATCTCTCGGGAGGTGAGCTTATGGAGAGGTGGATTTGCACATTGCTGGCGATGTTGATGTTGACCGGATGCGGTTCATGGGGCTCGGTGGGGATCGGAATCCCATATACGCCGATCGGAGTCGGTGTCTCGGCCCCGATGAGCAAGAATTACACATACGTCCCGTTGCAGGTCGAGAGCATCCCGACGGGGGCCGAGATCAGGATCAACGGCCAGGTGGTCGGATCGGCCCCGCTGAAGGTCTACGTGCCGTTCGGGCGGGGATTCTGGGGAGACGCGAAGGGTTCGGCCCAGTTGACCGCCCGCAAGGGGGGCTACATGGTCGAGGGTGTCCCGCTTTTCGCGGTCGAAGGCGGGATCTCGAACGAGCCCGGCGGCGCGCCGATCCGGACGCTGACGGTCAGTCTGCGCCAGGCTGAATAGCCGGGCTGCTATTGCCGGAAGAAATCGGCGATTCGGCTGTAGAGGCCGCCGATTCGTGACGGTTGCTCATCCGTTGCGTAGAGGCGCGCCAGCTTTCTGTTGGTTTCAATAAAATCGCGGCACGAAAGACAGCGCCGGTGAATCGGGAGCCGTTCGGATTCTCGCAGTCGGCGATATTCGTCACACTCCCAGATCTGGCGAAAGCTTTGGGTTTTGAGATCACCCATGACCGCTTTGCGCCTGAGCATGCAGCACACCTTCACGGTTCCGTCGTGCTCGATCATGGCGTGGGTGAAGGGCGCGAAACAGCGAATCCGGCTGTAAAGGCTTTCGGTTTCCTTTTCGCCGGATTGCATGCATTGAGGTTTCTCCTCGTGGGTCGGGCCGAAGATATATGCCTCGCGCGGGTGTTTGAAAAGACCAAGCGCGAGAGCCCGCCTGGCTATCCGGGGAGCGATACGCGCGTTATAGTCGCTGATCTGTTCGATGCCGAGTCGTTTCAGTCCGCCGGCGACTTCCTGAACCGCGATCAACTTGAGCGAACTGGCGCCGATATTTCCAACGAGCCTGGGCATGGCAATCAGCGATTCGTAGTTTTCCGCGCAAACCACCGTATTGACGTGAACGATGCGGTGGAATTTGGGGCGTGTCAGTTCGCGCACGCCGCGGACCGTGTCATCAAACGCCCCGTCGACACTGCGTATTGTGTCGTGCAGGGACGCCTCCGGGGCGTCGATGGAGGTCGTGACGGTTTGTAGTCCGCTCTGGACGAGTATTTTTGCCAGGTCGTGCGTCATCAACGTGCCGTTCGTGGCCAGGCTGACAAAAATGCCGCGCGAAGTTGCGTGGCGCACGAGTTCGGGGAGGTCGGGGTGCAGCAGCGGTTCACCGCCGCTGAATTTAATGCGCTTGCAACCCAGTTGGGCCAGTTCATCGAGCAATGTGAGAATACGTTCAGTCGGAAGCGGCGGCTCAGAGCGGCTACGCCAGTGGTTGCACATTGCGCAACGCAAATTGCATCCCCAGATCACTTTGCATTTGACGTAAAGTGGGGCGAAAGGCCTGCCGGCGCGCACGAGGCGGCGAAAACGCCCGGCGTGTTTTTTGATATAACCTATTGCGATGACCACAAACCACTCCAGCCACCCGGCGAAAGTATATATTATTCAAGATATTTGACAACCCGATTAGATCCGGATCGCATCGGATGCGCCATGAAACCCGGCGGCTTGGCCCCGGCCGTTTTCATTTGCGGAGTATTTGCGGGAAAGCATAAAGTGATTGTTCTGGAGCGGCCCGTGAGCATGTCGGAACCGAATTCAAACAACCCCACCCCCCCGCCACGCCAGGATTCGTTGGATGTCGATTTCAGCTCGAAAGCGGAGCCGAACGAGCCGCAGGGGCCTCCGCCGAGCCCGCTCCTCGCATTCTTCAAGAAAAGATTTTCGCTTCAGGACAGCTCGCTGTGGCGGCTGATGGGGCTGCTCAAGCCGTATCGCCGGGCGATCCTGCTGGCCAACATCTGCCTGGCGGTCTCGCAGATGTTCACGGGCGCGGGCCTGGTGGCCCTGCTGCCGCTGATGAATTACGCCATCGGCAATTCGGCCGCGGTTCAGGCCGGGGAGCCGGCGCCGGCCGGGAAAAACCATCATTCCGGGACGCTCGAGACGCTGGAGAAGAACGAGTGGACGGCGGGGACGATCCACAAGGCGCAGGCCGAATGGAAGGCGTTCGACGGCTGGATGAAGCAGTCGCCGGCGCGGTTTTACACGATTTATTCCGTGTTCCTGATCTCGCTGTTCCTGATCAAGGGGCTGATCCAGTTCGCGGGCGATTACCTGATGGCGCGGGTCAGCATCAACGTCACGTCGGACCTGATGAACCGCGTCTACGGCAACGTGCTGCGCCAGGAGATGGCGTTCTTCGACCGCACGCCGACCGGCACGCTGCTGAACCTGTGTTACCGCGAAGTGTTCAACATGCAGCCGCTGATCAAGATGCTGGCCTCGACGCGCATCATCCTGCCGATCACGATGCTGATCCTGTTCGGGACGCTGCTGGCGATCAACCTCTACCTGTCGCTGCTGCTGCTGACGCTGATGCCGATCGTGATCGTGCCGACGATGCTGGTGACGCGCTGGATGCGGCGGTCGCTGCGCGGCGAGCTCGGCGAGGAATCGATGGTCATGGACATCATGACGCAGGGGCTCAACGGGATCCTCGCGATCAAGAGCTTCAACGCCGAGCGCAAGGAGGAGGAGTTCCTCAAGCCGGCCGTGGCGGCCTACGTGGCGTCGTCGCGGTCGCGGCGCGCGGCGCAGTCGCTCGTGGCGCCGATGGTCGACCTGCTCAACATGATCACGCTGCTGCTGGTGTTCGTGCTGGCGCTGTACCTGTTCGCCGGCAAAATGACCACGATGAGCGTGACGCTGCCGCTGTTCCTGCTTGCGCTGCAGCGCTTCTACAAGCCGATGACGACCGTCATGCGCATGGACGTCAACATGCACCGGGCGCGGGCGCTGGCCAAGCGGGTCTTCGATCTGGTCGACCGCGTTCCCGAGATCCGCGACGCCGCCGAGGCGGTCGACTTCCCGGCCGACTGGGACCGCATCTGGTTCGAGCGCGTGGAGCTGAGATACACGGTCTATCGGCGCAACAAGCCGCCGGCCGAGCGCGAGGCGCTCAAGCGGACCACCCTGACGATCAACCGCGGCGAGTCGGTGGCGATCATCGGGCCCAACGGCGCGGGCAAGTCGTCGATCATGAAGCTGCTGTGCCGGCTATACGATCCGACCAAGGGCCGGATCTGGATCGGGATGACGCACCTCAAGAAGATCCGGCTCGAATCGCTCGCGCGGCAGATCTGCCTGATCACGCAGCACCCGGTCCTGTTCAACCGCAGCGTGGCCGAAAACATCGCGTTCGGCCTGGAGGGGGTCGATTCCGAGGCGATCCGCGAAGCGGCGCGGCAGGCCGGAGCCGACGGGTTCATCCAGAAGCTGCCGGCCGGCTACGACACGCTGATCGGCGAGAACGGGCGGCTGCTGTCGGGCGGCGAGCGCCAGAAGGTGATGCTTGCGCGGGCGTTCGTGCGCAAGCCGTCGATCCTGATCCTCGACGAGCCGACGACGGGGCTCGATCGCGAGACATTGAGCGAATTCCTGGATTCGGTGTGGCGGCTGCGCGGGCAGGGGGTCACGATCATCTACATCACGCACGAGCACTCGTACCTGGACCGCTTCGACCGGGTGTTCAAGTTCAAGCCCGACCACAGCGTGAAGGAACACCATCCCGCTCCGCCGGCGCGGCCGGCCGAGGAAACCGCACAACCGACCGCCGAAAACCAGCCCGAATAAAATATCGTATTGACCCAACACAAACGCCGCTCGCGGGGAGCGGCGTTTGTGTTGGTGACCGGTCGAATCCCTTGCTGACGCTCGGGCTACTGCATGCCTAGCGCGTTTGGGCGGCGAAGGCCTTGTCGATGGCCTCCAGCTCGTCCTTCTTGTCCCGCAGGTAGCGCTCGGCGTCGATCGCGGCGCGGCAGCCGGTGCCGGCGGCGGTGATCGCCTGGCGATAGATGCGGTCGGCGACGTCGCCCGCGGCGAACACGCCCTCGACCGAGGTCTCGGTGCGCGGGTCCTTGACGAGGATGTTGCCGGAGGGGTCGAGCTTGATCTGGCCGTCGAGGAACGCGGTGTTCGGGGTGTGGCCGATGGCGATGAACGCGCCGTCGCACGCCACTTCGCTTTCCTCGCCGGTGACGGTGTTCTGAACCTTGACGGCCCGCAGTTTCTTCTCCTCGACGCCGAGGAATTCGACGATCGTGGAGTTCCACAGGAAGTCGATCTTGGGGTTTTCGAGGGCGCGCTGCTGCATGATCTTGCTGGCGCGCAGCTCGTCGCGGCGGTGGACGATCGTCACGCTCGAGGCGAACTTGGTCAGGAAGTTGGCTTCCTCGACGGCCGAGTCGCCGCCGCCGATGACGAGGACCTTCTTGCCGCGGAAGAAGAAGCCGTCGCAGGTGGCGCACGCCGAGACGCCGTGGCCCATGAGCGCCTTTTCGGACGGCAGCCCGAGCAGCCGGGCGCGGGCGCCGGTGGCGATGATCAGCGTGTGCGTGCGGAGCACATGGCCCTCGTCCAGCTGCAGCCGGAACGGCCGCTCGGAGAGGTCGACGCGCTGGATGTCGCGCGGCAGGATGACCGTGCCGAACCGCAGCGCCTGGCGGCGGATCGAGTCGACCAGGTCCGGGCCCATGACGGCGTCGGAAAAGCCGGGGAAATTCTCGACTTCGGTGGTGATCGTGAGCTGGCCGCCGGGCTGCGAGCCCTCGAGCAGGATCGGCTCGAGGTCGGCGCGGGCGGCGTAAATGGCGGCGGTCAGGCCCGCCGGGCCGGAGCCGGCGATCACGACCTTGTGGATCTTGCGGAAGACGTCTTCGTTCATGGACCGGGCCCTTCTGGATGGCTGGTGGCAGAGGGAAATCAAGGCGTGCCGAATCTATTTTGACTTAAAAACGGCGGGGGAGTCAATACAGTCCTGAGTGCCGAGTCCTGAGTCCTGAGTGCCCGTCCGAATTGAAATTGCCCGGTTGCTCGAGTTAAGATCGATTGCGACGGAGCGTTCATTTGCTGACATTGCTGAACAAATTTACGACTGATACGGCGGGGCATTCCGCGGCGGAGGCGGCCGGCTGGAATTTTCGGTGGCTAGTATGCGCGCTGGTCATTGCGTTCTTGATGCAAGGCCTCTTTCTCCCGTGTCTCTGCCAGATTGGAGAAGCCCGGATGCGCGTCGCAATCATATTCGATGGGTTGGTTATCTTGCGAATGGCGATTGCGGGATTTCGTCGCGAGCGCGGCAGCGGCTGGATATTCTATGCGGCCTTGCTCTACTCATCGCCGCTGTGGATCGCCTGGGCGATCCGCCACGCCTGAGATGTCCCGCCTGAAGGCGGGACTTCCGAATTACATCAAATCTCCACGACCACGGGCAGGATCACGGGGTAGCGGTCGGTGACTTCGGTCAGGTAGCGGCGGAGGGCCTTGCGGACGGTGGTCTTGACGACATCCCACTGCTCCTGGCTTTCGACGTCGCATTCCTCGTAGGCTTCGAGGACGACCCGCTTGCAGTCGTCGATCAGGGCCTCGTTCTCCTCGACGCTGACGAAGCCGCGCGAGACGATGTCCGGGCCGGTTAGGATTTTGTGCGTGTGCTGGTCGATGACCAGGATGATCGTGACGATGCCGTCCTCGGAGAGGTATTTGCGGTCGCGCAGGACGACGTCCTCGACGCCGTCCATGAGGCGGCCGTCGACGAGGACCTGGCCGGCCCAGTCGGTCGGGGTCACGGCCGCGCCGTTTTTGTCGAGCTCGAGCTGCGTGCCGTCCTCGATGACAATGACCCGGTCGCGCTCGATGCCGCATTCCATGGCCAGCTCGCGGTGCATGATGAGCTGCCGCATCTCGCCGTGAACGGGCATCATGTATTGCGGCCGGACGAGGTCGATGAGGCGGCGCATCTCGCCGCGGCAGGCGTGGCCGGAGCCGTGGACGCGGGCCTCGCGCTCGGTGATGACGCGCGCGCCGTGGCGGTAGAAGTTGTTGATCATCCGCCAGATCGGGCGCTCGTTGCCGGGGATGATGCGCGAGCTGAGGATGACGAGGTCCCCTTCCTGGATCTTGTAGCCCTTGAAGGCGTTGCGCGAGAGGCGCGCCAGCGCGCTTTCGGGCTCGCCCTGCGTGCCGGTGAACAAAAGGAGCCGTTGGCTGGGCGGCATGCGCACGATCTCGGCGAGCGGCCGCACGAGGTGGCCGGGGTACTGCAGCAGGCCGAGCTCGGTGGCGATGGCGAAGTTGCGCTCGAGCGAGAGGCCGCAGACCGCGACCTTGCGGCCGGTCTTCTGGGCGATGTCCAGGGCCGTCTGCACGCGGTAGAGGCTCGAGCTGAACGTGGCCATGACGACCGTGGCCGGTGCGGCGGCGATGATCGGCTCGATCCCCTCGCGCACGCTTTCCTCGACCGGGGCGAACCCCTCGCGGTCGACGTTCGTGCTGTCGGCCATGAGGAGCAGGAACGGATCGGTCATGTCGAGCCGGTGAAACGGCGGGGGCAGGGGAGTGCCGGCGACGGGATCGATCTCGAGCTTGTAGTCGCCCGTGTGCAGGATGCGGCCGGCGGGGGTGTTGATCGAGAGCGCCATGGCGTGGGGCATCGAGTGCGCGACCGGCAGGAACTCGACGCTGAAGACGCCAAGCCGGGCGGTCTCGTAGCCGTCGACGGGGATCATGATCGGCTCGTATTCGGGCTCGAGCTCGGCGAGCTTGGCCGTGACGAGCGCCAGCGTCAGCCGCGAGCCGTAGATCGGCACGCGCAGCGATCCGAGTTGGCGCAGCAGGTAGGGGAGCGCGCCGATGTGGTCCTCGTGGCCGTGGGTCAGGACGACGCCGCGCAGCCGGTCGGCGTGCTCGACGATGAAGCTGAAGTCGGGGATGACGAGATCGATGCCGAGCTGGTCGTCCTCGGGGAACTTCTGGCCGCAATCGACGATGATCAGGTCCTTGCCGCATTCGATCGCCATGCAGTTTTTGCCGAACTCGCCGACGCCGCCCAGAGGCATGAGCCGAAGCTTGCCCGGGGGCGGGGGAGTCTGCCGGCGCGAATGGCCGTTCTGGGTGCCAATGATTCCTGATTCCATGAAGAGTCCTGAGTCCTGAGTGCTGAGTGGTGAGTGGTGAGTCCTGAGTGCTGAGTGCTGAGTCCTGAGTGCTGAGTCCTGAGTGCTGAGTCCTGAGTGCTGAGTCCTGAGTGCTGGACATATTTTTACTCAGGACTCAGGACGCAGGACTCAGGACTTATTCTACTCGATTTTGGCCATGATGTTGAGGCAATCGAAGCTGGTTTGGCGGATGTTGGAGAGCTTTTCCATCTCGCTGATCTCGGGGTGGATGTATGGGTTGCGGTAATGCTGGAGGTTGGTGAGGAGCTTGGCGAAGCGGACCATGTCGCCGTCGGCGAGGCCGCCGATCTCGAGCGGGTTCTTGACGGCGACTTCCTGGTTGAACTTCTTGAAGCTGTAGGTGCGGCCGAAGCACAGCAGCACGATGCCGAGCGCCTTGAGGCCGTCGGGCTTGTAGCGGCCCTGGTGCTCCGTGATGCGCATCAGCGTCTGGTAGACGTTGTCGATCGTGACGTCGAGCGTGTGGTCGCGCTGGATGCGAAGCAGGTACTGGTGGTAGAAGATCGAAATCGATCTGCGGTTCTGCTCGAGCAGGGCATGGACGAGATCGATCGTTTTCGGATCGCCGAAGAAGCGCTGGAATTTCTTGCGGAGCCGGTGCTTGACCTCGTTCTCGATCGCGAAGCAGTAGGAGAAGCCGATCGAGCGCGAGAAGTCGACGGAGGATTCGAGCTGCTCGCCGTGGACGTAGAGGAACTCGGCGGTGCGCAGGGCCTCGCGGGTCTGCTGCTCGAGGTCGGCCCACACGGCGACCGCCTCGGCCAGGTTGCGGTCGACCTGCTCGAAGATGTCGCGGCTGGCGGCCTCGGCCCGGGCGCGGTCCATGTCCTTGCGCGAGGACTGCATCAGGTCGGCGGCGCTCAGCTCGCTGATGACGTCGAACGCCTCGCCCTTGATCGAGGCCGGGGTCTCGGGCCTGCCGACGATCTGGCGGAGCGTCTCGATCGCCCTGGCGGGATCGGACTCGCCCTGGCGGCGAAGCTCGGCGATGCGGCCGGAGAGCTCGCAGCTTTTGCGGAACTCCTCCCAGGCCTGGTCGATCGCCTTGAACAGGTTGTCCATCTCCTCGTCGATCTTGCTCTTGCTGATGACGGTGCGCGCGCCCAGCCGCGAGGCCTCGGCGCCTTCCTCGAACGTCCCGACGGCCGAAATCATGATGATCGGCAGGTGCGGGTTGATCGAGCGGGCCTGGCGGATCAGGTCGAGCCCTTCGGTCGGGTGGCGCATCGAGAGGTCGGTGACGACGACGTCGGCGGCGTGCTCGCCCAGGACGGCCAGGGCCTCGTCCATGTTGCCGGCCTCGGCGACCTCGTAGCCCTGCAGGAGCAGGTTGCGGCGGAAGGCGTCGCGGTAGCTGACGTTGTCGTCGACGATGAGGACGCGGGGCAAGGTGTTGGTGTCAGTTTTGTCTGTCATAAGTTTGATCTTCGATTACGATTACGAGCACGAGCACGAGCACGAGCACGAGGACTTCCAACATCTTTTCGTCATAACACGAGCACGACATGGGAAGCCGTTTTTCATTCGGCGGCTTTCTCGCCAGGTGTCAACAGCATGTCCACCGCCTCTTCCTCGCAGTGCAGGAACTTGGGGCAAAAGACGCACTCGTTCCAGACCTTGTGCGGGAGGCTTTCCTTGGAGACGAGCTTGAAGCCGTTGGCCTCGAAGAAACCGCGGCTGTCGGTCAGGGCGAACAGGCGGCGCACGCCGAGGCGGGTGGCTTCCCCGACGAGGCCGCCGATCAGCAGCCGGCCGATGCCGCGGCCGCGCCAGTCGGCGGCGACGACGAGCGAGCGGACCTCGGCCAGCGTCCGGGTGAACAGGCCCAGCGCGCCGCAGCCGATGATGCGCCCGTCGCACTCGACCAGGACGAAATCGCGCACGGCCTGGCAGATGTTTTCGCGGTCGCGGGGCAGGACGGTGGTGGTGCGGGCGGCCTCCGCGATCAGCTCGTAGATGGCGTCGGCATCGGCCAGCACGGCCGGGCGCACGCGCGGCGTGGCGGGCGCCTGGGTCGGTTGGGGCGAGGTCTGTGGCGACTCGGTCATCGTCAATGCTCCGCATGTGAATCATAACGCAGCCGCGGAACGACTGCCAATTGGAATTGCGGATTTCGGATTGCGGATTGCGGAATTGAAAGAAAAATGCGGATTCCGGAATCAATTCCGAAATCCGCATTCCGAAATCCCCAATCCGCAATCGGATCAACCGATCGGTTCGATCTCGTAGTGGCGGTCGTCGTAACGGCGGACGATGAGCTGCGGGTCGGTCGCGCGGCGCAGGAAGCCGCCGAGGTCGATCGTCTTGCCCTCGGGCAGGACGATGTTGATCACGGCGACGTCGCCGTAGAACGCCTTGCGGTAGATCCGCATCTCCGGGCACAGCGCCTTGAGCATCGACTCGATGTGGCCGAGGCGGGCGAGGTCGACGCCGCTGATCATCAGGCGGTAATCCATCTCGTTGAGCATCGTGCTCGGCCACACGTCGCGCAGGATCATCGCGAGCTTGCCGCCGGTGCGCCCGACCATGACGTCGAGCGTCTTGGCGATGGCGTGCTCGGTGCTGTCGCCGGCGGCCGAATACGAATCCTGAAGGTGGGCGACCAACTCGCCGTTGTCGACGCGGTAGAGGTAGAGGTCGAGGTCGGTCTTCCAGAAGTGATACGTATCGTACAGGATCTGGCCGGTGGTGATCGGCAGGGTGTTGATCGAGCCGGTCAGGATGACATCGATGTTGTTGCGCTCGGCCTCGAGGCGGGCGGTCTGGAACTGGCCGGCGTCCTTGGAGAGGTCGATGTTGAGCGCGGGTTTTTCCATCTCCTTGGAGTGGATGCGGAACAGGTTGTTTTCCATCGTCGAGGTCAGGCGGTCGGCACCCGGCGTGGAGGAGGCCGGCTTGCCATCGACCATCTCGCGGACGTGGATCGTCATGCGCGGGCGGATGTTGGGTTCGGCGACGAACTGCTTGTCGGCCAGGTCCTGGAAGAGCATCGGGACGTTGACGCTGACCCGGATCGGCATCTGGAGCTTGCCGTCGGCCAGGACGTGCGGGCGGCGGTCGATCACCACGTCGGCGATCGCCTTCTCGCCGGAGCGGGCCAGGTACGGCCGGAGCAGCTCGCGGCCGATAATGATCTTGTCGCCGAAATAAAGCCGCGCCGAGGCGGACATCAGGGCGCGCAGCTCGGCCTCGCGGACCGCGCTGGCCTCGTCCTTGCCCTCGATCACGTAGTGATACGAGGCGATGTCGTAAACGCGGCTCTGGATCGGCTTGCGCTCGGCCAGGGTCTGCTCGCGCATCTGCTGGACGGCCTGCTGCAGCGGGCTGACGCCTTCGCCGCGGCCCGGGTCGAAGATGCGCATTTCGCCGCGCTTCTGCATGTAGACCGGCTCTTCGCCCTCGGGCGGGGCGACGGCGGCGCCGGTCGTCGGGATCGCCGGGGCCTGCGGGGCGGCGACTTCGGCGGGAGCCGTCGTCGACGGCGTGGTGCCGGTCGTGCCGAGAATGTCGGCCAGCGTCTGCGAGGCGCCGCTGAGCGTCCCCGAGGTGGCCGAGACGATTTGCGAGCCGATGGTCGTCTGGGGCTGAGTCTGGGTGCCCGTGGTCGCCTCGAGCATGTTCTGGATCAGGGGCTTGGTGTCGGTGGTGATCGTGATCGTGTCGGCGACGAGCGAGGGGGCCGGCGCAACGGCGGCCGTGCCGGTGGTCGGCTTGGCCGCGGCCGTGGTGCCGGTGGTCGGCGCCTGGGCTCCGGCCATGATGGAACTGATGGCCATGGCCGCCAGAGCCGAGCCGATGCCCAGCGTTTTGATCACACGATTAAGAACGTTGCCGCCTGTCATCCGAAACCTCCGAGCAAGTGCCTGCCGACAAGGCACAGCCCACCCGCCAGGGCGAACGGGCCTACCCGCGTTCATGAATGCACCAGCTTCGCCAAACTGTCAACTTAAAACCCGAACAAACGCAATATTTCCCGAAAATCCCGGGATTGGCCGCGGAGTCCGGCGGCTTGGGGGAAATGTGTCATTTGACATCGATCAAATCATCGGTGCATCATGGCCTCACAGAGGAATCAACCATGACTCGATTTTGGGCCCTCTTTCTGATGCTGATTGCCTCGGCGCATGCGGCCTCGAATGTGCCATCCAGCCAAACGGGCGGGACCGCGACGTTGACCGTCATGCTGCCGGGCGATGTTCCGCTCGAGCTGGTCAAAATTCCGGCCGGGACGTTTACGATGGGATCGGCGCCGGATCCGGAGGCGGCTTACAAAAATCCGCACGAGGCCCCCCGGCACCCGGTCGTCGTCGGCAACGATTTTTACATGGGCAAATACGAGGTCACCCAGAAGCAGTGGTTCGCGGTCATGGGGACGAATACCTCCGACCACAAGGGCGATGACAACTGCCCGGTCGAGAATGTCTCGTGGAACGATTGCCGGAAATTCATCGCCAAGCTCAACGCGTTGAAACGGGGGAAATTCCGGCTCCCGGCCGAGGCCGAGTGGGAATACGCCTGCCGCGCCGGAACACAGACGCGTTGGCCGTTCGGCGATGGACCGGAGCTCCTGAAGAATTACGCGTGGTACGACGGCAATTCCACGAAGACGACGCACGCGGTCGGCGGCCGGCTCCCGAACGCGTTGGGCCTTTACGACATGTTGGGGAACGTCGGCGAGTGGTGCGAGGACGACTGGCACGATCAATATGCCGGCGCGCCGGCCGTCGCGGTCGTGTGGATCGACGGGGCAAAACGAGGGCCGTTTCGCGTGATTCGCGGCGGCTCCTACGACAGCCCCGCCGCGTATTGCCGGCCTGCCGCCCGCTACTCCTACTACGCCCCATCATCCCACTTCGGCAGCTGGGGCCTGCGCGTGGTCATGACGAAATAATGGCAAAGAAAATGGCCGGCAAATGCACCGGCCATTCCAATTGAATTATTAATTCCGCAATCCGCAATCCGAAATCCGCAATCTACTTACGCCATCTTGACTTCGATCTGGCGGGGCTTGGCGGCTTCGGCCTTGGGAAGCTTCAGCGTCAGGACACCGTTCTTGAGCTCCGCCGAGATCTTCTCCCGGTCGATTTCCTCGCTCAACCGGAACTGGCGGAAGTAATCGACCAGCTCGAACTCGTTGATGAGGTTGGCCCGTTTCTCCATGTGGCGGACCTTGCCCTCGATGGTCAGGACGTCGTCGTCGACGCGCACCTTGAGGCCGTCCTTCTCCACGCCCGGCAGGTCGGCCACGACGGTCAGGTCGCCGTTGGTCTCGAAAATGTCGGCGGGCGGGACCTGGTAGCGTTCCTCGTCGCGGGTTACGGACGGGGTGCGCGCGGCTTCGGCGACGGCGTTGCCCGTGGTTTGGATTGTATTCTCTGCCATGTTAATTACCTCCGTATGAAGGATTACGCTCGGGCTACTGGACGTTGACCGAGATCTGGCGCGGCCGCGCGTGTTCGGCCTTCGGCATCCGGATCGACAGGACGCCGTTCTTGTAGTCGGCCGAGATCTTGTCGGGGTTGACCGAGGCCGGCAGCGACAGGATGCGCACGAAGGCGCCGGCCGAGCGTTCGTTGCGGTGATACGCCTCGGCTTCGATGCCCGCGGGGGCGGGCTTCGTCCCCTCGATGCGCAGCTGCTGGTTGACGACCGATACCTTGAGCGAATCCACGTCAACCCCGGGCGCCAGGGCCTCGACGACGATCTCGTTGGCCTGGTCGTCGAGCCGCAGGAGCGGGTAGGCCCGCGCCGACAGCCCCGGCAGGAACGAGACGCGGCTCAGCGGCGTGCGCCAGTGGGACTGCCAGTGGGGCTGATTGAACAGACGGTCGATCTCGCGATGGAGCGACTCCATTTCACGGAAAGGATCCCATGCGAATGACATGATCCAATCCTCCTGAATCAAGGGGTGCATCGGGTGGCGGTCCCCGAGGGCCGAGGCCTCGAGCGTGCTCCGCTGATTCGGCCTCGACGCGCATAGGAGATTGCAAACTCAGTGCCAACTCGCGCGGAGGCGCCGGCGGGCCGAAAAGCACGAATATATTAGGAAAAAACGATGAGGTGGAGGCAGACGGGTTGCGGCAGGGAGATCGTTGTGGATCGAAAGGACACAGAGGCGGTGCGGCGGTGGCTAGCGATGACACAGCCGGCTTTGGATTGCGAACCCGGAACGAGTGAAAGTCTTACGGCAATCGCCGTAATCGAGACGGGGCTTGGTTTCGAAGCTTGGTGCTGATTCGATTACGAGCACGAGCACGAGCACGAACGCGAACCGATAACTTTGGTCAAGTGCTCTATTACTGCTCTGCCATAGGTCGTATGTTTTGAGATGCAAGCGATCCCAAGCGCTGAAAGCGCGTAAGAGTACAGCCTGGGGCGGAGCGAAGCGCAGCCCCAGGTAAACGACGCAATATCGTTGGAGCGCTGAAGGCGCGGGAGAAGCCGATTTCTCTCGCTCTTTCAGAGCTCCGGTTGGGTGCGGTTCGTGACCTGGGGCTGCGCTTCGCTCCGCCCCAGGCTATGATCTCTTGCGCCTTCAGCGCAAAAAGAAAGCTGATCGTGCGGAGTGGCAGAGTGGTACTAGGCCGCGGGCATGGGTGCGCACTGGAGGCGATGGCGCCGTGATGGAAAAAAAAGCAGGCGAACACCCCGTGGGGTTCGCCTGCTTTGGATCCCATGATCGACCCGAAACCGCCGGGGCGGCCGGGTCGAGAAAAACGATTTGCTTTACTGGGCCTCAGTCGGAGCCGGGGCCGGGGCCGTTGTCGTCGTGCCGGTCGTCGTCTCCTCAACATTGGTCGGCTCGGGAGGGGCCGACTGCGGCGCCGCCGGCTGCTTCTGGCAGGCAAGCCCGGAGATACCCATCACACCAAGAATGCAAACATATGTGAACCAACGCTTCATCATCCGACTCCTTTGTCCAACTAAGTCAAGCCGACCGTGCCGGCTTCAGCAACTGGTGCAGGATAACCAGTATGCGTTTGATCCACTAAAATGTATACATCAGTAAATTCCAATGGCCAAGAAAAAAACAGTTTATTGCGCAAAACGCGACTGCTTGAAAAGTGTTTTAATTGTTGATCAGGCGCTCAACTAATGCCGGAAGCCCTTCGAGCGTCTTGTCGAGTTGCTCGGGGTGGCCGGCGCCGCCGCGGGCCATGACCGGCTTGCCGCCGCCCTTGCCGCCCAAGGGGGCCAGCGCCTCGCGGATGATCGCCGGGGCGTTGAACTCCTTGGTCGCGACGTCGGCCGTCACGCCGACGACCATGTTGACCTTGTCGTCGACGACGCCGCAGAAGACACCGACGGTTTTGGCGTCGCTCTTCTGGCGCAGGGCGTCCCACGCCTGGGCCAGGGCGCCCAGGTCGGCCCCGTCGATGCGCTGGATGACGAGCTTGATCCCCTTGATCTCGCGCGCCTCGCCGGCGGCCTCGGCGGCTTGGGCGCGGACCTTTTCGGCGCGGGCCTCGTCGACCTGGCGGCGCAGGTGCTTGAGCTCGTCCTGCATCGCGATGAGGCGGTCGGCGAGCTGGTCGGCCGGGGCCGACAGCCGCCGCGAGAGGGCGGCGAGCATGTCGCGCTCGTTGAGGACGCGCTCGACGGCCGCCGCGCCGGTCAGGCCCTCGATGCGGCGGACGCCCGAGGCGACCGAGGACTCGCCCGTAATGACAAACATCCCGATCTGGCCGGTGGCGCCGGCGTGCGTGCCGCCGCAGAACTCGCGCGAAATGATTTCGTCGTCGGCGCCCATCGTGATGACGCGGACGCGGGCGCCGTATTTTTCGCCGAACGGGGCGATGGCGCCGGTGCGGCGGGCTTCTTCGAGGTCCATTACCTTGGTTGTGACCGGCGCGTTCCGGCGGATCATCTCGTTGACGAGTTCCTCGACGCGGCGCAGCTGGGCGGCCGTGGCCGGCTCGGGGTTGGTGAAGTCGAAGCGCAGGCCCTCGGGGCCGACGAACGAGCCCTGCTGCGTGACGTGCGCGCCGATGACCTTCTTGAGCGCCGCCTGCATGAGGTGCGTGGCCGAGTGGTTGGCGACGGTCGCGAGCCGGCGCGCCTCGTCGACCTGCGCGTAGACGCGCTGGTTGACGCCGATCGTGTCGACGGCCTCGCCGAAGTGCATGGTGTAGCCGTTGGTCGTCTTCTGCGTGTCCTCGACCGCCATGAGCTGTTCGCCGACGAGCTTGACGTCGTCGTTCTCGATGCGCATGTTCGGGTCGGGGTGGCGCTCGGGGTCGATGAGGGCGAGGATGCGGCCGGTGTCGCCGATCTGGCCGCCGGATTCGGCGTAGAACGGCGTGCGGTCGAGGACAACGATGCCCGACTGCCCCGGCTCGAGTTTCTCGACGCGCTCGCCGTTGTAGATCAGGGCGAGCACGTCGGCCTCGTCTTCGGTGTATTCGTAGCCGATGAACTCGGTTTTGTTCGCGTTGCCGAGGTCGGCGAGCATCTCGGCCCACTGCGCCTCGCCGGCGCCGCCCTTCCACGAGGCGCGCGCCCGCGACTTGCCCTCGGCCAGCGCCAGCTCGTAGCCCTCGGTGTCGACGCTGATGCCGCGCTCCTCGGCCGTCTCGACCGTGAGGTCGATCGGGTAGCCATAGGTCTCGTAGAGGCGGTAGGCGTCGTCGCCCTTGAGCGTGCCGCCCGGCTCGATGTTCGCAAGGAGCTCGTCAAGGAGCTGGCTGCCCTGGTTGAGCGTCCGGTTGAAACGCTCTTCCTCGAGGCGGATCGTTTTCTCGATCATGTCGGGGTGCTTGAGGAGCTCGGGGTAGGCCTCGCCCATCACGCCGATGACCGGCTGGACGAGCCGCCAGATGAACGGCTCGCTGACGCCGAGCTTCTTGCCGAACCGCGCCGCGCGGCGCAAAATTCGCCGCAGCACGTAACCGCGCCCCTCGTTGCTCGGGACCAGGCCTTCGGCGAGCGTGAACGTCAGGGCGCGGGCGTGGTCGGCGATCGCATTCATCGCCAGGCGGACTTCGGCGGGTTTCATGCCGCGCGCCTCGATCGCCGCGGAAGCGTTCGCGTCATCGTGCACGGTCGGGTACGGGATGCCGGCGATCTCGCTGACGGCCTTGATCATCGGCGCGAACAGGTCGGTCTCGTACGGGGTCATGATTCGGCCGCCGCCGCGAATGAACTGGACCGACGTCGTCGTGCGCTCGAGGCCCATGCCGGTGTCGATGCCGCGGTTCTTGAGCGGTTGGCGCGAGCCGTCGAGCTGCTGGTCATACTGCGGGAAGACCAGGTTCCAGATCTCGAGGAACAGGTCGCCCTTGTCGACGATGTCGCGGGCGATCTCCTTGAGCGACGCCGGGTCGCCTTTTTTCGCCAGCTCCTGGTAATACTTGAGCTCCTCGTCGGTGCCGATGAAGAACTTGATTTCGCTGCATGGGCCGCAGGCGCCGGTCTCGCCGGCCGGGCCCCAGAAGTTTTCCTTCTCGTCGAGGAGCGTGACCGGGTTGATGTTGCCGGTTTCTTTTTTCCAAATGTCGCGGGCCTCTTCGTCGACGATCCAGTCGCCGTTCGATTTCTTGCCGTAGACGGTCGGCCAGATGCGCTCGGCGGGCAGGCCGAGCCACTTGGCGCTGGTGCAGAAGTCCCACGCCCACGCGATGGCGTCGCGCTTGAAGTAGTCGCCGAAGCTGAAGTTGCCGAGCATCTCGAAGAACGTGTGGTGGCGCAGCGTCTTGCCGACGTTCTCGAGGTCGGAGCCCTTGCCGCCGGCGCGCAGGCACTTCTGGACGGTGGTGGCGCGGGTGTAGGGCAGGGCCACCTGGCCCGAGTAGAGCGCCTTGAACTGGACCATGCCGGCCGAGGTGAACATCAGGGTCGGGTCGTCGGGCGGCACGAGCGGCGCGCTCGGGACGTGACGGTGGTTGCGCTCCACGAAGAACTGGACGTAAAGGCGGCGGATGTCGGCGGCGGTCAGCATGGACATAAATGGCTTCCGGCAAATGGCGTTGTCAGGATCTGCGTGATTCACGACGAGATCCAAACTGCGAGTATAAAATGAGAAATGAGAAATGAGAAATGAGAAATGAACACCCGTTTGGGCGTCAATATTGCGGGTTGTTGATTCTGATTGAATTGTATCGGGAAGAACTATATGTATGATTGATGGCTCGACGAGCAAAAACATAGTCGCGCTGCCGATACTTGATCCAGAGAGAACCCCATGTCTATCCGAACGTTGACATTCTACAATCATAAGGGTGGAGTCTCCAAGACGACCACAACGTTCAACTTAGCGGTCTTTTTGGCGGATCGTTTGGGTCGTAAAGTGCTATTGGTAGATGCCGACCCCCAGAGCAACCTTACCGAAAATTTTTTTGCACCGCCCGTAGAAAAGCAAGATGCTGATCTTCCAGGGACGACAATCTTTGAAGCTCTTAGGCCGCGTTTCGATGGTGCGGCTGCCAGAATTAATCCTAAAGATCTCATCTTGCCATCCCATGAGAAGTATAAGAGACTTTATATTCTGAGAGGAGATTGGAACTTCAGTCTCGCCGAACGGTATTTCTCGAACGCCCTCGCTTTGGCAATCACCGAAAGTGTTCATGAAAAACATACATACGTTGTTTTTTACAATTTGCTCCAAGATTTACTGGCATTACACAGTTTCGATCATATTTTGGTTGATCTTGGACCGTCTAGCGGTGCGATTACCAACCTCGCTTTGCTTAGCTGTGATGGTTATTTTATTCCTGTTACTCCAGATAGATTCTGTACCCAGGCGGTTGAGGCACTCGCAAAGCTAATAAAATTCTGGATTGAACGCCATCAACGCACAATTGCAACATTCCCACCATTTGGGATTTCTTGCTTCCCAGGACAACCAACCTTTCTTGGCGCGGTAAGCGAGAACTTTAAAGCATATGCCGGTCGCACGAAGAAGCCATATGAATACTGGGAACAACAGATTCTAACAGTCCTCCAAACGGATCTAATTCCATCTGTGCCCACACGACCCGGTTCTGAGAATTATATTGCGAGTATCAAAGACTTCGGAGGCCTTGCACCTGTTGCCCACATTGCAGGAAAGGCGATCTTCGATCTCGACAAGACTGACACAAGTCTTACTTCTGCAGATGGAACCACCTGGAGCGGTGTAGCACTTGAGAGCTGGCTTCAAAGAGCGGCGGAGTACGCAACTGAAATAGAAAAGCTGGCCAAGGTGGTAATCGATGCCTGATCACGCCTACATGGCTTTTCTGGATATCCTTGGGTACAAGGAAGCACTTGACGCTGATATCAAGAACGGCACACAAGACTTTAAGGAGCGTATGGTCCGGGCCTTTCGAGTTTTTGATCAAATCAATCAATCCCGATATGCGTACCAAGCTATATCAGATTCAATGTTTATTTCATGCCCTGAGCGTGATGCGGTAAGGGAATTTTTATTGATCTTGCGTAACGTATTTGTTTCTTTCCTAGAGGAGGGACTTCTGATCCGTGGAGGTGTGTCATTCGGGCAGCACTTCAAAAACCAGAATATCACCTACAGTCCAGTCCTAACTAAAGCCTATCAACTAGAATCACAAGTCGCTGAGTTTCCTCGAATTATGATAGATTCCAATATTCTTGAGATGTTTCCAAGTCTACTATCAGATTTGCTGGTTCTAAAAAGTGGGAATCAGTGGTTTCTCAACATTGTTACGACTGAATCTTTTGAGCGGGTTTGGACTGCTGCGAAAGCAGCACATGACGCAAATCTATCTGTCATACAGAAGAGCGAACGGGTGAGAATCAAATATCACTGGTTACAAGACTTGCTTTTGGAAATTGGCACAAAACTTCATATCGACCCACCAAAGACCCAATATTTAGGCGTCTTTGACGACATTGAAGATCCAAGCGCTCCCATGCTATGCCCAGAATCAGCTAACGAATAATATCCCAATGAGTCTGCCAACAATTTCTCATGCTCCGAATTAGCAGGGAGGGAATATCAGGGACATGTGACTAATTCCTTTTTCAAGGCCCGACATTACATTGATCAATTTCATTCCACCAGCAGCAGCGAGAAGTAATTGGGGGGGGTGGTTGGGGTTTTGATGACTTCGATTTCGAAGCCGGCGGCGCGGGCGGTTTCGTAGACGTCGATGCCGCAGGCTTCCATCGCCGGGCGGGCCTCCTCGGGGTGCAGGCAGGTTTCCAGGTTGCACTCGCGGCAGAGGTCGCAGGGGCCGGCGGCGAGCGTGAACGCCTTGTAAAATCCCGACAGGAACACCTCGCGCTCGATCGCGGCCAGCACCTTGCGCCGCGGGATCGAGTGGCCCCAGTGGATCAGGTAGCCGACCGTGTAGCCGTCGAGCAGCCGGCGCGTCTGCTCGGGCGTCGGCGAGTGCGGCGGGCAGGTCAGGCAGCCGCCGTAGCCGCCGCAGCCATACTGGCATTTCATCCGCACCCACTCGGCCGTCGGGACCTGGCGCGGGTCGATGCGCTTCACCCCCGCCGGCTTGCGCGCCTGGATGATGGCTTCAATGGCGGCCGGATTCGGTTTGGTTTTGCGGGCGCGGGCCGGCATGGGCGGATCTCCTCGCCTAATGATAGCATGGCCTGAACGGAAATTGCCGGTGGAGCCCGACCCGCCTCAATTTTTGGGCAGCAATAAATCCCGGACCTGTGGGAAAAGCGCGTCGGCGACGACCTGGTGGCCCTTTTTCGTCCAGTGCCCGTCCCGCGGATAATACAGACCCGTTCCCGCCTGTTTGAGGGGCGTCAATGTGTCCGCGAACTTTAAGCCAAGGTTGGTGGAGATTTTTTGCAGTTCCCGCTGATCGGCCTGGGTGCATTTGCCGTTGAAGAAGAAATGGTCGTACGAGGTCTGCCCGTAAACCTGGGAGGCGATCGGCGCGGTCGTGATCATCAGCTGTGCGCCATTGCCGGCGCACTCGTCCCTGAGCAGCTTGATGTACTGGTAGGTCAAATCCCAGCCCATGTTCTGGAAGAAAGCCAGCTCCGGATTGTCCTCGAGAATAAAAAATTCATCGTTTTTAGGCGGTTGTGGAAAACGCCGGTGCAGGCTGTAGGAACGATATTGCGTCACCAGGATCGAGCCCAGATAGGAGTGGGATGCCGGCCAAGGCATGGTCGTGACATTTGCGAACCGGAGTTGATCCTCATACTCCCAACGTTGTTGGTCCTCCATCTGGACGCCGGAGCGCTGAAAATTAAACCAGGGAACGGCGGCAAGCGGAGGAACGGCCACCATCACCCCATCCTCGTCGGTTACGGCGTCCTTGGCGTAGCGCAAATTGTCGAACACGTCGTTGGCAAAGAAAACCATGATGACCAGGTCCGCCCCGTATTGGGCGAGCTGGTTCTTGTAAAACAGATACTCCAGGATTTGCGAATAAGACGACACGCCGGCATTGATCACCCGAACGGGACCTCCCGCGGCCTCGGATAAACGCCTCTCCAGCAGCGAGCAGAAATTATCCCGGCGCGGGACCTGCCGGGCCTCGACGAACGAATCCCCGAGGATGAGCACCCGCTTTTCGTTGGGGGGCTTGACAAGCGGGATTTCCTCGTCATTCAGCCCCTGAGAGCTGATCGAGCCCGAGACGCAATACTCCAGGCCCGGAGGGGAGCCGGTCGCAATAAAAGAACACCCGGCCTGCAGCACGTGATTGAGGATCGGGTCGGGCCGCTCAAACTCGTCGTTGGAAACGACACGGCCCAGGAGGGGAGCGGCGCCGTCGCTGCGCAGCCAGATGGCGACTCTCAGACCCATCTCGCACAGGCCGAGAGCCAGAACGATGACGCTCGCCGACAGCAAACACTTTTTGAGGATCGAATAGCGTCGGCGCGAAGTGGTGGGAGCCTCCGCCCGAGCGTGCCGGCGCGGCACTTTTCGCCGCTGGCGTTGTTGACGATCTTCCGAGGTAAGTGAGTTACGTTTGCGTTTCAATGGTGTTAGTCGATGACTGGTAAATATTCCCGTTCAAACTTACCCGATTCAAGATCGAACCGCAACGCGGTTCTGCGGCAAAAAAAAGGGCGAATGGCCTCGCGCCAAATGTTGCCGAAGAGATGGATGGTTTTTGAGGCGAGGAATTTCGGCGGGAAATTCGGAGGCAGACACCGAAACGGATGCCTCATCACGTCGCGCGCGGGGATCGGGAGATGGCGGGCCGGGCGATCGTGGGATTGACCGTCCGGCCCGCCGATGATCAGGATCGGTTCCTGAATCAGGGGACCAACGTCGATTGGGTGGATGAGAAATCACCCAGCGACGAGGTTCCGCCGATGATCAGGGTCTGCTCGCCCGAGGGCACGCCCTTGAACTGCAGCGTGCACTTCTTGGTCGCGCCCGGCTTGACCGCGCCGAAGACGAGCGGCAGGGACGAGTTGGTGTCCACGCCGCCCAGGCCGGCGGCCGTCACGGTCACGTCGTAGGCCGTTTCCGTGGCGGAGGGGTTGCCGATCAGGACGGTCACGGACAGGGTCTTGGGGTTGCGGATCGTTACGGTCGCGTCGGAGACCGTCAGCGCCGACTCCGGCTCCGGCGGCGCGATGGCGCCCCACAGGCAGGCATGGGACGCGGCGTCGTCGGCCAGATAGGAGCAGCCCAACGGCTGGCCACCGTCGTTGATGCCGTAGACCTCGTTCATTGTGCCGCCGAGCGTATCCAGGACCTTGAAGCCGTCGGCCTGGCTCCAGCAGCATCCCTGGACGGACCAACCCAGGTAATTCCAGTCGTCATCCCACAGGACATCAATGATGGAGCCGGCCACCTGGCCCGAGCTGTTGATATAGAAGTAGGCGTCATCCACATCAACGGTGGAGATGTCCGTGAACGAACCGTTCTGCCAGATCCACAACACGCCCGGGGCGCTGACCCAGCTTCCTTCACCGTTCGGGTCGGGCACGTATTGGCTGCCCGGGGAATTCCAGCCGACGATCTGGCCGGCATTGTTGATGCCGTAGGTGAAGATCTGGTTGACCACGGTCCGGTCGGCTTCGGCGGCCAGTTGGTGCAGGCCGGCTTCCAGACCGTAGGCGGCTTGCGGCAGGTACAGGAAGACCTCACGTCCCTCGCCCCAGCGGCCGACGACTTCGCCGTTATCGTTGATGCCGATCGCTTCTCCGAATGACATGCCATCGTCCAGGATCGTGGTCGCGCCGCCGTCCCAGAGCACCGCGCGCCTGATGGAAAAGTAAGCGTCCGGATACGGGTAGTAATCGAATTGACCGATGACCTGGCCGCTTTGGTTCACGTAATGGCACGAGTAATTCGTATCGAACGTGATGGGGGCGCCGTCGTCCATGGTAAGGGCCGTCACGGTGCCGTTGTACCAGAGGAAGCCCCGCGTTTGGAACCACGGCTCCTCAATGCCCCCAATGTTGATGGCGCTGTTGCCCACGATGTAGCCGGCGTCGTTGATGTCGACGACCCAGTTCTTCGCTTCACCCGGAAGGCCGTCGAGGAGATGGAATCCGGCCGTCATGCCGTAGGCGGCCTCGGGTAGCCAGAGGAACGTCCGGGAGTCGGTATCGCCCCCATTCCAGCAGGTGCCGATCACCTCCCCCTGGGTATTGATATCCACCGCCTTGCTGCAGGCGTAACCGCTGGACCCGCCCAGTTCGTGCATCCCGGCCGACAGGCCCCAGGCGGCCTGCGGCAGCCACAGGAACGCGCGACCGCCGTCGATTTCGTTATCGAAGCTCATGCCGACCGTCTGGCCGGAGGCATTGGACGCGTAGGCGGCGCTATGCGAAAAGCCGTCGAGCACGCCGAGGTCGTTGGGAGCCTGTGCGGAACAGGGGGAGACCGCCGCGCAGACGATGGCCAAGGCCATCGCGATACAAAGCAAGAAGCATTTCTTGGATGCGTTCATTTTATCCTTCCTTTCAGAAAAATCTTCCAATGTTGAGTCGCTTCCATTCGCCGTCGTGTTTGCCTTCGGCGGCCTGCACACGCGGGAACGCTCAGGGCCGGCCATCCTCATTCCTGGCTGCGTTCGTGCGACGCCTCCTTTCCCTGGCCCATGCCGGGGCCGGCTTGAAACGGGCCGGGCAGATCCTCCGCGGCGCGCGGGCTGATCAGCATCCAGCCCTTGAGCACGTCGCGCACGGCGCGCGCCAGGTCGCGGGTCGCCTCGCGCTTGGTGATGTAGGCCCGGGCGCCCGCCGCCAGCGCCTTCCGGACGTACTCCGGCTCCTCGTGGCTCGAACAGACCGCCACCAGGATGCCGAGGGCGCTCAGCTCGGTCACCAGCGCCATGCCGTCGTCGGCGCCCAGCGACAGGTCCACGAGCATCAGGTCCGGCCGCTGCTCGGAAACGCATGCCAGCGCCTCCTCGCGGCTGCCGGCCTGGGCCCATACGGAGAGCCCCTCCTCCTCAAGCAACTGCGCCAGCGCATCGCACACGACCTGGTGATCATCGACCAATACGATCCCCGGGCGTGGGCGAGGTTCTGTTGCCATCTGGGCCTCCGCAAACAAAAAGGCAGTGTCCGAAACCCCATCGCCCGACCCCGCGTCGGTCGGGGCTTCGGCGTGTCACGAATGCCAGGGGCAGGGGGAAGACGATTGAAACGTACGGTTGAGAATGCTAGGCAAGAAAGGCGGGCGTGTCTGTGGCGAGCCTTACGTACTTTTGCGTAAGGGAAATTGCCCACGCGTGTACGTGGATTCCCCTACATGGTTTGAGCGGATGGGGGTCGGCTCATGGAATTTACTTGCGAGCGTGGCCGATGGCGTGGCGGCGCAACTCCTGCATCCCGCGCAGGCCCAGCTTGTCCTGGATGCGCGCGTAGTAGGACTCCACGGTGCGCGTGCTGATCTTCAAGGCTGCGCCGATTTCGATCGTGCCCTCGCCCCGGCCCAGCAGTCGGTAAACCTGCCGCTCCTGCTCGCTCAGCTCGCAGTCGGCCTGGTGGGCCTGGGCCCCGGCCAGGTGCTCGGCCAAGGCCGAGGCCGCTGTCGGGCTGACGAAGCGGCGGCCGGCGGCCACTTCCATGATCGCGTCCACGAGCACCCGGTGCAGCTCGCGCTTGGTGACGTAGCCGAGCGCCCCGGCGGCGAAGGCGTCGCGGATATGGCTTCCGTCCTCATGCATGGAGTAGACGAGCGACGGCAGGGCCCGCGCGTGCAGCGCCGCGACCACTTCCACGCCGTCTTCGTCGGCCAGGGCCAGATCGACCAGCGCCAGGTCCGGGCGGCATTGTTCCAGTTGATTCAGCGCGCCGGCCAGGTCGCTGGCTTCGGCGCAGACGGCAACGCCCTCGGGCGCAAGGAGCAGGGCCAATCCCTGGCGGACGGAGGGATGATCGTCCACCAGCATGATGCGGATGGGCGGCGTGGCAGAATGTTCAGGATGCATCGACTTCCCCTTCCGGGGCCTTGCGCGGACGCTCGGTGCGCGGAACGCGGCAGACGACCCGCGTCCCCCGCTCCCCGGCCGGCTCCACGGCCAGCTCGCCCTCCATCATCTGAGCCCGATACGTCATTGTGCGCAACCCCAAACCGCGGCCCGGGATATCGGCGGGCGGGCCGACGCCGTCATCCTGCACCCGCAGCCGCAACTGCTCATCGTCTCCGCTCAGTTCCACGACGATGCGGCCGGCCCGCGCGTGGCGGACGGCGTTGCTGAGGGCTTCCTGGGCGATCCGGTAGAGATGCCGGGCGGTGGCCGGGTCGCTGACGCGCACCTGGCCCGAGGCGATAAACTCGCACCGGACGTCGCCCGATCCCTGTGCCCGTTTGGCCAGGATCCGCAGGGCCGGGGCGAGGGCATCCGGATCCGACTCCAGCGGCCAGAGCCCCTTGGCCACGGCGTGAGCCTCGTCGATGCTCTCCTCGAGCAGGGCCGACAGCGCCTCCAGGTCGCCGGGTTTCAAGGCCTCGCCCCGCTCCAGTTGCCGCTCCAGGGCATGGCTCCGCAGCAGCGCGCCCGTCAGCTGCTGGCAGACGCCGTCGTGGACGTCCTGGCCGAGGCGGCGGCGTTCCTCGTCGCCGACCCGGGCGATTTCGCGCTCCAGCCGGCGCCGCTCGAGCATTTCGCGTTCGAGTTTTCCGAAGGCCGCGGCCCGTTCGCGCGCCTCGCGCCGCAAGCCCGCCAGCGACCGCATGAGAAAATCGTAAAAGCGGTCGAGCAAAATCATCTGACCGACCACCAGCGCCACGAGCGCGATGCCCTGATACAGGACCACGTTCAGCGGCGTCGGCTCGGACGGGGGGGCGTTCGTGAGCGCCTCGACCAGGCTCGGCACTCTCTGCAGCAGCGGCCCGAGCAGGAAGAAGAGCGTGCTGACGACGGTGGCGGCCCAACCCGCCCGGGCGCCGAGGATCACGATCGCCAGGATCGGCAACATGACCGGCAGCGCCAGGCCGAACGGGCCTTGCGGGATGGTGACCAGGTGGATGAGGGCCACCACATAGCCGGCGGTCAGCAACACCCACGCCCGCGTCCGGTGGTTGATTCGATGCGGCAGCGCACAGACTATAAAGCTGAGGTAGGCTGCGACGACGATGGATTGCGCCGGCCAGCCCCTGGGTGGGGCCAGCCCGGCCACCATCAGCCCGATGGCCAGCAGGAAGGCCGCCGCGCTGACCGTGGCGAAGACGTTGACGGCCTTGCAGCGCCACTCGTTCAGCCGGGTCTCGGCGCGGCGGGCTTCCGTGGCTGGATCGGACACCATTTCAGAATCCTTGGACGCAAAACCTGCGTTCATCCGTTGAATGATTCCCTGCTCGAAAAAGCCCGGGGGCAAAGCCCCCCGGTCATGCCGTCGGATTGCAATGCGGGTTTTCTAACAAATCCAGGCCCGCGCGGTCAAACAATCGTTGGGCGCCGCGCCCCGAGTTTTTCAGCGACCGCATGGACGAGATGCTGTCGATCCGCCGCGAGATCGAGCACCGGATCCACGTCGTGACCGGCCTGCACCTTCAGGTCGAACTCGTCCGCCCGCAAACCCACGAGCGGTTCGCCGGCAAGGCGCAACGAGTCGTCGACCATCGCCGCGAAAAAGGCCTGATCTGACGGCGGGGCGACCGGCTCGTGTCGTGTCATGCGTCAAATGATCGGTATGATGATCGAACCGCTTCGCGGTTCAAAAACAAATCCGACAGATGACCGTCAACGCGTCACTAGCTCATGATTCCGCGATAGATTCCGATGATTCGGTCGGCGGTCAGGCCGGTTGTGAGGCCGAGTCGTTCGATGCGCTCGCGGCCGCCGAAGGGGGGGGCGATCTCGATCAATTCTTGAATCGCGTCGTTGATCTCCTCGATGTCGGGGGGGACGACGCGCACGCCGGGCAGGTCGCCGTAGCGTTCGCGGATGTCGCCGACGTCGGTCGCGACGACCGGGCGCTCGCAGGCGAGCGCCTCCTTGACGACGGTCGGCGAGGCCTCGTAATCGGAGAGTAAAAGGAGCACGTCGCAGGCGCGCAGGGCGTCGGGCATGGCGTCGTGCGCGATCGAGCCGCCGGTCACGAGCCGCACGTGCTTGCCTTCCCAGCGGAGAATGCCGCGGACGGCGGAGGCGAGGTCGTGGCGCTTGGCCGGCTTGTTTTGGGCGAACGGGAAAAACAGGATGAGGTCGCCGGGCGGCCAGCCCAGCTTTTGGCGCGCGGCCGCGCGATCGCCGGGGGTGAATGCATCGAGGTCGATCCCGGCGGGGATGACCTCATGCCGGACGAGGGAGGCGTCGCCGCCCAGGACGGCGGCGAGCATCCGGCGCTCGACCGGGAGCGCGAAATCGGCGCGGCGAAGGGCGAATCGCTTCAGCCACTTCCACGTCCGCGGCGCTGGGGTGGCGCGCGGCGCGAAGACCTCGCCCTCATGGAACGAAAGGACGAGCGGGATCCGGACGCCGGCAAGGCGCCTTGCCGCCAGGGCGACCCACGCGGCAAACGTGTGGTGGCAGTGGATCAGGTCGATCCCGCCGCCGCGAAGCCGATCGGCGATTTGTTTGACCGAGGCCAGGTAGGCGAACTTCGAGGCGCGGCCGTTGATGAAGACGAGCTCGACGTTGACGCCGCGGGCGCGCAGGGCGTCGGCCTGCTCGCGCACGAAGATGCCATAATACGGCGCCTCGGCGGTGGGATACATGTTCGTGACGAAGAGAACCGAAATCAAAACATGCGCCTTCGGTCGTGCTCGTGATCAATTCCCGGCAATCCTAACCGGTTGGCGAGGCAATAGGAAGGGGGAAAGGAATAGGACGGATAGGACCAATAGGACGGATGGGAGGATGGTGGGATGCTATCGATTCAAAACCATGCGGGCGGCCAGGAGGATCGCCGAGATCAGGCTGGAGGGATCGGCCTTGCCGGTCCAGGCGATGTCGTAGGCGGTGCCGTGGTCGGGCGAGGTGCGGATGATCGGCAGGCCCATCGTGACGTTCACGCCGTCGTGGAACGACAGCATCTTGAACGGGATCAGGCCCTGGTCGTGATACATGACGACGTGGCCGTCGTAGCGGCCGAGGGCCGACGGGGTGAACGCCGCGTCCGGGACGAGCGGGCCGTCGACCTGCCAGCCGGCCGAGCGGGCGCGCTCGATGGCCGGGATGATCGCGCGGGCTTCCTCGTCGCCGAACAGGCCGCCTTCGCCGGCGTGGGGGTTGAGCGCCACGACCGCCAGGCGCGGCCGGCGGCCGCGGATGCGCTCGAGCGTGCGGCCGGCCAGGTCGATGACGCGCGCGATCGAATCGCTCGTGAGCGAGGCGGAGACGCTTGCGATCGACTGGTGGATCGTGACGAGCGAGACTGCGATGCGCGGGCTGTAAAGCATCATCGCGTAATTGGAGGTGTTCGTGCGCCTGGCGAGGATTTCGGTGTGGCCCGGGTCGTCGATCCCCGCCATGTGCAGCGTGGCCTTGGTGAGGGGAGCCGTCGTGACGGCGTCGAACAGGCGCGAGACGGCGGCGTCGATCGCGAGCGTCAGGTAACGGTAGGTGGCCATCCCCGCCTCGGCGGAGGGGCGGCCGGGCTCGACGGCCATGCCGAAGGCGTCGCAGTCGATCAGCGCGGCGCCGTCGTGCCGGTCGAGCGGCGCCCAGTCGTCGTCGAAGCGCAGGGTGAGCGGCGGCAGGCCGTGGCCGAGCTTGTCCGCGCACTGCACGAGCACGTTGCGGTCGCCGATGACGACCGGGCGGCAGGCATCGAGGACGCGCGGGTCGGCCGCGGCCCTGAGGCAGAGCTCGGGCCCGACGCCGGCGGGATCGCCCATGGTGATGGCAATGAGGGGAAGCATTAATTAAGAAAATCCGAATCAGTCAGAATTTCTAAATCCGAAACAAATTCAAAGGAGAAATTTTTAAAAATCCAAAATCAATCCATCGGAGTGAGGTGGGTTGGTTCGTCGAACGGATGACGAACCAACCCACGATGCTTGTTTCCGCCTGAAGGCGGGACATAACGAAAGAAAATCCGAATCAGTCAGAATTTCTAAATCCGAAACAAATTCAAAGGAGAAATTTTAAAATTCTAAATCAATACATTTATCGGCGTGAGGGGGTTGGTTCGTCGAACGGGTGACGAACCAACCCACGATGCTTGTTTCCGCCTGAAGGCGGGACTGCAAACTTACTTCTTGACGTTCTTTTCGGCGGCGGCCTGGTCGAAGTCGCTGACGAGCTTGACGTCCTTGATGACGATCGGGGTGGCCGGCATCGTGTTGTCGCCCATGATCGGGCTGAAGGTGGTCTGGGCGTTGCGGATCTTCTCGACGACGTCCAGGCCCTTGACGACCTTGCCGAAGACGGCGTAGCCGGCGCCGCTGCGCGGCTCGCTCAGGAACATGTTGTCGACGACGTTGATGAAGAACTGGGCGGTCGCGGAGTCGGGGGCGTTGGTGCGCGCCATGGCGATCGTGCCGCGGACGTTCTTGAGGCCGTTATTCCACTCGTTCTTGATCGGGGGGCGCTGGCCGCCCTTCTCGCGGTTGTCGGGGAAGTAGCCGCCGCCCTGGATCATGAAGTTGGGGTCGATGCGGTGGAAGATGAGGCCCTTATAGTAGCCGTCCTTCGCATACTGGATGAAATTGAGGGTCGAGATCGGGGCCTTTTCGGCGTCGAGTTCGAGCGTGATGTCGCCGAGGGAGGTTTGCATCACAACCAGCGGGTGCAGGCCGTCGCGGGCCTTGAGCGTCTCGGTCGTCTGTTCGGTCATCTTCTTCTCCTTGGTGCGGGCAGTTGTTTTGGTGGTTTGCGCGCCGGCCAGCGGGGCGAGCGCAAGGATCAACACCATCGTCAGGATCAGCCGTTTCATTCTCGATGCTCCTTGAATCATGATGCCGGCATGAACCGGCCGGCTATGGCATACGTCTCCAATATAAACATATTGTCTGAGTGAATTGCGATGAAATCCGGTTGCGCGCGGGTGAAAGAACCGGAAAGACGGGGGTGGCGGGACGGCCGGGGGGGGCGGGACCGATTGCTTTTCGCGGCGCATCCCGGCATAATGGGCGCATATTTCGGCGCGACGGGGGAAGCATGGAACGGGACCGGCAAATTTCGATCTACCGCGAGGCGGCGATGGCGCTCAAGCGCGGCGAGTTCAACCTGGACCTGCCGCTCGACCCGCGCGACGACCTCGCCGGCCTCGGCCAGATCCTCATCGACCTGGGCCAGATCATGCAGGCGCGCTTTGCGGAAATGAGCCGGCTGCTGGCCATCACCGAGCGGATCAACGCCGGGCTGATGCTCGAGGACGTGCTCAACTACATCTATGACTCGTGCCACGCGATCATCCCGTATCAGCGCATCGGGCTGGCGCTGCTCGACGAGGGCGGCGAGAACGTCTACTCGCGCTGGGCGCGCGCCGGCTACGACGAGGTGCGGCTGCCGGCCGGCTACAAGGCGCCGCTCGAGGGGAGCAGCCTGCGGCGGATCATCGAGACCGGCGAGCCGCGCATCATCAACGACCTGGAGGCGCACCTGGCCGCCCACCCCGAGTCCGACTCGACGCGCCGGATCCTGAGCGAGGGGATCCGCTCGAGCCTGACCTGCCCGCTCGTCGCCAACGGCAAGCCGATCGGGTTCCTGTTCTTCTCGTCGACCGCGGCCGGGACGTATCGCGACGCGCACGTGGGGCTGTTCCGCCAGATCGCCGGGCAGGTCGCGCTCGCCATCGAAAAGAGCCGCCTGTATGAAGAGCTCTACAACCTGAACCAGGTCAAGAACCGGTTCGTGGCCATGACGGCGCACGACCTGCGCAGCCCGCTCGGCATTTTCCGCGGCTACCTGCATCTGTTTCTGAACGGGATCGTCGGCGAGGTGCCGCCCAACCAGCGCGCGCTGCTCGAGCGCATGAACGCCAAGTGCATCGCGATGACCAAGCTGATCGACGCGACGCTCGACATCGGGATGATCGAATCGGGGCGGATCGAGCTGAACCCGAGCGACGTCGGCTTGGGCGAATTCCTGCGCGAGGCGGTCGAGTCGCACGAGCTGCTCGCGCGCGCCAAGTTCATCCGGATCAAACTGGACGAGGAGTCGGCGCCGCCGGCCGCGCGTTTCGACCCGGACCGGATCGGCCAGGTGCTGAGCAACCTGATCACCAACGCGATCAAGTTTTCGCACCCCGAGACCGAGATCACGCTGTCGTGCGCGGGCCAGGACCGAGAGGTGGTGATCTCGGTCATCGACCAGGGGCAGGGGATCCCGCAGGCCGAGCTGCCGGGGCTGTTTTCGGATTTCGGCAAGACCAGCACGCAGCCGACCGCCGGCGAGCGCAGCACGGGCCTGGGGCTGGCGATCGCGAAACGGATCGTCGAGGCGCACGGCGGGCGGATCTGGGTCACGAGCCGCGTCGGCGTGGGGACGACGTTCGCGTTCGCGCTGCCGATTCAAGGGGCCGGCACGGACTGACACGGACGGGCACGGACCGGCACGGACCACGGCATCATTACCATCTTGGGTTAATGGCGGCGCGGGGCGGCGGGTTTAGCCATTTTGTCATTTTTAGAAAAATGACAGCCAACATCCCCGCCACGAAACCGCCGATGTGGGCCCACCAGGCGACGCCTTCGGCTACCGTCGAGCCGAACGAGTTCAGTCCGTTGACGATCTGGAAGACGAACCAGATGCCGATGAAGATCGGGGCGGGGACGACGACCGTGTAGAACAGGATGATGATCGGGATGATCGTCAGGACGCGGGCGCGCGGGTAGAGCAGAAGGTAGGCGCCCATCACGCCGGCGATCGCGCCGCTGGCGCCGACCGTCGGCACGGGCGAGTCCAGGTTCGTCACAAAATGCGCCAGCGACGCGGCCACGCCGCAGCCGAGATAAAACAGCAGATACCGGCCGTGGCCGAGCCGGTCCTCGACGTTGTCGCCGAAAATGTAAAGAAACCACATGTTGCCGATCAGGTGGAGCCAGCCGCCGTGCATGAAGATGCACGTCAGCAGCGTCCACCACGGGTTGAACGGCGCCGGCTCGATGTCGTGATAGCGCGTCGTGATCTCGCCGAGATGCGGGTCAAACTTCTGTTCGGGGATGCGGATGGTTTTGCCCGGGTGGGTGAGCCGAAGCGGCACGAGGCCGTAGCTTTCGGCGAAGGGATCCTGGCCGCGGTCGCCGGCGCGGAGCTGCAGGAAGAACATCCAGCACGTCAGGATGATGATCGCGTAATTGACCCACGGCCGGGTGCGCGAGGGGATGTTGTCGCGGATCGGGATCATGCGCGGACGTCTTAATTGGCCGCGAGGCGCAGGACGGCCTGAACCGTCTTTTCGACCCCCTCGAAGACCTCGGCCGGGCCCGAGGCGAGCATGTAGGCCGGGGTGCTGACGAGGCGGTTGGCTTCATCGACGACGCAGTCGCCGGCCGCGCAGTTCTGGTGCCGGGCGCCCATCTTTTCCATCGCGACGGCGACCCCTTCGTCGCTGCCGATCGTCAGCAGCGGGACGGCGCCGCGGCCGCCGATGACGCGCGCCAGCAGGACCGGCGCGATGCAGATCGCCGCGATCGGCTTGCGCGCGCCGAAAGCCTCCAGGATGACGCGCTCGACGTCCGGGTGCACGACGCAGCCCGCGCCGTCGTCGGCGAAGCTGGACAGGTTCTTGGCCGCGCCGAGCCCGCCCGGGAAAATCAGGGCGTCGAAATCGGCCGACGTGATCGACTTGATGTCCTGGATCTTGCCGCGGGCGATGCGGGCCGATTCCGAGAGGACGCCGCGGACCTTGCCCGGGACGGCTTCGCCGCGCGCGTGGTCGACGACCTCGCTCTGGTCCATGTCCGGCGCGCACATGAGGATCTCCGCCCCCGCGCGGTCGAGCGCGATCAGGACGCTGACGGCCTCCGTGATCTCGGTGCCGTCCTGGACGCCGCAACCCGACAAAATAACCGCCGCTCTGACCATGACCGCCGCTCCAACATGAATTCATTCGCAAATGCGGGAATATATATAACCGCACATTCACCGACTGTCATGCATTTTCCGCCGTGCTTGACAAACGCGCGATGCCGGGTTCGGCGAACCCGGCCTACTTGAATCCCAGGAACGAGAGCATCCGGCCGGCCTGGGCGGCGTGGGCGCGGTAGGAGTGGTAGAGGCCGGGGTTGGCGAACGTGCACTGGCCGCTGTCGGCAATGGCCTGGGTTTGGACGCCGGCCCGTTCGAGCTGGTGCCTCGCGACGGCCGGCAGGTCCAGGTGGCGCTCGTCGGCGGCGACCGGGGCCCCGGGGAACGCCGCGCGGAAATCCTCGACCAGCTCGCGGCTGACTTCGTAATTGCCGGCATGGATGCAGGGGCCGAGCCACGCCTGGATGTTATCGGCCGAGGCGCCCGCGGCGATCATGTGCGCGACGAGTTTGCCGGCCAGGCCCGCGCGCAAGCCGCGCCAGCCGCAGTGGGCCAGGCCCGCGACGCGGCTGGCGGGATCGATGGCAAAGACGGGGAGGCAGTCGGCGGTCTGGATGATGAGGAGCACGCCGGGGATGGTGGTCACGAGCGCGTCGGCCTGCGGGAATTCGCCCGCGCGCAGCCGGTCGTCCCAGCGGAAGCCGTCGAGCCGGTTGTTGTCGCCGATCGGCTCGTCGACCAGGACGAGGCGATCCGAATGAACCTGGTCGGCGCCGAGCGCGAGGAGATCGGGCAACGCGCCGGCCGCGCGCGCGCGCGCGATCGAATCAAAGAAATCGGCCTTGCCGGGCAAGGGAAGGGCGGAGCGCGTCGTGATGCCGTGGATGAGGCCGGGGATGGCGGACCAGCGGGAACTGCTAACGGCAAGATCGCTCAACTGGCAATCATTGAGAAACATGTGAGTTCGCTCGTTCCGAAGCGCTGAAAGCGCGAAATAATATAGCCTGGGGTGGAGCGAAGCGAAACCCCAGGTCAGGTCGAGAAAATTCAACCGAAGCGCTGAAGGCGCGAAAGAAACTTTCTTCCGCTCTTTCAGAGCTTCTATTCACTCTCGCTCATCACCTGGGGCGTCGCTTCGCTCTGCCCCAGGCTATTATCTCTTGCGCCTTCAGCGCAAAAACGAACGCCCATCTGTTCGGCGAACCCGGCCTACTTTTCGAAGTAGTGGGCGGCGAGCTGGCCGCAGGCGGCCTCGATCTCGCGCCCCTTGCTCCAGCGGACGGTCACGGTCATGTTCGCGCGCGAAAGGATGGAGGAGAACGCCTCAAGCCGTTCCCCGGTGGCCGGCTGGAACGGCAGGTTCGGGTTCGGGTTGAACATGATGAGGTTGACCTTGACCGGGATGCGCGCGAGCAGCTTGACCAGCCGCTCGGCGTCGGCAGGGGAGTCGTTGATATCCTTGAGAAGAACGTACTCGATCGTGACCCGCCGGCGCGCTTCCATGGGGAACCGCGCGACGGCCTTGAGCAGCTCGGCGAGCGGGTATGTGTCGTTGATCGGCATGATCCGCGAGCGGGTCTCGTCGGTCGTCGCGTTGAGCGAGACGGCCAGGCCGACGCCCACGTTCGCCGCGCCGAACTTCTGGATGCCGGGGACGATGCCCGCGGTGGAGACGGTGACGCGCCGCCGCGACAGCGCGATCCCGTCCGGATCGATCAGGAGCCTGAGGGCGGGGACCACGGCGCCCAGGTTGAGCATCGGCTCGCCCATCCCCATGAAGACCACGTGCGCGAGCGGCTCGTCGGGGGCGAGGATTTGTTTGCGGACGTTGAGCACCTGGCCGACGATCTCGTCGGCGCGCAGGTTGCGCTGGAACCCGCCGAACCCCGTCAGGCAGAACGCGCAGCCGACCGCGCACCCGATCTGCGACGACACGCACAGGCTCGTGCGGCCGGCCCCTTCGTCGCGCATCACGACCGACTCGATGAATTTGCCGTCGTCGGTCCGCATGAGGAGCTTTTGCGTGCCGCCCTCCGGACCCTGGGCGCGCACGAGCGTCACGCCGCCCATCCGCGCGCGCCCGGCAAGGAACGCGCGCAACGGCTTGGGCAGGTTGCCCATCTCGTCCAGCGATTCGGCCCCGTTGCGGTAGACCCACTGGTAGAGCTGGCGGGCGCGGTAGGCCGGGAAGCCCCCCTCGGCCAGCAGCGCGCTCATCGCGGCAAGGTCCATTCCCCGCAGGGCGGGCAGGCCGGCCGTGGTGGTGGGATCGGTCATCAGATGCAAGCTCCGTGGAATCAATCGCCGGCAAAAATCGGCGCAATCACCAAACCATTATACCCCGCCCCGAAGTCGAATTGGAAGACGGTTCAAAACACCCAATGCACACAATCGAACAAAACTAAAGGCAAGCTGACAGGCTTGGCTATTTTTCGAGGCTCCGCTGGAGGAGTCTTCGGGAAAGGAACGGCCATGTAAGCCAATTGGATGTGGTCGGTTGAAGTTGTGCGCGCAAACCATTTTTGGGATTTCACACGAAGGATGACACACCATGTTTGAGTATCTGGTTACGATTCCGGCTTACGCGTGGATCCTGGGCGCGGTCCTCATCGGGCTGGCGCTCGTGCTGCCGTCGATCCATATCATCGGCCCGACCGAGGTCGGCCTGGTGATCAAACGCTTCTCGCTCAAGAAGCTCTCGGACGACAACCCGGTGGCGTTCGGCGGCGAGGCCGGCTACCAGGCCGAGATGCTGATGCCCGGCTGGCGCTTCAAATTCTGGATCGTTTATGAAGTCCAGAAATTCCCGTGGGCGCAGGTCCCCGCCGGCGAGATCGGCGTCGTGATCGCCCAGGTCGGGCAGGCGCTTCCGATCGGCGCAAAGTCGGCCGTGTATCAAAAGGAATTCGGCATGTTCACCGACCTGGCGAAGTTCGTCGCCGACGGCGGCCAGAAGGGCGTGCAGCGGCCGGTGTTGCCTCCGGGCACGCTGCAGCCGGTCCACCCGGTCGGGTTCCTGGTCATCACGAAGCGCAAGATCTACGGCCTGCCGGTCGCGCCCGAGCTCAAGGCCCTGCTCGCGCACCAGAAGTACCTGACGCCCGAGTGCTTCGGCCTGAAGCCGGAGCAGCTCGACCTCGTGCGCATCGAGCCGCAGCCGGGGACGGGCGGCAAGGTCGTCGACATGGTCGGCATCATCACGACGTTCGAGGGCGAGCCGCTCCCGCCCAGCGACATTGCGAGCCGGCTCGGCGAATATGACGACGTGGAAAAGCTCGAGAAGGCGGGCGCCGACGACCAGAAGCTGATCGAGACGCTGCTGGGCAGCAAGAACGGGCTGCACAACAACTACCAGGACTACCAGGCGTTCATGGACAACGGCGGGCGGATCGGCCTGCAGCACGACCCGCTGCTCTACGGCGCCTACGCCCTGAACCCGTTCCTGATCCGCGTCGAGATCGTCCCGATGCTGGTCGTGCGCCAAGGCGAGGTCGCGGTCATCAAGGCCTACACGGGCGAGGTCACGCAGGACACGTCGGGCTCCGATTTCAAGTTCGGCTCGCTCGTGCGCCCCGGCCACCGCGGCATCTGGCAAGAGCCGCTGCGGACGGGCAAGTACCCGCTCAACCCGCGCTGCTACCAGGCCGAACTCGTGCCGACGGCGATCCTGACGCTCAATTGGGCGGCGGCGGTCTCGCAGGCGCACCAGCTCGACGCGCAGCTGGAGTCGATCGTCGCCAAGTCGAAGGAGGGCTTCGTGTTCAAGCTCGACCTGCAGGTGCAGATCCACGTGCCGGACACGCAGGCCCCGCGGGTGATCTCGATGGTCGGGACGATGCAGAACCTCGTCAACGAGGTCTTGCAGGCGGCCGTCGGCAACCACTTCCGCAACACCATGCAGTCGATGCCGGCGGTGCGGTTCATCGAGACGCGCCAGCTCGTGCAGGAAGAGGCGTTCGCGCACATCCGCCAGCAGATCGACCAGTATCGCGTCGAGACGCGCGGCGTTTACATCCAGGATGTGATGTTCCCGCCGGAGATGGTCAAGGTGCTGACCGAGCGCGAAATCGCCAACCAGGAGGTCGAGACCTACAAGCGCCAGAGGGAGGCGCAGGACCAGCGCATCGAGACCGAGCACGCCCGCGGCACGGCCGACATGCAGACCGACCTGGCGCGCTCGAAGGTCGGCGTCGAGATCAAGAGCAACAACGCCACGGCGCGCAAGGCCGAGGCCGACGGCGAGGCGACCTACATCCGCGAAACCGGCTCGGCCAAGGGGGCCGAGGTCGAGGCGGTGGGCCTGGCAAGGGCAAGGGGTTATGAAGCCCAGGTCGCGGCGCTGGGGCCGCAGGTCACGGCCCTCGTCAACGCCGTCAACGCCCTGGCCGAAAGCAAGGTCCGGTTCACGCCGGAGATCCTTGTGGCCGGCGGCGGCGGCTCGGTGGATGGCCTGGCCGGATCGCTGATGGGGTTCTTGAAGAGCCTCGAAAAAGGGAGCCCGGTCGCTGTCGCGGAACGGCCGCTCCCGCCGACGAAGAAAAACGGAGACGGGGGAACCGATCGCGGATAACCGAGGCGATCGAGAGCAGTGCCCTGGGGAGCTTGGCGGAAAGGCCAAGCTCCCTTTTTAAAACGACAGCCCGCTAAAGCGGGCATTTTAGAGCGAGTGACATCCATGAGAAGTTAAGTCAAGCGGCAAACGGAGATTGCCGGTTCGCCCCCGGTAGCTGTCGGTGACGTGTGCGTGCGGATGGAGCGGCCGGCGGCATTCTTTAATCTGCT
>JBDKRG010000039.1:0-43533 GCA_039683515.1 Candidatus Sumerlaeia bacterium | reverse complement strand
AGCCCAACCTGGCCGAGGCCCGCGATGTCCGCGAAGTCGCCGCCATCCCGCCCGACAAGCTCCACGCCGCCCTCGACCGCGTGAACGCGAATCTTTCCGAGGATCCCAATCCGAAATCCGCAATCCGAAATCCGCAATCCTCCCCCGCGCCCTCCAATCCGCAATCCGAAATCCGCAATCCGCAATCCTCCCCCGCGCCCCCCAATCCGCAATCCGCAATCCGAAATCCGCAATCCGAACGTCCCCCGGCTACAGCCAGGCTGCCGCCCCCGTCAACGTGACGGGTTTCCTCGCTTTTCCTTGGGTCCCTTAGGTCCTTTAGGTCCTTTGGGTCCCTTGGTTCTTTTGTCTGTCGAACCCATCACAAGCATCCAGTCACCCTCCCAGGGTGGGCGGCGATCGTTTGTACGGCTGCCGGGAATGGCATTGTTTGTGTCCCTCCCCAAAATTCCGCGCGTCGATGGGCCGAATGGGTTGCCACCGGCTTCAGCCGGTGGTTTGATATACCAGGTATTCTGATGATCCGGCTTTGGCCATCCTGGTGAACCGTATGGATCGCGCCCCCGCACTCACCGTCGACCGCCTTGGCAAGTCGTTCCGCGTGCCGCATTCGGCCGACCACGGCGACCCGCGCCGCGAGCGCATCTCGCGCGACCGCGACCTGTTCCATGCGCTTCGCGACGTGAGCTTCGAGATCGATCGCGGCGAGACGGTCGGCGTCATCGGCCCCAACGGCTCGGGCAAGTCGACGCTGCTTAAAATCCTGTGCGGCGTATCGAAGGCCGACAGCGGCGCGTTCAACGCCCGGGGCCGCATCGGCGCCCTCCTCGAGCTCGGCGCGGGTTTCCACCCCGATCTGACCGGCATCGAAAACGTCTACCTCTCCGGCGCGCTCCTCGGCATGGACATCCGCCAGGTCGACGCGCTCCTGCCCGAGATCATCGGCTTCGCCGAGCTCGAGCGCTTTATGGATATGCCGGTCAAACACTATAGCTCGGGGATGATCGGCCGGCTCGGGTTCGCCGTGGCCACGCGGCTCGCGCCGGAAATCCTGCTCATGGACGAGACGTTCGCGACCGGCGACCTGCGCTTCCAGGCCAAGGCGATCGAGCATGTCGCCGCGATGAAGGGGCGCGGCCACACGCTCCTGATCGTCAGCCACAACCTGGAGATCGTCTCCCAGCTCGCCGACCGCGTCCTGTGGCTCGACCACGGCCAGGTGCACATGATCGGCGATCCGCGCCAGGTGCTCGCCAAATACCGCCGCGCGCGCGGCCATTCGCTCGACAAGATCGCCATTCAGAAATCGGCCCTCGGCGCCGAATCGCTCTTCGAGCCGCTCGCCGAGAACTCGGGCGTGAGCATCGGTTTGGGAGCCCCGCCTTCAGGCGGAATCTCTGAAATCGCCCAGAACCAGCCGGTTCAAATCTCGGTTACGATCACGCATCCGGCCGCTCTGAAATCCGTCTTCGTCGAGACCGGGTGGATGCGCGGCGAGGATGGCCGGATCTTCGCCCAGTCGCGCACGCCGGTCGATCTCAGCCCCTCCGGCCGCACCGAAGCCACGCTCGACTTCGGGCCGTGGCCGCTGACCGAGGGCACATGGCGCCTGTCGATCGCCGTCGCCTCCGGCTCCGAGTACCTCGCCCGCCTGATCGACGCCGCGTCGCTGCGGGTCACGACGCCGAACCCCTACGAGCTCCCCGTGATCCTCAACATCCCGGTTCAGTGGAGCCAATTCTGAATTGCTTTTTATATTCGATTCTAATAGAATCTAATATAAGAGGTAAACGGTTATGGGAAAGACAATCAGCGTTTACGTCAATGACCAGGATCTCTCGATGCTCGATCGAATGGCGAAAGCAGAGCGTCGAAGCCGCAGTGCCATGCTGAGCGAGGTCATTCGCCGATACATGACGGTCGGCGAAAACACCCGGTCCAGTCCGCTCTCCCGGTCATTTACCGCTCACGAACTCGATGAATTCCTGAAAGAAGATCGAAAGATTTCGGCCAAGGATATCAAGGCCTTCAGAAAAAGAATGGGCCTGGGGTAACAGATGGCAAAACACAAGGTAAAGATCTTCCTTGATGCATGCGTCATATTCTCGGGGTGCCATTCAAGATCTGGAGGATCATCCGTTATACTCGATGCGTGTATGGCGGGTTTCCTGAAGCCAATCACCAGCCCATTGATCATTGAAGAGGCCATGCGGGGTTTGCGCGCCAAATCCGATGCGCTTGCGATTCACCGACTCGTTGAATTGATAAAATACCCTGGGCTTGAGCTTGTAAACAACCCTGAGCCGGCAGCTCTTGAGCCCTACAAGCACTTGATTCATTCAAAGGATTGCCATGTGCTTGCGTCGGCAGTGTCGGCGAATTGCGATTTCCTCATCACCCTCGACCAGAAGCACTTCTTCAACGAAAAAATCTTACGAGCCAATTTCCGATTTAGGATCGTGACGCCTGGACAATTCATCATTTTGATGAATCAGGCGTAGGCTCATAAAAACCTCTTCTTCAGGTGTTCGCCGGTGATCGACGCCGGCGTCTCCATGATCTTTTCCAGCGGGCCTTCGGCGACGATTCGGCCGCCCAGGTCGCCGCCGTCGGGCCCCAGGTCGATCACCCAGTCGGCCGCCGCGATCAGGTCCAGGTTGTGCTCGACGATGACGAGCGAGCAGCCGCGCTGGACCATCTCCTGGAAAATATCGACGAGCTTCTTCAAATCCGCCGGATGGAGGCCGGTCGTCGGCTCGTCGAAGATGTAGAGCTTGCCGCGGCCGTCGCGCATCTGGGCGAGGTGGGCGGCCAGCTTGAGCCGCTGCGCCTCGCCGCCCGACAGCGTCGTCGTCGACTGCCCGAGCCGCAGGTAGCCGAGCCCGACGTCGCGCAGCGGCTGCAGCGCCTTGACGATCTTCGGGTGCAGCCGGAAGAAGTCGCGCGCCTGGTCGACCGTCATCGCCAGGATGTCGTTGATGTTCCTCTCCTCGAAGCGAAGCTGCAGGACGCGGTTCTGGAACCGCTTGCCGTCGCACGCCTCGCACGGCACCTCGATGTCGGCCATGAAGTGCATGTCGATCACCTGCGTGCCGGTTCCCTTGCAGACCGGGCAGCGGCCGGCGTCGACGTTGAACGAGAAATGCCGCGGCGTCAGGCCCAGCGCCCGCGCCTCGCGCGTCTCGGCCAGCGTCTTGCGGATCCACTCGTAGGCCTTGACGAACGTGACCGGGTTGGAGCGGCTCGAGCCGGCCAGCGGCGACTGGTCGACCCAGCTGAGCGAGTCGATCTGCTCGAGCCCCTCGATGGCGTCGCACGGCTCGGCCTCGACCGGCGCGATGTCGCGCAGGCGGCGGTAATTGGCCGCGAGCGTGTCGCGCACGAGCGTCGTCTTGCCCGAGCCCGAAACGCCGGTGACGCAGCAGAAGACGCCGAGCGGGAAGCGCGCGTCCAGGTTCTTGAGGTTGTTGCCGCGGGCGTTGCGGACGGTGATCCAGCCGCGCGGGTCGCGCTCGCGGCTCGCCACCGGCGGCTCGTGGTAGGCGCGCAGGTGCCGCGCCGTCGCCGTGTCCAGGCCGCCGAGCTTGTCCGGCGCGCCTTCGTAGAGGACCTGCCCGCCCAGTTCGCCCGCGCCCGGGCCGATGTCGAGCAGCCGGTCGGCCGCGCGGATGACCTCGAGGTCGTGCTCGACGACGACGACGGTGTTGCCGAGGTCGCGCAGCGACTTGAGGATCGCGATCAGCCGGTCGGTGTCGCGCGGGTGCAGGCCGACGGTCGGCTCGTCGAGGACGTAGAGCGTCTCGGTCAGCGCCGAGCCGAGCGCCGTCGCCAGGTTGATGCGCTGGGACTCGCCCCCCGAAAGCGTGCGCGTCTGCCGCGCGAGGGTCAGGTAGCCGAGCCCGACGCGATCGAGGTAGGCCAGCCGCGCGCGCAGCGCCTCGAGGGCGCGGCCCGCGATCTCGGCCTCGCTCGGGCCGAGCTCGAGGCCGTCGAACCATTTGCGCAGGTCGCGCACCGGGACGTCGGCCACTTCGGCGATCGTGCGCCCCTGGAACTTGACCGCCAGCGCCTCGGGCCGCAGCCGCCGGCCGTGGCACGTCTGGCACATCCGGTAGGCGCGGTAGCGCGCGAGCATGACGCGGGCCTGCACCTTGTAGCGCTTCGACTCGAGCCACTCGAAGTAGCCCTTGATGCCGCAGAACCCGCCGACGCCGCCGAGGAGGTTGTCCCACTGCTCGGGCGTGAACTCGTTGATCGGCCGCAGCCGCGGGATCTGCTTGGGGCTCGTCTCGTCGCGCAGGTGGTCGTACATCTCGAGGTTGCCGATGCCGTTCCACGGCGCGATCGCCCCGTCCTCGATCGTCAGGTCGCGGTTGGGGATGATCTTGTCCAGGTCCAGGTCGATGACGCGGCCGAATCCCTCGCACGCCGGGCACGCCCCCAGCGGGCTGTAGAAGCTGAAGAGCTGCGGCTCGGGGCGCGGGTAGGCGCGGCCGCAGCTGTCGCACGTCATCCCGGACGAAAAGTCGAATGTTTCGTTGATATCGGGGGCGATCACCCGGGCGCGGCCGCGGCCGGCCTGGAACGCCAGCTCGAGCGCCGTCCTGAGCCGCGATTGCGAATCGGGGCGGAATGCAAGGCGGTCGGTGATGACGGCCAGGTCCGCGCGGGGGTCTTTCGGTTTGTCGCCGGCTTCGAGATCGACGAGGCGCGAGCCGTCCCAGAGCCGGTGCCAGCCCTGCCGGACCAGTTCCGCTTTCAAGGCGTCGCCGAGTTCCTCGCCGCGCATGTCGGTCGGGCCGAGGATCATGAGGCGCGTGCCGGGCTCGAGCTCCGAGAGCGTCGCCATCGCCGAGTCGGGCGTCTCGGGGCGCACCGGCACGTTGCAGTGCGGGCACCACGTGACGCCGAGCTTGGCGAACAGGAGCCTCAGGTAGTCGTGGATTTCGGTGGCGGTGCCGACGGTCGAGCGCGCCGAGCGCACGCCGTTTTTCTGCTCGAGGGCGATGGCCGGCTGGATCCCGGTGACCGAGTCGACGTCGGGCCGCTCCATGCGCTCGATGAACTGGCGGGCGTAGGTCGACAGCGACTCGGTGTAGCGGCGCTGGCCCTCGGCGTAGAGCGTGTCGAAGGCGAGCGAGCTCTTGCCGGAGCCGGAGACGCCGGTGATCACGGTCAGCGAGCCGTGCGGGAACGAGCAGGAGATGTTCTTGAGGTTGTGAGTCCGCGCGCCGCGGATATCGGTGGAGTTCAACATACACGGCCGCCGCCCCGGCCCCAACCATTGAACCATTTTCGGGGCGCGGTGTCAAAGCGGGGCAACCGCCGGGCTGTTGGTGGATGAGCTTCCATGCTGTCGGACAGTTTATCCTTGCATAAAATATGATCTAGTGACATATAATGAGACATGAATCATCGGCAGAATGATACAACTACAATAGGTACAGCAAGATACATGAAGATATAGTAAGGACATAAATGATGACAAAAGAAATGCCATGTTCTAGGAAATACACAAGGACTCATCCATGGATCAAATTTGTATTCTCGACGCAACGTTTTGAAGCACCGCTTTGGCTGTTGCTTGGTGAGGCGCAATCCAAATGCCAGCATTTGGCCGGTGTGCCATTGCGTCCTAATATTGCTAGGGAATTGCACATGATTTATTTAGCCAAGGGGGTTCATGCCACAACTGCAATTGAAGGAAATACCCTGACTGAGCGTGATGTGATGCTGCAGATGGAAGGAAAATTAGACATCCCGCCCTCAAAAGAATATTTGGCCCAGGAGACAAAAAACATCGAGGATGCCTACAATCAAATCGTCGAACAGGCATTAGAAGGAAATCTTCCCCCGTTAAATGCGGAGACAATCAAGGTTTACAATGCGTTGGTTCTCAAGGATCTCCCCGTTGAGGACCATGTCGTTCCGGGCGAGTATACCAAGGTTCAAGTCGGAGTGGGGCAGTATCGAGGAGCACCACCCGAAGATATCAGCTTTCTCATGGAGAAGTTCTCAAACTGGATTACGGGACCTGATTTCATAGACCAAACAGGAAAATATCCGATTGTGCATGGACTCATTCGAGCAATTCTGGCTCATCTATATATGGCGTGGATTCACCCATTTGGCGATGGAAATGGGCGAACAGCGAGATTGGTCGAATTGCGTATATTGTTGGAAGCTAGCATGCCTACTCCAGCGATACATTTGTTGAGCGACCACTATAATAAAACCCGCATGGAGTACTATAGGCGGCTTCAACGGGCATCCTCCAGGTCCGACGGAGATTATGTGCCGTTTATCGAATATGCCGTACAAGGTTTTGTGGATTCAATTAAGGAGCAGATCGAGTTAATTAAGAATCAACAGATTGATGTGAGTTGGAGAAATTATGTTCATGAATTTATTCGCGAGCATGAAGGGGCATCAAGCAAGAGGATGAGGCATCTCTTATTGGATTTATCAAGACAAGACAAGCCTGTTTCGCTCGAGTCGCTTAGATTCCTAACGCCGAAAGTGACACAGGAATATTCGAAGTTGGCCCTAAGGACTCTAACGAGGGATTTAAAATGGCTTAGTGATAACGAGTTGATCCGAAAAACGGAGCAGGGGTATATGGCGAATAAAGAATTGATTCTTGCTTTCTTGCCGAGAAAAGCGGCGCAAAGCTGATGTTAATCTATTCATGGGTGGTTGCTGCCATAACGACGCCGAGAATCCCCGCGAACATAGGTCCCAGGCTGAAGTGGGGCCAGTTGTAGTCGAGCATGTTCATGGCCAGCACGGCGGTCAGGCCGAGGGCGGCGCCGAGCAAGTAATAGTATTGGCCCTGCTCCGCCAGCCGCCGGGCGTCGCGCGCGAGGGCGCGCCAGATCAGGCAGAGCATCGCCAGCATGACCGCGATGAACGCCGCGCCGGCGGGGATCCCCATCTCGATGATTTTCATGAGGAAGAGATTATGCGCGTGGGTGTAGTAGGTGTGGCCGTAGAGCTGGAAGTTGCCACGGCCGATGCCGAGCCACGGGTGGTCCGCGATGAGCCTTTGGCTGATGCCGAGGATCTCGAAGCGCGCGCTGACCGAGCCCCAACCGGCCTTGGTGCTGTCCAGGAGTTGTTGCGCGCGATAAAACACCGGCTCGCCGTAGCGGTAAACCGCGATCGCCAGGACCGGCAGGATGATGAGCATGAGGACCGCGAAGTCATCGAAGCGGCGGACGAAGAGGACCAGGAGCGCGCCCGCGATCAGCAGCGCGATGACGCCGGCCATCGAGTCGGTGAGGGCGAAGGCGGCCAGCGCCGGCAGGAGGACGATCAGCCACGCGGGATTCTTTTTGCGCAGCAGCTCGACGCCGACGAGCGGGAGCATCAGCGCGAAGAACGCCGCGAGCATGTTCTTGTGCGACATCGTCCCGGCCAGCCGGAAGCGGCCGCCGGCAAGCTCGGAGATGTCGGCCGACGTCATCGTGCGGGCCAGGACGCCGCCCTGCCCGCCGAGAAAGTCGAGGCCGGTGACGCCGAAGCCGAACCGCAGGACAAGCGCCGCGACGGCCTCGGCGCCGATCGCGACGCCAAACAGCGCTACCAAGCTCGGCCAGTCGCGGGCGCGGAAGAAGAGGACGCCGAACAGGATCGTGGCATCATTCAGGATTTCGTAGCGCACGTTGAAGAAGTTGGGATGCCTCGCCGCGGTGACAATTGCGGCCGCCCCAAGGAGCGCCAGCGCGGCCACGAGCCACCGCGCGCGGATCAGGCGGCCGAGCGCGTCGCGGTCGCCGGCGACGAGCCGCATCAGGATCATGGCGGCCATCGCGAGCTGGACGAGCTCGGTCGGCTTGACGATCGCTCCGCGCACGGCGACGCCGTAGTTGAACAGCGCCGCGGCCCACAGCGCCCAGAACATCACGACCGGGCGGCGCCACGAGGCGGCGATCAGGGCAACGCCCACCCAGGCGAAACCGAGCGCCCGGCCGGCGTCCGCGCTCCAGAACCACGCCGCGACGGTCGCCAGGGCGAGCGCCATGGCCGCCGCGGCGTGAAGCGCGCGCGGTGGGTTCGGCGTCAGGACTGTTTGCGGCGCATGCGCCATTTGACCACCAGCGGCAGGAATTTCGCGTCGCGCACGAGGTAGCGCCGCCACAGCCGGAGCGGGTCGTGCGCGAGTCGCCACGCCCACTCGAGTCCGGCGCGCTGCATCCAGCGCGGCGCGCGCCGCTCCTGGCCGGCAAGGAACCGCACGCCGGCGCCGATCGCGATGGCCACGCCCTTGCCGATCCGGTCGCGGTGGCGGTCGAGCCAGACCTCGCTCTTGGGCGCGCCGCAACCCATGAGCAGCAGGCCGGGGCCGAACTCGGAAATCCGGCTCAACAGCCGCTCGTTGGTTGATGGGTTCAGTTCAAACCCCATCGGCGGGCAGGCTCCGCCGATCACGATGCCGGCGAACCGCTCGCGGATTTTCTCGAGCGACTCGGCGAGGGCGGCCTCGCTCGCGCCGCCGACGAAGAACACCCGCCAGCCTTCGCGCGCTGCCCGCCGGCAGAGCTCCGGCACGAGGTCCGAGCCGGAAACCTTTTCGATGCCGGGGAGGCCGAGCCATTGCGCGGCCCATGCGACCCACGCGCCGTCGGCCAGCGACAGCGCGGCGTTTTGATACGCAACACGGAAGGCGGCGTTGGCCTGGAGCTCGATGACGTGATCGACGTTGGGCGTGACGACGGTGCGCAGGGGGGCGCGGCCGACCCAGCCCGCGATCAGGTCTTCCGCCTGCGCGGCGCCGACCGGGGACAGCGGCACGTTGCCCAGCATTACCGGCTCGGGGGCGGTTTTTTCATCAGGCGGCATCGGGGCTCTCCAGCACAACACTAACGATTCACCGAAAAGCCGTCAAGGCGGGGCGGGTTGGCGAAAGGACCCAAAGGACCCAGGGGACTTAAGGGAAAAGAGAAAATAGCCATCAAAAGAGGTGGCCACAGCACTAACAGGATCGTTATCCATGCCGGCGCGGGCCTACTTGGTTCTTGATTTTTCGGGCCGACCCAATGGAAAATCCTTCCACATAAGAAGAGATCGGTTTCCGCGGAGCGCGGAAGAGTTATGCCGATGCCGTCACCCGGGCCTCACGCAATGGACTTGTATCAGCCTCGGCGATCACGTCCGTTCATCCAAAGGAGCACGATCATGACCAGGTTCGTCTTTCTGGCGCTTGCCGCAATGGCAATGGCCTCTATCGCGAGCGCGGCGCCGAGTGTCGTCCCGGGCCGCTACATCGTTCAAGTCAAGGACACGGCCGCGCCGGCCAAGGTGATCGCCAAGCACGCCGTGGCGCCCGATTTCGTCTACAAATCCGCGGTCAAGGGGTTCGCGGCGTCGATCCCGCCGGGCAAGCTCAAGGCGCTTGGGAGCGACCCGGACGTCGTCTCGATCGTGCCCGACCGGGTCGTCAAGGCGATCGGCACGGTGAGCGCGAGGACCAAGCCGCCCAAGAACCCCGTGGCGGCCCAGGTCATCCCGGCGGGGATCGCCCGGATCGGCGCCTCGCCGGCCCAGTCGGTGTTTACGGGCGCCGGGGTCGGCGTCGCGGTGGTCGACACCGGCATCGACCTGGCCAATGCCGATCTTCCGGTGGCGCCGGCGACGAGCTCGTACACGGCTTACGGGAGCTCGGCCCAGGATGACGAAGGGCACGGGACGCACGTCAGCGGCATCATCGCCGCCCGCAACAACGACATCGGCGTGGTCGGCGTCGCGCCGGGGGCGACCCTCTATGCCGTCAAGGTCCTGGACGCGCAGGGCTACGGCACGGACGCCACGATCATGGCGGGGCTGGACTGGGTCAGCGCCAATGCCGCGAGCGTTTCGCCGGCGATCCGCGTCGTCAACATGAGCCTCGGCCGCGACGGTTCGCTCGACGACAACCCGCAACTGCGGTCCTGCATCCAGACGCTCTACCAGGCGGGGATCGTCGTCGTGGTCGCCGCCGGCAACGACGCCTCGCTCGAAGTCGCGCAGCAGGTTCCCTCGACGTATCCGGAAGTCCTGGCGATCGCCAGCACGACCGCCAAGACCGGGACGAGCAAGTATCGCTATTATCCCGCCGGCATCGGCGCGGACACGGCCTCCTTCTTCACGACCGACGGGGCCTTCTCCGAATCGACCGGGATCGGCGTGACGGTTTCGGCGCCGGGCGAGGACCAGGAAGACATCTCGCGCGCCGGCGCGATCTCGTCGGTCGGGATCCTCTCGACGAAGCTCGGCGGCGGCACGACCCGCATGTCGGGGACGAGCATGGCGTCGCCGCACGTCTGCGGCGTCGTGGCGCGGTTCTTCGAGGCCTCGGCGGCCACGACGGACGTGGAATCCGTCCGCGGGCTGATCCGCGCCAACGCAGGCGCGGTCGGGACCGCGCCGCTGGACAGCCCGACCTCCATCTACAGCTTCGACGGCCAGCGCGAGGGCGTCGTTCTCGTCCCGGAGCTGTGGTAGCCGGATTGAGCGAGAGATGAGATACGAGAGATGAGCGATGAGATCTGAGAGATGAGAGATGAGAGACGGGATTCGGCCTGTCTCTCATTTTTTTCGCCCCTTTGAGCGTGGGTTGCCGGAACCGGCAGCCCACTTTGTTTGTCATGGCGGGTGGGCGCAAATGTGTGCCGCTTGACTTTTCACCGCCCGAACACGGATGATGTTTCCGTGCGCCGACCAGCAGGGCGCCGAAGGGGAACGATTCAATGACCGAGCTGTTGCGGGCCGAAAAACTGGTCAAGAGCTATCACGACGGCGAGCGCGAGCTGAAGGTTCTGCGCGGCGCCACCCTGAGCGTCGACGCCGGGGAGGCCGTGGCGGTCATCGGCATGTCCGGCTCGGGCAAGTCGACGCTGCTGCACCTGCTCGGCGGGCTCGACGTGCCGGACGAAGGCTCGATCCTGTTCGACGGCGAGCCGCTGGTCGGCCGCTCGGTGGCGGCCCTGAGCGACTGGCGCAACCGCTCGATCGGCTACGTCTTCCAGTTCCACCACCTGCTGCCCGAGTTCTCGGCGCTCGAGAACGTGATGATGCCGGCGCTGATCGCCGGCCGCCGCCGCGACGAAGTCGAGTCCAGCGCCCGCCAGATGCTGGACGGCCTGGGCCTCGGCGACCGGCTGCGGCACCGGCCGTCGCGGCTGTCGGGCGGCGAGCAGCAGCGCGTCGCGCTGTGCCGCGCGCTCATGAACCAGCCGCGGCTGCTGATGGCCGACGAGCCGACCGGCAACCTCGACCTCAGGACGGGCGAGGCGGTCATCGAGCTGATGTGGTCCAACACGGTGGCGCAGGGGCGCGGGCTGATCATCGTCACGCACGAGCCGCTCATCGCGATGCGCGCCAACCGGATCCTGCGCCTGCACGGCGGGACGCTCCACCCGGTCGACGCGGCCGAGCTCGAGGCCCACATGGCCGCCGGCGAGCGCCGGCGCCGGTGACGATCGGGCTTGTGAGGGATCCGCCGGCGGCGGTATGCTGGTTATTCGCGGCCCGGGCTGCCCCGGGACGTCTTCCAACCCTGAGTCGGAAAAGTTCCCGCCCTCGATGAAGCTCATCACCCGCTATATCTTCAAGGAAATCTTCTACTTTTTCTTCCTGTTCGCGGCGTTCTGCGTCGTGATCATGCTGACCTACGAGGCCTACGACACGCGCAAGGACATCATCGAGAGCTCGCCGTCGATCATGACCGTCATTATGTTTCTTGCCTGCCGGTTGCCCGGCCAGCTCGTCGACGCGATGCCGATCGTCGGCCTGATGTCGGGGATTTTCGCCTACGGCATCCTCGCCAAGAACCGCGAGATCCTCGCGATGGTCGCCGCCGGCGTCAGTTTCCGGCGGCTGTCAATCCCGGCGATCATCTTCGGGTCCGGGCTGATGGTCTTCACGCTGTTGTTCAACGAATACGTCGTCCCCCGGGCCGAATTCAAGGCGCGCCAGCTCGAGAAGGTCGACATCCGCGGCGGGAGCGAGCGCGTGTTCGACAAGCGCGTCAACCTGTTCGAGAAGGGCGAGAAGAACCGCTTCTACTGCGTCCAGGCATACCTCTCGAGCATGAAGCTGATGCAGTTTCCGACGATCATCGACATGTATCCGGACGGCTCGGGGATCGAGCGCCGCATCGACGCCGACCGCGCGGCCCCGTCGCCCCGCGGCGACGACTACTGGGAATTCACCAACGTCGAGCAGCGGCTGTTCAACCGCGACGGCACGCTCCAGCGGTTCGACCGCTACCCGACGATCCAGATCCAGATGGAAGCCGGCCTCGACGATTTCCTCAGGCGCTCGAAGGCGCCCGAGGAAATGAACATCCTCGAGCTCAAGAACTACCGCGACGCGATGCTCAACAAGAGCAGCGAGTCGGTCCTGAACTCGACCATTTCGCTGCACAAGAAGCTGGCGTTCCCGGTGGCCACGTTCCTCATGGTGCTGCTCGGGTTCGCGGTCGTCGTCGACGTCCACGCGCGCCACTTCACGCAGGGCGTGGCGCTCGGCCTGGTCGTCGCGGTTTCGTATTACGTCCTCAACGCCGTCTTCGGCAACTTCGGCCAGCAGCAATGGCTGAACCCCGTCGTGGCGGGGTGGGGATCCGTGTTGATTTTCGCCGTGATCGATTACCTGCTGTACCTGAGACTCTCGAAAATCCGCCTGTAGCGTGGTGGGTTCGATTACGATTACTCTGTTACGGCCGAATTTGAATGCAAGATGCGCACAAATTCCGGCTGAGCGCCAAAGGCGCGTTTGATGCCAGCCTGGGGCGAAGCGAAGCGCAGCCCCAGGATAGATCGGCAAACACACAAGCGCTCTGAAGGAGCGCATCATCCGCGGGTTGCGCGGCGATGAGACGCGCTTTCAGCGCTCGGTTGATGCCGTCGCTGACCTGGGGCTCCGCTTCGCTTCGCCCCTGGCTGGTATGATTCCGCGCCTTTGGCGCTTTGACCGGTCCGCCGATTGGGTTCTGGCTATGCGCCAAGTTAGGATTACGACGCATCAGCCTTCGCCAAGGCTTCGGCTGGCAAGCTGATCACGACGCACGAACGGATCAATTCCGTCAACCACTCGAACATATATGAACGCCCACAACTACTTCGGCCGCGCCTACCGTGACTTCTACCGGCAATGGCTGCTGCCCGTGGAGCAGACGGAGGCGGAGGTCGATTTCCTGCTGGCGCGCCTCAAGTCGCGCGCGGGCCAGGTCTGGGTCGATCTGCCGTGCGCCTACGGCCGCCACCTCGAGGCGATCCGCGCCCGCCGGCCCGGCCTGCGCCTGATCGGCGGCGACCTGAACGCCGTCTTCCTCGCCGACATTCACGGGGCGTGGCGGGTCTGCTGCGACATGAGCCGCGTGCCGCTCGCCGACGGCTCGGCGCACGTCGTCCTGAACCTTCTGAACAGTTTCGGGTATTTCCCGGCCGGCAGCGACGGCGACCGCCGCCAACTGGCCGAAATGGCGCGGATCCTCAAGCCCGGCGGGCGGCTCGTGATGGACCTGCCCAACCGCCGGGGGCTGCTGGCGATCGTGCGGCGCGAGCCGGTGATCCGCTATGCGACCGCGCGCTACGAGGCCGTCGAGGAGTTCCGCTGGGACGCCGCGACGCAGACGATGCACAACCGCACGCGCTGGAAGTGGCCCGGCGGCCGCGAACGGGCCGGCTATGCCCTGCGGCTCTACACCCCGTCTCAAATCCGGCGCATGCTCGCCCGCGCCGGCTTCGCGATCGACCAGGCGTTCGGGGACTTCACCGGCCGTCCGTTCGCGCCGGCCGATGCCGACCGCCTGCTCATTTTCGCGACCAAGGTCTCATAGAGCGGTTGACAAAAGTTTTCCGGCAATCGGCACGATCCCAATGGTTATCAGTTTCAAGAGTCGGTGATTGGTTCGATTACGATTACGATTACGAGCACGAGCACGAGCACGAACGGAAAATTATCGTCAAGCGCTCCAGGCCCCAGGGCCGTGGGCCCCTATGCGAACGCCTTGTAGTCCAGCTTCGGGAAAATGTTGTGGCGGGATTCCAGGTCGGCCAGCCAGGGCTCGTCGACGGCGTTTGCCTTGATCTGTTGGGCAAGCCGCTCGATCGAGCCGAGGTGCTCCTCGAGGCGCTGGCGGGCGTAATGCGGCGCGCTCCCGATCCGGATGAGGAACGGCCAGTCGGAGGCCTGGGCCAGCAGCAGCTCGCGGCCCATCTGCGTCAGGGCCCGTTGGGCGAGCGCGTCCAGGTCCTCGCGGGCGGCCAGCGTCCGCATCGACCGCGCCGCCGCGTCGAGGCGCGGGTAAATCCACTCGGTCATTTCGTTGAGCCAGATCTGGGCGTAGCCGCCCTCGCCCCATGAGCTGAAGGCCGGCTGCGCGACGCTGGCGATGCCGTGGCGCCGCAGGTAGGCGGTCGGCGTGACCGGCACGATCGGCGAGTCCGGCGCGCACAGCCGCCGCATGGCGGCGTCGAGGAACATCGGCCCCTCGTACCACCAGTGGCCGAACAGCTCGGCGTCGTAGGGCGAGACGATCAGCGGCGGCCGGTCCATGTCGCGGCCGAGTTTTTTCGCCTGCTCGGCGCGGCTGTTGACGAAGTGCTCGGCGTGCGCGGCCGTCCGGCCGACGACCGCGTTCGAGTCGTAGATCGCCTTGTCGCCGAGGCCGACGGGGCCGGTGACGCGGTGGTATTTGATCCCGGTGTTGGCGCGCACGCCGCCGGGCAGAAGTTCGCCGAGCCACTCGCGGTCCAGGTCGTGGCCGATGTCGCGGTAGAACTCGCGGTAGGCGGGGTCGCCGGGGTAGCCGATGCGCGCGTTCCAGACCTGGCGCGAGGTCTCGGGGTCGCGCCCGAAAATGACCATCCCCGCCGGCGTGCGCACCGGGGCGTGGACGCCCGGCTGCGGCGGCCACGCGGCGATCAGGCCGTGCGCGTCGACGAACGTGTAGCCGATGCCGGCCGTGCGCATGAAAATGTCGAGCCCCGGCGCCCAGCCGCACTCCGGGCTCCAGAGCCCCGGCGGGCGGATCCCGAGCTGCCGTTCGGTTTCGGCGAGGCCGATCCGCAGCTGGGCGCGGATCGACTCGGGCTCGTGCAGGAAGAGCGGCAGGAAGGGGTGCGTCGCGGGCCCGCCGAGCAGCTCGAGTTGCCCCTCGCGGGCGATCGCGGCGAACGCGCCGGCGGGGTCGCCGCCCCAGCGCTCGTCCAGGTTGCGGCGGCAGGCCTCGAAGCGTTCGAGGTAATGCCTGGCAAGATTGTTGAACTCGGGCATGAGCCGCGTGCGCGTGACTTCGCGGTGCGCGAGGTCGACGAGGCGGTCCAGGTGGCGGCGGTAGCGGCCCATCAGCAGGTCGTCGCGCAGCATGGCCAGGAGCGTCGGCGTGAGCGAGAGCGTCAGGCCGAAGCCCAGGCCGTCGCGCCGCCAGCCGTCGATCACCGAAAGGAGCGGCAGGTAACACTCGGTCAGCGCGTCGAACAGCCAGCGCTCCTCGAGCGACTCCTCGTATTCGGGATGCCGCACGAACGGCAGGTGCGCATGCAGCACCAGGCACTGGTAGCCAATCGCGCTCACCCAGTCATTCTGCAATGCGGAGGGTTTTTTGTAAATTCATTGTGCTGTTTACATTGCATATGTGTAATCCGCATGGAAGCGATGGATCAGGTCTGATTTTTGAATTCGATGTGGAAAATGTCGCCCGCGCTGCCAATGCCGTTCGTCGGGTCGTAAGTGTAGGGAAGAAGAAACTGATTGGCGGCATCGGGATTGGCAAGCGGGGTCTTGCCCAGGTCTTCCAGATCGCGTTTCTCGTTGACGCCGGCCGCCTGCAGAACGAATCCCGTCTTGCCGTCGGTTCTGTAGCGATACGCAAAGTCGGACGGCATTTCATGCTCGGCCCGCCCCCTGTAAGAGCCCGCAGGCTGGCTCCAGTTGACCATGATCACGCTCAATGAGACGACGCCAATGTAGCCCGGAATAAGGAGCCAGCGCCGCTTCGATTTGGTTTTAAATTGGTATCCAATGTCGAAAGCGATAACGCCAATGAACAATATGCAGGCAACAGATAACAGCCATGGATAGGAGAGCACGGACTCAGTCGGCACCCATATACGGAATAGATTTCGATCCGGCCCGTCCAGTTGAACGTCTTTGAGATTGCTCGGATAAACGCCGTGGGCCTGCCGATAGGCGTCAAGAGCGGATGCGATCGCTTTCAGCTCTTCACGGGCGTGGTCGGGCTCGTCGCGCCGATGATCCTCGAACGCCCGCCGCGCAGTGACGGCTGACAGGACCGTGATGATCAGAACCACGGTGATCAATTCAAAGAGGCTGAACGCCGTCCGCTGTCCCATCATCAATTTTCCCCGGCGATGCCGACGCGGAAGATGTCGCCGGGGGTGGCGGTGCCGTTGGTCGGGTCGTAGGAATATGCGGCGAGAAACCGAAGCGCGGCGTCGCGGCTGGCCATCGGCACGCGGCTCAGATCGGCGAGGTCGGGCTTTTCGTTGACGCCGACACCCTGCAAGACGTAGTGCCTGCCATCGGTCCAGTAGCCATACTCCGGCGCCGGGGTCGCAGCGAGTTCTCGCCGTCTGTAGTAGCCCAGGCCGGTTTGCCAGTTCAGCAGCCACGAGGCGAACGCGACGGCGAACAGGATCGCCGCCGCGTGCAGGCCGGCCATCGGCCAGCGTTTGGGGGTTCGCTTGCTGAACCGCCGCGCCGCGTCGATCACCGCGAACACAACGAGCAGGGCGATGCCGGTCCACGCCGGCCATGGCATGCGGATGCGGTTTGGTTTGAACAGGATGAACAGCGAGCGGTCGGCGAGCGTCCACGGGACGAACGTGTCGGTCTTTTGCCGGTCGATGATCGCCGCGGAGCGGCTGACGGCCTCGAGCCGCGGGGGGTATGCGCCGCGCTCGCTTTCGTAGGCCTCCAGCGCGATGGCGACCGAACGCAGGTCGTTCAGGACGTGGCTGACCCTGGCCCGCTGCGGGGCCTCGAACAGGCCCGGGCACGGGGCCGACGCCAGGATCAGGATCAAGGAGACCACGTACACCAGCTCAACGAGCGTGAACGGGAAACGCGGCTGTCTGGGCTGGCTCTCCATGCCGACGAATATCCCATTGCGCAGGGTCGGGCGCAAACGAATTTGTATTCCGAGTCGGCATGAAGCGGCGCTTCTTCACGAAGGATGAAAACAAGGCGCGGAGCGGCGGAATTCACGATTTTCGATTTTCGATTACGATTACGATTACGAGCACGAGCACGAGCATGAGCACGAACCACCAGCCTTCGCCAAGGCTTCGGCTGGCAAGCTGAGAACGATTACGATTACGATTACGAGCACGACGCACGACGCACGAATACGAGCACCAGCCTTCGCCGAGGCTTCGGCCGGCGAGTTGAGCATGAGGGCTTTCGTAGCAGGGCAGGGGCGAAAAGGGGCCCTGGCCGCGCGAGGAGGCGTTCCGGTTTTCCGGGCCAATCGTTTTGGATATAATGAATTCAATGACGAGGGCGAGGCCGGATCATGAGGTACATCATCGGGTTTGCGCTGCTGATGGTCGCCATGCTGCTGTTTTGCGCGTGAGGAGAAGACCAGGTTTCAGCCGCGCGCCGGGCGCTCATTCCAAGGCGGGCTGGTCCTCGGCGGCGACGGAGGCCTTTTGTTTTTCCTTGAGCATCTGCAGCACGGCGCGCACCAGGGCCACGTCGATGCAGTAATAAACCGCCCGGTCGCCCTCGCCAAAGCGATGCAGCAGGCCGCAATTGGTCAGGTTCTGCATGGCGCTGGAAACCGCAATCGGATCTTCACCGCCGAGCCAGAGCTGGGCAATCCCGCTGACCGCTTCACAGGCATCAGGATTGTCGACGAAGTGCTCCAGAATGCGAATTTCAATTTGCACGGCCACGACCCCCTGCTGAACTTCTGGAAACCGTCCGTTGGATTCCATGAAGAGGCAAGGCAAAGCTTGGACCAATCGCGCGGGATTTGGTCGAAATCTTACATAACGTTGAGAACATTGAGCATACTGCGCTAAATAACCAGTTTGTAGATCAAAAATTAAGGCAGCTTGCAGTATATGTTACCGTCATCTTTAACAGATCTTCGGTAAAATTTACAGGACAAAATGAGCGGACGGCACGGACAGGCACGGACGGGCATGGACAGACAGGACTGGCACGGACGGACACGGACGGGCACAGACAGGCACGGACAGGCACGGACAGGCACGGACCGGGCACAGGGCGGGGCGTGGGGCCTTCGCCCTGTGCCGTTCTCAATCTCAGGCCTTGGTCCTCATCCCGAGCCGCTCCATCTTGTTGTAGATGCTTTTTTCGCTGATCCCGAGTTGGCGGGCGGCGCGGGCCTTGTTGCCGCCGCACGCCTCGAGCGTCTGCTCGATCGCCATCCGCTCGAGTTCCTGCAGCGACAGGCCGGCCAGCGGGCGGCTGGAACCGTGGTTGACGGAGGGGGTCACCGGCCGCAGCGGCAGTTCGGCGGCGCCGATTTCCTCGCCGTCGCAGAACGCCGAGGCCTGTTCGAGGACGTTCTCGAGCTCGCGCATGTTGCCGGGCCACGGGTGTTTCATGAGGGCATCGAGGGCCTCGGGGGAAAGCCGCAGCGGCTGGTGGTTGTTGCGCCGGGCGATCCGCTCGAGCTGGTATTCGGCCAGGGCCGGGATGTCGGACGGGTGCTCGCGCAGCGGGGGGACGGCCAGGGTCAGGACGTTCAGGCGGAAGAACAGGTCCTCGCGGAAGCGGCGCTCGCGCACCTTGGACGTCAGGTCCTGGTTGGTCGCGGCGATGACGCGGACGTCGACGCGGATGTCGCGGTTGCCGCCGACGCGCTGGAACATCCGCTCCTGCAGGAACGTGAGGAGCTTCGGTTGCAGCTCGAGCGGCATCTCGCCGACCTCGTCGAGGAACAGCGTCCCGCCCTCGGCCATCTCGACCCGGCCGATGCGCCGCTCGGAGGCGCCGGTGAACGAGCCCCTCTCGTGGCCGAACAGCTCGCTTTCGACCAGCTCGCGGGGCAGGGTCGTGCAGTTGACGGTGACGAACGGCCCCTGGGCGCGGCCGCTGGCGTTGTGGATGAGGCGGGCGAGCATGCTCTTGCCGACGCCGCTTTCGCCGGTCAGCAGCAGGTTGCCCTCGAGCCGGCCGAGGCGGCGGGCGCTCTCGAGGAGTCGGCGCGAGGCCTCGGAGGCGCCGATGTAGGCCACCGGCGGGGGCGGGCTGGAGATGGCCTGGCGCAGACGGCGGTTTTCGCTCCGCAGCCGGCCGTAGCGGGCCGCCTGGCGCACGGTGCCGATCAACTCCTCGGGGTTGAACGGCTTGGCGAAGTAATCGAACGCGCCGTTCTTGATCGCACCGACGGCGTCGCGGATGTCGGTGTGGGCGGTGATCATGATGACCTGGACGTCGGGGTGCAGGCGCGTGATTTCACTCAGGCACTGCAGGCCGTCGACCTGCGGCATGCGGACGTCGAGCAGCGCCACGTCGATCTCGTCGCTCATCAGATCGAGCGCCTCCCGCCCGTTGCTTGCCGGGTACGTCCTGCACCCGGCCTTCTCGAGCGTGTAGTTGAGCAGCGTCCGGATATGGTTGTCGTCGTCGGCAACCAGGACGTGGATCGCGGGTTCTGTCATTTCGCCTGAAGATCTCATGGTCGTGTTTGTCGCTTTAAAAATTATAAACGCCGCCGTCAGGATAATAAACTCAAAATTCGATCCAACCTCACGGTCCCGGGAGCCGGACCGTGACTTTGGTCCCGTGGCCGAGTTCGCTCCCGATCGTGACCGTGCCGCCGTGGCGGCGCACGATTTCCTGGACGATCGCCAGGCCGAGGCCGGTGCCGGCGACCTCGACCCCCGGCCGGTGCACCCGGTAAAACCGCTCGAAGATGTGGGGCAGGTCGGTTTGCGGGATGCCGATCCCCGTGTCGCCGACCGTGATGGCCAGGCCGTCGTCGCAGGGGGCCGCCGCCACCGTGACGAGCCCGCCGCCCGGCGTGAATTTCACGGCGTTGCTCAGGATGTTGATCAGGACGCGCCGGAGGGCGTCGAGGTCGCCCAGCGGCTGGGGGAGGGGTTCCGCGACCTCAATTTTCAGGTTCAGCGCCGAGACCTCGAACGCATGCGCCAGCGTCGCGCACACGGCCTCGATCAGCCGGCCGATGTCGACCGGCCGGCGCTCCAGCTGGAGCCGCCCGCTTTCGAGGCGGGAGATCTCGAGCAGGTCCTCGATCAGCGCCTCGAGCCTCAGGGTCTCCTGGTCGATGATATCCAGGAACTGGTGGCGCAGGGCGTCGGTCAGCTGGCCGTCCTGGCGCAGGGCCTTCGTGAACCCCTTGATCGACGTCAGCGGCGTGCGCAGCTCGTGGCTGACCGAGCCGACGAAATCGCTCTTGAGCTGGTCGATCTCGCGCTCGCGGGTCACGTCCCGCAGGACCAGGACGCGGCCGGCGGCCTGGCCGGCGGGGTCGAGCCACGCGCTCGCCACGATGCGCAGCGTGCGCGGGCACGGCTCGTGCAGGACGAGGAGGATTTGCTCGGCGTGATCGGGGCGGCACGCCTCCAGCGCCTCCTTGAGCTTGGCCGGCGGCGGCGTGCAGCGGCCGAGCAGGGCCGGCAGCATGCTCCCCGTCCCGCTCTGGAGCGGGATTTCGAGCAGCTGGCGCGCGACCTGGTTCATCATCGTCACGCGGTGCTCGAGGTCGGTGACGATCACCCCGTCGCCGATGCCGCGCACGATCAGCTCGAGGCGCCGGGCCTCGTCGTGCAGCCGCGCGTTGGCCTCCTGGAGCCGCTCGTTGGCGCGGGCCAGCTCGTCGGCCTGCACGTTGATCCGCACCTCGGCCTCGCGCCGGCCGGTGATGTCGAGGCCGTACAGGTTGGCGTATTTCTGGCCCGCCATCGGCGCGCAGACGATCAGCCACGCGCGCCCGCCCGCCTCGATCTCGAACTGGCCGGCGTGGCCCTCGGCGATGCAGCGGCGCACCTGCTCCAAGGGGCTCCACGGCAGTGGCTGGCCGATTTCGACCGCCCACGTCTCCAGGATCGGCGAGCTGGCCGTGTTGGCGTAGCCGAGGACGCCGGCCTCGCTGACGCGCATGACGGGGTTGGGGTCGTTGGCCGGGAAGCGCGCCATGTCGGCCAGCAGGGCGCACGTCTGGGTCTCGAGGGTGACGTCGCGGATCGTGCCGAAGAAACCGAACAGGCGCCCCTCGCCGTCGCGGGCCGCGGTGGCCGTCATCGCGACGTCGATCGTCGCCCCGCCGTGGGTGTCGAGGCTGAGCCGCGCCTCGCGCACGACCCCCTCCTGCTGGATCTGGCGCATGAGCCGGTCGCGCTGGCCGGCCTCGCCGATCATCTCGAACAAGGACTCGCCGCGCGGCTCCGTGATCCCCAGCAGGCGCTTGGCAGCCGGGTTCAGCTCCATGAACACCCCGCGCGCGTCGGCCGTGAACTGCGGGTCGGCCGATTGCTGGAACAGAAGGCGGTAGCGGTCGGGGTCGGAGCCAAACAAGCTGACGATGCTGGCGATCTCCATGGGTTCAGCCTCGTGAGTCGGTTGCCCGTCCTGAGCAAGTCATTTATAACCGAAAGATGACGGCGAAGGCAAATACTATTTTACGACAAAGTAATCAAGCTAACCAGATGGTTATGGCAGCCCTGTCGCGGAGGTGTGGCGCCTTGGGTGTCGAACTGCGTGTGTCGAGTTGCAAGATGGCCGGCGCGCAAAAATGAGGCGCCGGTCACGACTTGTTCTTACATGAGCGTTTAACCGCGCACAACCAAAAAATCGAATTTTTCGCGTAAATTCCGGACTTATGAGCGGTTTACACGGTGATGCGGTAATTTTTATTGGATTTACCCGGAAATTCTTCGCATTTTCATTGCTTTGGGTCGGCCACATCTTGTCATGGTCATCGTCACCGCCCTCCGATTCGTTGAGGCGTGGTCCGCCGAGTGGACACTCAATGAGCGATTTGCTGAATCAGGTAGTAGACGAGCGGGATGAACACGGCCGGCAGCATGTTGCCGACCTTGATCTTCTTGATATCGAGCAGGTTGATCCCGATCGCCATGATCAGGACGTTGCCGACGAGCGACATCTGACCGATCACTTCGGGGGTGAGCCACGGCTTGACGAACCCGGCCGCCAGCGTGATCGCGCCCTGATAAACCAGAACCGAGACGGCGGAAAACGCCACGCCGATCCCCATCGTCGAGGCGAACACGATCGAGCTGACGCCGTCGAGGATCGACTTGGCGAACAGGGTGCTCGTGTCGCCGTTGAGGCCGTCGTCGAGCGCGCCGACGATGGCCATGGCCCCGACGCAGAACAGCAGGCTGGCGGTGACGAAGCCCTCGGCGAAGTTGCCGTCGCCGCGCGCGAATTTGCTCTGAAACCACTGGCCGAGGCTGTCGAGCCGCGCCTCGATGTCGAGCCACTCGCCGACGATGCAGCCGGCCACCATGCTGAAAATCATGAGCATGATGTCGCCGCGGTCGATGGCGCCCTTGGCGGTGACGCGGAAGATCCCCTGCAGCGCGCCGGAGACGCCGATGATCACGACCGACAGCCCGACCGCCTGCATGATGATGCTGCGGTATCGCTGGGAGAGCCCCGTCTTGATGGCCGTTCCGGCGATGCCCCCCGCGATGACGGCAATCGTGTTGACGATCGTCCCTGTTCCAATCACTTCCGTACTCCTCCACTCGTGGTCGTAATCGTCATTGAAAAGCCGAGCTACGGCGCGACCTCGAACTCCCCGTCGCTCTCGTCCATGATCGCCTCGTTGGTCACGCTGACGGCGCGCAGCCGGTAGTTCGTCCCCGGCTCGGCCGCGGGCAGCGTGAAGTGGCTCGTCACGGCTTGGGGCAGCTCGGCCTTGGCCGTCCCCAGGACCGCCGCCCTTCGGCCGCCGCGCCACAGCTCGATCCGGATCTCGCGGCCGGCCGTCTCGGGCCTGGCCTGCCAGACGGCCGTAAGCAGTTTGCCGGGCTGGATCCTCTCGCCGCCGTTGGGCCGGATGAGGAGCAGGTCGGGGGCGCTGACCGCCACCCCGCCGAAGATCGCCTCGCCCTGGCCCGACAGCGGCCGCAGCCGCATGCCGTCGAGGCCGCGCGCCCAGGTGTCGCGCGGCAGGTCGATCGTGCGCCGGGCGAATCCGCGCACGGGGTCGGGGGGGAGGGTGAGGCGCGCCACGGTCGCCCCGCCGCGCAGGATCTCGATCGCCCAGGCGTGATGCGTGTCGGTGGCGACCTGCGCCTGGCTCGCATAGGCCGGGTGCTCGAGCTGAACCAGGATCCCGTCGCGCGGCGACACGATCTGGTTGCCGCGGCTGTTCCACGCGATCGTCGGCAGCGGCGCCTGCCTGACCGGGACGTCGACCGTGAGCGTGTAGGGCTGGCTGTAAAGCTCGCGGTCGACGAGGTGGTCGTAGCGGCCGAGGTTGAAGAGCAGGATTTCCTTGAAGCGGACGCCGCTCAGCAGCGGTCCCGAGATGATCCGGCGCAGGTGGTCGTAAAAGAGGGCGAGGTTGGGGTCGGCCAGGCGGTTCTGGCCCGTGCGCAGCGTGTCGGCGTAGCCGTCCGGGATGCGCCGCTCGAAGTGGCCGATGCGCCACAGGATGCTCCGCTTGGCCGGAAGGCGCGCCAGGAGCGGGTCGGCCAGGGCGTAGCGGTCGAGCATGTAGGCGCCGGCCCCGGCCTTGAACCCCGCGATCCCGAGCGCGGCGGCCGGGATGACCGCGCGCTCGCCCTCGGGGACGGCCGCCGAGTAACGCGTCCGCGAGTCCTCGCGGCTCGCGAAGTCCAGACCGGAAATGCCGTGGTAGAAGGCGCGCTCGTCGGAGATGCCGTTGCGGTCGATGTATTCCTCGCTGTAAGTCTCGTGGGCGTAGCCGGTCTTGACGAGCTGCAGCAGCGTGGCGTGGCCGATCAGCAGCGCGAGCAGCCCGGCGGCGACGCGGGGCCAGGCCGGGACTTCGGCGCGCGCCAGCACGATCACCGCGGCGAACAGCGGCGCGGCGAAGAACCGCCCGCTCATGAAGTCGCCGCCGATGTGGACGATGTACAGGAGGTAGGCGAGCGAGCCGGCCGCGACGGCGATCAGCGCGCGGTCGCGCCGCGCGACGGCGTAGGCGATGCCCAGGCCGGTCGCGAACAGCGTCACCGGGTCCAGCCGCAGGCAGTTGAGGTAATAAAAGAGTCCCTGTTGCCAGAGCCAGCCGTGCGGGAAGCCGGTGAACGCCTTGGCGTAGGCGGTGTTGGGGAGCGCGAAGCCGTAATAGAAAATCGAGAAGAGTTCCCAGGCGGCGATCGGCAGGGCGGCCGCGGCGACCTTGCGCCACGGGTAATTGCCGCGCTCGGCCCAGAGCCGCCAGCCGAGCGCCGGCGCGAAGAGGAGCACGCTGTCGATTCTGTTGAGGACGCCGAGCGCGGCGATCAGCATGAGTCGCGGCACGCGCTCGGAGGCCGGCCCGTCGCCGAAGAAGACCGAGTAAAACCACGCGAGCAGGAAGAACGTCAGGACGTTCTCGAGCCCCGAGGTCGAGTATTCGACGAACGACTTGGAAAGCGCCAGGAGCCAGAAGGCCAGGATCGCCGCGCCGGTCGAGACCGAGATCCGCCGCGCCAGCAGCGCGAGCGAGGCGACGGCCAGCGCGATCGAGACGGCGAGCGTCGTGTAATAGAATTCCCACGTCAGCGCCATCGGGATCGCCAGGAGGATCATCCACAGCGGGTGCGTGAAGGCCTGCACGCGCTCGCCGACGTTGTAGACAAGGCCGTGGCCGGCCAGCAGGTTGCCGATCGTGCGCAGCGTGATGTAGGCGTCGTCGCTCAGCCACGCCCGCTGGACGATCAGGTAGACCAGGAAGCAGCCCAGCAGCAGCAGGACGAACCGCGCCCCCGCTTGCTTCGGGTCGAGTGGCTGATTGTTTTTCGACATACGCCTTGCCTGTGACCGCCCGGAGGCCGGTGCACTCCCATCCACGGTAGGTGAAAGCGCAAGATCAAATCAACCCGAAACGCAGGGCCGGCGGTTCTTTGCTTGTGATGGGTTCGAGAAAAAACCTAAAGGACAAAAAGGACTCAAGGAGAAAGAGAAGAAATCGATTATCTTGAAGGGGGTCGCCCGACTCGAGGCGGTGACGCAAGTTTTAGGGGAATCAAACAAGTTCCAATCGGTTATCCAGGGGATGTGCCGGGGGGGGGCGATTACGATTACGATTACGACGCACGACGCACGACGCACGATGCATGGTGCACGATGCACGATGCAAGATGCACGACTCGGATCCTCTCAATTGAGCGCCTGGCGGATCTTGGCGAGCATCTCGTGGGCGGCGAAGGGCTTGCCCAGGAACAGCGATCCGTCGGAGAGACCGCCGCGGCGCAGGACCTCGTTGTCGGTATAGCCCGACATGAACAGCGCCCGCACCGCCCCGTGCTCCTCGTTGAGCCGCTCGATGAGCCCGCGCCCGCCCAGGCGGGGCATGATCAGGTCGGTCATGACGAGGTCGATCCGACCCTTGTTGTCGCGATAGATCTCGACGGCCTCGACGCCGTCCCTGGCGACGAGCGGGTTGTAGCCGTTCCTGCGCAGGAGCGTCTTGATCAGTTCGCGTATGAGGTCGTCGTCCTCGACGAGCAGGATGGTTTCCCGGCCGCCGACCGCCTCGGGCACGGGCGGCTCGTGCATTTCGCTCGGATCGGCGCTCGGCAGCCGCGGCAACAGCACCTGGAACGTGGTGCCGCGCCCGAGGCGGCTGCTGGCGCGGATGTCGCCGCCGCTTTGCTTGACGATCCCATAGACGGTCGACAGCCCGAGCCCCGTCCCCTTGCCCATCTCCTTGGTGGTGAAGAACGGCTCGAAGATATGGGCCAGCGTCTCCTCGGTCATGCCGTGGCCGGTGTCGGCGATCGACAGGGCGACGAACCGGCCCGAATCCAGATCCATGTTGGTCGTGCCGAGGACGAGCCGGCCGCCCTCGGGCATCGCGTCGCGGGCGTTGACGGCCAGGTTCAGGATGACCTGCTCGATCTGGCCGGGGTCGGCCATGATGCGGCCGAGGCCCTCGTCGAGCGAGATGACCAGCTCGACGTCCTCGCTGATCAGCCGCCGCAGCATGTTCTCCATTTCGCGGATCAGGCTGTTGAGGTCGATGACGCGCGGCTGGAGGACCTGGCGGCGGCTGAACGCCAGGAGCTGGCGCGTCATCGAGCCGGCGCGCTCGCCGGCGCGCTTGATTTCCTGGACGTCCTTGGCCAGCGGGTGCTCGCGGCCGAGCCGCGCCATCAGCAGCTCGCTGTAGCCGTTGATCACCGTCAGCAGGTTGTTGAAATCGTGGGCGATGCCGCCGGCCAGCCGGCCGATCGCCTCCATCTTCTGGCTCTGGCGGAGCTGCTGCTCGAGCGCGATCTCGTTGCTGATGTCGCGGCCCAGCGCGACCATGCCGTCGAAACGCCCTTCGCTGTCGCGCACGGGCGAAATCGTCGTGACCTGTTCGAACAGGGAGCCGTCCTTGCGCCGGCACGTCATCCGGCCCGACCAGATCTGGCCCGCCTGGACCGCCTTCCAGATCTCCGTGTAGAACGAGTCGGGGTAGCGGTCGCTTTGGGTGATGCGCGGCGTCTGGCCGATCGCATCGGCCTGGGTGAAGCCGGTGCTCCGCGTGAACGCGGGGTTGACGTATTGGATCGTGCCCGAATGGTCGGCGATCAGGATCGCCTCGGCCGCCTGGCCGACGGCGGTGGCGAGGCGCTTGAGCTCTTCGTTGGAGCGGGCCAGGTCGGCGGTCCGCTGCTGGACGGTGGCGTCGAGCCGGTCGCGGCCGTCGCGCAGGATCTGGTTGAGCACGTTGAAGCTCGAGGCGATGCGCCCGATCTCGTCGTTCGTGTCGACCGGCAAAGGCTCGTGCGGGTTGTCGGGGTTGGCCGCCAGCGCCGTGAAATGATCGGCGATCGCGCCCAGCCGCCGGCTGACCAGCCGGTGGAATGCGCCGAAGATCAGCGCGAGCAGCAGGATCAGCCCCGCCGCGCCGACCAGCGCCTGGTGCGAAATCTCGCGCATGAACTGGTGGCGCAACGACTGCATCGGCACGCCCAAAAGGTCCACGCGCCGCTCCGAATGGCCCGGGCCCTGGATCGCGCACGGCAGCACCATCGCGATGCACGGCCGCCCCTCGATCGTCAGGCGGCCGGTCCAGCTTGTCGCCGTGGAACTGGTGTCGAGCAGCGTGTCGAGCGCCTGGCGCCCTTCGTCGCCCGTGATGCCGACCAGGTCGCGCGGACTCAACTGGAACCGGATGATCCCAATGCTGGAGCGCTTGCACGAGTGCCCTTCGAGGTCTTCGACGAAATCGGACGTGATCGCGTCGACGACCTCGACGCCAACCTCATCCTTGATATGTTCCTTGATCGTGTGGTCGAGGCGCCGCTCAATCAACTGCAGGACGTTGGCCCGGCCCTCCAGTTGCTGCATCGCCTGCTGGTGGACCCGCTGCCAGGTCAACGCCATCCCAAGCCCGCCAAACAGCAGCGCCAACACGGCGACAACAAGGAAGAATTTGAGGGCAATACTGCGCATCCCGCGCGGACCCCTTCGGGAGAATCCCCATCCTATCTCTACCTATCGGTCATTTTCGATCATGACTGAATATCAATTAACAATTTGAGCGGATCGAGGGGGAGGAGGGGAGGAATGATGAGTGATGAATGATGAATGGGAGAGGGGAGATGAGATATGAGCTATGAGAGTGTCGTGAGAGATGAGATTATTTTCATCACTCATCACTCATCATTTACTTGCCGTGGTTCAGGAGGATCTGCAGGTTGAAGACGAGGAAGAGCCGGGCGTCGCGGGCGAGGTTCAGGCCCAGGCGCAGCGGATTGATCTGCAGGATCCGGCCGCGGCGTAGTTTCTCGAACGTCTGGCGCCAGTATTCGTTCAGGTCGGCGCGGGTTGGGCGCTTGATGAACAACGGGTTGATCGCGCGGGAAAACGCCGCGAATGACCGCGTCCATTTTCTCCGGCGCGAACGCAGGCGCCGCAGCCGCAGCGCAAGCGTCTCGGCCTCGGCGCGGCCGGTGTCGCCCGCGCTCAGCCACACGTCCTCGACGCCGGCGCGGATGTGGGCGAGTCGCCGCCCCAGGTCGTCGGCGCGCTGGCGGCCGGTCTGGCCGACGCGCACCCACGCGTCCTCGGCCTCGGCGCGCAGCTCCGACCAGCGCCGCGCGAGGTCCCCGGTCCCCTGCCTGCCGCGGTTGGAAATGCGCACCCACGATTCCTCGGCGCCGGCGCGCAGCTCGGCCACCCGGCCGACGAGCGCCCGGCCGGCGCGCGAACGCGACGTCCCCAGCCAGCCGCGCATCTCGTCCCAGCAGCGCCGCCAGCTCGCCCAGTTCGACTGCCGCTGCGCGCGCGTGTGCGTCGCCAGCCAGACCTCCTGCATCTGCAGGTACATCCGGAAGACCTCGGCCGTCCAGTGGCGCATGTCGCCCAGCCGGCGGCGCCAGTATTGGCCGAGCGCCTCGATCGGCAGCCCCGGCCGCCTCTGGCGGCGCCCCTTGAACCGCCCGAACCCGCAGATCATCGGGTGGGTCTGCTCGATGATCGCCGAGTAGCGGTACCACAGGAAATTCTTGAAGATGCTCCAGTACGTCCGGGCGTTGGCGCGCGACAGGACCAGCTTCATGTTCTGCGTCGAGTAGAACTCGCGCCACGCGCTCCGGTACGACTCCATCCACTGGCCCGAATCCATCCGCGGGTGGCGCATCACGGTGTGGAACGAGTCGAAGCGGTTCAGGTCGGGGTCCATCTCGTCGCCGCGCGCGACCATGGCCGCGTGGTCGGCCGAGCCCGGCAGCGGCGTCAGCATGAAGAACGAGGCCTGGTCGACCTGGATCTCCTCGCGCAGGCTGACCATGTCCTCGGCGATGCTCTCGGGCGTGTCGAACGGGAAGCCGATGATGTAGCCGACGTGGACGGAGATGTCGGCGACGTGCCAGGTGCGCACCATTTCCTTATAGTCGACGGCGAGGTTCTGGCGCTTGCCGATCGCGCTCAGGTTCCGCGGGTTGATCGACTCCATGCCGACGAACACCTGGCTGCAGCCGGCCGAGGCGGCCTTGGCCACGAAGTTCTTGATGCGGTGCGCCAGGACGTCGACCTGCATCATGAAGTTGAAGCGGAGCCCTTCGGCGCGCATGGCGATCAGCTCGTCGAAGATCGCCTCCCAGTGGGGGTTGCGCGAGAAGTTGTCGTCGGTGAAGAAATAGTAATCGATGTTATGTTTTGCGTTGCGGCGAATGCAGTCGCGCACCGACTCGGCCGACCGGCACCGCATTTTATGCCCCTGCACGTTGATGATCGTGCAGAAGCTGCAATCAAAAGGGCAGCCGCGCCCCGCGTCGATCGTCCCCATGTACGGGTACGCGAACCGCTTCATTAATGCCGGGTTCACGACGGGCAGGCTCGCCTGGTCCAGGTCGGGGGGGTCCAGGATTTCGTAGTAGGGGCGCAGCAGGCCGTGCAGGGCGTCGCGCAGCAGGTCGGCCCAGCACTCCTCGACCTCGCCGCGCACGAGGGTGACGCCGTCGTCCATCAGTTCGCGGAATTCGGCGGGGGCGCCGGCCCGGCTCATCGCCATCGTGCCGGAGACGTGGAAGCCGCCGATCATGACGCTGAAGCCGGCGGCGTAAAGCTCGCGGGCGAGGTCGGCCGCGCGCGGGAACTGGTTGGTCTGCACGCCGACGAGGGCCGCCACGGCGCAGTGGCCCGGCTTGAGGCACTTGTGGCGCAGGCGGGCGACGTCGATTTTCTGCACCGTTTCGTCGAGCATGGTGACGTTGACGCGCACCGGCCCGAGGGCGCGCGAGTCGGCGACTTCGCGCGTCAGGCCGGCCAGCGTCGCGAGCGTGTTGGACGGCAGCACGCCGCGCCAGTAGCGCATCACGTAGCCGTCGTCGTCGTATTTGCTCGGACGGATCAGCACGATCTCGAGGTGGTCGATGCCCTGGGGGGGCGGCGTGTCGGCCGGCACGATCCCGATCCCTGGGTTTCCGCGAAGCTCCAGATCCAACATGGCAGCAACATCTCTCCCGGCCGGGCAAACACCTCCGGCCGCGCATTTTCGGTGAACTGAACATCCACTTCGGTGCAAAAACTTTGACTGCTTAGTCCTGTTTCATTAGACCACGCCGCGTGCGGCTCCGACAAGCAATCTCGATATACATGACTCGGGGCACATCGAAATTGTTTGCATCAAAATTGAGGCGCATCGGGGATAAACAAAAACGCTCGTCTTTCGTTTATGTCAGTGAAATGCTGCTGGGGCATCGCGCGGCAAACCGCTCAGGGAGTCGGGGATAACGTGGAATACGCGGATTACACGAAGCTCATCGAGCCCATCCGGCATCGGATGGTGGGGAGCATCTGGAAAATCGTGCGCGACCCGGACGACACCGACGACGTGCTGCAGGACGCGATGGTCGAGATCGCGAGAAAAATCCCGGCGGTGCGCAGGCATCCCAACCCGACGGCGCTGATCCTGCGGATGTGCATCAACCTGGCGATCGATTTCAGGCGCAGAACCGGCAGAAGAAAAAGCGACGGCAGCAGGCCGATCGAAACGTTCGAGGCGCGCGGGCCGAATCCCTCCGAGCAACTGATCCTTCAGGAGCGGCGGTCGCGAGCGCTCGAGGCGATTCAGCGCCTCCCGGCGCGCGAGGCCGAATCGATCGTGCTCCTCGCGGTCGAGGGATTCTCGTACGGCGAGGTCGCGCAGGCGATGGGCTGTCGCGAGAGCACCGCGCGGGTGCTGGTGATGAAGGCGAGGCGGCGGCTCCGGGAAATGCTCCCCGACGACGATGCCGGCGCTTTCTCAAAGATGATCGAGACGGAGGCGTGACCATGACGTTGCACGATGATCATGATCGCCTGGACGATGCACTCAAGGCCCTGCTCGGCGACGACGCCCCGGCCGACGTGCAGCGCCGCTGCGGCGCGCGTTTTGACGGATGGGAACGGCAACTGCGCGATCGACCCGCGGCCCCGGCCGGGCGCGGCCGGTTTTTCCTGCTCAGGCCGGCATGGGCCGGCGGCGGGTTCGCCGTCTCGCTCGCCGTCTTTGCCGCCGTCTTTCTGCTCATGAGCAACTCCCGGCCGAGCTGGGCCGACGTGGTCTCTTCGTTCAAGGCCGTCAAGCATTTCAGCGCCACGATCTACATCACCGAGGACCCGGTCAAGCCGCCGGAGAAGATCGAGCTCTGGCGCTCTGGCGACGGCAGGATCCGGCTGCATTGCCGCGGGCTGATTTTCTTCGGCAAGGAGGGGAGGCTGCTCAAGGTCTTCCACGTCGACAACTCAGCCCGGGAAGTCGATATCGGCGGGCTCAGCCGGGCCGAAAAGAACGAGCTGGGGCTCGACAAGCCGCTCGGGATCCTTAAATCGATGGGCTCGATGGAGGAGTTGTCGCTCAACCGCGTTCTCGAGTTGTTTTGCGGGAAAAAGGTGATCTCGGCGCCGATCCCCAATTCGGAAGCGAGCATCGGCACCGATATGCAGGTCTTCGACGTGACCACCGATGCGAACCCCGCGTGGACGCGCGTCTGGGCGCTCAGGAGCAGCAGCCTCCCGGTGCGGTTCCGCAGCTTCGACCCGCGCGACGGCGACAGCGTCGACGCGGTCGTCGAATACATGAAGGAGCAGCCGGTCGCGGCGTTCGATCCGGACGCGTTCCAGAAGGCCATCCGCAAGACGAGCGGCGATTCGAATCGCGTCTATGCGCTCCTGCGCGACCCCGGCGGCAGAAACCTGAACCCCGGCGGCCTGTTCAAGGAAACCGGCTACCACATGCCCGAGCTCAGGCGGATCGGGCGGACGCCGGAAGGGGTGGTCTGGGTCGAATCGGCGAACGGGCAGAACCTTACGCCCGACGGCCGGCCGTTCTTCGGGTTCGGCAAGCTGACCGACAACCTGGGGCAGGAATACCTGCATTGCGAGATGCGGCACGAGGCGAAGAACGACGTCGTCGTCGAATATTTCGTGCCGGCGAACTACCGGCTCGATTACCGGACGCCGACCATGTATACGCTCACATGCTGGAGCCAGCCGGATCACTTCCGGCAGACGGCCGCCGTCGTGGGGAGCATCGACGTCGCCAAGTGGGAGGAATCCGGTTTCCCTCGGGAGCATGGCACGCCCGATTCGGGCCAATTTCTCCGGGTCGCGATCGAGTCCGCCCGCGACCGGGCCGATTGGAACCGGTTCGATGCGCTTCTCGGCAAAATCCCGGGAGAGCCGGAGGCCAGCGCTCTTGCGCGGTTCCGCGAGGAGCAGCGCCTCTACAAGCTGACCGAAATGGGCCGCCACGATGAGGCGTTCGCGATCGCGGAGCGGCTGTATGCGATCTACAAACCGTTGATCGCGAAGAATCCGTGGTCGGCCAGGACGGTTGCGGCGAGTTACGTCAAGGAACTGGTCCGGCGCGGCAGGACCGGCGAAGCCTCGATCGCCATCAGCGAATTCATCGCGGCCGCCCGCCAGAATCGCGAGTACAAGCAGGCGTATGTTTTCTTCGTCTCCGAACTGTACGCCCAGCTGCGGGACGCCCGCGGGAACGCGCCGCTCGCCGACGTCGTGAAACTGTTCCCCACGGGTGTTCTCGATGAACCCGAGATCAGGGAGCGGATCGCCCAGTTCGGCGGCGGTGGCGGCCAGACCATCGAGGACCTGAAGGCCTCGCCCCGGCTGGCGGCGTGGCGGAAGTACCTGGACCGGCTCGGGGAAAAGTACGGGAACAAGCCGCTGCCGGCCGATGTTGAATTCCTCACGGGCGCCGAGGCGTTCAATGCGGACGCCCTCACGCTCACGATGGACCTGCCGGGTCGCCCCGGCTATTCCGTGATCAGGCTTCCGGAGAAGTGGACGGCGATCGTGCGCGGCGAGGCTTGGCGGAAAAACTGGGATCCGGCGCTGATTCGGGCAACAGGCCGATTGGGCGGCGAAAAGATCCAGGCCGTGTGCGTGGTCAAAAAGAGCGGCGCCGAGGGGGACAACTACAGGCGCGCGATCGCGGCATTCATGAAACGGGAGGGGGTCGAGATCGCCGCGACGTCGGTCACGCGCACGGTGTGGGTGGCGCGCTACGACGGCCGGAAGCTGCCGTATTTAAGAGACGTCAAGCCGCTCGAGATCGACGACGCGACGACGCGGCCGTTCATCCGGGCGGGAGGGACCAGCACCACGGCGCACGAGTTGCTCAAAATGTTCACGTATTCGATCAATCGCACGATGGAGCCGGTGTTCGACGATACGACGGTCTATATCGTGGACGAGACCGGGCTGCCGCAGAAGCCGGGCGCGAACCAGACATGGGCCAACATCTGCCCCTGCTACGAATACCGGTTCTGGAGCGGCGCGGACGGCGTCGAGCGCGCCAGGCAGTGGTTCAGGGAGAATTTCGGGATCACCTTCGCCGAGGAAGAGCGGACGCTGACCGTTCACGAGGCCAGGCGAATCCCATAGGAAGAAGTTGCCGCCACCGGTGATGGCGGCCTACTTTTCCTTCCATCTTCTTTGGTCTTCCAGCACAATATGCCCAAATCATGCCGCCCTGCCGGGCGGAGCGGAGAATGGCAAGCATGGGCTGGGAAACCGTCATTGGGTTTGAAATTCACGCCGAACTGGCGACCGCCTCCAAGATCTGGTGCGGGTGCTCGACCGAATTCGGGCGCGCGCCCAATACCCAGACCTGCCCGGTCTGCCTCGGCATGCCCGGATCGCTCCCGGTCCTCAACCGCCACGCCCTCGAGCTGGCCACGCGCGCCGCGCTCGCGCTCGGCTGCAAGATCAACCGCCCGACCCAGTTCGAACGCAAGAACTACTACTACCCCGACCTGCCCAAGAATTATCAGATCAGCCAGCTGCGCCAGAACCTGGGCGAGGGGGGGTGGCTCGACATCCGCGTCGGCGACGCGACCAAGCGCGTGCGCATCAACAACGTTCACCTCGAGGAGGACGCCGGCAAGAACATCCACCCGGAGGAGCCCGGCGCCAACTACTCGCTCGTGGACCTGAATCGCGCCGGCACGCCGCTCCTCGAGATCGTCACCGAGCCCGACCTGCGCTCGAAGGACGAGGCGTTGGCGTTCATGGAGGCCCTCAAGTCGATCCTCGAATACAGCGGCGTGAGCGACTGCAACATGCACCAGGGGCGGCTGCGGTTCGAGGCGAATATTTCCGTGCGGCGCGAGGGGGACGAAAAGCTCGGCACCAAGGTCGAGGTCAAGAACCTCAACTCGATGAAGACCGTCTTGAAGTGCATCGAGGCCGAGACGCAGCGCCAGGTCATCGAGCTCGAGACCGGGGGACGCGTCGTCCAGGAAACGCGCCTGTGGGACGAGGCCGCGTCGGTCACGCGCACGATGCGCAGCAAGGAAGTGGCCAACGATTACCGCTACTTCCCCGACCCCGACCTGGTTTTGGTGGAAATCGACGACGCGTGGCTCGAGAAGATCCGCGCCGAGATCCCGGAGCTGCCCGAGGCGCGGCGGAGACGGTTTATCGAGAAGTTCGGGCTGTCGGAATACGATGCGGGCGTCCTGACGGCGAACAAGGATCTGGCCGATTACTACGAGGCGGCGCTCGCCGTCCACGACAACGCCAAGGGCGTGGCCAACTGGGTCATGGGCGAGCCGCTGCGCTGGCTCGGCGAGGACCCCGACCGCGACCTCGCCGACTACCCGGTCAAGGCTGCGGATCTGGCGGGGCTCGTGAAGCTCATCGACGACGGGACGATCAGCGGCCGCATCGCCAAGGACGTCTACAAGGCGATGCTCGACGGCGAAGGCGCCCCGGCCGAGATCGTCAAGAAAAAGGGGCTCGTCCAGATCTCCGACACGTCGGCCATCGAGCCGATCGTCGACAAGGTGCTGGCGGCCAACCAGGACGCGGTCGAAAAGATCAAGGCCGGCAAGGACAAGGCCATCGGCGCGCTCGTCGGCCAGATCATGCGCGAGACCAGGGGCAAGGCCAACCCGCAACTGGTCAACGAGCTGATTTTGAAGCGGATCAAGGGATAGAAATTCAAAACACGAAAGACGGGCACGGACGGGCACGGACCTGCACGGAAATCATGAGAAAAAAGTGGCCGGCTTTGGGCCGGCCTTTTTTTTAGTCGGGCCGATCGGGAGATCGGCGTTCCCGGGGCGATGGCCGGCTTTGGGGGCCGGCCCCACATTCCTTTTCCTCATTCGAACCGCATGCCGTATGCCTTGTAGAGATCGCGGGATGTTTGTTCGAGAGTTTGTTTCTCCTCGGGGGTGAGCTGGTCGTCCTTGAGCGCCTTCTTCACGCCTGAATACCATTGCTTGACGGCTTTCTTGCAGGCCTTCTTTTCCGCCCGGGTCGCGGCCATCGGCTTGGCCTTGACCACCTGCCGGGCGGCCGTCTTGAGTTTCTCAACATACGGCTCGGACTGGTTCACCTGGCGGTTGAACTCGTAGATGAAGTCGTTGGCCTTGTGCGTGCCGGCCTTGTCGTGCAGCAGGTAATAGTGCTCGCGCAACAGGCGCAGGTTTCGCGCGGCTTCCTCGGCGTTGCCGGCCTCGAGAGCCTTCTGCGCCTTGACCGAGACGAGATACAGGTATTTCGTCCAGTCGTACCAGCCCGTGACGTTCGCGTAGCGCTCGGGCGCGGTGTTGGCCGCGTTGGTGTAGAGCGTCTTCATCGTCGGGATGAACTGCGTTTGGAATTCCACGGCCGCCTCGGACGTGTCGCGGTCGTCGAGAAGCGTGCTCGTCCGCACGAAGCTCGCCGACATCGTCGTCGTCCACCCGTCCCACATCTTTTCGATTTTGGCAGCAGCCAACTGGCTGCTTGTGGGGCCGCCCCCTCAGGCGCACCACCCCATCTGCGGCACACCGATCGCCAGAACCACCGCGATCACAAGAGCCATTTTCTTCATGTGAGGACTCCTTTCATTCGTGCTCGTAATTGAAAATCGATCCGTATTGAATCCCTCGCGTACGCTCGGGCTACCGCCTTTTCATATAACCATCGATTCGAAGTGTTTTGCCCAGGCCCTTCGCCATCGCCGCGTCGAGGTCTTTCCATGAGCTTTCGGGGTTGAGCAGCACCTTGCCGCCGGGGGTCAGCAGGAAATACGCCGGCAGCGACTTGATCCCGTAGGAATACGCGTAATGCGAATTGGAGTTGAGCCGCCCCTGCAGCCAGGTCATCCCCTCGCGCTTGACGGTCTCGCGCCAGAGGGCGTCGTTGCCGTCGAGCGCCATGCTGATGAGCGCGAATTTGCCCGGATATTTCTTGCTCATCATGTCGTTGATCCGGCTGAGCCGCTCCAGTTCGGCCCGGTCGAGACACGGCTTGTCCCACGTCGACCAGAAGTGCACCATCACGACTTTTTTCATCTCGCTCAGCTTCATCTGCCTGCCGGCGAGCGAGGTGTATTTGATGTCCTCGACGTCCTTGCCCACCGCCGCCGGATTGCTTGTTTGCGGCGATCCAATGTTGCAGGCGGTCAGGAACGGCAGGGCTTTGAGCGCATCCACCCCGGCCGGGCTGATCTGCGCGGTCGTGGTGAGCCTCAGGCTTGTCAGCGAGCTCATTTTTGCGATCTCGGCGAGCCCGGCGTCGCCGATGTCGCCGCCGATGTCGAGGCTCTTCAGTAACTGCATCGCGGAGAAAGTCTTCATCCCGGCATCGGTCAGCCGGGAAGTATCCAGCCTGAGCATCGTTTCCAGGCCCGTCATGCCGGCAATGTGACGGAGGCCCTCGTCGGTGACGCCGCCGGCCCGCGTCAGGTCGAGCCGCCGCATCCGATTCATCCCGGCGAAGCACGTCATGTCCCCGTCGTGCAGCATTTGGCCGCTCCTGACCGAGAGCAGGAGCATTTCGAGATTCGGCATGCCCGACAGGTCGAGCATCGAGTAATCCTGCACGAAATCTCTGAACTGCGCGTTCTTGAGCCGCGGAAGCGATCCAAGCCGCTTGAGCCCGGCAATTGTGACTGCGTCGGAGTAGTTGAAGACGGTCAGCTGTTCCAGCGACTTGAGCGCGCCGAGCCGCGCGAAACCGGTGTTGGTCGCCGTGACCAGCGGGGACAAATGCAAGTCGGTCAGGTTGGTCATCCGCGCGATCTGCGCCAGCGCCGCGTCATTGATCCCGCTGCCGCCGATCCCGAGTTCCCGCATGGTGGGCTTGGCGGCCAGGGCGGCCAGGCCTCTTTCGGTAAACCGTGGCTTGTTCTGGCCCGGGATCGTCGAATAACTGATCACAAGCTCGGCGCGCCGGATGCGGGGGAGTTGCGCCAGCGCGATCAGGGCATCGTCGTCGAGTGAATTGGCCTCGAGGTCGACCGACTCGAGGTTGCGGGCGCGGCAGAGGGCTTCGACGCCGCGGTTGGTCAAGGCGCGCGCATTCCAGAGATCGACTTTCTTGAGCGAGCGCATCCGGCCCATGCTCGCCGCGCCGACGTCCGTGAGCTTGTCGTCCCAATGCAGCAGGATCTCCTCGATCGTCGGCGAGTCCGCGAGGATCGCCATCCCCCTGTCCGTCAGCGGATACGAAAACAGGTTCAGGCTTCGGAGCGCGGGGAACCGGCTGAGAGCGGTCATCGCCGCGGTTTCGTTGAGATTGCCATTGATGAACAGCTTGTGGAGCGACTTGAGCGCGCAGAGTTTCGACAGCGTATTGCCGCGCAGGCTGTGCCCGCTGATGTGCAATTCTTCGAGCCCCGCGAGGTTCGCGAGGTCGTCGAAACAGGAGTCGGTCACGGCGCGCTCGCCGCCGACCTGCAGCACCTTGAGCGTTCTCAACTGGCAGGCCACGGCCACGCCGGTGTCGGTCACGTTTCGCGGCATGGTGAGGCGCTCGAGCGATTTGAAGGCCGGCAGCGTCCTGAGCCCTTTCGTGCCGATCGTCGTTGCCGCGATGTCGAGCGACTTGAGGCCGGTCATGTCTTTGAGCGGCGCGAGCAGCGTGTTGGGATCGAACCCGACCGGCATCTCTTTCGTCGGCCAATGCCGGATCGAGACCTGATACAGATCGTCCGGCCCGAGTCTTGAAAGCGGCGAAAGATCCTGAAACACGACCGGCGGGAGAATGAGCAGCGCCGCCAGCTTGCCCGGCGGGATCACCACGTCCCCCCGCGCGGGGCTCAGTAACTGCCATTCATATGCGTCAACATTGCTCAAATGGCCGCCCGTATTTCGTGAGCGGCTATTGAGCGGCTGGCGGTCGATATAAACCAGCCCCAGGACGCGGTCGGCGGGGAAGTGCAGGACGCGCGCGCCGGGGGGGACGTCGGCGGGGTTGATCTTGTTCGCGGGCGGGAGGCTGGCTTCGCCGGCGTGGACGACGCGCAGGCCGGCCAGCGTGGTAATTGAAATGGCTGTGGCGAGGAAGAAGAGGGCGACGGCGCGGCGGGTGAGCGGCGAGTTGTCGATCCGCGCGATCACGCGCTTTAGACGCCGCGTGACTTCCGGCCCGCGCGCCATGCTGATGCCGACGAGCTCTTCGGGGCGGGCGGGGAGGAGGCGTTTCATCAAGCCAATCAGCATGGTCATCCGTCCAGCGGTCAACTGATATTCCGCCTGAAGGCGGGACTACGAACACGGCCTACTTCAGCGCTTTCTCGATCACCGCGTCAATGTTCTTCCACGAGCTCTCCGGGTTGAGGAGGATCTTGCCGTCGGGGTCGATCAGGTAATAAACGGGCATGGTTTTGAAGCCGAGTTGGTAGGAAGCGGCGCTCGACGTGTGATTTCGTCCCTGCATCCAGTCCATGCCCTGGCGCTTGACGGTCTCGCGCCACAGCGCGTCGTTGTCGTCCATTGCAATGCTGATCAGAACAAATTTTCCGGGGAACTTTTTCGTCATGATCGCGTTGACCTGCTTAAGTCGCGCGATTTCATTTTCATCGAGGCTGTTTTTCTCCCACGTCGACCAGAAGTGGACCATCGCGATTTTTTTGAGCGAGCTGAGCTTGGTTTCTTTCCCGTCGAGCGTGGTGAACTTGATGTCGGGGGCGTCCTCGCCGACCTTGCGCGGCTGGGGGAATCCGGGGTTGACGATGTCCGCGGGGCCGACCCGACAATTCATCATGAACGGCAGGCGCTTGAGCTTGTCGAGGCCTTCGGGGCTGATCGGCTCGGACGTGGTGATTCCCACGCCCTGAAGGAGTGGGAGCTTGGCGAGCTCAGCCAGGCCGGCATCGGTGATCCTGCCGCCGATCTCGACGCCTCCGAGCCGCTGCATGCCGGCGAGGGATTTGAGGCCGGCGTCCGTAACCTGCGAGCGGCCATACAGGCAGAACCGGGTCGAAAGCTCGGTCAGGCCGGCGAGCTGGGCGAGGCCGCGGTCGGTGACGAGCGAGCAGTCGCCGAGCGATATGTGCGTGATGTGTTTGCAGGAGGCGATGCCCTTGAGGTCATCGTCGGTGAACGATTGGTGTGTTCTGACGTCGACCATCAGCGTTTGCACGTTCGGCCAGCCGGAAAGATCGAGCCCAGAGTAGTCCTGAACGAGGGAGCGGATCTGGGCGAACTTGAGGTTCGGGAGCGGAGACATTTGAGTGAGGCCGGCGAGTGTGATCGCGTCGGAATTATTGCTGAGATATAGATGCTCGAGCGACTTAAGGGACTTGAGCTGCGCCAGGCCGGCGTTGGTCGCGGACATGAGCGGGAAGAGGGAGAGTTTTTTGAGGCGCGTCATGCGCGCGATCTGGGCCAGGGCGTCGTCATCGATGCCGCGGCTGCCGATCCAGAGGTCTTCGAGCGTGTTCTTGTCGGCGAGGGCGGCGAGTCCGCGCGCGGTGAAGCTGCGCTTGTTTCGCTGTGGGTCGATCGAGTAATAGAGGGCAAACTCGATTTTTCGCAGGTTGGGGAGCCGGGCGAGCGCGATCAGCGCGTCGTCGTCCATGTCGACGGCGGTGCAGGAAATCTCCTCGAGGGTTTTGATTTGGCTCAGCGTCTCAATCGATTTGTTCGAGAGTTTCGACGAGCGCACGTCGAGCGACTTGAGCGCGGGCATCGATTTGAGGCTGGCGACGCCGTCGTCGGTGATCTGGTTGCTTGCATCGGCATCGATGTCTTCGAGCGTTCGAGAGGCGGCGAGGATCGCGAGATGACGGTCCGTCGTCCCGTCGCTCAGTTGCAGGTGTTTGAGCGCCGGCATGCGCGCGATTGGGGCGAGGGTTCGATCCGGGACCGAGCCGGCCAGCTTGAGCCATTTGAGCGAGCGCATCGACGGGAACATCTCGAGGTCGGCGGCGGCGTAGGTTTTCTTGTAAACCCAAAGTTCCTCGAGCTTGTCGAGGTTGCTTAATTGTGCGAGCGAGGCGCGCGGCGGCGGGATCAGGATGTAAAGCCCCTTGAGCGACTTGAGACCGCAGATGAGCTGGAGGCCCTTTTCGCCGAGGCCGCGCCCGGGGTAGAGCCGCTCGAGCGAGGTGAACCCGCGCAGCGGTTCGAGCCCCTTGTCGCCGATCCGTGTGTAATTGATGTCGAGGACCTTGAGGCCGGTCCAGCCGGTGAATGGGGCGAGGAGGTTTGACGCGTTAAAGCCGGCCGGGGTTTTTTCGGCGGGGCCGTCGGGCGGTTGGTAATCATAGCGGAGTTCGAGGTGGTGGATGTCGTCGGGCCCGAGCTTGGCGAGCGGCGAGAGGTCGCCGTAAATTACGGGGGCGGCAATATCGAGCTTTACGAGCTTGCCGGCGGGAATGAGCACGTCGCCCCGCGCCTCGCCGACGCGTTCCCACTCGTAGTCGCCCCGGCCGAAGGAAGTCGGCATGTAGTAATAGGGCCGACCGTCGTAATGTTTGCCGTTGATATAGACGATGCCGAGCGAGCGATTGGCGGGGAAGTGCAGGACGCGCGCGCCGGGGGGGACGTCGGCGGGGGTGATTTTGTTCGCGGGCGGGAGGTTGGCTTCTTCGGCGTGGACGACGCGCAGGCCGGCCAGCGCGGTGATTGAAATGGCGGCCGCGAGGAAGAACAGGGCAATCGCGCGGCGCGTGAGCGGCGAGTTGTCGATGCGCTCGATGACGCGTTTCAATCGGCGAGTGACCTCCGGCCCGCGCGCCATGCTGATGCCGACCAGCTCTTCGGGTCGGGCGGGGAGAAGGAGGCGTTTCATACGGTCAATCAGCATGGTCATCCGTCCAACGGTAAATTGATATTCCGCCTGAAGGCGGGACTACGAACACGACCTACTTCAAGGCCTTCTCGATCACCGCGTCAATGTTCTTCCACGAGCTCTCCGGGTTGAGCAGCACCTTGCCGTCGGGGGCAAGGAGGTAATACGCCGGGATCTGGTTGATTCCGTAGCGGCGCGGGATGCCGGTATCTTTCAGGCGCGCCTGCGGCCATGACATGCCTTCGCGCTGGATGAATTCCTTCCACGCCGCGGGGTTTTGATCAATGGAGACGCTGAGCAGGGCGAACTTGTCGCCGAATTTGCGCGTCATGGTTTCGTTGACCTGCTTGAGCTGCGCGATTTCGGCGCGGCAGGGCTTGCTCCACGACGCCCAGAAATGAAGCATGACGATCTTGTCCAGCTTGCTTGGCCGGATCGTCTTGCCGTCGGGCGTGGTGGCCTTGAAGTCGTAACCCGTTTTGCCGGGGGCGAGAAGTTCGTGGCAATAAGCGGCGGCGGCGACTTCATCGGAGCCGATAACGCATTGTTGGAGCGCAGTCAGGTTGGTTTTGACCCTGTCCATCGCTTCGGGGCTGATTGGGACCGACGTCGCGACGGTCAGGATCGAGATCGTTTTCAGCTTCGATATTTCCGCCAGGCCGTCGCTGTCGATCTTCCCCCTGATCGTCAGGTTGAAGAGATTCGGCATGTGGGCCAAGGGCTTGACGCCCAGGCCGGTGATGCGGGAGCTGCCGATGAACAGAATCTGAAGCGAGGTCAGTTCGGCAAGGTTTGCCATGCCGTGGTCGGTGATCCGGTCGTCGGTCAGCATCAGGCCCAGCCACGTGAGGTTTTTGCAGTGGGCGATGCCTGCAAGGTCTTCGTCGCGCAGGGATTGATACTCATGGATGCTCAGATGCAGCCATTGCAGTTCGGCGAGGCCGGAGAGATCAAGGCCCGAGTCGTCCTGTACGATCTGAAACGCGCCGACTTTATTGAGCTTCTTGAGCGCGTTGAGGTGATTGAGGCCGCCGATCGTGAGCGCGCCCGAGTTGTTGTAGATGCTGATATCTTCGAGATCTTGCAGGGCGGTGAGCCGGGCCAGCCCTTCGTTGGTGGCGTTGTGAGTGAAGAGCGCCAGCTTTTTTAACTTGCCGAGCCTTGCGATCGTGGCGAGCGCGTCGTCATCCATGAACTGCGTTTCGCCTGAACGCAGGCCGTAGGAAATATCCTCGAGCGGCGTTCCCGCGGCGGCGAACGCTTCCAGCGAGCGCCGGGATATGGCGAGGCCGTCGAGCGACTTGAGTTTGGGCAGTCGGGCGAGCGCGATCGCCGCGTTGTCCGTGAGTTTCTGGCCTTTGAGGCTCACCGATTCGAGCGTTTTGATTTCAGCGAGGTGCTCGGCGGCGCGGTCGGTCAACAGGTCGCCGCCGATTACGATCTTCCTGAGGGAGCGCATCGGTTTGAGTGCGGCGATGCCGTCGTCGGTCACGCGGCTGCAGTCGCAGCCTCCGAGGTCCAGCTCCTCGATCCCGCTCGAGGCCAGCGCGGACAGGTCCTGGTTCGTGATGGACGATTTTGAGAACCCGACCTGAATTTTCAGGCATTTCAGATTCGGGAGGCGACGTGCGACCTCAACGAGCGTGGAGCCTTGGGCGGCGTAGATCACAAGCTCCAGCTGCGTGACGGATGCCGGGATCGGAACGTTTCTGAGCCCCTTGTCGGAGACGTTCTTGCAGCTGACGAGCGACAGGCTTTCGAGCCGGGTGAGCCGGGCGATGTTCTTGAGGCTGGCGTCGGTCACGTCGAGGGCGATGATGCCGGCTTTCTTGAGATTTGTGAGGCCGCAGACGACCGCCATGCCGGCGTCGTTGAGCTTCGGGGTTTCCAAATCCTCGAGTGCCGGGAAATTGCGCAGCCGGGCGAGGCTTTGCGCCGGGATGTTCGTGTTGTTGATGTTAAGCGCCTTGAGGCCTTTCAGGCATTCCAACGAGCGCAGGATCGAATCGGGATTGAATCCGGCGGGGATCGTGTAGTATTGCCGGCTGCCGTAATCGTATTCGACATGGACGGAGTCGATGTCGTTCGGGCCGAGCCGGCGGAGCGGCGAAAGATCCTGGAATGCGCACGGAATGTGAATCCTGAGTTGGGCCTGCTTGCCGGCGGGAATCAACACATCGCCGCATGCCGCCACGCCGATTACGGATCCCGGCTCGGTGCAGATTCTCCCGAGCGGCCGGCCGGCGGGGAAGTGCAGGACGCGGGCGCCGGGGGGGACGTCGGCGGGGTTGATGGTTTTCGCGGGCGGGAGGTTGGCTTCCTCGGCGTGGACGATGCGCAGACCGGCCAGCGTCGTGATCGAAATGCAGG
>JBDKRG010000038.1:0-71755 GCA_039683515.1 Candidatus Sumerlaeia bacterium | reverse complement strand
AGCCCAACCTGGCCGAGGCCCGCGATGTCCGCGAAGTCGCCGCCATCCCGCCCGACAAGCTCCACGCCGCCCTCGACCGCGTGAACGCGAATCTTTCCGAGGATCCCAATCCGAAATCCGCAATCCGCAATCCGCAATCCGCAACGCCGCCTCCCCCGTCAACTTCGTCCATCCGGTCCATTTCGTCCACTCCCGCCCTCCCGGCGCCCCCCAATCCGCAATCCGCAATCCGAAATCCGCAATCCGCAACGCCGCCTCCCCCGTCCATTTCGTCCATCCGGTCCATTTCGTCCACTCCCGCCCTCCCCGCGCCCCCCAAACCGCAATCCGCAATCCGCAATCCGCAATCCGAACGTCCCCCGGCTACAGCCAGGCTGCCGCCCCCGTCAACGTGACGGGTTTCCTCGCTTTTCCTTGGGTCCCTTAGGTCCTTTAGGTCCCTCGTGCCCTTTGTCCGTACTCATTCCGTAGATTTAGAGGTGTTATGCATCGCTGCGGTGGAAAAATTTTCTCATGGCCGCGCGCAGGCCGAGGATTCCGACGCCGGCCGATCTTTGAAACCAATGTTCCGCCTGGCGGTTGTAGTAGAGGGACCGGTTCCAGTCATGGCGCACGCGGTCGCAGTAATTAACCGCTTCGCCCCAGTCCTTGCGCTCGGCAAGCATGCCGAGGTAAACCGCCTCGAACCGGTCCAGGTCGGACGGGAAATCCTTTTGCAACTGCGCGACGATTTTTTCAAGGTGGTCGTAGCGGATGACATAGTTGTCGATCAATTCCTTTCGCCACCGGTCGTATGCCTGCTTCTCCCTGCCCGGGTACTTTTTCTCGATGGCAACTTCTTCGGCATAATCCGCCAGAACCTGGGCGAACGCGGCGTTGATCGCCCGTGCCGCCGCCCGCCGTTCGGGCGTTGGCTGGACCGCTTCGGGAATGAGCTCCAGCATGGGACCGGTCGTGGTCGTCGCCGTGTCGGTCGTCCGGATGCCGCCCGTGCTGGCCGCGAGCGTGGAAGAGGTTGGTTGCCCGGCGACGGGGATCGGCTTGAGGCTGCTCAGCGGAAGCTCCTGGGGTTTGGGGATCGGCCGGACGAGGCCATAGCCGATGAAAGCCGCCAGAGCGGCAAAAAGAAGAAACGCCAGCGCGCTCAGCGCGGCCAACCAGCGCAGGAGCCGTCCTCCCGATTTTGGCCGGTTACGTTCTTCAGGCTCCATTCGCATCCTCCCGTCTGGTCTTCCGTAACAATAGTGTCGAAACCGGAGAAAAGTTCAAAAAATTTTGTCGCAGAGATGCAGCGATGAGCAGAGGGCGCAGAGAATTTCTTTTCTGTAAAAGCTCGCTGAGCGCCAAAGGCGCTTTTTGTTGGTCAGCCGAATTGGTTCTGGCTATGCCTGGTTACGGTTACGAGCACGAGCCGGGGGCAATAAATCTTGATCTTCACCGCGCCAAAGACTACCTTGGTTGGGTTTCGGAGTCGCCTATGCGAGCGGCATGACACCCTCGGCGGCGCAAGCTCATATCCTGAAGGAGATCGTCAGATGGCCAAGTTATACTACGATGAAGATGCGGACCTGTCGCTGCTCAAGGACAAGACCATTGCCGTCATCGGCTACGGCAGCCAGGGCCATGCCCAGGCCCAGAACATGCGCGACAGCGGCCTCAATGTGATCATCGGCCAGCGCAAGGGCTCCAAGAATTACGACCTCGCCGTCGAACACGGCTTCAAGCCGGTCGACGCCGCCGAAGCGGCCGCCAAGGCCGACATCATCCAGATCCTCGTCCCGGACGAGGTCCAGGCCAAGCTCTACGAGAACGACATCAAGCCGAACCTCAAGCCCGGCAAGGCCCTCGTCTTCAGCCACGGTTTCAACATCCACTTCAAGGCCATCGTCCCGCCGCCCGACGTCGACGTCTGGATGGTCGCGCCCAAGGGCCCCGGCCACCTCGTCCGCCGCACGTTCGTCGAGGGCGGCGGCGTGCCGTGCCTCGTCGCGGTCGCCCAGGACGCCACCGGCAAGGCCATGCAGTACGGCCTGGCGCAGGCCAAGGGCGTCGGCGGCACCCGCTCGGGCGTCTACGAGACGACGTTCCGCGAAGAGACCGAGACCGACCTGTTCGGCGAGCAGGTCGTGCTGTGCGGCGGCCTGTCGCACCTGATCATGTCGGGCTTCGAGACGCTCGTCGGCGCCGGCTACAGCCCCGAGATGGCGTACTTCGAGTGCTGCCACGAGGTCAAGCTCATCGTCGACCTGATCTACGAAGGCGGCATCGCCCGCATGCGCGACTCGATCAGCAACACGGCCGAATACGGCGACTTCACGCGCGGCCCGCGGATCGTCACCGACGCCACCCGCGCCGAGATGAAGAAGATCCTGGGCGAGATCCAGAGCGGCTCGTTCGCCAAGGAATGGCTGGCCGAGGCCAACTCGGGCATGCCGAACTTCAAGCAGATGCGCGCCGAGGGCGCCAAGCACCAGATCGAAGAGGTCGGCGCCGGCATCCGCTCCAAGATGGCGTGGCTCAAGAAGAACAAGTAAATCGGCCCGTCAAAGCTCAAAAACGTCCCCGGCTCCGCAAGGGCCCGGGGACGTTTTTAATCTGGTTGATGGGTGCGTCGTGATGTTCTAAACTCCCGGCAGGTGGGAAACATTTTGATCGCGGAGCCTGGTCGTAATGAAACAGGTGTTTGTGGCGCTGGCGCTCGTTGCTGTGCTTGCCCAGCCGGTGGTTGGGGCTGTGCCCTCGGTGATCGACGGGTTCGATCCGGACGTCAACGGGACGGTGCGCGCGCTGGCCGTGCAGGGCGACGGCAGGATTCTCCTCGGCGGCGATTTCAGCACGGGCGAAGGGGCCCGACGCCACATGACGCGCCTCTTGAACGACGGCACGAGCGACAGCACGTTTCTGGCCGACGCGGACGGGGCGGTCCTCGCGATCGCGCCGCAGGCCGACGGCAAAATCCTGGTGGCGGGTGAATTCACCGCGATCGACGGGCAGGCGCGCAGCCGCATCGCCCGGATCAACGCGGACGGGTCGCTGGACGCGTCGTTCAACCCCGGGGCGGGGGCCAACGGCACGGTGAACGCCGTGGCGATCCAGGCCGACGGCAAGGCGCTCATTGGCGGCGACTTCACGCAAGTCAACGGCGTTGCGCGGGTCGCGGTCGCGCGGCTCAACGCCAACGGTTCGCTGGACACGTCGTTCGTGCCGGCCAACACCGGGTCCAACAGCTCGATCCACGCCGTCGCGGTGCAGCGCAATGGGAAGATTGTGCTGGGCGGGTATTTCGAACGGGTCGGGGGGGTGATTCACAACCGGATCGTGCGCCTGAACGCCGACGGCAAGGTGGACGAGAACTTCAATCCCGGCACGGACGCCAACAGCTACGTGAACGCCCTCGTCATCCAGCCCGACGGCAAGATGGTCCTGGGCGGGACGTTCATGGCGATCAACGGCTGGCACAGGCGTTGCGTGGCGCGGATCAACGAGAACGGTTCGCTGGACAAGACGTTTGACCCGGGCGAGGCGGCCGATGATTTCGTCGACGCGCTGGCGCTGCAGGCGGACGGCAAGATCATTGTCGGCGGAGAATTCTCGAAAATGGGCGGGCAAACCCACCGCGGGATCGCACGGCTCAACGTCGACGGCTCGGTCGACCCGGGGTTTGCGCCGAACGTGGATGAGGGAAGCCGCGTTTATGCGGTCACGGTGCAACCCGACGGCAAGGCGCTTTTGGGCGGCGACTTCACGAGCGTCGGCGGAACCGCGCGCAACCGGCTCGCGCGGCTGAACCCGGACGGCGGGCTGGAGGTCACCTTCAACATCACAACCCCCACCTATGGGATCTATGCGATGGCGCTGCAGCTGGACGGCAAAATCGTGGGCGGCGGCCTGACCGGGGGCAGTCCGTACGATTATCCCGGAAAACTGATCCGGGAATACCCCGACGGCACGGCGGACACCGCGTTCAACGGCCAAACCGGTTACAATGCGGATGCGTTTGCAATCCTCGTCCAGCCCGACGGCAAGATGGTCGTGTGCGGGAGCTACATGCGCGGCTACCGCTCAACCATCCGGCGCCTGAACGCCGATGGCACCACCGACACGACTTTCCAGCCGGTCACGGTCGACCGTTACGGCATCGATGTGTTCGCGCTCCAGCCGGACGGCAAAATCCTTGCCGGGGGCCGGATGAGGAACGTCAATGGCGTGGCTCGCGGGGGGCTGGTCCGGCTTCAGCCGGACGGAACGGTCGACACCAGTTTCAATACCGGATCGAGCTCTTTTACCTGCCGGGCGCTCGCATTGCAGCTGGACGGGAAAATCGTGGTGGGCCGGGAGGGGGGCGAGATCTTGCGGCTCAATGCGGACGGGTCGGCCGACACGGGATTCAGCCGGAGCGTCGGGGTCAGCGGAGAAGCCATGTGCTTCGCGGTGCAGCCGAACGGGAAGATCATCGTCGGCGGCAGTTTCATCGAGCTGCGCAGCGTCGCGTGCTACGGAATCATGCGGCTGCACGAGAACGGCAAGCGCGACCCGGCGTTCGGCCTGGTCCAGACAAACCTGACCGGTTTCAACGAGATCGGCTCGATCATCGTGCAAGCCAACGGACAAATCATCATTCACGGCATGCACCAGATCACCGATGGGGTTTTCAAGTGGAATTTCTATACCGAGCGGCTGAACCCGGACGGCACGATCGATCCGAATTTCGGCTACATCCACGAAAACAACGGCGACCGGATGGGGTATGGGTTGGCGCTGCAACCGGACGGCAAAATCCTGGCCAACTGCGGCGTGCGGTCAAATCTCGTCCGCTACACCAACCCGGATGCGGCGACGCAGAAGCTCACGGTCGGGTCGGGGACCGTGACGTGGACGCTGGGGGGAGGCCATCCGTGGCCGTACCAGGTCCAGTTCGAGGCGTCGAGCGACGGGGAACACTGGACGCCGCTCGGCTGGGGAGGGGCCGTGGCCGGGGTGGGTTACCGGCTGGGCGGCCTCAAGCTGCCGACGAACCAGAATCACTACGTTCGCGCGACCGGTTATTTCGCCGGCGGACGCAACAACGGAAGCACGTGGCTCCAGCGCTCGACGGCGAGGTATTACGATTTCGTGCAAGGCGCCGCCGCGCGCCAATGGCTGCTCGCCGAGTAAACGGGTTCCCAGGCCGGCGGACGCGACCAAAACCGGGCCGAAAAAGACCTCGCGCGGGCGTTTGGCGTTCATTATTTCACGGGCTCGAAATTTATAGTGCGGCGCGTTCTCATTGGGGTTGCAATGGGGCTGACAATGGGTTTATGTTCAGTTCCACGAGTCTTTCACACAAACGCCACCGGAGGATTTCACATCGTGAACCAATTGTTTGCACGGAAAAGTCTCGGGCAGATTAGCGCCGAGATGGATGGCGAGCATCGGCTGCGGCGGGTGCTGGGGCCGGTCGGGCTGACGAGCCTGTCCATCGGCGCGATCATCGGCGCGGGGATCTTCGTCATCGTCGGGGCGGCCGCCCATGACAAGGCCGGTCCGGCGCTGATCGTTTCGTTTATCGTGGCGGGCATCGCCTGCGTCTTCGCCGCGCTGTGCTACGCCGAATTCGCGGCAATGACCCCGGTGGCCGGTTCCTCATACACGTATGCGTATACGACGCTGGGCGAACTGCTGGCGTGGTTCATCGGCTGGGACATGATCATCGAGTACACGTTCACGGCGGCCACGGTGACTGTCGGGTGGTCGGGTTACTTCCAGGCGTTCCTCGGGCATATGAGTCCATATACAGGCGGATTTTTACAAAATATTCACCTATCGCCCTACCTGCAAAAGGCTCCGTTCGATTTTGTCGACGGCCACTGGATGCTGACGCAAATCAAATTGGCGGACGGGTCGATCATCCACCCCATCCTGAATTTTCCGGCGTTTGCGATCGCGGTCATCCTGACGATCATCATCGTGCGGGGCGTCAAGGAAGGGACCGTGTTCAACAACATCATGGTTGTGACGAAGGTCTCGGTCGTGCTGATGGTGATCGCGGTCGGCACGTACCTGCTGATCAAGGCCGGGACGACGCATTGGACGCCGTTTGCGCCCAAGGGCTGGATGGGACTGAGCTTCTTTGGAAAAGAATTCGTGTGGGGACAGACCGATGCGGGAGGCAATCCGATCGGCATGCTGGCGGGAGCCGGCTCGATCTTCTTCGCCTACATCGGGTTTGATGCAATATCCACACACGCCGAGGAGGCCAAAAACCCGCAGCGCGACCTGCCGATCGGCATCATCGCCTCGCTGCTGATCTGCACCGCGCTCTACATCGCCGTGACGGCGGTGCTGACCGGCATGATCCCGTATAACCAGCTCGATAAGGACGCCCCGATCGCCGACGCGTTCGCCAAGTACGGCCAGAACTGGGCGCACTTCATCATCAGCGTCGGCGCCATCGCGGGCCTCACGTCGGTCATCCTCGTCATGATGCAGAGCCAGCCGCGCATCCTGATGGCGATCGCCCGCGACGGGCTGCTGCCCAAGGGCTTCTTCGCCGACGTGCACCCGAAGTTCCGGACGCCGTGGAAAGCCACGATCCTGACCGGCATCACCGTGGCCCTGCTCGGCGGGTTTTTCCCGCTGGGCGTGTTGCTGGAGCTGGTCAACATCGGAACGCTGATGGCGTTCTTCATCGTGTGCACGGCGGTGCTGGTCATGCGCCGGATCAACCCCGACGCCCGGCGGCCGTTCAAATGCCCGGGCGGGCTTGCGATCCCCATCTTTGGCATGGCCCTCAGCCTGATGTTGATGCTGTCGCTTCAGCCCGCCAACTGGCTCCGGCTACTGGTGTGGCAGGCGGTGGGGTTGCTGGTTTACTTCGGTTACGGGATGCGGCACAGCGTTCTGCGGAAGAAAAACAGCGTCATGGCCGAACCGGAACCGGAGCGCGTGCCGGTCGGGAAAGCCTGATCGGCTTGCCGAAAAAAGAATGGGTCCCATGGGGCGGATGCGTCCCATGGGTGCGATTGGCCCGATAGGTATTTCGCACGAGCCAACATCGCTCGCGCATGGCGCGGTCGATCAGACAGGGCCGCGCTCGAAATCGTTCGATTACGATTACGATTACGAGCACGAGCACGACGCACCAGCCTTCGCCGAGGCTTCGGCTGGCAAGACGATTACGATTACGAGCACGAGCACGACGCACGACGCACGAGCCTGCGCCGAGGCTTCGGCTGGCGAGACGATTACGATTACGACGCACGAGATGCGTGGGGGTGAATCTCGCGAGGGTTATTCGGGGGGGTGGGTCATTTCGGGGGCGTTGGTCGGCAGGTAGATCGAGAACGTCGTCCCCTCGCCCACCACGGTCGTCAGCTCGATCGTGCCGCCGTGATCCTCGATGATCTTGCGCGTGGCGGCCAGGCCGATGCCCGTCCCCTTGCGCCCCTTGGTCGAGAAGAACAAATTGAAAATCTTGTCCTTGACGTCGTCGGCGATGCCCACGCCGTCGTCGCTGACGTCGATCAGGACCTGGTGGCGGCCGTCGAGGAGCTCGGTGAGGATGCGCACGCGGCCGCCGCGGCCCTCGGGGATCGCGTCGACGGCGTTGGTGACGAGGTTCAGCAGGCCGTCGTAGATCTGCTCGGAGTCGATCCAGACCTCGCCGACCTGCGGGTCGAGGCTGGTGGCGAGCTCGACGCCGTGCTCGCGCGCCGAGTCGCCGACGGTCTGGACCATGTCCGTGATCATGGCGTTGAGGTTCACGCGGCGGAAATTGGGCTCGTTCTGGCGGCAGTAGTTGAGGATGTTCTCGACCAGGCCGCGGATCTTGCGGTTGGCGCGCTTGAGGACGCTCCAGCCGTCCTTGACGCGGTCGAGGGCGCCCTGTTCGATGCCGCGCTCGACGAGGTACTCGCCGCCCTGCATCGTCAGCAGCACGTTCTTGATGTAGTGGGCGACGCCCGACAGCGAGACGGCGACGGCGGCGAGGCGCTCGGCCTGGATCTTCTCCTCGTAAATGCGCGCCTTCTCGATCAGGATCGCGACCTGCTTGCAGATCGTCTCGAAGAACAGGATCTCGTCGCTCGTGAAGTGATAGACGTCGGTCTTGCGCGCCGTCATGACGCCGACGAGCTCGTCGCGGATCAGCATCGGCGAGCAGATGTAGGCGCGGTAGCCGTGGGAGAGGCTCGAGGGGAGCGGCCGGTAGCGCGGGTCGACGGTGCTGTCCTCCAGGGCGAGCGTCTGGCGGGTCTGCGCGACGGTCCCGACGACCCCCTGGCCCGGCTCGAACACGACCTTGCCCTTGAGGTCCGTTTCAAGGCCCCATGTGCTGCGCAGGACGAGCTTCTCCTGCTCGTCGAGGAGGTAAATGGAGCAGACCGGGACGCCGACGAGGCCGGCGGTGATCTGGACGATGCGGTCGAGGATGTCGTCGAGGAGCATCACCGAACCGACGAGATTGCTGATCTCGAGGAGTCCTTCCAGGGTCAGGTGAAGCCGTTCGGGGCACGAGGCCGGGATCACGGAAGGCATGGAGGGATACGTCTGCATGGAACTGGGTCTGGGTCCTATGGGTCCTATGGGCTGTCGGGTCAGAGACCCGGCCTACCATCAGACCGGGGTCTTGGGAAACAAGTTTGGGCCAAAAGTTAAAAACTGACCACCAAAAACAAAAAATGAGGGCCGGCGCGGGCGCCGGCCCCACGGGAACGACTTACTTCGAGGCGTTGCAGATGGCGGCGAAATCGGCGGCCTTGAGGGCCGCGCCGCCGACCAGGGCGCCGTCGATGTCGGGCTGGGCCAGGAGCTCGGCCGCGTTGTCGGGCTTGACGCTGCCGCCGTACTGGATGCGGACGGCGTCGGCCACCGACTGGCTGTAGAGCTCGGCGACGAGGCCGCGGATGATGGCGTGGACTTCCTGGGCCTGCTCGGTCGTGGCGACCTTGCCGGTGCCGATGGCCCAGACCGGCTCGTAGGCGATGACCAGGCCGGCGACCTGGTCGGCGCTGAGGCCCGAGAGGCCGCCGCGGACCTGGGTCTTGACGACGTTGGCCGTCTGGCCGGCCTCGCGCTGGGCGAGGGTCTCGCCGACGCACATGATCGGGGTCAGCCCGCCGGCCAGGACGGCCTTGACGCGCTTGTTGACGGTCTCGTCGGTCTCGCCGAAGTACTGGCGGCGCTCGCTGTGGCCGACGATGACGAACTGGACGCCGAGGTCCAGGAGCATGCCCATGGCGATCTCGCCGGTGAAGGCGCCCTTGGCTTCCCAGTAGACGTTCTGGGCGCCGAGGCCGATGGAGCTGCCCTTGAGGGCCTGGGAGGCGCGGTCAAGGCCGGTGAAGGTCGGGGCGACGACGACGTCGCACTGGGCGCCCGTGACGAGCGGGATGAGGTCGCCGATGAGCTTGGCGCCCTCGGTCGGGGTCATGTGCATCTTCCAGTTGCCGGCTACGATCTGCTTGCGCATGGGAAGTCTCCTTTGAATTTGCGATTGCGGATTGCGGATTGCGGAATGAAGCAGGGTCCGATTTCCGATTACGATTTTCGATTACGATTACGAGCACGAGCACGAATGCGAATGGCCGGCGAGGCGCCGGCCCCACACGAGCACGAAAAAGAGTGCCTAAAAAAGAGGGGCGCGGGCGCTTTGCGCTCCCGCGCCCCCGGGCTCGATTGCGTGATGCTTACTTCTTGGCGGCCATGAGCTTGCACATTTCGACGCAGCGGGTCGAGTAGCCCCACTCGTTGTCGTACCACGACAGGACCTTGACGAAGTTGCCGCCCATGACCTTGGTCAGGGCCGAGTCAACGGTCGAGGAGTGCGGGTCGTGGTTGAAGTCGATGGAGACCAGGGGCTCGTCGCAGACGGCCAGGATGCCCTTGAGCGGGCCCGCGGCGGCCTTGCGCAGGGCGGCGTTGATCTCTTCGGCGGTGGTGGACTTCTTCAGTTCGCAGGTCAGGTCGACGACCGAGACGTTCTGGGTCGGGACGCGCATGGCGAAGCCGTCGAGCTTGCCGTTGAGTTCGGGGATGACCTTGCCGATGGCCGAGGCGGCGCCGGTCTTGGTCGGGATCATGCTGGCGGCGGCGGTGCGCATGCGGCGCGGATCCGAGTGGATCTGGTCGAGGGTGCGCTGGTCGTTGGTGTAGGAGTGGATCGTGTTCATGAGGCCGCGGACGAGGCCGAACTCATCGTTGAGGACCTTGACGAGCGGGGCCAGGCAGTTGGTCGTGCACGAGGCGTTGGAGACGACGAAGTGCTTGGCGGGGTCGAACGTGTCGTCGTTGACGCCGCGGACGAACATGGCGTCGGCGTCGCCGGAGGGGGCGCTGATCAGGACGCGCTTGGCGCCGGCGGTCAGGTGCTTGGCGGCGGCTTCACGCTTGGTGAAGAAGCCGGTCGATTCGATGGCGATGTCGACGCCGAGCTTGCCCCACGGGAGGTTGGCCGGGTCTTTTTCCATGCTGACCGGGATCTTCTTGCCGCCCACGATGATGCCTTCGGCGTCGGAGCTGACCTCGTACGGCAGCGTGCCGTGGGTCGAGTCGTACTTGAGCAGGTGGGCCAGGGACTTGTTGTCGGCTAGGTCATTGATGCCGACGACTTCGACCCCCTTGTCCTCGAGGGCGGCGCGGAAGACCAGGCGTCCGATGCGGCCAAACCCATTGATACCGATCTTAACAGTCATGACATTCGCCTCCTGTGGCTATTTGTTGAACTCTAGAAACCTCGATTTTAGCACGTCGGCCGGCCGGTTCGCATGGCCTGGCTGGCGATTGGGCATATTCGTCACAGTCGTGGTACACCCGGCCAAACAGCTTAGTCCTCCCATCCGCAAAGTCAACGAAAAACCACGAAAACCCCAATCTTGTCGCAGAGGCGCGGAGTTCGGCGGAGATGCGGAGAAATTCCTGAAGACTGGAATGAACAGACGGCAACGGAGGAAACGGAGAATTTCTCGGGGGCTCAGGGTGAATGTCCTATCCTTTGGTTGGGGCTCCGCCGCGCCAGGGCTTCGCGGTTCGACGAACCGGGATCGTTGGGACGAGACGCCGCATCTGGCTGGGAGGGGCGGGTGGATTGTTCCGAACGACATTATCAATAGCCGAAACGAAGATTATAAATAGGGGAATCCCCCATACAATGCTTAGCGCAAACCGGATTGGGGGGATGGGGGGCAATGGGGATGATGGGGTTATGGGCGGGGGATGATAAATTGGGGGAATCCCCCATTCAATCGACCAATCCGAAAGTGGGGCGGCGGGAGGGGCGGGCCGAATGAGCCGATTGCGATTTCAGGCCGGAAAACATTGGGTTTTGCGATGGCCGTGGGGATATGTTTTGATGATCCGGAGTTTCACGCATAAAAACCCATATGTTAGTAATGTTATAATTATATTTTGATATTTGGCTTGACCGGGGGCGGGGGTGATGAATAATGTAGAGCCATTAAACAGCGGTGAGTTGTTTTGCGCGATGTAGGGTTGGCAGCATGGCGCAACGATTCATCAGGCCGGCGCGAGAGCAGCCGGATCTTGAGTTGGTTGCGTGGTTGTGGGTTCCGCCGGCGCAAAACAGAACCAGGGCGACAGGGTTGTGTTCGTGCCGACGCCGCAGGCAAATGATATCACGGTCCGCTGCCGTGGGAGCGAGTCGTCGACCGAACAGCGTTTACGAGGTGAGGGGTTTCACATGGCGATCGGCAAGGTGAAGTTTTTTCATGACAAGAAAGGGTGGGGCTTCATCGAGCGCGATGACGGCAAGGATGTCTTCGTTTATTATTCGGACATTCAAGGCGACGGTTACCGGACGCTTGTCAAAGGCGAGAGCGTGGAATTTGACATCGTCGATGGGCCCAAGGGCGATAAGGCAATCAATGTTGTGCGGGTCAACACGTCCGACGTGAGTTGATCCGCCTCGCCAGCCGCCATAATTTCGAGTCGTGAACGGCATTGGAAAAGCTCTGCCCAGACGCGCGAGCAGCCCGCCATTTCTCCCCCAGCCGGAGAAATGGCGGTTCTTTTATGCGGTTCATGGTTCCAAGCCGCAAAACAAGGGCTTGAAATGATTGCGCCAGTGAATAATGTCACAGTCGAATTGGCGCGTTCAATCGCAGAAGTTATGATAATAACTATTATAAAAAACCAAGGTATTCCTGTAAAAAAGCGGTGCGTTCGGGTAACATGCGCCGGTTCGTAGCCGTGCCAAATATTGGCCGTTCGGGTGTGTTTTCCCGGACCGGCTCATGTTCGTTACGTCATTGAGGTTGGATCATGCCCGAGATGTTCAGGACCGGATGGGGACGCCGGCCGCGCGCGGCGGTTTTGGCGTTGAGTGCGCTCTTCATGGCGCTGCTGGGCTGCGGCGGCGAGGGCGGGGCGGCGGCCGGCGCGCGGCGCGAGCCATACGAGGCGGCCGGCGCCGTCGGCTTCATCGTTTTGGCGCTGATCGTGCCGGCCGTGGTCGTGATCGCCTGCCGGCGGCGCGAGGCGGCGCTCCGCCGCGCGATGCGGCAGTCCGAGCTCGAGTCGCGCAAGGCGATCCAGGAGAGCCGGAACGAGCTCAAGACGGTGTTCGACAACCTGCCGATCGGGATCGCGGTGATTTCGACGTCGAACCCGGCGCGGTTCGAGTACATGAACGATCCGTTCGCGGCCATCCACCGGACGACGCGCGACAAGCTCGCCGACCCGGATGCATTCTGGGAGGCCGTCTATGAAGATCCGGAGTTCAGGCAGGAACTCCGGGCCCGCGTGCTGGAGGATTGCGCGAGCGGGGACGCCGGACGGATGCGGTGGGACGGCATCCCCATCACCCGCGGCGGCGAGGAGACCCATTACATCTCGGTCACGAACACGCCGCTGCCCGACATGGGGGTGGTGGTTTCCACGGTCTGGGACATCACCGAGCAGAAGCGGGCGGAGGAGGAGCTGCGGCTCGGGAACGTCCTGCTGTCGACGCAGATGAAGGCCTCGATTGACGGGATTCTCGTGGTGGACGAGCAAGGCCGCATCCTCATGCACAACCCGCGGTTTGTCGAGATCTGGGAGGTTCCGGCGGAGCTGATCGAGGGCGGCAACGACGGGCCGATCCTGCAGTTCGTGGCGAGCTGCAACGCCGATCCGGCGTCGTTCCTGGAGCGGGTTCGATACCTGTACGACCACAAGACCGAGACGGGCCATGACGAGCTGCTTCTGGCCGACGGCCGGGTCTTGGACCGTTATTCGGCGCCGATGTTCGGGGCGGACGGGCGCTACCACGGCCGCGTCTGGTATTTCCGCGACATCACCGAGCGCAAGCGGTCCGAGGAGCAGATCCGCCGCACCGAAACGCGGCTGCGGGGGCTCGTGAGCATCTTGCAGTATCGCGCCAAGACGACGCAGGAGTTTCTGGACAACGCGCTCAACGAGGCGATCAATCTGACCGAAAGCGAAATCGGCTACATCTTCTTCTACCACGAGGACAAGAAGCTCTTCGTCCTGAACACATGGTCGTTGGGGGTCATGGCGCAATGCTCGATACGGGATTCGCACGACATCTATGAGCTGGACCAGACGGGCCTGTGGGGCGAGGCCGTCCGCCAGCGCAAGCCGATCATCCTGAACGACTTCAATGCCGATCACCCGCGCAAGCGCGGCTATCCCGAGGGGCATGCCCCGCTGACCAAGTTCATGACCGTTCCGGTGTTCCGGGAGGGCCAGATCGTCGCGGTGGTGGGGGTGGCCAACAAGGCCGAGGATTATGACGAATCGGACGTGCTCCAGCTCACGCTGTTGATGGATGCGGTGTGGAAATTCGTCGACATCAAGCGGGCCGAGGAGGAGCTGTGCGCGAGCGAGGCGCGCTACCGGACGCTGTTCGACAAGGCGATCGAGGGGATCGCGCTGTCGGACCCGGAGACGGGCGCGCTGCTGGACTGCAATGAGGCGTTCCTGGAGCTGACCGGTTATGCGAAGGCCGAGCTGGTCGGGCGGCCGCTGTCGGTCCTGGACCCGCCCGATGCGGGGGGGACCGGTCCGGCGGCGATCTCCGGCAACGGCGGGCGGGTCTCGGAGAAGCGGCTGCTGACCAAATCGGGGCCGCTCAAGGAGGTCGCGGTCAAGGCGCACATCCTCGAGATCGCGGGCCAGAAGGTCGTGCAGGAATCGTTCCGGGACGTGACGGAAACGCGCCGCGGCCGGCGCGAGCGGGAGGCGATGCTGGAGCTGCTGCGGCTGCTCAACGACCGCAGCCAGTTGCACGAGCTGATCCGCCTGGTGCTGGGCCTGCTGCAAAACTGGACCGGGTGCGAGGCGGTCGGGATCCGGCTGCGCGAGGGGGAGGATTTCCCGTACTGCGAATCGAGGGGGTTCGATCCCGAATTCATCGGGGGCGAAAACCTGCTCTGCCGCCGCGACGCCGACGGGCGGCCCGTCCGCGACGAGACCGGCAACCTGGTGCTCGAGTGCATGTGCGGCAGGATCCTGCGCGGGCGCATCGGCGCGGACCTGCCGTACTGCACGCCGAACGGGAGTTTCTGGACCAACGGCACGACGGAGCTGATGGCCGGGCTGAGCGACGAGGAGCGCCGGTCGCTGACACGCAGCTTCTGCACCGAGGCCGGCTACGAGTCGGTGGCGCTCATCCCGCTGCGCCACGGCGACCAGATCATCGGGCTGATCCAGATCAACGACCGGGCTCCGGGGCGGTTCACGCCGGAGCTGGTGGGGTTCATGGAGCAGCTGGCCAGCCAGCTGGCGGTGGCGGTCGTTCAGCGCCAGGCCGAGGACGCCCTGCGCGACAGCGAGGACAAATTCCGGCGCCTGCTCGAGGGGATTCAGAACGAGTATTTCCTCTACCAGGAGGACCGCAACGGCGTCTACACGTACCTGAGCCCGTCGGTGTCGAACGTGCTCGGCTGGGCGCCCGAAGAATGCATGGTCCATTTCTCGGAGTCATTGACGGACTCGATCATCAACAAGGTCGCGATCCGGCACTCGGAGTTGACGCTTGTGGGCGAGCCGCAGCCGCCGTTCGAGGTCGCGGTCAAGCACAAGGACGGCTCGTCGCGGCACCTGGAGGTGTTCGAGATCCCGCTGTTCGACCGGGCCGGCAACGTGACGTCGGTCGAGGGGATCGCGCGCAACATCAGCGAGCGCAAGCGGGCCGAGGAGGAGCGGGGGAGGCTCGAGGCGCAGCTGCGGCAAGCGCAGAAGATGGAGTCGGTCGGGAGGCTGGCGGGGGGCGTCGCCCACGACTTCAACAACATGCTCAACGTCATCGTCGGCTACTCGGAGATGGCGCTGGACCGGCTCGGGGAGGACGATCCCATGCGCCGGTTCTTCCAGGAGATTCTCAGCGCGGCGGAGCGCTCGGCCGGGCTGACGCGCCAGCTGCTGGCCTTCGCGCGCAAGCAGACGATCGCGCCGAGGGTCCTCAACCTCAACAGCACGATCGAGGGGATGCTGAACATGCTCGGGCGGCTCATCGGCGAGGACACGCGGCTCGAATGGCAGCCGGCCGCGAGCCTGTGGCCGGTGATGATGGACCCGGCGCAGATCGACCAGATCCTGGCCAACCTCGTCGTCAACGCGCGCGACGCGATCACGGGCGTCGGCAGGATCACGATCCGGACCAGCAACGTCGAAGTCAGCGAATCCTACGGCGGCAGCCGCGACGGGGCGCTGCCCGGCCCCTACGTGCTGGTCGAGGTCAGCGACACCGGCTGCGGGATGGACCGCGAGGCCCTGGCGCACCTGTTCGAGCCGTTTTTCACGACCAAGGCCAAGGGGCAGGGGACGGGGCTCGGACTGGCGACCGTCTACGGCATCGTCAAGCAGAACAACGGGTTCATCGACGTCCGCAGCGAGCCGGGGCGGGGGGCGACGTTCGACATCCACCTGCCGCGCCACGAGGTCGAGGGCGACGACGCCGACGCGCCGCGCACCCCGGCCGGGACGCCCCGCGGCACGGAAACCGTGCTGCTCGTCGAGGACGAGGCGGCGCTCCTGAAGCTGGCCACCTACATGCTGGAGAACCTCGGCTACACGGTCCTCGCCTCGAGGAGCCCGGGCGAGGCGATCGAGATTTTCCGGAAGCATCGGGGGAAGATCGACCTGCTGCTGACCGACATCATCATGCCCGAAATGAGCGGGCGCGATCTGCAACGGCGGCTCCACGAGCTCAGGCCCGATATCAAGTGCCTGTTCATGTCGGGCTACACGGCCGACGTGATCGCGCACCGGGGCGTGCTCGACCGCGGGGTCCACTTCCTGCAGAAGCCGTTCACGCTGGAGACGCTGGCGGCGAAGATGCGCGAAGCGGTATTGAGTGATGAGTGATGAATGATGAAAAAAGAGATGAGCGATGAGAGATGAGCGATGAGAGCCGGAATCACCGGACACATTCATCACTCATCATTCATCATTTCTCCTCCCCCCATGCCGGCGCGGGCGTAGCTGGCGGCCCAGACTTCGCGCGCGCCGGCGGCACGCAGCGTGCGGGCGCATTCCTCGATCGTCGCACCGCTGGTGACGACGTCGTCGACCAGCAGGACGCCGAGGCCGTCGACGCCGGCGCCGCGGCCGAGGCCGAAGGCGCCGCGGATGTTGTCGCCGCGCCGCTCGCGGGGCAGGAGCGCCTGGCGCCGGGTGTAACGCGTACGGCGCAGCAGGTCCGTCTCGAGCGGCAACCCCAGCGCGACGGCGAGCGGGCGCGCCAGCGTCTGGCTCTGGTTGAACCCCCGGCCCATCCGCCGCGCCCAGTGCAGCGGCACCGGCGCGATGACATCCAGCCTGCCCGATAACGTATCGAGCGGCCCGACAAGGCGCTCGCACATGAGCCGGGCCATGAGCTCGCCCAGCTCCACCCGGCGCTGGTATTTGAACAGGTGGACGCAGCGCGCCGGGAGCGGGCCGTAGCCGATCACGCTCAGGACGCCGTTGTAGGACGCGCCCAACGGCGGGCAGAGCCGGCAGCGGCGGCCCGGGTCGGGTTCGCCGCCGATCCCGGCCGCGCCGCAGACGCCGCAGCGCCAGCGGGGTTCCAGGGCGAGGCGCGCGCGGCAGCGGTCGCAGACGATGCGCTCGCCCCGGCCGAGCCGGCCCAGACACAGCATGCAGACGGGCGGGTAGAGGAAATCGACGACGGCGGCGCCCCAGTCGCGGAGCGCGGTCAGCGGCCGCGGCCGCGTCATGGGCGCGGCGGCGCGGCGGGGGCGGGGATCTCGAGCTGGTCGATCAGGTCGCCCTTGCGGTTGATCGCGCGCAGCCGCATCGCGCGGTCGGTCACGTCGAGCAGCACGAAGCCGCCGTGCTCGCAGTTGGCCGCCTGCAGCAGGGGCGACTGCGCGAAGGAGGTCGTCTCGGCGCTGCCGCTCCAGCCGTCGTTCAGGTAGACCGGGCCGGCCGGCTTCTGGCGCAGGCGCTCGTACCAGGGGTTGTTCCCCCAGGCGACGAGGCTGACGCCGTGGCGCTCGAAGAGGGGGATGAGCCTGGCGGCGAGCTGGGGCGAGGCCTTGCCCTTGCCGGCGGCCGTGAGGAGCGCCTCGTGCATGCCGACGATCTTCCAGCGGGCGCGCGAGGCCCCAAGCGCCTTGTCGAGCCACGCGATCTGCTCGTCGGCTTGAGCCTTGCCGGCGTTCATCGATTCGGTGTCGAGCATGAAGCATTCGACGAGACCGTCGCGCATCGGCGCGGAGTAGTAACGGCGCCCCTCCATGTGGAACGGCGGGTAATGCGTCTGGATCCAGCCGTAGGACTGGTCCTCGTGGCCGAGGACGGCGTGGAACAGGACGCCCTTGCGCAACAGGTTGCGGAACGGGCGCTCGAAGCTCGACGTGAAGTCGAGGTGGTCGGTCAGCCGCGGGCCCCAGATATTGTTGCCGAGCATGAGGACGTGGTCGAGCGGGGCGGCGTCGTTTTCTTCGCCGAGCTTGCGCGCCACGTCGCGGACGGCGGAGCGGCGCGTGCCGCTGTTGCCGACGAGGGCGATCCGCAGCGGGATGGTGGTCGAGTCGACGCCGGCCGGCAGGACGAGGTACATGGCGTCATAGGGGCGCAGGGCGTCAGCGCCGCGCGGGTTGGTCGTCAGCTGGACGAAGCCGGGCTTGCCGGCGAGGGCCTCGAAGTTGCCGCGCGTGAACAGGATCTGCCGGCCATTGGGCATGCGGGTGACCTGGTTCAGGTCGGCCACGGGGCGCAGCGTTTTGTTGTGCAGGTAATAGGCGTACAGGCCGGGGAGGCGGCGGCCGAGGTAGACGGCCGGCGCGTCGACGTTCTTCATCCGCTCGTGGACGCGGGCGAAGTAGCCGATCGTCGAGTGGAACATGTATTCGCGCGGGACCCAGTCCGAGAGCACGGCGGCCTCGCAGGCGATGATCATGAGCAGGATGATCGTCGCCAGGCGCGCGGTCGTCTGCCACTGGGTGTAGATGATGCCGTGGCGGCGGACGCGGATCGTCCAGACGAGCCAGCTGAGCGCCAGCAGGCCGAGGAGCGCCTGGCCGAGACGGGATTCGGTGAGGACGGCCAGGAAAATGCCGACGAGGATGCCGACGACGATCGTCACGCGCATGACGGCGCGCAGCAGGATCGCGGAGCCGTGCTCGAAGTTCCAGCGGTAGAGGGCGTCGGCCGCGAGGAGCGCCACGATCGGCACGAGCGGCAGGAGCACCCCGCCCGACCGCGGGCCGGCCACGCCGAGGACGACCGCCAGGCCGACGAGCGAGCTCATCCAGAAAACCAGGGTGGGGGAGCGGTCCTTGCGCAGCCAGACGCGCACGCACATGATCAGCGCCAGGAGGAGCCACGGCAGGTGGCTCAGGGTGAACAGGCCGGCTTTGGCGGCGAGGCTGACCGGGGGCTGGCCGGTGAGCGGCAGGGTCGCCCACGCGCGCCAGATTTCGGCGGAGCGGTCGGGCCACTCGAGGCAGGCGGCCGCCGGCGCCGAGGCGCCGATCAGCAGCGCCAGGACGAGGCCCGGAAGGTGGATGAAGCTCGGCCGGTTGAGGTGGTAGGCGCGCGCGGCCAGGACGTACGGGACCCACAAAAGCACGAGCATGGCCGGGCCGTAGACGAGCATGCCGAGGCCGGCGAGCAGGTAACCCCAGATCACCCACACGCGCCAGGGGCGGCCGGCGTAGAACGAGCGGCGCGCCTCGAGCGACTCGCCCCAGCAGAACGCCGCCGCCAGCCACACGAGCGTGAACATCGCCACGGGCGTGCCGGAGCGGCCGGCCATGATCAGGAACGGGCTGGAGGCGGTCACGAGGGCGGCCAGCAGGGCGAAGCCCTCGGGGGGGACCTCGGCCATGTCCTCGCGGCCGTAGCGGACGGCGTGCAGGTAGAACCACCAGCCGACGAGGATCGCCAGCAGGAGCGCGCACAGGGCGCCGGGGGCGCGGACGTGGAAGAACTCGACCTCGGGGCGCAGGCGCGAGGCGGCCTTGATCGACCACAGGTGCATCGGCGAGACGTCGAACTGCGGCTTGCCGTCGACGCTCGGGGCGAGCCACGTCCCGTCCAGGTTCATCTGCTGGACGTAGGCGCCGTCGCGCGCGGGGACGTCGCGGTAAAAGTTGGGGCGCGACAGATGATAAAACTGCAGCAGCATGCCCGCGCCGACGAGCAGCACCGCCGCCATCGCCGCCGCCAAGGATTCCCTGGAACGCTCCACCATCATTGCAACAATTTCCCTTCGGCAACATCGCATCCCGTTCAGCCAAACAGTATGACGATGCGGGGGGGAATGGTCAAGGAAGGGGAGGAAGGGCGCGCGCAATAACAAGGATCTCGGTGGAAACGCCGGAAATAGCTGTGCCGCCGAATTCCGCTTGCCAATGCAAGCTGGATTTGAACAATGACGGTTGTAGACCAACACAATGGGTGGGATCACATGGGCGACTACGGCACAATCAAGGAATTAGTGATTGAGACATGCATGAACGAAGGTACATTCCCGTCGTATGAAATGCTCACATCGCTTGTTCTAAAACATTTCCCCGCGAGCAAATGGCAGAAATCCCATTATGCGTGGTACAAATCGAAAATCAAAAACGGAGAGATTGCCGTGCCGGGTTTCGATTCCAATATGCATAACGAATCCGGAGAAACCGACGAGGCCGAATGCGAAGTTCAGGAAATCATCGACGCGAGCCTCTCGCTCGAGCGGGATCTGCATTCCTACGATGCATCGCGTGTCCAGGAGATTGAAGAAGGGCTTGTACTGGTCGAGAACGGCATTGAATATCAGGTCGAGGCCGGGAGGATCGATCTGCTTGCCCGGGACGCCCAAGGCAACCGCGTGGTCATTGAGTTCAAGGCTGGAAAAGCGAAGGACGCGGCCTTGGGCCAGATACTGGGCTACATGGGGTGTTTCGCAATGGGTGGTCCCGATCCTGTAAGGGGGATTCTGGTTGCGTCGGATTTCGAGCCAAGGGTCGTCTACGCGGCAAGGGCATTGCCCAATGTGAAGTTGGTAAAGTATAGGGTATGTTTCGAGTTGCTTCCAATCTCATGACATTTGTTTGGCTCACGTTGGGCATCTGGGAACACTTGAACAACCCGGATTTTAATCCCGTCGAATTCGACGGGATTAGACCAAATGCAGGAGAGTGACAATGGCAGCTCGGTCTGTGGGAGATGTTGAGCAGTCCGGGTTTTAAGCCTCTGGAAATCGAGATGTTAGAGGCGAGACCACTGGATCGAGCGTCAAGAACAGAGGGGTGGAATCATGTCAAAGATCAAGGTTTTGAGTAAAGAGATCACAATTCAGACGCGGGATTCAGAGGACTATATCAGCCTGACCGATATTGCCCGGTACAAAGACTCGGAACGCACCGATTATATCATTCAGAATTGGTTGCGGAACCGTAACACGATCGAGTTCCTGGGAATCTGGGAGCACCTGAACAACCCCCGTTTTAATCCCATCGAATTCGATGGGATTAGAAAACAGGCTGGACTCAATAGTTTCATCCTGACGGCAAAACGTTGGGTCGACGCGACCCACGCGATAGGTTTAATTTCCAAGACGGGCCGGTATGGCGGCACTTTCGCCCACAAGGATATTGCCTTCGAGTTCGCATCCTGGATATCCGTCGAGTTCAAACTCTATCTCATCAAGGAGTTTCAAAGACTCAAGGAGGGGGAACGAAAGCAACTTGGATGGGACATTCGGCGCAATCTGGCGAGGATCAACTACCGCATTCACACCGATGCCATTAAGGAGAATCTTATTCCACAGGAATTGTCGTCGCGCCAGGTGAACTTGGTATATGCCTCGGAGGCGGATGTCCTGAACGTCGCATTGTTTGGCAAGACCGCGCAGGAATGGAGGGAACTCAATCCGGACAAAAAAGGGAACATCCGGGATTACGCCGACATGTCACAGCTTGTGTGCCTTTCCAATCTGGAAAACATCAACGCCTTATTCATTCAGGCGAAAACGCCTCAGGCGGAACGACTTCGCAAACTGAACCAGATCGCTATACACCAGATGAAGCTTTTAACGAGCGAGACAAGCATCAAGCGACTTGAGGAAAATGAAAATCGCTGAGTCGCCATAGTCACGCGGCGCGGGCTTGCTTGGCGAGTTGCGGGATCGCGGCTTCGATCACATCCGAGATGCGGTCGACGGGGATGAACTCCATGGCGTTGCGGATGTGGTCGGGCAGATCGGCCAGGTCGCTCATGTTGCGGCGCGGCAGGATCACGCGCTTGAGGCCGGCGCGGTGGGCGGCCAGGATCTTTTCCTTGAGGCCGCCGATGGGGAGCACGAGGCCGGTCAGCGTGATCTCGCCCGTCATCGCCGTGTCCTGGCGCATCGGCTTGCCGGTGAAGAGCGAGGCCAGCGCCGTGGCCATCGCCACGCCGGCCGACGGGCCGTCCTTGGGCGTGGCGCCGGCCGGGACGTGGATGTGGACGCTTCCCGTGGCGGGGGGGGCGCCCGGGTCGAACTCGGGCAGGTGCGCGCGGATGAAGCTGAGCGCGGCGCGCGCCGACTCCTTCATCACGTCGCCCAGCTGGCCGGTCAGCGTGAGCTCGGCGCCCTCGCGCAGCATGACCGCTTCAATATAGAGCACGACGCCGCCGACGGGGGTGTAGGCCAGGCCGATGGCCACGCCGGGGTCGAGCTGCTTGCGGGCGTCCTCCTCGAAGAAGCGCTCGGGGCCGAGCCACTCGCCGAGGTCGGCCGGCGCGACGGCGACCGGTTCGGTGCGGCCCTCGGCGAAGCGGCGCGCGACCTTGCGGCACAGGCTGCCGAGGGTGCGCTCGAGCTCGCGGACGCCGGCCTCGCGCGTGTAGCGGTGGATGATCTCCATGACCGTGTCGTCGGGGATCCGGATCTGGTCGGGCTTGAGGCCGGAGGCCGCGACCTGCCGCGCGACCAGGTAGCGGCGCGCGATCTCCTTTTTTTCCTCGTCGCTGTAGCCGGCGAGGTGGATGACTTCCATGCGGTCCAGGAGGGGCGTGGGGATCGTGTCGAGCGTGTTGGCCGTCGTGATGAAGAAGACCTTCGAGAGGTCGAACGCCAGGTTCAGGTAATTGTCGCGGAACTCGAAGTTCTGCGCGGGGTCGAGGACCTCGAGGAGGGCGGAGGAGGGATCGCCGCGCCAGTCGTGGGCGAGCTTGTCGACCTCGTCGAGCATGAGGAGGGGGTTGCGCACGCCGGCGCGCCGGATCGCCTGGATGATGCGGCCGGGCATGGCGCCGATGTAGGTGCGGCGGTGGCCGCGCAGCTCGGCCTCGTCGTGCATGCCGCCCAGGCTCATGCGCTCGAACTTGCGGTTGAGCGAGCGGGCGATCGACTTGCCGAGGGAGGTCTTGCCGACTCCGGGCGGGCCGACGAAGCACAGGATCGGGGCGTTGGCCGCCGGGTTGAGCTTGAGGACGGCGAGCTGCTCGAGGATGCGCTCCTTGATGTCCTCGAGGTCGAAGTGGTCCTCGTCGAGGACCTGGCGCGCGTGGGCGATGTCGAGGTTGTCGTCCGTGCTTTTGCGCCAAGGCATTTCAATGAGCAGCTCGACGTAGGTGCGGGTGAGCTGGTAGTCGGGGGCGGCCGGGGGCATGCGCTCGAGGCGCGCGAGCTCGCGGCGGGCCTCGTCGCGGGCCTCGTCGGGCAGCTCGGCCTCGTCGAGGCGCTTGCGCAGCTCGGTGATCTCGGCGTGCTCGAGGTCCTGCTCGCCGAGCTCCTGCTGGATGGCCTGCATCTGCTGGCGCAGGAGGTATTCGCGCTGCTGCTTGGTCATCTCGGTCTGGGCCTGGTTGGTGATCCGCTGGCGCAGCTCGGCGACCTGGCGCTCGTGCGTGAGGTACTGGATCATGAGGCGCAGCGCCTCGGCGCGGGTGTTGGCGGCCAGGAGGGCCTGCTCCTTTTCGGTGTCGAGCGCCAGGAGCGAGGCGAGCAGGTAGACCTGCTGGAGGGGCTCGGGGATCTCCTGGTCGAGCCGCAGGATCGCGGCGTGGGCCTGGGGGTTGACCAGCTCGAAGATTTTGCCGGCTTCCTCGAGCATCGCCTGAGTGAGGGCCTCGATCTCGGTGCCGCTGTCCTCGGGCGCGGAGAGGAGCCGGTAGCGGGCGATGATGAAGGGCTGCTCCTGGTCGGCGGCGATCGTGGCGGCGCGGTCGAGCCCCTGGACGATGATCTGGAGGCGCTCCTCGGAGCGCTCGAGCTTCTTGATCACGGCGCGGGTGCCGACGTGGAACAGGTCGCCGAATTTGGGCTCGGCCAGGTCGGCGTCCTTTTGCGAGACGGCCAGGAGGGTCTTGTCCTCGCGGGCAAGGGCCGACTCGACGGCGTGGAGGGACTGGGGCCGGCCGACCGACAGCGGCATCATCAGGCCGGGGAACAGGACGGTGTTCTTCAGCGGCAGGACCGGCAGGTTATGGATGTCTTCGCTCATGGGCGCGGCCTTTCGCGTGAAATGATGACGAGCAGCATGCCGTCGCGGTATTCGCTGCGGATGGCGAGGTCCTCGAGCCGGCAGGGGAGGCTGACGCTGCGCTCGAAGCGGTTGTAGGCGATTTCCATCGACCAGGCGCGCTGCTCCTCGAGGATCGTCCAGTCGCGGCGGACGCCGGTCACGGTCATCGTGCGGTCGTTGACGAGGAGCTGGATGTCCTCGGGGCGGACGCCGGCCAGGTCGAACTTGACGAGCCAGCCGTCGCGGCCGGAGTAGACGTCGACGGAGGGTTGCCAGCTTGTGCGTCCGAAGCCGCTCGAACGGATGGCGAAGGAGTGGATCAGCGGCTCGTCGCGTTTCATGAGGCGCCCCTTTCCCGATGACAATTATCCCTCAGGGGTCCTCCGAGGGGTATCGGGGAAAAGCCTAAATTTCCGGCGATGGGGGGCGATGGGAAGGATGGGGCTATTACAGTGTCCCGGAAATAGCATTTAATTGTTGATGGCTAAAGCCGCGGAACGAAAAGCCGGCTAAAATTTGATATAAAGCCTTGAACCACCGGCTGAGCATGCGTTTAGCGTGGTTGATCTGTTTTTTTTGCGCTGAAGGCGCAAGAGACAAGAGCCTGGGGTGGAGCGAAGCGCAGCCCCAGGTCGAGAATCGCAATAACCCGGAGCTCTGAAAGAGCGAGAGGAACCAATTTCTCCCGCGCTTTCAGCGCTCCGAATTTTACTGTCACGCAACCTGGGGCTGCGCTTCGCTCCGCCCCAGGCTATATTGTTTCGCGCTTTCAGCGCTTTGCTGCATGACCGACACGCTAAACATAGTATCCGGCTGAAGCCGGTGGCAACCGGTTCAGCCCGCTCAAGCGGGCTATTTCCCAAGAATTTCCGGGACACCACGCCAAGGGGCCAGATGCGCAAACCAGCCATAGCGGTTGACAATGGGCTGGACTGGATCGAGGCTATGGACAGGAGCGATGGTCATGCTGAGCGACGACGAACTGATGGCCCAGTGCGATCTGGAGACATTCCGGTCGAGCGGGCCGGGCGGGCAAAACGTCAACCGGAGGGAGACGGCGGTGCGGCTCACGCACCGGCCGACGGGGATCGTCGTGACCTGCCAGGAGGAGCGCACGCAGTGGCGCAACCGGCAGATCGCGCTGGAGCGGCTACGCGAAAAGATCGCCCAGCGCAACCGGCGCCGCCGGCCGCGCAAGGCGACCAAGATGCCCAGGGGCGTGCGCGAGCGGATTCTGAAGACCAAAAAGGAAACCTCCGCCAAGAAGCAGATGCGGAGGAAAGCGATCAGGAATGATGAATGATGAGTGATGAATGATGAATGTTCGTCCGTAACAGGCGCCTTGTTTTTCATCATTCATCACTCATCATTCATCATTGATCTTTTTTTGACGCCCTCTCAACTTTTCAGGCGTGCGCGGCGATAAGGATGATGGCACGGATCGCACCCTTGCGGGCTGCTGCGCCTATTTGGGAGAGGTGTTCGCATGGCACTGAACGCGCACGTCATGGATGACATCGGGAGTTTCCGCTCCTCGACCGACCCGACCATGGGGAGGCCGTCGAAGGTTCCGTTTGCGCAGGACCACTACGAAATGGCCGACCTGCTCAAGGCCTGCATCGAGCAGAAGGCGTCGGACCTGCATCTGGCCGTGGGGCGCCCGCCGGTGCTGCGCATCAACGGGGCGCTGCGGGACCTGTCGGGCGCGGTGCTCAACCCGCCCGAATGCCGGCGGCTGATTTACGGCATCCTGAACGACGTCCAGAAGCAGAAATTCGAGCAGAACAAGGAACTGGACTTTTCGCTGTCGATTTCGAACATGGGCCGGTTCCGCGTGAACATCCACCTGCAGCGCGGGACGGTCGCGGCGGCGTTCCGCATGATCGACTCCAAGATCCGCTCGTTCGAGGAGCTGAACCTGCCGGCGCGCGTCATGGAGTATCTATCGCGGCGGCCTAACGGGTTCGTGCTGATCACGGGGCCGACGGGGTCGGGCAAGTCGACGTCGCTGGCGTCGATGATCGACCTCATCAACCGCGAGCGCGACTGCCACATCATCACGATCGAGGACCCGATCGAATACCTGCACCCGCACAAGCGCGCGCTCATCGAGCAGCGCGAAGTCAACGAGGACACGTTCAGTTTCGCGAACGCCTTGAAGTACGCGCTGCGCCAGGACCCGGACGTGCTGATGATCGGCGAGATGCGCGACCTCGACACGATCAGCGCCGCCCTGACGGCGGCCGAAACGGGCCACCTCGTGTTCTCGACGCTGCACACGGTCAGCGCGGTGGCGACGATGGACCGCGTCATCGACGTCTTCCCGCCGCACCAGCAGGAACAGGTCCGCATCCAGCTCGCGGGCGTCATCGAGGGCGTCATCTGCCAGAAGCTTCTGCCCTCGACGCGGCGCGGCCGCGAGATCGCCTACGAGGTGATGATCGCCACCGACGCCATCCGCAACCAGGTGCGCGAGGGGAACACGCACATGATCCAGGGGACGATCGAGTCGGGCGGCAAGTGGAACATGGTCACGATGGACCGCTCGATCATGGACCTGCTGCGCGGCGACCGGATCACGCGCGAAACGGCGCTGCTGGCCTGCAACAAGCCCGAGGAGCTGCGGCGGCAGCTGGGAATGTAGCGATTGCGGATTTCGGATTGCGGATTGCGGATTGCGGAATTTAAATCCGAAATCCGCACGGTTGCTTGGAACATGACTTTCCGGCCCGCGCGGGCCGGAATTTTGTTTTTCTCAACGGGAATTCATGCCCATTTCGCTTGCGGTGAGCGGCGTGGGCGGATCACAACCGGCCCAGCTTTGCCCTTTGCACGGAGCCGGGCGTGAGAAACTCGCGGGATCAATGGATCGGACTGGGACTGGTCGGCGTCGTCGCCGGCCTTTTTTTGTTTTGAATGCACGGCCGGGGCGGTTCCACGCCGCGTTGTGATGAAGGTGTGTCGATTTTCTTTGTCACGATCCATCCAGGGAAAACGTCTACTTTCAGGGGGGGAGGATAACCAAGATCGCAATGGAAGGGGCATGTGATGAGGGTGGCCTGCCAAATCTTATTGCTGGCCGTACTGGCGGGGCACGTGCGGGCGGAAGAGAACACGTGGACGCCGCTGCAGTATCCCGGCGAGATGGTTGTGAAGGTGCTCGATCCGGATGGCAAGGCGCTGGCGGGGCTGAAAGTCGAACAATATCTCAGCCTCGAGAAGCGAAAGCCCGGAGAACCACCGCGTCTGTGCCCCTTGACGACCGCAACGACCAATCAGGACGGCACGTTCAAAATCAAGCTGCCTCATGAGCCGCAATTCATCCACCTGACCATCCGTGATCCGCGGTACGTGCCGATCCTGGTCGATTGGTTTTGCGTCGAAAGGCTCAAGATGATTGCGGGGTCCCTTCCATCAAAAGATCGGCATTACAAATACAGCACGGCCTGGGAAGCGCAAACGGCGTTGCAGGGGCGTATCGACAAATTGCCGGCAAGTTACACAATACGCATGCAAAAGGGGTTCGCGATCGGGGGGCGGATCATCAATGAGCAGGGGCAGCCTGTTTCCGGCGCGGTGATCAGGATCAGCGCCGGAAGGGGTTCGTTCCCGACGGCAGCTTTTGTCATGAGACCTTATATGCACGGTGTGTTTACAACCAGCGATCATGATGGGCGCTGGCACTTCGATCACGTGACGGATCAAGTGCAGTACAGTCCGACGGATAAAGCCAAAGTGCCATACTTCAGAATCGAGCACCCCGATTACGAAACGCCCGAAGAGCATAGTCATCGCGACGGCAATATGTATGAGTACTCCGGATCGTGGGATTACCTTCGTAAACAAACGTGCGTGTTGATGTTGCGGTATCAACGGCCTTCGCGAAAATAGCCGCGTGGGGAGTCCACGTTCGGTTCAATCCATGAATCGGCCGATCGGCATGCCGCAAAGAGACCGTGGGCGCAAAGCTCAAACCCAAAACCAAAGAGCCGAAGTGCCATTTCGCTTGTGGCGACCGGCTCCGGCGGATCACAATCGGCCCAGATTTGCGTTGCGCGAGGAGTTCGATGTGAGGCCGCCGACGAACTTGCCGGACAATCAATGGCTCGGAATGGGGCTGGTTTTCGCGTTCATCGGCATCCTCGTCGCGCATGCCCGCTGCTACATGCCGTTCCTGGCCGACGACGCGCTGATCTCGCTGCGCTATGCCGACCGGCTGATCCATGGTTTCGGCCTCACCTGGACCGACGGGCCGCGGGTCGAGGGCTATTCCAACCTGATGTGGGTCCTGCTCGTCGCCGGGCTCGGCCGGTGCGGGATGGATTTGATCGTCGCGGCGCGGCTGCTGGGCGTGGGTTGCATGGCGGTGGTGATTGTGTTCGCGGCCAAAAGAAGCGCGTCGAGGCTCGCGTTCGCGGCCGGGGCGGTTTTCTTCGTGAGCGCCGCGCCGGTGGCCGCGTGGGCGATCGGCGGGCTCGAGCAGCCGCTGGTCGCGGCGGCGCTGGCGGGGGCGATCTTCTTCCTGCTGCGGGCGGCGGGGGCGGATTACGAGAATCGCCCGGCGCTCGTGGCGGCGTCGCTCTTTCTTGGGATCCTGTGCCTGACGCGCCCCGACGGGCCGCTGTTCACGGCCGCGGCCGTCGCATCGCCGGCGCTGGCGGGGCTCTCGCCGCGGCGGCGGAAGTTCTGGGCCGTTGCGCTCGCGCTGGCGTCGATCCCCGTCGCATGCTACGGCGGCCAGCTTCTGTTCCGGCTTTCTTATTACGGCGAATGGATCCCCAACACGGCGCGGGTCAAGGTCACGCCGTCGGCGCGCCACCTGGCGGGCGGGCTTGAATACGCGGGCATGGGGCTGCTGTCGCTGATGCCGGCGGCGCTGGTCGCGATCGGGTTGATGGCCGCCGGCGTCGCCCGCAGGCAGACGCGCGGGCGCATGGCGCCGCTGGCCGCGATGTTCGCGCTCTGGACGGGCTACGTCGTCGCGATGGGCGGCGACGTCATGCCCGCGTACCGCCATGTCGTTCCCCTCGCCGTGATCCTGACGTTCGCGTTGATCGAGGGGGTGGGGGCGTTGACGGCCGGGGGGAGGCGGAGGGCCGTGGCCGCGGCGCTGATCGTCGCATCGGCGGCCGTTTTCCCGGTGCAGTTTTTGTTCGCGGAGAACGCGCGGGCGAGGCATGAGCTGTGGGAATGGCAGGGGCGATCGCTGGCGCTGACGCTCAGGGACGCGTTCGGGGCGAATCGGCCGCTGCTTGCGGTCACGGCGGCCGGCAGCCTGCCGTACTGGACGGGGTTCCCGAGCGTGGACATGCTCGGGCTCAACGACCAATACCTGGCGCGCCACAAACCCGCGGACGTCGGCGGGGGGATGCTCGGCCACGAGCTGGGCGACGCCGGCTACATCCTGCGCCGCGCTCCGGACATCATCGTGTTCACGGCCGGCTCCGACCCGATGTACCGCTACAAGGAGGGGTTCGCGGCGGAGCCGGCGTTCAAGCGCGATTACGCGCGGATGCCGGTGCTGACCGCGTACCCGCCGCAATACGTCGGGATCGTCTTCTTCCGGAAGACGAGCGCCAGGCTCGGATACGGGCGGAGCGGCGACACCCTGACCATCCCGGCGCATTGCCTGGACGCGTTCGGCCACACGTGCGCGTACCTGGACGGCGGGCGGCTCGTGGCCGGGATCAACGCGACGCACCCGGCGGGGATCGTGCTGGAGCGGCTCCCCGGCAGGCCGCGCGTCACCGTGCTCGGACCGCGCCCGGAGCTGGTTCAATGCGCGACCAGCGGCACAACCGAACGCATGCAGATCACGCTGACGACGCAAAGCCGGACGGGCGTGCCGATCCACGGGCTTCTCGTTCGGGTCGATGAGTAGGCTGACCAGCTGCTTGGGATGGGTTTGGAAAAGGACCCAAAGGACCAAAAGGACCCAAGGGACCCAAGGGGAAAGAGAAGAAACCCATCACGTTGACGTCGACGCCACTGCGGCCTACTCCATCAGGCGCCACGTCCTGTCGGCGCTGTTGCGGCGGATGAAGGGCTTTTGCGGGTCGATGTAGATCGCGCCGGTCATCACGGCCGTCTCGGCGCCGGACTTGAAGATCAGGTTGCGCGGGCCTTCGGCGCTGGTCGCCGGGACGGCGAGCTGGAAGATCAGGTATTCGGTGTCGTCGCCCAGGACGCCCGTGCGCAGGCCGGAGACGTCGACCGTCATCGCCGGATCCGAACAGGAAATCGTCGTCCCGATGAGCCCCACGCCGTTGACCGCGACCGTGCGGCGCTCGCCGGGCTTGAGCACGATCGGCGTGTGGACGTTCAACGTCTGGTAAAGCACGCTGCCGGTTTCGGCCTGCGCGGGCGAGATCCCGGCTGGGACGAGCGCGTTGTAGATCGGCAGGATCGAGTGGCTGCCCGAGCTCACCGCCAGGTTGACGGCCGTCGTGCCGCCGGCCGCGACCTGCACGCTCGCCGGCGCGGCGTTGCCGCCCTGGAACGTCGTCCGGTAGCCGCCGGTAAAATCGCCACCCCAGTAATCGCCCCACGACGGGATGCCTTCCCAGTTGTCCGACGCGTAGGGTGCATCGACGGGCTCGGCGTAGAGCTTGTAGGCGCCGGCCGGCAGGCCCTTGATCCGATAGTAGCCGAATTTGGTTCCCTGGTTGGATCCGAGCGAGACGTTGCCCGCGGCCACGATGCCGGTGGCGGCGTCGACGGCGACGACATGCGCGCCGTAGACCTTTGCGCCGCCGAGGGTGACGTAGCCGGAGATCGTGCCGGTGCCGGTAAAGAACCCGGTTTTGGCGGAGGCGACGTTGGCGGCGATCTGGTCGTCGCGCGTCAGGAACGTGCCGAGCCGGCCGGCCTCGGTCTTGGCCGTGCGGCCGGCGACATAGCGCATCATCGAGGCGGACTGGATCGGGCTCGACATGACCGCGATGCAATGGCCCGCCTGCCCGAGCATCATCGGCAGCAGGGGGTGCGCGTTGGGTTGGCGCACGTCGGTCGAGCTGCTGACGGTCGTGATGGTCAGATCGGGGTGGAACAGGATATCGGCGTCGAAGATGACGTTGCTGGAGTTGAACGTGAGGATCGTGCGGCAGGCGATCCCGCCCAGCGCGGAGCGGTTGGCGGCGGTGTCGGCGAAGGTGACGAGGTTGATCGCGTCGTAGCCGGCGTTCGTGACGCTCGTCTGCGAGCCGCGCGTGAAATTGAATCCGCAGCCGGACTCCCAAATCCCGAAAGCCTGGTCGATGACGCTGCTTACATTGCCGGGCTGAACGATGTTGAACTGGGACGCCGCCTGCGAGTTGACCCGGTAGGTCATGGAGCCGCTGGGCCAGTAAAGGAGGCCGCCGTTGGCGGTCACGCTCGTGCCGTAGTGGGTGTAGGCGGCGGCGAGGTTCACGCAGAGGCCGGTCAGCACGACCGCCATGAGGCCGAGGCGCGTCGTTTTCACCGGCCCGCCTCCCCGGCTCCGGCGCCTTGCTTGACGGCTTCGCGCAGCTGCTCTTTCAGGCGGTCGAGGTCGATCGATGCCCGGCCGGGGGCGACTTTGCACGCGGCGGGCACGATGCGGCGGTCCCGGCTCGCGGCGGCGCGCCGGGCGTCCGTGACCGTCCGCACGCGAAGACAGCCGCGGTCGCCTTCGGCGACGGACTGGAAGCCCGCGCCGTAATCGCGCGTGAAGAGGATCACCTCGTCGTCGCGGCGGATGTCGGCCGAGCCGGTCGCGACCTGGCGCAGGTCGCCGAAGCAGCCGCCGGGCTGGCGGAACTGGAAGGTTTTGACCGCGGCCGGCACGGGGGCCTTGAGCGGTTCGGCGACGACGAGCGTGTAGCTCGTCCAGATGAGGCCGTCGCGGTCGCGGATGAAGGATTGGGCCGTGACGCGGCCGTGGAGGATGTAATCGGCGCGCCGGCAGAACCGCGCCAACTCATCGGGGCCGGCGGATGGGCCGGCGGCCGCGGCGCGGGGCGCCAGAATGCCGAACAGGGCGATGATCACCAAATAACGCATCTCAACAACCTCAGGGTAAGTATCTATCCACAACGGCGCCGGGGTTGTCAATGGCGCGGCGGGGTTTTGCCATTTCGCTTGCGGTTGGCGGGTTGAACGGATCACAATCGGGTAGCTTTGCCTGTCCGGCACGAGCAAGTGGGGGGGATTGTGAACGAACAGCCTGACAAACACATCGAATCCGTGACGCTGGTGTTGCCGGCGTACAACGAGTCCAAGGCGATCGGGGCCCTGGTCAAGCGCGCCGCGGGGGTGCTGGCCGGGCTGCGGCCCGGCTGGGCGATCATCGTCGTCGACGACGGCTCGGCCGACGACACCGCCGCGCAGGTCGAGGCGCTGGCCGCGGGCGACCCGCACGTGCGGCTCGTCAGGCACGGCGTCAACAAGGGCCTGGGGACGGCGCTGGTGACCGGCATGATGTCGGCCATCGAGTCGAGCGCCGCGCCCGATCACCTCGTCGTGTTCATGGACGCCGACCTGACCCACCCGCCCGAGACGATCGCCGAGATGATCGCGGCGGCCGAGGCCGGGGCGGACCTCGTGATCGCGTCGCGGTTCCAGCCCGGCAGCGAGCAGCACGGCGTGCCGCCCTTCCGCCAGCTGATGAGCTGGGGCGCCCGCCACATGTTCCGCCAGCTTTTGAGGTTGCCGGGCGTGCACGACTACACGTGCGGGTTCCGCGGGTTCCGGGCCTCGCTCATCGAGGCCGGGCTCGAGCGGTTCGGCAAGGACGGGCTCGTGACCAGAAAAGGTTTCGCGTGCACGGACGAGCTGCTGGTCCACCTGTCAATGCTCGGGCCGAAGATCCAGGAAGTGCCGTTCATCCTGCGATACGACCTCAAGCCGAGCCCCAGCAAGATGAAGCTGGGCGCGACGATCATGGAGACGCTCAAGGTCATGATCGAACACCGCAGGAGGCTGAGGGAAGCGGGGCGGAAGTGATTTGATTGCGGATTTCGGATTGCGGATTGCGGGATCGATTTTCGATTACGATTACGACGCACGACGCACGACGCACGACGCACGAGAACGCAATGAGAGAGCCTTGACGCGAAGCTAATCAGCGGACACAATGAGGGTCCGAGGAATTGAAATGAAGACTCACCAGCGCATCCATAGCCAATATTTCACCTTTGCCGACAAACCGGACGACCGCTTTCAGCTGCAGGACGGCTCGTTTTTCGGGCCGATCACGCTGGCCTACGAAACCTACGGCGAGCTCAACGCCGAGCGGACCAACGCGATCCTCCTGTTTCATGCATTGTCGGGAAGCCATCATGCCGCTGGTTACAACCCCAAGGTCCGCGACGCCGAGAACCTGTGGATGGAGGAGAACCACCTGGGCTGGTGGGACGACTTCATCGGGCCGGGCCGGGCGCTCGACACCGACCGGTATTTCGTGATCTGCGTCAACTACCTCGGCGGCTGCTACGGCTCGACGGGGCCGGGCTCGATCGACCCCGAAACCGGCAAGCCGTACGGCAAGCGCTTCCCGACGGTCGCCGTGCAGGACGTCGTGAACACGCAGGTGCGGCTGCTGAACCACTTCGGGATCGACACGCTGCTGGCGGTCGTCGGCGGTTCGCTCGGCGGGATGATGGCGATGGATTTCGCGACGCGGTTCCCGAAGCGGGCGCGCTGCGTCATCCCGATCGCCTCCGGCGCGCGCGCGACGACGCTTCAGAAGCTTTGCAACTTCGAGCAGATCTTCGCGATCCAGAACGACCCCCATTTCCGCTTCGGCGACTACTACGGCGACGAGCCGCCGACCAAGGGGCTCATGCTGGCGCGGATGATCTCGCACAAATACTTTGTGCACCTGCTCGTCATGGAGGACCGCGCGCGCGGCGAGCTCGTGCAGGAGGCGGGCGACCTCAAGGGCTACAAGCTGCGCCACCAGATCGAAAGCTATATGCTGCACCAGGGCAAGAAGTTCGTGCGCCGGTTCGACGCCAACACCTACCTGCGCATCATCGAGATGTGGCAGCACTTCGACCTGACGGCGCGCGCCGGCAGCAGCCTCGTCGAGGCGCTGCGCCCGGCCCGCCAGCACCGCTGGCTGCTGTTTTCGATCGACTCCGACGTCTGCTTCTGGCCGGAGGACCAGGCCGAGATCGCCGAGGCGCTCGAGGCGCTCGGGGCGACCTACCAATACATCACCGTCCACTCCTACAAGGGGCACGACAGCTTCCTGCTCGAGCCGGAACTGTTCACGCCGCACATCAGCTTCATGCTCAGGGAAGCGTGGGACAGCCTCTCCGCGGCGGCGGAACCGGAACCGGCGCCCCAGCGCGACCCGATCTACGAATGAGGGCTGAGCTTTGGGTTAAATTGAATGCAAAATACACGCAAAATTAAGCAGTTTGTGGAACCGCGTCAGCGGTTCGACGTTCAAAGCCGTGGGTTGCCGATTCTGTTTTCGAATCGGCAACCCACGGTCATGGGCGCAGGCGAGTGGAACCGATTTTATTGGTTCGACAATCCGGTGGCCGGGTTTGTTGTCGAACCGATAAATCGGTTCGTTGAATGATCCGATCGATCCGTGGGTTGAATCGCAACAGCGGCGATTCAACCCACGGCTTTGAAAGTCGAACCGCTGACGCGGTTCCTGGTTCTGGCTTTGCAAGGTGCGATTAAAAGCACCAGCACGGAAAATCGGAGATAATCATGCCGGTAAAACTGGTCGGGCCATTGACGCCTTCGGACGAGCAGTACGATGACGTCACCGCTTTGTGCAACCGGGTGTTCCGGCCGGATGGGTGGGCCGATATGCGCGCGCAATACCCGCTCGTGCTGCGTCGCGACAAGCTGAGCCAGCTGCGCGTTCTCGAAGAGGACGGCAAGCCGGTCTCGCTCGTGTGCACGGTCGAGGGGCGCGGCGCGCTGCTCGGGTGCGACGTGCGGATCGCGCTGGTCGGCCTCGTCTGCACGGGCAAGGAGCGCGAGGGGCGCGGCCTGGCCGGGACGCTCATGGACGACGCGATCGCGCGCGCCACGGCCGACGGCTACGGCATCATGCTGATCTCCGGGGGGCGGACGCTCTACACGCGGCGCGGCTCGCACTACTGCGGCGATTTCGTGAAGTATGCGATCGACCCCGCCAGGCTGCCCAAGGCCGAAGGGCTTGCGGTGACGCAACTCGCGCCGGATCGGGCCGAGGATGCGTGGACGCTCCTCGAGGCCGAGCCGATCCGGTTCCGGCGCACGCTGGACGAATACAAAAAGCTCCTGGCGACGGACTGGGTCGTGGGCTACCCCGGCTCGACGTGGCTGGTCGAGCGCGCGGGCCGGCCGGTGGCCGTATTCTCGATCAACCACAAGCGGCTGGCCGACCCGACGCGGATCGAGGCGTTCGGCGTGCGCGAGACGGGCGGGTCGAGGCCGGCGGCGCTGGCGGCCCTGGGCGAGTTGGCGCGGCGCTTCGGCACGCAAAAAATCGAATGGGACGGCCAGGCGCGCGACGCCGCCCTGGCCGACGCCTGCCTGGCGATCGGCGCCGGCCGCCGGAAGGCCGCGCACTACGGCACGGTCAAGCTGCTCAGCGTCGAGCGGCTGATGAGCCAGTTCAAGCCGCTGCTGCGCGAGCGGCTCGGCGGCATGGCCGAGGGGTTCGTGGCGACCAGCCAGATCGAGGACGGGATCGTCAACCGGCTCACGTTCGAGCTCGACGGCGAGAGGCTTGCGGTCAAGGGCGAGGTCGAGGCGCTGGCGGCGCTGTTCGGCTCGACCGAGCTCGACCCGCTGGCGCACGCCAGGGGGCGCCTCGCCGACGCGCTCCGGCGGGCGCTGCCGTTGCCGCTGCCGCTGTACGGGCTGAATTATGTGTAAGTAGGCCGGGTTCACCGAACCCGGCATTGTTACCGAATGCCGCCGTCGGCGACGTCGGCCTACTGGGAGAAATCGTGACTGTTACCGGGCGGTTTTTGATATCGCAGGCGCTGATCTGGGGACCTTTGGTCCTTGGGCATCGGTTTCGCAAATTGGGGTGGATCGAGGGCTCGATCGCGCGGCCGCTCCACTGGACCAACATGGCGATCCTCGCGCCGGTCACGCTCGCGCTCGGGATCTGGCCGCTCAACCGCTCGCTGCCGGACTGGTACTGGTCGCCGATTTTAATGGGGATTCTGGTCGCGGTCTCGACCGCGTTCGCCGTGTGGCTGAGCCCGAAGCTGACCGAAAACCAGTCGGCGGCCGGCAGCCTCATGCTCCTCATCCCGATGAACAACATCTCGTACACGATGGCCGGGTTCCTGACGCTGCTGTTCCTGCCGCAGGAAGCCTACCCGTATAACGCCATCATGATGTACCCGTACCTGGCCGCGACGTTCTTCGTGTGGATGCCGCTGTCCTACTACTGGCGCCACGGCGAGGGGGGCTCGATCTTCAAGTCGTTCATGACGGTGATCTTTTCGCCGCCGTCGATGAGCATCGTCGGGATCGGCGCCGGGACGATGCTCAACGTGTGGGCGCCGCCGATGCCGCACGCCCTGTTTGGTTTTCTGAAATTCATGGTGTTCGTCAGCACGTCGATCACGATGTTCGCCATCGGGGCGCGGATGCATTTCAGGCGGCTGACCGGCTACACGCCGCTGCTGGTGTGGCTGTGCGGCGTCAAGTTCATCGCGCACCCGGTGGCGATGATCCTGCTGTGCATGGCGTTCGGCATTCACGGGATGCTCGCCGGGGCGCTGTTCATCGCGGCGTGCATGCCGGCCGGGGTCTACGGCCCGGCGATCGCGACGATCAACGACCTGGACGTGGACCTGGCCAACGCCGGCTACATGTGGAGCACCGGGATCTTCATGGTGGTGGGGCTGCCGCTGATGATCTGGGCGCTCAGGCTGCCGATTTTTCGGTAGGCCGACGTCGCCGACGGCGGCATCTGGTTGATCGAATGTGATGCCGGGTTCGGCGAACCCGGCCTACGGCGGGCGGATGACGCGGATTGGGCGGATTCGCGCGGATGATTTGAGATTCGATTACGATTACGATTACGACGCACGACGCACGAGCACGACGCACGAAAATGGGCGGCGCCACAGGCCAAAGCGGGTTAAAACTTGTTTTCGCCGAAGACCTGGTCGCGGCTTTTGCGCGGGGTGGCGGGGAGGTCCACGCCTTCCCTCGGGTAACCCATCACGATCAGGCCGATGGGCTTGGCGTTTTTGGGAATGCCGAGGACTTCCTTGACGTCCTTTTCGCTGAACGCGCCGATCCAGCACGTGCCCAGGCCGGCGCCGGCGGCGGCGAGCGTCAGGTGATCGAGGGCGATCGCCACGTCGATGTCGCAGCTGTTCCAGTAGCCGCCCATGCGCGTGTAGGACTCGTCGGTCAGGGCGCAGCCGGCGACGATGACCGGGGCCTCGGCGATGAAGCGCTGGTTGCGGCACGCCGCGGCGAGCCGGCCGCGGACGTCGGGGTCGGTGACGATCACGAACCGCCACGGCTGGAAGTTGCAGGCCGACGGGGCAAGCCGCAGCGCCTCGGTGACGCTTTCGAGGACCTCGCGCGGGATCGGCCGCGGCTCGTAGTCGCGCACGCTGCGCCGTTTCCTGATCGCTTCCATGACGTCCATCGTCATTGCCCCCGGATGAAAAGATTGCGCCCGACGCGTTCGCGCGCTTGTATTGAGTTTAGAGAACCGGGCCCAAATCACAACCGATTTTCCTTTGGGCGCTCACGGCGCGACTGTACTATGGTAATCGGCATTGGTGAATATTTCACGAGTGTGCCGATAGACAAAGCATTGCGATCGATAGCCTTGCAAGCACTGTTGGTTTGTGGCTCAATCTGGGCCGAATGACGGGGGAGCTTTTGCAACTGGGGGCGCGAGGGGCAAGCTCGATGGAATACCTGCACCCGTATATTCCCATCCTGATGATCGTGTGCCTGGCGGCGGCGTTCGGCGTCGTCACGCTGGTGATGTCGGGCATCATCGGCCCGCACCGGCCCGGCAAGGTCAAGTCGCTGCCGTACGAGAGCGGCATGCTGCCGTTCCACGAGGCCAATATCCGCCTGCCGATCAAGTTTTACATCGTGGCGCTGCTGTTCCTGCTGTTCGACGTCGAGACGGTCCTGATCCTGACGTGGGCGGTGGCGTTCCGCGCGCCGATTCCCGGTTTCCAGGGGTTCGCGTTCTTCGCGATGCTGTTCTTCATGCTCATCCTGGTGATCGGGCTGCTGTACGAATGGCGGAAGGGAGCGCTCAAATGGAGCTGAAGCGCCATCTGAAATCTCAACCGCCGCCGCCGCCGTGGGACGACAAGATCAAGCGCCCGCCATGGATCAACGAGGACGGCCTCGCGCAGCTGGATCAATTGAAGCCGGCCGAACACGACGCGCGGCTCGTCAAGACGCTCGACGAAGTCATTGCGTGGTGCCGCAAGAATTCGATCTGGCCGGTGACGATGGGCCTGGCGTGCTGCGCCATCGAGATGATGGCCACGGCCGCCAGCCGCTACGACCTGTCGCGCTTCGGCATGGAAGTCTTCCGGCCGTCGCCGCGCCAGGCCGACCTGATGATCGTGTCGGGGTGGGTGAGCAAGAAGATGGCGCCGGTGGTGCGCCGCATCTACGATCAGATGGCCGAGCCCAAGTGGGTGATCTCGATGGGGGCGTGCGCCAGCTGCGGCGGGATGCACAACTCGTACGCGGTCCTGCAGGGGGTCGACCAGATCGTCCCGGTCGACGTCTACGTGCCGGGCTGCCCGCCGCGGCCCGAGGCGCTGCTCTACGGGATCATGCTGCTGCAGAAGAAAATCCAGAAAAGCCCGCAGGCGCTGGTGTAAAGGAGATCCGACGTGCCGCTTGAGCCAGCCCAATTGCTCGAGACCGCGTCGGCGGCCGTCAAGGCGGTCGGCGCCGAGGCGCTGCTCGACGCGATCGTGTTCCGCGACGAGGTCACGCTCGTCGTCGATCGCGGGAACGTTTACGAAGCGGTCGAGGCGCTGCGGCGCGATCCGGCGCTCGCCTTTGATATCCTCGTCGAGATCACGGCGATCGATTACCTCGAGGCCGGGCGCGAGCCGCGCTTCGACGTCGTCTACGCGCTCCTCTCGCTCGCGCACCACCACCGCATCCGGCTGCGGGCGCCGGTCCCCGAGGCCGACTGCCGGATCCGGTCGATCGTCCCGCTGTGGAAGGGCGCCGATTTTCTCGAGCGCGAAGTCTTCGACATGTTCGGCATCGTCTTCGACGGCCACCCCGACCTGCGCCGGATCCTGATGCCCGACAACTGGGAAGGCTACCCGCTGCGCAAGGACTTCCCGCTGGGCGGCTCGACCAGCTTCTACTACAAGCAGGACACCGACGAATACGCCGGCGAGCCGAGCGACCTCGTGCCGCGCATCCGCGTGCAGGACGGGGACGTTTGAGGGAATGATGAATGATGAATGATGAAAAAAAGCGATGAGCGATGAGAGATGAGAAATGAGAGATGAGAGATGGTGAAAGTTGATACGCAGATCGGTGCTTGAAGATAAATGCCTATGAATGAGCCGCACATCAAGCCCCAGGGCCAGCCCGATTGGACGCTTCCCGGCAAGCCCGGCGGGCGGCGCACGGTCGAGCACGATTACCCGACGGCCGAGATCATGACGCTCAACCTCGGGCCGCAGCACCCGTCGACGCACGGCGTGCTGCGCCTCATCATGGAACTCGAGGGCGAGACGGTCCTCGACGTGCGGCCCGTCGTCGGCTACCTGCACAGCGGCAAGGAAAAGCTGGCCGAGGTCAAGACGTATCATAAATTTATTCCCTACACCGACCGGCTCGACTACCTCGCGCCGATGCTCAACAACACGGCCTACGTGCTGAGCGTCGAGAAGCTGCTCGGGGTCGAGATCACCGAGCGCTGCAAGTGGCTGCGCATGATCCTGTGCGAGATGGCGCGGATCTCGAGCCACCTGCTGTGGCTCGGGACGCACGCGATGGAACTGGGCGCGATGACGGTCTTCCTCTACACGTTCCGCGAGCGCGAGACGCTCTACGACCTGTTCGAGGAGATCAGCGGGGCGCGGTTCACCGTCAGCTACATGCGCGTCGGCGGCGTCGCGCGCGACTGGCCGGCCGGCTGGCTCGACCGGGTGCGCGCGTTCGTCGAGGATTTCCCGTCCAAATACAAGGACTACTCCGACCTGCTGACGATGAACGACATCTTCGTCATGCGCACGCGCGGGGTGGGGGTCATCAGCCGCGAGGAGGCGATCGACCATTGCCTGACCGGGCCGTCGCTGCGCGGCTCGGGGGTCTACTACGACGTCCGCAAGATCAACCCGTACCTGAATTACGACCAGGTCGACTTCGAGGTGCCGGTGCGGACCCAGGGCGACGTCTACGCGCGATACGAATGCCGCATGCAGGAGATGCTCCAGAGCTGCCGGATCATCCTGCAGTGCCTCGACAAGATGCCCCAGGACGGGCCGCTCAACATCGACAACCCGAAGGTCTGCTACCCGCCGCGCGCCCGCATCAAGCGCTCGATGGAGGACCTGATCCACCACTTTCTGCTGGCGAGCGAGGGGATCTACGTCCCGCCCGGCGAGGCCTACGCGCCGATCGAGGGGAGCAAGGGCGAGCTCGGCTTTTATATCGTCAGTATGGGCGGCTACACGCCGTACCGTTTGAAAATAAGAAGTCCGTCGTTCGTGAACCTGCAGTCGCTTGGGCCGATGTGCCGGGGCGGGCTGCTGGCCGACACGATCGCCGTGATCGGCTCGATCGACGTCGTGCTGGGGGAGATCGACCGCTAGCGCGCGAACTGAACTTGAAGAATCGTGCTCGTGCTCGTGCTCGTACTCGTAATCGTAATCGAAAATCGGATGAACCGAATGCCCGAAGTAAACCTCAAAACCCCGCTAGCTGAAAACGACCTTTATTTACGCCGGCGCGCGGACATCGATCCGGTCCTGGCGCGCTACCCGCGGCGGCAATCGGCGCTGATGCCGGTGCTGTGGCTCATTCAAGAGGAGGACGGTTATGTGAGCGACGAATTGGCCGTCCGAGCGGCGGAGATCTGCGGCTGCACGCCGGCCGAGGTCTACGAGGTCCTGAGCTTTTATCAAATGTATCACCGCGAGCCGGTCGGCAAATACGTATTGGGGATTTGCGCGACGCTGCCGTGCGCGCTCAAGGCGGCCGACGGGCTGTATGCGTATTTGAGCGAAAAGCTCGGGATCGAGTGGGCCGAGACGACGAAGGACGGGCTGTTCACGATCGAGCGGCGCGAATGCCTCGGGGCGTGCAGCGAGGCGCCGGTCATGCTGGTCAACCAGGAGCTGGAGACCAGGCTGACGCGCGAAAAGGTCGACAGGATTCTTGACGAATGCAGGCAGGGAAAACGGAAGCCGTATTTCACCGGGCGCAACGGCCGGAAAGCGTAAAGAATGAAGCACGAAATCCTAATCCCGAAATCCGAAACAAATTCGAAATCCGAAATTCGAATTTTCGAAACCGGCCCTGGATATGATTTGGATATTGTGAATTTAGATTTGTTTAGGATTTAGATATTAGGATTCAGGATTTCTTCAATGGGGCCCACGAATTCCTACAAACCCGTCCTGACCCACGGCGTGACCGGGACCGTGTATTCCGGCAGCGCCGAATCGCTCGCCGACTACCGCGCCAAGGGCGGGTATGATGGCTTGAAGCGCGCGCTGGAGATGGGGCCGGACAAGGTCCTGGAACTGATCAAGGCCGCCAACATCCGCGGGCGCGGCGGGGCGGGGTTCCCGGCGGGCGTCAAGTGGGGGTTCATCCCGCGTAACCGCGAGCGGCCGCATTACGTCTGCGTCAACGCCGACGAAAGCGAGCCGGGAACGTTCAGCAACCGGCCGGTGCTCGAACAGAGGCCGCATTTGTTGATCGAAGGGGCGCTCATCGCGGCGCTGGCGACGCTCGCCGAAAATGTTTATATTTATATTCGCAAGGAATACTACGAGGCGGCGCGGCAGATGCGGCGGGCGCTCGACGAGGCGCGCGACGCGGGGCTTGTGGGGCGCGGGATTCTGGGGAGCGAGTTCAACTGCGAGATCGCGATCCACCTCGGCGCGGGCGCGTATATCTGCGGCGAGGAAACGGCGCTCATCGAGTCGATCGAGGGCAAGCGCGGATACCCCCGCAATCGGCCGCCGTTCCCCGCGATCCAGGGTTTGTATATGTCGCCGACGGTCGTCAACAACGTCGAGACGCTGGCGATCGCGGCCGAGGTGATGCGCCGCGGCGGCGAGTGGTTCAAGGGCCTCGGCACCGAAAAATCGCCGGGGATGACGGTCTATTCGATCAGCGGGCACGTCAAACGGCCCGGCAATTACGAGCTGCCGCTCGGCGTCACGATGCGCGAGCTGATTTATGATTACGCGGGCGGGATCCGCGACGGCAACAAGTTCAAGGCCGTCTTCCCCGGCGGGTCGTCGGTGCCGATGCTGTTCGAGGACGAGCTCGACGTGGTGATGGATTTCGACGGCCCGCGCAAGTATGGAACGTTTTTGGGATCGACGGGGATCATCGTGATGGACGAGACGGTTTGCTTCGCGTGGGCCTCGCTGAATTTGATGCATTTTTATTGGGAAGAGAGCTGTGGGCAGTGCACGCCGTGCCGCGAGGGGACGAACTGGATGTACAAGATTTTAAAAAGGCTGGAAAACGGCCAGGGCGTGCAGGGGGACGTGGAGCTGCTGGAAGAAATCTGCGGCAACATCACGGGCCGGTCGATCTGCGCGCTGGGCGAGTTCGCGACAGGAAGCCTAGTGCGGACAATACCGAGGTTTCGGGAAGAATTCCAGGCGCACATCGACCAGGGGAAATGCCCGTTTGAGAAGGGATACACGAAGTTCTGATAATACCATGAAAGGAAAACAAGCAATTTTCTTTTTACTTATTTTTCTGCCACTTGAGGCTATTGTTTACGCGATTGGTTACATGAACAGGCCAACAGGACTTGATGTGGTGATCATCACGAGTCCCTTGCTTGCTTTAATGGCGTTTGGGTATGTGAAGCAGAACATCAAGTAAAACCCTTTGGATGAGAAATGACTTCCCAGTCCCGCAGGGACGGGCGCTTTCAGCCCGCCATGACAATGGCGGGAAACGATGACGGAGAGAATAACCGAGTCCCGGCAGGGACGAATGAGAAAGGACCCATGCAATGGGCGGCCATACCTACGGTAGTTGTCTTTATCATTTCGTCTTCTCGACTCGGAACCGGACGAAACTGATACTGCCGGAATGGATGGGGCGGTTGTGGGATTACATGGGCGGGATCGCCCGGGAAAACGGGATGAAATCGTTGATCGCGGGAGGAACCGAAAATCATTGCCACATTTTCCTGATGATTCCGCCATCGATGGCGCCGGCGAAAGGCATTCAACTCATCAAGGCGGGATCGTCAAAATGGGCCAACGAGGAGATTGCGCCGAGTGTCAGGTTCCAGTGGCAGGAAGGTTATGGCGTTTTCACGAATGGATTCTCACAGATTGAGGCTACGACGAAGTACATTCGGAACCAAGGCGAGCATCACCGAAAGAGAACATTTGAAGACGAATACAAGGCGTTCTTGAAAATGCACATGATCGAATACCAGGAGGATTACGTGTTTGGTTGATCAACCGTCCCTCCGGGACTCGGTGTTTTTAATCGTCCGTTACCCGCCATTGTCATGGCGGGCTGAAAGCGATCGTCCCTCCGGGACTGGGACACGGCCAAGAAGATGCGGGATCATAGAGATACGAGGCGTTCATAAGGCATGACCATTAGAATTCCAGATTCACCTCCGTTTGTCGCCGTCAGCGTTAATGGCAAGGAATTGATGCTGCCCAAGGGCAGGAATTTGCTTCAGGCGCTGCTCGATGTCGGGCATTACGTGCCGCATTACTGCTACCAGCCGGCGCTGTCGGTGGCGGGCAATTGCCGGCTGTGCCTGGTTGAAATCGAAGGGCGGCCCAAATCTGAAATCTCGTGCAACATGGTCGTTACGGAAAATTTGAAGATCCGCACCGATTCGGAGCTGATCGACGACTGCCGCAAGGGGATGATGGAATTTTTGCTGATGAACCATCCGCTCGACTGCCCGGTCTGCGACCGCGGCGGCGAGTGCATGCTGCAGCGGTATTCAATGGAATACGGGTGGGGGACGGCGCGGACGGTCGACGCGCGGCGGCGGTTCGTCAAGCCCCAGTTCGATCCGCTCATCGATATCGAGCGCAACCGCTGCATCATGTGCACGAGGTGCGTGCGGTTCTGCGACGAGGTCGCGGGCGAGCACGTCATGGGCGTGTTCGGCCACGGCAGCCGCAATTACATCGGGACATTCGGGAATGGGCCGGTCGCCAATCCGTTCTCGGGCAACGTCATTGATTTGTGCCCGGTCGGGTGCCTGACGAGCAAGCCGTTCCGGTTCGAGGCGCGGCCGTGGGAACTGCGCCAGACGATCACGACGCCGCGCCACGCGGTCGGGATCGTGACGGCCTGGACGCGTGGCGGGCGGCTCTACCGCGTGACGCCCCCGGCGCGGCGGCGGCACGGGCTCTACACAATCGACGAGGACACGACGCGGTTCATCAGCAACGAGACGCGGTTCGGGTCGCTGCACGCCAACAGCGAGGACCGGCTGCTCGAGGCGCTTGTGCGCGGCAAGGCGGCCGATCTGGAAAAGGCGCTCGAAGCGGCCGCCGAGGCGCTCAAGGCGTGCGCGCCGGGCGAGGCGTGCTTCATCGCGGGCGAGCGCTCGACGAACGAGGAGTTTTACCTGTTTGGCCGGCTGGCGCGCGAGGTCTGCAAAACGCCGCACGTCGACTGGCGCGGGCGGTTCGGGAGCGAGGCGGCCGCGCAGGCGGTGGGGGTGGCGCTCGGCGCGAGCGACGGCGACTTCGACCTGCTCGACCGAAAGGCGTATCAATCGACGGTGGCCGTCGCGTGCGGCGAGCTGATCGACACGGCCCCGGACATCGCGCTGCGGCTGCGCGAGGGGGCGCGGCTCAAGCGGACGCGGCTGGGCCTGATCGATTCGCGCGTGGACGCGTGGCTGGGCGGCCAGGCCGAAACGGCGTGGCTCGAACGGCCGGAGAAGCTTGCGGCGGCGCTCGGCGCGCTGGCGGAGGGGCTCGAGCGTGGCAAGGACGCGGCCAACGCGCCGCAAGGGATGGAGCGGCTGTTCGGGTTGCTCCTTGCCGAACAGGGGCTGCTTGCGCTCTCGCTCGACGCGGCGGGCGGCGCGCTCGCGCCGGAGCTCGTGCCGGTGGCGCTGCGGCTGGCGCGGGCGCTCGGCGAGGGGTGGCATTTCCTCCCGGTGACGGCCGCTCGCAACGCCAAGGGGGCTTATCACTCGGGCGCGCAGTGCGATCGGCTGGCCGGCGGCGAGCCGGTCGCCGAGGCCGGTCCGGCCGCGCCGGGGCTGCTCGAGCTGGCCGCCGCGGGCAGGTTCAAGGTGTTGTTCCTGCATCGCGCCGACGAACTGGTCCATCACCCGCGCCGCGGGCTGATCGAGCGCGCGCTCGCCGCGACGCCGACCGTCATCGCGATCGACGTCTTCCCGTCGTGGATCACCGAGCGGGCGGCGGTCGTGCTGCCGGGCTCGATGTTCATGGAGTGCGACGGCTCGATGACCGACATCGACGGGACGCTGCAACGGATGAGCAAGGGGGTCCGCGCGCCGGGCCGGGCGCAGGAGGAGTGGCGGCTCCTCGAGCTGATCGGGATGAAAATGGGAGACACGATGGCGACGAAGCGCGCGCACGAGGTGTTCGCGCAGCTGGCGCGCGCGTGGGGGCGGCCCGAGCTGACGCTCGACGCGTTCGTGCTCAAGCAGCCCGGCCCCGAGGCCCCGCAGCGCACGCACAACTACTTCGGCGTGACGAAGCGGCCGGCGTTCAAGCTGCATTCGAGCGGGCGGCCGGAAATGAAAACCCATGTCGCTTCGGGCCGAAGCGACCTACGGCTTTGGTGGGTGCAGCATTCGCAGGGGCCGGATCATCTCGGCTCGCGCTCGAGCGAGTTCGACGCGCTGCGGCCGCGGCCGCGCCTCGAGCTCAGCCCGGCCGACGCGGCGCGGCTCGGGCTCAGCGAAAGCGATTGGGTGATGATCGAGGGCGGCTCCGAAATCCCGAGCCAGGTGCGCATCAATCGGTATCTGGCCGAGGGCGTGGCCTACGGCGCGGCCAACGTGCTGGGGCTTCGGTTGGACGACGGCGCCGGGCTGCCGGCGGTCAAGCTCGTCAAGGCCGCGCCGCCGGCGGAGAACGGGCCAAAGGAAGAGGAGGCCGCGGCGCGATGAGCGACCTGGCGATCCAGATCATGATTTACGCCGTGAAAATCCTCGTGATTTTCGGCGTCGTGCTGGGGTGCGTGCCGTTCATGGTCCTGCTCGAGCGCATCCTGCTGGCGCGCATCCAGCACCGCATCGGCCCCAACCGCGTCGGCCTCGACTTCATCCCCGGCCTCGGGTTCCTGAAAAACAAGTTCATCATCGGCGGCATCCTGCAGGCGATCGTCGACGGCGCCAAGTTGTTTCTCAAGGAGGAAGTGCGCGTGCGCGCCGCCGACCCGATCCTGCACAAGTTCGCGCCGCTGATCACGATCGTGCCGGCGATCATGATCCTGGCGATCGTGCCGGTCGGGCCGGCGATCGACCTCACGATCCTCGGCCGGCCGTTCCACGTGCCGCTGGCGATCACCGATCTCGAGGTCGGCATCCTGTTCTACCTGGCCGTCACCGGCATCGCCGTCTACGGCATCGTGCTGGCCGGGTATTCCTCGAACAGCAAGTATTCGCTCCTGGGCGGCATCCGCTCGAGCGCGCAGATGATCAGCTACGAGCTGGCGATGGGGCTGTCGCTCGTCGGCGTGCTGCTCATCGCGGGGAGCTTCAGCCTGAGCCGCCTCATCGGCATCCAGGACGGCGGCATCTGGAACTGGAACATCTGGAAACAGCCGATCGGCGCGGCGATCTTCCTCGTCGCGGGGTTCGCCGAGTCCAACCGCTTGCCGTTCGACCTGCCCGAAGGCGAGAGCGAGCTCGGCGCGGGGTTCCACACCGAATACAGCTCGATGAAATTCGCGATGTTCTTCATGGCCGAATACATGAACATGTTCACCAGCTCGGCGATCATGACGACGCTGTTCCTGGGCGGGTTTCACGGGCCGTTCCCGATCCTGCCGGAGCCTGTCCTGGCGGCGATCGACCAGCCGGTCCTGGGCGTGGCGGGCGGCGTCGGGTCGGCGCTGATCGGGATCTTCTGGTTCGCCGCCAAGGTGTTCGTCCTGATTTGCTTCTACATCCTGATCCGCGGGACGCTGCCGCGGTTCCGCTACGATCAGCTCATGGACCTGGGTTGGAAGGTGATGCTGCCGGCCGCGTTCGTCAACATGACCGTCACGGCGGCGGTCGTGGCGCTGGTCGGGCCGATGACCGACGCCTCCGTGCCGGCCGGCCCGGCGCTGACGGCCGGGCTGTTCGTGGCCGGCATCATCCAGGTGGTCGTGATCGATCGCATCCTGACTGCACGCAAGAGAAGGATACTGGGGCATGCTCATTGATCTCATAAAGGGCCTTGCCGTCACCTTCAAGCACATCTGGAAGAAGCCGGTGACCTTCAACTACCCGGAGGTCAAGCGGCCGCAGCCGGCGTTCTACCGCGGGCGGCACCGGCTTCAGCGCTACGCCAACGGCCTGGAGCGCTGCGTGGCGTGCGCGCTGTGCGCGGCGGTCTGCCCGCCCGAGGCGATCTACCTCGAGGCCGAGGAGAACGATCCCAAGCACCCCGTCGGCGCCGGCGAGCGCTACGCGCGGCTCTACCAGATCAACCAGATCCGCTGCATCTGGTGCGGGTTCTGCGAGGAGGCCTGCCCCGAGGACGCCATCGTGATGGGACCGATCTTCGAGATGGCCAACTACACGCGCGGCGACTTCGTGTGCAACAAGGAACAGATGCTCGACCCGCCCGACAAGGGCTTCGGCGAGCCGATCGCGCTCAAGGTCAACCAACCGCTGTGACGATTGCGGATTGCGGATTTCGGATTGCGGAATGATGGGTGGAGCGATGAGAGATGAGAAATGAGAAAATGAAGACACCATTTTGATTTTGGATTTTGGGTTTGTTTAGGATTTCGAAATTCGATATTCGGATTTGACGCATGTTGATACAAATCATCTACGGCTTGTTCGTTGCGATTGCGCTGGCTTCGGCATTGATGGTCGTCGTCGCGCGCAAGGCCATCTACAGCGCGCTCTTCCTGGTGCTGACGATGGTGACGATCGCCTGCATGTTCGTGCTGATGAACGCCCAGCTCGCGGCGGCGCTGCAGATCATCGTCTACGCCGGGGCGATCATGGTCCTGTTCCTGTTCGTGATCATGCTGCTGAACCTCGGCAGGCAGCCGCCGCTGTCGCACCGCAGCCGCCCGGTCCGCTGGCTGGGTCTGGTCTTCGCGTTCGGGATCGCGCTGCAGATGGGCGCGCTGGTCTTCTCGATGAAAAACATGCTGATGGCCATGCCCGGCGGGGCGGCGTCGATCACGATCGAGCAGGTCGCCCGGCTCATCCTGACCGATTACCTCTACGCCTTCGAGATGGTCTCGGTCCTGCTGCTGATCGCGGTGGTCGGCGCGGTGGTGCTGGCGAGAAGAAACCTCGTGCAGGGGGTCGAGACGATGATCGAGAAGCCGGACGTGGAGTAGGGGAGAGCGATTTTCGATTTTCGATTACTCGATTACGATTACGACGCACGACGCACGAGCACGAAAATTGGGGCTGAAAGAGCGGGAGCGGATAATAGCGATGCAATACATGATACCCGGCAATCTGATCCTTGCGGTGGCGATCTTCGCGATCGGCGCGGGGGGCGTCCTGTGGCGGCGCGACGCCATCACGATGTTCATGTGCGTCGAGCTGATGTTCAACGCCGCGAACCTCGGGTTCATCACGCTGACGCAGAGCCTCGGCAGGCCCGAGGGGGTCGCGATCTTTCTGTTCGTGATCACGATCGCCGCGGCGGAGGCGGCCGTCGGCCTCGCGCTGTTCATCAAGATTTTTGACGACCGAGAAAAGATCGACGCCGAAGATCTGAACCTGCTGCAACGATAAGGCGGAGTCCTGGCCGTGAATTTAAACCTGTTCTACTTCCATGTCGTCGATTCGCTGCTGCTGACTTCGCCGCTGTTGCTGCTGATGATCGCCGCGATCGTCGTGTTGGCGGCCGACGTCATGATGCCGCGCGACTGGCGCGGCGCGCTGCCGTGGATCGCCGGCATCGGCGTCGCGGCCTCGTCCCTGGCGCTCGCCGGGACCGGCATCAACGGCATCGCCCTGACGCTTTTCAACGGCGCGCTCGTGATCGACCGGCTCACGTTCCTGTCCGACGCGGTGATCCTCGGCGGGGCGCTGTACCTGATCGCGATCTCGCCGCGCTGGCTGCGCGGCCGCTGGGTCCCGCAGGGCGAGTATTACGCCCTGCTCCTCTTCGCCACGATGGCGATGATGGCGCTGGCCCACTCCAACGAGCTTCTGGCGCTGTTTCTCAACTTCGAGCTCCTGTCGATTTCGTTCTACGTCCTGCTCGGGATCGAAAAGCGCAATCCGCGCTCGAGCGAGGCCGGGTTCAAATACTTCATCATCGGCTCGCTGGCGGCCGCGTTCCTCCTGATGGGCATCGTGTTCATCTTCGGCGCGACGGGCGGGCAGACGCGCTTCGAGGCGATCGCGCGGGCCCTCGACGGCGGCGCGGTCCGGCAGCCGCTCTTCATGGCGGTCGGGCTCGGGCTCCTGTTCGTCGGCTTCGCGTTCAAGATCACGCTCGCCCCGTTCCACATGTATGCGCCCGACGTCTATGACGGCGCGCCGACGCCCGTCGTGGCCGCGCTGGCCACCGGGACCAAGGTCGCCGGCTTCACCGCCCTGTTCCACGTCGTCGAGATGGTCGCGCGGTGGAAGGGGCTGCCGGTCGGCGTGTGGGGCGCGTTCTACGCGGCGGCGGTGGCGTCGATGGTCGTCGGCAACGTCGGCGCGGTCGTCCAGCCCAACATCAAGCGGCTGCTGGCGTATTCGTCGATCGCGCACAGCGGCTACATGATGATCCCGCTGGCCGTCGTGCTGGCGCCGCGGCCGGACCTGATCGGGGCGGCGCGCGACGCGGTCGCCTACTACCTGCTCGCCTACACGATCATGACGCTCCTGGCGTTCGGCGTGATCTCGACGCTCGCGCCCGAGGGCGAGGGGCCGATCGCCGCCTGGGCGGGGCTCGGCCGGCGCGCGCCGATGCGGGCCGCGTTCATGGCGCTGGCGATGCTGTCGCTCATCGGCCTGCCGCCGACGGTCGGCTTCTTCGGCAAGATCGCGCTGTTCGGCGTGGCGATCGACGGCGCGCACATCCGGCTGGCCGTCATCGGCATCCTCGCGTCGGTCGTCTCGGTCTCGTATTACCTGCGCGTCGTGATCGCGATCTACATGTCGGAGCCGGCCGAGGGCGCCGGGCGGGTGGGGTTCCCCAACGCCGCGCAGACGCTGGCGTTGGTGGTCGGCGCCGTCTGCGTGTTCGTGTTTGCAATCTTCCCGTGGCTCTACAGCGGGTGAAGATGGGCAAAGGTTGCCGAGTGCGATTGAAATCAGGAATGGCCGGCGAGGGCGCCGGCCCCACACCGATAGGTTGAAAATGAAATGACTGCTTTCTGGATCGTTCTCATCCCCGCGCTGCCGCTGGCGGCGTTTTTGATCAACGGGCTGTTCGGCCGGTGGCTGCACCGGGCCGGCGGCTGGATCGCCGTGGCGTGCATGGGCGGCTCGGCCGCGATCTCGATCCCGCTGTTTATCAAGGCGATGTTCGGCCGGTTCGAACCGATCCAGGTGACGCTCTGGCAGTGGATGGCCAACGGCCGCATCGACATCTCGATCGGCCTGCGCGTCGACCAGCTCACCTGCCTGATGCTCCTGTTCGTCACGTGCGTCAGCTTCCTCGTCTTCCTGTACTCGATGGGCTACATGGCCGGCGACCCCGGCTTCAACAGGTTCTTCTCGTTCCTCGGGCTGTTCGATTTCAGCATGCTGGTGCTGGTGCTGGCCGACAACCTGCCGGTCCTGTTCGTCGGCTGGGAAGGGGTGGGGCTCTGCTCGTACCTGCTGATCGGTTTCTACATGGACCTGGCCGGAGCGCCGGAGGCGGGCAAGAAGGCGTTCATCGTGAACCGCATCGGCGACTTCGGCTTTCTCGTCGGCATGATGGCGCTCTTCTCGGTGCTGGGGACGCTCGACATCCAGAAGATCGTCGCGGTGGCCGGGCAGGGGGCGCACGGCGCCGGGCCGCTGGCCTATGGCGGCTGGTTCGTGACGCTCGTCACGCTGGCGTTCTTCCTGGGCTGCACGGGCAAGAGCGCGCAGATCCCGCTCTTCACGTGGCTGCCGGACGCGATGGCCGGCCCGACCCCGGTCAGCGCCCTCATCCACGCGGCGACGATGGTCACCGCCGGCGTGTATTTGATCGTGCGCATGTCGGCCGTGTTCGTGCTCGCGCCGATCACGATGACGGTGATCGCGGGAGTGGCCGCGGCGACGGCGTTCGTGGCCGGCTCGATCGCGCTCACGCAGCAGGACATCAAAAAGGTTCTCGCCTACTCGACCGTCAGCCAGCTCGGGTTCATGTTCCTGGCGTGCGGCGTCGGGGCGTTCGGCGCGGGCATTTTCCACGTCTTCACGCATTCGTTCTTCAAGGGGTGCCTGTTCCTTGGGGCGGGGTCGGTGATCCACGCCGCGCACGCGCAGAACCTCGACCACCTCGGCGGGCTGCGCCGGCGCATGCCGATCACCGCGTGGACGTTCCTCATCGCGTGCCTGTCGATCGCGGGGCTGCCGCCGCTGGCCGGCTTCATCAGCAAGGACGAGATCCTGTGGATGACGTTCGCCTCGGGGGCGCCCGGCTCGCTCCTCCTGTGGGCGATCGCCATGATCAGCGCGCTCATGACCGCCGTCTACGCGTTCCGCGCCTACTTCATGGCGTTCGAGGGGAGGACGCGCCTGTCGCGCGAGAAAGAACATCGCCTGCACGAGTCGCCGTGGACGATGACCGTGCCGATGGTGCTGCTTGCGGCGGGCGCGATCGTCGCCGGGGCGCTGAACCTGCCGGGGGTCTTTGGCGAAGGCGCCTGGCGCGGCGTGAACGGCCTGCTCGCCCCGGTCCTCGAGCCGGCGCGCCGGGTCGCGGAGATGCACGCGCACGAGATGCACAACCCGGGGCTCGAGAAGGCGCTGATGGGCCTGTCGATCGTCACCGCCGTCCTCGGCGTGGCGCTCGCGTGGCGCTACGCCCTGGCCGCGTGGCCGTCGGGGGCTCAGACGCTCGCGCGGCGGCTGCGCCCGATTTACAGGATCAGCCTGAACCGCTGGTGGTGGGACGACATCTACATGAAGTATGTCGCCGGCGGGACGTGGTTCGTCGCGCGGGCCGCGACGTGGATCGACCGCTGGATCATCGACGGCCTGCTGCACTCGGTCGCCGGGGCGGCGTCGCTCGCCAGCCGCGGCGTCCGCGCGCTGCAGAACGGCCAGGCGCAGGCCTACGCGCTCATCCTGCTGATCGGCGCCAATATCGTGATCGGGATCATCATCTGGTTCAAGTAAAGAAGGATAATCGGCCAAAATCGGAGAAAATCGGTCAGAAATTCGAAACAAAGCCAAGGAAAATGATTTAAATAAAGAATAATCAATTCGAAATATTTTTCCGTGTATTCCGTGGTTAATTGATTTAAGGAACGCTCTCCATGCCCCCATTGACGAACATCGACTCCTTCTGGCTTGTCGCGATGACCTTCCTGCCGATGGTCGCGGCGGTCGCGCTGATCGCGATGCCGCGGCAGGCGGCGCGCGTCGTCGCGCTCGCGGCCACGTGCGTCACGCTGCTGGTCTCGCTCAAGTACGTCGCCGGGATCGTCAATGCGCCCGCGTCCTGGGTCGCCGCGGTCGATGCCGAATGGATCCCGCGGGCCGGGATCCGGTTCATGCTCGGGCTTGACGGCCTGTCGGGGGCGCTGATTCTTTTGACCAACCTGCTGATGGTCGTGTCGGTGATGGGGTCGTGGACCGCGATCGACCGGCGCCAGCGCGAGTTCTACTTCTGGCTGCTGCTGCTTCAGACCGGCATCATCGGCACGTTCCTGGCGCTCGACCTCATCCTGTTCTACATCTTCTGGGAGCTGATGCTCGTGCCGCTGTATTTCCTGATCGGCGTGTTCGGCTCGGGCAACCGCATCTATGCGACGATGAAGTTCTTCCTGTTCACCTTCGCCGGATCCGTCCTGATGCTGCTCGGAATCCTGGCCCTGTACTTCCAGCACCGGGCCTACTGGGGCGTCGGCAGCTTCGCGCTCGGCGACCTGCTGGTGATCAGCGGGCGGATCGATCCGCGCCTGGCGCCGATGATCTTCGGCGCCTTCATGCTGGCGTTCCTGATCAAGGTGCCGCTCTTCCCGCTCCACACCTGGCTCCCGGACGCGCACACCGAGGCCCCCACGGCCGGCTCCGTCATCCTTGCCGGCGTGCTGCTCAAGACCGGCGTTTACGGCATCCTGCGCTTCGCGATCCCGCTCTTCCCGGGCCTCGCGCTGCAGGTCGCGCCGTATATCATGGCGCTCGCGGTGGTCGCGATCATCCACGGCGCGCTGACGGCGCTGGCGCAGTCCGACATCAAGCGCCTCGTCGCCTACAGCTCCGTGAGCCACATGGGGTTCATCATCCTGGGGGTGTTCGCGTTCCAGCGCGAGGCGATCGTCGGCGCGTCGCTCCAGATGATCAACCACGGCATCTCGACCGGCGGGCTGTTCCTGTGCGTCGGGTATTTGTACGAGCGCCGCCACACGCGCGAGATGAAGGATTTCGGCGGCCTCGCCTACAACATGCGGATCTTCTGCACGCTGACGATGGTGATCGTGCTGAGCTCGGTCGGCCTGCCCGGCCTCAACGGCTTCGTCGGCGAGTTCTGGATCCTGGTCGGCACGTTCGCGGCCCACCCGGCCGCCGCGGTGATCGCCGCGACGGGCATCGTCCTGGCGGCCGTCTACCTGCTGCGCATGGTGCAGATGACGTTCTTCGGCCCGCTCGACAAGGAAGCCAACAAGAACGTCGCCGACCTGGGGTTGCGCGAAATCATCACGCTCGTCGTCCTCATCATTTTCGCGTTCTGGATCGGGCTCTACCCCAAGCCCTACGCCGATGCGCTGACCCCCTCGGCCCAGCACATCGTCCAGATCGTCGGCAACCCCCCGCCGGCGCCGATCGCGATGAAGTAGGCCGGGTTCGCCGGCCCCGGCATCCGACTTCTATCTCATTGCTATCTGTACAGATATGTGTATAATTATGTACAGAATGGAGGGCGCTATGACAAACGTCAGCTTCACCGAATTCAGAAAAAATGCCTCCAAGATTATTTCGCGCATCGAGAAAGGGGAGACTGTGGTCCTAAACCGACACGGCCGCCCGGTTGTGAGATTGACCCCGGTTGAGGGCGAACAGCCCTCATGGAAAAAGCCCGGCTTGCGTCTGGCCATCAAGGGCGCCGGTCTTTCCTCTGCAATCATCGAGGAGCGCGAGCATGAGACTCTTTCTTGACTCCTCGGCGTTTGCCAAGCACTTCATTGAAGAACCCGGCAGCGCGCAAGTCGAATCGCTGATATCCTCCGCCGATGAGTTGTGTCTCAGCGCGATATGCCTTCCCGAAATCGTGTCCGCGTTGAGCCGGCGCTGCCGCGAAAAAAGCATGACAAGAAAACAATATGCCCTGGCGAAGCAGCGGCTCGTCCAGGACGTGCGCGACGCGATTGTCGTCGAAATCACGCCCGATGTCGTTCAATTGAGCATCGAGGTATTGGAAAAGAATTCGGTCCGCACGTTGGACGCCATCCACGTCGCATGCGCGCTGGCTTCCGGCGCGGACCTGTTTGCTTCGTCGGACCACCGCCAGATTGCCGCGGCCAGACGCGCGAAAATAAAAACAAAGACAATATGAACGTTTTGCCCGCCGGCCGGTTCGTCCGGTCGCAGTCACCGCGCTATTTTAACCCGTTCAGGCACGGGTGATTCGCCGGCACGACGAAGCTGAAATCGGTGGCGCCCCACGCGTAGTTCTTGCCCGGGGCGCTGCAGTTCGTGATCAGCTTCACGCGGACGTTTCCGTTCTGGATCGGTGTCTTCTGAATCTGCACGCGGCCGCCGGTGTAGATGTCGTAGAAATTCGAAGCCGGTCCGGCCTCGCTCGGCGCCGGGTTGCCGCGCAGCATCTCGATCGCCGCGCACGCCAGACGCGCCCGCGCCTGGCCTTGCGAGTTGATGCCAACATTGCCGCGGCCTTGATTGGAAAGTCCGGGTGTGAACAGGTCCTGGTAGGTCGTGATCTTGTCCGCTCGTGAGGCGAGATCCTCGGCCTTCTCAAGCCGCCGTTCAACGTCGCGCTGGCGAAATGGCATATACTTAAGCACGTTGAAGTAATGCGTGAACTCGTTGGGCCCGGCGCCGACGTAATCGTATGTGCCCTGGAAGGTCGAGAGGCGTTGAGCCAGATCGTTGGCCTCGGTCAATGCGATCTGGACATGATATGGAATCTGTTTCTGCCACATCCACGGCTCCTGCGGCGAAATCAGGTTGAGATCGAGCGCTTGAAGCGTCGCGGTGATCGGCGAGCTTTTCGCGTTTGCGTCCATCGGGTCCGGGTCGAACATGAACTGCAAGGCATCCGCGACCGGATCGGTGTGTTCCGGCATGCCCATCACTCGCAGGAATTTCGCGGCCGGGATCAGGGCATTGACGACCTGGTCCGGCGTGATGTCCTCCGTCGAGCCGTCCCCCGCAACAGCCTTGGGGGTTCCCGGCGAGTTCATGTCACGTTTTAGAACAATCTTCACATAACCGGATTCCTTCGTCAGGCCTCCGACAAGGTATCCCATCAAGGAGAATCGATCATTTGTGCAAAGATCGATCTTCACGTTTTCAGAAACCCTGACGTGCCGGTCATAGAGCGAGGCCAACTCGCGCGCCTTGGGCAGCAGCTTGTCCGCCAGTTTTTTATTCGCATCGTTGTCCTTGGAAACGATTTTAAATTCGCCGAAGATTTCCCGGGCGAGCTGATTGCAACGCGTCTGGGCGGCGGCGCGGGCCAACGAGGCGCTTGTGGCGGCGTTGGATGAAACGGTGTGGTTCGCAGATGCATTTTGATGCAGGGCTTCGACCCTCGCGCCGAGCTCCGTGAGTCGCTGTTTCTGTCCCGAAGAGACGCCATGACACAAGAGTGCATAAATGAGGAAGCCAAGGACGATCAGGATCGCGACCCTGACGTAGAGGTCGATGATTTTCCTCTCACTGGGCGGTTTTTGTTCCGGCATTTTACTCGTTTCTCAATTCATTGAATCTTCGGCGGCAGCGTAAGCGGCTACATTCAAATACATTAGACGCGCGGGGCCTGATTTTGTTTCTCAAAATCATGAAATCGTGTGCTAAGGTGGCTCCAACACCTGCCGCGTAGCGGCAGGTGTGAGGCCTTATGTCCGACTCCCAGCCCACCCCCGCCATTTCAACCGACCGGCTCGACGCGCTGATTTTGCCCGAGTGCCGCGAGCAGATCCGGCGCGAGATCGCCGACGTCGGCGGGGCCGAGGTCTATTTCATCGCCCGGCTCGACTCGGCGCTGCGCATCGAGGAAGTCGAGGCCTACGCGTTCGGCAACAAGCGCGCCGTCCCGGCCCTCATGCAATACGCCCGGCCCGGCGACATCGTCATCCACAACCACCCGTCGGGCAATCTCGAGCCCTCCGACGCCGACATCGCGGTGAGCAGCGAGCTCGGCGGCCAGGGGATCGGCTCCTACATCGTCAACAACGACTGCTCGGCGGTGCGCGTCGTGGTGAAGGCCATGAAGCGGCCGGGGCTCGAGCCGATCGACGCCGAGGCGCTCGCCAACTGGCTGCGGCCCGGCGGGCGGATCGCCGAGTCGATGGACGGCTACGAGGACCGGCCGCAGCAGGGCCAGATGCTCACGGCCGTCGCCGAGGCGTTCAACCGCGACGGCCTCGCCGTCATCGAGGCCGGCACCGGCACCGGCAAGTCGCTCGCGTACCTGCTGCCGGCGATCGCGTGGTCGCTGCGCAACCAGGAAAAGGTCGTCGTCTCCACGGGCACGATCAACCTGCAGGAGCAGCTCATCGAGAAGGACCTGCCGACGATCCTGCAGTCGTCGGGGCTCAAGTTCGAAGCCACGCTCATGAAGGGGCGCAACAATTATTTGTGCCTGCGCAAGGCCGAATACCTCAAGAATCACGCCGGGTTCATCGTCCTCGGCGAGAAGGACGAGCAGCTCGTCGAGATCCAGGCGTGGGTCAAGACGACGCGCGACGGCGGGCGCGACGATCTGCCGTTCCGGCCCGACGAGGACGTGTGGGAATCGGTCGCGAGCGAGGGGGACAACTGCCTGCGCACGCGCTGCCCGCATTACCAGAAATGCTTTTTCTACAACGCGCGCCGCCGCGCCGCGCGCGCCAACATCCTTGTGGTCAACCATCACCTGATGATGGCCGACATCGCGATCCGGGCCGAGACCGGCAACTGGTCGGCGACCGCCGTCCTGCCGTCGTATCACCGCGTGATCGTCGACGAGGCGCACAACCTGGAGCCCGTGGCGACGGAGTATTTCGGCGCGCGGGCGGGGCGCGGGGCGCTGCGCTACGCGATGCGCCGGCTCATGGCGCCGAAGACGGGCGATGGATTGTTGAATTTTTTATCAAATAGAATTCACGAAAAATTGTGGCCGGTCACCGCGTCCGAGCACGACGAATTGCTGCTCAAGCTGATGCGCGAGCTGCCGGTGCTCCACGGCGAAGTGGTGCACGCGATGGACGAGGCGACCGAGCGCCTGGCCGACGCGCTCGACCGCGAGTCCAACGTGCCGCTCAACCGGCCGGTCGAGATCAAGAAGCGGATCGAGGAGACGAACGCGCCCGCGTGGTGGGAGGATGAGGGGGACGCGCCTCTCAGGGCCGTGCTCACGGCCGCGCGCCAGTACGTCGAGAAGCTGCGCGAGGTGGAAAAGATTCTCTCGCGGTTCCTCGAGGACGCCACGCCCGAGGAAGCCACGCCGATCCTCGAGCTGCAGTCGGCGATCAACAAGGTCGAGTCGGTCGCCGCGCGGCTCATGCGGTTCATCGGCGACACGGACGGCCACTGCCGCTGGATCGAGTATCGGCGCCGGCCCGAGAGCCGCCGCGGCCCGGAAGTGACGTGGTGCATCGCGCCGCTCGACGTCACCGCCTCGCTGCGCGAAAACGTCCTGCGCCGCCACCACACGGTCGTGATGACGTCGGCGACGCTCACCGTCGAGCGGCGGTTCGATTACTTCCTGCGCCAGGTCGGGGCGGACGATCCGTTCCTCCTCGGCGTCGTCGGCCAGAACGCGATGCAGCCGAGCGCCCAGGTCGACCAATGTGGGGCCGGCGCCCCCGCCGGCCTTTCCGAAAACGACACGGGGCCGGCGGCGCGGCCGCTGCGCACGATGGCGCTCGACAACCCGTTCGACTACGACCGGCAGGTCTACGTCGGCGTGCCGATGGACCTGCCCGAGCCGACCGCGGCGGAATTCGAAGGGGCGCTGAGCGGGTTCCTTGCGCCCGCGCTCGAGATCTCGCGCGGGCGGGCGATGATCCTGTTCACGGCGTATTCGTTGCTCGATCGCGTCCACAAGCGCCTCGCGCCGCAACTGGAGGACCTCGGCTACCCGTGCCTGCGCCAGGGAACCGCGAGCCGCACGCTGCTGACCGAATCGTTCCGCCGCGAGATCGGCTCGGTATTGTTCGCGACGTCGAGTTTCTGGGAAGGGGTCGACTTCCAGGGCGAGGCATTGTCGTGCCTGGTGCTGACGCGCCTGCCGTTCGGGGTTCCCGGCGAGCCGCTCGTCGAGGCGCGGATCGAGGAACTGCGCCGCAAGGGGCTCGACCCGTTTTACCACATGATCGTGCCGCAGGCGGTGATCCGGTTCAGGCAGGGATTCGGGAGGTTGATCCGCCACCGCGGCGACCGGGGCGTGGTGCTCATCTGCGACCGCCGCGTCAACACGCGGCATTACGGCAGGATGTTCCTGCGCAGCCTGCCGACGCAAAACATTCATTGCGTCGGCGGGGATGAGGTTCTCCACTCCATGAGAAGTTTCTTTGATGCGGACGGATTGGAATATTGATTGAAACAAATTTTCACCACGGAGACACTGAGGCACGGAGAATTCTCCGAGTCTCCGTGTCTCAGTGGTTCATATGAAATGGATAAAAAATGTCCCTGCCCACCATCGACTTCCTCAAGCTCCAGCTCAAGCTCAAGGGCATCCATCAGACCCGGCGGTTGGGGCAGCATTTCCTGATCGATGAACAACTGCTCGGGCGGATCGCCGACGACGTTCAGGCCGGGCCCGATTCGCACGTCGTCGAGATCGGCGCCGGGCCCGGTTATCTCACGACGAATTTAGCGGCGCGGGCGGGCGCCGTCACCGCGATCGAATTGGATGAACGGCTCAAGCCGATCCACGCCGACGCGTTCGGCACGGCCCTGTCGGTGCAATTTGTTTATGGCGACGCGATGCGGATCAATCTGGTCGAGATCGCGCGCGAGCGCGCCGCGGAGCTGAACCTGACGCGCATGCAGCTGACCGGCAACCTGCCGTTTCAGATCACCTCGCCGCTGTTGTTCGACCAGTGCGGGCCGGGGCTGCCGTGGTCGCGGATGGTGTTCATGGTCCAGCGCGAGGTCGCCGACCGGATCGTGAGCCCCCCGGGACGCAAGGATTACGGCGTGCTCAGCGTGAAGCTCGCGATGTGGTGGCGCGCGTCGCGGCTGATGGAAGTCCCGGCGCGCCGGTTCTCGCCGCCGCCGGAGGTCGACGCCACGGTCGTGTCGTTCGAGCCGGTCGCGGCCGAAGAGCAACCGACGGCCGAGGAATGGCCCGGCCTGTCGAAATTCATCGACGCCGCGTTCAACCAACGGCGCAAGAAGATGGTCAATTCGCTGGCGGCGCGGCTCGGCGTGCCGGGCATGAAGGAGCTGGCCACCGCCGCCTTGGAAAAAATCGGCCACGACGAAAACACCCGCGCCGAAATGCTCCGGCCCGAGGAGTTCAGGCGGATGTTCCGGATACTGCGCGAGTCGTGATCGGTTTGACAGCTTTCTTTCGCGCTTTCAGCGCTTCGGTCGATATGGATTCGTAACCTGGGGCTGCGCTTCGCTCCGCCCCAGGCTATATTCTCTTGCGCCTTCAGCGCAAAAATTCGATCTTTCAGCGAAGGGGCGAAGTAGTATCAATGCAGAGTGCAGAGCCCAGCGAACCGATCGTGATCACCACCGAGTCGCCGAAGGCGCGGCGCCAGGGGTGGCTGGGTCTCATTGCCATCCAGGCGTTCCTCGCGGTCATTCTGCCATTCGCGTATTTCGGCGCGGAACCGGCCAGGCGCCCCGATGCCCTGAACGCCGTCTTATTCATCGCGTTTATATTTACGTTAACATTGGGTTCGTTTGGTCTCATTTACCTGATGAGTCCACGCGGCACGTGGACGATCGACGCGCAGGGCGTCTCGTTCGAGCCTCGGCGCGGCGCGACGGTTCGGCTCGCGTGGGACGAAATCGCGAAAGTCAAATGGACGCCGATGGTGCTCGTCGGCGCAAGCGGCGAGAAAATCGTCATGCCCAACCAAAGCATATGGATGACGAGTTCGAGCATGCGGATCAAGGATATTTGGGACGTTTACAAGCTGGTGCGCGAGCGCCTTGCCGAGCCGTTCGGCTACGACGACTGGCGCGAAAAATCGACGCTCGTCTGGTCCGATCCGACGACGTGGATGAAATGGATGGGAGAGATGATTTTTCTGATTGTGTTCGCCGCCGCCGTGCCGGCCATCGGGTTGATCACGATCAGGTATGACTTGATCGATAACGAAGACGTCGTGATGCTTCTCTTCATGGGCGGAATCTGCCTGCCGTTGATGATCTTATTTATCCCCAAATACATTCGCCAGCAGCGGTTCTGTGAACGCAAACGGCTTTAAATTTATTTCTAACTTCCCGGCCCCGATCCCGTTAGCAATGGTGAGAGGCTGGAGATGATCGGCGATCAAGGCGAGTTCATGGCCGGGATGGTGGGCGCGGGCGAAGGGGCCGCGGCCGTCGATCGGCGCCGTGAAGCGGGGCGGGAACTCATCGAGCGGGCCGTGGTCGATCCGGACGCCATGGCCGAGCTCTACCGCATCTATTATGACCGACTGTTCAACTACGCCATGCGGCGGCTGATGCGCGTGGCCGAGGCCGAGGATGTCACGGCCGCGACGTTCCTGAAGATGGTTGCCAACCTGCCGCGCTACCGCTGGACGGGCCGCCCGTTTTCATCATGGCTGTTCAGCATCCTCGTCAACGAAATCACAGATTGCCTGCGCAGACGGAACAAGGTCCGCGTCGTCAGTATCGACGGCGCCCAATCAGGCGAAGCCAATTTAATCGATTTTCTGGCCGACACGGGATTATCCCAATCCGAGCGGCTGATCCAACTGGAACGATTCAAGGCGCTTCACGACGCCATTGACGGGCTTCCCCTCAAATACCAGGACGCTGTTACGCTGCGCTATTTCGAAGGCCTCTCGCTCAAGGAGATCGCGCGCGTCACCGGCAGCAACGTCGGGCTGGTCAAATGGCGCCTTTACCACGGACTGCGAAAACTGGCCGCGCGACTCCAGCCCACGAAAGGGAGCGAGAGATGAAGCCCGAAAATATTGAACGGATTCTGGCTGATCAGGAAACCCTTCCAATCTTTGAAAATCCTGCGCACCGCGAGGCCCTGGAGCGCGAAGTCGTCGCCGCGGCCGCTCAGCCGCCGCGTTGCGATCCGCAGCCGGCCCGCTGGCTCACGCCGATGCGCTGGGCGTCGGCGTCGGCGGCGACCGTGCTGCTCGTCGCGGGGCTGTGTTTCATGCTCGCCAGCTCGCCGCAGGCCAGCCTCGCCGAAGTGATCGAGCAGACGCTTGCGGCCATGGGGGAGACGTTCCACGCGACGATCTACACGGTGCGCAACAACAAGCCGATCCCCTCGGGCGAAGTTTTCCTGCGCGACGGCAAGTTGATCCAGTACCGGGACGGCAAGCCGGTTTTATACAATGAGAACCAGAAAACATGGCTGCTCGACCGCCTGCCGGTCATCGTCCGCGCGCAGACGATGGACGACGTGCTCGCCTCGCAGGCCGGCCTCAAGGACCTGCTCACGGAACTGCAGGGCGCGATCGGCACCACCCACCGCCAGACCGAGGTCACGAAACAGCCCGACGCGACCTACAAGGGCCGCGCCGTGCAGGTCTGGGAAGTCCGCTACATGGCGGGCAAACAGCCATACCATACCCGCCATTTCCTGGCCGACAAGGAGACCAACCGGATCGTCCAGATGTATGAATGGGACATGGATTGGGAGCACCCCGACGACGGCAAGATGATCGCCTGCGGCGCGATGGAGATCGATTACGACCCCGTCATTCCGGACGAAAAACTGGCCGTCGCGCTCCCGGGGCCGGACCAGGTCCGCGACGTGACCGCCGCCCGGGCGCGGTTCGACAAGCCCGGCGTGATGATCGTCAACCGCAACGATTTCACGATCGAGCTGCGCAACGTCATGATCGGCCCGCGCGGCGAGGTCGTGGCCTGCATCGTCGAGCGCACGCCGGACGGGTCCATGCCGCCGATCGCCGCGCCAATGCTCATGTGCGACGACTGCCGGTTGTACGGCCTCGGCTTCCTCAATGTGAATTACGAAAAGCCGGGCGAGCGACTGACATGGGTGTGCTGGTTCCCCAACGATCTCGATTTGTACCTGTCCGGCGCGGCCAAGGGCCCGAACTGGCGCCAGCGTGTCTATTCGCTTGCATGCGACTTGTATAAGACCCAACCGCAGGTCAGGGTAAACATTCCGCTGCGTGTCACGGAGGAATTCACGGCGGACAACTTCCAGGAGCTTGTCGGCGACGCGATCTGGGCGTCCGGGTTCACCCGCTCGACATGGAACTCGTTCGCCGAATTCGAGGAGCGGACGGCGTTCCACGGCGCCTCCAGTTCATCCATCAATTTGGCGAGAAACACTGGCGAAAAGCCCGAAAACTACATTCGCTGGCTCCTGCGCTACGCCGAGCTGGCCAAGGCCAACGGCCACATGGACGAGGTCATCCAATGGCTCAACGGCCCTCACCGGGTGATGATCGAGGGCAGCACGCAATCCAAAAACTACCGCCTTCTGAAGAGCGTCTCCGACCTGACCGTCAGCGCCTGGAAGGATGGCCGTGCGATCGACCTCGCCCAGATCGAAAAAGCCTTGCCCGAGTATTTTCCTGATTCATCGAGACATTAAACCTGATGGACCTCATAGAATGGCCGGCGGGGGCGCCGGCCCCACACTTCAGAAAGCCACTCTGTAGAACAGCCGGATGCAATGTGGCGCCGGCGCCCTCGCCGGCGATTGGATATTAAATTATCGTTGTAGAATCTTTTATCGCTTGATTCAGCCCCCCGCGATCCGAACGCGGGGGTGTTTTTGTGCTTTCGGTTGACAGTCATCGCGCCTCGAAGCGGGCGCTCGCAAGCCTGATGTCGCGGGCGCCCCGCCGGGGCGCGTGTTGGATGGCATCCTGACCCCCGGCGGCGCTTCGCTTCGCCGGGGGCTACTCGCGCCGGCCCCGCCGGGGCCGAAAAATTGGGGGAGTGACAAGCGATGAATCGCGGGGTTGTTTTGTTTATTTGTTTCAATTGACTTTGCCCCTGCCGCTTAGCTATCCTATTGTCCAAGCATGTAAAGCATTCGGCTTTGACATGCATGTGGTAGGTCGGGGCTCTGGCCCGACTTTCAATAAGAAAGGCTGCCTCGTGGCTTCGCAAGTCGTCTCGGCACAGAAACGTTACCGCATGAGCCTGCTGCTCGACGTCTACGGCGGGCTGCTGACCGAAAAACAGCGCTCGTTCATGCAGCGCTACTTCGAGCAGGACATGTCGTTCGGCGAGATCGCCCGCGAACAGGGGGTTTCGCGCCAGGCCATCTTCGACGCCGTCAAGCACGGCGAAGAGTCGCTCGAGAAGTTCGAGCGCGCCCTGAAGCTCGTCGACAGCGGCTGGGCCGACTGGACGGGCGCCGGGCTCACGCCGCGCTCGGTCGCCGAGCGGCTCGCGGCGATCCGCACCGCCGCCAACAACGGCCCGGCCGAGCTCGACAAGCTCATCGCCGAGCTGAGCGGCCCGGCCGAGGAGAGCGCGGAAGCGGGGGCGGAGACAACTGACGAGGGTCGGGAACTCAAGAGCGCTTAGGGGTGAGATTTTTCGATTTTCGATTACGATTACGAGCACGACGCACGAGCACGAACGAACGGATGGATAGCAAGCGATTGGAATTAACGGATGTTTGATGCACTTGGCGACAAACTCAATGGGGTCTTCAAGAAGCTTCGCGGCGAGGCGCGGCTGACCGAGGAGAACATGGCCGCGGCCGTGCGCGAGGTCCGCCTCGCCCTGCTCGAGGCCGACGTCAACTTCAAGGTCGTCAAGGATTTCACGACCGCCGTCCGCGAAAAGGCGCTCGGCGCCGAGGTGCTCGGATCGCTGCGACCGGCCCAGCAGTTCGTCGGCATCGTCCACCAGGAACTGGTCTCGCTCCTGGGCGGCGAGGTCGCCCCGTTCGAGCTCTCCAAGGGGCGCATCAACGTCATCCTCCTGCTGGGCCTTCAGGGCTCGGGCAAGACGACGCTGGCCGGCAAGCTCGCCTACCGGCTCAAAAAAGAAGGGCTCTCGCCGCTCCTTGTCGCTTGCGACATCCACCGCCCGGCGGCCGTCGATCAGCTCAAGGTCGTCGGCGCGGGGGTCGGCGTGCCGGTCTTCGAGATGGGCACGAGCAAGCCCGCCCCCGAGATCGCCGAGCGCGGCCTCGCCGAGGCCAAGAAGAACAACCACAACGTCGTCATCGTCGACACGGCGGGCCGCCTGCACATCGACGAAGTCAAGATGGACGAGCTGCAGGAGATCAAGGCGCGCGTCAAGCCGCACTACTCGTTCTTCGTCGCCGACGCGATGACCGGCCAGGACGCGGTCGTCTCGGCCGAGCGCTTCGCCGAGGGGATCGGCATCGACGGCGTCTGCCTGACCAAGATGGACGGCGACGCCCGCGGCGGCGCGGCGCTGTCGGTCAAGTCCGTGACCGGCCGGCCGATCTACTTCGTCGGCGTCGGCGAAAAGTCCGACGAGCTCGAGCCGTTCTACCCCGACCGCATGGCGTCGCGGATCCTCGGCATGGGCGACGTGATGACGCTCGTCGAAAAGGCGCAGGAGCAGGTCGACCAACAGGAAGCCGAGGAGATGCAGAAGAAGCTCAAGAAGGGCAACTTCACGCTCCAGGATTTCCTCGTCCAGACGCAGCGCATCAAGAAGATGGGCTCGCTCAAGAGCCTCCTCGGGATGATCCCCGGCCTCGGCCAGGCGCTCAAGGGCGTCGAGATCGACGACGACATGATGAAGCCGATGGAGGCGATCATCCACTCGATGACGCCGGCCGAGCGCGAGAACCCGGACATCATCGACGGCTCGCGGCGCAAGCGCATCGCCAAGGGAAGCGGCCGTGACGCCGCCGAGATCAACTCGCTCATCAAGGAATTCAACGGCATGCGCGCGATGATGAGCCAGATGATGGGCGGCGGCATGGGCGGCATGATGCGCCAGATGATGGGCGGCGGCGGGGGCGCCCCGGCGGCTCCGCGCGGCGGCGCGTTCGGCCAGAAGACCGGCCGCAGCGAGGCCGACATGGCCGGCCAGAAGCTCAAGTCCAAGCACCGCCGCAAGCAGGAATCGAAGAAGAATAAAAAGAAGAAGCGATAAATGCAGTAGCCCGAGCGTCAGCGAGGGACTCGACCACAGATCAGGCAACCATCGTTCGAATAAAATAAAGGAGCATTGAACCATGTCCGTTCGCATCCGTCTGGCCCGTTTCGGCCGCACCAAGGCCCCGTATTACCGCATGGTCGTCGCCGACCAGCGCTTCCCGCGCGATGGGCGCTTCATCGAGATCCTCGGCTTCTACCACCCGCTGGAGAAGGACGAGGCCAAGCAGGTCAACATCGACGAGACCAAGGCCCTCAAGTGGCTCGGCGACGGCGCGCAGCCGTCCGACACCTGCCGCTCGATCCTGCGCCGGCAGGGGATCATGAAGAAGTTCCACGAGGCCCAGGTGGCGGCCCGCAAAGAAAAGGCGAATAAGTAGGCCGGGTTCGCCGAACCCGGCATCTTTTTCGCGGCCCCGGCCACGGCGATAAGATTTGACTTTCGCCCGCCGCCAAGTGGAAAGTACCTGTTAGGGTTATTGTCGCAGATCGAACACATGTTCTCGTTACGCGCAGGCATGAGCAGTTGTGCCGAATGCTGAAGTATGTTGACGCAGTATCAATCAGGGAGAAGCAGAACCATGGGCAAGCAAAATCAAGCAGGCGGCGATGAAGAGCTCACGATGAAGGAGCTCGTCGAATACATCGCCCGGGCCCTCGTGGACATGCCGGAAAAAGTCGAGGTGACGGCCGTCGAAAGCCAGATGAGCATCATCCTGGAACTCAAGGTCGCGCCGGAAGACGTCGGCAAGGTGATTGGCAAGGGCGGCCAGACGGCCAAGGCCATGCGCAAGATCCTGTCGGCGGCCGCCACGAAGCTGCACAAGAAATCACTGCTGCAGATCGTCGAGTAAGCCGGGCATGAGCCCTGAGCGCGAAGATCTGCTGGCGATTGCGCACCTCGTCCGGCCCCACGGCTTGCGCGGCGAAATCGTCGCCGAGCCGTCGGTGCCGGACGTGCTCGATCCGTTGGAATTGATCGTGGACAAGCGCCTGTTCCTGCGCGACGGCAAGGGGCAGGTGAGCGAGATCCGCGGCGTCGGGCTGCGCGCGCACCAGGGGCGCTGGCTCGTTTCGCTCGAGGGGATCGAGTCGATCGACGACGTCGAGACGCTGCGCGGCGCCGAGCTCTGTCTGCCCCGCGCCGAGCTGCCGGCCCTGCCCGAGGGCTGGTTCTACGAGGCCGACCTCACGCGCTGCAAAGTCATCGACGAAAACATGGGCGAGCTCGGCCAGGTCGAGGCGCTGGAACTGGCCAGCGCCCAGCCAAGCCTCAAGATCCGCCGCCCGAGCGGCGCATTGGTCATGATCCCGTGGGTCAAAGCCTACTTTACCCACGTCGACGTTCCCGGCGGCCAGCTCAAGACCAACCTCCCCGCCGATTTCCCCGGCCTCGAAGGTCGGTAGGTCGCTTCGGCCCGAAGCGACATCTGATTCGGATATCTCTTCGAGCGCTGGTTACTAATCGGGGTTGATGATGTTGATTCGTAATCTTCTATACACGGCGACATAAATAGTTGCGCATGATAAAAATGAAAACCCAAGGAAATCGGCAATTTCTTGTTAATACATGCGCAAAACCTTTCAACGCCGTGTATAGTATCACATGCCATCGCTTTTTATTTCTTCTGCGTTTATCAAACAGCGGTCAATAAGCTTTCTCGTCATATGTTCAAAATCTCGCAACATCATACGTCCGTCCTTTGATTTCATCATCTCTTCATCGAAGAGGGGTCCATGTATTGTATATTCAAGCACTTGGTGGAATCGCATTAATGACTCTTTGGCTGATCTCTTGCTGTTTCTCGATGTGCGATATGCATCCATTCCAAGTTCATAAAGCCAAGGAATGTCATCACGAAACATGCTCGCCATTATGAGTATACCTAAATATGGGTCAGGAGACCTCGGCGGCATGTGCATTAACTCATCAATCATCATTGGGTGGAGTCGACGTAATTTTTTGCCACGGAAAATACTGCTCCCATCGGCAATTCGTTCTTCCAGATTTGATGGTAAGTCCCGGACCATGACTTTGATTTCCTCAAATAGCTTAGCGGCTGAGTTCTCATCTTTTTCCGTACCTTCGGAGTCTTCTATGTTGCCCGTGCCGTCGATTCGATTGAGAATCGCTTCAACATTAGATTTAAAAGTATGAACTTGAAGGCCTATGGCTTCACGATCCGGCTCGGCATTGGGAATGCGCTTTAAAAGCTGCATGACTAGACCGGTTAATCCATCTTCATCATCTTGACAGTTTTGAAATTGGTAAAAAGGTCCCGTACTTACTTCTGATAGAGAGACGCCCAGTGCGATACCGTGGACAGGTGTGTCCAATTTGCCTTTTGCCACTCCAGCTTCGAAAAGAATCCAGGGCCGATTGAGACTTCGCTTTGTGAAAAGGCAAACCACTTCACTTGCATCCGCCAGACGTTCCATGAGGCGTTTGTACCATTCATCTCCGTATTGAATACCCTCTGAACCAAGCCGGTCAGAAGATCGAAAAGATTTCAACATTCCTGCACTCACGCTTTTTAGTAATTTACTGAATGCTTCGGCGAGTTCTGCGTCTCGGCTATCATGACTGATAAAAACCAGTGGCATACCGTCTCCAACATCTTTCCGGGTCTCTGTTTTGGGGACAAGTTTTGATTGTTCTGATTCAGTCATGTTTATTCACTCCCGAGTACAATCACTTTGTGAACGGCGTGGTTATGAAAACCAAGCCTAATTGTGCGAATGATTGTATGGGAACTCAAGGAAATAAATTTCTTCCCACTTGTAAGCATCCCAATACATTATGAGGCTGCCTTAGGCGCTGTCGCGGCTGTCGGGGTTTTGAGCGGAAATTGTTACGGAGTCTTGCGTCCGCGCAGAAAACTTAGGATTCGGGCCAGGCGGCCGGAGCGGTAGCGGGCGAGTTCGGCTTGTTCGAGTTCGCGGGCGTGGTGGTCGAGGTAGCGGGCGATGTAGGGCGTTGCGCGGGGAGAGCGGGCCGGCGTTTCGATGAATTTCAGGAACGGGGCGGCGCTGGCGGCGAATTCGTAATTTTGCTGCGCGAATTCGAAGCCGCGGCGGGCGATCGATTCGGCTGCGGACGGGTCCGAGATGAGGCGGAGGATCGATTCTGCGAGGGCGCGGGCGTCGCCGGTCGGGAACGCCGCGAGCGCGCCGGCCGCCTCCATCTCCTCGACGACCTCCGTCCCGCGCGAGGCGACGGCCGGCTTGCGCGCGGCGGCGAAATACAGCAGCCGGTTGCGGCCGCCGAGCCGCGTCTCTTCGCAGGGAAGATCGGTAAAGATTCCGATGTCGGCGGCGCGCAGCCACTGCGACGCTTCCTCGAGCGGCAGCCAGCCGAGCGCGTGGATTCGGGACGCGTGGCGCGAGGCGGAGGCGCGGGCCTTGAAGCGCTCGTAGACGCGATTTAAATACCCCGGCAATTCGCCGCCGGTTGCAATGAGATGGATTGCCGGCTCGCGGTCCATGGCCAGTTCCAGGCCCTCCACCAGCGTGTCGGGATCGGCCCACGCGTTGAACCCGCCCGACCACAGGACGATGCGCGCGTCGGCGGGGATTTGATGCCGCGCAAGGAACGCGGCGCGGTCGATCGCCGGCTGCCCGGCAAACAAATCAACCGACTCCAGCGCGCACGGCATCGAGCAGATCGGCGGCGCGGGCTGGCGGCCGGCGAGCATGAGCTGGCCAAGGATCGCGTCGACCTGCCGGCGCGAGACCGACGAGAACGCGTCGGCGCGCGAAAGGATGTCGAGCATCAACTGCCAGACGTAGATTTGATCGGCAGGGTCGAAGTTCGCCCCCAGCACGCGGGCCTTGATCGCGATCTCGGCGAGCGGGTCGCCGAAGAGGTCGGCCCAGACGGGTTGGTCGCCGGCGCAGGCGCACGCCGCCCACGAGGCCAGCGCCGTGCCGGCTCCGGCGAGGCGCTCGGGCCTGAACGAGGCGACGAGCTGCTCGAGGCGGTCGGGGAAGACGCAGTCCTCGGCGCGGACGCGCAGGTATTGCCAGGGGCGGCCGCGCCACTCGCGCCGCTCGATTTTCATTTCGCCCGGCGCGCCGGGCTCCATCGAGACGAGGAGGCAGTCGTGGCCGGCGGCCAGCGCCGGCTGCATGAAATGCCACAGCCGGTTGGCGACGCCGGGCGAAAAGACGGAGCCCTCGGTCGGCAGCGGCCCCGCGCCGAAGAAAGCGATCCTGACGGGTTGTGCGGTCGCTTCAGACATGGACTTTTTATTGCATTTTTACCGCGCAATCGCCAAAGAATTAAGCGGCCGGAGATATAAATGACGAAGTCAGGAAAATACACGTTTCAAAACATCGAGGATCCCGAGGTGATCGTGGCCCTGCGCGGGATGTCGCGGCGCTGGCCGCGGCTCGCCGCGGCGGCCGACCATCCGCTGACCGAGTATTTCATCCACCGCCGCGGCCGGCCGGGATTGATCACCCCGCTCATGCACAACGCGCGCTGGATTGTTTATTCCATCCTGATGGCGTCGGCATACATCGTGCCACAGATCTTGGTGCACAAGATCCCGGGCGGCAATGTGGCCACCGATCTTTTCTTCTATATCATTTCCGCGCTGATCCTTATGTCCCTTGTGGCTCTGTTGCACAGGCGGCCGGTGATCCGCGCGATGAGCTCGCCCGACCAGCTGATCTCGAAGGACCCCGCGCAAAACTGCTGGATCTGGCTCAGCGGTCTCCGCTACCGCGATTTTCTCGGCATCATGGTGGCTTACAATTACTGGCTGGGCTCGGGGCTGCATCGGGCCCGCTACTGGATTTGTGGGATTTTCACCGCATTGAATGTTATCATTATGTTGGTCCTGATCAAAAACGGCGCCGGATCGGCCTGGATCATGAACGCCATCCAGTTGATGCTGATGGGCATTCCGTTCATTTTTCTGCTCACCGACCCGGCCATTCAGGCGTATGGCTCGCTGAGGCACGTGGGCTTCATTTTGGATACGCGCACGGACGGCTACGATATGCTGGTGTTTTATGGCCTCTTGCCGGGAGTCGTGACTTTGGCGTTTGCTCACGGATTCCCGATGCTCGGACTGTTCATGGCGTTCATCATGGCCGGGTTGATAGCCCTCGTGCACAAGGCAATGATCGATGGGTTCATGCGTTCCATCATGACGCTTCGGAAAAAGAGACGGAAGTTCATGCTCCAGCTGGCTCCCGAATACGAACCGGCTCCCAGAAACTCATAGGAGGACGGACCCATGGGTATGGTCAAGGAATTCAAGGAATTCGCGATGCGCGGCAACATGGTCGACATGGCGGTCGGCATCATCATCGGCGCGGCGTTCGGCAAGATCGTCGCGTCGCTCGTCGCGGACGTCATCATGCCGCCGATCGGCCTGATCGCCGGCGGGCTCGATTTCAGCAACTGGTTTGTGAACCTGTCGGGCGAGCATTACGCCACGCTCGACGCGGCCCAGAAAGCCGGCGCCGCGACGCTCAATTACGGGCGGTTCCTGAGCGAGATCATCAACTTCGCGATCGTGGCGTTCGCGATCTTCCTGCTTGTGAAGGTCGTCAACCGGCTCAAGCGCCAGGAAGAGGCCAAACCGCCCGCGCCGCCGTCGGACGAGGTCAAGCTCCTGACCGAAATACGAGACGCGCTCAAGGCGAAGTAGCGGTAGGTCGGGTCTGCGCCTTGGTGTGGGGTCAGGGCGAGTGATGAATGTTTTCCGGGAATGCCAATGCCGCACGGGACATGATTTCGCGTTGGCAACCTCGCCTATGCCGGGCGCCCATGAAACGATGAAACGCGCCGTTGGCGCTCGGGTTTTGAATGCGCTAGAGCGCGTGACAAAAGTTTTCCGGCCACAGGAATCGCCGGCGAGGGCGCCGGCGCCACAGTGCGATAAGCTATTCAATACTAAATAGCTGTTTTCGATGTGGGGCCGGCGCCCCCGCCGGCCATTCACGCATTCTTTTTGTCA
>JBDKRG010000037.1:0-20968 GCA_039683515.1 Candidatus Sumerlaeia bacterium | reverse complement strand
GTTTCTAGTTTCTAGTTTCGAGTTTCGAGTTCAGAAATCCTGGCCGGGCGGTTCTTGCCTGGCGAGAGAAAGCGTAACATGGAAGATTTGGATTTGGGTATTCCCTTACGGGCCCTTATGACACTTGCGGGAAACTAATCTTTAGAAAATGCGACGGGAAACCGCTGAAACGGTTTCCGAAATCAATCCATGCTCAAAACCCCGCGATGAATCGCGGGGTTAGTGGGATGGGTCCTTCATGAGCGAGGGCTCGGGGATGCCGATTGGCCGGCGTGACAATCGACGCGTCGCCACTCCTTTACAAACTTGTTACACAGAATTCCCTTCCAACTTTTACCCCTCGCGAGCATCTAATGTAATCGAGGGGGTGCTCATGAACCTCATTCCGTCTCGCCGCCGCGTTTTGGTTTATGCCGGGATCGTCCTCGCGATCCCGGTGCTGGCGATCGCGGTCGTATCCATGCTCATTGCGGCCCACCGCATCACGCCCGAACGGATCGAGCCGCCGACGAATCTGCTCCAAGTCAAACCGGCCGCACCCGGTCCAAAGACCAACGCCCCAAAAAACTTTGAAAGCATACTGGCGGCCGGTTGCGGTGACGACGTGGCGGCGTTGTATTCGAAAATCGATGCCGCGCTCGGGGCGTGCGACCGGCCGAGTGATTTCGGGTTTAAGTGGGATCCCAAAGAGCCGCTGTCGGCCGAAAACGAGAAATGGCTCCTCGATCACCGCGACCTGATCGCCGACATCATGAAACTGGCCGAGGCGGGCGGCAAGCCGCTCATGCCGTGCGAAGAGGCGCTCGCGTTCGGCGTGGACAAATTCAATCAGCTGCCGCTGCCGAATTTATTGGCGACTCAGTGGATGGCCACGATCCTGTGCGGCGAAAGCCGGCGACTGCGCAAGTCGGGCGACATGGAGGGCGCGGCCAAGGCGCTGCTCGCGGTCGAGCCGCTGGCACAGATGATCAAGGAGCCGTGCCTGATCAGCGGCCTCGTCGCCGTCGCGATGCGGAGCCGGATGAGCAGCGAACTGGCGTGGTGGCTCAAGGACTCCCCGCCGCCCGAGATCGCAAAAGAGTTGCGCGAGAAATTCGCCGCGATGCCGCCGCTCGACATCCGGCGCGTCATGGAATGCGAATACCGGGGATCCCGATACAATCTGGTGAACAAATTAAACGGCTCGATCATGGGGTTAATGACCGAGCAGTTGGGCCAACGGGGCGACCCGAACATCTGGACCGTGCTCGACGACGTGCGCACGGAACCCGTCAAGGTCCTCCACGATTACACCTACGCGGCGCTCACCGGGACATACGTCAAGGCCACCGCCGACACCCAGCTCAGCCGGTTCGACGAGGTCTACGCCAATGGGCTGAAGAGACTCTCGTCCCCCGGCTCCGTCGAATCATTCGACGCCATGGTGGAGCGCATCGAAAGCAAGGATCGCCTGTTCTACCCGTATTATTTCATCCCGATACCCAATATCGAGGAGCCCGGGACCCGCAACAATGTCACCCAAACGGGGCTCGAACTCGGGGTGGCGGGGCTTGACGAGGTGGTGGGCGGGGAGAGCGCCGAGCCGCGCGTCGATCCGTTCAGCGGCAAGCCGCTCAAGCGGATCCACGGCGCCGGCGAGGTGACGATCTACAGCGTCGGCCCGGATCGGGAAGACCAGCACGCGACGATCGCGTACGACCCGACGAACGGAACGCGTAGCGCGGGGGATATCATGGTTCGCGTGAAGAGATGATCGCCGGGAACGCCACTCTCCTGAGTGGCCGCATTGTTTGATGCCGATCCGGAGATCGGCGTTCCCAGGGATGAGGATCGATGATGACCGACAAACCACCCCATCGATTCCGCTGGCTGTGGATCGCGTTGGCGACGCTCGTCACAAATTCCCATCGCTGCGCGATTCAACCATCGCGAGATTGGATGAGATGATCGGCCGTGCGAAGCCATAAGCCATTCCGGCTCGAGCCGGGACTCCCAAACTCAACGATATCAAACAATTCGGCGGGGACCGCACCGAGGCGATCCCCGCCGAACCGTTTTAACAATGTATTGAAACGAAGGCTTAGCGCCGGCCGAAACCGCCGCCACGGCCGCCGCGGAAACCGCCGCCGCCGCCGGAGCCCGCTTCACGCGGACGAGCTTCGTTGACTTTCAGCGCGCGACCGCCGACCTGCTTGCCGTCGAGGGCGGCAATGGCGTCGCGGCCAGCGTCGTCGCTGGAGAATTCGACGAACCCGAAACCCTTGGCGCGGCCCGTTTCGCGGTCGCGGATCAGGGTGACGGACACTACCTCACCGTGGGCGCCGAAGATCTCGCGAAGCTCGTCTTCGGTGGTGGCGTAGTTCAGATTACCAACATAGAGTCTCATGAACAGTGTCCCCGGTCGATTGACTCGACCCATTCAGAAGTACAGCGCGCGGGTGTGATAACCGACGCAAGGCGCGCCTGGTTCGATCTCGTGGCCTGGTCAATCTTTGCCGGGGAAACTCGAGAAGAGTCGAAGTCCACTGCAAAAAAAGGGGACCGAGATTTTCACCGTCGAACAGACTACCCAAGCCGCGAGGCGAAAGTAAAGATGATTTTAAATATATTTTTACCTATATAACGTTTGCTTTTTCTTTTTCCCCTCAATTTGCTTGATTTCGGGCGTCCCAGCGGCATACTGTATCGTTACCCTTTTCCACCTGGAGATGCAGGGCAAAAGGCTCGGGCGTGGTGCGCCTGACAGGGGTGTTCAATTATCTTTCGGAGGTCTTGCCATGCCGGATATTGCTCCATGGGTAACCTTCCGGCCCGGCATCAAGGTGCTCGATTGCACCATTCGCGATGGTGGGCTGGTCAACGATCACATGTTCGAGGACGGATTCGTCAAGGCTGTCTACGACACCTGCGTCGAAGCCGGGATCGATTACATGGAGATCGGCTATAAGGCCTCCAAGCGCATCTTCGCCCCTGACAAGTTCGGGGCGTGGAAGTTCTGCAACGAGGACGACATCCGCCGCATCACCGACGACAACCCGACGGACCTCAAAATCGCCGTCATGGCCGACGCCGGCGGCAAATGCGACTGGCGCACCGACATCCTGCCCAAGGAAAAAAGCATCGTCGACATGGTGCGGGTCGCGTGCTACGCCAACCAGGTCGCCGAAGCCCTCGACATGATCAACGACGCCCACCAGAAGGGCTACGAGACGACCTGCAACATCATGGCGATCTCGATCGCGCAGGACGCCGAGATCGACCAGGCCCTGGAGCTCGTGGCCCAGTCGCCCGTCTCGACGATCGTCGTGGTGGACAGCTTCGGCTCGCTCTACAGCGAGCAGATCAAGAACCTCGTCCTGCGCTACCGCAAGGCGCTGGAGGGGACCGGCAAGGAAGTCGGCATCCACGCCCACAACAACCAGCAGCTGGCGTTCGCCAACACGATCGAGGCGATCATCAACCTGGCCAACCGGATCGACGCCACGATGGGCGGCCTGGGCCGCGGCGCCGGCAACTGCCCGATGGAGCTGCTGATGGGCTTCCTGCGCAATCCCAAGTTCAAGATCCGCCCGATCTGGAAACTCCTGCAGGATCAGTTCCCCAGGCTGCAGCAGGAGATCGAGTGGGGCCCCTACCCGCCGTACATCATCACCGGCCAGTTCAATCAGCACCCGCGCACCGGCATCGCCTGGCGCTCGAGCGAGAACCGGGACAATTGCCTGGATTTTTATGACAAGTGCATCAGCGATGTTTGATTAGGGCATTTTCAGAATTCATTCGTACGGCGAACCATAGTCTTCCGAGCGCTGAAGGCGCGGGAGAAATTTCTTGCGCTCTTTCAGAGCTCTTATCGATGCGGGCTCGCTGACCTGGGGCTGCGCTTCGCTCCGCCCCAGGCTGGAATCTTTTGCGCTTTCAGCGCATCAATCCCATTCGCCCGCCGGGAGTTGTGCAGCTATTATTTATTAAAATGCATTAAAGCGAGTGACAAAAGTTTTCCGGCAATGGATGCCTCGGTTTGATTTGATTGTGTCGCCCCTGCCGGGGCTTGGGTTCGAAGCTTGGTGCTGATTCGATTACGATTACGAGCACGAGCACGAACCGATAACTTTTGTCATGCGCTCTAAAGGTGGGTCGCTTCGAGCCAAAGCGGCTTGCCGACAAATCAAAAACCGGGCGAGCCTGATGGCTTCGCCCGGTTTGTTTTTTTTCAGGCCCGCGCTTACGCTTGGGCTACTGCATTCGATTAACGGCTGTAAAGTTCGACGACCATCTGTTCCTTGACTTCGACGTCATCGAGTTCCTCGCGCGCGGGCAGGGTGACGAACGTCGCCGCGGACTTGTCGACGTCGAAGCTGACCCACGGCTTGCGGCCGCCGCGCTTCTCGATGAATTCGAGCGACTCGGCGACGAACTTGTTGGCGCGGGCCTTCTCCTTGAGGGTGATGACCTGGCCGGGCTTGATCTGCGCCGACGGGCGGTCGCACTTCTCGCCGTCGACCAGGACGTGGCCGTGCGCGACGAGCTGGCGGGCCTGGGTGCGCGTCGAGGCGAAGCCGGCGCGGTAGACCAGGTTGTCGAGGCGCGACTCGAGCAGCTGGAGCAGGATCGTGCCGGTCACGCCGCGGTAGCGGGCGGCCTGCTCGAAATAACGGTGGAACTGCGCCTCGAGCACGCCGTACATGCGCTTGAGCGACTGCTTCTCGCGAAGCTGCTGGCCGAAGGTGGACAGCTGCTTGGTGCGCGTCTGCATGTGGGCGCCCGGCGGAAACGGCCGGCGCTGGATGGGGGACTTGCCCTTGAAGTAGCGCTCGCCCTTGAGGTGCAGGTCGCGCCCCTCGCGGCGGCTCAGGCGATCAACAGGTCCGGTATAACGAGCCACAGTCTATTCCTCTCAGCGTGAAGAATTCAAAGTTGCGTCGGGTCGAAGCCCCGACAGCTACCCTCTTTATGCCTTGGCTTCCTTGCGCATCTTGGCGACTTCCTTGCGCCGCTCGTGCTTGCGCTGCTTGAGCGTCTTCTTCTTGGGCTCTTCCTCGGTCCCCTCGGCCGGACGGTCGACGAACTCGATGTAGGCCATCGGGGCGCCGTCGCCCATGCGGCGGGCGTCCTTGACGATGCGCAGGTAGCCGCCGGCGCGGTTTTCCACGCGCGGGGCGATGACGTCGAACAGCTTGACGACCGCGTCGCGCTGAGGCAGGCGGGAGAGCGCCAGGCGCTTGTCGGCAAGGGTGCCGCGCCGGGCGATCGTCACCAGCGTCTCGACGAACGGCCTGAGCTGGACGGCCTTGACCTGCGTCGTGTGGATGCGCTCGTGCTCGATGAGCGCCGCGGTCAGATTGCGCATCAGCGCCAGGCGGTGTTCGCTGGTGCGGTTCAGTTTGCTGCGGTGTTTGCGGTGTCGCATCGTGTCCTACTCGGCAATGAATTACTCGGTCTATAGATATGCCGCTCAGGAGAGCGGCGCGTTCCCAGGCTATTCTTTCTCTTCGCCGCTCATGATGGGCATGCCGGTCTCGTCGAGCTTCATGTTGAAGCCGAGGCCCATCTCCTTCAGGATGTTCTTGATCTCGGTCAGCGACTTGCGGCCGAAGTTGCGGTACTTGAGCATCTCGCTCTCGCTCTTCTGGACCAGGTCGCGGATCGTCTTGATGCCGGCCGCCTCCAGGCAGTTGTAGGAGCGGACCGACAGCTCGAGCTCTTCGATCGACTTGTCGAGTTTCTCCTCGATGTCGGAGGTCGGCAGGACGGCCTCGGCCTCTTCGGCCACGGTCGGCGCCGGCTCGATCTCCTCGCCCGGGCGGATGAAGATGTCCATATGCTGCTTGAGGATCTGGGCCGCGGTGGAGACGGAGTCCTCGGGCCGCACGGTGCCGTCGGTGGTGACTTCGAGGATCAGCCGGTCGAAGTCGGTCTGCTGGCCGACGCGGGCGGCCTCGACCATGTATTTGACGTTGCGGATCGGGGAGAACACGGCGTCGATGGCGATCAGGCCGATGTCGTCCGGATCCTTCTTGAACTCGCTGGCCGGGACGTAGCCGCGGCCGGTCGCGATGTTGATTTCCATCTGCAGGACGGTCTCTTCGGCCAGGTGCGCGATGACCTGCTCGGGGTTGAGGATCTCGAGGCCCTCGGGCAGCTCGATCTGGCCGGCCTTGACCTCGCCCGGGCCGGCGGCCTCGAGATAGACCGTCATCGCCGGGATGGTCGGCGACATCTTGATGTTCAGGGCCTTGAGGTTCAGGACGATATCCGAGATATCCTCCTTGACTCCCTCCTTGGTCATGAACTCGTGCTCGATCCCCTCGACGCGGATGGAGACGATGGCCGCGCCCGGAATCGACGACAGCAGGATCCGCCGCAGCGAGTTACCGACGGTGACGCCGAACCCACGCTCGAACGGCTCGGCGACGAACCGGCCGAAGGTAGACGTAAGCTGCTGGGCGTCGAACTGAAGGTGCCGCGGCTTGATCATCGATTTAAAATTCATAGAGATCGTCTCTCCTCATGACGTCACTGAAGCTATTAGGACCCACTCGCCCCGGACCCGAAAAGGTCCGCCGATCAAACCCGGCGCCGCTTGGGAGGGCGGCAGCCGTTGTGGGGCAGCGGCGTCACGTCGCGGATCGTGCGGATGTCGAGGCCGGCGGCCTGAAGCGACCGGATCGCGGCCTCGCGCCCCGAGCCGGGGCCGTTGACCAGGATGTCGACCACGCGCAGGCCATGGTCCATGGCGCGGCGGGCGGCGTTGTCGGCGGCGAGCTGGGCGGCGAACGGGGTGCTCTTGCGCGAGCCCTTGAAGCCGCTGGAGCCGGCCGACGCCCACGCCAGCGTGTTGCCGGCCGGGTCGGTGATCGTCACGATCGTATTGTTGAAGGTCGCCTGAAGATGCACGACACCGGTGGTGACGTGCTTCTTGACCTTTTTACGGGTGCGGCCCGCCTTGGCGGCGTCCTTCTTGGTTTCCTTTTTTGCCATCGCTATCCTGCCTGCCTAGCCGTGAATGAGTTCAACAAAAGGTGGTCGCGGATCAGCCCTTGGACGGGGCCTTCTTCTTGCCGGCGACGGTCTTGGCCGGACCCTTGCGGGTGCGGGCGTTGGTCCGCGTGCGCTGGCCGCGGCACGGCAGGCCGCGGATGTGCCGCGTCCCCCGGTAGCAGCCGATGTCCATCAGACGCTTGATGTTCTGCTGGACCTCGCGGCGCAGATCGCCCTCGATCTTGAGGTCGCTGTTCTGGATGAGCGTGTTGATGCGATTGACCTCTTCTTCGGTCAGATCGCGCACACGCGTGTCCAGGCTGACGTTTGCCTCAGCGAGGATCTTGCGCGACAGGGTCGGGCCGATCCCGTAGATGTAGCGCAAACTGATTTCGACGCGTTTATCGCGTGGGATGTCGATGCCGGCAATACGAGCCAAGGATCCTAACCTCCTGATTCAGTGCGGCGACGGAACTAGCCTTGACGCTGCTTGTGTTTGGGATTTTCGCAGATGATCCGCAATTGTCCCTTGCGCCGGATGATCTTGCATTTATTGCAAATGGGCTTGACGGATGCGCGTACTTTCATGAGCCTTCACTCCAACTGTCACTTGAAACGATACGTGATGCGGCCGCGGGTCAGGTCATACGGCGACAGTTCAACCTGAACCTTGTCGCCCGGCAGGATCCGGATGAAGTTCATCCGCATCTTGCCCGAGATGTGGGCCAGAACCTTGAGCCCGTTTTCCAGCTCGACGCGGAACATCGCGTTGGGCAGGGGCTCAATGACCGTCCCGCTGATCTCGATGGCTTCTTCTTTGGCCAACCTTTTTTACCCCGCTTCGCTGCGCCGTCTGGCATGTGCCGCATTGGGCACAATATGACGCAAAACGATGATGGTAAGCAATCAAGGGCAAGATATCAAGCCCTTTTTTATTTCGGATTGCGGATTGCGGATTTACATCAGGAATCCGAACTCCGGGATCCGAAATGACCCTCTGGTCAGCACCAGCGGCCCTTTGGCCGTCCGGATCGCAGTTTTGATATCCCAAATCCGCAATCCGAAATCCGCAATCGTCACACCCTGGTCAGCACCAGCGGCCCCTTGGCCGTCACCGCGATCGTGTTTTCGACGTGCGCCGAGCGCTTGCCGTCGGCCGTCACGACCGTCCACTTGTCTCCCCGCGTGCGGGTCTTCTCGGTCCCGACGTTGACCATCGGCTCAACGCACACGACCATCCCCGCCTGCCAGCGAACCCCCTGGCCCGCCCGGCCGTAATTGGGGATCTTCGGTTCCTCGTGCAGATGCCGGCCGATTCCGTGGCCGGTGTAGTCGCGCACGACCGAAAAACCTTCCGCCTCGACGATCCGCTGGATCTCGGCGGCCATGTCGCCCAGCCGCAGGCCCGGCACCAGGTACTCGGTCCCGGCCCAGAGCGACTGCTCCGCCACCGCGATCAGGCGCTCGGAAACCGGGTCGGTCCTACCGACCGGAACCGTGCGCGCCATGTCGGAGTAATACCCCCCGATCAGGGCGCCGCAGTCGAGGCTGACGATGTCGCCCTCGAGCAGCTCGCGCCGGCCCGGGATGCCGTGGACGATCTCCTCGTTCACCGACACGCACAGGGCCGCGGGAAACCCATACATCCCCAGGAAGGCGGCCTTGGCCCCCCTCCGTTCCAACTCGCGCCGGGCGACCTGGTCGAGGTCGCCGGTCGTGACGCCGGGGGCGACGTGCGCCACGATCAGTTCCATCACTTCGGCCATCACGGCCCCGGACCGGCGCATGCGCTCGATTTCGTCGGTCGACTTGAGCACAATCCTGTTGGAGTCCAGCGACACGTCTCAGGCCGCCCCGCGAAGCCGGCGGCAGATGTCGGCGTAGACCGCCTCGGGTGAACGATCCGCCTCGACCAGGGCGACCTTGCCCTGGGCGGCGAACCGGTCCAGAATCGGCTCGGTCTGCTGACGGTAGGCATCCATGCGCTGGCGCACCGACGCCTCGTTGTCGTCGCTCCGCTTGACAAGTTCCGTGCCGCACGCGTCGCAGATCCCCGCCGCGGCCGGCGGCTTGGACTGCTCATGGTAAATCGCGCCGCACTTGGGGCAGTTCAGGCGGCCCAGCAGCCGGCTGAGCAGCGCCTCGATGGCGATCTCCAGCCGGAAGACGACCGAAACCTCCGAGCCGATCTCGCGGAGCGCGGTCTCCATGTATTCGGCCTGCGGGATCGTGCGCGGGTAGCCGTCGAGCAGAACCCGGCGGCCGGCGGCCAGCTCCTGGCGGATGCGCCCGGCGACCATCGGGTTGATCACGCTGTCGGGCACGAGCTTGCCGGCCTTCATGATCGACTCGGCCTCGCGGCCCAGGTCGGTCCCCTGCCGGATCTCCTCGCGCAGCATGTTGCCCGGCGACAGGTGGGTATAGCCGAACTCCTCGACAATGCGTTCGGCCTGCGTGCCTTTTCCCGATCCGGGAGGCCCAAACAGGGCCACAACTTTGGCTGCGTCGGAGGACATCTCCCACCCCATCTCTCGTACTCGTGCGTCGTAATCGTAATCGAAAATCGCGGTTGTAAGGCTCTCAGCTCCCGCCGCGGACCGTGCGCTTGGTGCGGATCGCCACGTGGCGCCCGCCGCGGCCTGCGCCGGTGAACTTGAAACCTTCATAGTGGCGCATCATGAGCTGCGATTCGATCTGCTTCATCGTGTCGAGGAACACGCCGACGACGATGATCAGGCCGGTTCCGCCCGCCACCTGCGAGACCTGCCAGTTGAACCCGTAGCCGACCGCCAGGATCTCGGGGACGAGGGCGATCACGACCAGGATCGCGGCGCCCACGATGGTGATCCGCATCAGGATGTGGTCGACGTAGTCGGCCGTATGCCGGCCGGGCTTGATGCCCGGGATGAACGCGTTGGACTTCTTCAGGTTGTCGGCCAGGTCCTCGGGGTTGAGGGTGATGGCCGTGTAGAAGAAGCAGAAGGCGGCCGTCAGGAAGACGTAGATCAGCGTCCAGAGGTTGACGACCTTGAACAGGTTGAAGACGCCGCCCGACCCGAAGCTGCACAATTCATAGAGGTTGTGGCCCGAGTCGCGGCGCAGCCAGTCCGAGAGGACGGCGGCCGGCCCCGAGGCCTGTTCCATGCCCATGTAGGGCAGGATCATCGTCGGGAACGACAGGATGGCCGAGGCGAAGATGACCGGGATGACGCCGGCGGTGTTGAGCTTGAGCGGGATGTAGGTATTGCCGCCGCCCATGATCTTGTGGCCGACCATGCGCTGGGCGTGCTGGATCGGCACGCGGCGGCTGGCCTGCTGGTTGATGATGATCAGCGCGGTGACGACGACCGTCAGGGCCAGCAGCATGATGAGGCCCATCGGCGACATCGCCTGCGACTTGATGGACATGATCGCCAGCCGGAAGTCGAGCGGGTAGCGCGCGATGATGCCGACGGCGATGATGAGCGAGATGCCGTTGCCGATGCCGTGCTGGGTGATTTTTTCGCCCAGCCACATGATGAAGCACGTGCCCGTGCACATCGTCATGGCCGTGATGAGCAGAAACGCCAGCCGGTAGCCGTAGGAGTTGGGCAGCTGGCTGACGCCGAGTTCGAGCATCCACACGCCGATGCCGAGCCCCTGGAAGAAGGCCAGGGCGACGGTGCCGTAGCGGGTCAGCTGGGTGATCTTCTTGCGTCCGGCCTCGCCCTCCTTGCTGATCTTCTCCAGGCGCGGCCAGACGGCGGCCAGCAGCTGGATGATAATCGACGCGGAGATGTAGGGCATGATGCCCAGGGCGAAGATCGTCATCTGGCTGAACGCGCCGCCGCTGAACATGTCGACGACGCCGAACATGCCCTGGGCGGCCCCGCCGAGCTTTTCGCGGACGAGCGTCGCGTCGATGAACGGCGACGGGACGTGGGCCCCGATGCGGTACACGAGCAAAAGCGCCAGGCTGATCAAAACCTTGCGCTTGAGTTCGGGGACTCTGAATATGTTAAAAAGAGCGCCAAAATTAAACATGATTACTCGGTCTCGCAGCGGCCGCCGGCTGCCTCGATGGCCTGACGTGCTCCGGCGCTGAAGCCGCTCGCCTTGACGTTAAGGTTTTTGGTAAGGGACCCGCCAACCAGGACGCGCACGCGCTCGGTCTGCTTGGAGATGAGGTGCTTGGCGCGCAGGGCTTCCATGTCAACGCTGGCGCCGGCCTCGAAGCTGGCTTCGAGCTGGCCCGTGCTGACCTCGGCCCGCTTGGCGCGGAACCGACGGTTCGTGAAGCCGTACTTGGGCAGCCGGCGCATCATCGGCATCTGGCCGCCCTCGAAGATCGGGCCCTTGCCCGAGCCCGAGCGGGCCTGCTTGCCCTTGTTGCCGTGGCCGGCGCTCTTGCCGAGGCCGGAGCCCTCGCCGCGACCGCGACGCTTGGTCTCCTGCTGACAGCCCGGGTCCGCGATCAATTCATGAAGCTTAAGCATCAGCCCTCGACCTCCTCGACGCGCAGCATAAATTCGACTGCCTTGATCATGCCGCGAACCGGCGCGCTGTCGTCCTTGATGAGCGATTCATTGAGCCGGTGAAAACCCAGCGCCCGAATCGTGCGGCAATGGGTTTCCTGAGCGGCGATGCCGCTGCGGACCCAGGTGATTTTCAGTTTCTTCGCCATTGTTATTTACCCGTCGTGCTCGTGTGGCGCGGGCGCCCTCGCCAGCGCCGCGTGATCGTTACTGCTGTTCTTCCGGCTGGGTCATTTCCTCGCCCTCGGCGGCGGCCTCGGGGGCTGCCTCCTCGGCCGACTCGACCGGCTTCTCCTCGATCAGGAGTTCGCCGAAATACTTCTTCATCGTCTCGGTATAGGCGGCGGCGGCGCGGGCCCCGATGAGCTCTTCCATCTTCTTGCCGCGCAGGCGCGCGACCTGCTCGGGGCGGCGCAGCTGGCACAGGCCGGCCAACGTCGCCTTGGCGACGTTCATCACGTTGTCCGAGCCGAGGCTCTTGGCCAGGATGTCGCCGATGCCGGCCAGCTCCAGGACCTTGCGGACGGTCGCGTTGGCGATGAGGCCCGTGCCGGGGGCGGCCGGCTTGAGCATGACGCGGGCCGTCAGGAACTCGCCGTAGATCTCGTGGGGGACCGTGCGGCCCATGAGCGGAACCGCCTTGAGGCTCTTCTTGGCGTGTTCGGTCGCCTTGGAGATGGCCTCGGGGACCTCGTTGGCCTTGCCGAAGCCCAAGCCGACGTGGCCTTCGCCGTCGCCGACGGCCATCAGGGCCGAGAAACTGAACCGGCGGCCGCCCTTGACGACCTTGGCGCAGCGGTTGAGCGCCAGGAGTTCCTCGCGCAGATCGCCGTGCTTGCCCGGTTCGGCCTTGCCGACGGTCCGGGGCTCGCGATCGGACGGCTCGTTGCCTTTATTTTTCTGCTCTGCCATGGTGATCCTCTATTTGCTTTGGTCGCTTGGACCTCAGAACTTCAAACCAGCCTCGCGGGCCGCATCGCCAAACGCCTTGACCACGCCGTGGTAGCGGTAGCCGCCGCGGTCGAACACGACCGACTCGATGCCGGCGGCCTTGGCCTTCTGGCCGACCTCGACGCCGAGCTTCTTGGCCCACGCCATGTTGGCGCAGTTCTTGGCCTCGCCCTTGGCCGCCTTGGTGTTCGTCGTGACGAAGCACAGCGTGCGGCCGGCGTCGTCGTCGATCACCTGGGCATAGATGTGCTTCAGGCTCTTATGGATGCACAGGCGGGGGCGCGCGGCCGTGCCGGCGATCTTCCGCCGCACCCGCTGGTGCCGCCGCTCGAGTCCCTCTCTCTTGGACAATGCCATCGTCGTCTCTCCGACCTATTCCAATTAAGCGCGGGTCTTGCCGACCTTGCGCCGGATATGCTCATTCACGTACCGAATGCCCTTGCCCTTGTAGGGCTCCGGACCGCGCAGTGAACGGATATTGGCGGCAACCTGGCCGACCAGTTGCTTGTCGCTGCCGCTGACCACGATCCGGTCCTGGGCCGGGGCCGCCAGGGTGATCCCCTCGGGCGGGGCGAACCGGACTTCGTGGCTGTAGCCGAGCGTCATGACGAGCGTCTTGCCGTCCATCGCCGCGCGGTAGCCGACGCCGACCAGCTGGAGCTCCTTGTTGAAGCCCTCGGTGACGCCCTTGACCATCGAAACCAGCAGCCGCTGATACAGGCCATGGTAGGCGCGGTCCTGGCGGTCGTCACTGTGGCGGGCCACCTCGAGGTGATCCTCCACGTGGCTGACGGCGACGTGGCCGCGGTAATCAATCGAGGCGTTCCCCTTGGGGCCCTTGACCGAAACGGTCGAGCCATCCATGGTCACCTGGACCCCTTTCGGGATCGCGATTGGGTTTTTTCCGATGCGTGACACGAGCTCACTCCTTGGGGCTTACCAGATGCTGCAGATGACCTCGCCGCCCAGGCCCTGCTTGCGGGCCTCGCGGCCGGTCATGACGCCGTGGCTGGTCGAGACGATCGTGATGCCGAGGCCGCCCATGACGCGCGGGATCGAGTCGCTGCCGACGTAGCGGCGCAGGCCGGGACGCGACAGCCGGCGCAGGCCGGTCAGGATCGACTCGCCGCCGGGACCGTACTTGAGGTACACGATCAGCAGGTTATGCGACAGCGGCTTTGCGTCCTTCTTGTCGCCGGCTTTGGGGTTGCGCTTGACGCTGCCGGCGCGGACGACTTTGAAATACTTGATATAACCCTCTTCGCGCAGGATTTTGGCCAGCGCGATTTTCATCTTGCTGGCTGGCATCCGCACACTGTCCTGCTTGGCCCGCACGGCGTTACGCACGCGCGTCAGCATGTCGGCGATGGGGTCACTGACGACGGCCATGTTATCTCCCTCGGTTTACCAGCTCGATTTGGTGACGCCGGGGATCTGGCCCCAGCTGGCGTATTTACGGAAGCACAGGCGGCACATTTTAAACTGCCGCATGTAGGCGCGCGAGCGGCCGCAGACCTGGCAGCGGTTATGCTGCCGAACTGCGTACTTCGGCTTGCGCTTCGACTTGGCGATCATGCAGGTCCTGGCCACGATGGCACTCCTTGTCTCAACTCGCCCGGCCCCCCGGGGCCCGGGCACTCAAAAGCCTATCCTACCTCAGCTCTCGCGCAGAGGCATCCCGAATTTGCGCAGCAGCCGCTTGCACCCGTCGTTGTCCGCGGCGCTGGTGACGAACGTCACGTCCATGCCGAACGGCTGGGGCCGGCTGTCGGCCTCGATCTCGGTGAAGATCACGTGCTCGCGGATGCCGAAGCTGTAGCAGCCGCGGCCGTCGAACGAGCGCGGGGGCAGCCCGCGGAAGTCGCGGATGCGCGGGATCGCGACGTTGATCAGGCGCTCGAGGAACTCGTACATCCGCCAGCCGCGCAGCGTCACGGTCGCGCCGACCGGCATCCCCTTGCGCAGCTTGAACGCCGCGACGGCGATGCGGGACTTGTTGCGCCGGGGCTTCTGGCCGGTGATCTTGGCCAGGTCCTCCTCGGCCATGACGAGGATCTTCTCGTCGCGCGAACCCTCGCCGACGCCCATGTTCAGGACGATCTTCTCCAGGCGCGGAACCTGCATGACGTTGCCCAGGCTCATCTCGGCCTTGAGCTCGCCGCGGATCTTGTCCAGGTACAGCGTGTACAGGCGCGGCCGGTAATCGGGCGGCAGCGGGGCCGGCGCCTCGGTCGCCTTGGCTTTGCTATCGGTCTTTTCGGTCTTGTCGGTCTTCTTGGCCATCTGTGGTTATCCTTGGCGGAATCAGTTCGATCGGTCGGATCGGCCGGATACGTCGGATCCGTCGATCAAACGATCACGTCCTTCTCGCCCTTGAGCTTGAGCACGCGCTCTTTCTCGCCCTTGTCGTTCTTGCGGACCTTGAACCTGGCGGCGCGGCCCTTGGCGTCGACCAGCATCAGCTTGCTGAGCGGGATGGGGGCCTCGCGGCGGATGCGCCCGCCCTGCTCGTTCTGGTTGCGGGCCTTCTGGTGCTTGACGATGAGGTTGGCGCCTTCGACGATCGCCGTCCCCTTCTTGGGCTGGACGGACAGGACCGTGCCGACCACGCCCTTCATATGGCGCCCCTTTTCGGGATCGTTGTCAACGACTCCCGAGATCACCATCACCTTGTCGCCCTTACGTATGCGCAGACTCATGGCTGCCGATTCCTTTTCGAGTTCTCTTACATGACCTCAGGGGCCAGCGACACGATCTTCATGAAGTTGGCCTTGCGCAGCTCGCGCCCGACGGGGCCGAAGATGCGCGTCCCGACCGGCTCGTTCTGGTTGTTGATCAGCACGGCGGCGTTGTTGTCGAACCGGATGTAGGAGCCGTCCTCGCGGCCGATCTCCTTGACCGTCCGGACGATGACCGCCTTGACGACCTGGCCCTTCTTGATGTTGGAGTCGGCGGCGGCCTCGCGCACCGAGCACACGATCACGTCGCCGATGTAGCCGTAGTGGCGCTTGGAGCCGCCAAGGATCTTGAAGGCCCGCAGCCGCTTGGCGCCGCTGTTATCGGCCACTTCGAGTTCGGTATATTCCTGAATCATGCCTGTGCCACTCCATCACTGACTTGGGCGTTACTTGGCGCGCTCGAGAATGGCGCTGACCCGCCACCGCTTCAGCTTCGACATCGGCCGGGTTTCGATGACCTTGACCACGTCGCCCTCGTGGCAGCGGTTCTGCTCGTCATGGGCGTAAAGCTTCTTGGTGCGGCGCACCGTCTTGCCGTAGAGCGGGTGCTGGACCAGCCGGTCCACCGCCACCACGATCGTCTTGTCCATGCGGGCGCTCAGGACCTTGCCCGTGCGCTCCTTGACGTTGCCGCGATCTGTCGTCTTCCCGTCCATTATGCACCCTCTTGTTCGTGCTCTGCTCGGTTACTTCGCTGCCCGCATTTCGCCGAGAAGGGTCCGCACCCGGGCGATCGTGCGCCGGGTCTCGCGGATCTTGCTCGTGTCCTGCAGCTCTTTGGTCGTGTTCTTGACGCGCAGATTGAACAGCTCGGTCTGGAGCTGATCGAGCTGGTCCACCAGCTCCTCGGCGGTCATGTTGCGGTAATTGGCCGATTTCTTGTTCATTGGTTCCAACCTCAGTCGCCCGCGCGCTTGACGAACGCGGTCTTGATCGGCAGCTTGTGGGAGGCCAGTCTCATCGCCTCGCGCGCCATCGGCTCGTCGACGCCCTCGATCTCGAACATGATGCGGCCGGGCTTGATGACGGCGACCCAACCCTCGGGGTTGCCCTTGCCCTTGCCCATGCGGGTCTCGGCGGCCTTCTTGGTGAAGGGCTTGTCGGGGAAGCAGGTGATCCACAGCTTGCCGCCGCGCTTGACGTGGCGGGTGATGGCGATACGCGCCGCCTCGATCTGCCGGTTGGTGACCCAGGCGTCGTCCAGGGCCTTCAGGCCGAACTCGCCGAAGGCCAGCTCAGAGCCGCGCCAGGCCAGACCGCGCCGGCGGCCCTTCTGCACCTTGCGGTGTTTTACTCTCTTGGGCATTAACATGATCGTCTATTCTCCCGTTGGCTCCCGTCGGCCTCAGGCCTTGGCCTTGGCGCGCGCCTGAGTCTTGGCGAACACCTCGCCCTTGAAGATCCAAACCTTGATGCCGATGGCGCCGAACTTGGTTCTCGCCTCGGCCAGGCCGAAATCGATCTCGGCGCGCAGCGTATGAAGCGGGACGCGCCCCTCGCGGTACCATTCGTAGCGCGACATCTCGGCCCCGCCCAGGCGGCCCGAGCAACCGATCTTGATGCCGAGGGCGCCGGCGTCCATGACGCTGCGCATCGTCTTCTTCATCGCGCGGCGGAAGCCGATGCGGCGCTGCAGCTGGCTGGCCACGTTCTCGGCCACGAGCTGCGCCGACAGTTCCGTGCGCTTGACTTCTTCGATATTGATGGTGACGGTCTTGCCGGTGCGCTGCTCCAGGTCGCGGCGCAGCGAGTCGATCTCGCTCCCCTTGGGGCCGATGATGATGCCCGGCCGCGCCGTCGCGATCGTGATCTTGCAGCGGTTGCCGGCGCGCTCGATCAGGATGCTGGCGACGCCCGCATGGTGGAAGCGCTTCTTGATATAGCCGCGCAGGAAGATGTCCTCGTGCAGGAACGCGGCGTAGTTGGCCGGCGTCGTGTACCAGCGCGAGTCCCACGAGCGCGTGATCCCCAGCCGTAAGCTGATCGGATTGATTTTCTGACCCACCGTATCTTCTCCTATCAGACCTGCTCGTAGAGCTTGATCGTCACGTGTGCCATCCGCTTGCGGATCGTGCACGCGCGGCCCATGGCCCGCGGGCGGAACCGCTTGATGATCGGGCCGCCGTCGACCTGGACGTCACCGACCAGCAGGTCGTTGACGCGCTCGGCGGCATCCTTTTCCTCTTGTTCCTTGTATTTGACCGTCGCGTTGGCGATGGCCGACTTCAGCGCGTTCTCCACGATGATCCCGGCCGACGGCCGGTGCATGTGCAGAAGGCGGATGTTGGCTTCGGCCACCGTCAGGCCGCGGATCAAATCGACAACCTGGCGCGCCTTGCGCGCCGAGACCCGCTGGAAACGGGCGCGGGCGCTGGCGACGAATTCGCCCAGTTCGGGACGGCGCGCGGCTCGGGCTCGGCTCATTTTCGTTCTCCCTCGCTTACTTCAATGTCGCGGCCTTGGCCTGCTTGCCGCCGTGACTGCGGAACGTGCGCGTGGGCGCAAACTCGCCCAGCTTGTGGCCGACCATGTTCTCGTCGACATAGACGGTCATGAACTGCTTGCCGTTGTGGACGGCGATCGTGTGGCCGACCATGTCGGGGGTCACCATCGAGGCGCGCGCCCACGTGCGGATCACGCGCTTTTCGCCGCGGTTATTGAGCTGGCGGATTTTCTCGGCCAGCTTCAGGTCGTAATAAGGTCCCTTTTTAAGGCTGCGGGCCATGTCTTAGCTCCGTTCGCTCCAGGTCTTACTTTTTGCGCCGGCGGATGATCTGGCGGTCGCTGGCGAGCTTGCGCCGGCGCGTCTTGGCGCCCTTGGTCGGCTTGCCCCACGGGGTCACGGGGTGGCGGCCACCGCTGGTGCGGCCCTCGCCGCCGCCGTGCGGGTGGTCGACCGGGTTCATCACGACGCCGCGCACCTTGGGCCGCAGGCCCATCCAGCGCGAGCGGCCGGCCTTGCCGATGCTGACGTTGGAGTGGTCGGAGTTGCCGACCGCGCCGATCATCGCCCGGCAGTCGACATCGACGACGCGAACTTCGCTCGACGGCATGCGCAGGATCGCCCGGCGGCCTTCGCGGCCCATCAGCTGGACCGACGAGCCCGCGGCGCGCGCCATCTGGGCGCCCTTGCCCGGCTTCATCTCGATGCACGACACCGTCGTGCCGACCGGGATGTTCTTCAGCGGCAGGACGTTGCCGACCGAGATGTCGGCCTGCGGGCCGGACTCGACCTTGGCGCCGACCACGAGCCCCTCGGGGGCGACGATGTAGGCCTTGGCGCCGTCGGCGTAGTGCAGCAGGGCGATGAACGAGGAGCGGTTGGGATCGTACTCGATCGCCGCGACCTTGGCCGGGACGCCGTCCTTCTGGCGCTTGAAATCGATGACGCGGTAGAGGCGGGCATGGCCGCCGCCGCGACGGCGCACGCAGACGCGGCCGGTGTTGTTGCGACCGCTCTTCTCGCTCAGCCGCTCGGTGAGCGACCGCTCGGGGCGCTTGTCGGTCAGCACCGAGTAATCGATCACCGTCATCGTGCGGCGGCTGGCCGTGATTGGTTTAAAGCTCTTGATCGCCATCGCTATATACCCGCGCTTTAGATCAGATTGATGCTCTGGCCCTCGGCCAGCGTCACAACGGCCTTTTTCCAGTCGGCGCGCCGCCCCTCGGGCTGGCCCATCCGAAGCCGCTTGAGTTTGCCCTTCATCAGGACGGTGTTCACCTTGACGACCTTCACGTTGAAGGCCCGCTCAATGGCCTTGCGGATTTCGACCTTGTTGGTGTCGACGTTGACCTTGAACGTGTACTTGGGCTCCGGATTGCCCTGGCCGGCGGTGGCCCGTTCGGTCAGGACCGGCCCGACCAGGATCTGGTAAGGGTGCTTGCTCATGCGTATTGCTCCTCGACCCGCTTGAGCGCCCCGGCCGTCGCGACGACGTAGTCGTGGACGAGCAGGTCGTAGACGTTCAGGTTGTCGACGTTAATCATCGTCACCCACGGCAGGTTCCGGACCGACAGGGCCAGAACGTCGTCGGCCTGATCGACCAGGAGCAGCGTCGGGCCGTCAACGCCCAGGCCGCGCAGCGCCTTGTCCATCTGGCTCGTCTTGGGCGACTCGAGGGCAAACCCCTCGACCGCGATCAGGCGGCCGGCCTTGGCCAGATCGCTCAGGACCGAGCGGTAGGCCTGCTGGCGGACCTTCTTGTTGATGCGGTAGGAATAATCGCGCGGTTGGGGCCCGAAGATGATGGCGCCGTGGCGATACTGCGGGGCGCGGCTGGAACCCTGACGGGCGCGGCCGGTCCCCTTCTGCTTGAAGGGCTTCTTGCCGCCGCCGCTGACGTCGCCGCGCATCTTGGTGGCGTGCGTGCCGGCGCGCTGGTTGGCCAGGTACTGGGCCACGGCGGCGCGGACGCAGTGGGCGTTGGCCTCGGTCGCGAAGACCGCGTCGCTCAGTTCGAGCGCGGCCTCGCCCCCGTTGGCTTTATGTAAGGTCATGCTTACCATTGGCTGCTACCTCTACTTGCCGGCCGCGGCGCGCGAGCGCTTTTTGCGGATCATCACGTAGCCGTTGTTGTGGCCCGGGACCGAACCCCGGACGACGAGCAGGTTGTTGCTCGGGTCCATGCGCACGACGACGAGGTTCTGCGCGGTGACCTGTTCGGCGCCCATGTGGCCGGCCATGTGCTTGCCCTTGAGGACTCGCGACGGGTCGGCGCTGGCGCCGACGGAACCGGCGCGGCGGTGATACATCGAGCCGTGCGTCTCGGGACCGCGGCTCGAATGGTGGCGTTTCATCGGGCCCGCGAACCCGCGGCCCTTGCTGACGCCGATGACGTCGACCTTCTCGCCGACGGCAAACAGGCTCAGGTCGAGCTGCTGGCCCAGGGAGAAGCCGTCAAGGCTGTCGATGCGGACTTCGCGCACAAGCCGCTGCGGCGTGGCGCCGGCCCGCTTGAAGTGGCCGGTCATCGGCTTGTTCGCCTTGCGCTCGGGGATCGGATCGAACCCGAGCTGCAGGGCGTTGTAACCGTCCCGCTCCACATTCTTGATCTGCAGCACCGGGCAGGGGCCAGCCTGTATGACCGTGACCGGAATCACCGTCCCGGCTGCATCATAGATGCGCGTCATGCCCAGTTTTTTACCCAGTATCCCTATCATTCCGAGCGCTCCTCGTGGCGGGGGCTCTTGCCGGCGGCGGCCGTCGGGGCCGCGTCACCGGTTGGCCGGCATTCCCGGCCTTGACCCTGCTGTGCCGCTCAATTCGTCAGCTTGATTTCGACGTAGACCCCAGCGGGTAAATCCAATTCAGTCAATGCGTCCAGTGTCTTCTGATTCGGCTCCAGGATGTCGACCATGCGCTTGTGACGGCGCATTTCGAACTGCTCGCGCGATTTCTTGTCGACATGCGGCGAGCGCAGCACGGTGTATTTGCTGATGCGCGTCGGCATCGGGATGGGTCCCGCGATCTTGGCCCCCGTGCGGCGGGCCGTGTCGACGATCTCGCCAACCGACTGGTCGAGCAGGCGATGATCGAACGCCTTCAGGTTAATCCGGATCTTTGACGAAGCTGCCATTGCCTTATCCGCCTCATGGTAGGTCGGGGCTTCGACCCGACGCTGATTCGAATGTCGCTTCGAGCCGAAGCGCCTACCAGGTTACTTACTGAATGATCTTGGCGACGACGCCGGCGCCGACCGTGCGGCCGCCTTCGCGGATCGCGAACCGAAGACCCTCTTCCATCGCGATCGGCGTGATCAGCTTGCCCTCGAGCACGATGTTGTCGCC
>JBDKRG010000036.1:0-125032 GCA_039683515.1 Candidatus Sumerlaeia bacterium | reverse complement strand
ACGCGCTCCTCACGCGGCGTGAGCGAGGCGAGGACCCGGGTCGTCGTCTCCTTCAGGTTCAGCTGGATCGCCGAGTCGAGCGGCAGGATCGCGTTCTTGTCCTCGATGAAGTCGCCAAGCTGGCTGTCCTCCTCGTCGCCGATCGGGGTCTCGAGGCTGATCGGCTCCTTGGCGATCTTCATCACCTTGCGCACCTTTTCGAGCGGCATTGACAGACGCTCGGCCATTTCCTCGGGCGTGGGCTCGCGGCCCTGCTCGTGGAGGAACTGGCGGCTGGTGCGCACCAGCTTGTTGATCGTCTCGATCATGTGGACCGGGATGCGGATCGTGCGGGCCTGGTCGGCGATGGCGCGCGTGACGGCCTGGCGGATCCACCACGTGGCATACGTCGAGAACTTGTAGCCGCGCTGGTACTCGAACTTGTCGACGGCGCGCATGAGGCCGATGTTGCCTTCCTGGATCAGGTCCAGGAACTGGAGGCCGCGGTTGGTGTATTTCTTCGCGATCGAGACGACGAGGCGCAGGTTGGCCTCGACGACCTTCATCTTGGCGTCGTGGGCCTGGCGCTCGCCGACGTCGATGTTGCGGATGATCTCCTGGAGCTCCTCGTAGCTGTTGCCGACTTCCTTCTCCATGCGCTTGATGGTCTTCTGCGCGTTGCGCACCAGCTTGTCCATCTTGATGAACTCGTCGAGGTTGAAGCCGTACTTGCGCTGCAAGGTCCGCGCTTCCGGCGAATTCCTCTTTGTCCGTTTGACGATCTTGCGCAGCTCGTCCTCGGGCAGCGTGGTCTTCATGATGACGGAGTGGATTTCCTGGTTCGCCTCGTCGATGCGCGTGAAGACGGTGCGGATCTTGGCCGCGATCTGCTCGATGATCGAGTAGTTGAGGTTCAGTTCGATCAGCGCCTCGAAGATCGCCTGGCGCTTGACTTCGATCTTGTCCATGATCCGCTTGGGGTCGTCGCCGCTGACCTCGGCGTCGTCGAGCGCCTCGAGCCCCTCGTTGATCTCGTCGTAGAGCTTCGTGACCTTGTCGAGGGCCTCGGTGACGTTCTTCGCCATCTTGGCCCGCTCGTCGGGGTTGGACTCGTCGACGTTCGTGCGCAGCAGGTCGTTCAGGTTGACCTGGTTCAGCTCGACCTTCTGGTTGATCAGCTTGATCTCCTCGGCCGTGACCGAGGCGCGCGAGATCGCCTTGGTGATCATGTGGCGGCCGTGCTCGATCTGCTTGGCGAGGGCCACTTCCTCGTCGCGGGTCAGCAGGGGGACCTTGCCCATCTCCATCAGGTAGAGGCGGACAGGGTCGTCGATCTTGGCCTCTTCGGTGTCGGCCGTGGCCTGATCGTCCAGGCCCTCATCGCGCTCGAAATCGCCCTTGGCGGTTTCCTCGACCTCTTCGGCCTCGGGTTCCTCGTCAAGAACGGTGATGTCCAGTTGTTCCAGTTCTTCAAAAAGGACTTCCATCTCGCCCGTGGTAATATCGGTCGGGAGCCGCTTGTTGATCTCCTCGAAGGTGAGGCGGCCCTTTTCCTTGCCAAGCTCGATAATTTCATCGAAATTGAATTTTTCGCCCGCCGGATCGGTCATCATGTGATGATTCCTCATCCTTGTTTCAAAATCGTTGCGGACCCACCGGAGTGTTCCCGCAGGCATAAACAAAAGATTTTAGAAAAATCGTCAATCGAAACGCAATCAAATTTCAAGGCTTACGTTCGGCCCTCGCGATCTTTCAGGGTTTCCCTGACTAATGGGACGTGCGAGGGGGGTGGAAAGTTAGCCCTTATTTTGACCGAGCCGCCCCAGAAATGTTTCATGCCTCTCGATCGCCTCTTTATGTAATTTGTCGATCGAAGCCAGCTGACCCTGACCGACCGGATTTTGCGAAAGGACGATTTGCAGGTCCTCGCGCAACTGGCGATCCTGCCGCCGGGACCACTCTTTTTGCAGCCTATGCAATTGATATTGCAGGGCTTCCGCTGTTTGCGCGGCTTGGTCCGCGGAGCGGCCGATCTCGCCGCCAAAATGGCGCATCGGCAGGCACAGGATCCGGCTCAGCCATTGCCTCTGGGCTTCATCGGCACAAAGGGCGAATGGATCAATGGGTGGTTCCGCTCCTTCACGGACGTCCATCCAGGCACGGTAAAAAGTATCGTATAGGGCGCGTAACTCCTGGGATCCGAACCACTCGGGGTTGATCTGGCCGAGCCAGTCCCACGGCTCCTTCGCGTTCATCAAAAGATAAAGCAAGTTTTGTTCCGAGCGGGAGGCCGTTTCGGAGGCGGGGGCTTGTGGCTCCTCGATTTCCGGCTCGCTCGGCCGGCTGAGCGGCCGCGGGCGGCGCCGGACGAGCGCCTGAGCCACCGTATCGGCCCTCAGGCCCAGCCGGCCGGCCGTCCGGGCGATGTAACCGTCCCGCAGCGCCGGGTCCTGAATCGCCAGAATGATCGGCGCCAGGCGGCCGACAGCATCGGCTTGGCCCTCGGGGCGCGACAAATTGACGCTCTTGGCGATCAGCTCGGTAAAATGGTCGATCGCCGGCGTCGCCTGCGCCAGCCGCTCGCGCATGGCCGCCGTCCCCTGCGACTCCAGGAACGAGTCGGGGTCTTCTCCCTCGGGGAGCAGGACGGTGGAAACCTCGATCCCTTGGCGCAGGAGCATCTCCGTGCCGCGGAAGGCGGCCTTCTGGCCGGCGGCGTCGGCGTCGTAAAGCAGAGTCACTTTACTCGCCAGCCGGTGGATGAGCCGGACCTGCTCCTCGGTCAGGGCGGTCCCCATCCCGGCCAGCCCGTTGCAGATCCCGCGCCGGTGGAGGGACATCCAGTCCATGTAGCCTTCGAGGAGGATGACGCGCCCCTCGGTCTTGATCGCCTCGCGCGCCGCGAAAACGCCGTAGAGGAGGCTCGATTTGTGGAAGAGGGGGGTCTCGGCCGAGTTGATGTACTTGGGGGCGTCCTCCTTGGGCTCGATGATCCGGCCGCCGAAGGCGACGACTTGCCCCATCCGGTCGGCGATCGGGAACATGACGCGGTCGCGGAAGCGGTCGACGAACGAGCCGTTGTCGCGGCGGCTGGCGAGGCCGGCCAGGACGACCAACTCCGGGCTCCAGCCGCGCTTGCCCGCCGCCGTGATGAGCGTCTCGAAGCCATCGGGCGCGTAGCCGAGCCGGTATTTGCGGATCTCGTCGTCCGAAAGGCCGCGCTTGTGGAAGTACTGCCGGCCGAGCTTGCCGCGCGGGTGCTCGTGGAGTTGCTCGATGAAGTATTCCTCGGCCCAGGCGCAGAGGCGGCGCAGGTCCTCGAGCTGCTTGTCGTGCTCCTCCGTGCGCGTGCCGGTCGACGAAAACGCCGGCATGGTGACGCCGGCCCGCCGCGCGATCAGCTCGAGCGCCATCATGAAGTCGACTTTTTCGATCTCCTGGACGAACTTGATGACGTCGCCGGTGGCGCCGCAGCCGAAGCAGTGATAGAAGCCGCGTTCGGGGTGGACGTGGAAGGAGGGGGTTTTTTCGTTGTGGAACGGGCAGCAGGCCTTGAACCCCGTGCCGGCGCGCGCGAGGTCGTGGACGTATTCGCCGACGACCTGGTCGATGCGGACCAGGTCCTTGAGCTGCTGTGCGAATTCGATCGGGTTGGCCGGCTGCATGGCAAGGCTCCAGAGGGATAGCTTTTACCACAACGCGGTAGTGGATTGAAGAGGGAAGGTAGGTCGGGTCTACGACCCGACTCCGGAATCTAAAAACGAAAGCTGCGCGTCGCCGAATCGAGGCGACCTACTTCCATCGGTAGACGCGCACGCGGGTGGGCCGGTCTTTCGTGCCGCCTTGCGTGAGGATTTTGTTGACGCGCGGCTCGGTCGGGCCGCACTGGAGCATCTGGTCGTGGGCGTCGAGAACGCCGTCTTTCCCGACGTTGTAGAGCATGCCAATGTGATCGTAGTAATCGCGGACCGTTCCCGCGTAATCAAAAACGACGACCATGCCGGGCTCGCAATGGATCGGCTGCTCGTTCGGTTTTTCGGGGGTGAGGCCGCCTTCGCGCGTAAGATCCCAGACGCCGCCGACCGGCTTCATTTGGGCAATAAGGCCGTTGACGTTCGTGTAGGGCATTTTCTGGCCGGTTTTACTGCGCCATGCGCCGACCATGAGGTCCGCGCAATCGACGCCGATGCGGCGCTCGACCTGCAGGTCGTGGCTGCCGAAGATGCCGGGGACATTGAAAAAACCGAGCGCATGGCCGAGGAGCGTGTCATCGCGGCGAATGCCGACGCGGAAAACTTTCGGCTCGATGCCGAGATAATCCGTCGCCTCGGCGCCGGGCGTCATATGGAGTTTGCCATCGATCCGGGCGGCGAGCTTGTAACGCATCACGCCCATGCCGCCGCCGAAATCGTAACGGCGGTCGGTCGGGTGGGCGTCGGCGGTGATTGACCAGGAATCGGTGGTCACCGCATTTTCGGCATATTGAATCGTGTCGAATCCGATCCAGCCCTGGGACATTTTCGGCGAGCCGGGGACGTAGGCGTTCGTATACCAGAGGAATGACGGGACCGTCGGATCGTGGCCGCGTCCGGTGTGCATCATGAACGGCTCGACTTTATACCAGCGCCAGGCGATGGGTGCGCCCGTCCATGTTTTGACATTGATATCGCGGCCGGCGAGATCGGCGCGGCCGGCGAAATCCGAAAAGTATTCGGCGTCGCCGCCGCGGCCGCATTGAATGAGGGCATGCAGGAGAACGGTGCTGCCAAGCGTGGTCTCAACTAGCGATTGGACGGAAGGTTTGCCGCCGTCCACTTGGGCGAGGATTCGGATTGAGATCTCGTCCGCCGCGCGCGAGTTCGGGGCGAACGCGATGAACAGCGAAAGCCAGAGGGCGCGGATCGATTGTGGCAAACTCATCGTAATGCAACCTGTGCGGCCAGTATGATTCGGAAGTCATACCCGAAACCGTTCGCCAACAAGACCGCCGCGGGCGGGAAAATGTTAGAAACCATCACCGCGATGGCCGTCCACCATCTGGACGCGATGGGATTCTACCGTATTCCCGAAGACGAGGGACCAACCCTCTATCTGGCCGTCCTAAAACCGCTGTCGGCGTGAATCCGTTTAAGCGCGAGTGGCAAAAGTTTTCCGGCAACAGGAATCGCCGGCGAGGGCGCCGGCGCCACAGTGCGTTGAGCTGTCCGATACTGAATAGCCGTCTTCGATGTGGGGCCGGCGCCCCCGCCGGCCACTCACATACCGTTTTTGTCAATTACCATCCCCAAATTCCGGCCCCGCTGGGGCCAATAATTTCAATACCCAAATCCTAATCACAACGCCGATAGACCCTGACATAATCGACCAGCATGCTGCTTGGGAGCTCGGCTTCGATGACGGGTTTGCCCCATGTCCCGATCGCCATGCTCAGGATGACGATCTCGTCGACCGATGGGATGCCGGGACCGGTGTGGGTGTGGGTTTTCTTGCCATCGACGTAGATCTCCAGCTTGCTTGGTTCCCAGTTTAGCGCGTAAACGTGCCAGTCGTTTGCGCCTTCGATGTCGCTGTAGCCGAGCGCGCCGCCGCGGCGACCGGCGCCGTAGCCGCCCCACCAGAGTGCCGACGAGACCTGGTTGGCCATCCAGCGCGTGTGGTATTCCATGATGTCGACCTCGGCCGTGCCGGTTGACCAGCTGTCGGCCTGCGGCATGAGCCAGAACCCCGGCAGCAGCGATTGGGCGGCCGGGAACTTGATGCGCGCCTCCCACCAGCCGTATTTCTGGCTGAATTTGTTTTTGGTCTGCACCTGGCCCGACCGGTGCTGCACGGTCGAGTCGCCCCCGCCCGCATTCGGGCAGGTAATCGGCTCGCTGGTGCACGCGATGCGCAGGGATCCGCCCGACACACTCACGTTGCCCGGCACATAGGCGAACGGATCCTTGCCGACGACCCCCGGGCCGTTCTTGAAGTCGATGCAGCAGTCGTTCCACTTGTTTGCGTCAAGCGCCGTCCCCTCGAATTCATCATGGAAGGAAAGGATGTAGCCCGGCTTTTTCAAATCGTTAGAAGGCGGCAGGCTGGCGCATCCCATCAGCAATAAGGCAATGCATGCGAGTTTCATCGGCTAACCTCGAGCGAGAACTAAACACCTGCGGGCGGTTCGAGTAGACCACATGCAAGGGCGATAAGTATATGTGGAATTTAACAAACTTTGAAGTGTGTTTCGGAGAGCAAACTGAAGTTTGAACTCCGAACCGAAATTCCGAATTCTTTCAAAAGGACCTAAAGGACCCAAAGGACTTAAGGATCGGTCGTGAAGCAAAGGCTTCATTCATCGTTATCGCCGGCTTTCTCTTGTTCATACTTTTTGATTTGCTCGACCACGAGATCGCCGTAGCGGGGGTAGATGTATGGGTTGTGGAGGGGTCGGCCGCCGATGAGCGCTTCATAGTCGTAGAGGCCGATCCAGTAGGTCGTTCCGGTCGGCAGGTGGATGAGCGTCATCCCCACGTCGCCGTCCTCGATCAGCACGATGTATTCGGGCGGCAGGTTGAAGAGGCTGCGGTATCGCTCCGTCTCGCCGACGATTCCGTATTCGCCGTCGAGAGACTCGAAATTGCTATAGTGGCCGCCGCCGAGTTCCCGCAGAACCACTTTCAAGTCGTCGGGGAATGAGACCCCCAGCCGCTGCTCGGCTGCCGAGATCTGCTCGTTCGAATACAGCTCATAGGGTTTGAGTCCCTCGCGCCGCGACCGGAGGAATTGCTCGAGGTTTTCCATGGATTCGGGCCATCCTTGCGATTTGCCGACCGTTCGCGCAATTCTTGGCCGGAAAAGCGGGGGTTTGCAAGCAGAGTTCAGCGGATCGCGGATGAGCGGGCGGAGTTTTTATTCTGAACCGGTTTGTTATGATTCCGGGCGGGTTTGCCGATAAAGCCGATGGTGGGCGGAATGGTGCCTGGAGGAGGCCGTCATGTATCAGGTCGGGTATATATTCGGGATGATCCTCGCGCTCGTGGCGATCGTCGCAGCCGTTTTGCTGTCTGCCGCGTTTCTGCTGTTCGGCGCCAGGATGTGCGAGATCGAGTCGCGCTCATATTCGGGGGCGGTTTATTCGACGATCCTCGGGTCGCTGGGCTCAATAGTGCCGACGGCGTTGGTGCTCCTGTTCGATGCCGGCGACCTGGCCGGGTTCATCCTGGCGCTGCACATGGAGGCGTTTGCCGTGATGCTGATTTTCAAAACCACTTTCGGCAAGGCATACGGCGCGGCGGTGCTCGGCTGGATGGGATTCAACGCGACCATATTGGTCATCGCCATGGCCATCCTTCTCATCGCCGATCCGACCGGGGCGCTGACGGCAGAGATCCTCAGCGCCCGGCAATGACGGCTGCGCGCCGGCACGGGCGAACATAGTCCTCAACTACAGAATGGTTTTGATCGATACATTTTATGGGTGGGGAACCCTTGCCTGCATGCCGGGTCGGTTGTCATGGAAGCTTTGCAGATCAGCGCCGATTACTCGATTCGCGGGATGCGCATCCGGCCCGGACGCGGCGGCGAGCCGTGGGCGCTGGTCGTGCAGACGGCCGAGCGGCAAAAGTGGGTCGAGGAACTGGGCGACGTCATCGACCGGATCTCGCGGCCGCGCGTGCCGACGTGCATCCATTACCGCGGCCGGTTCTACCGGATCGATTCGGCCGAGGAAACGCCGAGCGGCTGGGTTTACCGGATGACGCCGTGGCCGGACAACGAGATGCGCCTGAGCGTGTTCGAGCTCGAGTCGGGCGAGATCCGGGCCGACACAATCGAATGGGCGCTGCTGGATCGCGATCACCGCCAGGCGCGGAAGGCCATTTTGTGGGCGTGGACGCTCGGGTGGCTCCCCTCGGGGATTCAGGACGAGCTGGCCGAGCGCTACAACTTCAGCCCGTGCGACGCCAGCCGGATCGAGGCGTTCGTGCAGTGCATCCTGTGCCTCGGGCTGGTATGGGGCGGGATCGCGCCCCTGTTTGCGGGCTTTTACGGCGGCGCGATCGGGCCGATCGGGACGCTGTGGTGCATGTATGCCGTCACGATCGAGGGGGCGGCGCGCTGGGGCCACACGCTGGTCAGCCAGGAGCCGATGGGGTTCTGGCCCGTGGAAATCGGATGGCGGCTGTGGCGGCGATATGGCCGATCATAGCGCGCCGGTTCCGATGCCGGTTCGGCGAAACCGGCCTGCTTGCAATTCCCGCTTAAAACGATTAAAAGAATGTGGCGGCGCGGTGGCGCCTCGATTTTCGATTACGATTACGCGCACGAGCACGAAATAACGGAAGAAATCTTCAGAAAAGGTTTACACATGGCGAAGAAGGCGCTCATTACGGGGATCACGGGGCAGGACGGGTCGTACCTGGCCGAGTTCCTGCTCGACAAGGGCTACGAGGTCTACGGGATCGTCCGGCGCACCAGCTCGCTCGGGCGCCAGCGGATCGACCCGCTGAGCTGCGGCCCGCACCGCGACCGGCTTCACCTGGTCTACGGCGATTTGGGCGACGCCAGCCGGCTCGCCGTGCTGATGCGCACGATCCAGCCCGACGAGGTCTACAACCTCGGCGCGCAGAGCCACGTCCGGATCAGCTTCGACATCCCCGAATACACGATGGACGTCGTGGGGATCGGCCCGTTGCGCCTCCTCGAGGCGATGCGCGAGGTCGGCATCCAGCCCAGGTTCTACCAGGCGTCATCGAGCGAGATGTTCGGCAAGGTCGTCGAGACCCCCCAGAAGGAAACGACGCCGTTCCACCCGCGCTCGCCGTACGCCGTCGCCAAGGTCGCGGCGCACCACATCGCCGTCAACTACCGCGAGAGCTACGGCATGTTCATCTGCTCGGGCATCCTGTTCAACCACGAGTCGCCGCGGCGCGGCGAGAACTTCGTCACCCGCAAGATCACGCGCGCCGTCGCCGAGATCAAGCTCGGCCGCCGCAACCAACTCGCCCTCGGCAACCTCGACGCCAAGCGCGACTGGGGCTTCGCCGGCGACTTCGTCGAGGCGATGTGGATGATGCTCCAGCAGGACGCGCCCGACGACTACGTGATCGCCACGGGCGAGACCCACTCGGTGCGCGAGTTCCTGGAAGAGGCCTTCTCCTACGTCGGGCTCAAGTGGCAGGACTACGTCGTGAGCGACCCCGCGTTCTTCCGGCCGGCCGAGGTCGACCTGCTGCTCGGCGACGCGACCAAGGCGCGCACCAAGCTCGGCTGGGCGCCCAAGGTCGACTTCAAGGGTCTCGTCAAGATGATGGTCGACGCCGATCTGGCCGCCCTCAAATAGTTATGAAATCGTGCACGTGTGGCTGCGAGAAGATATCGGAAGTTCTCGTGCTCGTGCTCGTGCTCGTGCTCGTAATCGTAATCGAACAATCGTGCTCGTAATCGTAATCGAAAATCGAATATTCACCCTTCTAAAGAAGCGCCGCATCGTATGATACCTGCAACAAACCACCCCCCCATCCTGATCACCGGCGGCCGCGGAATGCTCGGCCGGGACCTCACGGCGCGGCTCGGCGAGCGCGCGGTGGCTTTGGATCTTCCCGAGTGCGACATCACGCAGCCCGATTCGATCGCGCGGGCGCTCGACGAATATAAGCCGGCCTCGATCGTCAACTGCGCGGCCTACACCGCCGTCGACAAGGCCGAGGAGCAGGAAGAGCTTGCGCGCAGGCTCAATGCCGACGCCGTCGAGCTGCTGGCGCGCGCGGCCAAGGAACGCGGGATCCATTTCGTCTCGATCAGCACCGACTACGTCTTTCACGGCCACGGCGAAGAGCCGTTCCCCGAGGACGCGCCCGAGAGCGCGTTCGGGCCGCTGAGCATTTACGGGCGGACCAAGCTCGAGGGCGAGCTGAAAATCCGGGCCGTCGGCGGCGACTGGGCGATCGTCCGGACGCAGTGGCTCTACGGCAGGAACGGCAAGAACTTCATCGACTCGATCGCCGAGCTCGCCGCGAGCCGCGACAGAATCCGCGTGGTGAACGACCAGGTCGGCGCCGCGACGTGGACGGTCGATCTGGCCGAAGGCTTGGAGAAGATCGTCGACGCACGCGCGACTGGTGTCTATCACATCGTCAACAGCGGCTACGGCTCATGGTTCGACGTCGCGAGCCGGGTCGTTCAAAATCTCAAGCTCAACTGCATCGTCGAGCCGTGCACAAGCGACGAGTTCCCGCGCCCCGCCGCAAGGCCGCATAACTCGCGCCTCCTGCAAACCAAATACGCCGCGCTGGCCGGAGCCCCCCTGCGCCCCTGGACCGAAGCCGTGGACGAGTATTTGAGTCAGAAATAACTGGCAACGCGTCAACCGTCATCCGTCGGATTTGTTTTTGAACCGCAAAGCGGTTCGATCCCTAAGCCGGGGGTTGGGTTGGCGAGCATGCGAGCCGAACCTACCCCGGGTCGATGCAAAATATATTGGGAACCGCTTTACCGGTTCGATCATCATGCCGGTCATTTGACGCATGACACGACACTGGAACGCCGATGGCGCCGGCCATTTTTCTTGAGCATTTGAGCGCTCCACATGCAGAACCGCCGGCGGGCTTTTCAGCTCGCCGGCGGTTCCGTTTCAACGTGACCTATAAGTCCTATCGGTCCTATAAGTCCTATTCTGTTTTCCTTAGATGAACAGCGGTGCAAGCACCAGCGTCACCGTCGAGAGCAGCTTGATCAGGACGTGCAGCGACGGGCCGGCCGAATCCTTGAACGGATCGCCGACGGTGTCGCCGACGACCGCGGCCTTGTGGGCATCGCTGCCCTTGCCGCCGTGCGCGCCGGTCTCGATATACTTCTTCGCGTTGTCCCACGCGCCGCCGCCGTTGTTCATGAACAGCGCCATCATGATGCCGGTGATCGTGCCGACCATCAGGAGCGCGGCCACGGCCTGCGGCCCGGTGCCGGGCTTGGCGATCATCTTGATGCCGATGCCGACGGCGACCGGGATGATGATCGGAAGCAGGCCCGGAACGGTCATGGCCTTGAGGGCGCCGATCGTGACGATGTCAACGGCGCGGGCGTAATCGGGCTTGCTCGTGCCGGCCATGATGCCCGGGTCCTCGCGGAACTGGCGGCGGACTTCGACGATAACCGTCTGGGCCGCCTTGCCGACGGCGCGGATGACGAGCGCCGAGAACAGGAAGACCAGGCCGGCGCCGATGAGCGCGCCGATGAAGACCGGGACGTGGGCCAGGTTGATGCCCGTCTCTTTCAACTGGATCAGCTTGGTAGCCGGGTCAAGGAGAACCGCCTTGTCAAAGGCCTCTTTCAGGTAAACGTCGACTTCGTCGATGTAAGCCTGGAACAGAAGGAACGCGGCGAGGGCCGCCGAACCGACCGCGTAGCCCTTGGTGAGCGCCTTGGTCGTGTTGCCGACCGCGTCGAGCCGGTCGGTCTTGTTGCGGATTTCCTTGGGCTGCTGGCTCATCTCGACGATGCCGCCGGCATTGTCGGTGATCGGGCCGAACGTGTCCATCGCAAGAATGTAAGCGGCGGTCGAAAGCATGCCCATCGTGGCGATGGCCGTGCCGTAAAGGCCGGCGGCGTACGGGGAGATGCCGGCGGCAGCCATGCCGTCCCAACCGCCCAGGATCGCAAGCATGCCGTGCTGGCCGCAGTAGTAAGAGCCGGCAAGTGCCGCGGAGATGACGATCACCGGCATCGCCGTGCATTCCATGCCGACCGACAGGCCGCTGATCATCGTCGTGGCCGGACCGGTCTGGCACGACTCGGCGATCCACTTGACCGGGCGGTAACGGTATTCGGTGTAATACTGGGTAATCCAAACGAACGCGTAGGAGCAAACGATGCCGATCAGGCCGGCGCCGATGAACCACATCTGGCCGCCCGCGACGGCCTTGGCCGGGTTCAGCAGGCACCAGACGGCGAAGCCGAAACCGGCCATCGCAAGGACGGTCGTGACGAAGTAGCCGCGGTTCAGGGCGCTCATGGGGTCTTCCCAGCCCTTTTCCTCGCTCCCCTTGAGGTTCACGGAGAAAATCCCGACGACCGAGGCGATAAGGCCCATGGCGCGGGCGAAAAGCGGGAACAGGATCGCGCCGACGCCAAACAGCGACTGGCCATCCGCGCCCTTGATGTTGTAGAGGGCGATACCAAGAATCATGGCGCCGATGTTCTCGGCCGCCGTCGATTCGAACAGGTCGGCGCCACGGCCGGCGCAGTCGCCGACGTTGTCGCCCACGAGGTCCGCGACGACCGCCGCATTGCGCGGGTCGTCTTCGGGAATGCCCGCCTCAACCTTGCCGACGAGGTCGGCGCCGACGTCGGCGGCCTTCGTGTAGATGCCGCCGCCGAGCTGCGCGAACAGGGCCACCAGCGATGCGCCGAAGCCGTAGCCGACGATCTCGAGCGGAACGATCCACGGCCGCTCAAGGCCGCCGTAAACCCAGAACAAAACGCCCACGCCGAGCAGCGACATGGCCACGACGAGGATGCCGGAGACCGCCCCGCCGCGCAGCGCGATCTGGAGGGCTTTGTTCAGGTCCGTGCGCACCGCCGAGGCGGTCCGGATGTTGGAGCGGATCGAAATAAACATGCCGATAAAGCCGGCCAGAGCCGAGCAGACGGCGCCAAACAGGAACGAAACGACCGTAATCTTGGCCAGTTCCAAATCCTTGACCTTGAAGTAAAACACAAATAACAGGCCGGCCACGACAACAGCGATGACGCCGATCGTCTTGTACTGGCGCTTGAGGAACGCCTCGGCGCCCTCTTTGATCGCGTCGGAAATGACACGCATTTCAGGGGTGCCGGTGTCATGGGCAAGCACCCATTTGGCCAAGTACCAAGCTATGCCCAAGGCGACGATCGATATCGCCATGGTAACGTAGAAATAACCATTCATCGAATCCAGCTCCTTCCGTCGGCGGTTATCATGATGCGGGTGAACCCTGGAACTGGCGGGCAGCGGCATGGCTATGCCGTCTATACCCCGCTCAAGATCGGGTCAAATCAATACCATTAGCCAACGCGATTACAATTGTCCACGTTATTTTTCCGGTTTTTATGTTAACCCATGGTTTGCAGAAATGCACGATATTGTCAGGCAGGGATGCTTTACGCGCCCGCGGCGGCAATCACAATCGCAATCGTATCAGCGCTGTGCGAGCATTGAAAATCACGACCCGACACGGCCGTCCACCGACTGACACGGTCTTGCGTGAAAGGCGCAATCTATCGGCAGGCGGCGTAGACACGGCCGGGGAGCTGGCGGAGGCGGCCCTCGAGCTCGAGCATGAGGAGCTTTTCCATCACCTGGCCGGGCGGGGATCCGGCCGCTTCGCATTGAATCAACAGCACATCGATCGGTTGGGGCTCGCTGGCGACAAGGTCCATGATCCGGTCCGAGAGCGGATCGGGGGGCGCGGCGGCCGGCGGCGCGGGTTCGGCCGATTCGTCGAACAAATCGGCCTGAATTTTTGGGCGCGAGGGCGCGGCATGGCCCAGTTCGGCCATGCCGCGGCGCAGCTCGTTGTCCAGGGGCTCGAGGACGTCCTCGGCGGCCTGGACGAGGATGGCGCCCTCGGCGAGGAGCCGGTTGGAGCCCTGTGAGGCGCGGCGGGTGGCGTCGCCCGGGCAGGCCATCACGATCCGGTTGGCGGCGGCGGCGTGGCGCGCCGTGATCAGCGTGCCGCTTTCGGGCGAGGCCTCGATGACGAGCGTGGCGAGGCCGAGGCCGGCCAGGACCTCGTTGCGCTGCGGGAACAGGCCCGGCGAGGGCTCGGTTCGCATCGGGAAGATGCTGAGCAATGCGCCGTGGCCGTCGCGGATCGACTCGGCGAGCTGGGCGTTGGCGGCGGGGTAAAGCTCGACGCCGAGACCGTGGCCGACGACCGCCAGCGTGCGGCCGCCGGTCTCGACCGCGGATTTATGAACGATCGAGTCGACGCCGTAGGCCAGGCCGCTGACGAGCGTCAGGCTTTTGGAGGCGAGCGGCGGCGCGAGGCGCTCGGTCATGAGGCACGCGTACTGGCTCGGGCGGCGCGGGCCGACGATCGTGATCGCGAGCCGGTCGGCCGGATCGATCCGGCCGCGCACCCATAAAACCAGCGGCGGGTATTCCATCTGGCGCAGCAGAACGGGGTAAGCCGCGTCCGCAAGCGTCAGGAGGCTCACGCCGGCGGCCTCGCAGCGGGCAAGCTCGTCGGCGGCGGCGCGCGGGACGGAGGGGTCGAGGAGTTTTTCGAGCCGGCCGCGGCCCATGCCGGTCACGGCGAGGAGCGTTTTCTCGCCGGAGGCGAAGATTTTTTCCGGATCGCCGACGGCGGCCAGGAGGCGGTGCGCCAGGACCGGCCCGATCTCCGGGGCGAGCGCAAGCCGCAGCCAGTGCTGGGAAGGATGCGTCATTGCGGGAAAGTATCAGAAAACGGGGAGGGTTTGGAAATGAAAACGGGCGGAAAGGCCGCGACGGCCCAAGGCACAAAACAAAATGCCCCCTGGGGCAGGGGGCATTTTGCGCGGGATTCCCGGACTGAAACCGGCTACAGCAAGTCTTTCTTTTCCTTGTCCAGGAAGTAGAACTTGTCGCCGGCCCAGCCGCGATGCGGGTGATTGCCGATGCCGATGACGACCAGGTTGGCGCGGCGCAGGAGCAGGACCTTGTCCTTGACCTCTTTCTGCTTGGCCTCGGAAAGCGACTTGACGCCGTCGACGATCGTGTTGACGAATTTCTCGGCGTCGCCGACCTCCTGGTAATAAATCCAGTAAATGTGCACATCCTGGTTCTGGGCCTTGTAGGCTTCCTTGTCCCACTTCAGGTTGCCGTCGAAGTATTTGCGGGCATCGGTCAGGAACTGGCTCTTGAGGCCCATGGCCGGAAGCGTGGTCTTCTTGAAGTAATCGGCCGTGATCTTGGCGGCCCCGTCATTATCCGTGACGATCTGGTTGCCGAAGTCGCGCCCCTTGGACGCGCGCACTTCGGTGTAGGTCATGTACGGCAGATCGTCGTTGATGTAGGGCCGCCAGACGAAGTTGACGAAAGCCGCGTAGGGCTTTTTGGACCAGCCCATCTTGCCGAACGTCTTGTAGTCGAAAATGCCGAAGGCGGGGATGCCCCACAGGAGCATGAACGCGACGAACAGGCCGACGGCGACCTTGAGGCCGGTGCTGCGCAGGAAGTTGTGGATCTGGGCGACCATCAACTCTTTCCGCTTCTGGGCCCTGTAGACGCGGATGTTGACGTTGGCGAGGCGCTTCTGTTCTTCCTCGAGCGCGCCGAGCTGCTCGGTCAGGAGGAGGTAGCATTCGTTCCAGTCGAACTCGAATTTCTGTTTCTCGGCGTCCGTGTAGGCGGCGCAGCGCTTGAGCAGGATGCAGTCGGCCACGATGGACATGATGTTCTGGCCGGTTTTTTGATCGTGGTCGAGGCGCTTGATGAAGCCGTCGTGGAGCATGGCGATCCGGCTCTTGAGTTCGAGGAACTTCATCTCGGCCTGGGCCGTGACCTTGCGCGACTTGATCGCCATGAGCACGAAATCACGGAATTGACCCCAGCGGGTATGGAGCTCGCGGGTCTCATCCAGCGATTGATTCAGGACAGGATCTTCCATGTTTTTACGGATCCGAGTAAAAGATAGGCACAGGACCACCCCGACGGCCGCCGGGAATAGTCGCCACTCGTTCCTTATACATTTGTATTTCACCCCGGTCAATAAAACTTCTGGATTCGTATGTCGTGCGTCATGCTTCGTGCTCGTGCTCGTGCTCGTGCTCGTGCTCGTAATCGTAATCGTAATCGAATATCGCCCCCGGGAACGCCGATCTCCCGATCGGCTCTTTTCCCTTTTTCGTGCGTCGTGCGTCGTGCGTCGTGCGTCGTAATCGTAATCGTAATCGAATATCGCCCCCGGGAACGCCGATCTCCCGATCGGCTCTTATTGATTTTTACCAAACAAACCACCTCCCCCCTCGTCTATAGTGAGCGAAGGCAAAAAGGAACCGCCGCATGACCGACCCCAAATCCCAAACCCCGCTCCCCCCCAAACGCCTCCGGATTTTCCTATGGCTCACGCTGACAACACTCGGCCTGATCCTCCTGCTCGGCATTGTCCTGCTCGCATTAAGCGCATACGTCAACTCAACCGGCCGGATCCCGGACGAGCTGCGCACGAAACCGGCGGCCATTGCCGCCATACTGACGAGACCGGCTCCAACGCCCACGCCGGTGCCGACCTATTTCCCCGATATGGCGACACAAATTTCTGCGAATGCGGATCTGGCGAAACGCGATGCCCATTTCAATGCCGTTTTCCAGATCGACCGGCTCGGCAATGAATTCCTCAACCGGATCATGAGCTTCGGGCCCGGCAAACTCACCTCCGCTCAAGTGAGCTGGCTCGAGGCTCACGCCTCGGAGCTGAGGACCATGCACGATTTGATTCGCAGCGCCGACCCGATAATCTTTTCCAACCGCACTAACCCCGATAACCGGATATTCCTGTGGACCAGCATGATGAGTCTCGACGCGCGGCGTCTCATCGAAAATGCCGATTACCCAGGCACGCGCGAACGGTTCCTGGATACGTTCAGGTATCTCGACCTGAACGTCGGCCATGAAACGCGCGACTTCGTTATCTATCAGTTTCAGTTGGCCTGTTCCGTCTTAAAAACCGCAATTCAAGACCCTGAGTGGCCGGGTGCAGAGTGGGGCGGCATTGGTGAGGCACTCGAAAAACTTGATGCGGCGCTGTTCGATCCTGAAGCCATTCGTAATGAACAAATCGAGGCTTACCTTGCTCAAAGAGCAAACTTGATCACACGGCTCGACGCGCCCTGGTATGAGCCTTTTTTCGGCTTGCCGAACGACGACAGGGATTACTACTACAACACCGGTTACTACTGGCCAATCATTGGTGATGAAATCCAGCCGCCTAAACTCCGCAAGTACATGCAGGCATCGGCCACCGCGATAGCCAACAAAAAGCGCTCGGCCGAATCGCTTAAAAATTTCGACGCCGAAAAACAGCGGATCATCCAGAGATTCTACCTCACTTACCCTGAACGCAACGCCGGCGTCGACGCCGCCGAAAAGGAAATGAAAAAGCACCAGGACAACTGCTTCTTCGATATTCAACTCACTCAAGCCGATGCCGCCGCGAACAGTTTCATGATTCACGAGAACACGGTCCACCTCGCCCGCGTCGGACTGCTATGGCGCCTCGACCGCGACAAGGCGAAATCAATCCGCGGCGAAAAGCTGACCCGTCACAACCCATGGCGCGACCCGTTCAGCGAACAGCCGTATTTCGTCGAGGAAACCTCCACCGGCACGCTTATCTACGGCCAGGGCTGGCGCTTGAAACCCGAAGACGGCCGCCGCTACCACAACCTGCAAATCTTTTGCCCTGATTCCCCTATTTAGTGATGCCCCCGGGAAATGATGCGTCCAGGTTTAGGTCCTTTACGTCCTTTCGGTCCTTTCCTGTGAAATGCCGGTTTCGGCGCAACCGGCCTACTTCTGCTTGCAGTCCGCGCCCAATCGCCAGATGATATGGTGCGCTTGGATGCGGTTTCGGATTTCGATATTCGTGCTTCGGATTTCTTGAATGGCTTTCTTTAAACACCTCCTCAATCACCTGCTCCGCTCCAACGGCAAGGAAGAGGCTCCGCCGCCGCGGATCTTCGCGTACTGCGCGAGCAACATCGGCATGGGCCACTACGTGAGGCTCGTGCGCGTGCTGCGCGAATATATCCGCCGTCGGCCGCAAACCTCCGTCCTGATGGCGACCGACGCGCGCGAGCTGAGCATCGCCGCCGACGCCTGCATCGCCACGCTGCGCCTGCCCGGCTACTGCTTCAACGGCGACGGCAAGTTCAGCCAGTCGCCCGAGCACCTTTCGATCACGAACGACGAGCTGCACAACCTGCGCGAGCGGCTGCTGATGGCCGCCGCCGATGAATTCCGCCCCGACCTCGTCATCATGGATTCGCTCCCGCACGGCAAGCGCAACGAGATGGCTGGAGTCCTCAGATCGGCGCGCGAAGCCGGGGCTCGCTCGATCCTGATCATGCGCGACATCCCCTCGCTTCCGGGCGACACCTTCAAGCTCTCAGGCCCGGCCGACAAGATCGAGCGCGAGGCCGAGCTCTACGACTCGATCCTCATCGCCGGCGACAAGGGGCTGTTCGACGCCGCGCGCACATTCCAGTGGCCGCCCGCCGTGCGCGAAAAGCTTCAATACATTGGGTTCGTGCTGCCACCCGCCGAGACCGCCAGCCGCGCCGAGGCGTTCGCAATGTTTGGGCACGGGCTGGACTCCGCCAAGCCGACAATCGTCGCGAGCCTCGGCGGCGGCTGGTCGGGCGAGGAAGCGATCGAGCGGCTGCTCGACGGCGCGCTCAAGGCCCGCGAGCGCCTCAAACGCCCCGTGCAGATGATCCTGTTCACCGGCCCGGCGGTCAAGGAGGAGCAGCTCGAAAGCGTGCGGCGGCGCGCGACGGCCGCGGGCGGCGTCATCATCGAGCGCTTCACCAACCGGTTCGCTCCGATCCTCGCGCATTCGGACCTCGCGATCCTGCAGGCGGGGTCGACGGTCTACCAGGTGCTCGAGGGAAGCAAGCCGCTGATCCTGCTCTGCCGCAAATACAAGAGCCGCGAGCAGGACGAGCGCGCGCGGCGCCTCGCGCACCTGCCCGGCGTGCGCGTCGTCGAATCGGACGACTTCGAAACGACCGACCTGGGCGAGCTAATCGGCTGGGGGCTCGCGCAAAAACACGCCCCGCGCAAGACCGGATTCAGCTACGACGGCCCGGCCAGGGCGGCGGCGGCGATCGACAGGCTGCTGAAATAACTTGATTTACTTAAAATATATCAATTTATACCTATTTATACTCGATTTTGAGTATAAATAGGTATAAATCGCATTTTGGGTCATTCATGCTGCACATTCTTCATCTCATTTCTTCGGAGCGCTGGTCGGGGGCGGCGGTGGCGGCGGCGGAGCTGGCGGCCGCCCAGCGGGCGCTCGGCCATGAAATCGAGTTTGCGTGCCGGGGCGGCCGGGGGCTCGAGCGGCGGATCGCCGCGATGGGGCTGACGCGCGCAAGCGGCCTGAAGCTGCACCGCAGCATGCTCGGCGACATGCGCGAGCTGCGCCGGCGCGTGCTGGCGGGGATCGACGTCATCCACTGCCACCTCGGGCCGGATCACATGCTGGCGTTCGCGGCGCTCGGCAAACGAGGGCGGCCGGGGATGCCGCTGCTCGCGCGCACGCTGCACCGCGGGCTGACGATCGCGCCGGGCCCCGTGCGGCGCCGGCTGTTAAAGGCCGCGGCCGATGTGTACATCATTCCGAGCCGCGCCGATCGGGAACGCGCCGTCGCGGCGGGGATCGCCCCCGAAGCGGTCGCGTGCGTGCGCGGGGCGGTTGACCTGGAGCGGTTCCGGCCCGGCCTGGACGGCGCACGGCTGCGGGCCGAATGGGGGATCGAGGCCAATGCGCCGGCGCTGGGGACGGTCTCGCGGATGCGGCGCGGGCGCGGGCAGTTCGACCTGCTCGAGGCGTTCGGCGAGGTGGTGAAGAAGATCCCCAACGCGCGGTGGATCGTCGCCGGCAGCGGTTCGGAACAGGCGCTCTTCAAGAAGCGGCTTGCGGGGCGGCCCGAGGCGGCGAACATCGTGTTCATCGGCCACCGCAAAGACGACCTGCCCGAGGCGTACGCGGCCATGGACGTGTGCGTCGTGCCGGCGCCGGGGTCGGACGGCTCGTGCCGCGCGGCGCTCGAGGCAATGGCGTGCGGCCGGCCGGTCGTCGCCATGGCGCGCGGGGCGCTGGCCGACATCGTCGAGGACGGCAAAACTGGCTGGCTGGCTGAAAACACCACCCAGCTCGCTGAAGCGCTGATCGAGGCGCTCGGCAAGAAGTCGCAGGCGATGAGAACAAACGCGCGACAGCGGGTTGAATCCGGCTACACCCAGCAACACCGCGCCGAAGCCACGATCGCGGCCTACAAACAGGCGAGGAGATAAACTCCCGGGGTTAGTTGCGGAACAGTTCCAAGTCAAACCCGTACGGCGTGCGCTCCGAATCGTAATTGGCAAGGAGCGCGTTCTCGTTTTGCGTGTCGTAGACCTTGATGTTGTAGCTGAATTTCATGTCGATCATGTATATGTTCGCGTCCTCGCCGTCGTCGAGTGTGAACGAGCCGTTGGGGCTGCTCGTCCACGGACCCGTCGACACGAGTTCCGTGCGGAAGTCGAAAGGCCCGTAAACCATCCCGCGATACTTTCGCACCTGATACTGCATCGGGCTCGTAATCGTGATGACATACTGGTTGCGGCCGTCGGTGCTCATGCCGGTGTAGCTGGTCGACGTGAACGAGGCGCTGAACTCGAACGGGACGGGGTCGTTCGGCTCGCCCCACATGTAAATCTGGACGTTGGGGATGAACGACGGATCGGTATTGGTCTTATACCGTTCATAAAGGAGCGTGACGTCGTTGGCGCTGAACTTGCCCGACTGCTTGATGGTCGGGAACGGGATCTCCTCGGCGCCGAAATAAATGTGGCCGTGGGATTGGGTGTGCTCGGTGATCGGCTGGTTCGAGTAGTCGCGGAAGACGCCGTAATAGAGGGTCGAGGCGACCTGGTTGTCGAACGGCAGGTCCATGTCGGTGTTGGCGACGATCGGGACGAGCCAGGTGTTTTTCTTGATGTAATTGGCCGCGTTGGGAACGACGAGGCGAAGCGCCTTGCGGTTGCTGTCGTAGGCAGCCTCGCCGAGCTTGGTGAACGCGCTCGTCCCGCCCGAGCGCGTCATGCTCATGACCGCAAGGTTGTGGTCGAGGGGCTCGTCGGTCTTGAGCTGGAAGCCGAGCTTGTCGCCCGACTGGACGTTCAGGAGCGGGTCGTCGAACATCATGACGGTCATGTTGGCCGAGAGGTCGCTCATGCAGGTCTCGGGCAGGTGGCCGCCGCGCTGGCGCTCGGTCTTGAGCGTGAGCGTGCGCTTTTTGCCGGCGACGTCGTTCTTGAGGACGGCCGGCGTGATCATCGATGGGTAGATCTTGCCGGTCAGCATGTTCTCGAAGAGGCTCGTGAACCACGTCGCGAGCGGGTAGCCGGTGGCCGACTGCGCGAGGGCGTAGAGGCCTTTCGTGCCGGCCTTTTTCTTGTCGTAAATGGTCTTGATGATCGCCGGGTTGTTGCCGTTGCGGTAGACGAGGTTGGCGATCAGGCACGCCGCCCCGTAGCCGTAGTTCTGGGCGGTTGAACCCCAGAACCGCTCGGCCTGCTCGTAGCCGTTGAACATCATGAACTTGTAGGCCATGAGGACGTCCGACTGCCAGCCGTCGATCGTGGCGAAATGGCTTTCGAGGTAGGTGGCGGTCGCCTCGTCGACCCACAGGTCGGGGTTGCTGGTCGCGCGCGCCACGCGGTTGCGCGAGTCGTAGAGCGCCTGGACGACGTGGAAGAACTCGTGAGCGAGCGTGGTGCGGACGGCGTTGCGCTCGCTGAGGATCAGCTGGTTGAGCTCGATGCTGATGCCGTTGTAGCTGATGCTGGAGACGGTGTAGGCGTTGACCGGCTCGCCGGAGGAGCCCTTGCCGAGATCCATCACGCAGACCTCGAGCGGATACTTCGTCCAGTTGCGGCGGCTGAGGTCGAAGCCGAGCGTGTTCGTGTAGTAGGCGTAGGCGTCCTCGAGGTCGGTGGCGATCTGGGGGAGGTTATCCTTGTACTTGGCGGCGGCGGTGATGCGGAAATGGCCGCCGTCGTAGCGGTACTGGTCCTCCGAGAGCAGGTTCATCACGAACGTGTAGTCGTAGCCGGCCAGCGGGTCGGCGGCGTCGCCCATGAGCGTGGGGGCCGCGGCCTTGGCGATGGAGGCGGCATCGGCCGACGTGCGCGCGCCGGGCTCGTCGATCGTGACCTCGAGCCAGCCGTCGGAGGCCTTGGTCGCCTGGCGCACGACGGTCCCGGTGGTCGCGCCCGAGAGGGTGTTGGAGAAGCCGGGGCGCTGGAGCCGGATGAACGGCGTGAGCGCGGTGTTGGAGCGGATGTCCTTCATGCGCACCTTGACGGGCGACTTGAAATCGGGCGGCAGCCCCTTGAGCCGCCACGTGAGCGGCACGCTATCGGGGCCGACGGAACCGCCCATGACCTCGAGCGACAGCTGCGCGGCCGCGGGGAAGGCGCTGGCCGGAACGACGATCTGGAGGCCGTCGGAAGCCGCGCCGAGCGTGCCGCCCGCCGAGCCGATCGCGCCGCTCACGACCGGCATGTACGCCGACGCGCCGTCGAGCGCGACCAGCTTGCGCGCGATCATCCACGCGTCGAGGGACTCGACCTTGCCGTTGCCGTCGAGGTCGGCGTACTGCGGCTGGGCGGTCGTCTTGCCCTGCGCCATGAGCGAGGCCGCGACGACGTCGGCGACGTTGATTTTGCCGTCGCGGTTGGCGTCGCCCGTCACGAGGCCCGACGAGCCGAGAACGAACGATTTTTCCTCGCTCCACGCCGAGCAGGCCAGGCCGGCGTCGACCGTCTGGACCGCCCAGTAATAGCGGCCGGCCTGGAGGCCCTTGAGGAGGCGGCCCGGCTGCGTGGACGAGATCATCATGTGCGGGTGCGGGCCGTTGATCGTGAGGTCGCCGTGCGGGCTCACGACGTCGCTGGCGCCCGGATACGTGCCGACGCGGAGGCGGTAACCGAGCGCGTACTTGGGGGTCTGCGCGTCGGTCTGCGCGCCCCACTTGAGCTTGACGAGCTTGTTGGTGGAATCGTATTCGACGGCCATGCTCGAGACGGGGACGGTCGGCGCGGTGTTGCGGCGGTTCATGGCGTCGGGCTGGGAGACCTGGCTGGCGTAGAATTTCGTGGCGCCGAGGAACTGGGTGTCGGTGTCGATGCTGTGGCCGGTGACGAGGAGGTCGGCGTCGCCGTCGCTGTCGAAATCGGCCCAGCCGACCGTGCCGAGCGCGGCCGGAACGAGATACGCGCCGGAATCCTGGAACTTGCCGCTCGAGACCTGGCGGTAGACGCGCGTCGTCTTGCTGGTCCAGTCGTCCTCGGGGTAGCCGGCGACCGCCAGGTCGAGCCGGCCGTCGTTGTCCATGTCGGCCCACGCGAGCGAGCCGTCGTAGACGCCGGCGAGGCCGGCGTCGACCTCGGTGAAGGCGAAATTGCCGTCGTTGCGGTAGATCGTCGTCAGCTCGCGCTGGCCGCCGTAATTGTCGTTGATGCGCGCGTAGGCGAGGTCGAGCAGGCCGTCGCCGTTGTAGTCGCCCCAGGCGTGGACGCTGTTGTAGCCGTCGGCGAGGGTCGCGACCTTGGTGAACGTGCCCGAGGCGCCGTTATTCTTATAGATTTCGTTGCCGATGGCGAGGTCGAGCCAGCCGTCGTTGTTCATGTCGGCGAAGGAGAGGGCGGGGTCGAGCGACGTGGGCAGCGCGACGCCGCTGTCGGTGAACTTGCCGCCGCCGCCGTTGAGGTAGAGCTTCGAGAGCTTGCCGGTGTCGGTGCCGCCGGTGAAGGCCAGGTCGACGCGGCCGTCGTTGTTGACGTCCCCCCACGCAAGACCGGAAGTAGAGACGGCGGGCAGGGCGATGCCGCTGTCGGCGAATCGGCCGGTCTGCAGGTTGCGGTAGATCTTGACGGCGCAGACCGAGTCCCAGCTCGTCCCGTTTTGCGTGTAAATCTGGCCGCCCACCGCGATGTCGGGGAAGCCGTCGTTGTCGTAGTCGCCCCAGGCCAGGCGCGAGGTGACGAATCCCGGCGAGGGATCGGGGCTCTCCAGGTTCTGCAGCGTCGTGCTGGTGACGGTGATGTTGCGGTAGGCGCGCAGCATCCGGCTCGAGATCAGGAAGCTGCCGCTCAGTGCCAGGTCGGGCGCGCCGTCGCGGTTCCAGTCGCACCACGCCGCGCTGAGGGCCTGGGTGGTGAGGTCGTCCAGGCCGATCGGCCGCTCCTGAAGCGCGCCGGCGTGGGCGACGCTGACGTAATCGGCGAGGCTGCTGTAATCGGGGAGCGCATAAATACTGATTGGATCGCTCGCACTGATGTTCGCCCTGATCTTCTGGCCGTTGGCCTTTTCGATCGTGAGGCCGGTGATCGCGCCGGTCTTGGCGCCCCCCTCGGTCGTGCTGACCATCGCCGAGTCGTCGATCGCGTCGACGGTGTAGGCGACGGGGCTGAGGGACGCGAAGTCGGTGACGTCGAGGACGATCCGGCCGGTGAAATACTGGTCGCCGCCGCCGTTGGGGAACGCCTCGAGCGACGCGGCCAGCCGGTCGTAAGGCGAGCCGGGGTAGATCGACATGGTCAGGTAGGCGCGGCGATTGACCCACATGTCCAGGACCGCCAACTCGGTCGGGGCGTAGCCGATGCGGTCGACCATCGTGTAGGCCGCGCCCGAGAGCCCGCCGCGCTTGTTCATGATGTAATCGTACGAGAACCAGACGAACCCAGCCGAGCCGGCGTCGGCGTCGGTCACGCCCCAGCCGGTCCCCCACGAGTTGACGGCCAGGAACGCCCCCTTGCCGGCGACGCCGCCGGCGTCGTAGGCCTTGTCGTCGTCGTAGCCGATGATCGTGAACGCGTGGTAATCCCAGAGCGTATAGCCGTGGTCGTAGATGACGCCGCTGGCGGTGTCGACGCCGACGCCGGCGGTGGGGTACTGGTCGTAGGTGTCGTGATAGAGGAGGGCGCCGATCGTCACGAGGTTGCCCGCGGCGAGCTGTTCCTTGATGAGCGTGATGCCGGAGGCCTTGCTCGGGTCGATGCTCAGAACCTGGCTGCTGCGATACTTGATCGCGTTGCGCCACGCGGCCTCGCTCGGATAGGTGGTGTAGTCGCTCGTCTCGGGCATCGTCTTCCAGTCGGCGCAGCCGTAGCGGCAGATCACCTCCATGACGTGGCCGATGTTGGCGCCGTTGTTCTGGCCGCCGTTGGTCAGCGGGAAGGTGAAGCCGGGGCTCATGATCCGCTCGGGGTTCTTGTCGGGGTCGGGGCGGACCCAGCCGTGCTCCTTGGCCTCCTGCCACGTCTTGAGGTAATACGTCGGTGAAAACGCGCCGCAATTGGCCAGCCCCTGATTGCGCACGACGGGCAGGTAGGTGATGTTCTTGACCTTGGCCGGCAGGGCGGCGGCCCGGGCGCGCGGGAGCGACTCGAGCCGAACGGCCGAGGGTTTGGCGCCGGCCTTGCCGTCGGGGATCATGCCGGTCAATTGCGCGGAGGCGGGGGAAACACCGAAAATCGAGCACAGAAACAGACCCAGAACGGCCAACGGCCACTGTCGCATGCCACACCTTCTCCCAAACCGGCACGGTCCGCCGGCAAAGCTACGGAAATTAGGAGGATTTAAATGGAGGAGAAGGGGTGAAGGCAAGACGTAAATTCGATCTCTCGAATTTCATGTTGCGGTTTGTTCAGAATCGATGGCTGTTTACAATTTGTGAACACGCAAAATAAATGAACACACTCTACCGTGACTGGAATTTTTCGACGGCCCGGTCGATGAGGTCGTTTTCGGGGTGGATGCCGGCGAGGCTGGCGCGGGCGCGGTCGAGCAGGAACAGGCGCGCCCCCGTCAGGCGCAGCGCCTCGACGACGTCCTCGGCCCTGGGGTCGTGGCGCACGTCCTTTTCCTGGTCGCGGTAAATCTTAATGAAATCCTGCTCGTTGACGAGGATGCAGTCGACGCCGACGCCGGCTTCGGCGAGGCTGCGCAGGAGAAGCGTCGCATCCCGGACCGGCACGTTGGCGACCGCGCAGATGAACACGGCGCGCGAGCCGGCGGGGAGCAGGAGCGCGCGCGGGGCCAGGTCGCGCCACATGACCGCCTCGCCCGAGGGGTTCAGGATCGCGAGCCGGTCCAGAAGCATGTGCAGGTGGGCCAGGCCCGATCCGGACGGGATCATGACCGGCTCGTTCTGGACGTAGGCCAGCGAGAACCGGTGGCGCGTCTCGTGGGCGCGGGTCAGGACGCTGGTGGCGGCGCGGACGCTCAGCTCGGTGGTGGCTTCGGCGCCAAGGCCGAACCGCGACCGCCGGCTCATGTCGAGCATCACGGCCAACTCGGACTGGATCGGGCGGTCGAGCTCGACGACGTGCAACCGGCCGCAACGCGCCGAGGTGCGCCAGTGGACGCGGCCGGGCGGGTCGCCGGGGTGATACTGGCGCACGCCGAGGACCTCCTCGCCCACCCCGACGCGCCGGACGAAATTCATCGACGCCCCCGGCTGGGCGAGGTCGCCCGGAACGGTGTAGTCGGGCAGCGGGTCGGCGCGCGGATAAATGATCAGCGGCGTGATGCAGTCGAGCTCGTGATGGTGCATGAAGATGCCGAGCGGGTCGGCGGCGCGCACGACGACCGGGCCGATGAAGTAATGGCCGCGGTGGCGGTCGGCGGCGGCGCGGTAGTGCAGGAGGACTTCCCAGCCGCCGGCCAGCCACGGGATCAGGTGGCGGCGGCTCATTTCCATCGACGCCATGAAGCGGTCCTCGACCTGAAGGAGCTGGATCGGGAAACCCTTGCCGCGCGAAAAGGTCAGGACCACGTCGAGGTCGTCCTGCTCGAAGACGCGCGGGCGGTGGGCGCGGACGGCGCGGACGGTTTCCAGCTGGCCGCGGCTCAGCAGCCACGACCAGAGCATCGCGATCATGAAGAACGCGGCCAGCGCGGCCTGCGCCGGGGTCGCGGGCAGGGTCAGGATCCACAGGACAAAGAAGAAGACCGCGGTGAGGACGACCAGCCGCGAAGCGATATAACCGGAAGTAGGGCGGGTCAGTCGACGCATGGGTATTGAGCGGCCTGGAGCGCTTGACAAAAGTTATCGGTTCGTGCTCGTGCTCGTGCTCGTGCTCGTAATCGTAATCGAATCAGCACCAAGCTTCGAAACCAAGCCCCGGATCGATCCGCTCACGCGGTTCCACAAACGCGACAAATGAGTTCGATTCATCATTCATCATTCATCACTCATCACTCGTCTCACGCGGTGTAGATCGGGACTTCGACGCGGTCCAGAAGCGTCTCGATCACCTGGTCGGTCTTGAGGCCGGCAAGGCGCGCCTGCGGCGTCAGCATCAGCCGGTGGCGCAGGACGGCCGGCGCGGCGAGCTTGACGTGATCGGGCAGGACGTATTCGCTCTCCTCGACGTAGGCCAGCGCGCGCGCGAGCCGGTGCAGGCCGATCGAGGCGCGCGGGCTCGCGCCGAGCAGCAGTTCCTCGCGCTCGCGCGTGGCCCGCACGAGCCGGACGATGTATTCGCCGACGGTCGGGTCGATGTGGAGGCGCATCGAGGCCTCGCGCATCTGCTGGAAATCGCTGAGGCCCGCGATCGATGCCAGCTTGTCGATCGGGTGGCCCTGCGCCTGCGCCAGCACGATCGCAAGCTCGTCCTCGGCCTCGGGGTAGCCCATCGAAATCTGAATGAGGAAGCGGTCGAGCTGCGCCTCGGGCAGCGGGAAAACCCCCTGCTGCTCGATCGGGTTCTGCGTGGCCAGCACAAAGAACGGGCGCGGGAGCGGGTGGCGATTGCCCCCCTCGGTGACCGCCTGCTCCTCCATCGCCTCGAGCAGGCCGGCCTGCGTGCGCGGCGTGGCGCGGTTGAGCTCGTCGGCCAGAAGGATCTGGCAGAACACGGGGCCCGGCTGGAACCGGAACTGCCGGACGGTCTCGTCCCAGATGCCGGTGCCGGTCAGGTCGGCCGGCAGCAGGTCGGGGGTGAGCTGCACGCGCGAATACGAGAGGTTGAACGTGCGCGCGACCGTGCGCGCCAGAAGGGTCTTGGCCACGCCGGGGACGTCCTCGATCAGAACGTGGCCCTCGGCCAGCATCGCGGCCAGCACAAGCTCCAGGACGGGCCGCTTGCCGACGATGACCCGCTCCATGTGGTCGATGATCGATTGAGGCTGAATCATAAAATCTATCCCGAATCAGGCGGAATCGTTCGAAAACGGAAAAACAAACCTTCAGTTCCATCCTTTCACACCCCGGCGGCCCGTTCCAAAGGAATGTTTATATCCGGCCGGGGATTTCGGCTACGGGGATCTGAATTGGCACGGGCGGGGGCGGAAAAACATCCCGCCTGAAGGCGGCGCTACGAACCGGCGGGGGCGATCGTGATCAGCGTGACTTCGGGCGGGGCGGCCAGGCGCAGGCGCGGGCCCCACGTCCCCGTGCCCCGCGAGACATAAAGCGCCGAGCCCTCGCCGAGGTCGAAGAAGCCGTGGAGAAACGGATACTGCATGCGGACGACGAGGCCGAACGGGAAGACCTGCCCCGAGTGGGTGTGGCCGGAAAGCTGCAGGTCGAACCGGCCGAGGGAAGATTGCTCGATCCATGGCCGGTGCTTCAGGAAGAGCGTGAACGGGCGTGCGGCGCCCGGCGGCGGCAGGAGCGCGTTTTCGTCGGCGAGGAGCTTGGGGGTGCGGCGCAGGCCCGCCGGGTCGTCGACGCCGGCAACGAGGAGGCGCGGATCGGGCGCCGCGGCGCTGCCGCGCAGGACCTGGAAGCCGGCCTCGGATAGAAGGCCCAGGCTGCGCTGGAGCCCGGCGTAGAACTCGTGGTTGCCGAGGATGGCGTATTTGCCGAGCGGCGGCCGGCAGCCGGCCCACAGCCGCACGACCCGGTCCATGTGGTGCGCCGTGCCGTCGACGACGTCGCCGGTCGAGACGACCATGTCGGGCTCGAGCCGCTCGACGATGCGCAGGATCTGGCGGACGCGCCCCTCGCGCTCGATGAGGCCGAGATGGATGTCCGAAACCTGGACGATGCGGATCGGGGGACTACCGACGGGGAGGCGCGACGATTTCATGGTGACGGTCCGGACGTGGAGATACTGCGCCTCGACCGTGCCCCAGATCGTCGCCAGCCCGATCATCACGCCCATGAACATGAGGCCCTGGACGGCGCCCACCCGCAGGACCGACGCCCCCTTCCAAGCCCACGCCGACGCCCCCCGGACGAGCAGGTTCCAGAGATCGATCGCCACGCCCAGGAAGAAGAACCAGAGCGCCAGCGCCATCCAGGTGTACGTGACGAGGCCGATGATCTGGGCCAGCCACACGAGGGCGGTGCGCTCGAGGAGGCGCGAAACGATGGGCCCGGCGATCATGCCGAGAAGGAACAGCGCCAGGCCGACATGGCCCCACGGGGCCCATTTGCGCGTCAGGACGGAGAGCCGCGCCCCGACGTAGAGGTTCATGCCGCCGTAGATGAGAAGGTAGAACAGGAAAAAACGGGTCATGAGCCACGGAACCGACGGGAATTGTGGGAATGACGGGGATGAGGAGAAGTATAAGAATGAGGCTCAGGGCCTTTCATCACTCATCACTCATCACTCATCACTCATCTCTCATCATTCATCATTCCATTGACGTCGCCTTTTATGATAGCAGTAATGCATGAGCATGCAGCCGGACAATGACCACGGGGCGGAGCGTCGGGAAACTTGGCGGATGTTCCTGGCGATCCCTCTGCCCGAGGACGTGCGGCGCGAGGTCGACGAACTGTCCCTGCGCCTGCGGAAGGGCGCGCAGTTCACCCCGGCCCGGCCGAGCTGGGTCCACACCGACTCGATCCACATCACGCTCGTCTTCCTCGGCAACACCCCCGTCGAAAAGGTCGAAGCGATCAAGGACGCCGCCGGGCGCGTGGCGGCGCGCTTCAGCCCGCTGCGGTTCGAGATCAAGCGGCTCGGGGTCTTCCCCGACTGGCACCGGCCGCGGGTGCTGTGGGCCGGGATGCGCGAGCGGACGCACCAGATCGAGTCGCTCCACCGCCTCCTCAACGAGAGCCTCGTCCCGATCGGGTTCACCCCCGAGGCCAAGCCCTTCCACCCGCACCTGACCCTGGCGCGCATCAAGTCGCTGGCCGGGATCGGGCCGCTGCGGTCGGTCGTGGAAAGCCACATGGATTACGAGACGACCCCGTTCGAGGCCCCCGAGCTGATCCTGTTCCGCAGCCGGCTCGACCCGGCCGGGGCGATCCACACGCCGGTGGGCAGGTTTCCATTCTCATCAACCGAGCGCTTCGCATCCGGGGATTGACACCATGGTGGCGACTGAACTGGAGATCATCTGGCGGACGCCGATCGGCCCCCTGACCGGGCGCATCACGACCAAGGGAATCCGGCTGCTCGAGTTCGGGCAGCCCGCGGCCTTTCCGGCCGGCCCGGCGGAGGTCCGGATGCTCGAGCGGCGCGGCGGCGGGGCCGCGGCAACCCAAAGCCATGCGGAAGCGGCTGAAAAATTTCTGGTCAATTATTTCAGGGGCGAGCCGGCGGCCGAACCGCCCGCGCTCGACTGGACAGGCGCTTCGGACTTCGATCGCAAGGTCTGGCGGGCGTGCTCGCGCATCGGCTTCGGCCGGACGCTCACCTATGGCGAGCTGGCCGGCGCCATCGGCAAGCCCGACGCGGCGCGCGCCGTCGGCGGGGCGATGGGGCGAAACCCGCTGCCGATCCTCGTCCCCTGCCACCGGGTCCTGGCGCGCGGGCGCAACCGGCTGGGCGGCTTCAGCGGCGGGCTGGCGCTGAAGCGGTGGCTGCTTGCGCACGAGGGGATCGACCTGAAATAACGCCGATTCAATCCTGATCCGGCGGTTTGCGCTTAACAAATAAACGATTTGGCGGCTAACGACGGAATCATTACGGGTCATCCGGCCGATATGTATATGTATTAACATATAAACCTTAATTAATACCGTTAAATCCAATGATATGTGATCCATTACCCGGCGCTTGAAAAGCGGGGAGTTTGGAGACAAATAACTCCTAAAATTATAAAATTCATAAAAAATAATGTTGTCACATATTTTTGGGTATGTTACATAATGAGTGGGGTCAGATATAATTATTTCGGTTGGGTTGCTCAGCCACAACCGACCGAAACGGCTTACATGCATGCATTGGTATTGCCTGTGCCACCGATCCCGGAATCTATCATCGGAGGCAGCATTTTTCCGGATCAGCCGGAGTAATTCAACTTAGATGGGGAGGGGTCTCATGAAGAATTACCTGGGGGAAATCATCTACAACAGCAGACAGAAGGAAAACCTGACCCAGGATCAGTACGGCGCCCGTTACAACGTCTCGGGTCCGGCCATCTTCAAGTTCGAGAAGGGCTACGTGAAGCCTTCGCTTGAATTGTGGCTGAAAATGGCCGCCGACGCGGGCTTGTCGGAACGCCGCAGCGTCCTGCTGTGGGTCAAGAGCAAGCTTCCGGACGAGTATCAGGAGTATATCGAGCTGCAGAGCGCGGCGGTCGCGGAAAGCGAAGCCGAGTATGCCAAGAAGAAGGGTAAGAAACTCGATTACTCCAAGTTCGAGACGCGCGAACAGATGCGTGAGCAGACCGACAAGGACAAATCGATCCCGAAAGGCCTCAAGGAACTGCTCGATGACGACGAACTCTGGGCCCTTTACAAGCCGACGGGCCACGAGATCAACCTGATGCGCGATCTGTTCGGGCCGCTCGGCCGCGGCAACAAGGTTGCCTACCGCGAGGCCCTGCGTCTCATCCGCGAGTTCGCTCACTCCTTCTGATAACGGCCCCACCCGGGGCTGACCAAAAACTTCGGGATCGGTTGCACGCCGCTGACCCTGTGCATCCGATCCCGAATTTGTTTTTGGAGTCCTGAGTCCTGAGTGCTGAGTCCTGGGTTGAAAAAAATTCTCCGGCATATGAGACTTGGTCCGAACGGATGAGACTCGGGACTCAGCACTCAGGACTCAGGACTCAGGACTCATGCCCCAGGACTTCCCCATGATCCCCATCTTCATGTATCACGCGCTCCGTTCGGGCCCAGGGGACACCGATCCGCACCTCTCCGACCCCGCCGCCCAGCCCTACATTCTTAGTTTGAGCGATTTCAACCTTCAGACAGAACTAATGACAATATTGGCAGCAAAGTCGGCATTGTCATGGAACAGTATTATTGACAATAAATCCTTTGTTTTGTCTTTTGATGACGGTCACCGTTCCAATGCCGAGCTCGCCCTGCCGGTCCTGGCTCAAAAAAACCTCAAAGCCGCGTTCCTGATCACGACCGACTGGATCGGCCGGCCCGGCTACATGGCCGAGAGCCAGATCCGCGAGCTGGCCCAGGCCGGGATGCTGATCGGCTCGCACGGGCGCTCGCACCGCTACTTGTCGGACCTCGCCGACGCCGAGCTGGACGACGAGCTGCGCGGCTCTCGGGCGCGGCTCGAGGATCTGCTGGGGATCGAGGTCCCGGCGATGTCGCTGCCGGGCGGGCGATCGAACGCCCGGGTGCGCGAGCGGGTGGCCGCCGCCGGCTACAAAATCCTGATGACGTCGCGGATCGGGCTTGCCTCGGCCGGGGACGATCCGCTCGACCTGCCGCGCGTGCCGGTGACGAACCGGCTCGGGCTGGAGTTCTTCAAGCGGCTGCTCGCGGGAGACGATTCGGACGTGCGGCGGATGGCCCGATCGGCAAGAATTCGTGATTTTGCGAAAAGCATACTCGGCAATCAGCTTTACGATTGCCTGCGAGTTATGCTAATCCGGAAGTAATCGTCCTGGAGCGCGGGAGCTTGCCATCGCCTGGGGTGGGTGGAGAGAAGCCGGCATCAATCATTATTCCGGCTTTTCGGCGGTGGCAAGCTCCCGAACTCCAGGGCGGATTTTTTCTATCGTGTTTCTATACGGTAGACTGATCACGTGTATGTGAGATGTGGATTTATTTTGAACCGCGTAGCGGTTCGATCCCTAAGCCGGGGGTTGGATTGGCGAGCTTGCGAGCCAAACCTACCCCCGGTCAGATCGAAAATATATTGGGAACCGGTTTACCGGTTCGATCATCATACCGGTCATTTGACGCGTGACACGACACTAGCGGCCTTCTGATGTATCGTCGTCGACCTGGCGGATCTGTGTTCCGGGGAAGGTCTTCATCAGGCCGGATCCCAGGTCCGAGAGGTCGATGCTGAATTCGTAGCCGGTCGATTCCCAGACTCCCTCGAGTCCGCGATGGCGCATCGTGACGTTGCGGCTGACGATCAGCTTTTTCGTCGCGGCCTCGTAATACATCATGTCGCCGCTGACCCGGTAGTTCGGGATTTCAACATAAACATGACCCGAGCCCTCGATGTCGCCGTTGGGCTTCTTTTCCTGCTTGTCCATCTTCATCTTGACCTGGTCGATGGAGACGCGCTTGAGCGCCGGTTCCTCCTGGATGGGCTGCCTGCCCGCTTCGTCCCTGTAGACGCGGCGGACGGGCATGCGCGTGCTGGAGGGCGCCATCTTGACCGTGGTCGAGTTCTTTCCGATTTGATAGACGACCATGTCGCCCTCGATCTCGGTCACCTTGTTTTTGAAACGCTGAAGGATCGTGGCATTTCCGGATACGGTCAGCGTGTCCGCGGCCTTGTCGTATTTCATGGAGTCGCCGGTCAGCTTGGCCGATGGGGAATCGATCACGACGTGGCCGGCCCCCTCGACGTCGCCGTTGGGCTTGTCCTCGCGCTTGTCCATCTTGATCTCGAGCCGGTCGAACGTGATCGGCGGTTTTTCCACGGCCGGCGGCGTGATTTTTTGAATGCTCGGCAGATTCTTGCTCCCCGGGGCCATCTTGAGGGACATATTCATGCTGGAAGGCGACACGATGATCTGGTCGGCCTTAAAGACCGTGGTTTCTCCAGCCTGCCGTTGGCAAACGGCATTGCCGGTGACCGTAAACGTGTCTTCGGCTTTCTGATATTTCATCGAGTCGCCGGTGAGCTTCAAGTTGGGCGCTTCGATCACGACGTGGCCGGAACCCTCGACGTCGCCATTGGGCTTGTCCTCGCGCTTGTCCATCTTCATTGTGAATGGATTCGGCGTTGAAGCGCTTTTAAGAACCGTAAACCGCGGCTTTTTGGCGTCACGATAGTCGGCAATGATCGTATCGCCTTTGAAGATAACCCCTTGCTTGGGATTGGCCGCGCCGCCGGTGACGACGGCGTTGCCGCGGAGCGTGAGCGTGCGATTCGCGTTCACAAATTCGGCATGATCCGCGGTAAAAATGTAATCGGGGGTTTGGAGCCTGGCGTTCTTCCATGAAGTTCCCGACTGATCCGGGGCGACGCTCATTTCGGCAAATTCGATTTTGTCAAATTTTGGGCCTGAAGTTTGGCCGTCGGCTCCGGCAGACGGCGAAGCTTCAATCTGCTTGATGGCGTCGCGGACGCGCTGGATGTCGGGATATTCCGGGTAGATGTCGAGAATGGTCTTGTATTTCTTCAAGGCCTCGTTCTGGTCGCCCTGCGCGCGCTCGATCTCGGCGATGCGCTCGAAGCAGGCCCATGCCAATGGGCTCATTCTGTTTTCCTCAATCAACTTGCGGAACGCTTTCTCGGCTGCGTCGGGGTCCCCGGCGTTCTGGAGCGCGACGGCGGCTTGGTAGTCCTTCTTGATTGAATCCTCGGTATTCGTCGCGTCGGTATTGGACGACGTCTCGATTTTATTGGGATCGAGTTCGGGTAATGAGGCGAGATAATCGCGCACCTGCTTGAGGTTTGAAGGCGTGTCGACGATGGTCAATTGAAGCATCGATTCGTCCAACCACAGTCGGCGGCCTTCGGCGGCGGCTTTCTCAGCGCCCTCCCTCGAATAGAGGAATGTGTTGATCGCCTCCACGACCCGGTCGGTGAAGTCCTTGATGTAATCGGACTTGATTTCCTCGACGTGGCGCGGCACGAGGCTGAAGTTCACGATCTGGAGATCCTCGGCTTCGAGCTTCTTGATGAACTTTTTGTCGAGTAGCATCGTCTCGATTTTGACAAGGTTCTCCGGGGTGTCTCGGACGATCAGGTCTTCGCCCGCCGTGATCACCTTGCGTTCGGGAGCGAACGGCGGCTCGGGTTCGGACTGCATGAGGGTTATGATCAGTTCGTGAATGCGCGGGCCGTCCTCGGGCTTGATCTTGTAAACGCGGGTATCCAGGTCGGCGTTTGCCGGTTTCTGCGAGGTGCGTTTGGATTCGTTCCTTGCGTGGTTCGGCAGCATCACGCAGGCCACGAGTGTCAGTGCGACGAGAGCCGGGATCGAAAGGAACGCGATCGGGCGGCGGCGGCTGAGGATGTTGCGGACGCGCACGCCGATCGTCGAGCCCCCCTCGCCCAGCGCGGCCATGCCGAACGCCGGGCCCTTGAGGCCCTGTTGGAACCGCGCGACCTTGAGCAGTCCGCTGCCGTATTCCTCGGCGCGGTCGTTGAACAGCGCGACGACGCGGTCGTCGCAGGCCAGCTCGCGCTGGGTGCGGACGGCGGCCATCATCATCCACGCCAGCGGGTTGAACCAGTGGATCGCCAGCGCGATCATCTCGACGGCGGCGACGAACGTGTCGCGGCGCTTGACGTGCGCCAGCTCGTGCGCCAGAAGCATCGCGCGCTCTTCCGGCTCGAGCCGCGCGAACAGGTCCTCGGGAAGGAAAACCATCGGGCTGATCGGCCCGATCACAAGCGGGCCGCCGATGGCGTGGGTGGTCCACACCGGAACGGAGCGGCGCAGCTCCATGCGGCTCGACAGATCGGCGGCGAGCGCGATCAGCTCCGGCGAGGCCGGCACGCTCGAGCGCATCAGCCACATGCGAACCGTCCGGTAACGCGCAACAAGCAGCAGAAGCATGATGACCACGCCCACGGCCCACGCAAGCCCGACCCAGCTCAGGAGCGGCCATTCGAACCGCGGGTCAACGACTTCGAACGAAACAACCGGGGCGCTGACGATTCCGATCGGCGGCTCGGGGAGGACGTTCACCGCGCCCGACGGGAGCGAGAACGACACCGGCAGCAGCAGCTTGACGAGCACGAGGCACCACAGGCCGTACTTGAAGCAGGCCGGTCCGCGGCGCCACGCCACCGTGACGAGCGCCACGGCGAGGATGAAGAGCGAGCCCTGCCAGCTCAGGCTGACGAGCCGGTGCGCGGCGGCGGCGAGCGCCAGGCCGATTTCATTCATCATTGCGATGGGGCTCATCTTTTTTCTCCTTGCGCTCACGAATGAGTTGTTCGAGGCGGGCCAGTTCGTCGTCGGAGACGTCGGCCTCGCGCACGGCGTAGGCGACGAGGTCGACGAGGTCGCCGCCCGAGACGCGGTCGGCGAGGTCGCGGATCGTGCGGTGGATCGCCTTGTCGCGCGCGACGGCGGGCTTGTAGAGAAAGACCGGGCCGATGCGTTTCTGCTTGAGCCACCCCTTTTGCGCGAGGCGGTCGAGCATGGTCCGGACGGTCGTCTGCGCCCAGCCGTGGGTGGGTTCGAGCGCGGCCCACACGTCGCGGGCGATCGCCTCGCCCCTTTCCCACAAGACGCGCATGATCGCCCATTCCATCGGCGTGAGGTCGGGTTGCTTCTTGGTCATGAGTGTAGTCCTGAGTCCTGAGTCCTGAGTCCTGAGTCCTGAGGTGTCATGCTGGATGTGTAGTCATATAACTACATCTGTAGTTTGCGCGTCAAGAGAATTTTTTCGATGACCCTGTAACGGCCGAAGTTGAATGCAAGATGCGCACAAATTCCGGCTGAGCGCCAAAGGCGCGTTTGATACCAGCCTGGGGCGCAGCCCCAGGACAGAACAACGACCACGAACGCGCTCTGAAGGAGCGCATCATCCACGGCTCGCGCGGCAATGAATCGCGATTTCATCGCTCGGTTGATGCCGCCGCTGACCTACAGATGTAGTTTGCGCATCAGGGGATATTTTTTCGATTTTCGATTACCCTGTAATGGCTGTATTTGAATGCAAGATGCGCACATAATCTTCAAGCGACCACCCTTGCGGGGGTTCTGGGATGGGACCCTGAAAGGGTCAAATAGTTCAAGAGCCCAGGGTGGAGCGAAGCGAAACCCTGGGTTGGGCACGCATTTCTGATCCGAGCCCTGAAGGGGCGAGATAATGCAACAGAACGCGAATCAATCCACTAGGGTCGCCCTTGCAGGGTAACAATCCGAATTGCTCATTTGGTTCTGGCTTTACCGTTTTCGATTACGATGACGATTACGACGCACGACGCACGAACGGACGGGGCAGGATTGACACGGAAGGCGATGTGGGTCAAAATGGTACGCTGCGAGGTACAACGAGATGGTTGAGGGTTTTGAAGACAAGCTCCTCTCCAAGCTGGACAAGCTCGATCCGGACCAGATCCAGAATTACATCACGCACCTGCTCGGCCAGAAGCAGCTCATGCAGACCGTCTTCGACCACCTGGACGAGGGGATTGTGGTGACCGACCGCGCGCTGCGGGTGCTGTTCATCAACCGGCGCGCCCGGGCGATGCTGGGGCTGAACCGGGTCAAGTCGCTCGTCGGCGAGGACCTCGCCGGCCGGATGACGCCCAGCCACGCGCTCGCGCCGACGATCGAGTCGCTGCGCGGGCACCTGCGGCCGATCGCGAATTACGAAACCAATTACGGGGCGCAAAACCAGCGCACGCTGAACATCACCACGCTGCTGATGCGGGACCCGGCCGCCGCCGAGCCCGAGGAGAACCAGCTCCTGATCATCCTGCTGCGCGACGTGACCGACCGCGTCCAGCGCGAGGGGGAAAAGGCCCGGGCGCGGCGGCTGACGTCGATGGCCACGCTGACCTCGGGGATCGCGCACGAGATCAAGAACCCGCTCAACTCGATCGACATCCACGCGCAACTGCTCGAGGCCGAGGTCGAAAAGCTGCGCGAGCTCGACCTCGGCAAGGAGGTCGAGGGGGTCGGCCGCGCGACGCGGGTGATCCTCGAAGAGACGGCGCGGATGGCGCGCATCATCGAAGAGTTCCTCCTGGCGGCCCGGCCGGTCTCGCCGCAGCTCGCCCCGCGCGACGTGCGCGGCCTGTTCGAGCAGCTCGAGCGGATCTTCCGGCCGGTGTGCGAGCGCGGCGGGATCGAGCTGCACATGGCGGTCGACCCGGACCTGCCGCCGGTCCTGATGGACGAGCATTTGATGCTGCAGGCGCTCAGGAACCTGGCGCGCAACGCGATCGACGCCCTGAACGATCCGCAGTGGCGCCAGGAGAGGGAGCCCGAGTTCATCCCGCGCCTGGCGATCGAAAGCCGGCTGGCCGGCGACTCGATGCAGATCATCGTGCAGGACAACGGGCCGGGGATCCCGGAAGGGACGGTCGAGCACATCTTCGAGCCGTATTACACGACCAAGCCCGGAGGGACCGGCCTGGGTCTGATGGTTGTGTACCGGATCGTCTCCGAACACCGCGGCGCGATGCACATCGACACGCGGCCGGGCGACGGGAGCCAGTTCATCATCTCGCTGCCGCTGCACCAGAAGCCGGTGCGGCTGCTTGGCCACGAAGGAACCGAAAGCGTGCCGGTGGTGGTTCAGGGCAAAACGCGGGTCAAGGGATGAGAGTTGAATCTGGAGCGCTGAAAGCGCGGCAAGAATACAGCCTGGGGCGGAGCGAAGCGCAGCCCCAGGACAATGGCCACGCGGGATCGGAGCGCTGAAAGCGCGAGAGAATACAGCCTGGGGCGGAGCGAAGCGCAGCCCCAGGGCAATGGGCACGCGGGATCGGAGCGCTGAAAGCGCGAGAGAATACAGCCTGGGGCGGAGCGAAGCGCAGCCCCAGGACAATGGCCACGCGGGATCGGAGCGCTGAAAGCGCGGCAAGAATAAAGCCTGGGGCGGAGCGAAGCGCAGCCCCAGGGCAATGGCCACGCGGGATCGGAGCGCTGAAAGCGCGAGAGAATACAGCCTGGGGCGGAGCGAAGCGCAGCCCCAGGACAATGGCCACGCGGGATCGGAGCGCTGAAAGCGCGAGAGAATACAGCCTGGGGCGGAGCGAAGCGCAGCCCCAGGGCAATGGGCACACGGGATCGGAGCGCTGAAAGCGCGAGAGAATACAGCCTGGGGCGGAGCGAAGCGCAGCCCCAGGACAGGAGAATGTCACGACGATGTCGCAATCCCTGGTTCAGGTGTATATTCATCTCATTTTCTCGACCAAGAATCGGGTCCACTTTCTCCACCCCGACATCCGCGCCGATCTCTGTTCCTACATGGGAGGAATCTTGAGAAACTTGGAATCTCCGGCCATCAGCATCGGATGCGTCTCCGATCACATCCATATTCTTTATTCCCACTCGAAGCACTTGACTCTGATCAAGCTGCTTGAGGAAATCAAAACGGAATCTTCAAAATGGGCCAAAACCAAGGGCGATGAATTTGCAAATTTTTATTGGCAAAAAGGCTACGGCGCGTTTTCGGTCAGCTCGTCGAGAGTTCAGGCCGTGAAGCGTTACATCGAAAACCAGGAGAAACATCATCGGCGTGTTACGTTTCAGGATGAGTTACGACAGTTCTTCAAGGAATATGGATTGGTTTGGGATGAGAAATATGTATGGGACTGATTTCTCCCGCTCTTTCAGAGCTCTGAATTTGATACCCCGGTTACCTGGGGCTGCGCTTCGCTCCGCCCCAGGCTGTATTCTCTCGCGCTTTCAGCGCGTTGAAATTGGATAAGAATCATTTATGAAACCGACGATCCTGATTGCCGACGATGAAAAGAACACCCGCGAGGGGCTGAAGTGGTCGCTCGAGAGCGGCGATTATACGATTCTGCTCGCCGCCAGCGGGCGCGAGGCCTACGAGGCGTTCCAGCGCCAGCCGGTCGACCTCGTCATCACCGACCTCAAGATGCCCGACATGGACGGCCTCGAACTGCTCAAGGCGATCAAGGCCGACGACCCGCAGGTCGCCGTCATCATGCTGACCGCCCACGGCACGATCGAGAACGCCGTCGAGGCGATGAACCTGGGCGCGATGCACTACCAGACGAAGCCGGTCGACTTGAAGGAGCTCAAGATCAAGGTCCAGCAGGCGCTCGAGGGGCGGCGGCTCGCGATCGAGAACGAGCAGCTCAAATCCCGGCTCAGCGAGCGCTACGCGTTCCACAACATCATCGGCCGCTCGCCCGCGATGGAGCATGTGTTCCAGATCGTGCGGCAGGTCGCGCCGACGCGCGCCACGGTGCTGATCCAGGGCGACAGCGGCACCGGCAAGGAGCTGATCGCCAACGCGGTCCACATGAACTCGCCGCGCGCGCGGCGGCCGTTCGTCGCCGTCAACTGCGGCGCGCTCGCCGCGACGCTCCTCGAGAGCGAGCTGTTCGGCTACGAGAAGGGGGCGTTCACCAACGCGCTCAAGACCAAGCCGGGCCGGTTCGAGATCGCCGACGGCGGCACGATCTTCCTCGACGAGATCAGCGAGACGAGCCCCGAATTCCAGATCCGCCTGCTGCGCGTCCTGCAGGAGCAGACGTTCGAGCGCGTCGGCGGCGTCGAGCCGATCAAGGTCGACGTGCGCGTGATCGCGGCGACGAACCGCAACCTCAAGGCGCTCGTGGGCGAGGGCAAATTCCGCGAGGACCTGTTCTACCGGCTCAACGTCGTGACGATCGACCTGCCGCCCCTGCGCGACCGCCGCGAGGACATCCCGCTCCTCGTCGAGTCGTTCAAGCGCGAGTTCGCGCTGGCCAACAACCGCCCCGAGCTGGCGGTCTCGCCCAAGGCGATGCAGCTCCTGCAGGATTTCGACTGGCCGGGCAACGTGCGCCAGCTGCGCAACGTCATCGAGGGGCTGGTGGTGATGAGCAGCGGCCGCGAGGTCGCCCCCCGCGACCTGCCGCCGGACATCGCCCGCGCGCAGCCGGCCAAGGGGGCCGTCCAGCTTCGGGTGGGGCTCAGCCTCGCCGACGCCGAGCGCGAGCTGATCAAGGCGACGCTCGCCGAGCAGGGGGGCAATCGCGCCCGGACGGCGCGCGTCCTCGGCATCGGCCGCAAAACCCTCTACCGCAAGATGGAAGAGTACGGCATCGCATGATCGACAATGAACAGATCATTCAGGCCGACCGCGAGAACTGGTTCCGGCGCGCGTTCGACGACCAGTATGCCGACCTGTACGCCCACCGCAACCTGATCGAAGCGGCGCGGGCGGTGCGGCTGCTTCACCGCGCGCTGGAGCTGGCGCCGGAGATGTCGGTCCTCGACCTGTGCTGCGGGCCGGGCCGCCACCTGCACTTTTTGGGCCGCGGCGTCAAGCGCGCCGTCGGGCTGGATCTTTCGCCGACGCTGCTGCGGCGCGCGGCGCTGCACTGGCGCGCCGACGACGACGACAGCGAAAGCGGCGCGGGCCCCTCGCCGAGCCGGCGCCGGGCGCTGCTCGTGCGCGCCGACATGCGGCGGCTGCCGCTCGCCGACGGCTCGTTCGACCGCGTCATCAACCTGTTCACCAGCTACGGGTATTTCCTGAACGAGGCCGACAACCAGCACGTCCTCGAGGAGATCGCGCGCGTGCTGCGCGGCGGCGGGAAGCTCGCGCTCGACCACATGAACCGCGATGCCCTGCTGGCGGGACTGGTCCCGGCGAGCGAGCGGCTGCTGCCGGGGATGCGGCGGCTCGTCGAGCGCCGCCGCTGGAACGCGCAGACGCAGCGCGTCGTCAAGGACATCGAGCTCCACGAGCCGGGCGGCGGGGTGCGCAGCTGGCACGAATCGGTGCGCGTCTACAAGCCCGACGAACTCGAGTCGATGCTGCGCGAGGCGGGGCTGGAGCCGTTCGGGCGCTTCGGCGACTACGACGGCTCGGCGTGGACGCCCGAGTCGCCGCGGCTGATGATCATCGCGGCGAAAAGGCCGTAAGGCCCCACGGGACGCAACGAAGCCGATCGTAAAAACAAAAAAAGGCCGGCGCATTGCGCGCCGGCCTTTTTTTCAACGTGGCGGTCATGCCGTTTCGGTCTTGCGCGGGAGGCTGGCGTAGATCAGAACGATGCCGATCAGCGCCACGCCGATGGCCGCCGTCAGGCCGCCCGCCGGGCCGGTCTTGCCCTTCATGGCGGTGACCAGCGTGTCCCAATTCACGATCATGAGCGCGCTGAGGAACAGGCCCGCCAGCACTGACGTGGCCCCGCCCGCAAACAGGCCCTGGTGGGTCCGCGTCATGTCGATCGTGCTTTCGAGATCGACCTGCTTCATGGTGCGGCCCGCGATGAGCAGGAAGATGGCGAGGCTGCTCAGGTGCATCACCCCCGCCCACGTAAACACCATCTTATAGCCGAGGCCGTCGTTCGGGAACCACTGCAGCGTCATGCCGACGAGCAGCGTCATGAACATGCCGCCGAGGGCGCCCGTGGATCCGCCCAGGCCGACGACCGAGCCCGCGTAGCGGGCCGGGAACATGTCCGTGGCGGTCGTGAAGATGTTCGCCGACCAGCCCTGATGTCCGGCGGTGGCGAAGCTGATCAGGATAATCGCGGTCCAGAAATGCGAGGTGTAGACGGCATAGATGGCGCCGGGCATGCACAGCGCGCAGACGAACATCGCCAGGTAGCGCGCCGAGCCGATCCGCCAGCCGCGGCCGATGAGGTGGCTCGAGAACCAGCCCCCGAAAATGGAGCCGATGTCGGCGGCCAGATACGGAACCACGAGAACCCAGAAATCGGTGGCGCTCTTCATGCCACGCTCGCGCGCCAGGTACGGCGGCAGCCAATAGAGGTAGAACCACCAGACCGGGTCGGTCATGAACTTGCCGATCAGGAACGGCCACACCTGGCGGCAGCGCAGCAGCGCCGTCCAGTGAATCTTGGTCTGCGCCTCGGTCGGCGGCTGACCGGCCTTGATCTGTTCATGCTCCTCGTCGGAAAGCCGCGGATGCGTCTCCGGGGGATTGAAGAAGAGCCACCAGCAGGCCAGCACGACGATGCCCAGCGCGCCGACGATGACGAACGCGATCTGCCAGTGATGAACCCAGGCGACGATGTAGAGCATCAGCGGGGCGAGCATGATGCCGACGTTGGAGCCGGAGTTGAAGACGCCGGTCGCCAGCGCGCGTTCCTTCTGCGGGAACCACTGCGCGACGGCCTTGATCGAGGCCGGGAAGTTGGCCGCTTCGGCCGAACCCAGGCAGAACCGGGCAATGCAGAAATGAATCGTGCTCGAGGCCATGGCATGGCCGGCCACGGCCAGCGACCACAGGCCGATGGCCAGGCCGAGGGCGAGCTTGACGCCCAGCAGGTCGATCAGTCGGCCGGCCACCGTCATGAACAGGGCGTAGGCCGTCTGGAACGAGAAGTTGATCCACCCGTAATCGGCCTCGGACCAATGGAGTTCCTTGACGATCGTCTCGCGCAGGATCGCCAGCGACTGCCGATCCAGGTAGTTGATCGTCGTGATCATGAACAACAGACCACAGATCCACCAGCGCAGGTGCGGGATCGTCGCGCCCCGACGCGATGGAGGCGTTCCGGACTTCACCGGCGGCGCGGTGGTCAAATCGGCTCCAGATTTCATCATAACGCCCTTTCAATGGGTAATATGGCACAGCGCACAAATCGAGACCCATGAGCATATCATTTCATTTTGGACTTTAAAGCATTTTTGTGCGCGATTTGTGATTTTATGCACAAAAATGCGTTTCCCGTGGACATTACAGACATAAAAGAGATCCGGGATGCCGGTGCCGACCTACCAATTGACGCCCCCGAAACTGTCCTTTAAGATGGGGGCAGGATCGAGCGCCCCGGATAGATGTATGCCACAGGGGGAGCAGGAGAATTAGACCTGCGCAATGAGTCATCAACCAAAACGCATCTGCATACTCGGATCGACCGGTTCCATCGGAGAAAAATCGCTCCTCGTGATCGCGGACAATCCCGACCGTTTTGAAGCGGTCGGGCTGTCGGCGCACGGCTCGGCCGAGAGGCTCGCCGAGCAGGCCGCCCAGCACGGGGTGAAGGATATCTGCATCGCCGGCCGCGCGCGCGTCGAGGCGCCCGGCGGGGTCAACGTCTACCGGGGGCCGCAGGGTCTGATCGAGCTGATCGAGGCATGCCGGCCGGATCTCGTCGTCGTGGCTACGGTCGGCTATGCGGGGCTGGCGCCGACGCTGCGCGCGATCGAGCTGGGGATCACGGTCGCCCTCGCCAACAAAGAGGTCCTGGTCGCGGCCGGCGACATCGTCATGGAGGCCGCGCGCCGGCGCGGGGTGGCGATCCTGCCGATCGACAGCGAGCACAACGCGCTCTTCCAGTGCCTGCAGGGCCGGCGCGAGGGGTGGCCGCTGCGGCGGCTGATCCTGACCGCCTCGGGCGGGCCGTTCCGCGGCCGCTCGCGCGCGGACCTGGCCTCGGTCACCGTCAAGCAGGCGCTCAACCACCCGACGTGGCGGATGGGCCGCAAGATCACGATCGACTCGGCGACCCTCATGAACAAGGGCTTCGAGGTCATCGAGACGCATCATCTGTTCGGCGAGCCGGTCGACAAGATCGACGTCGTGATCCACCCCCAAAGCGTGATCCACGGCATGATCGAATACGACGACGGCTCGATGCTGGCCCAGCTCGGCGTCACCGACATGTACCTGCCGATCGCCAACGTCCTGGCCTGGCCCGACCGCCTGCCGAACCGGCGCTTCGAGCCGCTCGACATGGCCACGATCCGGTCGCTGACGTTCGAGGCGCCGGACGAGGAAGTCTTCCCGTGCCTCGGTTTCGCCCGCGAGGCGGTCCGCCGGGGCGGAACTTACCCGGCGGTGCTGAATGCCGCCAATGAGATCGCGGTCGCCCGGTTCCTGAGCGAGGAGATCGGGTTCCTGGGCATCCCGGAGCTGATCGAACGCGCGATGGAGGCCCACGCGTGCGACGGGGCGGACCTCGAGGCGATCCACGCGGCCGACCGGTGGGCCAGGGAGTGGTGCGGCCGGCGCGAGGTGGCCGGTCGGGCGTAACGTTCAAATTTCGATTTTCGATTACGATTACGAGCACGAATCAGGAAAATAGCTGAGGATCAGTTAACAATATGATGAATACGATTTCGACTTACGCCATGGGCGCGCTGGCCATCGTCATCACGTTCGGCCTGGCGGTCTTTGTGCACGAGTTCGGTCACATGATGTTCGCCATCGTCCGCGGCGTCGGCGTCGAGTCGTTCGCGATCGGCATGGGCCCGCGCATGTATTCGTGGAAATGGTTCGGGATCGATTTTTCGCTGCGCTGGCTGCCGGTGGGCGGGTTCGTGAAAATCAAGGGCATGGTCGCGGAGGACGAAGAGGAAAAGCCCGAGGGCGAGGCCGGCGAAACGGCCGACGCCGCCAAAACGGAAGAACAGAAAGCGGAAGAGGAGAAGACGCTCGCCGATTCCGCGTACGACGACCTGCTGGCGCTGCGCAACAAGGGCCTGCTCACCAAGCTCATGGTGTTCGGCGGCGGCGTGTTCATGAACTACGTCGCGGCGATCATCGCCACGGCCATTTACCTCGCCATGCCGAGCGACATGGCGATCATCCCGTCCAAAATCGACAAGGTGGCGCCGGGGGCGCCGGCCGAGCGCGCCGGACTCCTGCCGGGCGACGTGATCACGGCGGTCAACGACCACCCGACGACGTACTCGGCGCAGGTGATCGGCCAGATTCGCGACGCGTTCAAGGCCAGGAACGACCGCTCGTTCATCAAGACTCTTTTCGGGGCGAAAGAGCCGGTCAAGCCTTACGACATCAAGCTCGCCATCAAGCGCGACGGCAAGCAGTTCGAGGTCGATTTCCCGCCGTTTACGGCCGACTTCGCGACCACGTCGGTGCTGGGCGTGGCGTTCTGGCTCCCGCCGGTCGTCGGCGAAGTGCACGCCTACCTGCCCGAGGACAAGGCCGGCGTCAAGCCGGGCGACCGCGTCCTGGCGGTCAACGGCCAGAAGGTCGAGTCGTTCAACGACGTCACGGAAAAGATCGTCGCCTCGCCGGGCAAGCCGGTCACGCTCGAGCTGAGCCGCGGCGGCGAGACGAAGGAAATCACGTTCACGCCGATCGAGAACCCGAAGGCGCCGGGGGTCGCGCTCGTGGGGATGCTCAACCAGCCGCCCGCCAGCGTGAAGGTCCCGGGCGAGCCGGTCCTCAAATCGATCATGCTTGCGCCGATCCTGACGACGCTGCGCATCGGCGACCTGGCGATGGTGCAATACAATTTCTTCAAGCGCGCCACGATGCGCCAGGTCAAGGAAAACCTCGGCGGGCCGGTGATGATCGCGGCCATGACCGCGCGCCAGGCGAGCCTCGGCCTGCGCGACGCGATCGACTGGTTCATCATGCTGAACCTGGTCCTGCTGATCTTCAACCTGCTGCCGCTGCCGGTCCTCGACGGCGGGTTCCTGGCGCTGTCGGTGATCGAAGCGGTGATTCGCCGGCCGATCCCGCCGAAGATCCTGAACCCGATCTTCTTCACGTTCACGGTCATGCTGATCGGCCTCATGGTCCTGATCACGTTCTGGGATATCCAGCGCTTTATTAAGTAACGATCAGCTATTAACCCAATCGTGCTCGTGCTCGTAATCGTAATTCGTAATCGTAATCGAAAAAAGTCGTAATCGATGCCCGACCTTCGCCCCAGCACACTCGCCCGACGCTGCATGGACCTTTCGGCCCGGGCGGCGATGGGCTGGCCGGCGCCGGGAAAAACCGAGTTCCATCCCAACGGCAGCTTCACTTTCGAGCAGGCCGCCGAGATGATCGAGCGGCTCACGCGCCACTTCGGCGACCTGTCGCGGCTGTCGTGCATGGACCTGGGCTGCGGCCCGAGCGAATCGGCCATCGCGAGCCAGGTGCTGCGGATCCCGTGGCGGCGGCTGGTGTCGGTCGAGACGTTCCCCCCCTACCTTGAAAAGCTCCAGGGCAAACCGGCCGCCGCGCAGACGCGCGAGATCTGGCCCAAGCGGATCGAGGCGGCCGTCGGCGACGTGCTTCCCGGCGAGATCGACATCATCATGATGATCGACGTGATCGAGCACTTCACGCGGCCGGCGGCGCTCAGGGTGCTCGCGCGCATCCAGCGCCTCGCCAGGCTCGGCGTCGTGCTGTTCGTCCCGCTCGGCGACGTCGAGCAGGACGAACTCGACGGCAATCCGCTCCAGCGCCACCGGTCGGAGTGGTATCCCAGGCAGCTGGCCCGGTTCGGCTACGACCTCGAGGTCTACGAGAGATTCCACGGCCAGATGGAGACCCGGCCCGACGCCGCATGGGCGGTCAAGAAAACAAGCTAGTGACGCCAGAGCGCCTGACGAAAATTATGCGTTCGTGCTCATGCTCAGCTTGTCAGCCGATGCCTTGGCGGAAGTTGAAGCCTCGGCGAAGGCTGAAGCCTTGGCGGAGGTTGAAGCCTCGGCAAAGGCTGGTGCTCGTAATCGTAATCCTAAGCTGGCGTAGCCAGAACCAATTCGGCTGATCCGGCAAAAGCGCCAAAGGCGCGGAATCATACCAGCCTGGGGCGGAACGAAGTGGAGCCCCAGGTCATCGGCATGAAATTCAATTGAGCGCTGAAGGCGCGATTCATTTTGATGCGATACGCTGATGAAGCGCTCCTTCAGAGCGCATTCGTATTCATCATTCTATCCTGGGGCTGCGCTTCGCTGCGCCCCTGGCTGGAATCAATCGCGCCTTTGGCGCTCAGTCAGGTTTTGTGCGCATTTTACATGCAATTTCCCGCCTTACAGAGTAGTCGTAATCGAATCAACCACAAATTTTGCCAGCCGCTCTACAACGACGGACTCAACTCTTCGAACGTGGTCCCTTAACCGATGAAGCGTTGATCGCAGAGGATAACAAGTTAAGAACTATCTCCGGCACGCAATCGATCTGTCTCTTGTTGATGTTCTCATTCTTGTCGTCAAAGCACGGGAGTTCCTTCTTTGCCTTGACCATGGAACGGATCCGTTTCGCGGAAAAATGACGCTCTTGCCAAATGATCTCGGCGCCATCTTCGAGCTTTTCATAAATTGGATTGAGGCTGGTCAACCCTTCAAACACCCACCGGCCCTTGTGCGGTCCTGAAGATTGGCAGAGTTTTCCATTTGCAACGGCCTTCCGATAGGCTTCATTCCGGTCTTTGGCCTTTAGAATGATTGTGTTCTCCCAGGCAAGACAACGACGTTTGGGGTTGTTCGTATCTTCTCCCTCAGCCTCATACCGCTGCAAGATCGAGGCAACCCACCATCCGTAAGGAGATTTGTTTCGGCACGGTATTTTCTTGGCCATGAGCCAATCGCTCCATCTGGTATCTGCTCCACCGTGAATCAATCATGGATAAAATGCTATCCAGAAAAAAGCCCGGCAACCGTTTTGGCTGCCGGGCCTTGGCTTTGGTCCCTCGCTCACGCTCGGGCTACTGCTTCATCTCGAGCGGGCCGACCTTGACCTGCATCGGCTTGTTGAAGACGGCGACGTTTTCGGTCACGTACTTGTTGAACTTCTTCGAGTCGTTGACCTGGTAGCCGCGGCTCCAGCCGGCGAGCATGATGTAGTCGAAGCTCTTGTCCCGCGGAACCGGGAAGTAGAGCAGATGGTTGCCGGACTGCGCGGCCATCTTGTGGTAATTCGAATCGAGGTTGTTCTTGACGGCGATCGCGATCCCTTCCCAGTCGATGAGGTGCTTCTTGCCGGCGGGGAGCGTCTCGTTGATGTCCCAGATGTCGAGGTCGGTCGCCTCGGAAACGGCGAGGCTGTCGGTGTGGCGCGAGGTCTTTTCGTTCATGATCTGGCGCATGCCGACGGCCATCGCCACGTCGTTGTCGGCGTGGATGAACTTCGTGAACTTGACGCTGCACGTCGTGTAGTTCTTCTTGGCGTAGGCGGTGTAGTCCTGGACCGCCTCGTAGCGGCCCTGCGTCGAGCCCCAATTGGTGGTGTAGATGCGGACGGTGCTGCGCAGCGGGCCGTTGACGACGACGTCGTACGCCGCGCGCGAGTCGAAGATCGGCCCCCGGCCGATGTTGGTGCCGATGAACCGCTGGCCGACGACCGAGGTGTTCTCGTCGGAGAAGCGCGGGCGCGCGACTTTTTCCGGGTTGGCCGGATCCTCGACGACGCCGATCCCGCCGGCGCCGAACGTGTCCGACACCCACAGGATGTCATTGCCGTAGTCCTTCGGGGAAACGTGGCCGGAGATGTTCTCTGCGTCTTCCTCATAGGCCTTGAGCGCCGGCTTCGTCTTGCCGTTCATGTCGACGCTGTCGATGAACCACAGCTTCCAGCCCATCGACTCGGACTCCCACCACGGGATGAGGTGCTTGCCGTAGCTGCCGATCTCGGCGTGGACCTCGTGCTTGAACAGGCCGCGCTCGTTGGCGCCGAAGTAGAGGACGATCGGCTTGGTCTCGCCGGCCTTCATGTCGACCTGGAAGAACAGCTCGTCCCACAGGCCGTCCTTGTCGAGGTCGTCGGCCTGGTAGACGAGGTAGTGGCCGTTTTCCTCGCGCCCCTTGAGGACCGTCCCCTGCTCCCAGATGACGCTCGTCGGCGGCGAGACCTGGCCCGGCTCGTTCGGGTCGACCGGCGTGATCCAGTCTTCGTAGAGGTTGGTGACGGGGAGCTGGTCGCGGCGCACGACGACGCCGGCGCGCGAAACGTCGAAGTCATGCGGGTTGGTGACCTCGATCACGCAGCGGGCCTTGGGCGCGAACGGCTCGCCGGTCTGGCGGCCTTCGCCCTGCGGGATGGAATGTTCGACATACCATGGGAAATCGGCCGCGCCGGCGCGCACGACCATGCCCAACAGCAGAACCAGCATGCTGACGTTCCGGATCATCGTTGTTCTCCTCTAAACAGTATACAAAGAAGCCGTTTTTGGAAACCTGCTTTCAGGTTTCGGCCAACAAAGATTGCCTTAAAACAAGTCTACTGTAAAACATTTTGATAGGGCAAAGAATGGACGCGCGTGGGGGGATGGAACGCGGATGACGCGGATCGGGCGGATGATCGCGAACCTGATTCCATACAAGGCGCCGCATATGTTTGCGCATGCAGGGTGAATTCGAACTAGAAACTAGAAACTCGGAACTCGTGACATGAGAAAATGAATCTCATCCCAACAATGCGCAATAATGATTGTCGCCGTGTATAGTCGAGCGACCACATCAAACATCAAGATGATGGGTTTCTTCTCTTTTTCCTTGGGTCCTTTAGGTCCTTTCGCGAACCCACCACAAGCAGGTGGTCATACCAAGGGCGCTTGCCGAAAATTTTCCGTTCGTGCGTCGTGCGTCGTGCGTCGTAATCGTAATCGTAATCGTAATCGTAATCGCCCTCCCGGCACATCCCTTGAGAACCTGTTGGAACCCGTTTTGTTGCCACAGAAATTTTGTCAACTGCTATACCCGGCCATATGTCGTATGTTTTGGGATGCACGCGATCCCAAGCGCTGAAAGCGCGAAAGAATACAGCCTGGGGCGGAGCGAAGCGCAGCCCCAGGTAAAAGACGCAAAAACATTGGAGCGCTGAAAGCGCGGAAGAAACCGATTTCTCTCGCGCTTTCAGCGCTCCGGTTTGGTGCGGTTCGTGACCCGGGGCTGCGCTTCGCTTCGCCCCAGGCTTTTTGATCATGCGCCTTCAGCGCAAAAAAAGCTGATCATACGGAGTGGCAGAGTAGTGCCAAGTTATTTTGGACAGAACTGATTCTGAATCTTGGCGATCTTGGCGTCTTGGCGGTTCAATCAAAATCCAAAAATCCGCGCAAATCCGCCCGCTCCGCGTCATCCGCGTTCCATGGCCCGCCTACCCGGCGACGACCACCAGGTTGTCGCGGTGGATGGCTTCCTCGTATTCGAGCTCGCCGAGGATTTCGCGGATCTGGACGGTTTTTTTGCCCTTGATCCTGGCGAGCGTCGCGGCGTCGTAGCTGACGAGGCCGCGCGCGAACGCGTTGCCCTCCGGGTCGCAGACCTCGACGAGGTCGCCGTTTTCGAAGTCGCCTTCGACTTTCTTGATGCCGGCCGGCAGGAGGCTTTTTTTCCTGATCACGAGCGCGTCGCGCGCGCCGTCGTCGACGATGATCCTGCCGTGCGGCTTGCGGCCGAACGCGAGCCAGCGGCCGCGGCCGCTGATGTGGTGCTCGCAGACGGGGGTGAAATACGTGCCGATGAAGGCGCCGGTGAGGATCTGCTCGAGGATGCCCGGCGTCTTGCCCCCGGCGATGACGACGCTCACGCCGGCCTGCGTGGCCATGCGCACGGCCGTCAGCTTGCTGCCCATCCCGCCCAGGCCGATCGCGGATTTTTCCTTCGAGACGTTGCCGAGCACGCCGCCGTCGACCTGCTCGACGAGCGGGATGACGCGCGAGGTGAGGCCGCCCTTTTTGCCGCCGTCCTTTTCGAGCAGCCCCGGCGCGACGCTCAGGATGACGAGCATGTCGGCGCCGATTTTTGTGGCCACCACCGCCGAGAGCTCGTCGTTGTCGCCGAACTTGAGCTCGTCGACCGTGACCGTGTCGTTCTCGTTGATGATCGGGATCGCGCCGAGCGCGGTCAGGCGCTCGAGCGTGTAGCGCGTGTTGAGGTAGCGGCGCCGGTCCTCCATGTCGCCGCGCGTCAGGAGGATCTGCGCCACGCGCAGGCCGCGCTCGCTGAACAGATGATTCCACGCGTGCATGAGGCCGACCTGGCCGACGGCGGCCAGGGCCTGGCGGTCGGGGATCGTCCGCGCCTTGAACTTGGGGAACGTCTGGCGGCCCATGCCGATCGCGCCGGAGCTGACGAGGATCACTTCGACGCCGGCCTTGCGCAGCGCCGCGACCGAGTCGGCGATCGAGGCGAGCGCCGCCTCGTCGGGCCTGCGGTCCTTGCCGGCGATGACCGCCGAGCCGAGCTTGATGACGAGCTTGCCGAGCTTGACCGTGCGGCCGCTTTTCTGGATGTCGGGGATTTCAATCATGATTCAGCTCGCCGCTTCTGGATTTCGGGCTATGGCCATGATATGCGCGCTCGCCCCCATGATCGAGGGCTCGGTTTCGACCTGCTCGATCAGGCTCAGGATCGTCTGCCGCGTCTTTTCGTTCTCGAGGTTGCCGGTCAGCTGCGGCGCGAGCCACTCGGGCCCCTCGACCGCGTGGAGCACGACCGGCTCGAAGCCGGCCTCCCTGACTTCCTCCTCGAGTTGCGCCGGGTGATGGAAGTAGGCGTCGGTGAAATACTCGAGCTTGCCCCGGTTGCGGTGCTGGCCGCTGGCGAGGTCGTCCTTCACGATTTCGCAAAAGAGGTCGTCCGCGGGATCGGCCATGACCTCGGCGAGCGAGGCGAACTTGGAGATGGCCGCCGCGAACAGGACGCCGCCGGGCTTCAGGCAGCGGCGCGCCTCGGCCAGCGCGCGGATCCGGTCGGGCTTGTTCGTGAGATGATAGAGCGGGCCCATGAGCAGGCAGGCGTCGGCGCAGGCGTCGTCGAACTGGAGGTGGCGGCCGTCGCCGACGGTCGCGCCGGCGAGCTTGGCCCCGGCCTGGGCGTTGCGCTCGAGCGCCTTCTCGACGTGCAGCGGCACGATGTCGACGAGGTGGACGCGGTAGCCCATTTCGGCCAGCGCGAATGAATACGCGCCGGTCGCGCCGCCGATGTCGAGGACGGTGGCCGGCGCGGCGGGCAGGTTCCGGGTCAGCAGCGACATGGTCCGGATCCGCTCAAGGATCCCCTGGCCGCTGCTTTCGAGCCGGTTCAGCTCGTATCCAAACGAGTAATACTTGATGATGTTATTGAGCGTTTTGTCGGTCATTTCCGTCTTCCGCGAAAAGGTGGGCCTCTTCCAGCCGGTCGGCGAGCGCCTTCCTGAGGAAATCGAGCCCCTCGCCGGTGGCCGCGGAGATCGCGATCGGCTCGAGCCCCTGCCCGCGCAGCGCGTCGATGTAGGCATGGCGCGTCGGCTCGTCGAGCAGGTCGATCTTGTTGAGCAGGATGATCTCGTCCTTGGCCGCCAGCTTCGGGCTGTAGTGCTCGAGCTCGTTGTGGACGAGCCGCCACGCGTAGACGACCGCCTCGGCGTCCTCCTCGAGGTCGCCGGTCGGGTTCTCGGGCGGCGCGACGAGGTGCACGAGCAGCCCGGTCCGCTCGATGTGGCGCAGGAATCGGTCGCCGAGCCCGGCGCCCTGCCACGCCCCCTCGATGAGCCCCGGAATGTCGGCGATCGTCGCCCGGTGGATCGGCCCGATCTGCATGACGCCCAGGTTGGGATGGATCGTCGTGAACGGGTAGGCGGCAATCTTGGGGGTGGCGTGCGTGAGCCCCGCCAGCAGCGTCGACTTGCCGGCGTTGGGCAGGCCGATCAGCCCGACCTGCGCGATGAGCTTGAGCTCGAGGATCAGCGTGCGCTCCTGGCCGGGCGTGCCGGGGTAGGCGCGGCGCGGCGTCTGGTGGGTGGGCGTGGCGAAATGCTGGTTGCCGGGGCCGCCCTTGCCCCCCTGCGCCGCGAGCCAGCGCTGGCCGTGATGGACGAGGTCGGCGAGCTCGGCGCCGTCCTCGGTGACAATGCTCGTGCCGACCGGGACGCGCACGACGACGTCCTCGCCCCCCTTGCCGCTGCACTGCGAGCAGCCGCCGTGCTGGCCGTTTCCGGCGCGCACGTTGGGCTTGAGCTTGAAGTCGATGAGCGTGACGAGCGAGCGGTCGGCCTCGAGCCAGACGCTGCCGCCGTTGCCGCCGTCGCCGCCGTCGGGACCGCCGTGGGGGACGAACTTTTCGCGCCGGAACGAGATCGCCCCGTTGCCGCCGTCGCCGGCCTTGACGTAAATGCGCGCGTGATCGACAAAGGGCTGGCTCATAAAAAAAGTCCTGAGTGCTGAGGACTGAGTCCCGAGTCCCGGGTCCCAGCAGTATTAATCGAACAATTTAACAAACGAACGGGAAATGAGAAATGAGAAACGTGCAGGAAAGGCAACAGAGTCCTGATCCGCCAAGAAATTCTCCGTTTCCTCCGTTGCCTCCTGTTCGTTCCTGTCCTCAAGAATTTCTCCGCATCTCCGCCAAACTCTGCGTCTCTGCGACAAGGAAATTTTTTTCGTGCTTTTTCGTGTTTTCTTTCGTGTGTTTCGTGACTGTATTTTTTTGTGTTTGGTTTACTCCAAACGTGTTGCTCCTGCCGGAGCCGGCGTGATGCCGTTCGGGTACTGGCGGCGCGCCAAAACCCACGTTCATGTCGTGCGCTCGTTACTTGCGGCCGGTGCGGCTGACGATGTTGAGTTCGGTTGAGGAGGCCGAGACGATTTGCATTTCGGTTTCCTGCGACGGGGCGGCCGGCGCCGGCTCGATGGGCTGGCGCGGGACCGGCGGCGCGGGCGGCTGCACGATGTTCATTTCTATTTCCGGCCGGCCCGCCGCCTCGTGCTCGGCCGGCGCGGGCACCCCGGCCTCGTCGTCGAGCGCCGCCGCGCCGACCATGTTCGCGTAGAGCCGGCCGCCGATGCCGACCAGCACCCAGTACTGGCCGATCATCGGCAGGTGCGTGAATCGGTCGCCGAAGATGTTGGCGATCATGAGCGCAACGGTCGTGACCATCAGGCCGAAGCCGTACTGGCGGTCCGAGTCGACCGGCCCCTCGAGCCACAGCCGCGCCGACATGTAGAGGATCATCCCCCACATCGCCATGAAGATCGCGAACCCGACGGCGCCCTGCTCGGCCAGGGTGCGGTGGTAGACGCCGTGGGTGTCCATGCCGTACTTGGCCTTGAACGAGCCGACGCCGTGGCCGACGACCGGCGACTCGCGCCACATCTCGATGGCGCGGGCGTGGAACACGACCCGCGACTCGGCCGACGATTCGAGCTGCCCCTCTTCGTTCTCGGTCATCATGTAGCGGTCGATGACCGACTGCGGCAGCCACATCGGGCCGGTCACGGCGCCCGCGATCAGGACGGCCAGGATCAGCCGCTGCCTGAGGACGCCGATCAGCCCGATGCCGACCAGGTACGACATCCACGCCCCGCGCGAGTAGCTGAACAGCACGCCGTAGGCATACAGGCCGCCCGGGATCATGTAGAGGATCCGCGGCCAGAGCCGCTTGCCCTTCTGGAAGAAATAGACGAGGAAGAACAGGCCGCAATACAGGAAGTAGGCGGCCAGCTCGTTGGAGCCGACGTTGACGAACGGGCCGCGGCCGCGCAGCTCGTTCGAAAACCCGCCGCCCGAGCCGTGAAAGTCGCTGCGGAACGCGCGGAACACCAGCGGCGCGCTGAGCACGATCGCCCACAGCAGCCAGTTCAGGCGCTTGCGGTCGTGGAACAGCTTGACGACGATCCAGAACAACAGGAAGCCGTTCATGAACTGAAGGAACTGCCCGAAGTTGGGCGAGGTCGGGTTCAGGACCGAATCGAGCGTCGGGATCGAGGAGCCGGTCATGGCCCGGCAGAAAAAGTTCCACGCCAGCAGCGCGACCAGGAACAGCGACAGCGGCGAGCCGACCGAGCGCGCCTCGACGCCGCGGGCCGCCGGCCGCCGCTGGCCGACGAGCAGCCAGACGAGCATCGCCAGCAGCGACAGCGTCTGGTAATTCATTCCCGTCGGTCCCTTGGGTATCTTTTCCTGGATGTATTCCAAGGGGAGCAGGAACAGGTAAAAGATGAAATAATAAAGCATACGCGCTCAGTTGCTCGAATCGCGACATCCGGCCGCGCGGGGCCCATCCATATACGTATCGTCAGTGTTTGACCTTTGCGTAATCGGCCGCGAAATCGAAATTCGGGCTGAAGGACTTGTCGTGGCACTGCAGGCACGTGGCCTCGGGCACCTTCCGGGGGGGCATCGTCTTGCGGACCTCGGCCTCGACGGACGCCTTTGCGTCGGGGGTCGGGTTCGGCTGCCTGGACCTCGTCTCGGCCTCGACGTGGCCGATCGCGGGGCCGTGGCACGCCTCGCACTGGACGTTCATGAGCAGCTGGCTCTGGACGTGGCGCGGGTGCTGGAAGCCGCCCGGCCGGCCGTAGCCGGTCGTGGCGCGCCGCAGCCGCTCGGGGTTGAACTGTTCGCCCTCGATGACCGGCTTTTCCATCGCGCGGGCGTGCGGGGTCGCCTTCCACGACTTGTAAATCTGGGCGTGGCAGGGGATGCAGCGATGCGCCCCGGCGTAGGCCCGGGTGAGCGCCGTGTGGGTGGTGACCGCATCCTTGCCCGAAACCTTGTTGAAATCCGCGACGATCTTGCCAAGCTCGGGGTCGGGGGTCGGTGGAACCTTGACGTCGAGCATTTTGGGGCGGGACTGGAACTCCCAGCCGCCGGCGCGCGCCCGCAGGGTCGTGATGCCGATCTGGCGCCCCGACGGGCTCACCACGAACAGGATGTTGGCCCCGGCAAGGAAGTGCGGCGAAACGCGGTCGGGCGGCGTGGCCGTCGTGATCATGAACGTGATCTCGGTGACCGTCTCGGCGAGGGTCTTGGCGCCGTTGAAATCGCCCCCGTGCAGCACCAGGACCATGTCGGCCCGGCGCTGGAGCGACGGCATGAGCGACTTGAGCGCGGCGGCCGGGTCCTTGATCGCGTAGCCCGGCGTGAACGCGATGACGCCGGGGTTCTTCGCGGGGTCGGCCCTTTCCAGGCCGATGACGGGCCGGTTGGCGTCGGTCACGCCGGTGATCGCGATCTTGTGGACCTTGCCGTCGCCGAGCTTGCGCTCCACGATCACGTACGGCTTGAAGGCGCGCTGGTCGGGCTTGTCGCGCAGGTACACATTGGCCGAGACGAGCGCCCCGGCGGCCTTGGGCTGCTGCCGGGCGAAAAAGTCGAGGTATTCGTGACGGAGCAACAGGTCGGTGAGCGCCATGTTGACCGCGTCGTAATGGAGCTGCTCGAGGCCGAGCAACTCGTAGCGCGACTGCATCGCGGCGACCGGGCTGGCGGCCGACATCGGCTCCATCCATTCGCCGGCGTCGACGCGGATGTCGGGCACGTCGAGCGGGCGCTCGGCATAGACCGGCACTTCCTGCGCGAGCCCCCCCTGGGCGGTCACGTGGCAGCCGCACGGCTCGAGGTTGCCGTGCCGCCGGGCCGAGTAGAAAATGGTCAACGCGGTCGTGCCCTGGGCCGAAACCAAAGCCGGCCCAAGCATCGCCGCGACCAGAAGACTTGCAATCAAACTGCGCATCGGGGTATTTCTACTCCGTGGAAATCCGAATCTAGTCGCTTATAACATGACCCCACAACAACCCGCAAATTCAAAGCCTCGGCCGCGCGAATGGGGAATCCTCGCGCTGGGCCTCGTCGCGCTGGCGGCGTTCGGCTTGCGTCCGTCGATCCGCGGGATCGACGGCGCGGGCAATTACGTCTACATCGGTTCGCTGCTGGTCGACGGCGACCTGAGCTTCGCGAATCAATACGCGCAATTCGAGCGCATGCAAAACCTGCCCATCGGCGGCGCCGCCGGGCCGGTCAGCCCCGTGACCGGGCTCGCCGCCAACCGCTACGGCGTCGGCTCGTCGCTGCTGTGGAGCCCGTTCGTCGCGGCGGTCCATGGCTATTTGAAAATGCGCGGCCTGCCGGCCGACGGCACGAGCCGGCCGTATGAGTGGGCGGTGGCCGTCGGGACGCTCTTCTGGTCGGCGCTGGGGCTGATGCTGCTCTACGGGCGTTTGCGGCGCGAGTTCGGCGCGATCGGCTCGGCGGCCGCGATCGCCGGGCTGGTCCTCGCCTCGCCGCTCGGGTTCTATATGTATGCGCACGGATCGATGTCGCACGGCGCGAGCTTCTTCGCGATGGCCGGGTCGGTCCTGGCCGTCGAGCGCGCGTGGAGAAAACCGTCGGCGCTCGCGATGGCCGTCGCCGGCGCCATGCTCGCGCTGGTCGTCGAGATCCGATACCAGGACGCCTCGTGGTCCGTAGTGCTGGCGATCGCGCTGCTTTTGCAACGCCGTATTCATCATTCATCATTCATCATTCATCATTGGATTGCTTTTGCCGCCGCCGGCATCCTCGCCTTCCTCCCCCAGCTTGCCGCGTGGAAGATCCTGTACGGCTCGTGGCTGGCGGGGCCGCTCCCCTACCTCGACAAAACCGCCGGCACGTTCAACTTCTGGCCGGCGCACCTCATGGACGCCCTCGTCAGCGAGCGCGGCGGCGCGCTGGCCTGGCATCCGATCATTGCGATCGGGCTGGCCGGCTTGATCATGGCGCTCATGGCGCGCGCGCGATGGAAGGCGATCGCCGTGACGGGCCTCGCCGGGTTTGCGGTCCAGGCGTGGCTGGTGGGGTGCTGGTCGGTGTGGTGGGCGGGGGCGTCGTTCGGCAACCGGTTCTTCATCAGCTCGCTCCCGCTGGTCGCGTTCGGGATCGCACACGCCTTCGGCCTGGCGCGCGCGCGAAAGATGAAATGCGCGGCGGCGGCGTGCCTGCTTGTGCTGATCGCCTGGAATACCGGGCTGCTGATCCAGTACGCGACGCAAATGATCCCGCGCGAGCAGCCGGTCCCGTGGAGCCGGGTCATCAAACAGAACGTGGTCGACGTCCCGAAACTGCTGCTGAAGAAGATTTAGCGGCCGAGCGCAAAGGTTTTTCGGTTCGTGCTCGTAATCGTAATCGTAATCGTAATCGAATCAACCGCACATCCCTTGCTAACCGGCCGGAACCTGCTTTATTGCCGGAAAACTTTATGTCACTCGCTCCACCCCTCGCCACGCGCTTGATTTCGTGCAATTTCGTGTTTGATCGGGTTTTCCCACTCCAATTGCACGTTGCCTTTCTCATCCGCCCCCCTCCAAAAATAATTCCAATTCGCGGTTTTGCGGTTTTGCGATTTTGCGCGGATCCGGCTATTCTTCTTGGCCATGAGCGAGCCCGACCGCAAACCGCGCCTGCTGCTGGTCACGCCGTATTTCTTTCCGCAGAACTACGGCGGGGCGGTGCGGCTGTTCGACGACCTGCTCGCGCGCTCGCGGCGGATCGAATCGGCCGTGCTGACCGAAAACCTCTACGCGCGCCCCGAGGACCTGCCGGGCGCCGCCGACCGCGCCAAACGAAACGGCTACGCGCTCTACCGCACCGAGCGCCTGCGCCTGATTTTCTCGGGCCGCTCGCCGCTCGAGCACATCGCCGAAGCCGTGCGCTTCTTCACCACGACCCGCCGCGAGCTCGCCCGCGTCGTGGACGAGTTCAAGCCCGATGTCGTCGTCAGCGGGGCGACCTACCGGCTCGGATGGCTGATGTGCGGGCTGCGCGACGTTCCCCTCGTCAATTACGTCCTCGGCGAGGAGCTCACGCAGCAGACCCTCGAGGGCGGCCCGATCGCGCGCTACCTGCGCCGCGCCCAGCGCGAATCGATCCACGCCGCGCGCACCAACATCGTGATCAGCCGGTTCACGGCCGACCAGCTCAAGGAGCTGGCCGGCATCGGCGACGAAGCGATCCGAATCCTCCCCTGCTCGGTCGACACCGAAAAGTTCCGCCCCCCCGCCGACCGCGAGGCGCTTCGCCGCGAGCTGGGGTTCGACGGTCGCACGACGCTCATCACGATCGCGCGCCTCATCCCGCGCAAGGGGATCGACCAGGTGCTGCGCGCGCTCGCAACCTCCACGTCGCTGCCGCCGGACTGGCAGTACCTGATTTGCGGGACCGGCGTCCAGGAGCGGAGACTCCGCGCGCTCACGGCTGAGCTCGGGCTCGGCGAGCGCGTCCGGTTCCTCGGCTACCTGGCCGAGGATCAGCTGCCGCGCTATTACGGGGCCGCGGACCTGTTCGTGCAGACCAACCGCGAGGTGGCGGGCGACACCGAGGGGTTCGGCATCGTGTTCCTGGAGGCCAACGCCTGCGGCACGCCGGTCATCGGCGGGATCGCGGGCGGGACGGCCGACGCCATCGAGGAAGGCGTCAGCGGCCTGCGCGTCGACGGCGACGACGTCGGCGCCGTGCGCGCGGCGATCGAGCGGCTGATGGGCGACGCCGCGCTGCGGCAGCGCATGGGCGCGACCGCCCTCGAGCACGTCCGCGCCGCCTTCAGCGCCGACGTCTGCGCCCGCCGCTTCGAGGACCTGGTTTTAAGCATCGTCGGGCCGTCGGATCGGTCGGATTAAGGATTGAGGATGCTCGGTTCTTCCATGGGGCCGCGGCGGCGCGTCGCGGAGTTGATGGACGACCCGTCGCTCGGCGTGGCGGAGCATATTGCCGCGCTGGCCGGGCTCGAGCGCATCAATCGCATTTCGGCCGTGGCCCGGGCGGTGTGGCCGCGGGTGGAGAGGGTGGCGCGCGAGGCGGGGCGGTCGATTCGCCTCCTGGACATCGCCACCGGCGCGGGCGATCTTCCGCGGGCCCTGGCGCGCCTCGGCCACCGCCGCGGCCTCAGGATCGAGGCTGCCGGGAGCGACGCCAGCCCGGCCGCGTTGATTTATGCCGCGCGGCGCGCGGGGAGCGAGCCTGTCGAGTTCTTCCGGCTCGACCCGCTACGCGAGCCGATCCCGCGCGGGTTCGACGTCATCACCTGCGCGCTGTTTCTGCACCACCTGAGCGAAGCCGACGCGGCGGCCCTGCTGGGCTCGATGAAAGAAGCCGCCGGCCGCGCGGTCATCGTCGACGACCTGCGGCGCGACCGGGTCGGGCTTCTGTTCGCGTCGGTCGGGACGCGGTTCCTGAGCCGGTCGAAGGTCGTGCGGACGGACGGCATCCGCTCGGTGCGGGCGGCGTTCACGATCGAGGAAGCGGCGCGGCTGGCGTGGGGCGCGGGGCTTGCGAACGCGAGCGTCACGCCGCACTGGCCGCGTCGCTGGATCCTGGAATGGCGGCGAACATGACGGGGACAATCACACTCCATGAGGCGGCGGCGCGGCGCTGGGACGCGCTGGTCGTCGGCGCGGGCCCGGCCGGGTCGCTCGCGGCGAGGCTCATTGCGCGCGCGGGGCGGTCGGTTCTGCTCGTCGAGAAGAAAACGTTTCCGCGCGACAAGGTGTGCGGCTGCTGCCTGAACGGGTGGGGGCTTGCCTCGTTGGACGCCGCCGGGCTGGGCGCGGTCGCCGACCGGCTCGGCGCGGTCGAACTCACGCTGCTTCGGCTTGCGGCCGGGGGGGTGCGCGCGACGGTCCCGCTCGCGCGCGCGGTCGCCGTTTCGCGCGCCGCGCTTGACGAGGCGCTGGCCGGCGCGGCGATCGAGGCCGGCGCGGAATTCTTGCCGGCGACGGCCGCGCGGCCGATCCGGCCCGAACCCGACGGCTGGCACGTCGAATTGAAAAACGGCCAGACCGAGGAAGTCGAGGCCTCGATCGTGATCGCCGCCGACGGGCTCGCGGGGCGCACTGCGGATCCGGCCGGGCCGGTGATGATCCGACGCGCCTCGAGGATGGGGCTGGGGGCGATCGCGCCGGCTTCGCAGCCGGGCTATGAGCCCGGCGCGATCCACATGGCCTGCGCCTCGGGGGGTTACGCCGGGCTCGTGCGGATCGAGGACGGGCGGCTGAACATCGGCGCGGCGGTCGATCCGGAAATGATCAAGGAGCTCACGCCGGCCGGCGCCCTCGCCCAGATCCTGCGCGCGTGCCGCATGCCGCCAATTGAGGCCCCGGAGTCGCTCGACTGGCGCGGGACGCCGTTCCTCAGCCGGCGGCGCGCCGGCGTGGCCACGCACCGGATGTTCGCGCTCGGCGACAGCGCCGGCTATGTCGAGCCATTCACGGGCGAAGGGATGGGGTGGGCGTTGGTGGCGGCGACCGCGCTCGCGCCGATCGCGTCGCGGGACTGGGCGCCGCAACTTGCCGACGAGTGGGAGCTGACGTTCCGGAAAGTCGTCCGGAGCCATTGGCGGCGGTGCGCGGCGCTGGCATGGCTCGTGCGCCGGCCGAACTTGAGCCGCGCCGCGGTCGGGACGCTCGGCGCGCTCCCGACGCTGGTCGCGCCGCTGATCCGCGCAATCCAGCAGCCGGGGGCCTCGCGATGAACGCGGCGATCCAGGGCTGGGGGACGGCGTTGCCCGCGCACGCCATCGAGCAGGCGGACGCGGCCGAACTGGCGATCAGGCTCACGCGGCACGCGAACGGCCAGCTCATGGCGCTGCCGGCGCTGTACCGGCGCACGACCGTGCGGCGGCGCCACAGCGTGCTGCTCCACGCAAATCATGGTTCAAAACCCGAACAGAACTTTTACTCGATTCGCGATCAGTCCGAAATCCGCAATCCATCGACGGCCGAGCGGATGGATGTCTACCACCGGCTGGCGCCCTCGCTTGCAGCGCGCGCGGCACGATCCGCAATCGAATCGGCCGAGGCATTCACAGCCCGCAGTCCGCAAGCCGAAATCCGCCATCACATCACGCATCTTGTGACGGTGTCGTGCAGCGGTTTTTCCGCGCCGGGGATCGACGTCGCGCTGATCCGTGAACTGGGGCTTGCGCCGACGGTCGAGCGCACGCACATCGGCTTCATGGGGTGCCATGGGGCGCTCAACGGGCTGCGCGTGGCGCGGGCGATCTGCGGCGCGGACGCGGACGCGCGCGTGCTGCTGTGCGCGCTCGAGCTGTGCAGCCTGCATTACCAGTTCAGCGCCGACTCGGACAAGATCGTTTCCAATGCGCTGTTTGCCGACGGCGCGGCGGCGGCGGTGATCGGCGCCGGCGAGGGCGGTTGGGCGATCTCCGCGACGGGCTCGTATCTGATCCCGGACAGCCTCGACGCGATGACGTGGCGGATCGGCGACAACGGATTCGAGATGACGCTCTCGCCGAAGGTGCCCGAGCTGATCGGGCAATCTCTGAGGCCGTGGCTTGAGGGATGGCTCGCGTCGAACGGACTGCGCGCCGGGCAGATCAACAGCTGGGCGGTCCACCCCGGCGGCCCGCGCATCCTTTCGTCTGTAGAAAGCGCGCTGGGGCTTGATCACGCGGCGCTCGGCGCCTCGCGCGAGGTGCTCGCGCAATGCGGCAACATGTCCTCGCCGACGATTCTGTTTATTCTGGAACGGCTCGCCAAAACGAACGCCCCGCGTCCCGCCGTCGCCCTCGCGTTCGGTCCCGGCCTCATCGCCGAAGCCGTGTTGTTCAATTAGCCGCGCCTGAGGCCAAGGAAACTGGGGGATTCGGGGGACGTGTGCTTATTTTTAATTTGGATTGAAGTTTCTGAAATTCGGGACGTTTGACTGTATTTTTTCGTGGCTTTATTTTTCGCGGCTTTTGCTCTTTTGCGTTTTTGCGTGAAATACTTTTTCCTCAAACATAATCCCGCATTCAGCCGTGTTTGACCGCATTCTTCTCTGCCCATCTCCGCTTCTTCCTTCCGTGCCCGTCCATGCCTGTCCATGTTCGTCCGTGCTTTCTCCATTAGCCCGCAGTTTGCAGCAGATTAAATTTTCTCTTTGTCCTCCGTCTCTCCGTGCTCTCTGTGAGAAAAAATCCGGGTTTCTTTTACTCAGCACTTTGTTTTTTTCATTTTTCCAAAGATTAGTATCCCGTAAGGGCCGTTAAGCGTCCGCAAGGGAATTCCTTTTTCTTCCCCGCCCCGATTATGATTTCCCATCGACGGCCCCCACGACCGCCCCGCGATTTTTTTGGTTACCGCCCTGCCCCGGTAAGCTAAGCTATTAGCGCCATGCGGTTTTACTTTCATCTCCTTTGGCGGCATTTGCGGCAGTATCCGGGGCGGGCGCTGGCGGCGCTGGCGGTCCTGGCGCTGGCTTCGACGCTGATGCTGGCGCTGGCCGGGGCAGGCGCGGCTTTGCGGTTCCGGGTCGGCTCGCGGCTTGGCGACATCTTCCCCGAGGAGCAGGTGCGGCTCGAAACCGCGCGCGGCTCGCTCGGGCCGCTCGCGATCGAGGGCCGCCCGATCACCGACCAGACGCTCGGCGCCCTGCGCGGCAACGCGGCCGTCAAGCAGGTCCACCCGATCGAGGCGATCCAGTTCCCGGCGCGCGTCGAGGGGACGCTGTTCGGCACCGAATACAGCTCCGACGCCGTGATCCACGGCCTGGACCGCGCGCTGGTCGCCGACGCGATCACCACGGCGACGCCCTGGGCGATCCCGACCAGCCCCAACCCGTTCCCGGTCGTGATCTCGAGCTATTTCCTCGATTTGTACAACCTCGGCCTGGCGCGCGCGGGCGGGCTGCCGCTGCTGAGCCCGGCGGCGGTCGTGGGCAAGCATTTCAAGATCTACCTCGGCGAGTCGACGATCGGCCTGGCGAAAACGAAGGAACCGGTCCGGTGGCTCGACGTCCGGATCGTGGGCGTCTCGCGCCAGCCGGGGCTGATCGGGCTGGCGCTGCCGATCGAGGTCGTGAGCGGCCTGAACCGCCGCTACGCCCCCGACCAGCCGAAGCATTACGTGCAGGTCGTGGCCGAGCTGAACCGAGGGGCCGACCGCGAGGCGTTCATCAAGGCCGCCGGCGCGCTGGGGCTGCGGCCGTCGCGCGAGGAAGCGATCGGGAGCCAGGTCAAGACCGCCGTGCGGCTGGGCGGGTGGGGGCTGATCGGGCTGGCGGCGGCGGTGTTCGGGCTCGGGATGCTGACGTTTTACATGCTGTTCGCGATGATCTTCCACGCCCGGCGGGTCGATCTGATCAGGTTGCGGGCGCTGGGGCTGACGCCGGCCGAGTCGGTCGCGCTGGCGATCGGCGAGGTCGGGACGCTCGCCGCCGGGGCGATGGCGATCGCCGCCGCGGCCAATTTCTTTCTCGGAATGCTGGCGCAAAGGCTGGCCGCGCCGCTGCTCGAGCGGATCAGCGCGCTGCCGCGCGACCTGTTCGGCTGGTCGCCGGCGTGGCTGGCCGGCGCGGCGGTGACGATCCTCATCATCGCGCTGATCCCCGCGTTGCCGATGCTGAGATGGGTCATCCGGGCCGAGCCGGGCGACGTGATCCGGGACCTGTGAATTGCGGATTGCGGATTGCGGATTTGGAATTCAATGCGAACGCGCGCGGTTCGCACTCGATGCATTTTGTCCTTCCGGAATCGATTCATTCCGCAATCCGAAATCCGCAATCGGCAATCCCAAACCCGATTCATTGCTTGATTTAACGGGTGCCATATGTCAAACCAGTGCTGGGATTTCACTGGCCAAGACCGGCCTTCGTCGAACGCCTCAGAGCGAGAGTTGATCATGATGCCTCATTCCACCCGATTCGGCCTGATGGCCGCGATTTTCATGCTGGCGGCCGCCGCCATGGCGCAAGCCCCCGGCGCGCCGCCGCTGGCGCCGACGTTGCCCCCCATCCCGCGGACGATCGCGCCCGCCTACGCCATCAGCGGCCAGGTCGCCGACCTCAGCCAGGCGATCCTCGCCGAGGTTCCCGGGCTGGGCCAGATCAGCTCGCTCGACCTGCTGATGTTCGCCGGCGACGAGCCGACGCTGGTCGGCGTCCCGCTCGAGATCTGGGTCACCCCCGATTCGATCGCGGCCGAGCCGTTCCAGCAGGCGATCCGCCATGAGATCGACCGGCTCGCGGCGCTCGCCTCGCTCGCGTCGAAGTCGGCCGGCTGGAACCCGCCCGCCGACCTGAACCGCCGCCTCGGCTTCGACGGCGCGATGGCCGGCTACGCCGAGAACGTCATCGCCAACCAGGTCAAGGTCGAGGACGTCGACGTCCACGCCTACTACATCGCCCACCCCGAAAAATACCTTCAGCGCCGCCGCATCAACGCGCGCTATATCTTCATCCGCGTGCCGATGGCCGCCGACGCGATGACCCGCTCGCAGATCCAGCAGCAGCTCGAGGCGATCTCCCGCGACATCCGCGACGGCAAGACGACGTTCGAGGAAGCGGCCGCCCAGAATTCGATGGCGCCCTCGGCGGCCGAAGGCGGCCGCATCCCGGAGTTCGTCGACGGGACCTACTTCCGCGAGTTCGAGCGCCAGCTCCTCGACGTCAAGCCCGGCGAGATCACGCAGGTGTTCGACGGGCCCGGCGGCTACTACCTCGCCCAGCTGATCTCGGCCACGCCGGCGATGAACATCCCGCTGAGCGAAGTCACCCCCGACATCCGCCGCATCCTGGCGCAGGAGCACGTCAAGCACTACTACCGCTCGGCGCTCGGCAAGCTGCAGGCGCGCTACCGGATCCAGAATTACGCCGCCGGCGTCAACTACGAATACATGAACCTCTACGCGCCGCTGGCGCACGTCGGCATGGCGACGCTGACCCGGCCACAGTTCCTGCTCTGCTACGAAAACCCGGTCCAGCCCGATTACACGGTCAACCGCGCGCTCGTTCAGCAGAACGTCCTGCACTGGATCGAAGGCGAGATGGTGCTGCAGGAAATGGAATCGCTCGGGCGCGGCAACGACCGCTACATCGCGCGCTCGCGCGAACTGGCGACGATCGCACTCCGGGCCGACGAAACGCTCAAGCGCCAGATCGATCCGAACCGCTACACCGGCGCCGACGCCTCGACCCACACGCTGCAGGCCGGCGCGTCGGGCGGGATCCGCTCCGTGATGGTCGCGCAGATCCAGATGACGCCGACGTTCGAGAAGGACACGCCGCAGGCGGCCATCCTCGCCACCGACCGCCAGATCAACACGCTGAACACGGCGCTCGACCGCGGCGTCCTCGAGCTCAGCGAGCCGGTCGTGCTCTCGGAGTGGGTCCGCCAGATCGACCTCGGCACGTCCGAGACGGCGGCGGCCGCGATCGCCGAGCTTCAGGCGCGCATCGACGCGGCGCCGCGGCCCACGATCAAGATGACGGTCACCCAGCTCGGCTGGGTCGATGCCGTCCCCGACACGCAATGGTACCGGTTGCTGCACGGCCTCGACCCGGGCCAGATCAGCCCGACCGTCAAGTTCGCCGCCATGATCACCCGTTACGTCGTGCTCGATGAACGGCCGCTGAACGTTGCGAAATGGAAAGGCCGGACGTCGACGCTCGAGCAGATGGCGTGGCGCGCGCTCACCGACCGCGCCATCCAGGCCGAGATCGAACGCCTGCACGAGGAAAAGGCGATCAAATACCGCTTGTAATGAGTTGCGGGAGAAATGAGAAACGGATATTTTTCCTTTCCTCATTTTAAATTTCTCATTTTTCATTTCTCATTGAGTTCTTGTTTTTTATTCATTCAAGGAGCCCTTGGACCATGAATATCCTCATCGTCGGCGGCGGCGGCCGCGAACATGCCCTGGCCTGGAAAATCGCCCAGAGCCCCCGGACCACCAAGCTTTATGCCGCCCCCGGCAATCCCGGCATCGCCGCGCACGCCGAGTGCGTCGACGTGCCGGTCAAGGCCCCGTTTGGCGAGCTGATCGAGTGGTGCAAAGCCAAGGCGATCGACCTGGCCGTCATCGGCCCCGAGCGCCCGCTGTCGGAGGGGATCGTCGACGCGCTGAGCGCCGCCGGGATCCGCTGCTTCGGCCCCACCGCCGCCGCCGCGCAGATCGAGTCATCCAAGAAATTCGCGAAGGAGCTGATGCAGGAGGCCGGCATCCCGACCGGCGAGGCGCGGACGTTCACCGACCCCGACGCGGCCATCGCCTACATCGGGCAGAAGGGCGCGCCGATCGTGATCAAGGCCAGCGGCCTCGCCGAGGGCAAGGGGGTCGTCGTCGCGCGCAGCACGGCCGAGGCGGTCGACGCGATCAACTCCATGATGCGGCAGAAGGCGTTCGGCAGCGCGGGGGCCGAGGTCCTCGTCGAGGAATTCCTCGTCGGCGAGGAGGCCAGCCTCCTGGCGTTCGCCGACGGCTCGGTCGTGCGCGCGATGGACTCGGCGCAGGACCACAAGCCGGTCTTCGACGGCGACGACGGGCCCAACACGGGCGGCATGGGCGCCTACTCGCCCGCGCCGGTCGTGACGCCGGAGCTCTACGAGCAAGCCGTGCGCGAAGTCCTCGAGCCGTGCCTGGCCACGCTGCGCGCCCGCGGCATCGACTACCGCGGCGTGATCTACGCCGGCCTGATGATCACCAAGGACGGCCCCAAGGTCGTCGAGTTCAACTGCCGGTTCGGCGACCCGGAGATCCAGGCGCTCCTCCCGCGGCTCGAGAACGACCTCGTCGAGGTCATGCTCGCGTGCGTCGAGGGGCGGCTCGGCGGGATCGAGCTCGAGTGGCGCGACGCCGCCGTCTGCGTCGTGGCGGCCTCGGGCGGCTACCCGGGCCCCTACCAGAAGGGCAAGCCGATCAAGGGGCTCGACGCGATCGAGGAAAACGGCGAGGTGATCGTCTTCCACGCCGGCACAAAGCGCGACGAGGCGGGCCGGATCGTGACGGCCGGCGGCCGCGTCCTGGGCGTCACGGTCAAGGACGAATACCTGAGCGTGGCGATCGAGCGCGCCTATCAAATGATAAGGAAAATCAGCTTCGACGGCATCCACTACCGGACCGACATCGGCCGCAAGGCGCTGGAGCGGATGAAGAAGGCGCTTTGATCGCGCTGTCGCCCGAGCGTGAGCGCTTGCCATTCCTAAAATTCTGGCGGGGCGTCATGCGTGTTCACCAACGGCACGACGCGCGGCATATGCGCTGAAAGCGCAAAAGAAAATAGCCTGGGGCAGAGCGAAGCGGCGCCCCAGGAAAAGTGCGTCGAGATAACGGGAGCTCTGAAGGAGCGAAAGAAACACTCGACCGATGATCGATTCTTTCGCGCCTTCAGCGCTCAACATAAAAAAATGAACGCCCGCCGGGATTGGGTTTGAACGTGAACGAACCGCGCACAACCGCCATCCGCGACCAGTTCGCCCAGTTGAGGGGGATGTGGATTGTTTTTGCGGGAATCGTCCTGAGCTTTGCCCCGCGCTTCGTGGCCATGTACATTGACTCGGGCGCGCAGATCGGCGTCGACCCGCCGTGGTATTTCATCATCAGGGATTTTTACGTGGGGGTCGGCGCATTGATCGGCGCGACACTGAGCATCGCCCTCAGCGTCGCGATGTGGAAACGGTTCCCCCTCTTCAGCCACATGAACCTGTGGATGACGATCCTGTGGCAGATCCAACATATCGCGCTTGCCGTTTACATCTGGATGCAGTGCACAAACATGTTCGACCGGGCCCATGCCGCATGCCCCTGGAATCATTTCGACGAATATCTCCGCAACCCGATCAAAAGTTGGCCGGGACTTCTTTTCATGGCCGTTGCCTTCCTGATCGCAATGTTTCCCCCCGGGCGAAAGAAGCGGCGGCCGGCGGCCGAGAACCTGGCCGACGGCGACCCGCTGATTCCCGGCTGAACAATTCGAGATTTCGAACGCCGGCCGCCCCGGGATCCGGGGCGGTTTTTGTTGTGATTTTCCAGCCCCTTGTTAAAATCCAAATGTTTCGGTTACGGTTTCGTCCGGCCGGATTCCAAGGTTTTCGATCTCCGCGAAGGATGTGTGATGTTCAGAATCGACGGCCGCATCGCGCTGCTCCTTTCCGTTTGTGTGGCCGTCTTCGGCGCACAGCCCGCGCGCGCCTCTTACCTCCAACTCCTCGACACGGCCGGGTGGATCGAAAACAACCGCGTGTGCCTGAACGTGGAGGATGAAGGCACCTCGCACAGCTGGCAGAGCCCCGCTTACGCCTCGATCACCAACCTCATGACCACCGACGGCGTCGTGGCCTTCTTCGACACCACCAGCCTCGGCGCCAAGCGCGTGCACGCGGTGGCCTACGACCCCGGCGACCGCGCCTACCACCACTGGATCAGCGACTCGGCCAACGCCTATACGATCCTCACGATCGACAGCGGCGTCGTCGCCTGCATCAACGGCTCCCGCGGATTGATCCAGGCGGCGGCCTACGATCCGGGCGACCGCAAATGGCACGAGTGGAAAAGCCCCGCCCTGGGCGGCGTCAGCGGGTTCACCAACACCGACGGCGTGCTGTCGTGCTATTTCAGCCAGAACCAGTACACCTGGGGCGCGGCCTACGACATGACCGACAAAAAGTGGCATGACTGGCTCCAGGGCCCGACCGGCACGAACAGCTACATCGTCAACCTCGACAGCCATTTGGGCGTCGTGACCATGAACTACGGCGGCAAGACGGTCGCCAAGGCCTACGACAGCGGCGACCACGCCTGGCACGCATGGAGCCAGACCCAGGCCGGCGACTCGAACATCGTGAACGCCGACGCCATCGTCGCCTTCACCCACGGCACGTACGTCTACGGCCTCGCCTACAACCCGGGCGACAACGGCTGGAGCCAGTGGAGCACGAACACAAACAGCACTGTTTCCTACGTGACCATCAACGCCGGTTACGTGGCCTACCTGGTCGGCGAGAACTACTCCAGTCATTTCGTGGCGGAAGCGCCGCGGGCCTATTTCGTCGCGGTCAAGTCGAGCAACGCCGATTCGCTGCGCTACCAGTTCCTTGACAGTTCCGTCGGCGGCATCGCCTCCTGGCAATGGACGTTCGGCGACGGCGGCAGCAGCACCGAGCGCAGCCCGATGCACGTCTACAAGCGGCCGGGCGACTACAAGGTGACGCTCAAGGTCACCGGCACTGGCGGCAGCCACTCCAGGTCCAAGACGATCACGGTCCCCTCCCGGCAGTTCACGCTGACGTACAAGGCCGGCGAGCACGGATCGCTCTCGGGCACGACCACGCAGCTCGTCACGGAGGGCGGTACCGGAACGGCCGTCACCGCCGTCCCGGCCAAGGGCTATCATTTCGAGAAGTGGAGCGACGGCTCGATGGCCAACCCGCGCAAGGATTCGTCCGTCGCCGCCAGCCTGACCGTCACCGCCACGTTCTCCAACAGGAACGCCGCCGGCAACTGGCAATTGATGCGGTAGCCCCCCCACAATAAATTGCCACCCGCCCCAGAGTTCGATTATAAATTTGTAGAAGCCTCGCCACGCCCCGGAGGGCTCCCATGCAGCCGTTCCTGCGCCGTCTTCTGCCCATGACGTTCGTGTTCGCCCTCGTGGTCGGCCAATCCGCCCGCGCCGCGTGCGTCGAATTCCTCGACACCGATGCGGTGATCGCCGGCAACCGCGTCGTGCTCGATGTCTACGACGCCGACGACTCCTCCACGCACACGTGGCAAAGCGACCACTACGACGGGATATCGGACCTCGCCGAGGACGGCGGCGTCGTGGCGTACGTGTTCACCGAGGACGGCTGGTTTTACCTGAAGGCGGTCGTCTACGATCCCGGCGACCGCAAGTTCCACTCGTGGCGGAGCCGGCTGAGCGGCTCGATCTCGGACATCACCGTTTCCTGCGGCGTGGTCGCCTACGTCGACGATTACTGGAGCTGCGCGCAGGCCATCGCCTACGATCCCGGCGACCGAAAATGGCACGACTGGCGGAGCCCGACCTTCGCGGACTTCGATGTTTTCACCAATACGGACGGGATCGTGGCGTTCGACCAGACGGCCGGCCGCACCGCGATGGCCGCGGCCTACGACCTCGGCGACAGCGAATGGCGCGCGCTGCAGCTCGGCCCGAGCCTCTCCGGGAACGTCACCGAACTGTTCAACGAAACCGGGGTCGTCTCGATCCTCGCCGGCACAAACGTCACGGCCGCGGCCTACGACGCCTCCGACAACGAATGGCGCACGTGGCGGGACCTGACCCGCATCGACACCGACCCGGACAGCGACGGCGGGACGATCGCGTTCGCCGGCTCCGGCATCGTTTATTCGCTGACCTACGACGCGCACGAGCAGGAATGGCGGCGGTGGGTCTATAACACGCGGAGCACGGTCGACGACGTCTCGGTCAGCGGCGGGTTCGTGTATTGGACGATCGGCGACATCGACTACAGCCACTACGTCGCGCGCAAGCCCAAGGCCGCGTTCACCGTGTTCAAGTCCAGCCGCGAGGACTCGATGCTCTGCCACTTCGGCGACACCTCGTTCGGCGACATCGACACCTGGCGCTGGGACTTCGGCGACGGCTCGACGAGCAGCGACCGCTCCCCCGTCCACACGTTCAAGACGATCGGCGACCACACCGTCACGCTCAAGGTCACCGGCCCGGGCGGCTCGCACTCGGTCTCGCGCGACATCTTCCTCACCTCGCCGACCTACACGCTGAACTATGCCGCCGGCGCGAATGGCACGGTCTCCGGCGCCAAGCAGCAGAACGTCCAATACGGCGCGAGCGGCGCGCCGGTGACCGCGGCCGCCGCCGCCGGCTACCATTTCCTGAACTGGAGCGACGGCTCGCTCGCCAATCCGCGCCTCGACGCCGGAGTGACCGCGAACCTCTCCGTGACCGCCAATTTCGAGATCAACCAGTACACGGTCGTGTTCGAGACCGACGGCACGGCCGGCGCGTCGCTCACCGGGACGATCGCGCAGATCGTCGATTACGGGGCCGGCTGCACGAGCGTGAAGGCGGTCGCCCCGGCCGCGCGGCGGTTCGTGAATTGGAAAAAGGACGGCTTCGTCTACTCGACGGCCAACCCGCTGACGGTCAAGACCGTGTCGGCCAGCATGATCCTCATCGCCACGTTCGCCCCTACAACGGAAGTGGGGGATTGGCAAGCGTACGAATAGGTTTCTGTGTCCTATGAGTCCTATAGGTCCTATAGGTCCTATACGTCCTATGGGTCCTATCGGTCTTATGGGTTTGTCAGATCCCATGAAATTTCTTCGCCTGGCGCATTTCTCATTTCTCATTTCCCATTTCTGACTTTAAATTGGTTCGTTACCCACACGCCGCACCCGCGGCACGCAAAGGACGAACCATGGCGATCTATCATTTCAAAGGCGGGCGGGTGATCGACCCGGCCAACAACCGCGACGAGAAGGCCGACCTGTGGCTGGTCGACGGCAAGGTCTCGACCCGGGACCCGGGGCGCAAGGCCGACCGCCTCTTTCACTGCAAGGGCAAGATCGTCACGCCCGGCCTGATCGACATGCACGTCCACCTGCGCGAGCCCGGCCGCGAGGACCGCGAAACGATCGCCACCGGCACGCGCGCCGCGGCCGCCGGCGGCGTGACCAGCGTCTGCGCCATCCCCAACACCGATCCGATCATCGACACGCAGACCGGCGTCAAGTTCATCCTGTCGCGCGCGCTGTCGGACGCGGTCGTGAACGTCTACCCGTACGCGGCGCTCACGCGCGGTCAGAAGGGCGAGGAGCTCGCCGAGCTCGGCGACCTGCTGCAGGCCGGCGCCGTGGCGTTCACCGACGACGGCCACCCGATCATGAACAACCGCGTCATGCGCCAGGGAATCGATTACGCGCGCACATTCGGCGCGCTGATCCTCGACCACTGCGAGGACAGCAACCTGGCCGAAGGGGGCGTGATCCGCGAGGGCGAGCTGGCGACGCGCCTCGGCCTGCCGGGCTGGCCCGCCGCCGCCGAGACGATCCAGGTCGCCCGCGACGCCGCGCTGGCCGAGGCCACCGGCGGCCGCATCCATATCTGCCACGTCAGCGCGCGCGAATCGGTCAACGCCATCCGCGACGCGAAGAAACGCGGCGTCCGCATCTCCGCCGAGACCGCGCCGCAATACCTGTGCCTCACCGTCGAGGCGTGCATGACGTATTCGACCAACGCCAAGTGCAACCCGCCGATCGGGCTGGAGCAGGACCGCCAGGCGCTGATCGCGGGCCTCCTCGACGGCACGATCGACGCCATCGCCACCGACCACGCCCCGCACACCGCGATCGAAAAGGACTACATGTTCACCGAGGCCCCCAACGGCGTGATCGGCCTGGAGACCAGCTTCGCCGCCCTGAACACGGCGCTCGTCAAGACCGGCCTCGTCCCGATGCCGCTCCTCATCGAAAAGATGACGATCGCGCCGGCCCGGCTGCTCGACCTGCACAAGGGAACGCTCACCGACGGCGCCGATGGCGACGTGGCCGTGTTCGACCCCGACCTGGCGTGGACGGTCGACCCCGAGCGGTTCCAGTCCAAGGCCCGCAACTGCCCGTGGGCCGGCCAGGAGCTCACCGGCCGCGCCATCTCGACGTTCGTCGGCGGCCGGCTGGTCTACGACGACGGCAAAATCGTGATGTGAGGAATGAACAGGAAAATTTGAACAGAAGGAAACGGAGGAAACAGAGAAAAAATCAAATTCCCAAGAAATTCTCCGTTATCTCCGTTACCTCCTGTTGAAAATTTTTTCTATGGAGAAAATCGATGCACCCTTTGTTCAAGAAAGCGGATGGGCTGACGGAAAATGTTATTGGCGCGGCCATCGAAGTGCACCGCGACAAGGGCCCCGGGCTGATCGAATCGATTTATGAATGGTGCATGATGATTGAGCTTGGCCTGAGAAACCTGTCATCTGTGAATCAACAAGTGGTCATGGTCAATTACAAAGGGTTCACGCGCGAAGAGTCGCTGCGCTTCGACCTGTTGGTCGAGGGCTGCGTTCTTGTCGAGGCGAAGGCGGTTGAACAGATTCTGCCCAAACACAAAGCACAGCTTCTTAGTTACATGAAGCTGCTTGATATACCCATTGGCCTTCTCATCAATTTCCACGAGCTGAAAGTTACCGACGGCATCTGCCGCCTGATTCTTCCTGGGGCAAACAAATAATTGAGGATATTTGAACAGGAGGTAACGGAGATAACAGAGAAAGATCGGGGTCTCGAGGAATTCTCCGTTATCTCCGTTACCTCCTGTTGAAAATTATCGATATTTCCCCTGTCCTCATCGTTGCATCCTGTTTAAAATTGACCCAACCGGACGGCCGTGCGGCCGGTCTAATCTATAGTCCCCCCGCGGGACGCACCTCGTTTTCGGAGTCTCTGGAATGCGTTTATTCGTTATTTTCACGGCTTGCGTTGTTTTAACCGGCTGCGTGCAGGTCAAGCGGCTCAACGAGCGCGTCACGCAGCAGGAGCAGATCATCGCCAAGCTTCGCGAGGACAACGCGCAGTTCCAGAAGAACTATTACCAGATCAAGGAGATCCTCGACTCCGAGAGCGCCGACAAGGAAAAAAAGGTCGCCGGCCTGCAGCGCGAGCTCGATAAATCGCAGAACCTGAAGAGCCAGAAAGAGCGCGAGCTGGGCGACGAGCTCAACCTCGTCAAGCTCCAGTCGAAGGCGTTCCGCGAGGAGACCGCCGAGCAGCAAAAGGCCGCCGAGGCCGCCGCCGAGCGCCTCCGCCAGACGATCAACGAAGTGACCGCCGAGCGCGACGCCGCCATGAAGAAGCTCGGCGAGCTCGACGCCCAATACCGCGCGCAGTCGCAGCGGCTCGCCGAAATCACCAAGGAAACGGCCGACCTGCGCGTGAACCTCAAGGCCGCCCAGGACCAGGCCGCCAACCTGAACAAGGAACTCGAGGCGACCCGGCAGGCGCTCGCCGCCGAAAAGAGCGCCCGCGCCGGCGCCGAGCAACAGCTTCAGGCCGCGCGCCAGAGCCAAGCCGAGACCGAGAAGAAACTCGACAAGGCGACGACCGACCTGCAGTCCGCCCGCGCCGAGGCCTCAAAGGCCAAGACCGACCTCGACAAGGCCGCCGCCGAGCACAAGAAGGTCGCCGCGCAACTGGCCGACAAATCCAAGAGCCAGCCGAAGGCGCCGCTCGCCGCGAGCGACGACCCCGCGCTCAAGGCGGCCGCCGAAAAAATCCGCCAGCGCCTCGCCGGCCTCGAGGGGGCCAAGGGCGCCGACGTCCGGCTCGACACCAAAGGCCTGCGCATCATCCTTCCCAGCGACAACCTGTTCCAGTCCAAGTCGGTCATCCTCGCCGACCGCGCCAACCCGGTCCTCGACCGCGTCGGCGAGACGCTCGCGACCCTGTCGGGCCGCCCGATCAAGATCGAGGGCCACACCGACAGCGACCCGGTCAAGGACCTCCCCTTCGCCGACAACTGGGGCCTCGGCTTCGCGCGCGCCGACCGCGTGCGCGACTACCTGATGCAGTCGACCAAGCTCAACGCGAAAAACGTGTCGGCCTTGAGCCGCGCCGACCTCGACCCGATCGGCAACACCGCCGCCGCCAACCGCCGCGTCGAAATCGTCGTCGGCAATTAACGGCATCGTAAGCCTCCAACACATCCTTCGTTTGTCTCAGTAAGTCGGAACGTCGACAGGCTTTCGATCAACTTGGCTTTTTCATCGACACCGGAGGAACACCCATGCGCGGCAAGTGGTCGTTCGCAGTCGTCGTTCTGTTTTCTATTTTCCTGATCCATTCCGCCTCGGCCAAGCGCCCCGGCGTCGTTCACGTCCTCTACTCCGAACACAACGCCAAGCGCTACGGGTACCCATCGACCGACCGCGGCGAGGTCCAGCTCCGGACCGGCGGCTTCGACGTCCGGCGCATCTCCGACGAACAGCTGCTTAAACTCGACGGCGTCGCGCCCGACGACGTCATCGTCATGTGCGGCGTCTACCTGATGAAGGAGGACGCGATCGCGGCCCTGACCCGCTTCGCCGAGCAAGGCGGCGGCGTTCTCTGGATCGACGCGCCGACGCCGACGATCGTCGAGTCGCGCGCGATCCAGAAACTCCTCGGCTGCTCGTCGTTCACCGTTCCATGGATCGCCAACTTCGCCGAGATCGAGACGCCCCGGCCCATCCTCTACAAGCATTTCATCACCGGCGGCCACGACTTCTTCACCGCCTACCACTGCGCCGGCAACTCGGTCTGGTCGCTCTCGACCGCGTATGAACTGGGCCGGTTCCCGCCGATGGAGAACAAGGAATGGGACGTCGTCAGCCGCAGCCCGGTCAAGCGCCCCGGCATCGTCGACCGCATCCCGGCGATCACGGTCAACATGGTCGGCCGCGGGCGCGTCGTCCTCTTCAACTGGAAGGCCCAGCATTTCGGCGGCACGATTTCGTTCGACATGATCCGCCGCGCGGCCGCATGGCTCCTGGCCGACGGCGACGAAGCGGCCGCCAATAAAATTCTGGCGGGCAGGACCGGCGCGGACAAAACGCAGGCCTCGCCGCGGCTCGCGACGATCGAGGCGCAGGGGAGCCCGGCCGACGAACCGCTCGGCAACCCGAAAGACTTCCGGCTGCCGATGGGGATCTTCGTCCGCGGCAACAACTACGGCATGCCATCGGCGCAGCGCCCCGGCGAGGGGCCCGCCCAGCCGCCCCCGTCCGAGCCCATCCGCGACTGGCCGATGTTCAAGAAAATGGTCGCGAACCTCCATCGGATCGGCGCGCACAGCGTCTACCTTGGCGGCGGGATGGGCACGACCTCGACGACCGGCCGCGACCTGCTCCAGGAATTCTGCGACGCGATGCACGAGCAGGGCCTGGCCGTGCACACGTATTCGGGCGACCGCGGCGCGCGACCCGGCGCAGGCGGAGCCCCCGGCGCGCCGCGCCCCCGCGAAGGCGCGCGCGCGATGGCCGGCATTGCCCGCGACCTCAACGCGCGCGACGTGACGACGCGGACCACCGTCTCACTGTCGACGCTCGGAGCGCCGGATTCTCCCGGCCAGATCCGCGACATCTGGGAGTTCAAGAACACGTGGGCGCAATTCATCGATAAACAAACCGACCGCGACCTCGACGGCCTGTGCGTGCCGCCCGACGAATATCACCGACCCGTCTACAACGGCAAGCCCGGCGACGACGCCGAAGTGCTCCGCCGGTTCCGACGGCAATACGGCTTCGAAATGCCGACCGAAAAAGAGCTCAACGACAACCCGCAAAGCCGCGCGTGGATCAGGTACGGCTACGAGTCGACGGCCGAGGTCTTCGCGGCCTGGAACGAGCTCGTCGCGAGGAAGAAGCCGAACATCCAGCGCACCAACATCATCTTCGTCGGCGAGCTCTGCTGGAACTGGATCTCGCCGATCAACTGGAGCATGGTCGGCCACGCCTCCGACTGGTCCGCGTTCATGACCGACCCGTACGTCGGCCTGCACGCCGACCTGCTCGACCATTGGTACGTCCCCGAAACCACCAAGCGCCTCATGTCTTCCACGCCGCGGCGCCAGGCGATGGTCACGCTCCAGAACAACCGGCTGCGCGAGTTCCACGAGCAGCTGCGGCCGATGCACGTCTACGGCGAGGCGGTCAGCTCGGTCGCGCACGGCGGCCGCGGCGTCCACTTCTTCCATTACTTCAAGATCTTCGACGACGGCGGCGACCCCTTCGTCGGCCGCGTCGAGAACACCACCGAGGCGTTCAGCCTCATGCGCACGCTCGACAGGTGGGGCGTGATGGACGCCGAGGTCCCGCCGCAAATCGCCATGCTCTATAATGAAATGGGGAACCATTACGTCTGGCTCGTGCGCAAGCGGAACTACAACAACGGCTACGACTCGCAGCAGGCCGCCATCGACATGCTGCTGGCCAACGGCCATCCGTTCGAGCTCTACAGCCTCGACCACCCCGCCGACTGGGCGAAGCTCCCCGCCGCGACGCGCGTCGTCATCGTCCCGTTCGCCTATTCGATCACGGACAAGGCGGTCGCGCAGCTCGAGGCATATGCGAAGGCCGGCACGAAGGTCATCCTCATGCAGCGCCTCGGCGAGGCCGACGAAAACGGCGAGCTGCGCGCGACGCCGGCGCTCGCGCGGCTCATCGGCATGCCGAACGTCGTGAGGATCGACGGCGACATCGCCACCGGCTCGATCACGCCCGATTACGTGGCGCATTACTTAAGGACGATCGACGAGGCGCTCGGCGACGCCAGGCTCGTCAACATGAATCGCCACGGCAACGACATCGAGGCCACCGCGCTCGACCTGCCGGGCGGCAAGAAGATCCTGTTCGCGCTCAACTGGGAGAAGGCGCCGGTGCGGTTCGAGCTGGGGATCAACCTGCCCAAGGGCAAATACAAGATCACCGAGCGCAACTTGAAAGGCGTCCAGCCGGCGGCGATCAAGGGGAAGGAAGTTGTCAACGCCAAGGCGCTCCGCAACTTCGCCGTCGACCTCAACGCCGAAGAGCTCAAGTTCTGGCTCATCGAGCCGGCGAGCTGATCCCGGGAACGCCGATCTCCCGATCGGCTTTTCGCTTTAAACGATAACGAGGCCCGGCACGCGCCGGGCCCGTTTTTTTTAATCGCTCGCCGCGGCCGCGACCACGACGATCTGTTTCGTTCCGATCACGTGCGCCGTCCACAGGAACGAGCCCCACCATTCGTTACCGGCATCGAAATAACTCGACCAATCGGTCGACCAGCTATAGATCATCATCGGTTTCTCGAACTCATCAAAGAGTTGCCGATTGATGCCGCGGAACAACGACTCTTTTTGCTCATTGCTTCCGCCAAGACGATAAGGCGGCTCGAAAAATGCATAGGAATAGCCCGCGCTCATGGTCGGTCCGCCGAACGCGTTGTTCGGGGTCTCCTCATCGTCGGTGTAAAAGAAATCATTGAGATGGTTTTTTGTGTGTCCGCGCAGGATCGCTTTTTTCCTGATCAAATCGAAATGAGACCCGACGAAATCTTGCGTTGTGATCCGGCAGCCTGTTATTTTTTTGTCATGGTCGATCGAGATTGCCGCCCCGGCGCCCCAGTTCGGATTGGAGCCAAGCGTCCGCGCGATCTCTTCGATCGAAAGCCGCGCCGCCGCCGCATGCGTGGCCCTCTTCAGATCGGATTCATCTTCAAGCCCGACGATCTGGTAATCGATCACGCCGCCGATGCCGCAGTAATCGCGGATAAACCGACTCGTTTCACCGGGCATCGGCAGAATGAACATAGGTTACACTCCATCCGGAGGGACGGCTCTTTTAAGTGGGCCAATCGGGAGATTGGCGCTGCCGGGATTACTTCATCCGCAGCGGCCAGAGCGCCTGGGCTTCTTCGAGGTCGGATTCGGTCTTGATGATCAGGCCGGCGAGGCGGTCGATCGGGTAGAAGCCGACGCGGCCTGCGTAGGTCGCGCATTTGCCGGCGTCAAAGGCGTTCTGGTACGAGACCGCCTTCCACCCCGTGATGCTCCAGCTGATGCGCTGGACCGGGACGAGTTCCTGCGAGTTCGTTTTTGCGTCGAAGCTGAAGTTGATCGGGCGGCCGTCGATGGCGCACTCGATCTGCTCGAGCGTGCAGCTCATCATCGCGTCGAAGTCGCCGGCGACCATCGCCTCGACGAAGCCGCGGATCTGGTCTGACGTGAGCAGCGGCGCGATCGAGTGGACCTGCACGAGCCACGCGCAGTTGTGGCGGGTCAGGAACTCGTGGACGAATTGCTCGCTGGTGGCGACGTTGTTGGCGAGCTCGGCCGGGCGGCGGTGGAAGCTCACCCCCTCGCGCTCGGCGATCTCGGCGAAGACGTCTGCTTCGGAATTCACCCATATTTCGTCAAAGATGCCGGCGGCCTTGCAGCGGCGAATCGCCCAGGCGATGATCGGCGCGCCGTCGATCTCGCGCAGGTTTTTTTGCTTGAGCCGCTGGCTCCCCAGCCGGGCCGGGATCATGGCGATGGTTTTCATGGGGTTTCCTATACGACTTTGGAATGAACGGCAATGCCGGGTTCGGCGAACCCGGCCTACTTCAAACCCAGATCGCGGATCAGGTTCCTTGCGGCTTCGGTTTCCATGCCGTGGCGGCAGCGCATCGTGTAGGTCGCGGCGTGCGGCGAGAGGAGGACCTGCTTGAAGCCGATGAGCTCGCCCTTGTAGGGCTCGTTCCAGAACGTGTCGACCCACGCCTGCGCGACGATGCCCGCCTTGAGCGCATGGATCAGCGCCGGCTCGTCGATGAGGCCGCCGCGCGCGCTGTTGAGCAGGATCGCCCCGCGGCGCATCGCGGCGAACGCGGCCTGGTCGAGGATCGTGTCGGCGCCGGCGGCGTGCAGCGAAACGACGTTGGCCTCGGCAAGGCCCTCGTAGAGGCCCACGAGGCGCTCGCCGTGCGCGAGCGACTCGGGGGTCGCCATCGGATCGCAGACCAGGATGTGCGCGCCGAACGGCCGGATCAGGTCGGCGACGCGCCGGCCGATGCGGCCGTAACCGACGAGCAGCACCTTCGCGTCGGCGAGGCCGGTGTAGATCGTCTTGGACCAGATCCCGTCGTGCATGGCGGCGTTCATTTCCATGAGGCCGCGCAGCAGCGCGAGCATCGCGGCGACGGTCAGCTCGGCGACGGCCTGCGTGGGGGGATCGGGCGTGTTGGAGACCTTGATGCCGAGCTCGCGGGCGGCCTCCTGGTCGACGTTGTCCATGCCGATGCCGACGCGGGCCAGCGCCTTGAGCGTCGGCGCCGCCGACTCGAGCACGCGCCGGTTGAGCGGCTCCTGGCCGGCGATCAGGCCGTCGAAACCGGCCAGCAGCTTGATCGTTTCCTCTTCGTTGAGGCGCCGCCCGTAGGGGTTGGGGACGACATCGAGGCCGGCGGCCTCGAGCAGCTTGATCGGGGCGGGGTCCTTCATCCCGAATGAAGACGCACCGATGAAGACACGCGGAGACATGGCAATCCACCCTTCGAAGACTCGCGCCGCACGGCGCGGATCTTCCAATAAAGCACGCCGAAAGCTCATTTTCAAGCAAACGAGCCGTTATTGAACATTGGCATGGGCGATATTGAACGCCGCGGCGTTCGTCGCGCCGAAAATATTACTGGCGGCGTTGGTGATCGAGCGGGCGCGGCACTGGGCGACGCCGGCGGCCGTGCCGTTCAGGTTGAGCGTGCCGAGGAACGTCGATCCATAGATGCGGGCCGAGGCGCCGCAGGTGACGCCGGTGTTCCAGCGGCAATTCTCCATCGTGCCGGACCACGTGCCGGTCCATGTGGAGCTGTTCATGTGGCAGCCGCGCAGTTTGGCGGCGCTGTTGAAGCTGCGATCGCCGCCGAAGGACTTGTAGCCGCCGACGCAATTGACGAACGTGCCGCTGCATGTGGACTTCGTGCTGTCCGCGTCGAAGTACGTGCTGGCGCCGAACGAATAACCGCTGGCCGTGCAGCTGGTGAACGTCCCGCTGGCGATGCCGGGCACGACGGAGCTGCCGGCGCCGAACGAATACGTCCCGGCGGCGCAATTCGTGAATGTTCCGCTGGCTGTTCCACGTGTGCCAAAGGCATGATCTTCGGCCCGGCAATTGATGAATGTGCCGCTGGCGACGCCGGTATAGCCGAAGGATTCGTCGCCGGCAACGCAATTTTCGAACGTCCCGCCGGCCGTGCCCCTGTAGCCGAAGCTCTGGTTGCCGGCCGTGCAATTGACAAATTTTCCGGTGGCCGATCCGTAAACCCCAAATCCGCTGCCTGAACACGTGCATCCCGTGAACGAGCCGCTTGCGGCGGCGTTCGATCCGAAACTGCTGCTGCCCGCGTAGCAATCGATAAATGTTCCGCTGGCCGCGCCGTAACACCCGAAACTGCCGACGCCGGCGCTGCACCGGATGAATTGGCCGCCGGCCTCGCCGTAATAGCCGAAGGCGTGGGATCCGGCCGCGCAATCCTCGTACCGGCCGCGGTAATCGACCCCCCTGCGCATCGATTCGGCCTTGTCGATGCCGGAGAATTCGCAGTTGCGGATAACGGTCCTCGTGAGGCTCGAAGCCGGATAATACGCGACCGGCTTGGTCGAAAAATAAGTGTCGCACGACGCGGCGATCGTCAGGTTCTCGATGCGGACGGCGTTGGCCGTCTGGTGAACGAGGCCGGAGCCCTCCACGCTCAGGTTGCCGAACAAATATTGGTCGGCGCGGGCGGACGACAGGCCGACCAGATCGACGAACTCGGTATCCAGCAGGAGCTGGCCGGCTCTCAGTTGATAATTGCCCGGCGGCACAAGGACCGCGAGCCGGTTGGAGGTTTCGAGATCGCGGCCGTTCGGCCGAAGCGTTTTGGCGTAATTGTAGGCCGCGACAAGGTGGTTGCCGTTGGCCTCGGAGTCGGACGTCGTTTGCACGACGATATAGTTTTCGCCGCGCATGAGCATGACGGGCGTGCCCTGCCAGTATAAGCCGCCTTTGGAGGCATAGAATTTATTGTCGATCGAGGCCGGCGGAGGGATCGCCGGCAGCGCGATGCTGCCGCCGATCACGTACACGTCCTCCACCTGGACGCTGCCGCCGGGCGTGAGGGGTGAAATTTTGCCGGCCTTCGCGCCGCCGCTCAGGATCAGCTCTTTGCTCGTCGAGGCGCCGCGGGCGGTGACGCTGGCCAGCGTATCCTTCGAGGCCAGAGCCGTGGTGGCCGTCGTCGCCAGGGCGCTCGAGGAGCTTTGGAACGCATAGGCGACGGCCACGAGCTGCTTGCGCGGCGAGAGGTTTTCGCCGCCGACGTTGACGTTCAGCCACACCTGCGGGCTGTTAAAGATCGTGTCGGGAACTTTCGTGCCGGGCTCGTCGCCGATCATCGTCGAGTAGAGCCCCTGCGCGTTGGGCGTCACGCCGTCGGTGTCGTAGTAGGTGCCGCCGAGCTGCGCGCCGCCCGTGGCCGCGCTCCAGAACGTAAACGTGATGACGACCGGCGTCGTGACCGGGTTGCCGGCGGCGTCCGTGAGGCGGCCCTGATACTGGATCAAGCCGGGGGCGGCGAAAGCCGGCGTGGCAACAAATAGAAGAGCGATGCAACAAAGACCGCGGAGCATGGGGCACCTGCCTTTTTATCATTCCGTGCCGGTTTCGGCGAAACCGGCCTACTGCACGTCGCCATCGGCGATGATCATCGCGGCGGCCGGCGTCGCGCCGAAGACGTTGTTGCCATAGTTGGCCAGCGCCTTGCAGCGGGACTGGGTCGCGCCGGCGGCGGTGTTGTTCAGGTTGAGCGTCCCGACGAACGTCGAGCCGTAAATCCTGGCCGTCGCCGCGCAGTTGACTCCCGAGCCGAACCAGCAGTTGTCCATGCGGCCGGCCCAGGTTCCCGACCACGTGAAGTTCACGCGGCAGCCCTGGAGCCGCGCGCCGGAATTGTCCGAATTGACGGCGCCGAACGAGTAATTGGACGCGATGCAATTGACGAATAATCCGCTGCACGTGCATTTGGGGTGCGTGCTGATCTGGGCGGAGCCGAATGAAGAGTCGATCGCCTTGCAGTTTCTGAACGTTCCGCTGGCGACGCCGGCCTTGGTTTCGCTGCCGCCGCCGAACGAGTAGGAATAGGCCGAGCAGTTTTCGTACGTGCCGTTGGCGGTCCCCGCATGACCGAAGCAGTAGTTCCGCCCCGAGCAGTTCGTGAAGACGCCGCCGGCCGCCGTGCCCATCGAGCCGAAGCTGTATTCCTTCGCCGTGCAGTTGATGAATTTGCCGCCGGCCGTGCCGCTGTAACCGAAAGAACTGTTCCCGGCGTTGCATTGCAGGAAGGTGCCGCTGGCGGTGCCGTAGGCGCCGAATGACGCGTCCTGAGCCGTGCAGTTCTGGAACGTGCCGCTGGCCGTGCCGTAGGACCCGAACGAGCTGTTCGTGGCCGAGCAATCCCTGAACGTCCCGCTTGCCGTGCCGTAGTATCCAAATGAATAATAGCCGGCCGTGCATCGATCGAAAGAGCCATTCGCCGTGCCGTGATAACCGAAGGAACTGTTTCCCGCGGAACATTCAATAAAGGTGCCGCTGGCATAGGAATGTGAGCCGAAACTCAAATTGCCGGTTTCGCAATGGACGTATGTTCCGCTGGCGCGGCCTTGGTAGCCGAAACTCAGCCGGCCGGATTTGCAGTTTTCGTAGCGGCCCGGGTAATCGACATAAAACGCCATCGACACACATTGATCGACGGGCGAGAACTCGCAGTTGCGGATGACGGTTTGGGTCGTCCCGGAGTCGGGGTAATATACGGAGGTGGGCGTGGTCAGAACACTGTGGCACGTCCCCTCGAGGAAGAGATTCTCGATGCGGACGTCACCCGCCGTCTGGCGCAGGACGCTAGCGCCGTTCGTGCTCATCTTGGCATACAGAAATTGATCATGGCGCGCCGTCGAGACGCCGACGAGGTCGATGAACTGGGTGTCCAGAACAAGCTGCCCCGCGGTCAGGTCGTAGCGGCCGGGCGGGACCAGAACGGTCAGGCGGTTGGTCGTGGACAGGTCCTTGCCGTAAGGCTTGAGCGTTTTGGCGTACGCGTAGGCCGCCCGCAGATTCAAGCCGTTCGCACCCGGATCCGGCGTGGTCGACACATATATATAGGCGGTGCCGCGCGTGAGCATCACGGGGATGCCATACCAATAAAGCATCTGGCCCGCCTGGTAGAGCTTGCCGCTGACGTCGGACGGGGAGACGATGGGGGGCAGCTTGATGGAACCGTCGCTGAGCGCAACGTCCTCGACTTGCACGCTGCCGCCGGCGGTGGGGGCCGAGATGCTGCCGGTCCTGACGCCGCCGCCGAGCGTCAGTTGTCTTGACGTGGAAGCGCCCCGGTTGGCAACCGTGTCGAGCGTGTCCTGCGATGCGAGAGCGGTGGTCGCGGTCGTGGCCCAGTTGCTCCGGAACGCGTAGCCCGCCGCGACGATCTGCTTGCGCGGCGAGAGGTTCTCGCCGCCGACGTTGACGTTGAGCCAGACCTGCGGGCTGCTAAAGATCGCGTCGGGTATTTTGGTCCCCGGCTCGTCGCCGATCATCGTCGAGTAGAGCCCCTGGGCGTCGGGTGTCACGCCGTCGGTGTCATAATAGCCGCCGAGCTGCGAGCCGCCGCTGGCCGCGCTCCAGAACGTGAACGTGACGACGACCGGCGTCGTGACCGGGTTGCCGGCGGCGTCGGTCAGGCGCCCCTGGTACTGGATCAACCCCGGGCCGGCAAGAGCCAGGGCGTGGGTAACAACCATGAACAGGCACGCCGAAAGGATCCGGAAAGGATGGAACATCATGGCGCAGCCCCTTTCGTCAGATGTCATTCATAACAAGTCCAGTCGCGAGCTGAGTTTTTGTTGGATGACCAGTATTGAATCACGCCGGAGTTCTCGCGCTTCGTGCCGCTGGAGGAGGGGCCGGCGACGGAATCCTGGCCGATGGAGCTGTCCTGAAGCCTGTAATGCGTTGACGCCGAGGAGCCCCCGCCGCCGGCGACGGCGTCGATCACGATGACATAGTGCGCGCTCCGCGATCCGTTCGCCGATGCGCGCGCTCCCCCGACGATCTGGGTGGCGGCAATCAGGATGCCCAGGCAGACGAGATGTTTCATCGCGCATACCTCAATGGAATTTCACGCCCACCACGGAAACGTGAATCCATGGGGGCAAAATCCCCGGACCGACTTCGTTTTACTTCTTTAATACACACATCAACTTATCAAAACACCGGTATGCGCGCAACAGAATCGGCCTTATTGCACCTGGCTGCTGGCAATGTTCAGGGCCGCGGCGACGCTGTAGTCGCCCGTGCCGAACGAATCCTGATAGGTGCCGCCAAGCTGGGTGTCGCCGGTCGCCGCGCTCCAGAACGTGAACGTCACGACCACGGACATCGTCAAGGCGAATACGACCCGAGCCGCGTTGATGCGATGCATTGGACACCAGCCTTGTTTCCAGGGTTGCGGTCCGGCAAAACCGGCTTATTCAACGTTCGGATTCGCGATATTCAACGCGGCGGCGTCGGTCGCCCCGAAGACGTTGTTGTTTTGATTGACGATCGATTTGGCGCGGCTCTGTGTCACGCCGGCGGGGGTGTTGTTCAGATTGAGCACGCCCGCGAACGTCGAGTTGTAGATGCGTGCGGTGGCCGCGCAATTCACGCCGACGCCCCAGTGGCAGTTTTCCATCTGGCCCGCCCACGCCCCATACCAGAAGGTGCCCGTCATCCGGCAGTTTTGGACGCGGGCGCCGGCGCTGGTGCCGTAGAATCCGCCGAACGAATCGTTGCCGCCGACGCAGCCGATAAAAGTGCCGGTGGCGCTGGCGGCGCCGCCGAAGCACAAATTGCCGCCGACGCAATCGATAAAAGTGCCATTCGCGTAGGCGGTTTCGGTTCCTTGCGCCGAGCCGAACGAAGTGTCGCCCGCGGTGCATCCCGTGAACCGGCCGGCGGCCGTTCCCGCGCGCCCGAAGCAGGACCCGCTTCCCTTGCAATTGGTGAAGGTTCCGTTCGCCATGCCGAACGAACCATAGGACGTCACGCCCGCGGCGCAGTCGTAAAACGTGCCGCTGGCCGTGCCCAGATAGGCGAACGAGTAGTTGCCGCCGGTGCAATGCTCGAACGTGCCGCTGGCGACGCCTTCCGCCGCAAAGGATTTGTCCCCGGCCGTGCAGCGCAGAAATTTGCCGCTGGCCGTGCCCTGGTAGGCGAAGCAGTTGATGGCGCCGACGCAATCGGTATACGTGCCGCCGGCGACGCTTTTGTTGCCGTAGCTGTAATTGCCGGCCGTGCAGTGGACGAACGTTCCCGATGACTCGCTCTTGTAGCCGAACGAATAATGGCCGGCCTTGCAATCGGTGAAACTGCCGCTTGCCCGGCCCAGCGAGCCGAAACAGAAGAGATCGCCTTCGCACCCGATGAATGTTCCGGCGGCATCGGCCATGTAGCCGAAGGCGCATCTGCCGGCCTTGACATTTTCGTAACGGCCGGCGCATTTCGAGCCGATGCCCATTGAAAGGGCCTTGCCCAGGCCGACAAGCTCGCAGTTGCGCATGACGGTCAAGGTCGTGCTCGAATCGGCGCGATACGCCGCCGGGGCGTAATTTTGTTCGCTCGGGCAGCTTGCTTCCAGATAGAGATTTTCGATGCGAACGTCGTTGGCTCTCTGGCGGACCAGCGTCGCGGAAGAAACGTCCATGTTCGCGTAAATCAGCTGGCTTTTGCGATCGGTGGTCAGGCCGGCGAGATCGACGAACTCGGCGTCGAGGGTAAAACTGTTTTTATCGAGTTGATAGCGCCCGGGCGGGACCACGACGACAAGCCGATTGGTGGTGGTGAGATCGATCCCATACGGACGCAGCGTCTTGGCATACGCATACGTGGACAGCAGGTTTCTGCCGTTTTGCGCCGGATCCGCACTCGTGTGCACGACGACGTAATTCTCGCCCTTCGTGAGCATGACCCGCTGGCCGTTCCAGTAAAGCGTTCCGCTGGTGAAGTAGAGCTTGCCCGCCGGCGCCGCGGGCGGCGCGATCGACGGCAGCACAACGCCGCCGCCGACGACGTAAACGCCTTCGACCTGGACGCTGCCGCCGCTGGTGAGCGGCGAGATCTTGCCGATCTTGGCGCCGCCGCTCAGCGTGAGCTGCGTGGCGGTCGAGGCGCCGCGCCCGGCGACGGTGGCGAGCGTGTCGGCCTCGGTCGCGGTCTTCGCATAGAGCGCCGTCGTCGCCGTCGTCGCCCAATTGCTTTGGAACGCGTAGGCGGTCGCGACGATCTGCTTGCGCGGCGAAAGAGTTTCGCTGCCGATCTTGACCTCCAGCCACACCTGCGGGCTGGCGAAGATCGCGTCGGGGATCTTCGTGCCGGTCTCGTCGCCGATCATCGTCGAGTAGAGCCCCTGCGAGTTGGGCGTCACGCCGTCGGTGTCCTGATACGTCCCGCCGAGCTGCGTGCCGCCGGTGGCCGCGCTCCAGAACGTGAACGTCACGGCCACGGACGTCGTGATCGGGTTGCCGGCGGCGTCGGTCAGCCGCCCCTGGTACTGGATCAGCCCCGGCCCGGCTGAGGCGACAACCGAACACAGAAATAGGGTCGCCGCGCCGAGGAGCCGAAGATTATGGCACATCATTGATAAGTCCTTAAAAAATTTCAGTAATACAATGTCCAGCTATCAGCGGCATTTTTGGCGAACGGCCAGTATTGGATGACGCCGGAGTTCTCGCGGCGCGCGGATGAGGACGCAAGGCCGGCCGGCGAGTCCTGGCCGATCGAGCTGTCGAGATTTCGATAATGGGCCGAGCCCGACGAGCCGCCGCCGCAGGCGACGGCGTCGACGGTGACCTTGTAATGCGCGCTCTGCGCGCCGGCCGCCCACGCGGAGGCTCCGAGCGCCAGCATCAACGCGATCGCAAGCGTGCAGGACACAATTATTTTCTTCATCGCCCGCTCCTTTTGGGCAGCCGCAAAATCTTTTAAACACCGTGGGACGGTCATTCTAAACAGGCTAAAATTAGCAAAACGGCAATGCCGGCGCAACAGGAGCCGCATCGGCGGCCGGCAATGGCGTCACAAAAAACCCTTCCGGGCGGCAGCCGCCCGGAAGGGTTTCTGATTCTCGGAATTGTTTGGTACGCCCGGCGCGATTCGAACGCGCGACCTCTTGCTCCGGAGGCAAGCGCTCTATCCAGCTGAGCTACGGGCGCCCCGGACTCAATATACTAACAGCGTGGCGGGTGGAGTCAAGCGAATGCGGATTTCGGATTGCGGATTTCGGATTAAAAAAAATGCAGCCACGAGCAAGTAAAAATGCGGGGTGCATGCCTGATCCGCACCCCGCATCTCATTCCGCAATCCGCAATCGCCTCACGCCCAGCGGCCGGCGTTTTCCTTGTACCAGGCGATCGTCCGGCGGATGCCTTCGTTGAAGTCGACGCTGACGTCGTAGCCGAGCAGTTCCCTCGCCTTGGCGATGTCGGCCAGCGAGTGCTTGACGTCGCCGATGCGCGCGGGCTCGAAGATCGGCTTGATGTCGGTGCCGAGCGTCTCGTTGATCGCCTTGAGGAGGTCCAGCAGCGAATACGACGTGCCGCACGCGATGTTGATGACCTGGCCGGCGACCGGCTTCGTGGTCGTCGCGGCGAGGATGTTGGCCTGGACGTTGTTGGCGACGTAGGTGAAATCGCGCGTCTGCTCGCCGTCGCCGTAGACGGTCGGGCGCTTGCCGGCGATGACCGCGGTGACGAACAGCGGGATGACGGCGCTGTACTGGCTCATCGGGTCCTGGCGCGGGCCGAAGACGTTGAAGTAGCGCAGGCAGACGGTCTCGAGCTTCATCGAGTGCCAGAAGCACTGGCAGAAATATTCGCTGGCCAGCTTGGCGGCCGCGTAGGGGGAGAGCGGCGCCGGCAGCAGCCCCTCGTCCTTGACCGGCTTGGGCTGGTCGCCGTAGGCGGAGCTGGAGGCGGCGTAGACGACGCGCTTGATCTTGGCATCGACGGCGGCCTTGAGGATGTTGATCGTGCCCATGACGTTGGTGTCGCTCGTCATGACCGGCTCCTCGACCGAGCGCTGAACGCTCGGGTAGGCGCCCTGGTGCAGGACGTAATCCATGTCCGCGCAGGCGCGGCGGCAGTCGTCGGCGTTGCGCAGGTCGCCCTCGATCAGGTCGATGCGGCCCTTGTAGGGATCGAGGTTCTCGCGCTTGCCGGTCTCGAAGTTGTCCAGCACGCGCACGGAGTGGCCCTGCTCGAGCAATGCATCCACGATGTTGGAGCCGATGAAGCCCCCGCCGCCGGTAACAAGAAAGTTGGACATCTGATCCTCCTGTATCAACTAAAGTGTAGGTGTCGCCCCGTTCGTGCTCGTGCTCGTAATCGTAATCGATCCTATCGTCACATCGAGCCTCGGTATCGCACTCGCCCCCATATCTTAATCGTATTCGTCGGCGTAATCGATCATTTTTATGCCCGATTTTCGATTACGATTACGAGCACGAGCACGAGCACGAGCACGACGCACGAAAACTCCGACAGCTTCATTTCGATATGGTGAACACCACCTTTTGCACGGCGGTGTTGCCCTCGCGGTCGGTCACGCTGATCGTCGCGACGTATTCGCCCGGCTCGAGCCGGCCCGTGTCGGCCTCGAACTGCTCGCGCCGCTGGTCGAGGATGTCGTCGACCGGCTGGAGCGAACATTCGTTCTTGTTATTCAGGTCGTACTTGGCGGCGGCGATGTTGGAGACGGCGTCGACCGCGTCGAAGTGGATGCGCGCCCCCTTGCGGCCGACGTCGGCCCGCAGCCGCTCGATCGCCGGCGGGGCGTTGTCGATCACGACCTCGTCGGAGACCTTCTCGCCGCTCAGGGCCTCGCCCGGGGCGTTGGCCCGCTTGTCCGAGGCGACGACCTTGAAGCGATAATTCCCGTCCGCCATCAGCCCCGTCGGGAGCCGGTCGATCGACGTAAACGGCGCGTCCTCGGCGATCAGCTTCCACTCCTCCTCGTCGCGCGCCTTGTAGTAGATCGAGTAGATCAGCTCGTCGTGGTTGGGGTCGCCGGCCGCCCAGCTGAGCTTGTAGAGCATCAGGTTGGACCGCGGCTGGCGCTCGATCGACTTGCCGGCCGTCGCGGCCGCCGGGCGAGCGCCGGGCGTGGCGCCCGCGGCGGGCTGCGACTGGCCGGGTGCAAGCGGATACGGCTCCATCTTGATGGAACCGACGCGCGGCGGGCGGTTCGGCTCGACGTAGAAGAGCTCGGCCCAATCGATGCGCAGCGGCTCCGAGCCGCGCTGGCGCAGCGACAGCCGATACTGGGCATAGCGCGCGACCCCCCGGGGCATCGCGACCGGCTCGCCGGACGAAACCCCCGATTGCCGGCTCCAGTCGCCCCACAGCTCCGAATCGGGATCGGCGTCGTTGCCGAGGCGGAATTCGACCAGGACCTTGCTTTTGCCGTTCGTCAGGCCGTTGACGTAGAACTTCCCCCAGCGGACGGGGACCTTGGCGTCGATCGGCCGCGAAACAAAGACCGCCTCCCCGGCGCGCTCGCGGCCGAGGGAGACGACCGTGCCGTTGCGCGCCGTCGTCAGCAGGCAGCGCTTGCCCGAGGAGCGGAGGCTGACGACAAAATCGTCGCGCAAGTCGACGACGATCGACGAGTGGCCGTCGGGGGTGACTTCGAACACGCGCCCCTGGCTGCCCGCGGCCACCAGGATGCTGTCGTCGGGTCCGGCCGCAAGGCCGTTGATCGCCCGCTCGGGCGAGGTCCACAGCTCGCGCTGGTAGCCGAGCTTGTCGAGCACGACGACCTGGCTGCGCGGCTGGCCGTACTGGCGCTCGCGCGCGGGGGCGAACGCCTTGCCGAGCTCGGGGCGCGGCGGCTCGCCGACGGGCGGCGCCGAGGGGTTGCCGGTCATGCGCATCGTCAGCTGAAGGGCGACCGGCGTCGGGGCGCGATCGGTGTTGAGCGCCAGCGCCAGGCCGTCCTTGAGCGGCAGCAGCGCCCGGATCTCCTCGGCCTGCGAGTCGAACACCACCTCCGGTTTGTGGCCGGCCTTCGAAGGGTTCATCCGGTAAAGCAGCCCCGGGTTCTGGCCGGCGACGTAGAGGAGCCCCTTGTCGCCCATCACGCCGTCCTTGTCGATCCACAGGTCGAGCAGGTTGCTCGAGCCGAACTTGTGGACTTCCCGGACCTCGGCCGACGCGCTCATGCGGAACAGGCGGCCGTCGCTGCCGGTCGCCGCCCAGACGTAGCCGTCCTCGTCGCGCGCCATGCGCCAGACGAAGTTGGCGTTGAGCCTGGTGAACGTCGTGAGCGTGTCCTTGGCGCCCAGCCGGTAAATCGTGCCGCTCGGCGCGCCGGCGATCAGGACGCTGCCGTCCTCGAGGCGGACCATGGCGGTCAGCTCGGGATCGGGCAGCTGGGCGACGGTCCGGCTCGTTTTCTCGTCGAGGATGCGCACAAGGCGGCCCGCGTGGCCGGTCGCGCACAGGACGGTGCCCGCCGGCTCCTCGATGGCGTCCCAGACGATCTCGGTCCCCGTGCCGCCGACCTCGCGGCGGGCGTAGCTGGCGAGCAGGTAGCCGTCCGAAGTCAGCGCGACCGACTTCAGCTCGCCCTGCGCCAGGACGTTGTAGTCATCCTCGCGCACCGAGCTGGTCTGGACGGCCACGGCCGACGCAGCCAATCCGAATCCGACGACAAGGATAAGCAACCGCACATTGAATGTCATGGATCGAGCCTCTTTTTACTGCTGCGTTGGCCGCGTGAGCGACCAATGGGTTTGGATGATTCGCCAGCCGGCGGGATCTCGACGATATACTTCCGTGCAATTCCAGCGATATGCAATCCCATTGGCCCACCCGACATAATTGAACGCGAGGACCGCGGCATCGCCGCATAAGTGCACGGTTGGATTCAACAACTCATACCGATCGAGCTGGACCTGTCCGCGCAAGGCCTCGTAGTAAGCGGTGAGGGCTTCCAGCCCATCGATCCGCCGCTCCACGAACGGATCGAAATAAACGACGTCCGGCGCGGAGATCTCGAGGAACCCCGAGGGATCGCCCTTGCCCCAGCGATCGAGCGCCGCCCGCTCGATCGCGATCAGACCTTCGGCGTCCTGGGCTTGCATGCTTCGCAATCCTTTCAAAGAGTCGTTGAACCGGGGCTATTCATCGAAATGGTCGACCACTTGGATGGCGAGCGACGCCGAGCCCTGAATCGGGGCTTCCATGGACAGGACGCGCATGTCGAGCCGGTTGCCGACCGCCTGCTGCTGAAGCTGGGCCGGCGCGCTCTCGCGCACGAGCGTCTCCATCGACGACGGGATCTCGCCGAGCGGCTTGCCCTTGAGCACGACGGTCGCCGACGGGGCGAACAGGTACAGGCGCATCTGTTCGGGCGAAAAATCGCTCGCGGCGACGAGCCCGACCACGTCCTCGAACCGGCGCGGGGCAAACACGCCCGGCCGCGACATGCGCTCGACGATCTGCGCCGCCGCCGAATCGGCGAGCTGGATGATATACGTCCCCGGCTTGAGCGGCCTGGGCAGCGCCAGGTCGATCGAGCGCGTCTGCTCGGCGCCGCGCCACGGCCGGACCCGCGCGCTCATGCGGACCGTGTCGCCGGCCCGGTACTGGCCGTGGTCGGCGGTCAACGACAGGAGCTCGAGCCCGTCGCGGCGGCCGACGCGCGCGTTGATCGAAACGTCGAGCCCCGCGACGTCCGCCTCGTGGAACGGGTTCTGAAGCAGCGCGAACATGTCGAACAGGAGCAGGTTGAGCGGGATGGCGATCGCGCCCCCTTCCGAGGAGCTGACCGTTTTCTTGGCGATGGCGCGGCCGTCCGCCAGCCGGATCGTGTACTGGGTGTCGATCGTCATCTCGCCGCCGCCGATCCCGCTCGTCCACGCCGCGTCGACGGCGGCCATCGAGAGCAACGGGAGGTAGTCCGCGTCTTTCCACGCCTTGAACCTGAACGCGCGCGGATTGGCCGCGGCGGGCCCGCCGACGACGACGTTGATCGGGATGAACGGCGGGACGGGGCCGAGCTTGCCGCCGATCGCATAGATGCGGTCCTGGTCGACCGTGCCGACCAGGTCGCGAACTTCGCCGAGCTTGAACGAGCGCTCGTAGCTCTCCATGAAGCTGATGACCCAGGCGGCGGCCATCGGCGTCGCCGAGCCCCCGCCCAGGCGCATCGGGTGGCCGAACGCGATCAGCTTGTCGCCGTCGCGCCAGGTGACGGTGCCGATGCCGCCCACGTTCATGTCGCCGATCAGCATCGGCACGCTCAGGGCCGAGCCGGGCTCGAGCGGGGGCGCGGGCTCGGCCGAGTCGGCGCCGGCGCCGGCCGCCAACGGCCCGGCATCGATCAATTCGAGTCCGCGCGAGGCAAAGAACGGGGCCAGCCGGCGAACGGCCGCCGGCGACGCCCCCGAGATCAGGAACGGCGTGAGCAGCGGCCGAAGCCGGCCGTATTCGGAATCCTGGTAATCGATTGCGGATTGCGGGGCGCCGATTGCGGAATTGGAAACCTGCTCGGGGGCCGAGCCATTCATGATGCGCTGGAATTTCGCCCAGTCCGCCTCCCAGTCCCACGCCCCCGCCTCGAGCTCGGGCCCAGCCGAGCGCGGCTGCGGCTTGGCGAGGGCGGGCTGGCCGATGTTGCGCCACACCTGCCACATCGACTCGATCGGCGTGATCCCGCAGACCGGCTCATAGGCGAACGTCCAGCCGTAGGCGACCGCGCCGATCAGGCGGCCGTCGACGAACACGGGACTGCCGCTCATCCCGGCCACCACGCCGTGACCGGCGAGCATCGGCCCCTCCAGTTTCGCGATGATCATGTTGGAGCCGGGCAGGGCATTGTGCCGGACGCCGAGGATCGTGGCCTTGAACGGCTCGACCTTGAAACCGTGGAACACGGTGCGGCCCTCGCCGACCATGCCCGGCTTGAGCTCGCTCGAGGGCATGAACTGCGGCGGCAGCGGCTCGCCGGCCGCCGCCCATGCGGAGGTCGCCAGCAGGGCGGCGGCGGCAAATGCCAGGATCAGACTGTGGATTGCGGTTTGCGGTGTGCGGATTCGCAGGCGCGAACGGCGGATTGCGGATTGCGGCATGGCTGCGTGTCGCTCCCCCGGCCCAAATATGGCAATCCTAACGCCTGCGCCGCCTCAAGGCGACGTAAAAAAACACCGGCGGCGGGTTGGACCCCCGCCGCCGGCAATGGCTTCAAGCGAACGCGGCTGGTTTTACTTGAACAGCGACCAGTCGCCCGACGGCACCGCGTTCTTGTAGTACTGGTCGAGCAGGGTCCGGTCGTAGACGTTGAACATGCCGGCCTTGGTCGAGGTCGCCCCGCCGCTCGGGTTGGACACCGTGACCTTGCGCGGCCCGATCGTGGCCGTGTCGGCAACCCGGACCTGGACGTTGGCCGTGAAGGCGTCGACCTGTTCGACGTTGACGACCGTGACGCCCGAGCCGAAGTCGACCGACATGCCCGCCTGGAAGTTGTAGCCGTAGACCGCGATGTCGCGAACCTCGCCGCGCTCGGCGCCGCGCGGCGTGATGCCGGTGACGCGCGGGCTCGACGTCCGCAACGCGTTGGTCACGTTCTTCCGGGCGTTCCAGTTGTCGCCGATGACGCGGTTGACCATGACGACGTTGAGCGCGCCGACGGTCACCAGGTTGTTGGAGTTGCCGCAGCACGTGATCACCATGTCGAGGTCCTTGTCGCCGTCGATGTCGGACAGCTTGACGTCGGCGGCATAGCCGGTGACGCTGTTCATGTTGTCGCCCTTGTCCGGGGCCATGCCGAGCTCGGGTTGGTTCTCGATGATCTCGTGCGCCTCGGTGATGATGCAGTTGCCGACCGTGAAGGGAACCTCGTAGGAGATGTCCTTGAAGTAGCCCTTGCGGTAGTAGCCGCCGATCGTCGTCTTGGTGATGTCGTTGCGATACACCTTGACCTGGCGGGTGTTGCCGCCGACCAGGCGCGACTGGACGATATCGATGTCGCCGTCCAGATCGATGTCGCCCGCGTCGCAGCCGCCGTTCGGGTCGGCCTGCAGATCGTCGCCGAACCGCTTCGACGTTTCATCCGTGAAGTAGCCCGGATGCTGGTTGGTGGGGTCGTTGATCAGCAGGACCGGCATGTCGCCGCTCGTATCGCCGATGTACGTCCCGCCGAACGAGATGAAGATGTCGAGCGAGCCGTCCCAGACGCCGTCGCGGTAGGCGGTGATGATGCCGTCGCCGTTGCGGTCGTACGAGTCGAGGCGGCCGTTGGAATCGATCAGCCCGTCCTCGCCCGCATCCAGCTTGCCGTTGCCGTTGAGGTCCTCGGTCTCGGTCGGCAGGTCGGTCCAGTCGAGCACGCCGTTGCCGTTGGTGTCCTCGCCCAGGTCGAGGTAGCCGTTATGGTTCGTGTCCTCGGTCGGCTCGCCCATGCCGTCGAAGTCGGCGGCGACGATGCCGCGCGGGACGCGGCCGTTGTAGCTCGGGATCCGCCGCTGGCTGTCCGGCGCCGCGAACGTCGGGTCGTCATCGGCGAAGATGGCGTTGCCGTCGTTGTGCAGGTAGCGGAAGCCGACCTGGGCGGCGTCGATCCAGCGGTTGGCGAAGATGATGTCGACGTTGCCGTCGGAATCGAAGTCGCCCACCGCCAGGTCGGTCGTGTTGTCGTTGATGCCGGTGACCCCGCCCGATTCGAGGGGCAGGTTGGTCTCGGTGCAGTCGACGAAGTTGTACGGCTGCGTGCCGATCGGCTGGTTGAGCAGCAGCACGTTCGGGGCGCCGTTGCCCTGAAGGCCGTTGGCGATGATCAGGTCGAGGCGGCCGTCGTTGTTGAAGTCGGCGAACAGCGCGCGCTGGGCCTGGCGTTTCAGGTTCAGCCCGCCCGGGGCGGTGCCCGGCGTCTCGAGCTCGGGCCACAACCCCGGCGCCGATTCCTTGAAGTAACCGTCGCCGACCGAGTCCGAATCCGGCATCGTGTTGTACATCAGGTCGTCGATGTCCTCGTTGATGTAGAGCGCCATCGGCTCCTCGATCCCGCTGCGCTCCTCGCGAAGCAGGGCGACGTCGTTGTCGCCGTCGTTGTCGACGTCGCCCACGGCGACGTCGGTGTTGAAGGCCTGAACGTCGATCATGCCCGACAGGTTATAGATGTTCGTGGCCGTCTGGGCGTTGGAGACGTTGATTGCCGGAGCCGGATACGGCGAGTTGTACGGCTTGAACGTGCGGATGCCGCCGTACTTGGGCTCGCCCGTGTTGATCAGGATCTGGTCGAAATCGCCGAGGGCGGTGAAGTGACCGCCGCGCGCCGTGATCATGTCCGGCAGGCCGTCGTTGTTGAAATCGGCCATGGCCGTGCGCACGTTGACGCCGGCCGGGATTCCGGGCAGTGTCAGCGGCGGGGCCATCGCCATGTTGATCAGCGGGGGCACCATCGAGATGCTCGCGTCGTGGAACATCTTGCCGTCGACCTCGTCGTTGGTGTCGGGCGGGGCCGTGTAGATCTGGTTCTTGAGCACCTGGTTGGGCGCCTGCGCATTGAAGCAGATGATGTCCTCGTCGCCGTCGTTGTCGTAGTCGGCATGAAGCACCTGCATGCTGATGACGTTGCCCGACGACGCGACGGCGGAGCTGCCTTCCATGAACACGCCCCACGAGTCGTTCACGTAGAAGCGGTCCTGCCACGGCGAGCCGATCAGGTGGAACATGCCGTTCTCGGCCGAAATGCCCTCCCTGGTCGTGGTGGCCACATAGATGTCGTTGTCGCCGTCCTGGTCGAAGTCGGCCGCGGCGGCGCTGTAGGGCTCGCCCAGCAGCGTGATCGGGTCGGTGGCGGGCGGAAGCGGCAGCTGCAGATTGCTGTCCCAGTAAATCGGGCTATAGTACGGGTATAAATCCGTGTGCCGGTACAGGTAGCCAGTGCCGCCGTACAACTGCTGCCGCGAGACCCCCTCGTCGTTGTAATCGGTGAATGTCGACTGGTAGACGAAATACGGCTTGCGGCTGTTTTCCTCGTCGTTGTCGCTGCCGATGAAGATGTCGCCGCTGCCGTGGTTCGTGAAGTCGGCGATCAGTCCGGCCCACGCCACGCGGCCGGCCGGCAGGGCATCCATTTCGCCATTGGTGTAGCTGTCCTCATTCAAGTCGCCGGTGTTCGAGTCGGGCAGGCCGATGAACAGCGCGTTGGCGTCGCTCTTGAACTCCAGAGTGTTGGGATCGATGGCAAATGCGAACAGGCCGAGCTGGAGGGCCAGCGTCCCGGTGGTGACCGTCTCCTGGGTCTCCTCGTCGGTGTAGCTGACGAAGTTCAGGCCGCCCAGGCGCCCAAAGACGTACGGGTTGTAGTTATAGTCATCGCCATAGTTCATGCACCCGAAGTAGCCGTCCGGAATGCCGTCGGCGCTGAGCAGCGAGTACTGCTCCCCGATCTGGGTATACTCGTTGACGTTGTCGGCGGCCATTGTGAACAGGTCAAGGTTCCTGAACAGGCCGGGATCCTGACCGTGCATGTCCGCTTCGTCGCTGCCGATCGGGGTGTAGGGAATGACTCCGGTGACATACGATTCCGGAGCCGGGGTCGGCGCGTCGGCGGGCGGCGTCGCGGTCAACGGGTAGGTGCCGTTGATCCAATATGAGCCGAGCCCGTTGTGATACGGCCGGACCGAGAGCAGGTCCAGGCCGCCGTGGTATTCGAGCGGGCCCAGGTGCGGCTCCGACGCGCAGTTGGCCATCGGCGAGGCGATGCGTGTCGGCCTCGGGGTCGTGAACTGAACGAGTTTCGGGAAGACCGGCGGCATGCGGTCCAGTTCCGACGGCTCCCACGAGCGGAACGATTCGGTGCCGTAGACCGGATCGTCATTGGAATAAACGACTTCGAGCGAGCTCAGCGTGCCGAACCGGTCGTCCGCGCCGAGCGTCTCGTCGACGAACCACTCGCCCTTGGGGCTGGCCGAATACGGCGGCCGGTTGACCTGGTTGATCAGGACGCGCTCGGTGAACAGGAGCGGCTCGCTCCACAGGTCGTTGACGCTGTGGGGGCGCTGGTCGCCCATCCTGAAGTTTTCGCTGTTGCCGCCCGGGCTCACGTCGATCCACGCGCAGGTCGGGGCGCTCGGGTCGTCCACCTGCGGCATGAGTTCGCTGATGATCAGGTCCATGTCGCCGTCGGAGTCGATGTCGCCCGCGGTGGCGCGGAACGGGTAGTCCAGCCGGGTGGTGTCGTCCCACCCCACATTGAGCAGACCGGGCAGCCACTGATCGCTCTTGTCGATGAAGAAGCCCGGGTTGGAGGCGCCCTCGTTCAGATAGAAACGATTCTGGGCCAGCTGGTTGGTGAAGAACAGGTCGAGATAGCCGTCGTTGTTGAAGTCGGCCAGCACGACGCCGACCGAGGTGTCGCTCGGGGCGGCGACGGGGTAATCCTTGCCGTCGACCTGCGTCATCGACTTGAGGCGGTCGTCGATCGTGCCGACCCGGCCGTCGCTGCCGAACGTCACGTCGCGGAAGTAGAAGGTGACCGAGCCGTCTGTCTCGATCTTCTGCTCGTTCACGTAGATGCGGTTGAGACGGCCGGCGACGGGGTCCACGCCGCCGCCGTAGCCGGCGGTCACGACGTCCAGGTCGCCGTCGTTGTCGATGTCGCCGACGACGCCGCTCATGCTGATGTAGTCGGTGTCGGGGAACGCCGCGCCCGCAAGCGTGAACGACAGGTCGTTGCCGGGGTAAATGTCGCTGTCCGACGGCGGGATCGTCGTGTCGTCGCCGCCTGTCGTGCCGGTCTCGGAAACGGTGCCGGTGTTGGTCAGGATGTTGATGTTGTCGAGGTTTTCGCCCCAGCTCAGCTCGATCGTCTGGATATGTTGCGGGTCGTCATTGCCGTCGATGAGGTTGCCCTCGGAGTCGTAGGTGGCTTCGGCATAGCCGTCCTCGACGGAGCCCGGCTGGAAGAAACCGATGATGTAGGAACAGCGGCGGGTTTCGCCGGGGGCCAGGACGATGTTTTTCCAGACGAGCGCCACGCCGGAGTCGCCCGACGAGCCCGGGCCGCCGATGAGGGCGCCGTCCTTGGCGAAGGTCTTGGTCAGGTTGGTGAGCTTGGCGATCGTGACCTCGTCCGGGGTGTAGAGGTTCGTGCCGCGCAGCGTGATGTAGCTGCTGAAACTCGGGTTCTTGAGCGACGTCTGGTAGCGGAGCTCGGTCGGGATGTCGGAGCCCGTCCAGGTGTGCTCATGGTAATACGGGGCCGAGTCGACGACGTACAGCGGGTTCTCCAGGCCGAACTGGACGGTGTCCAGGACCTGGCGCAGCGTGTAGGTGGACGTCGTGAGGCCGTTGTTGCTCAGCGTGTACGAGACCTGCAGGCCCGAGGGAATGCCGGAGACGCCGCCGTTCTGGGAAATGCTGACCTGCTGGCGCAGGCTGAAGTCGCTGGCGCGCAGCCACGAGCCGTTGGCGGTGTTGGCCGCGTCGTCGATGACCATGGCCTCGTTCGTCGTGCCGATCGCCCCTTCGCGGTTGGTATACGTCCCCTTGGAGGTGTTGAGGATCACGTAGGAGCGGGGGCCGATGTTGAAGCCGGACAGGAACGACGGGCCGTCGTTGATCGCGGCGGCGATGCGGCCGCTGACGTCGACCTCGGCCGTGACGTATTCGTTCTCGAAGAAATCGTCCTGCAGGACGTTCTCGTCGACGGCGATGCCGGTGCCGAGCGACAGCTGGGTCGTCGTGCCGCCGTAGAACTCGGGGTCATAGGCTTCCGTGAACAGCACCTGGACGGGGTTGATCAGAACCTCGGTCTGGGTGTCGCCGCCGCCGGTATCGCCCGAGGCGGCGACCGACTGGACGATGCCGAGCATGACCGCGTAGGAAATCGTCGTGCCGATATCGTCGGTGGGAACCAGGCCCGGGAACTTGTAGTCGGACGAGTAGATGCCGTCCTCGATCAGGGTCCCGGCGTCGGTGAAGAACGTGCCATCCTCGTAGACGGGGTTGCCGCCGGGCTGGACGGTGTCGCCGCCGAACTGGTCGCCCTCGGCGGTGATCCACGAGAAGATGTCGTCGCCGGGGCCGACCGGCATCATCAACTCGCTGCCGCTGAGCACCTCGGCGATCATCCGGTAGATGCCCTGGTTGGCATCCGGGATCATCGGGGTGGAACTGACGTTATCGGGGTCGGGGTAATTCGGGGTAATCGTGCGGCCGCAATTGAGCCAGTTCGACTGGGCCAGCGTCTCGGGACGGACGCACAGGAACACGGTCGCCTGCGCCACGAAGAGGTCGAGGCCTTCGTCGTTGTCGGTGCTGGCGTCCAGGAGGGCGCCCTCGAGAATCTGGCCGCCGATGGAGGCGGTCGTCGACGGGAAGCTGCCGTGCACGATGCCGGCGTTCATCTCGTCGTCGAACGCGAGGATGCGCTTCTGATACGGGTCGGTCGGGTACTGGCTCGCCTGCGACTCGAAATACCGGTTCATGACCGCGCCGGCCAGCGTGGACTCGCCAAGGCCGGTGGCGTACCCGAACAGGTGCGTCATGATCATCTGGATGTCGAGGCTGCCGATGACGTCGATCTTGTCGCCGTCCGGGACGTCCGAATACCGCTCCGGCCACGAGCGCAGCCACTGGGTGTTGCCGGGGTGGACGGCCAGGTCCACCTCGATGAATTCGCCGGCTTTGTACTTGGTGTAGGGAAGCCACAGGTCGACGATGCCGTCGCCGTTGAAGTCGTAGACGAGGACCACAACGTCGGTGCCGTAGACCATGCCGCTCAGGTATTCGATCGGGACGCCGTACTGGCCGATCAGCTTGCTCGGATCGTAGTCCTGGTTGAAGTAGCTCATAATCGGCACGCAAACGACGTCGTCGGACGTGAACGGCGACTCGTCGATGAACGAGATCATGTTGTAGCCGTCAAGGGCGATGCCGTACGGGTAGACCGGGGGGTTCGTGAACGGGATGGACGGGGCATAGATGGCCGAGATGACCTGGTCGTAGAACCTGAAGTTGGAGAACTTGGCGTCGTTCCACGTCTTGAGGGCCGCGTTCATGGCGCGCAGGGTCTCGATGCGCGTCGGGCGCTGGCTCTCCTTGGGGATGGTGACGCCCGGCAGGATGATGATGTCGCCCGGCTGGTAGGCCTGGTAATAGAAGTGGGGCGGGTCCATGACCTCGTTCCAGTGAAGCGTGACCGGCTTCATCTGGTTGTCCGCCGTCGTCGACGGATCGTTCTCGACGAGGATCGGCACGCTGAGGGGGCCGCCGGCACGCACCGGCAGCGCCAGAAGCATGAGGATCATCGGCAGCACGATGCGGCGGCAAATCGTGGAGACGGCTTTAACTTTCATCCTGTTCCCAACCTTTGATCAACAAGGTAAACCGAAAATTCAAAAACCGGTTGCCTCACCCGTCAGTTCTTGACGCCCTGCTTTTCCATTTTCTCGGCGACGCGGGCCTTGAGCCCGTCCAGCGCCTCGAAGGGGATGACTTCGTTCGACGGGTCGAGCGCCTCGCCGCTGACGGCGTTGGTCTTGGACGCCTTGGCGAGCTGGTCGACCTTCGCCGACAGCTTCTTGCGCTCGGCGACCTGGCCCATGTCCGTCTGACTCCCGCCCAGCGCCGCCTTGGCCGCCGCGCTGGACTCGGCCTGCTCCAGCTTCGAAATCCGGTTCAGCAACGGCGTCTTGATCGAGCCCGGATACGGCTCGACGCCGACGCGGCTCACGAGGCGCTTGCCGGTCTCGGGATGGCGCACGATCGTGAACCGGCCCTGGCTCGCCCCGACGATCCGCAGACTCTTCGCGGAAATCTTCTGGGGCGACTTGTTGACGGCCGAAACCTGGGGGTTATACGTCGGCTTGGCCGTGAACAGCAGAACCTCTTCCTGCTTGCTCATGTTGGCCATCCCCGGCAGGAACTGCGTCATGCCGCCGGAACCGGGCAGCACGCCGCCGACTTCCTCCATCTCGATCTCGCCGTTCTTGGAGGCGCTCGCCGTCCCCTTCCAGTTCTCGTTGACCTTGAGCTTGTACTTGGTCACGACCGCGCCGTTTTGCCAGACAACTTCCTTCTCCGTGCACGTGGCCGTGAAGATGTTGTCCGACTTTTCGACCAGCTGATCGAGATTGAGCTTCTTCATCATCTGGGCCTGGACGCCGGCAGGTGCCAGAACACAGATCACGGCACCCAAGCATATGGCCAGGCGCACAATCGTGCGTTGAGCCCGGAACATGTAACAACCTCCCTGATCAAGACGCCTTTGAAACTGTTTGGGGTTAGATGGCCTTGAAGCTGCCGACCTGACCAAAACCCTGCCCGTATCGTCCGTTTCACAGAATATTGATGAGAACCCGGCGGACCTCACGTTGACCCCCTATCATAGAAACGCCTACAAGACTGTCAAGTCATAGTTTATTGACCGCCAGGGGACGCCGCGCCGACTCCCGCCTGCCGGAATCCGGTGCTCGGCCAATATCATGATGTCTAGATCGCCATATAATCATTTGCCGCGCGCCGAGCGCTCAGAGTGTATTTCAGTTTCCCCACCGCGCCAACCAAAACTGTCCGCTCAAAAAGATGAAAAATCGTTTAGATCATGATCATTCAGTCGTTTGAATCGCCCCGGTCCACGCCCGGCTCCGCCCCCCATGACCGGCCCCGCTTACGAAAATGGCCCCCCGCTCATGTTTTCGGTTGGCAATCGGTGCGCCTTCTGGATAATGAGGGCTGCCGTAAGCGTAGTGCACACGCAGGTTGTTCAATTTCCGCGCCCTGCGCGGCGGGGCACCGATGGACTGATGACCGAGACCCCTTCCACACCGACTGACGAGCAGATCGATCCGGCGGCCGGCGAGCCGACCGGCGAAGCCTCCGCCGAGATCATGCCGATCGAGGCCGCCGAGCCCCCCCGGCCCGACGCCGACACCCCGCTGGAGTCCTCCGGCGAGCTCGAGGAGCCTTCGGCCGAGATCCTCGACGCCGAGCTGGCGCGGCTGCTGACCACCCCGGCCGGCGTCCAGGCCGGCATCGAGGCGCTGCTGTTCGCCTCCCCCGAGCCGCTGGCCCCGCGCAAGATCGGCCGCGTCCTCGGCATCGGCGACCTCAAGCTGATCCAGACGATCATCGGCCAGCTCCAGGCCCAATACGACGCCGAGGGCCGCGGCATGCAGATCGTCGAGACCGCCGGCGGCTACCAGATGGCCACGCGCGAGGTCTACGCCGACCTGGTCCTGCGCCTGCGCGGCCGCAAGCGCCGGCCGGCGCTCTCCCCGGCCGCCCTCGAGACGCTCGCCATCGTCGCCTACCGCCAGCCGATCATCCGCGCCGAGATCGAGGCCGTCCGCGGCGTCGAGTCCAGCGGCATGCTGCGCAACCTCATGGACATGGGCCTTGTCGAGATCGTCGGCCGCAAGGACGTGCTCGGGCGGCCGGCCATGTACGGCACGAGCGAGGCGTTCCTGCAGTCGTTCGGCCTCAAGACCCTGGCCGAACTCCCCCCGATCGCCGAGCTCAAGCGGCGCCTGGCCGAGCAGGCCGAAGCCGCCCCCGAGCAGGAAACGACCGAGACTGCGGCCGCGCCGGCCCTACCGGCGCCGCCCGAGGCCGATTCCGCCCCCGCGGAGCCGGACCAAGCCGCGACGGAGACGTCCGCCATGAAAGAGCCGATGGACCAGGACCCGATCGAGGACGACGAGCCGTTTGACGACCAGGACGACGACATGATCGAGGACGGCGAGGACGACGAAGCCTACGACGACGAGGACGACCTGGACGACGAAGAGGAACTCGACGACGAGGAGATCGACGACCTGGGCGACGAAGACGACCTCGACGAGGAAGACCTCGAGGACGACGAGGATTTTGACGAGGACGAGGACGACGACGACGATCTTGATGAAGACGAAGACGAGGACGAGGATCGGCCGGATCGATGAGGCTGAACCGTTACCTGGCCCAGGCGGGATTCGGCTCTCGCCGGGCCGTTGAGTCGCTCGTCGCCGCCGGCGCCGTCACCATCAACGGCAAGCCGGTCGATCATCCCGGCCGCGCCGTCGACGAGGCGAACGACCGGGTCGAGGTCAACGGCCGCCCCGTCAAGCCTCCCCAGACTCACGTTTACATCATGCTCAACAAGCCGCGCGGCTACGACGTCACGCGCGGCGGGACGCATCATCACCGCCGGGCGTGGGACCTGTTGCCGGCGGGGACGCACCCCTCGGTTCAATCCGTCGGCCGGCTCGACCGCGACTCGACGGGGCTGTTGATCTTCACCAACGACGGCGACCTGGCGTTCCGCCTCACCCACCCGCGCTACGGCTGCCAGAAAATCTACGAGGTCGACGTCGACGGCCGGATCAGCCCGGGCGCGCTGGAGCAGTTGCGCCGGGGGGTCGAGCTCGAGGACGGCCCGGCCAAGCCGGTCTCGATCGAGATCATCGGCTCGGGCGGCGGCCTCACCACGCTGCGGATCGTCATGGCCGAGGGTCGCAAGCGGATCGTGCGCCGGATGTGCGAGGCGATCGGCCACGCGGTCGTCAACCTCAACCGCGCGGCCGTCGGCGAGCTGACGCTGGCCGGCCTGGCCCGCGGCAAGACCCGCCCGCTCGCCCCCGCCGAAATCAGCCGGCTGAGGGTATCCGTCGGCCTGGAAAAGAAAGAAATCGAGCCGCCGCGGCGCGAGAAGCGCGAACCGCCGAACCGGCAAAGGCAGACTCAACGGAAACGACCCCATAAATAGGCGGTGATCGGCGCGAATGCCCGTCCGTGCCTGTCCGTGTCAGTCTATGTCCCGCCGCGCAAAAAGCCGAATAACCGAATCAATCTTCTCAGCATCTTTGCCTATCTCTGCGCTCTCTGCGACGAAATTTCGAGTCATTTGAGACTTGAAAAACGGGATCGATCTGTTCAAGATGGTGGGGCTACGGGGCTGGTGTAGCTCAGTCGGTAGAGCGGCGCACTCGTAATGCGCAGGTCATCAGTTCGATTCTGATCACCAGCTCCAGCGTAGTTTCAGGCCGCTTGTCCTTCGGGACAAGCGGCTTTTTCGTAGGCCGGTTTCGCCGAAACCGGCATTTTCTTTTATATTACTACTCTGCCATAGGTCGTATGTTTTGGGATGCAAGCGATCCCAAGCGCTGAAAGCGCGAAAGAATATAGCCTGGGGCGGAGCGAAGCGTAGCCCCAGGTAAAAGACGCCATATCATTGGAGCGCTGAAGGCGCGGAAGAAGCCGATTTCTCTCGCGCTTTCAGAGCTCCGGTTGGGTGCGGTTCGTGACCTGGGGCTGCGCTTCGCTTCGCCCCAGGCTATTTTATCCTGCGCCTTCAGCGCAAACAGAAAGCCGATCGTACGGAGTGGCAGAGTAGTAATAGAGTGAGTAACACAAGTTTTCCGGCAATGGCTGCCAATACCGGATCGATGCGCACCCAGCCCCGGCAGGGGCGAAATAAGTTAGCCCAGGGCGTCAGCCCTGGGTCAGCGATCCCCATATCAGATCCGAGCCCCGGCAGGGCGACACAGCTCGTTTTGATTTGATACGCATCGCCCCTGCCCCGGTCGCCGTCGACGGCCGAAAAAACTTTTTCGCCTGTCGCGCGTCTGGTGTATCGGATGGAATCGACAAGGAGCGGACGATGGGCAGAAATATCTGGCGCAGGTGCCTGTGGGTCGGCTTGGGCGTCTTTGTCGGCGTGCCGATCGCCGTGATGATCATCCTGAGCATCGTCTTCAGGGTCAACGCCATCCGCCCCGACCAGGCGCAGCCGCCCCGAGGGCTCATCAAGACGGCCGCGGCGACCCCCGGCGACCATCAGACGACCGGCACGCTCGGCTGGATGCCGGCCAAGCCCCCCGCCAATTTCGAGGCCCTCATCGCCGCCAGCCCGAACAAGGAATACGCCGAGCTCTACACCAAACTGATGACCCAGGAAATATACAAGAAATGGCAAAAGGGCGGATTCGACAGGTGGCGCGGCGAGCCGCTCACCCCGGAGCAGGCGCAGTGGCTGATCAATCACCGCGGCCTGATCGACGACCTTCTCCGGTTGGCCAAGGCGGGCGGTTACCCGCTCATGACGGTCGAGCAAATGATGACGCTCGATCCATGGGATGCGTTCAGATGGCCGATGCCGAACTACCTCGAGATCCAGACGTTCGGCCGGATTTTGTCGGCCGAGGCGATGCGCCGGTTCGCCGCGGGCGACCAGGCCGGCGCGGCCGAGGCGCTCCTTGCCATTGGCCCGATCGCCAGATCGACGAGCGAACCTTTCCTCATCAGCCACTTGATCGGGATCGCCATGCAGCAAGTCGCCGCCCGCGAAGTTTCGCGATGGCTCGAGTCGGGCGAGCTTTCGCCGTCGACGGCGCGCAGCCTGGGCGGGCAGCTTGCGACCAACCCGATCGATCTCAACAATTACCGGCGCGCGATGGAGCTTGAATATTACAATACCCGCGGGGTCATGACGTTGATGATGCAGGGTTCGCTCGGCCGGATCGTGCAAATGAGCATGCAGGGGAACACGAACGAAAGCTTCCTGCCGTATTTATACCGCGGATTGACAACGCATCCGATCACAACCGCCAGAGAACTGGCCCACAGCACGGCCATGGGGATCGTGCTCAAGGCGGACGCATCGCAGACGCTCGAGAATTTCGATTCGAATTACCAGAAGATGTTTGATGCCATGGACAGAAACGAAATCGTCGATCCGAACTCGCTCACGCGCCGCAACTGGTTTGATCCGATACCGAACTTCATGGAGGCGCAGACGCGTACCAATGCAAGCCTCGCCGTGCTCGAACTTGACATCGCCGGGCTCAATCTCCTGGCCGGCCAGCCAACGGTCGAGCAACAAGACCGGTTCATCGAACAGCCGCTCAAAACGGTTCAGGAGGCCGACGCGACATTGATCTACAGCGTCGGGCCGGACCGCCAGGACCAACGCGCCGAGATCACCTACGACCCCACCAACGGAACCATGAGCGCGGGCGATATCTGGATCCGCGTAAAAAAGAGATAAGGCATGACCATGAGCGAAAAGACGAGTGAACCCGCGCGGCCGCGAAGCCGCTGGCGCAAAATCCTCTGGATTCTCATTGGCATTTTCATCGTCCCGCCGGCGCTGATCTTTTTGATCCTCATCATCATGATCCAGGTCAACGGCGTCCGCCCCGACCAGATGCAGCCGCCGCCGGGGATGATCAAATCATCCAACGCGCGCGCGGACCGGTCGACGACCGGGACGCTTGCATCGACTCAACCGCCAACCACATTCGAGGACGTGCTGGCCGCGCACCCAAACCCCGAATATGCGAGAATCTATAAGAAACTGGGCGATTCGGGCTGGGACAAGAGTCCAATGATGCAGTGGAAGGACGGCCAGCCCCTGACCGGCGAGCAGATCCAGTGGCTCAAGAACAACCAGGGCATGATCAATGACCTGCTGGAGCTGGCCAAGCTCGGCGGCGGACCGATCATGACCTATGAAGAGATCGTGAACATCGATCCCTTCGAGAGACTCAGGATGCCCGTGCCCAATTTTCTTCAGCACCAGGTGTTTGCCAAGATCCTCACGGCTGAGGCGACCCGCCGTTTGGATTCGGGCGATGAGCGGGGCGCGACCGAAGCGCTGATGGCGGTCTACCCAATCTCGAATCTCGTCCGCGAGCCGTTCCTGATCGGCTACCTCGTCGCCACCTCCATGCAGTCCACTCCCGACAAGCAACTGGCAAGCTGGTTGCGCGATGGCAAGCTGTCGCCGGAGGCCGCCCGCCGCCTGCGCGATTCGCTTCCGAGCCAGGCGCTCACCGCCGTCCATCTCAGGCGAAGCATCGAAGGCGAATACCAATCGCAACGCAGCCAGATGTTGCAGATCGTGACTGGTCCAATCGGACAAACCATGAGGATGGCGCTCCCTGATCTCAAGGAAAGCCAGGGCTTGGGGGATTACATCGCCGGCCAGCTGCGCAAGGCCCAAATCCGCACGATCGGGTCACTGGCAGCCGGGACAGGCATCATCCTGGCATTCAAAGCCGACGGATCGAACATGGTTCAACGGCTCGACTCGTCGTTTGAGACGGTTTTCGATCATGTGGACAACAACCGGCTCGACACCCCTGAAGTAGGCTCGGTCGATATGTTTCATTTGATTCGCTTCCCGAATTTCAATGATGTGCAGGTTCGGGCCAACGCGAACGCGGCGCTGCTGAACCTGGACGTCGCGGGGCTGGACCTGATCGCGGGCGGCTCCGGCGGCGGGACGGACCCGTTCAACAACCAACCCCTCAAGACAATCTCCGAACCCGAATCAACGCTCATCTACAGCCTCGGCCCGGACGGGGTGGACCAGCGCGGCGCGGTCACTTTCGATCCGACCAACGGAGCAACGAGCGCGGGAGATATTTGCGTAAGGGTGAAGAAAAAGCCGCGGTGATCGGGTATGATGCAAGCGTTCGATAATAATCTTTGAAGGAAGTGCCTCATGGCGAAAAGCAGGCAGCGCAAGTGGATGTGGGTTATGTTCGGGGTTTTCATCGTGATCCCGGCGCTGATCGCGATCGCGCTGTCGATTGCGTTCCGGGTCAATGCCCTTCGGCCCGGGCAGATCAAGCCGCCGGCGGGGATGCTGAAACACATCGCTCTTGATGCAAGCCCAAGTTCGGCCACGGATACGAAGACATCCGCCACTCTCGTCTCGAGCAACGCCAAAGATGCGACCGCGATCTGGGATAAGTGGGCACCCAAGCTGGCCGACAGCAAATGGCAGGAAAAGATTACCCTGTGGCGCCCGGATCAACCGATGACGGAGGAACAGAAACGCTGGCTGCTCGACAACCAGGAACTGATCGCCGACGCCATCCGCCTTGCCAATCTGGGCGGGCTGCCGATGATGACCTGCGAAGAGGCGCTCGAGCGCGACAGGAAGGATTTCCAATACCTGACGTATCCATCCATCAAAATGGTGATGGGTTTTCAGGGGCTTTGCCGGATTGTTAGCGCCGAGAGCCACCGCCGCATGGCCGAAGGCGATGTGAACGGCGCCGTCGAGGCGCTCATGGCCGTTCACCCGCTGGCGCAGTCGTATCGCGAGCCGGACGAAATGCATTACCTCGTCTCGATCGCAATGCAATCGATCGGAAACAGGGAACTGTCGTGGTGGCTCGCGAATGGGTCGATCCCGGCCGACGCCGGCGCCCGGATTCGAAAGCAACTCGAGGCGTCGGAAATCGGCCCGGCCCAGTTCCGCCGAGTGATGGAATACCGGTATGAATCGGCCCGTGAAGATCTCGTGCGCGAGTTGGACGGCTCGCTCCTCGATCTGATTGGGTATAGGACTCGTTACCGGATCCACATGGATATGTATCAGGAATTCTATAAGAAACTCGGAAACAACGAGGAACCCGGCGAGATCCCAGTCCCTGTCATCTACGACCGGTTCAGGGAATTTCCGCTCAGGACGACAGGCTTTCTGCTGGGCGGAACAGGCGAATCCGTGTTCAAGAAGGCGTCGGGGAGCCGGCTCGTCGATCAAATGGACAATGATTATCAAGCCATGTTCAACGCGATCGACAACAACACCCCATTGTCAAACAGCCGCTTTCAGTTTGCAAACACGCTGGAAATGGCCACCCGCTCCCGGACGAACGCCGCGAATCATGAACTCAACCTGGGGGGCCTGGATCTGCTCGCGGGCGGCGGCGAAGAGCGGATCGATCCGTTCACGGCCAAGCCGCTCAAGACCATTCAGGAAACAGAATCAACGCTCATCTACAGCCTCGGCCCCGACCTCCAGGACCAACGCGGGGCGATCAGATACGACCCCACGAACGGAACCATGAGCGCGGGGGACATCTGGGTCAAGGTGCGGAAGAAATGATGAATGATGATTGATGAATGATGAATGTTAATAACAAATGCAGGCGCAGGTGGCCTTGGGTTTTGCTTGGCGTGATCGTTGGCGCGCCGGCCGTGCTTGTGCTTGTTTTGCAGATTACCTTCTCGGCGAACAAATTGCGGCCGGACCAGCTCGAGCCGCCGAGCGGATTGTCGGCCGGCTCCCATGCGAAACCGGCGGGGAAACCGCCCCGCAAACTCGAGGATTGCCTGAGTTCCGCCGAAGCGGCGGACATCTACACCAAGTGGGCGGCGAAATTCACGAACGAGAAGGAATGGCTCGAGCATGGCCCAACCGGGCGGCGCGCCGGCGAGCCGCTCACGGCCGATCAGGTCAAGTGGTTGCTCGAGAACCGCGAGCTGATCGACGACCTGATGCGGCTGGCCAAAACCAAACCGGCCATCGAAAGCCACGATCAACTCGCCCCCGGCGATCTGGCCCTGATTAAATTGATGGAGAAGGAATTCATTATCTTTCAGGGGTTTTCTCGCATTCTTTCGGCCGAAGGCCGCCGGCGGCGCGATGCGGGCGACTTCACGGGCGCCGCCGAGGCGTTGCTCGCAATCAACCCCCTGGCGAAGTCGGTTTCCGAGCCGACCTTGCTCGGCGAACTGGTCGCCATCGCCATGCAGGCGCACTCGAGCCTCGAGCTGGCCGACTGGCTGCACGACCCATCGATGACGCCCGAGTTCGCGAAGCTGCTGCGCGCGCGATTCGGCGAAAGCGCCGTCGGGGCGGCCGACTTCCGCCGCTACCTGGAACGCGACTACGCTTTCAAACGCGACGAAACGGTCCGGCTGCTGAGCGGCTCGCTCGCCAACCTGATCCAATACCACACGGACCTCGTGCTGAACCTGAAAGAGCCGGTCCCGGCGCTCAAAAAGGGGCTGCTCGATCATTTCTACGAGCGGCCGGGCCAGACCACGCTTAAAGTCGCATGGGGGACGTGGCAGGCGGTCGTGGCCAAATCGAGGGCCGCGAGCCTCGTCGACCACATGGATGCCTCTTACGGCGGCATGCTGAGCGCCATCGACACCAACCGGAACCTGCCCGAAATCGATTTCAAAAACATGCCCTACTTCGAGCGGATCGCGCTTCCCAATTACCAGGAGGCGCTCACGCGCACCGACGTGAGCGCGGCGAATGTCAACCTTGGCGTCGCCGGACTGGATGCGGTGCTGGGCAATCAAACCACCGCCACGGACCCGTTCGCCAACGAGCCGCTCAAGACCGTTCAGGCGGACGACGAAATCACGATCTACAGCGTGGGCCCCGACCGGACCGACCAGCGCGCCTCGGTGAGATACGACCCCACGAACGGCACGCTCAGCGCCGGGGACATCTGGGTCAGGGTTAGGAAGACTCGATAGATCGTCAATAATCCAAATGCGCCAACGGCGCAATTCATATCAGCCTGGGGCGCAGCCCCAGGTTCAGGTCAAAATATTTCGAGCGCCAACGGCGCGTCTCATGATCGGATTTGCCCATGAGACAATGAAACGCGCCGTTGGCGCGATCGGGATGAATAGACTGGTTACTTGGCTGAGTGGTGACTGCTCGATGTTGATTACGAGCCGAGCACGAATCTTAGAGTGCTTCCAAGAAGTTATGTCGCGATTCTCAACGAAGAATGTGTTGATTCGATGACTCTGCAGCGGCCGAATTTGTGTGTAATCCGCGCACAAAATCTTCAAGCGACCAGCCTTGCGGGGGTTTTGGGATGGGACCCTGAAAGGGTCGAATAGTTCAGGAGCCCAGGGTGGAGCGAAGCGAAACCCTGGGTTGGGCATGCATTTTCGATCCGAGCCCTGAAGGGGCGAGATCGTTGAACATCCCACTATGGCGCCCTTTCAGGGCTCGGTTGAAATGGCGGCGGTGATCCCAGGGTTGCGCTCGCAACAGCCTCGCTCCACACTGGGCTGCCGAACTATCGTCACCCCTTCGGGGTGACATCCCGAGCCGCATGAATTTGGTTCTGGCTATGCCTGGTTAGGATTACGAGCACGAGGCGGACAAAACTTTCAATAAGCGCTCTAAAACATACGGACACCCAACGTGAGAATGTCGCTTCGAGCCGAAGCGACCTACTGACCCCCATTGATTCTTCTCACTCCCTCGACTAATCTGTCGGGGCCATGAATATCGTCGACACACACACCCACGCGTTCCCCGACGGCCTCGCCGAGCGGGCGATCACGGCGCTGGCCGAGGCCTCGCGCCTGCCCATCCCGCGCGACGGGACGCTCGGCGGGCTGACGGCGTCGATGGACGAGGCCGGCATCGCGCAGTCGTGGGTCTGCTCGATCGCGACGCGCCCGGACCAGTTCCAGTCGATCCTCAACTGGTCGTGCGCCATCGCCTCCGAGCGGATCGTCCCGCTGGCCTCGGTCCACCCGGACGACCCCGACGCCGACGCCCACGTCAGGCAGATCCACGCGCGCGGCATCATCGGGATGAAGTTCCACCCCTACTATCAGGAGTTCGACATCGACGAGGCGCGCATGGACCCGGTCTATGCCGCCGCCGAGGAGCTCGGCCTCGTCATCCTGTTCCACGCGGGGTTCGACCCGGCGTTCCCGAGGATTCGCCGCGCCGCCTGCGAGCGCATCGCGCGCGTCGCCGGGCGCTTCCCTCGCCTCAAAGTGATCGCCGCGCACCTGGGCGGCTGGATCGACTGGGAGATGGTCGAAAAGGAACTCGTCGGCCGCAGCGTATACCTCGACCTGGCGACGACGATCCCGTTCCTGGGCTTGGAGAAAACGCGCGCGATGGTCCTGGCCCACGGCCCCGAGCGCGTCCTGTTCGCCACCGACTGGCCGTGGGCGAGCCAGAAGGACTCGCTGGCGGCGGTCCGGTCGCTCGGCCTCGGCGCGGAAATCGAAAAAGCGATCTTCTCGGCCAACGCCCAACGGCTCATGACGCGAGACGGCGCATGAAAAACGACATCCTCATCCGGCTGATCAACGCCAATGACTCGATGGAAGAACTCACCGAGCTGCTGCACCGGGCCTACGCGGCGCACGCGGCGGCGGGCATGAATTTCACGGCGGCGGATCAGGACGCCGACGAGACGCGCCGGCGCATCGCGATCGGCGAGCCCTACGTGGCCGAGCTGAACCACCGCATCGTCGGGACGATCATCCTGCGCGCGCCCGGCGTGCTCACCTACGGGATTCCCTACTTCGAAAAACCCGGCGTCGCCTACTTCGCCCAGTTCGCCGTCGACCCCGACTATCAAAAGCACGGGATCGGATCGCGGCTGGTCGAGTTCGTCGAGCGGCGCGCGGCCGAGCTCAAGATCCCCGAGCTGGCGCTCGACACGGCCGAACCCGCGGCTGAACTCATCGCCTGGTACGATCGCCGCGGCTACAAGCCCGTCGACATTACGCAGTGGCCCGGCAAGACCTACCGCAGCGTGATCCTCTCCAAGAAGCTGGCGTGAAATTTCGGCTCGGAGTTCCGGCCCCAGCGGGGCCGGCGCGAGTAGCCCCCGGCGAAGCGTAGCGCCGCCGGGGGGTCAGGATGCCATCGACCACGCGCCCCGGAGAGGCGCCCGATTCGGGGCGCGATTCCACCTTTCCCCCGGGCGGCTCATCCCTGCGTTTGGGCGGATTGTGGGCGGGAAAAATGCCGACGCGCCGTCAGCAGGATCATCCCGACCACGAAACCGATCACCGCCCCAAATGGATTCTTGAATATGACGATGATGCTGCAAATGAAGACAAACACCGCGATCGTGTAAATCCATCTGATCCTGCGATACAGCCCGTAGGCAAAGAACGCGTTGAGCAGAATGCACCCGATGCTCGTCGCCGGCATCTTCGGCAACAGGATCAGCGCGCCGAAGCTGCACAGCGCGCAATTCACGATCCCGACCCAGACCTGCCATGGCATGGTCACCGTGAACCCCGACAAATACGGGGGCAATTTCAGTTTCCGCAGCAGGGAACCGGGCCGGTTCAGCGCCCTGGAAAGACGCAGATACTCGTCATCGGTGACCTTGCCTTCGCGCAACAGGCGGTCGAGCATTTCCTGCGAGGAGATTCCCATCTCTTCCATCTCGGCGATCCTCCTAGGCACGGGGCTGCTCGGGGAAGAACCAGTAATAGACTTTCAGCATCATGATCCCGATCGCAAAATTGATCAGCGCGCCGAACGCATGCCTTCCGCTGCCCATGATCGATAGGAAACAAACCAGAATCGTGGCGCCATATGCCCACTTGTTGCGGAAGTACAAACCCACGGCCAGCAGCAGATCGAGGACAATGACGCTCAGGGCGAAGCCGGGTCTTTTGTCAAGGAGCCGGAGCGCCATCAGGGCGCCCAGGCAATCGATCCCGATCGCGACCCACACCTGCCACGGGATGTCGGATGAAACCGGTGCGGCCTCGACCCGGGCGGCGGGCGGCGGGTTGACGAGCGCGGTGGACAGCCGCTCGTATTCGGCGTCGGTCAGTTGGCCGTTGCGCCGGAGCTGGTCGAGCATCGCCTGAGAATCGGCGTCCGATCGGTCCATCTTACAGCCTTTCGATGGCCTTGGCGGCGGCGTCGGGGGTGATCTCGCCGCGGGAGAGCCGCTCCAGGATCGCGCGCTTGGCGTCTTCATTCGCCTGAAGCTTGCGGTACGATTCGATCAGGTGGTCGAGCCGGTTGCGGATCGCGACGTAACCGAGCCCCGACTCCTCGGCCAGCGCCTTGATGCTGAATTCGGCCAGCAGGTAGCGCTCGAGGAATTCCTGATCCTCGTCCGGCAGTCGCGAAAACTGGCTCTGGCGGAACTTGCCGCGGATCTCGACGTCGCAGCGGTCGCAAACCATGACGGCCGTGCGCATGGGGGAGCCGCAATAGGGGCAGTCAGGGCTTTTGCGAGCGGGATCCATCGATCAATGAAATACGACACGACAAGCCCAGAAGTCAATTTTTATTTCGGTCATGACACATTATTCCAAAATATTTTTCGCCTCGGTTTGCCGCGCGAATATGCGCGGATCACCCGGATTGCGGATACGGTGACGAGGATGATTGCATTTGCGGGAATCCGAACCCCATACCAAGGAACTGACTCACATGCGTTTGACACGCGAATCATCCATCGGTATCATAAGCCGGTTCGTTCGTGCTGGGGGTTAGCCAAGTGGTAAGGCACCGGACTTTGGCTCCGGCATCCGAAGGTTCGAATCCTTCACCCCCAGCCATTTTTTATTTCGGATTTCGGATTTGGGATTTCGGATTTCGGATTTCGGTCCCCTCGCCCGCGCCCGAGCTACCAGGCTTTGTCCGATTAACGCAAAAAGTCAGCGCGCTTCAGCGCGCTCTTCCTTGCCCCCGGCTTCAGCCGGTGGGATTTTGTTGGCAGTTTTTGATATTTCAGCGCGCTTCAGCGCGGCTTCTCGATCCCGGCTTCAGCCATTTTGATTTATCGTACAGCGCCTGGCAGGGCGACCACATCAAGATGATGGGTTTCATCTCTTTTCCCTTTGGTCCTTTGGGCCCTTTAGGTCCTTTCTCGAATCCATCACAAGCAACTGGTCAGACTACTAATCTGTCAGGCTCATGATGTCGGGTTGCATTTGAACCGCGTCAGCGGTTCGACTTTCAAAGCCGTGGGTTGCCGATTCTGTTTTCGAATCGGCAACCCACGGTCCGGACGCCGAAAAAGCAGAACCGGTTTACCGGTTCGACAATGCATCCGCCAACTTGATGCACGCGAACACATCTCGTCATTTCAAGGCTGACACTCGACTGCGGCGCCCCACTTATTCTTTAACTCAACCAAGTCATCTGCCACTCGACAACCAGCCAGCGGCCGTCGCCTTGGACCAGCCGGTCCGTATTGCAGGCGGCGATCAGCATGACGGCGAGAAGCAGGATGAATCTGGCCATGGCAATGCCCCCATTGCCTTCAATTAAGGGTCTCCCTCGGCAGCGCGTCAACCCGCATCTTTTCGCCGCGTCCATCAGGACTCGGCTCTCCAGAATTCATCATTCATCACTCATCACTCATCATTCATCATTCTTTTTTATTCATCACTCATCATTCATCATTCTTTTTTCATCTTTCATATCTCATCGCTTTTCTTTACGATGGAACCGGTCGTGCTAGGTGGGGAGCCAGCGGTGCCCTGTCACCTGCAATCCGCTTCAGCAGGGCTGAATTCCCGCCCGAGGGTGGGGATGGTCGGTCGAATGGGTCCGTGCGGCGTTGATCCGCGGGTCCCCATGCAAGGAACGGCTTCGAACCGGGTCAGGACCTGGCGGTAGCAGCCCTAAGAGGTGCGGTTCTTGTGCGTGGGGGTCGCCTGCGGGGAGCTTGCTGGCCCCGTGAGCTCGGTTGTCCCACATTCGGAGGCGGGTGCACGACCATTAAAACCCACGAGCAGCTGTCGGAGTCTTCGTGCTCGTGCGTCGTAATCGTAACCGAAAATCGATCCAAACAGGTTCAGCCATGAGCAACCGCCCGGACTCACCGTCGAACGGCCTCAAGCCGTGCGTGTTCATCGATCGCGACGGCGTGATCACGGTCGACGTCGGCTACTGCAACCACCCCGACCGGCTCGAACTCCTGCCGGGGGCGGCCGAGGCGATCCGGCGCATCAACCAGGCCGGCATGCTCGCCATCGTCATGACCAACCAGTCCGGCGTGGCGCGCGGGATCTTCACCGAGGACGTCCTGGCCCTCATCCACCAGCGCATGCACGAGCTGCTCGCCGAGGGTGGCGCCCGCGTCGACGCGCTCTACTACGCCCCGTTCCACAAGACCGCCGCCGACCCCAGATACCGCGACGACCCCGACCAGATGCGCAAGCCGGGCATCGGCATGATCCGCAAGGCCTGTTCCGATTTCCCGATCGACATGGCCCGCGCGTGGATGATCGGCGACAAGCCGGGCGACATCGAGTTCGCCCGCAACGCCGGGATCCCCGGCGTCATGGTCAAGACCGGCTACGGCCTCGGCGAGATCCAGTTCAAGCGCGACGAGTGGAAGGTCCAGCCGACGGTCATCGTCGAAAACATCGGCGAAGCGGTCGATTGGATTTTAAAGCAGTAGGTCGCTTCGGCCCGAAGCGGCATGAAATGCTATGGCTGACTGCGCGCAAGATTACAACATCGATAACCAAGTCCCGGAGGGACAACCGCTTTCAGCCCGCCATGATAATGGCGGGTCAGGCAAATAAAAATGAAGCCGAGTCCCGCAGGGACGGATGAACCCGGGCCGACATGAAATTTATTCAATCCATCAATAACGTCTCAGTTTGGGTCCATTCGCTTCCTGGGCAAACCTGCTTCCCGGAGCTTCCATTCAACGATGAGCCTTATCTCTGCGTGCTGGTAAATTTTCATTACCACATCGACGATGAATTTGAGGCAGAATTTGCGAAACAACTCATCTTGAGCAATTGTGATTATGTTTGCTGTGCGGGTATTGAAAGCGAACATTGGCACGATTGCATCGATGAAATCGCAGTTTGGCTTCAGACACACGATCCCGAAGCCGACGAAGACAAGTATTTTCTGATGACAACATGGCATGACGATGATGAGGTCGATGACATATTAAATTTCATTTTCATTCTGCCCTTGATTGATGAGGAAACACCGAAGCATTATTTAGTCATGTTTCTGGGTGAGAATCCCGCAGAGGAAAACAGGTATTTGGAAGGAATTCGGAATTATGCCTGACTACCACCCCTCCGACCGGATCGTGACGCTTGACGAGGCTGCGGCGTTCGCCCGCGAGCAGCAGGCTTTGGGCAAGACCGTCGTCTTCTGCAACGGCTGCTTCGATATTTTGCACGCCGGGCACGTCTCGTACCTGAACGACTCGCGGGCCGAGGGCGACGTCCTGATCGTCGGCGTGAACTCGGACGCCAGCGAGCGCGAGATCAAGGGCGCCGGCCGGCCGATCATGCCCGGCGTCGAGCGAGCCGAGCTGCTGGCCGGCATGGAAGCCGTCGACCGCGTCGTGATCTTCGAGGAGCCGACCGCCGAGCGCTGCCTGCGGACGATCCGCCCCAATGTTCACGCCAAGGGAACCGACTACACCGCCGAGGGCGTCCCCGAACGCGCCATCGCCGACGAGCTCGGGATCCGCGTCGCCATCACCGGCGCCCCCAAGGTCAACGCCAGCAAGACCATCATGAAGCAGATCCGGGAAGAGAACTGAGGTAGGTCGGGACTATGTCCCGACGTGTTCCGCTGATCGAAGTTGGATTACGCGTCATTATGCTCGATGCTCGATTTTCGATTACGATGACTCTGCAGCGGCCGAATTTGAATGCAGGATGTACCCAAAATCTTCGAGCGACCAGCCTTGCGAAGGTTTTGGGCTGGGACCCTGAAAGGGTCGAATAGTTCAAGAGCCCAGGGTGGAGCGAAGCGAAACCCTGGGTTAGGCACGCATTTCGATCCGAGCCCTGAAGGGGCGGGATAGTTGAACATCCCACGATGTCGCCTCTTCGGTGTGCCGTTCCGAACTGCATGAATTTGGTTCCGGCTACGCCAGATTACGAGCACGAGCACGCATGAAAATTCGCATCCTCATGACGCTCCTCGCCGTGATGTTCTGCGGCCCGGCGCAGGCGGGTCTTCTCCCGGCCGGCCATATCGATTCGGATGAGGACATCCTTTTTTACCCCGCATTCGGCCGCCTCGACGATTCCGGCACGACCTGGACGATCGAGCTGCACGCGGCGGTCTATGAGCCCGAGCCCGACTCGATCTGGCGCCGCGCGCTGATCCGCGAGCTCACCGAAGCCCTCGACCTCGACCGCCTCGACACGACGCAAACGCTGACGCTCGACAAACGCCTCCGCCTCTTCCTCGTCGACCTGGAACGTAACCAGAAGGTCCGGCTGCGGCTGGCCGGACGCGAATACGACATGGCCCCGACCGCTCCCGACGGCCACACCCGCCTGACGATCCAGATCCCGGCCGCCGGCCTGAAAACCTCCGACACGCAGACGACCGGCGGCGCGTCGTGGGTCGCCTGCCGGGCCGTTCTGCCCCCTCCCCAGACGCGCGTGATCGAGGGCCGCATCCAGCTCATCCCGCCGGCCGGCGCCACGGTCGTTTCCGATATCGACGACACGATCAAGGTGACCGGCATCCTCGACCGCAAGCAGATGCTCGCCAACACGTTCATCATGCCGCCGGCGGCCGTCGACGGGATGCCGGAGCGATACCGTCAGTGGGAGGCCTCGGGCGCGGTCTTCCACTACGTTTCGGGGTCGCCCTGGCAGCTCGCGCCGCCGATCGCGGAACTGATCGAGACGGCCGGATACCCCGCCGGCTCGTTCCACCTGCGCTCGTTCCGGCTCGGCGACAGCACCCTCGTCAAGTTCCTGATGCTCGACGCCGGCGCCCACAAAAAAGAGCAGATCGAACGGCTCCTCGGCCTTTTCCCCAGGCGCGACTTCATCCTGGTCGGCGACACGGGCGAACAGGACCCCGAAATCTACGGCGACATCGCCCGCCGCCACCCCGGCCGGATCCGGACGATCTGCCTGCGCAAAATCCAGGGGAGCGACCTGTCCGACGCGAGGTGGCAGAAGGCGTTCGCGGGCGTCCCGGCCGAAACCGTGCAACTCTTCAGCCAACCATCCGAGATCCACTAGGGCGCCCCCATCAAGGTGATGGGTTTCTTCTCTTTTTCCCTTTCTGGGCTGACGCCCTGGGCTAACTTATATCGCCCCTGCCGGGGCTGGGTGCGCATCGATCCGATATTGGCATCCATTGCCGGAAAACTTTTGTCACTCACTCTAAATCATCTCCGTGCCTCCGTGTCTCCGTGGTTCAATATTCGAATTTGATGAAGGATCAAGGTCGCCCCCGTTCCACCCTTCCATGGTTGCATCGCAAGCCGTTTCCACGTAATCTAATAGATGGTCTTCATCCATCGTCAGTCGCCCGTGAAAGGGTTTTCGGATATGAAGTGGACCAAACAGGATTTTGAGCAAAAATTCGTCTGCCCGAAGTGCCGTGGGCGGGGGGCGTTGGTTCAGGAAGTGCAGATCGGCCGGGCGGTGGCGCGCATCGTCCCGCTGCCCGCCAGCAGCTACCTGTCCGTTTCGTGCTCGCTTTGCGGTTATACGGAATTCTACAACCTGGCCCTCGTCGCACGAAAAGAGGCGCTGGCCCCGAGCGCCGGCGCCCAGCCCGCACAGGAATAGGTTAGAGAGGATTGCGGCCTGGTGCGACCGCCCCAATTGCGCCATATCCTCTATTGGCTGATTCCCTGCCTGGTCTACGGCTGGGCCGTTCTGCATTCCCCCACGAAGCTGGGCCGCGAGCTCTTCCCGACGCCCGACGCGATCGAATACGCGATGCTCGCCAACCGCCTGGCGCACCTCGAGGCCCCTCTGATCCAGGTCGGCGTGTGGGAATTCCCCTCGCGCTACCCGCTCTCCTACCCCATCCTGCTCGCGCCGTTCGCGTGGGTCTTCAACGTCAACCGGCTTTGGATCGCCTCGGCGCTGATGGGCCTCGTCGCGACCGGCCTGATCGCGCGGCTGGGGCGGTGGCTGATGGGCTCGCGCGCGGCGGGGGGGCTCGCCGCGCTGTTCTGGGCGCTCCACCCGACGACGCTCAGCAGCGCCACGCTCGCCATGAGCGAGATGGGGCTGATGCTCGTCTGGCTGCTGCTGCTCGAACTGGCGCGGCCGTGGATCGAACAACGCGGCGCGCGGCAAACCCTCGCCCGCGCCGCGCTCGCCGGGCTCGCCGTCGGCTGGCTGAGCGTCGCCAAGGCGCCGTTCACCTACTGGGCGGGCGCGCTGGGCCTCATGATGCTGCTGTGGGGGCGCCGGCGCGACGTCCTGGTCTTCGGCGGCGCGATCGCCGCCTGCTTCGCCGCGAACATCCTGTACCAGCGCTGGGCGTTCGGCGTGTGGGGGATGAACGGCTACAGGTTCTGGGATCCCATGGATTACACCGACCTCGGCGTCACGTTCAATCTCAGTTACCTCACGGAGGGCTGGAAGGGGCTCATCCCCGGCAGCCGGCCGCCGAGCAACCTCGAGTATTACGGGCGCGCCGTGTTCGGCCTGACGCACGACTTTTACGCCCCCTACATGGGCGTGACCGTGATCGCGGCGGCGCTCTGCGCGGTCTGGCCCAGGCGGCGCGGCCGGCCGACCCGGCCCGCCGTTCTCCTCATGGCCGGCTGGGCGCTGACGGGCGCGGCTTTTTGCCTCCTCTATTTCTTCCAGGCCGTCCGGTTCGCGTTCATCTGGATCGTCCTCGCGGACCTGCTGGCCGCCTGGGGGCTGATTCACGTCCCGCTGTGGGCGCCGCTGCGGCGCGGCCCGGCGCGCCGGTTCGGCCTCAAAATCTGGGCGCAGCTGATCGCGCTCCTGGTCGCGGTGCTCCTCCTGCGCGGCGAGTGGCGCCGCGACCGCGCCATGTATTTCCAGTCCGACCTGCATGGCCGCTCATGCCTGGCCGACACGATCCCGGCGCTCCTCGAGCAGGTCCCCGCGGGCGAGTGGCTGATCAGCAGCTACGAGCTGCCGCTGATCCCGTTCTACCGGTCGACGCCCGGGCCCAACGTCGCCCTGTACGCAAGCGCGCAGGACTTCGGGCTCCTCAACGGCCACGTCTACACGACGAGCGCGCTCAACCTCAAATCCCGCCGGACCAACAAGCAGCAGGCCCGATACATCGACCCGATCCCGTACGACTGGTGGCCGGGGACGAGCCTGCTGATCAACCCCGCGGGCCACTGGCAGATCAACGCCGGCGAGCGCCGCCGCCTGTTCGAGGGCAAGCCGGTCTGGCTCCTCATGGCGCGGCCGACCGCCTTCGAACCGTCGACCGTCTACCAGCGCGACGTCATCTGGCCAATCCTTTTGAAGGAAGCCCGAGTCGAACTGGTCAAGAGCCTCGGCGAAGCCAGCCTCTACAAGGTGCGCTGGGCCGTGCCCAGGGAGCTGGCGGACAAACAATACGAGTAGGGGGCTCGGCGGCGGCGCGGGTGGGTGTTGGTTTCGATTACGACACACGAGGACGGATCAGATGGACAATACCGCATCGGGCTTCTTTCGCGGCGTCGGCGACATCTGGCGCGGGGCGGGGCTGCTGCTGGGCCGGCCCGGCCTGTGGCTGTGGGTGCTGATCCCGTTCGCGATCAACATCGCCGTCTTCGGCCTGCTCGCCTGGGCCGGCTGGCACTACGCCTCCCAGGTGATCACCCACTACACCGGCGACGGCTTCTGGTGGAACATCCTGCACTGGATCATGAACGTGCTCGTCTGGCTGTTCCTCGGCGCGCTCGTCATCTTCCTGTTCGTCCCGATCGGCAGCCTGATCGCCCTGCCGTTCAACGACGTCCTCTCCGAGAAAGTCGAGATCATCCTGACCGGCGCCAGCGTCGACGAATCGTTTTCGCTCAAGGCCCTCACGCGCGCCATGGTCGTCGGCGCGCATACCAGCATCAAGCTGACGCTCAAGACCCTCGCGCTGCTCGTCCCGGTGATGCTGCTGTATCTGTTTCCGGGCGGGGCGCCGGTCGCCGCGATCCTCTCGGCGCTGATCACGATCCGCTTCCTGTCGCTCGAATTCACCTCCTACAGCATGGACCGGCGCTACTACGACTACCGCCGGCGCGCCGAGTTCCTCCAAAAGAACCGGGCGCGCACGTTCGGCCTGGGCACGATGGCGTGGCTGATCATGCTCGTCCCGGTCCTGAACGCGCTGTTCATCCCGGTCTCGGCGGTCGCCGGGACGATCCTGTTCTGCGAGACCGAGCTGGCCCCCGCTTTTTCAAATAAGCATTTACCCCCGCGTGGACGATAAGTAAGCTGAAACCGATCAATAGGTCGGAACAGGGGAAAAGTGTTGGCATCCGCCCCGTCACAGCTCGAGTCCCGCCGCATCCCGGCGATTGCATGGGTGATCGCCCTTGTCGTGGCGGCGCTGCTGGGAGTCGCGTTCCGGCAGCCGATCGCCCGCATGGTCGAAATCTGGAACAAGCCCGAGTCGTACTATTCGCACGGCTGGCTCGTCCCGTTCGTGGCGCTGTTCATCGCGTGGCGCCAGCGGGGCGAACTGGTCGCCGATCCGCGCCCCTCGTGGATCGGGTTCTGGACAATGATCGCGGGGCTGCTGATCCTGATCGTGAGCGGCTGGCTGATCGTGGGCTTCCTGCCCGGTTTCGGCCTGATCCTGACGATCTGGGGCATTTGCGGCTTCCTGCTGGGGTGGACCGTCATGAAACGGCTCTGGTTCGCCGCGTTCATCCTGTGCTTCATGGTCCCGCCGCCCGAGCAATTCATCGTCCAGTCCACGCTGGCGATGAAACTGATGGCGACCGCGCTGGCGATGCGCCTGCTCGACCTGTTCGGGATCGTTGCCGTCAACGACGGCCAGACCATTTATCTCGGCAATGCGTTCGTGACGGTCGGCAGCGCCTGCTCGGGGCTGCGCTCGCTCATTTCGCTGATCTTCCTGGGAGTGCTGTTCGCCCGCTTCAGCAATCTTTCGTGGCCGCGGCGGATCGCGCTGGCGGCGACGTCGATCCCGATCGCGATCGTCAGCAACGTGGCCCGGGTCGTCTCGCTCAGCCTGGTCGCGTATTTCTGGGGGACCAACGCCGTCAGCGGCCCGGTCCACGACGCCTCCGGCTACCTGATTTTCGTCGTGGCGTTCTTCCTGCTCTACGGCGCGATGTGGCTGCTTCAGCCGCGCCGCGTGCCGAAGGAGCCGGCGCCATGATGAACCGGCTCCGAAACCGCGTGGCCCTGGTGCTTGTCCTGCTGTCGGCGACGGCGCTGGTCTCGGCCACGCTCCTCTACCCGCCGAAAATGGAGCGCACGCACCTGAAGGCCCGCGAGCTGCCGCTCGAGCTGGGCCGCTGGATCGGCCGCGAGGTCGTCGTCGAGGAATACGTCTACCAGATTCTGGAGACGCGGGACGTCGTCGAGCGCAGCTACGCCGATCCGACCCGGGCCAAGCCGGTCCACCTCGCCGTCGTGTATTCGCCCGACAACCGGCGCGTCGCGCACCCGCCCGAGCTCTGCTACACGGGAAGCGGCTGGGAGGTCAACGACAAGCGCATCGTCCAGGTCGAGGGGCTGCCCCCCATGGTCCGGCTCGTCATCAGCCACGGCCTGCAGAAAGACCTCGTCTTCTACTGCTATAAATCGGGGCCCGATTTCATCGCCAGCTACTACGAGCAGCAGTTCAACATCGTCCGCAATTACATCGCGCGGCGCTCGACGGCCTCGGCGCTCGTGCGCTTCTCCATCGACGCCGACAAGGACGAGGCCGCCGCCGAAAAACGCCTCCTCGACTTCGCCCGCCTGATGATGCCCGAGATCAAGAAAACCCTGACAGATTGAATTCCCGGACAAGTTGAAAAAGGAATCCAACGCGTCCCGCGTTCCAATCGGTCATCGCGGGATGAGCCGGTGACCGGTTCGATTACGATTACGACGCACGACGCACGAACTTAGAGTGGTTGACAAAAAGAATGCGTGAATGGCCGGCGGGGGCGCCGGCCCCACATCGAAAACAGCTATTTAGTATTGAATAGCTCATCGCACTGTGGCGCCGGCGCCCTCGCCGGCGATTCCTGTGGCCGGAAAACTTTTGTTTGAATGCAGAAGTTAGTTGGTGAAGAGGATTCCTCCCGGTGGCAAAAAGGCCGAGCCCGGCCTGAGCCGGCTCAGAAACCATTCAGGAGGAACCCAGATGTACGATATCG
>JBDKRG010000035.1:0-91138 GCA_039683515.1 Candidatus Sumerlaeia bacterium | reverse complement strand
CAACGCCGCCAACGCCGAGGAATCGGCGTCGGCCGCCGAGGAACTCTCCGCCCAGGCCCACGAGCTCAACGACACCGTCGCCTCGCTCGTCTCGATCGTCCGCGGCCAGAACTCGGCCGCCGCCAAGAAGTCCGCGCCGTCACCGGCGGCAAAACGGCCGGTCACCGCCCAGGCTCGCCAGCCCATCAAGGCCGCAAAGGAAAAAGTCCCGGCTCATGCCGGAGCCCGTTCCGCCAAGGCGAATCCCGAACAGGTGATCCCGCTGAACGATTCGGAAATGGGCGAATTCTGATCCGGATAAAGGGCGAAGGGAGGGGAAGTTCGCGTCACTCCCCTCCCTTCATCCCCCCCGCTCACGCCCGGCCGGAATCAGGTTGCGGAGCAAATCGTGAGCGCTCCAAACTGCGGCGCGGAAGAGGAATCGTGAAGATGAAAATTCTTGTCGTCGACGATTCGACCACCATGCGCAAGATCCTGATCAATGCGCTCAAGAGCGTCGGGATCACCGAGATCGACGAGGCGGGCAACGGCCAACAGGCGGTCGATGCCGCCCGGTCCGCCAGCTACGATGTGATATTGATGGATTGGAATATGCCGCAGATGCTCGGCATCGACGCGCTCAAGATGATCCGGCTGTCGGGCAACACCGTCCCGGTCATCATGGTGACGACCGAGGCGGAGAAGAGCCGCGTCATCGAGGCGCTCAAGGCGGGGGCGAACAATTACGTGATCAAGCCGTTCATGCCCGAGGCGATTATCACGAAGATCCAGGAAGTCACCGGGACGGCGGCCAAACAGTAGACGCGGGCGATCAGGTTCCGGCGCGGGCGGGGGCGGGCATGGAACGGGAGACCGATTGCCGGCTAAGCGCCTGCCAGTAGACCGCCATCAGCTTGCGGTAGACCGAGTCCGGCGAATACTCCCGCTCAACGCGCAACCTTCCGGCGCGCCCCATCGCGCGGCAAACGCTTTCATCGTGATAAATCCTGCGGATATGGCCGACCAGCGAGCCGATGTCGCCGGGCTCGAACAGCAGGCCGGTCTCGTGATCGACCACGATTTCGGGCATCGCGCCGATGCGGCACGCGACGACCGGCTTGCCGGCCGCCATCGCGCGCGCGACCACGTTCGGGAACCCCTCGTACCAGATGCTCGGGCAGACGATCAGGCGCGCGCGGCGGTAAAACTCCTCGAGCGCGGCGCCGCCCAAAAACCCATGAAACGCCACGTTGGCGGGGGCCGACTCGCGGATTTCCGGCATGCCGTCCCAGCTGCCCGCGACCGCAAACGGGACGTCCGGCATGGCGCGGGCCGCCTCGATCAGTTGCGCCAGTCCCTTCTCCCTGCTGATCCGGCCCACGAACCCGACCGTCCCGCCCGGCGACCATTCGCCGGCATCGCCCACGACGGCCGAAAAGTTCGGGATGACCGCAAGCCGCTCGGGTTCGATGCCGTATTCGATGAATTTGCGGCGCTGGAAACCCGACAGCACCATGAAGACCGAGACCTGTCCGAGAATCGTCCGCGACAGCCGGATCGCGGCGTTGCGAAGGGCATACGCCGCGCTCTTGGGACGGCTGCCCGTGCAATTCCTCAGGGCGCAGTTCCACTCGCGGCCGCCCGCGCAACGCTCGCAGACTTCGCCGCCGCTCAGGAAAAGCCCCTGCGGGCAGAAGAGCCGGTAATTGGGGCAGCGCATCACGACCGGGATGCCCCGCTCGCGGCACGGCCGGATGATCGCCGGCGATATTTGCGGGAAAAGGTTTTGAATCTGCACGATGTCGATGGGGGTCGAATCGAGCAGCCGGCTGATTTCGGCGCGCACCAACGGGTTGTAAATCCCGCCGAACGTCGCGGCGACCTTGCGCGCAAGCGAGCCGGTCACCTCCGCCGAGCAGCGCGTCAGCCAGGCGACATGATGGCCCTGCGACTCGAGCAGGCCGGCGATCGATTGAACCGCCTGTTCTTCGCCGCTGGGCTTGGCGTAGGCGTTGTGGACGAGCAGGATGCGCATGTGGTTGCGAGGGGCTCCTGGTATGGCGTCTCCGAATTGCAATGGTTGATGCATTGGAACCGCGCCAGCGGTTCGACCTCCCAAGCCGTGGGTTGCCGATTCTGTTTTCGAATCGGCAACCCACGGTTCGAGCGCCGGAATGGCGGAACCGATTGATCGGTTCGACAACAGGGCTGCGGCGGGTTTGTCGAACCGCGTCGCGGTTCCTCATCGCCATATTTCGTTCGCGGTTGCATGCATCATCTGCAATCAACGTGAGACACGACACCGGCGACGCAAGAGGGCGCAAAGAGCTATCGGCTTGAGCGCCCGGCTGATGCCCGGACTGCCGCATTCCTTTTGTGATCGACCACGAACATCGACGAGAGGGCGAGGATGCAGACGAACGAGAACGAGCTCATCATCCACGTCTCGCCGAGGTAGGCGACGGACATGCTGTTGACCAGCCCGGCCGAGATCGCCGCGGCGCAACCGACCGAACCCCGCCGCCGCTGCCGCGCGGCGCGCAAGGAATCGAAAAACCACCGCCCCACGGCGCGCGAGGCAAACGCCATCCCGACGATCCCCGTGCCGAGCAGCACCGACAGGATGGCGTTGTGCGTGTTGGTCGATCGCCAATAGGTCGAGATCCGCGCCGAAACGGCGAACCCCTGGCCGAGGATCGGGTGCTCGGCGAACTGTCTGAGGTATCCCTGCCAGAAATACGCGCGCCCGCTGAGCTGCTCGATGTTGACCTCGGATTTGCCGTAGAACACAAGCTCCCGGATGAGCGCGACGCCGCCGTACAGCATGATCCCCGCCGCAAGCAGCCCGAGCAGGAACAGTTTCTGCCTGCGGTTGCGGCTCAACATGACGGCCACCGCGATCCCGCACAGCGCCGAGATCGTGCTGGCGCTGCTCGTGCCGATCGCCATCCCGATGAGGCCGGCCACGCCGGCGAAGACGAGGAATCCGCGGTCGGCGCGCCGGCCCGAGAACAATTCGCCGACGGCGTACGTGAACGCGATCATTGCCGGGACGCTGTACTGGTTCGTGTGCCAGAAGTCGAATCGGAGCTCAAGCCCGAGGGTGGCGATGACCGATAAGAGACCGAGCAGCATGCTGGCCAGGACGGCCAACAGGGCACGGCGTTCGGCGGCCGCAAAATCCCAGGCATGCGAGAGCGCGAGATGGATGATCGCAACCTGACTGACCGCTTCGATGGCGCGATACAGAGAGAACGCCGGCCTCGGCGACCACAAGCAGGAAACCGCCCCAAACAGATAAAAAATGACCAGCAGGCCGCTCGCGCGGTGCTCGATGCGGCGCCACACGGACGCGAACCGCCCCGAAAACAAAACCACGATCAGGCACGCGAAGACGATGGCGATCTGGACGAGCGCGAAGCGGTCGATGGATTCGAACTCCTCGAGCGGGCGGCGGCGGCTGAGCAGCGTGAGCCGCATGACCAGCGCGAGCGAAAGAAGCCACAGACCCCACTCGACCGGGCGCATTTTCGGAATCGTTCGGATGCGATCACGCGGAACAGCGGGATGGATGGAATGAGCGCCTATCACATTGCGACTCCGGCGACTGTAGGTTTCATCAAGGACAAAAGACTCTAAAATCCGAAATATTCCTAAGAAAAATGCATTTTTTAGGGGATCTCCCGGTCGTTTTAGCGTGACAGAAAGAATCCGGCATGATACAAAACCCGACAATGACGCCCTGATTTCAAGATTTTGAAATATTCAGGGCCGTTTGTCGTTAATGAGGGGCCTGTCCTGGACTGAGCCGCATCGTCACCGCACCGAGTTGGATTATTTAATCACAAAAATCATTTCGCAGTGAAACGCCCGCCAGCGGGCTTTTCGACCATTCTCAAACCACATCCCCTGGAAGTTTAAGCTTCCGCAATCAACATGGGCGCTCCATGACCCGCTCGAGTTGCGCCCAGCAAGGATCGGATTGTGCTGAGAGTATTTCCACGACCCCTCATGACGCTCGGCATTCTGGTGGGTGCCGTTTTGTGCTGGCCGGCGACGCCCGGCCGCGCGGCAACCTGGTACGTCCGGCCCGAGGCCGCCGCGGGCGCCTACGGCCGCGAAGACGGAACCTCCTACGACAACGCCTTCAACGGCCTGACGATCGGCGACCGCTCCAAGGGCGGCCTTGTGTGGGGGACCGGCGGCATCAAGGCCGGCGACACCCTCTACGTCTGCGGCAATCACTGGCTCAAGATTTCCAAGGTGGCCGACAGCTTCTGGCACGGCCGCATCGGCTTCCCCCTCAACGGCACCTCGTCGGCGCCGATCACGATCCGCGGCGACGCGGCCCAGGAGAAGGGAACGATCTGGGGCTACGGCCGCAACACGAGCCTTTCGGATTCGTGGAGCGGCCCCGACTCCAACGGCGTCTATAAAATCGCGCGCGACCTCGGCGACTTCATCGCCCAGGACGTCTCGCTGGCCGGCAAGGGAACCGTCCTCCTGACCCAGATGAGCGCCACGACCTGGACCGGCAACTACGGGGCATTCTACCGGAGCAACGGCTACACCTACGTCAAGACCACCGACGGCAAAAGCCCCGCCGGCCGCCTCTACACGGGCGACATCGCCTACCGCCTCTGGTTCCTGCGCAACTCCTACATCAATTTCAAGAACATCGGCTTCCCCGGCTACCTGGCCGACATCGACCGCGACGAGAACGGCGAACTGATCGCCACCCTGCCGCGGACCAACCACGTCACGTTCGACGGCTGCGCGTTCCGCTACGGAACGGTCACGTTCTTCGTGATGTTCGACGGCAACAACTACTGGAAGTTCAACAACTGCACGTTCGAATACGCCCCCAACGCGATCTATACCTACGGCCGCATGGGGGGCGTCGGCGCCAGCTACATGCAGGTCAGCGGCTCGACGTTCAAGCACCTCGGCGTGCTGATGTTCCCGCACCAGGACGCCCACGGCATCGGCATCCAGCGCGGCGAGGGGCACGTCTTCGAGCACAACTCGTTCGAGGACACCGGCACCGCCATCGAGTTCTGGACGAGCGTCGGCAACCCGATGAAGAACATGACCGTCCGCTACAACTTCATCAAGAACCCCAGGATCAAGGCGATCACCGAAGGCAACGGCATCACGATCTCGGGCGACAACGGCGACACCCTCGGCGAGCGCACCGGCTTCAAGATCTGCGGCAACATCGTCGTCGGCGCCGAGGGCAACGGCATCAGCAGCAACAACCCCGACCCCATCACGGTCACCAACAACGTCCTGGTCAACTGCGCCAACGGCATCCGGACCAAGACCAACTCGGGGATCGTCCAGGGCACCGTCAAGAACAACATCGTCCTGAACCCGCGCACGACGTTCGTCGTCCGCAACGGCAGCGGGAGCTCCATGAGCTGGGATTACAACATCTACTACTCGGCCACGGGCAACCCCGCGACGCTGTGGGCGCCGTGGGGCTCGTTCTCGGCGTGGAAGTCGGCGATGAGCGCCGACTCGCACGGCCAGCAGGGCGACCCGAAGCTGGTTTCATCCGCCCCCTCCAAGGCGACCGACTGCATGCCGCAGGCCGGCTCGCGCGCCATCGACGCCGGCACGCTCGTCGGCATCTCGAACGACTTCGCCGGCACAGCCATCCCGCTCGGCAAAGCCCCCGACATCGGCGCCTACGAGTACAATGCCAATTCCACGTCGACCACGCCGCGCAACGCGGCCCGCGACTGGAACATGTATCAATAGCGCACCGACAACCACTTAAAGCGGGCGGGTTGGGTCTTAGGACCCAACCCGCTTTTCCATTCGTGCTCGTAATCGTAAATGAGTGCCGATCACCGACTCATCAACACCCGATGAACCGCATTTCCTCCAACTTCACGCCGCGGGCGGGATGTCGACCAGCGGCGCCGGTTCGTGCCGTGGCGCCTCGCCGTCGGCTCGGCAGCGCGTGTGCTCGAAAACGGTCGCGAGGCACCCCTCGACGTCCGCCCGCGCCTGCTCGTCGATCGGGCGGTCGGGCTGATACGTCAGGTACAGCATCCGATGGTCCGCGTTCCTGATGGGGATGCGGCGGATCGGCTCCTGCGGCCGGGTCGGCTCGCCCGATTGCGCATACGCCAGGATCCTGCGCGCGTGCTCGTCCTTGATCATCAGGAAACGCAGGTTCAGCTCGCGGCAGAGCAGGTGGAGCACGTTGTCGTCGCGGCCGGCGCCGTCGCCCGGCAGGTCCTCGAGACGCATCGCCGCGTATTGCGACAGCGCGTTGAGAAGCAGGTTGTGCTTCCGATACGCCATCATCTGGGCGATCATGCCCGGCCGTAGCCCGGCGATCCGGATCACCGCGACCGCCGCCAGCGCGTAGCCTGCGTACGCGAGCCACGCGACCGGCGAATCGGGGGGCGCGGCCCAGCCGACGATGCCCGAGACGGCCATCGCCGCGGCGATCCCGTAGAACGTCAGCACGGCCTGCGTCTGCGTGTAGCCCTTCTTGAGCAGTCGGTGGTGGATGTGGCCCTGGTCGCCGTAGAACAGCGGCCGGCCGCGCAGGTAGCGCCGCAGCATCGAGCTGAGCGTGTCCATGATCGGCAGCCCCATCACGAGGATCGGGGCGATGAACATCACGGTGCCGGTCGTCTTGAGCGAGCCCATCAGCGTGATGTTGGCGAGCGCGAACCCCAGGAACATGCTTCCGGTGTCGCCGAGAAAAATGCGCGCCGGGTGAAAATTGAAGAGCAGGAACGCCGCCAGGCTCGCCGCGAGCGCGATGCACATCAGCGCCGGGAACGTCGAGCCGTTCATCAGCGAAATGCACGCCAGCCCCGCCGCGGCGATCAACGCCAGCCCCGCCGAGAGCCCGTCGATCCCGTCCATCAGGTTGTAAGCATTGGTCAGCCCGACGATCCACAGCAGGGTGAGCGCCGTGCCGACCGCCGGCCCGATCCACACGTCGCCGTAGATCGGCAGGTCGACGAACCGGATGCTGTATCCGGCCAGGCACGCCAGCGACGCCATCGCGAACTGCACGGCGAATTTCGCGCGCGCGCTCAGCCCCTTGATGTCGTCGGCAACGCCGAGGGCGCATATGCCCATGCAGCCGATGGCGAGCGCCAGGAGGCCGGCCTGGTGGTGCCGGATCGTGCTGAACATGAAGCTGACGCGGAAGAAACCGAGGACGCAGATCGCCACGAACGGGATCGCGATGGCGAGCCCGCCCAGAAGCGGCATCGCCCGGCCCCGGTGCACGCCGCGGTGGCCGCCGCGGTCGACGGCGCCGATCCGCGGCGCGATCCGGATCAGCAGCGGTATGAGGATCAGCGTCAGGCAGAAACAGCCGGCGGCAATCGCCCATACGGTTGGACTGGTGAGGTAATGGGGTTTCATGGGGATATCGACTTCTCGAGCGCACGCGGGGGCTTGCGCTCGCGCGGATTGCAAGCGGCTTTGGATGACTGCCGGCGAATGATCGAGGTGGACGGAAGAGTGACCGGGCCGCGCGGTTTATTCGTAACCGGCCCAGCCCTCGCTGTTGTTGGACTTGGCGGCGTCCTCGAATGCGCCGATGTCGGGGGATTTGCCTTGCGGGACCGTTTTGCCCAGGTAATCCAGCGCCAGCCCCATGTTGACCCCCGTGTCGATCGCGCACGAGCCCGCCTGCGGCTTGCATTCCGTGTCCTGCGTCGGCGACGAACGCGGCAACCTGGGATCGGTCAGCCTCGAATGCGCGTCGACGACGCACCCGATCTCCTCTTTCCAGCCGGCGAACGAGCCGTACGGCCGCCACAATGACGTCTGGTTGCCGGCGGCCGAGTAATAGATGTTGTAATCCCAATCGAGCGTCGGCGTGCCGAAGCCGCAGCAGATGATGAAGAGCTGTGTCGGGTTGTAGATGATGTTGTTCTTGAACGTCGCCTGAACCGGCGCGTGCAGCATCTCGAAACGGACGCCGCTGCCGCAGTTGACGAAGATGTTGTTGTACACCAGGACCGGGTCCTCGTTGTTGCTGCTGAAACCGGAGCCCTGGGCGCCGACGACGATGTTGCCGTAGATCTTGAAGCCCGTGCGCTGGCCGATCGTCGTCGTGCCGGTGGCGGGGTTGTCGCCGGAAATCACGATCCCGGACCCTTCGGTGCGGACTTTCTTTTTGACGTCCTTGATGAAGTTGTATCGCGTCGTCATGTTGCGCATCGGGTTGCCGACGCTCGTCCAGAACTCGATGGCCGAGCCGGTGTCCTCGAACGTGTTGTGCTCGATGACGTGGCCCACGCCGCGGCGGATCCCGATGCCGTGCGCGTCCTGGTGGGGGTAGATCCCCGTCCCCAGGTGCTTGAACGCGCACCCCGTGACGGTCATGTAGCTGCACCCGGGCCAGCTGCCCGTGCCGCCGATCGTGTTGATCGCGTCGATGCACCATTCGAACGTGCAGTTCTTGAACAGCCAGTAGTTGTTGTCGTCATAAAGCCGGAAGAAGCTCTGCGAGCCGTACCGGAACTTGCAGTTTTCGAAGGTGATGTATTTGCTGCGCGGCGCGGCCGGGAGAAGCTCGCCGTTCTCGTCGCGGTCGACGTCCATCAGGAAGCCGGGAAAGTTGCACCCCTTGAACGTGATGTACTGGTTGCGCAGGAGCGCGAAACGGTAGGCGATGTCGCCCGTGTAAATCCGCCCCGCCGGGCTCTTGCCGTCGGTCGTCTTGACGTAGGTCTTGCCGTCCCTGAGGCAGAACGCGCCGTAATTGCCGGTCCACGTCGTCGTCGGCATCGAGGTGATGTAGACGGCCCCCTTGACCCCGAGCGTCACGTCCTGGGCGAGGTAGCGCCCCAGGTCGCGGTCGATTTTGTAGACGCCGTTGGAGTCGGGACCGGTCCACTTGTCCGACAGCGTCGTGTTGCGGCCGAATCCCCAGATGATGCCCGGATCGGACCCGTCGCAGCGGATCGTGATCGGCGCGCTCGACGTCCCGTTCGCCCCGATCGCGATCCGCCCATGGAAGAAACTGTCGGACGGCTTGGTGATGCTGAGCCAGTGGTTGCCGCAGACGTAGAGGATGTCGCCGGCCTTGATGCCGCCGGTCCCCCACTTGAGGCCGCCGCTGTCGCGGTCGCCGATCGTGAGGCCGTTGAACGCATTGTTGTATGACGAGCCGTTTTCCTTGCCGTACGTCCCCTTGGGCGCCTCGGGCCGAACATACCACGTCGAGGCCTCCGCGCGCCCGGCCGGCAACAGCGCGGCAACGGCAAACACCATCCGCAGATACGCGGCCCTTCCCATGCTCGATCTTGCGCGTGCCATGGCAGTGTCCTTTGACAGGTAACGATCTTCCTTCGAAACGAAAACCCCGCGGAGCCTCAATCCTAATCTTTCCCGCCGTCGTCGTTGTTGTTGATGTCGTACTCGGCCGAGACCGCGACGCTGAAGACCGCCTGCGCCGCGCGCCCGATCGCCGCGAGCACCGTCTTGACCGGCGTGCGGTCGACGACGACCTTGTCGCCCGCGCGAAGCTGGATATCGTCGACCCGCGTCGCGCGCAGCTTGTTGTAATCGACCTTGTAAACGGCCTTCTGGCCCCCCTCGTCCGTGCGGACCAGAAGCAGCATCCGGTCGGCTTCATACTTGAGGCCGCCGGCAAGGTCCACCAGTTGCTGGAGCGTCATCCGCTTGACCAGCGGGTAGGTCCCCGCCACCCGGATACCGTTGCCCGTGATGAAGACCGTCCCCGCCGACGGGATGTTGACCAGGTCGCTCGGCTCGAGCGGGATGTTCCACTGGCGATCGCCGCGCACCAGCAAGCCGTCGAGATCGACCTTGATCGTATTGGTGGTCTCGCCGGAGCCGTCGGCCGGCGGGTTGAACCGGATCACGTAGGCGACCTCGCCCGCCTCGGGCTTGAGCCCCCCCGCGCGGGAAATCAGGTCCGCCATGCGCATTTGCCCGAAACTGGGGTACTGCCCGGGCAGGTTGACCGCGCCGACGACCCCGAACAGGCGCGCCTGGACCTCGCGCGTGAACACGGTGACGTGCGGGTCCTGGATGTAGCGCCCGCGCAGCCGGTTCTGCAGTTCGGTTTCGAGCTCGCGCTCGGTCAGCCCCCCGACCCGGATGTCGCCGAGCGGCGGCACGTTGATCATGCCGTTGCCGCCGACGCGGGTGGAGGTGTCCATCCGCGTCTGCTCGAACACCTTGATGTCGATCACGTCGTTGGCCCCGATCCTGTAGCTGCCGGCGTCGGGCTGCTTCAGCGCGAGCTCCTCAAGCATGCGCTGGCGCTGCAGGGCGCGCTCGTTGAGCTCGGCCGTGACGTTGATCGTCCGCGGCGGCTCGGGGAAACGGTGCTTCGATCGCGAGCACGCCGCCAGGGCAAGGAGCATCAGAAGGGGCGCGATGATGCGGAGCATGGGTTGTATCCTCGTGAATGGTTCAATGCCCGTCGACGGCGCGGACGTCGCCCCGCGGCACCGCCACCGTGATGGCCGTCATGTTGTTCAGGAACGAAAACTGCGTCTCGATCTTGTAATGCGTCGCGGATGTCTCGAGGATGCGGCCGCGCAGGCCCTGCAGGATGCCGCGCGTCACCACGACCGGCCTGCCGACCCTGCACGGGACGATCACCTCGGGCCGCTCCGGCCCCGCCAGAATCGCCCGGAGATGCTGGATCTCGCGGTCCTCGAGCGCGGTCGGGATGCGCCACGCGCGGCCCAGCACGCTCACCACGCCGTCGCACGCGGCCCACTCCATGTAAATCGGATCGCTCATCCGGCAGTGGATGAACACGTAGCAGGGGAAGAGCAGTTCGCGCGGCGTGACCTCGGGGAGCATCGTCTCGGCGATCCCGTTGCCGCCGAACCGCGCCAGCATCGTCCGGCAGACCGCGCGCTCGGTCCCGAAACGCGTCATCGCGGCGTACCACCTCATCTCCGCCGGATAGACCCCGCGCCACCGTTCAATGAACTGCCTGTCGCGTTTGGCCAGTTTATACATGTCCCCCGCCCCTGTCTTCTCGTGCGTCGTAATCGTAATCGTGCTCGTGCTCGTAATCGTGCGTCGTAATCGAATCCGAAATCCGCAATCCGAAATCCGCAATCAAATATCGTAGTAGCCGTCCAACTGCGTCGCGGCGGCGATGTGGTCGCTGATGCGATGGCGGCCGCCAGTCTCCGCCCACGGCTGCTCGCGCGTGCCGGTCCCATGGCCGTCCTGCCGGAAGTGGATCAGTTCCAGGTCCGACCGCGAATTGTTCAGCACGACGCCAAGGACGCGCGCACCGGTGACGGCCAGCATGCGGATGAGCCTCATGAAGTCGGCCCGCCGCGTCCGTCCCGGCCGCGCCACAACGAGCACCGCGTCGACGTGCGGCGCCATGATCCCCGCCTCGGCGAGGCTGCCGAACGACTCGGCGTCGATGACGATGTGGTCGAACCGGCCGTCGAGGCTCTCGAGCACGTGGCCCATGCCGCCCGTGTCGAGCAGGTCGGCGGCCTGCGCCACCGGCGCGCCGCTCGGGATCACGTGCAGCCGCGGCACGCGCGTGACCGTGACAAACTCCTCGATGCTCGCCGGATCGGACCGGCCTGACGCAAGCAGCTCAGCGAGCCCGTGGTCCTGTTTCAGGTCGAAGATCCCGTGCAGCGCGCCCGATTGCAGTCCGGCGTCGATGAGCAGCACCGACTTCCCCTTTTGCGCCAACGAGGTGGCGAGGTTGAGCGCGACCGTCGTCTTGCCCTCGCCGGCGACGGCGCTCGTCACCAGGATCCTCCCCGGCGCGCGGCGGCCCGACAGGAACTCGATCGAGGCCCGCAGCGCCCGGAAACTCCGCGCCACGTCGGAGGCGGGACGCTCGTAAACGGCGAGTCCCGGGTGGATGTTCCCGCCGTCGGCCGGGCACGGCGCGATGTGGCCGAGCGTCTCCAGCCCGGTGAGCCGCCAGATCTCCTCGGAGCTCTTGAGGGTCGTGTCGAGCCGGTCGGACGCCCACGCCGCGCCGATGCTGAGCGCCAGCCCGAGCAGGCAGCCGTAAAGGAGGATGGTGTTTCGGTCGCGGTGGATCGGCGCGAGCGGCCGCTCGGCCTTCTGCATGATCACCGCGTCGGCCGGCTGGATGCTCTGGCCGATGCTGACCTCCTGCCACTTCTGCAGCAGGTTGTTGTAGATCTCGCGGTTCAGGTCGACCTCGCGCTTGAGCGTGTTGTAGCCCGACAGCCTCTGCTGCAGCGCAATGACCCGGCGCTGGCGCTCGTCGAAGACGCCGCGCAGGCCGGCAAGCTGGCCGGTGACCTGCGCCAGACGCAGGTTGGCGCCGTCGAGGAGGCGCTTTTTCTCCTGGCCGAACTGGCCGGCGAGCCGCTCGCGCGCGGCGGCCGCGTTCTTGTAGGTCGAATCCAGCGGCCCGAGCGTCTGGCGCGCCTTTTCCAGTTCGACATCGGCCGCGGCCAGCTGCGCGCCCAGCTGCGAGGCGAGCGAGATCCCCCCCGCGCCGGCGGCGTCGTCCGGGAGCCCGCCGGCGGCCAGCCGGTCGCGATCTGCCCTGACCCCGGCCTGTTCGTCTTCGAGCGCGGAGATCTTCAGCCGAAGCTCGTCCAGCTCCTTCATGTATTGCAGCCCGCCGTCGGAAAGGGTCATGAACTGCGAGCCGTCGGCCCCGGCATACTTGTAGAGCGCGTCCTCGGAGCGCGCGAGGCTCGACTTGACCTCGTTGAGCTTGCCCTGCAGCCAGCGCTGCGCCTCGGCGTAGGTCGCCGCCTTGGTTTCGAAATCATGCTTGAGGTAGGCGTCGCAGAGGGCGTTGAGCGCCCTGGCGCTGAACGCGGGATCGGTCGAGCTGTAGCGCGCCTCGAAAATCTGCGTGTCGCCGACGGGAACCACCGTCAGGCCGGCGAGGAACGAATCGATCGCCCCCTCGCGGCGCGCGTCGGTGCCGGCGACGTCGGCCGGCGTGATCCGCGCCCCGCCCAGCATGGTCTTGACTTTCCGCTTGAGCCGTTCGCCCGGCGAAGGCTCGGGCTTGTAGTTGAGATCCTCGACCACCCGCCGCGCGATCGTCCGGTTCTGGAAGATATTGATCTGCGTCTGGACCATGTTCTCGTGGCGCGGCTCGGCGCGCTCCCCGGCCGGCGCGAACGGCTCCACCCGGGGCGCCTGCACGCCGAGGCGCAGCCGGGCCACGGCGGTGTACGTCGGCTCCGCGCGCGAGGCCAGGAACGCGCTGACGGCGATCGCCGGCAGGAGGATCGCCGCGATCAGCCAGCGCCGCCGCCACAGCCGCGCGGCATATTCGCCGAGGCCCGCCTCTTCGCCGCCACCGGCGTCTTCGTAACCGGGCGCGAGGCTCGGGTTGTCGTATTCGGGGTATCTCATAACTCTTCCACCGCCTCGTCAGACCTGAACAATGTTCCGTACGCCACCGGATCGCATGGCAATTGCGCGCCCGGGATCACGATCGCGGTCATGTAATTGCCCCGCGCGCCGGGCAGCCGGCCGGCAATCCAGCCGGCGACGCAAAACACCCCGCGCAGCGAATCCGGCGAGTTGCACATGAACCGCGACGACAACCAGCCCAAGCGAATTTCAAGCCGGTATCCGGACTCGAGATAATAGCTGTTAAGTAATTTTACCAGCATGTCCGGCGTAAACCTAAAAACGAAATTGTCCCGGCCGGAAATGTTGTGCCACTGACCCCGCTCGTAGCTCGACGCCAGGCGCAGCGCCTGCAGCAGGCGGTTCAGCCAGGTGTGGTTCGGCTCGATGAAGATCGCCCCGCGCCGACATACCCGCAGCATTTCATAAAAGCCCAGGATCGGCCTAGCCAGGTGATGCAGCCCCTCCTTGCAATAGACCAGATCGAAGCTGCGCGTGCCGAAGTCCATGCACTCGGCGTTCTCCAACCGGAAGGAAATCCTCGGATCCGCGGCCGCCATGCGCTTCATCCGGCCGTAGTCCGTCACGCCGCTGAGCGTGATGCTCTCGAACGGCATCCGGCTCAGGACATCCACCTCCCACGGCTTGCAGCAGATCCCCAGAACGTGCCCAAGATTTTCATCCCCCACCATGGCCCGGTATCGATCGAGCGCATCGGCCAGAAGGAACTCGTGAAACGCGCCATGAGATCTGATCGCCCGCAAATTTTCAAACCGGTGACCGACGAGTTTGATTTGATTGCCCATGACGCCCACCCCGACTTCCGTGAATTGGCGGCGGTTTCTCAAAGGATTCGGGTCTCATCGCTTCGGCTCTTTTCCCGCGCGGCAATCGATCCGATTCACAGCCGCGCGCGCCACACCTCGCGCAGCATCAGCATCAGGGCCTGCGGGACGCACTCCAGGTTGCGCCTGAAGATGCGCCGCCCCCCCGTCGCCATCCGGTAGGCCCATTCCATCCCGATACGCCGGATCCAGCGCGGCGCCCACGGCACGCGGCCCGTGTGGAAATCGAACGCCGCCCCGACGCCGAGCATCACCGGCACGTTGAAGCTGTCGAGGTGGTCGGCCATCCAGAACACCTGCTTGGGCCCGCCGAGGCCGACCCAGATCATGTCCGGACTCGCCTTCTCGACGATCCGGCGCAGCTCGGCCTCCTCGGCCGGGCTCAGCGGCCTGAACGGCGGGCTGTACGCCCCGGTCACGATCAGCCCCGGAAACTTCGCGGCGAGCTTTTCGGCAAGCTCCTGCGCGACCCCCTCGGCGCCGCCGTAGAAGAAGTGGCGATAGCCGCGCTCAATCCCGTGTTCGCAGACGGCCAGCATGAACGTCGGTCCGGGCAGGCGCCTCGGGAGCGGCCGGCCGACCAGCCGCGAAAGGGTCGTGAGCAGCACCCCGTCGGCGAAGGTCAGGCTCGAGCGGTTGAGCGCCGCGGCGAAGGCCGGATCGCGGTGCGCCTGCACGAACAGGTTCGCCTCGCAGAACGAAATGAAATGACGGCCGTTGCCGTTGAGCATCGCGTCGACGCGGGCGAGCGCCTCCGGCATGTCGAGGCCGTCGATCCGCACCGGCCCGAGCAGCGCCTGGCGGCCGGGCGGCAGGGCCGCCTTGTCTTCAACGCCCCCCGGATCGGCTTCCATCGCCGCGCCGGCGTAATAGCGGCGGCCGCTGTAGGAGACGGCCGTGCCGGGGTAATCGTATTGCCGCGCCAGGTCGCGCAGCGGCCAGCGCGACAGCAGGTCGATGACCTCCCCCTCGGCATCGAGGCACGGGTGGACCATCACCTCGCACGAGCCGCCGATGCGCTCGCCCCTGCCGCGCGCGCACTCGTAGCGGTAGTCGGCGATCGAGCCGAAATAGCGCGTCCGCGCCAGCCCCAGGCGCTCCAGCCGCCGGTTGAGCGCGTTGCGGTAGCCGCTCTTGACGAGCGAGGTGATCCAGCCGATGTTGCGGAACCGCCGCACGTAGGGGATCCCGGCCTCGGCGGCCAGCGCCGTCACGATCTTGAAGATGCCCCACTCCTCGTGGATGTTCTTGTGCGAGTCCAGGTGGGTCATCGCGATGTGCCGGCCGCGGAGGCGGGCGATCTGGGCGCGGACTTCGGCGGCGACGGCGGCGCGCTCGTCCGCGCTCAGCCACAGCACCCGTTCCCCGCGCTGCAGCCGCAGGCGGCCGTCCTTGTCGCAGAAGCGCGGCAGGCGCCGGATCGGCCCGGTCAGCGGGACGCCGTCGCTCAGGTTGACGTGGACGCCGACGTGCTCGAGCAGGCCGTGCTGGTGGACGAGCTCGCACGCCTCCTCGAACCCCTCCATGTTGGCCATCAGCGTCGCGCTGGAGCAGCATTGCCCGCGCAGGCTCGCGATGATCGCCTCGTTCGTGCGGCTGTCGAGCCCAAGGTCGTCGGCATTGACGATCAGCATGTTCAAGGCCTCGTCAGGAGTTGGCCGGCCTGCGGTCCGCGCTGCCGGCGATATGCGTGCGAGATCGCCATCCGGCAACCGTCGATCACCGACTCGGCCGCGCGGAGAGGCGTGTGCCGCTGCACGATCTCGACGGATCGGCTCCCCATTTCGGGCAGGCGCGAGGCGCTCGCGACGCACACGCGCAGCCGATCGACAAAGTCCTCCGGGTCGTGCGGATCGAAGATCCAGCCGTTGTCCCCGTCGCGGATCAGGTCCTCGTGCATGCCGTTGTATTTCGAGCAGATGATCGGCAGCCCGCACGCCATGGCCTCGGGGACGACCAGCGCGCCGTTGTCCTCGAGCGTCGGCATGATGAACGCGTCGGCGGCCGCATAGACCGCCGCCAGGTCGTCATAGTCGACGTGGCCCAGCAGGCGCACGTTGCCCAGGCCGGCTTCGGCGGCCATCGTCTCCAGTTGCGGCCGAAACGGCCCGCCGCCGGCGATGAGCAGCGTCGCCGTCCCCGGGCACGCCTGCTCGAACCGGATCCAGCTCTCCATCAACCGGCGCACCCCCTTGAGCTCGACGAGGCGGCCGATGAACAGGATCGCGACCCCCTCGACGCGCAGGTGCTTGCGGATAGCGGCGCGCAGGTCGGGCCCGATTCCACTGCACCGGACGCGCAGCCCCTCCGTATCGGCGCTCATGTGCCCGAGCGCGATGCGGTCGGGCGGCATCCCGAGGCTCTGGCTGTAGCGCGAGCACTGCTCGCCGCTGCACAACATCGCATCGACGAACTTGAGGACCTGCCGGCGGTAAACCGTCCGCCACGGCGGGCAGCGGCGCTCCGTGTGCGCGGTGCGCTCGTAGGCGATCGCCAGCGGCGTCTTCTGCACGAGTTTTTTCATCAGCGCCGCCGGCGTCCACTGGAAGAATCCCTCGCCGATCACCGCGTCGGCCTCGATCCCCAGGACCGTCCGCATCAGCCCCGGCTGGTACGGGATGCGGATGAACGAATTGGCCCACGCCTGCTTTTCGCCCAGCTCCAGCCTGTGCTCGCCGGTCAGGCCGATGGCGTTGCCGCCGAGCGCCTCCTCGACCTTGCGCACCACGCGCGGCGGCGTCCGCTCCTTCGAGTAGACGACCCTGAGCCCGCCGTCGAGCATCCGGTTGAGCGCGTCGTAAACCGGCACGCGGTAATCCAGGAACGAGGGATTGACCCATAGGATTCGCATGTGTTTATCCTCGTTCTCCCAGGCTGTTGATCCGCATCGACACGTAGCGTTCGCGCATCCGGATCAGGACCTCGGCCGCCTTGCGGCCCGGATACCCCGCGCGCAGTCCCCAACGCATCAGCTTGGTCGACCAGCTGACCGGCATCGCCGCGCCGTAGCGGCTGACGATCCACCACGCGTCGGCCGCCGACCCGCACTTGATCCGGCTCAGCGCGAAATGGGCCGCGACCCGGCCGCGCACCTGCTCGAACCCGGCCTTGTGCTCGGGCGCAAGGCGCGGCAGGATGCGCGATTCCCACTGCTCGATCGTCGGGCACAGCCTCCTCCGGTCGCGGTATTTGCGGTTCCACCCCTGAACCGCCGCCGCCACCGCCGCATCGCCGATCCACAAGTGATCCGGGATGAAACCCCACTTGCCCCACGTCGCCAGGTAGGCCCAGTACTCGAGGTCCTGGCTGATGCGCAGGTCGGCGCGCTGATGGCCGGCGCGCTCGATGACCTCGCGCCGGATCAGCGCCGCCCCCGTGCGCATGTGGTCGTAGCGGGCCCAGAAGTCGAAGAAGTTTTCGAGCACGCGCGGCCGGAACGGCGAGTCCGCCCCCGCCGCCGCGCCGGCGGGGGGCCAGCGCCGCTCGGGCTTGCCCCACAGCCTGACGACAATCCCGGTGCTGACCGCCATCGCGTTCTCGTGCTCGAGCAGAAAATCGACCGTGGCGCGCAGAAAGCCCGGCGCCCAGTAGTCGTCGGCGTCGAGGAACGCCACGAATCGGCCGGTCGCCAGCTTCAGCCCCGCGTTGCGCGCCGCGCCCTGGCCCTGATTGGCCTGCTCGATCAACGTGATCGCCTCGCCGTAGGAGCGCGCAACGTCGGCCGTGCCGTCGTCGGAGCCGTCATTGATCACAATGACTTCATGCGGCGGCGGCTCCTGCGTCAGGGCGCTCTCGATCGCCCGCCCCACCAGCGGCCTCGCATTGTAAGCCGGTATGATCACCGACACCGAAATGTCGTTGTTGGTTGTGTTCATATATTCCGGTTTCGTTCATCGGACCTTGACGTCGACCAGTTTTTTGAACGCAAAATGAGAGCCATTGACGAAACTTATCCGTTCGCGTTCGTGCGTCGTGCGTCGTGCGTCGTAATCGTAATCGTGCTCGTGCTCATAATCGTAATCGTTCGTCGTAATCGTAATCGAACCGCTCAGGCGGCGGCCTTGGCGACACCGAGCTTCCTCAGCAGCGCCAGCCAGTTGTCGATGCTCGCCTCGGCCGAAAGGTTTTCCTCGAACAGTTGCCGGTTGCGCTGGGCGTTTTCGGCGGTGTAATCCGCGAATTCCTCGAACGAAATGCGCTCCAGGTCGCGCGTGTCATAGACGCTGAATCCCATCTCGGTCAGCATCCTGAAAATCGCGCAATCGCCGCGGATGTAGATCTTCGCCCCCGCGCGCAGCATGCAGTAGAGATTGCCGAGCCCCTGCTGGTTGAGGCTGTTGAGGACGAGGACATGGCAGGTCGCCAGCAGCGCGTTGTAGTCGTCCCACCCGACCATCTCCGGCAGCGGGCGGAAGCGCTCGCCCAGCAGCCGCCCGCCCGCCGAGATGACCTCGCTTTTGTAGGGCGACTCCTTCGGGTATCCGAGCGGGCAGATGACCTCGACCGGCTTGTCGCGGAACCGTCCCAGCCATTGGAGCGCCTGGACGTGATTGCTCTGTTCCCAAGCCGAGTTGCCGAGAATGACCCGCGTCGTGCCGCCGCCGTCGCGCGCGCCCGCGGGGAGCTCGCCGTAGTCGGGCGAGTAAAACGCCCGGATATAGTTGGGGCACGGGCCGATGAGCCGCTGCAGGTCGTCGAAGTCCCCGGGCACGAGCGCCGACACCCCGCCGAGCCGCTTGACGACGAATCCCTTGATGACGCGATAGACGCGCCCGCGCAGCGTCCGGCGGCCGTAAATGTCCGCCCCCCACATGATCCACGCGCTGCGCTCCCACAGGCCCGGCCGCGCGAGCAGGCTGAGCCACAGCCATGGGTAAAACGCGCTGTGCAGGACCAGCGCGTCTCGTCCGCTGAACCCCCAGACGTACCGGAACACCGGCACGCGCCCCCGGCGCAGCGCGATCGATTCGCATCCGCCCGGCAGCAGCGCCCGGTAGCGCGCGATCTGCGCCGGCGTCGCGTCGTAGAACACGAACACGGGCTCGGCGTCGGCGGCCCCGAGCCGCTCGTGGATCCGCGCGAAGAAGCGGATCATCGCGGGGATATGATGCTCGGCCCGGCCGGGAAGCAAATGATGGATCTTCATCCCGTCACCAGCTGCTTGAGACTTCCGATGCGGCCCGCGGCGATCTTCTTGATCTCCGCGTACGGCCCCAACCCCAGCGCGGCGCTCCCGGCCGCGTACAGCGTGATCCCGGCGACCCCCTGCCCTGCCAAGGTCATCGCCATCGACCCATGCATGTTCGCCCCGAGCAGGCCGACCGCGGCCGCCATCGCCGCCGCCAGCAGGAAGCTCGGCGCCACGTCGCGCAGCTGCTCGCGAAGCGGGTAATCGATCAGCGTCCCCGAATAGAACGTGTTGATCACGAGGCAGATCATCGAGGAGGCGACCTGCCCCCACACCAGCGCCATGACGCCCAGCCGGCACGTCGCCACGATCGCGACGGCGAGGACGATCTTCTTGAACACCTCGAGCCGGAAGAAGATGTCCGAGCGGCCGATCGCCATGAGCACGTTCAGGTTGAGCGCCTGCAGCGGCAGGAGCATCCCGGCAAGGCACAGCGCCTGAAAGTACGGGATACTCGCCTCCCAGCGCGCCGTGAACACGACCAGGAAAAGCGGCCGCGCCACCGCCATGAGCCCCAGCATCAGCGGGAACGCCAGGAAGCACGCCAGCACGATCGTCTTGCGGTAGGCCGCCTTGAGGCGCGGACGGTCGTTCTGGATCGAGGCGAACGCCGGGAACGCGACCTTGGAGAGGATGTCCGAGAGCAGCCCCGACGGCAGCCGCTGCGTCGACATCGCGCGGCTGTAGAACCCCACGTCGGTCTTCGTATACAGCTTCCCGATCAGCACCGGGTAGAGGTTCTCGAAGATCGTGTTGAGCACGCTCGACATCGCCATGCGCGAGCCGAACGGGAACATCCCCTTGAGCGCGTCCAGGCTGAACGTCGCCACCGGCCGCCACGGCGTCATGATCCAGTACAGCCCCACCCGCAGCGAATTGGCCGTGACCGACTGCGCCGCCAGGCTCCACACGCCGAACCCGTGCCACGCAAGGCCGACGCCGAGCGTCCCCGAGCCGACCGTGGCGATCACCGCCACGATCGACTGTGTCTTGAAATCGAGATTCTTCGTCAGCAGCGTTCCCTGCACGAGCCCGAACGCATTGATGATCAGATTGAACGCCAGGAACCGCCCCAGCGGCGCGAGCGCCGGCTCGTCGAAGAACCGGCCGATGGCGGGGGCCGAGATCCACAGAACGCCGAACATGACCGCCGCCATGCAGAGGTTGAAATAAAACACGGCCGAGCTGTCGCGGCGCGTGACGTCGACTTTTTGAATCAGCGCCGAGCCGAACCCGCAGTCCAGCAGCGACGTCGCCAGCGCCATGAACAGGCTCAGCATCGCGATCAGCCCGAACTCGGCCGGAAGCAGGAGCCGGGCCAGCACGACGGCAATCAGGAACTGCACCGCCTGCATGGCGAAGGTGCCGATGAAGCTCCACTTGAGCGCGTGGATGGTTTGTTGGCGCAGATCCGTCATGGGCCATGGGAACGACGAGAAGAATGGGATGAATGGGACTGTGGTTTTAAAAATCCGCAATCCGCAATCCGCAATCCTAGGCGGCTGCGTGGCGGAGGGCCGCGCGGACGGCCTCGGCTTGGCCGAGCGCGGCGCGGATGATCGAGCAGATCTTTTCGATCTGCTCGACGCCGACCGTCATCCCCGTCGGCAGGACCAGCACGCGCCGGGCGACCTCCTCGGTGATCGGCAGCATCAGGCCCGCGTGCGGGAAATACGATCGGTACGGCTCCATCCGGTGGCACCCCGGCCAGAAGTAGCGGCGGGCGAGGACGTTTTCGGCATGCAACGCCGCCAGCAGCTCGTCCCGGCCGAGCGGCGCCTCGCGGTCGTCGATCTCGGCCACGACATACTGGTAGTTGGGGGTGTCGGCCGGGTCGTGGACGATGAGCCGCACGCCGGGCAGGTCGGCCAGCCCCTCGCGGTAACAGAGGTCATTGCGCCGGTTGACGGAGATGAACGCGTTCAGCGAGTCCAGGTTGGTCAGCCCCATCGCCGCCGACGCCTCGTTCATCTTGCCGTTCGTCCCGATGTAAACGACGTTGTCGTAGCCGCTGAACCCGAAGTTCTTCATCAGCCGGATCTTGCGCGCGAGGGCGTCGTTGTTGGTGACGACCGCGCCCCCCTCGAGGCAGTTCATGAACTTGGTGGCGTGGAAGCTGAACACCTCGGCCTCGCCGAAATTGCCGACCATCGTGCCGGCGCGCGAGCACCCGAACGCGTGCGAGGCGTCGAACATCAGCCTGAGGCCGCGCCGCCGCGCGATGTCGGCCAGCTTTTCGCACTGGCAGGGGTGGCCCCACAGGTGGACGCCGACGATCCCGGTCGTGCGCGGCGTGATGAGCTCCTCGATCCGCTCCGGGTCGATCGTGTGCGTCACCGGGTCGATGTCGGCGAAGACCGGCGTGATCTCCTGCCACTGCAGCGAATGCGCCGTCGCAATGAACGTGAAGGACGGCACGATGACCTCGCCCCCAAGCTCGAGGGCGCGGATGGCGATCTCGAGCGCGACCGTTCCGTTGCAGACGGCGATCGCGTGGCGGACGCCGAGGAACTCCGCCACCCGCGACTCGAACCGCGCCACGTACGGGCCGCCGTTCGTGAGCCAGTGCCGGTCGAGCATGTCCTCGATCAGCGCCATGAACCGGCGGCGGTCGCCGATGTTGGGCCGGCCGACGTGGAGCGGCTCGGCGAACGCGGGCGGCGCGCCGAGGATGGCCAGATCTTCAACCAGGGCGGGCGTGTTCGCCTGGACGGTTTTCATGGTCGTTTGTCCCGGGAAAAAAAGCTTGGACTTCGTCCATCACCCTGCCGACGCCTTGTCGGCCGGGTTCGCTGCGGATTTTCCGTGACCGAATGCCGTGGCCGTTTTGACAGGATTGCGATCGTGGAAGCGCGGCGCTACCGCGGACGACAGCTTCGGCCCCTCAACCCCGCAGCCTCGGCGTTGAGCCAACGCGGACTTGTTTGTCTTTTTCTCCTGAACGGCATTTTCATGGATAGCCCCCCAAGGGCGCTATCGGGATTCGCCTGATTCAGGAGTGGGGCATTCGATGAATGTATCGACCCGGTTTGAGTTCGCCCGCGAGTTCTTGTGCCCGGATTTGCGCTCGGTCCCGTAATCATCGTGAAATCAACCCCGGGCAATTCCTGCCGGCTTGCGCCTTACCGCGAGGCGGACATGAGCAGCTCGTCCAGCTTCTTCTCGTATTGCAGCATGTCCCGCTTGCGGTCGCCGATCTTCCGGGCCGGCACGCCGACGTTGATCGAGAACGGCGCCGCGTTGCTCTTGACCAGGCTCAGCGCCCCGAACGCGGCCCCCTCGCCGATGTCCACGCCCGGCAAAATCACCGAGTTGCTGCCGACGGCGGCGTGCTTGTGCATGACCACGTCGCCATGGACCACATGCCGCACCGCGTCGGGGAGCGTCGGGTTGGCCATGGCGGCGCCGCTGAAATCGTCGGTGCTCGAGAAGATCGCCGTGTGCGCCGACAGCGCCACGAAATCCTCCAGCACGATGCGCGCGTGGCCGATGAGCGTGCTGTGGCAGGCCACATGGACGTAGCGGCCGATCGAGATCCCCCCGGCGCCGGCCGACAGGATGCAGAAGTCGTCCACGCGGCTGTGGTCGCCGATCGAAATATTCGGCGCGTTGTAGATGGAAGCCTTCTCCGAGACGCGAACGTCATCGCCGAGCGATTTAAAACCCATCGCCTCGAGTTGCTGCCTCGTCAGATACGCCATGGTCGCGTTCCCCCTTCTCCCTCGCCGGAGCCCGGTCGTGAATTTGTATGTGTGACTGCATTCACAATAACCCACATGGGATGGGCGGGGCAATTTTTTGAGCTCCGCCGCGAAACAATGAGCGCTGGAACTGGCCGGCGCCGCCGGGTATGCTTTGCGGCAGGGGAATTTCGCATGGCCGTCACCTACCACGAGCTTCTTTCGCAGTTCGAGCAGTGGCTGCGCGTCGAGCGCAACCTCGCCGAGCGCACGCGCCGCGCCTATATCTACGACATCGAGCGCCTCGGCGAGTTCCTCACGGTCCTGCACGGCCGCACCCCGCGCCCCGACCAGATCGACGTCGAGGCGATCCGCGAATACCTCAACCACATGCAGCTCGACCGCGCCTGCAAGTCGACGACGCTGGCGCGCATGATCTCGTCCATCCGCGGCTTCTTCGATTTCGCCGTCGAGCGCGGCGCCGTCGAGCAGTCGCCCGCCGCCCGGCTGCGCACGCCCAAGCAGCCCAAGCGCCTGCCGATCTACCTCGTCCCGCAGGAGGTCGTGCGCCTCCTCGAGTCGCCCGAGGCCGAAACCGCCCAGGGCATCCGCGACCGCGCCATGATGACGACGCTCGTCTTTACCGGCATGCGCCTGTCGGAGCTGGTCGGCATCAACCTGGGCGACCTGGACCTCACGCACCAGACGATCCGCGTGATGGGCAAGGGACGCAAGGAACGGATCGCCCCGCTCAACCGGATCGTGATCGACGCCCTGAACCGCTACCTCGAGGCCCGGCCGCTCAGCGATTCGCCCGCGCTGTTCCTGAACAGATACGGCACCCGGCTCACCGGACGCTCGATCGAAAAGATGGTGCGCCACTACGCGCTCAAGGCCGGGATCTTCAAGGACGGGATCAGCCCCCACAAGCTGCGCCACACGTTCGCGACGATGCTGCACGCCAGCGAGGTCGACCTGATCGAGATCCAGGCGCTGATGGGGCATGCCTCGATCGCTTCGACGCAGATCTACACGCACACGTCCAACAGCAAGCTCCACGCGGCGGTCAAGAAGCTGGAGCTCTGAGCGGCGCCAATAAAAGATCCGCCGAATCGGCCCGATCCTTTTCGATGCCTCGACGGATTTGAACGAAAATGCGCGGATATGAATAGGAATCGCCGGCGAGGGCGCCGGCGCCACATTGCGATGAGCTGTTTGATACCGAATAGCTGTTTTCGATGTGGGGCCGGCGCCCTCGCCGGCCATTCACGCATCATTTCTGTCAACCACTCTCTTAGAGTGAGTGACAAAAGTTTTCCGGCAATGGATGCCAATACCGGATCGATGCGCACCCAGCCCCGGCAGGGGCGATATAAGTTAGCCCAGGGCGTCAGCCCTGGGTCAGCGATCCCAATATCAGATCCGAGCCCCGGCAGGGGCGACACAGCTCGTTTTGATTCGATTGTGTCGCCCCTGCCGGGGCTTGGGTTGCACCCGACTCGATTCAGGTAGAAATTTTCTCAATTGCTCTAAGACGGGCGCGGCCGCAACCCGGCCCCGCCCCACAGGCCTACAGATTCTGCTTTGCGTAACTGAACATCAGGCCGATAAGCGGCCCGTACATGAGGCAGCAGCCGATCGCGGCGATGATCAGCAGGCCGAGGACGACAAGCGATTCGGTCAGCGACGGCAGCCCCGCCTCGCCGCCTTCCGTGCTCCCCTGCCCTTCGATTTCATGCTCTTGCATATCCATGAGCTCCTCCCACCCGTGTTAGCCTTTTACTCCGCAATCCGCAGATCATCCCCGCGCCTGTTCGGCGCTCTCCATCGCTTCCATGCGCCGCGGCAGCTCGATGCGGAAGGTGGTCCCCTCGCCCATTTCGCTGCGGACGCCGATGTGGCCGCCGTGCCGCTCGACGATGTGCTTGACGATCGCCAGGCCGAGCCCCGTCCCCTTCTGCCGGCCCTGCCGCCTTCCCCGGTAAAACTTATCGAAGATGTGCGGCAGGTCGCGCTCGTCGATCCCCGAGCCCTGGTCGTGGACGTCGACCGTCAACCGTTCGCGGCCGCTGTGGCCGACGATCACGATCCTGCCGGCCTCGGGCGAATACTTGGCCGAATTGACCAGCAGGTTTCGGATCGCGCGACGCAATTGGACGACGTCGCCCTGCATGCGGTGGTCGTTCGAGCCGTCCCACTCGACCTTCATGGTGAGGTTCTTCGAGACGAGGATGGCGCGGGCGCCGGCCACAAGCTCCTCGATCAGCGCCTTGAGGTCGAACGTCGTCGGGTTGAGAGTCAGCCCCTGGTCCTCGAGCCGGCGCAGGTCCAGCAGCTCCTCGACGAGCTGCTGTAGCCGCTCGGCCTCCTCGCAGATGATCGAGACGAACTCGGCGCGGCGCTCGACGGCCATGCCCGGGTCGCGCCGCATCATTTCCGCAAACCCCTTGATCGAGGAGAGCGGCGAGCGCAGCTCGTGCGTGACGTTGGCCAGGAACTCGTCCTTGGCGCGGTCGATCGCCTTGTCGCGCGTGACGTCCTTGTAGACGACGATGATGCCGCGCTGCTCGCCGGCGGCGTCGGTGGCGGTCATGGCCCGGCGCGTGTAGGCGCGCGGCCGGCGCCTCGTGTCGACGGCGATCGAAATCTCGTCCGTGTATTGCTGCTCGGGCCAGCGGCGCAACGCCTCGAAGAGCGACCAGTAGCGCGTCTCGGAGCCGGCCGCCTGGATCATGTACTCGTGGTGGGCCGACGCGTCGTTCATCAGCCGCGCGTCGTCGCCGGGATTGAACATCGTCAGGAACGCCATGTTGGCCAGGATCGGCTTGCGCCCGGCGTCATAGATCACGATCCCCTCTTCGACGCTGTTGATGATCTGCTCGAGCTGCGAGCGCACTTCGATGAGGCTCATGCCGGTGTGCTCGAGCGAGGAGCGGCTCTCCCGCGCCTCGATCTGCAGCTGCGCCGCGCGCCGCATCCAGCGGAACACGCCGTAACCGATCCCGATCGATACCAGGATGCCGATGCTGAGCACCGCGAGCGAAACCGGGTTCAGCGGCGAGACGTGGGTGGCGGTCGTCGGCTCGACCTTGACCATCCACCCGCCCATGAAAAACGGCAGTTGCGTGAAATCGTCGGCCGGCACGTAGACGTCCTTGGAGCCCCAGCGCCCCGCCGGCGCCTCGACAAGCGGGTAGACGGGCCGGGCGCCGTGCATGATGCGCACGTGAAAGTCGCGCAGCATCCGCGGCTGCATCAGGCTGTCGAACAAGCCGTCGTACGGGAGCGCCCCGATGACGAACCCGATCGTCCGGTGCCCGCGGACGATCGGCACCCCGATCACGAACCCATCGCCGCGGCCGATCAGGTTGATCGGCTCGGTCACGAACGGGTTGTTGTTATTGCCCGCCTGCCGGATCAGCCGCGTCAGCACGGGGTCGGCGGCGATCAGGTTGGCCGTCTCCATCGGCAGCCGCCCGTGCGGCGCGATCCACTGCGGCAGGCCGTCGCGGTCGGTGCGGATCACCACCCAGAAGCCGGGGATCTCGTCCATCAGCTCTTCGCAGAATCCTTCGAACGGCCGCACCCGCGGGTCGGGTTGCCCCTCGGCCGCCACAGCCCCGATCTCCTCGGTTTGGAGGCAGAACTGGCTGACGCGCCTCAGCAACTCGAGCCGGTGCTCGAAGAACGAGGTGACGCGGTCGATGGCGATCCGGCTGTTCTCGTCGGCGACCCCCTTCAGCCGGTCGTTCATGAACTCGATCGAGCGCTGCCACAGCGTGAAGGTCGCCAGCATCATCACGCTGAACAACACCCACGCAAGCAGGCGCGGCTGCCTCGGTTTGCGGTCGGGGGACTGACGGGGGGGATTCTTCATGGTCGCCAGGCGGGAAAAAATCGGCTTTGGCCGGCCAGCGCGCGGCCATGTCACATGGTACGCCGCAAGCCCGCCCCCGCGCAAGCCGATATCAAAGTAGGCCGGTTTCGCCGAAACCGGCATCACATTTCCTCATACTCCATCGCCCACATTCCGCAATCCGCAATCGGGCGCGTTCCGCAATCAATGCTTGAAAGTTGACTCATTAAAACGCTAATTTTTCTCACAGTTCGCGCGAAAGTGAGCCGCATGCCACACGCCATCCATCCCCCGGTCGCCCGCGCCCCCCGCGCGGCGCGTTTTCTGATCCTGCTGATGCTCGCCCTCCTGCCCCCGGCCGCCATGGCCCAGAGCCAATTCGAGGGCAAGACGATCCGCGAGGTCGTCTTCAAGGGATTGACCGGCTCGACCCCGGCCCAGATGCAGGCACTCATCAAGACCCGGGCCGGCCAGCCCTACCACGGCCTCACGATCCGCGACGACCTGGGCCGCCTTTCGCGCGAAGTCAGCACGGCCAGCGTCGACGCCAACCTCCTCGCCGACGGCGGCGTGATCGTCACCTTCACCGTCGCCGAGTCCCCCGTCCTGGGCAAGATCCACGTCCGCGGCAACCAGAAGCTCAAGACCGCCCGCATCGAGCAACTCATCGACAAGAAGGCGGGCGACCGCGTCGACGACAACCTCGTCGTCCGCGTCCGCCAGTCGATCCTCAACGAATACCAGAAGATGGGCATGCCCCAGGCCGACGTCAAGATGGACCTGATCGACGTCCCGACCACCTCGCCCGCCCAGCGCGTCGACCTGCAGGTCCTCATCGCCGAAGGCACCCAGACCCGGGTCGAGGACGTGATCATCCACGGCAACCAGGCCTTCGCCTCGATCCGGCTGCGCACGCTCCTGCTGACCAAGGGCTCGGTCGCGTTCATCAAGAACTACTACAACGACGCGCTCTTCGAGCAGGACCTCGTCAACCTGCGCGACTTCTACACCGCCCACGGCTACTGGGACGCGCGCGTCGAGCGCGGCGTTTTCGAGCAAAAACCGGCCGGCAAGGACGCGGCGCTCATCTCGCCGGTGATCGAAATCACCGAGGGCGAGCGCTACCGGTTCGGCAAGATCACCGTCCGCGGCGTGCACGTCTGGTCGCAGAACGAGGCCGACGCCCCGTTCGCCGGCCTGACCGGCCGCAATTTCTCGGCCATCGAGTTCATGCGCGCCATGGGCAAGCTCGAAAGCCTTTACTACGACCACGGCCTGCTCACGACCAAGTTCAACAAGGCGTTCGACCGCAAGCCGCAAACGCACACCCTCGACATCACGATCGAAGTCGCCGAGGGCCAGCGCATTTACGTCGGCAAGGTCAACGTCGTCCGCCCCGAGTTCCCGCCCGAAAAGGAAAAACCCGGCAAGTTCCGCCAGTGGTACGAGAGCCACACGCCGCCGGTCAAGGACGAGGTCATCGCGCGGGAAATCCTGCTCAAGCCCGGCGACCTCTACAACAAGCGCCTCGAGCGCGACTCGCTCCGCCGCCTCGCGCGCCTCCAGGCCTTCGACCCCGCGCCCGACAAGCTCAAGGCCTATAACAAGCCGACGACCGACCCCGACATCCACGACATGGTCATCGAGCTCCAGGAAAAACCGACCGGCGTCCTCGGCGGCGGCGTCGGCTACGGCGACGTGACCGGCCCGTTCGTCTTCGGCCGCTTCACCGAGAACAACGTCGGCGGCCGCGCCGACGTCTTCAACACCGAGCTCCTCCTCGGCACGCGCGACTCGCACGCCTCGATCAGCTACTTCGACCGCCACTTCGGCGACTCCCCCGACTCGCTCCTGAGCGAGGTCTTCTACCAGACCCTGCGCCGCCCCGGCTACCGCGCCAACACCGGCGGCCTGATCGAGGAGTGGGGCCATGACCTGGGCGAGGACCGCAAGCTCTACATCCGCGGCCGGCTCGAATACGTCGCCCTCAGCCCGGCCCACGGCGTCGACGCCCACGAGGACCTCAGCCGCAGCTACCCGGTCGTCACCGGCCGCGTCCGCTGGGTTGAGGACACCCGCGGCCCGATCGGCGGCCTCATCACCGAAGGCCAGATGAAGTCCTATTCGACCGAGCTCGGCTACGCCGGCGCCCCGCTGGCCCGCCTCGAGGCCGAGCGCGACCGCTACACGAAGGTCACCGACATGGTCACGTGGCGCCTTGCCGCCAGCGCCGGGTTCATGCCCTATGACCGCGATACCGTCCCGATCCACGAGCGCTACTTCCTCGGCGGCAGCCAGGACATGCGCGGCTTCGCCTACCGCGGCGCGGGCTACTTCGACAAGGACGAGGAAGACGTCCCCATCGGCGGCGCCGCCAAGGTGTTGATCAAGAACGAACTCATCCGGCCGATCATCGACCCGATCGCCGGCGTGCTGTTCGTCGACGTCGGCGACCTCGGCCGCTCGCCGATCTCGTGGCAGGTGCCGCGCGTGTCGACCGGCGCCGGCCTCCGCTTCAACTTCCAGCGCGTTCAGGTCGCCATCGACCTGGCCGCCCCGATCACGACGCTGAGCGACGACAGGACGCAGTTCTTCCACTTCAGCATGAAGGGCGCGTTGTAGAATGGATTCGCCGGCAAGGGCCTGTCGGGGCCCTTTATGTCCCATGCCCCGGAGCGCAGCCAGATGAAAAACAAGATCCTCGACATCCTCCGCGCCGACGCGCGCGTCACCAACGCGGAAATCGCCAAGCGCCTCGCCATCCCCGTCGAGCAGGTCGACGCCACGATCCGCCAGCTCGAAAAAAGCCGCACGATCCTCGGCTACCGCGCCATCGTCAACCCCGAGAAGCTCGACGACGAGCCGACGATCGGCATCATCGAGGTCAAGATCACCCCGCAGCGCACCGTCGGCTACGACGAGATCGCCGCGCAGATCTACAAGTTCCCCGAGGTCGAGACCTGCTACCTCCTCAGCGGCGGCTACGACCTGCTCCTGTTCATCGAGGGGGCGAACCTGAAGGAAGTCGCCAATTTCGTGTCGCGCAAGCTGGCCACGATCGACCACGTCGTCTCGACGACCACGCACTTCATCCTCAAGAAATACAAGGAAGAGTGCTTCATCGTCGGCGACGAAGACAAAACCGACCGCCTCCCCGTCACGCCGTAGGCCGACGTCGCCGACGGCGGCATGACTTAGTATCAAACGAGGCATGGGATGCCGGGTTCGGGGATCCCGGCCTACACTACATCGCCCGTCTCCGCCCCTCTGCGACAAAATCTATTGAGAAACGACGCTGCATGCTGAATGCTTGGGCCGTGGAGCGGTTCTGCCGTCATGGACATGGATACCGTCATCACCCACGCCCGACGTATCCCTGCGCGAGGATACGTCATCCTCGCGCTCCTGCTGGTCATCTGGATTTATCCACACGCCCGCCCCATCTGGCCTCTCCTCGCCGCCGTGGTGGGCGCATTGTGGGGTTTCACGCTCTCCCCGGACACGACGTATAAAGGTTATGCATTTTCAATTCTGACCGGCGTAATTGGATTCGTGACATTGGGCCTCGCAGGGGGAATCATGATGCCCGATTTCATCCTGATATTTGCACTCGGCGGGGGCGCGGCTTTTCTGAACGTTCCAAACCGGCTCGCCTCCAATGAGCCAGACATTGCGGATCGGATCATCGAAAGATTTTTCCTGGGCCTGTATCGGTTTTCAATCGGCATCGGATCCGGCTTGGTATTCGGCTGTCTTTCATTGCTGTTGAGATTTGCCCCGGAAGGATACGGGTTTTTGCCCGAAGCGCCAACCCCGGTGATAAACAGTTCCCCGTTTTTTGCCGGCATGATCGCCTTCATGACCGGCTCGGTCCTGTTATTTGATGAATACTATCGACGCCGGAAGCTCCTCGCCCAATAGCCCTCATTCGTTCTTCTTCGCCTCTCCGCCCGTCTCCGCCCCTCCGCGACAAAATTCTTCCGTGTATTCCGTGCCTTCCGTGGTTGATCTGGATTTTCCTCTCTTCCTGCGGTTAAATGGTCCCGAGGTCTGCGTATGTCCCCGGCGCCCTACATTCTCGGCATCGAAAGCTCCTGCGACGAAACCGCGGCCGCCCTCGTCACCCGCGAGGGCCGCGTGCGCGTCAGCGCCGTCGCCTCGCAGGTCGACCTGCACGCTAAGTTTGGCGGCGTCGTCCCCGAGGTCGCCGCGCGCATGCACATCCAGGCCTGCCTGCCGCTTGTTGAGGAAGCGATGAACGACGCCGGCGCCGGCTGGGACGACATCGAAGCGGTCGCCGTCACCAGCGGCCCGGGCCTGATCGGCTGTCTGCTCGTGGGGCTCGAGACCGCCAAGACCCTGGCCTGGATGCGCGACAAGCCCCTCGTCCCGGTCCACCACCTCGCCGGCCACCTTTACGCGATCCACCTCGTCCCGCCCAAGGGCGCGCACCAGCTCATGGACCGCGGCGAAATCTTCCCCGCCCTTCCTTTGGAACCCGATTCCCAGGACTCGGGCCTCAGGCCTCAGGACTCCCCGCGCATCGCCGCGCCCGGCTACCCGCACGTCGGGCTGATCGTCTCCGGCGGCCACACCTCGCTCGTGTGGGTCGAGGCCCCCGACAAGATCACGACGATCGCTCAGACCCGCGACGACGCCGTCGGCGAGGCCTACGACAAGGTCGCGCGCGTGGCGGGGCTCGGTTACCCCGGCGGCCCGGTCATCGACAAGCTGGCCGCGCAGGGCAACCCCGACGAGTTCACGTTCACGCCGCCGATGATGCGCCGCGACCGCCCCGATTTCTCGTTCAGCGGCCTCAAGACCGCGGTCGGCCGCGAATTCGAAAAGCTCCAGAAGGAGCACCCGGCCGGCATCCCGCTCGAGGTGGTCTGCGACGTCTGCGCCGGCTTCCAGAAGGCCGCCGTCGAGGCGCTCGTCGGCAAGGCGCTCGACGCCTGCGCCGAACGCGGCGCCCGCGACCTCGTCATCAGCGGCGGCGTCGCCTGCAACCGCGGCCTGCGCGAGCGCGCCCGCCTGGCCAGCGCCCAGCGCAAGATGCTGCGCATCTGGTTCCCACACCCCTCCGTCTGCACCGACAACGCCGCGATGATCGCCGGCGTCGGCTGGAAGTTCAAGGCGGTCTCGCCCGCCGAGGCGCTCGCGCTCAACGCGCGGGCCACGGTTTCCTTTAAAAGCTGACGATCCGACTTATCTCTCCCATCCGTCCTATCGGCCCTATCTGTCCTATTCGTCCCATCACTCGACTTTTCTGTTCACGCTTTTCTGCTTTTGTGTAGAATTCAAGCAATCACTGGCGCAACCGGGCTTGTCATCGCGTGGCCATCCCAACAACGGGAGCACTTAAGATGCAGCAGAATGATCAAGCCTCGCGGCGTGCGGCGATCTGCCGCCAGCTTGGGATCCCCAACGTCATCAAGGCGCACGAGCTGATCGTCGAGGGCGTGACCCGCGGCGTCGCCTGGCTCATGCATTTCGGATTCCAGTCGCACCACCTGGTCGACCTCGGCTACTCGCAACAGGCGCTTGCGAAACTAGGCTACAGCGACGACGCCCTCAAGCGCCTCGGGTTCATCATTGCGGAATCGGAATCCGAGTCCAAGCCGGCCGGCGTCCAGCTCGAGCACCTGAGCGACCCGGGCATCAAGCATCTGCTGCAGAGCGGGGCGCGCATGGCCGACATCAAGCGCGCCGGCTACACGATCCACCAGTGCCGGCGCGCGGGGCTGTCGGCGATCGAGCTGGCCCACATCGGCTTCGAGATCCCCGAGATCTGCACCGTGTGCGGCGCGGCCGAGATGCGCCGCGCCGACTACAAGGCCCAGGAGTTGCGCAATTACTTCAGCGACATCGAGCTGAAGAACGCGGGCTTCAGCGCCTCGGAGATGCGCCTCTCCGGCTACGGCGTGCGCGACCTGCTGCGCCTGGGCTTCAACGAAAACCACATCCGCACGGCCGGCTTCAGCAACAGCGAACTGGCGAGAGAAGGCCTCACCCGCACAGTCCGCGTCAACCCGAACCAGGCGGGGTAAATCGACGCACGCGATCCCGCCTCAAAGGGGCGTTAAAAATTGAAATTACGCCTATCGCTGCTGATTACATTACTGGTTCTTGTGTCGGCCACGATTGGCCGGGCGCGTGGCTACATTGACGGGTTCGATCCGAACGCGGATGGGGCGGTCAGGGCGGTCGTCGTGCTGGCCGACGGGAATTTGCTGGTCGGCGGGGAGTTTACTCAGGTTGCGGGTGCGGCGCGCGGGCGGATCGCGAAGCTCAGGGTCGACGGCACGGCCGATACCTCGTTCACCGCGACCGCCGACGGGACCGTTCTGGCCCTTGCCGAGCAGGCCGACGGCAAGATTCTGATCGGCGGCCGGTTCACGACCGTCAACGGCGAGCCGCACAACTACATCGCGCGGCTCAATGCCGACGGCTCGATCGACCCGGCGTTTCTCGGGCCGGGGGCGAGCTATGACGTGACCGCGCTGGCGGTGCAGGGCGACGGCAAGATCCTCGTCGGCGGCCAGTTCTCGACCATCAACGGGTCCGCCCGCCCCCGGATCGCGCGGCTCAATTCGAACGGCAACGTGGACTCGACGTTCAATACCGGATCCGGCCCCGATAGTTCAGTCTATGCGGTGGCCATTCAGCGTGACGGCAAGATTCTGGTGGGCGGCGATTTCACGAGCGTCAACGCCGCGGCGCGCAACCGCATCGCGCGGCTCAACGCCGACGGCTCGCTGGACACGGCATTCAGTCCTGGCACAGGCTTTGACGCCGGCGTCAACAGCCTCGCCGTTCAGCCGGACGGCCAAGTTCTCGCCGCAGGGGCGTTTACTTCATTCAATGCGACATCATGTGGACGGATCGTCCGGCTCAAATCAAGCGGCGCGCTCGATTCGTCCTTCACGTTGGGCGCCGGCGCCGGCGCGGACAACACGGTCAACAGCGTGGTGATTCAGCCCGACGGCCAGATCCTGATCGCCGGCGCGTTCACCGCCGTCAACGGCTTCACGCGCGGCCGAATCGCCCGGCTCAACGTCGACGGATCAAACGACACCTCATTCGACCCCGGCACCGGAGCCAACGCCGCCATCTCCGCCCTGGCCATCCAGGCCGACGGCAAAAGCATCGTCGCAGTCGGCGAGTTTACGTCGATGAACAGCGCGCTCCACAACCGCAATCATATTGCTCGCATGAATGCATGCGGCGTATTGGATTCCGATTTTCTGGCCTCCACGCAGGAAAAAATCTCCAGCATCGCTGTTCAACCGGATGGGAAAATAATCGTTGGTGGTGATTTTACAAGCCTGCAAGGAGTTACGCTAAATCATGTTGCCCGCCTCAATGCCAGTGGAACAATCGACGCAACGTTTAACCCAGGATCCGGGGTGGATGGCCGCTCGGTTCTCGCTTTAGCGCTCCAACCTGACGGCAAAGTCGTCTTGGCCGGGATTTTCACCGCCTATAACGGCATTGCACGAAAGAATATCGCACGAATCAATGCTGATGGTTCCTTGGACACTTCATTCTCAATGGGCACGGGGCCGGACGGCCCGATCTACTCGATTTATATGAATTTAAATTGCGATGGCAAAATTTATTTTGCTGGCTCGTTCGCCAGGTTTAACGGAAACGTGGTGACCGATCTGGTACGGCTCGATACCAATGGTGAAATGGATCCGAATTATATTGCCTCAACCGTGGGAACCGTGATCGACTCAATCATCATTCAAACCGATGGCAAACTCGTGGGCGGTGGGACAGACATGTTCAGGCTGAACCCTGATGGAATACGGGATACGGGGTTTAATATTGGATCTGGGGACTCGTTTTCCGTTGTTTCATTAGCCTTGCAACCTGATGGTAAAATAATTGTTGGCGGAGAATTTAATACATTTAATGGGGTGACGTGCTACGGCATGGCCAGACTAAATGAAAATGGTTCGGTTGACACATCCTTTAATCTTAGCGATGGAATATATAGTCCGGTTTATACACTGCTAATTCAGGCGAATGGACAAATTCTAGCGGGAAGATTTTTTACCCCGTGGCTATTCCATATTGCCAGACTAAACATCGACGGTTCCCTGGATGCCAGGTATATCTTCGACACCGGTGGTAATACATGTTTTGCGATGCAGGAAGATGGAAAAATCTTATTAAACCGTACAATCCGGATCACGACGCCCATTCCCGCCAAACAGAAACTTTCCTTTACGCCCGGCGGCTATAGCGTCACCTGGGAACTGGGCGGGAGCTACCCGTGGCCCTGCCAGGCGCTTTTCGAGGATTCGAGCGACGGCATTCATTGGAATGCGCTTGGCATGGGCGCGCCGGTGCCGGGCATCGGTTACCGGCTGAGCAACTTGCGTCTGCCGGTCAAAGTCAACCACTACATCCGCGCCACAGGCTGGGTATCCGGGGCCAAAGATAACGGCTCGATGTCGATGTTCCGTTCCGTCCTGCGCTACTACGACGACTCGCTCCCCTACTCCGCCACCGCCTGCTGGGCGATGTTTCACTGATAGGCCAATCAATCACGCACGATCCCAACCATCATGATCAGGCCGTATCCTGATCGGCTGATGTCGCCGCGGGGCGAAGCGACCTGCTTGCCTGCAGGACTGTCAGCGCCGCGCCAGGGCTTTTGCTTTCTCGAGGCGGCGCTGAAAGACGGGATCGGGATTGTTCCGGCATTCGACGGGGCGTGCGCCGCCAACCACGATGGACGAGACAAAATCGCCCGCGCGGCGAATATTTGAAACATGGAAGCCTTCGAAGGCGGCGTCCTGGCTCAACGACACGCCTTTCAGGTCGGCGATTGTTCCGGCCGATTGATCGGCCAGGCCGTGAGCCAGCAGCACACAGCCGCCCGCGCCTTCCAGCCCGACAATCCGGGCCGGCTGCGAGAAACGCTTTGCCAGATATGATTCCGCCAGCAGGATGTCTTGAATGCGATTGGCCGCGCGGGGCAAGTTGTAGCAGTTGTAAAGCAGATCGAAGTCGTATTCATCCCAGAAGCACACGCGGCTCATGTATTCACCCGTTCCGAAACAATCGATCCCCAGAACCGGCTGCCCCCTTTTGAGATAAGCGGCAAGAACTTCGCATGGAGCGCCATCGGGGCCGATCAGGGCGCGCTTGCCTTTCGGATCGATCAACAGAACAGGCTCCTTGCCGGCATGGTTTTTCGGAAGCCACAGGTTGGCGGGAACGCTCTGTCGCGTCCGCGTATTGCGGATCAGGAATTTTTCGAGCCGGACATTCTTGATCGGCGAATCGCTCCGGCCGTGATGTTGGACACGGATATCGTCCGCCGCGGGTTCGCTCACGGCCAGGGTCATCCGATACGCGACGCCGAACCCCCGCATGAACGACTCACGGTCGCCGTTGAGAGCCGCCATGAGCTGGTCCTCGCGCGACTCGCGGAAGTATTCGAGCAGCCCCCGCAGGCCAAAGTTCGGCTCCGGCGGATCGCGCCGGGCAAACACCGCCAGGTCGGCGATCGGGTCGAGCTTCATGTCGGGCTCACGGAACGCTTCCGCCGGGCGCTCGGGGAAAAACTGTTTGCCGAACCAGGCATAGACGTGCTCGCGCGAAACTTTGTTGTAGTTGTGCGGGGCGTCCTGCATGCGATACACCAGCCGGTCCTCGGCGCCATACAGGCGATACACGGACTGGATCGCCGGATACTCGATCTGGGCGGTTGTGCTGGTCCAATCACCCGTGGCACAGACCATGATCAGCGGGCGCGGGGCGATGAGCGCGGCCAATTCCACGTTGTTGGTGTCCAGACGCAGCTGGGGCATGTTCTCGCACATGCACCCGCCCTGCATGATATGGGAAATCATGCAGACCGGTGCGGCCGCGCTGATTCGGTCGTCCACTGCAGCCAACAAAAAGGTCTGCGAGCCTCCGCCCGAAGCTCCCGTGCAACCGATCGCTTTCGGATCGACTTCGTCCAATGAGGCCACGAAATCAAGCGCGCGGATCGAGTTCCAAAGTTGCAGCCCGCCGGGCGTAAGACCCCACAGTCCCAGACTCTCACCCTGAAACCGGTGCATTTCAACAAGGTAACGATTATCGGCGTAGCCGACCATGTCGTATGAGAAACAGACATAACCCTGCATGGCCAGCGTGGCCGCCCGCCGGAGCATGGAACCGGAATCGGCATCCGAGAGCCGCCCTTTGCTCCAATGGCCGTGCGGAGAGAGAATCGCCGGGAACTTCTGGCCGGCGCGCGTTTGCCGGGGTCGATACAGATTGCCCGTCAGGTAATAGCCCGGGTAGGTCTCCAGCATGACTTTTTCAACCGTGTATGTCTCGTGCTGCTTGCGGTCGAAGACTTCGGGATGCAGGTCGGTTTTCTCGGGCATCGGCCACAGGCCGGCCGAGACCATGATGCGCCGGCGCAACTCGGCCTTGCGCTCCTCCCATTGCCGCAAGGTGGCCGGCGCGTGAAACGCCTGCCGGGTGTCTTTCGTCTTGATGGTTTCGCTGGTGCGGACGTCGTCCAACGCCTCGCCGGGCTCGAGCACATCGGTCAACATGGACCGATCGGCCAGCTGGTTGGATTTTGCCTGCGCGGAAATATCCACGACGGCCAACAACAAGACGGCGACAGCGATCCTGATCATCATGACCCGCATTCCTTTTATGAGCGATACGAATGAACAACACCCTTCGGCCGCCGATACTACCTCGCAATTTTCCAAGCATCAAGCGCTCTGATACGGCCATTCGGCGACGGCTACCGAGTTCAACCCTGCCGCATTTGTCATCTTGGCCATATAGTTTGACTTTCCCCCGCTCGTCATCATAATCGCGTCATGGTTCGCATCCCCCCAGCCGTCGCCATCGATGCCCCCGGCCACGTCGCCCACAGTGACATCCAGGGCGCCGGCGTGTTTTTCCTGTCCGAGTCCTCACCCCGCAAAAACCCGGCCGCAAACCCAACCCCGCAAATACAACTCCCCCCGAGGAGGATCTATTCCGGTAGCTGTCATCGTAAATCTCAGTAAATAAACGAAGTGCACGCCCCCGATTTCGAGCCGTCATGCGTTCCCAATATTTATATTTATAAAAATATAGATAATGCTTTTATTACCATTAAAATATCCACAACAGCCAACATTACCATTACGTATGTACTCCCTGCTGTTTTTTTAGATTTAATATATTCATTTAGAACCAATATGCACAAGGATAGATTCATAATTAAAACACCCAGCCATGAGATCATGAATTCATGATTACTAACAGGATAATAGAATCCATGATATCCCGAATAATATTTACCATTTTCTATTTTTCCAATTAATGTCACTCCCATATGATACCGTATCATCGGCACGACGGCCATAAAATATCCCACAACGACACTCGTAACAAAACTCCTCGATAAAAGAGCCAATTCCTCATTTGTAGCACCTCATTTCAAGTAGGCGGATAAGGATCCAAAGCATAAAACAGATAATCTTTGATTTTCTTAACGAAGCACGGGAATCTCGCGGGAATCTCGGCAACAACTACCGGGTTACCCGCCCGTTTTCCGATGCCTCAAGCGCTTCGATCATGGCCTGCGCGATTTCATCCAGAAATCTTTCCTCGCCGAAGGCCTCCGCTCTGGCGCGGCAGGCGGCGGCGGCGTAGGCCTCGGGCTCGAATTTTTCGAGCGCGGCGGCCAGGCAGTCTTCCGTCGGCTCGTCGAAAAACGCGCCGGTCACGCCCTCCTGGATCGTCTCTTTCAGGCCGCCGGCGCGCAGGCCCAGGACCGGCATCCCGCACGCCATCGCCTCCAGCGGCACGATCCCGAAATCCTCCTCGGCGGCGTAGATCAGGGCGCGGCGCGTCTGGTAGAGCTCGATCAGCTCGCGCTCGCCGACGGGGCCGACGACGCGGACGCTCGGGCCGGCCATTTGGCGCATCGCGCCGAGCAACGGCCCCTGCCCGACCACCCGCAGCGGCAGCTTGAGCCTGTTCGCGCACGCGATCGCCAGACTAATTCGCTTATATGGAACCATCGCCGAGACGAGAAGATATTCAGTGGACCGGCGCGGCGCGTCCGGCGGGACGAACCGTTGCGTCCGGACGGGCGGGTAGATGACGCGCGGCTTGCGGCCGTAGGCCTGCTCGACGCGCCGGGCGACGAACTGCGAGATCGCCCAGATGTGATCGGCGCGGGCGGCCGCCTCGACGTCCCAGCGGCCCAGCCGCCCCGACCACGTCTTCAGCCCCAGCGACGCCAGCCCCCCGCGCTGGCGGTAAAGCCACTGCTGGTCGTAGAGGTAACGCATCGGGCTGAAGTAGTAGTTGATGTGCACCGAGCCGGGCGGGGTCTTGATGCCGTGGGCGACGCAGTGGCTCGTGGCGAGGACCAGCCGGCGGTCCGGATCGATCGGCATCGCCTCGATCGCCTGCGGCAGCCACGGCAGGAGCCAGCGGTAGTAGTGGCGCACGCCGGGGAGCCCGTTGAGGGCGCTCGGGTGGATCGCGCGGCGGTTGATGGAGGTGATCACCGAATCGGGGCGATAAAAGAGCGTATGGACGTGCGCCGACGGCAGGAGATTGAGGATCGACTCGAGGACCCACTCGCCGCCGCGCATGCCCAGAAGCCAGTCATGGACGACGGCGGCCGGGATTTCGGCCAGCCGGCGGCGGGCCGCGGAGGCGGCGGAATCTGTTTCTGGCATGGATGGGGAGATGGTCGTTCAGCTTTGTGGTTGATTTTGCTGGTGTCATTCGACACGGTTGTTCTTATACTTAGGAGCAAACCGCGCGGAATTTCAACGCGAAAGGTGACTCATGCTGACATCGCCGGGCGGGCGGTCCAATTTCAAGACGATTGCGAGGAGGGTCACGCCGTCCCTGGTCGGTCGGCTGTGGCTCGTGGCAATCCTGTTTTGGAGCGCCGTGGCGATGGCGGCCGATGCCTCGATCACCCAGCTGTGGTCGCAGACGGTCGGCTACCATAACGCCCCCGAGCCGATCGCGGCCGACGTCGACCTCGACAATCGCTACGAAGTCATCCAGGTGGACGTGACGAAGAACGTCTCGGCCATCGACATGGTCTCGGGCGAAGTCCTCTGGTCGCGCGAGCTCGATGGGACGCTGCTCAGCCCCGTGACCGGCAACTTCCTCGGCATGGGCCGCATCGAGGTCGTCGTCGTCACCACCGCCGGCAACATCTACGTCCTGAACGGCGCCACCGGCAAGACCGAGCACCAACTCCGCGCGCCGTTCTCGCCGGGCCTGCCGCCGGTGACGTTCCCGTGGACCGGGGCCGAATCCCAGACCCCCTACCGCGAAGGCCTCATCCTGTACGACCCCGGCGAGCGGACGCTCAACGGCTACCTCCTGCAGCCCGGCCGGATCCTCGACAACAGCGTTTTCCGCTACAAGACGATCGACACCCTCAACGCCACGCCCGTCGTCGGCGCCACCGACCTCGACGGCCCCGAGCCGCACATCTCGTTCGTGACGATGGAAGGGGCGCTGACGACGTTTTCCGGGCGCCGCCCCGAGGTCGCGATCCACGGCCGGCTCGCCAACCAGGAACGGACGTGGCTCGGCGTGACGCTCGCCGACCTCAACGGCGACGACACCTCCGAGCTCGTCGTCGCCGACTCGATCGGCTACCTGCACGCCTTCCGGGTCGGTCACGACCTGATGGAACCGGGCTGGCCCGCGGGAACCGGCGACGGCCACCCCTCGCAGCGCTCGATCCTGAGCAAGCCGAGCGGGCCGCTCGTCGCCATCGACGTCGACGGCGACAAGTGCGACGACATCCTGATCCCCCGCCCCAAGGGTTTTTACCTCATCAACGGCCGCAGCGGCGGGTCGTTCTGGGAGCCCAAGCGCCCCTACGCCGAATACGGCCACCCGCACAACATCACCAGCGCGCCGGCGGTCTTCTACGGGGCCGGGCGCAAGCCGTATGCCGTGTTCTGCGACATCCGGGGCGTCAGCCTCCTGGACCTGCGCGCCCGCTCGCTGGCGGCGCGCTTCGACCTGCCGCGCGAACCGGTCGCCACGCCGATCGTCGGCCCGCTGCTGGCGGGGACCGAAACCGAAGTCTTCACGCGCACCGACATCGACGGGACGTGCTACCTGCTCGACCTCGGCATCCCGTTCCTGGCGAATTCGCCGCCGTGGCTCGGCATGCTCGGCGGCCCGACGCGCGCCGGCCATCTCAACCGCGCCTACAACGTGTTCAGGGCCGAGCAGATGAAGCAGTTCGCCGGCAAGCTGGAACAGTCCCTCGCCAAGGCGCGCGGCCTGGGCGCCGAGGGGCGCTACGAAGAGGCGCTGGACACGATCAATTCGGTCCTCGACCAGAACCCGCACCGCCGCGACGCGCTGGCCCTCAAGCGCTCGTTCACGATCCGCAAGAACCTCGTCCTGATCGTCCTCATGTCGATCGTGATCGCGGGGCTGATCGGGTGGCTCGGGTGGATGGCGGCGCGGCACGGCTGGGCGTGGCTGCTGCGCGAGCGGGCGCACCGGGCGCTGGAGGGGGGCGCCCCGGACCGCGCCATCGAGCTGCTCGGCAAGGTCTCGCGCATCTTCCCGAACCGGACGTCGATCGTCACCGAGGTCGCCGACCTGTATCTGTCGCAAAAGCGGTTTGACGCCACGAGCGCCCCGGCGTTCGAGCGCGCGCGCCGGTTCGCCCCCAGCGAGCCGAGCTACCTCGCGGCGCTGGCCACCGCGTACTCGTCGATCCCGCGCCACGACGAGCAGGCCGCCGACATCTACACCCAGATGGCCCAGATCAGCCGCAATCCGGGCCCCTGGTTCTTCCTCCTCGGCCAGACGCAGCAGCAGCTCGGCCGCTCGCGCGAGGCCCTCGAGGCCTACCGCCAGGCCGTGATCCACCAGTTCGACGAGCCGAAGCTGCCGGGACTGCTCACCGACCTCTACATCGAGCTCGGCATCACCTCGCCCGAGATCCTGCCGACCCTCGAGCGCGTCCTGCCCGAGCGCCGCAAGGACCGCGCGTTCCTGCGCACGTTCTGCCAGGCCTGCAAGGAGGCGCGCCGCTACGACGAGCAGGCTCAGCAACTCGCCCGGGAACTGCTCGAGATGGACGCCGCGTCACCGCCGGCGCACATCATCCTCGCCACCCGCAACCTGCAGTCGGGCCACACCAAGGAGGCGATGCTGCACGCGCAGCAGGTCCTGCAGGTCAACCCCAACGACTCGGTCGGGCTGCGGCTGCTCGGGGCGTGCTACGCCGCCGAGCACCGGCTCGACTCCACCGCGATGAAGATTTTCGCCCGGGCGCTCGAGACCAACCCCGACGCCCCGGAGATCCTCCTCGCCGTCAGCCACGGCTACGCCCAGGAAGGCCGCCAGGACGGCGAGGCGAAGATGCTCTACGAACGGGCGCTCGTGCACCACGCCCAGGACGAAACGATCCTGGCCCAGCTGGCCGAGATCGCCCGCACCGACCAGGACGACGCCCTGACGATCCGCGCCGTCGAGCCGCTGCTGGCCATGGGGCGGCGCGACCGCGACCTGCTCCTGCAGCTGGCCGACGCCTATTGCCGGCAGGGGATCGTCGAGGACAAGGCCGAGCCGATCTACCGCGAGGCCCTGCTCCACCAGCCGGGCCACGCGACGATCCAGGACAACCTCGCCGCGATCTACCTGCGCAAGGGGCGGATCGACCAGGAGGCCGCCCAGGTCTTCGCCGCCGTCCACGAGCGCCACCCCGAGCGCTTCGACATCGGGCTGGCCCTGGCGCGCTGCTGGCACGGCGCCGACCTGCCCGAGCGCGCCCTGGAGCTCTGCGCCAGGCTGCGCGAGATCGAGCCGGACAACAAGGAACTGCTCAAGCTGACGGCGTCGGTCAGCGACAAGGCCAACCAGATGGAGTCGGCCATCAGCGGCTACGAACAGGTCCTGGCCGACAACCCGGGCGACACCGAGGCCCTGGTTTCGCTCAGCTCGCTTTACGGCCGGCGCCGGCGCAGCGACAACGCCGCCATCGAGATCTACAACCGCGCCATCAAGCTGCGCCCCGAGGAACCCCAGCATTACCTCGCGGCGGCCCGCGCCTACGCCGCGCGCGAGACGTGGGACCACGTCATCCAGACGATCAAGAACATGCTGACGCGCAACCCCGGCCAGCTCGGCGCGGCGATCGAACTGATGGAAGGCCTGATCGAGAACACGCCGCGCGCGTTCCCGCTGCGCTATTACCTGGCCGACACGCTGATCTTCTCCTCGCGCCTCGCCGAGGCGCGCCGGCAGCTGGCCGACATCCTGCGGCTCGACCCCGGCCACTCGGCCCATGTCCTCAAGGCCTACGAACAGATCATCGAGCGCAACCCGCAGGACGCCCTCGCCCACCTCGAGAAGGGCCGCATCCTGCTCGTGCGCGACGACCTGCCCGGCGCGCGCGAGGCGCTCGAGCAGGCCTATCACCTCCATCCGGACCACGAGGAAATCATCCGCACCCTGCTCGGTCTCTACCAGCAGATCCTCTCCCAGCGCGACTCGACCGAGGTCCGCTTCCAGCTCGGCCGGCTCGCGATGCGCATCGACAAGCACGATCTGGCGATCTCCTGCTTCCAGCAGACGAGCCGCGACTACCGCTGGGAGGCCGACTCCCTGCGCAACCTGGCGCGCTGCTTCATGGCCAAGGGAATGCTCGACCTGGCGCTGCAGGAGCTGCGCCGCCTGCCGATCGACGACGAGATCAAGGGCCTGCTCTACGAACTGGGCCAGCGCTACGAGGCCGTCCACGACATCCAGGGCGCGCGCGAGGTCTACAAGCAGATCTTCGCCGCCGACATCACCTACCGCGACGTCAAGGGCAAGCTCGAGCGGCTCGTCGACACGGGCGTCATCCAGGCCAGCGCCGAGCGCACCGCGATCCTCAACAGCCTCTCCGAGGAAGCCAAGGCGCGCTACGAGCTCATGCAGGAGCTCGGGCGCGGCGCGATGGGCATCGTCTACAAGGCCCGCGACCACGAGCTCGACGAGATGGTCGCCCTCAAGATCCTGCCCGACAACCTGATCCGCAACGCCGAGGCCGTGCGCCGCTTCCGGCAGGAGGCGCGCAACGCACGGCGCCTGGCCCACCCGCACATCGTCCGCATCCACGACATCGGCGAGGAACGCGGCCGCAAATACATCTCGATGGAGTTCGTCGAGGGCAGCGACCTCAGGCAGAAGCTGCGGCAGGCGCCGGGTCACAAGCTGGCCATGGACCAGATCCTTCGTTACGCGAAGGAAGTCTGCACGGCCATGGATTACGCCCACTCGATCGGCATCGTGCACCGCGACATCAAGCCGGCCAACCTGATGCTCACCCGCGACGACCAGATCAAGGTCACCGACTTCGGCATCGCCAAGATGGTCCAGGACGAGACCGGCTCCGAGTCGACGCAGACCGGCGTGATCGTCGGCACGCCGCTCTACATGTCGCCCGAACAGGTCAAGGGCGCCCCTGTCGACCACCGCGCCGACATCTACTCGATGGGCGCCGTGTTCTACGAGATGGCCGCCGGCAAGCCGCCGTTCACCGAGGGCGACCTCGCCTACCAGCACATGTTCGTCGAGCCCAAGCCGCTCAAGGACGTCCCCGAGGACTACAACGCGATCGTCATGAAGTGCCTGGCCAAGGACCCCGCCCAGCGCTGGCAGTCGGCCAAGGAAATCCTCGCCGCGCTCGACGAGATCAAATTAAGTTAGCAATCAAATTTTTGCGCTGAAGGCGCAAGAGAATATAGCCTGGGGCGCAGCGAAGCGCAGCCCCAGGTTGCGAACCCATATCGACCGGAGCGCTGAAGGCGCGAAAGAAATCGGTTTCTCTCGCGCCTTCAGCGCTCCCACCACAATTGCGGCCATTACCTGGGGCTTCGCTGCGCTGCGCCCCAGGCTGTATTCTTTCGCGCATTCAGCGCTTGGGATGACTTACATTCCAAGCCGAACATTGACGAAAGTGGTTTATTCGCGCTCGGAATCAGCGTGCCGCATTGAGATGGCGTTCAACCAATTCCGCATACGCTGCCGGATCGGACAACTTGTTTTCCAGCTCGTGGAATCTGGCGATGTCGGGCGGCTCGAAATCCGGAACGACCTGAAAATTCTTTTTATCCAACTCTTTCTGGCCGGTCAGTTGCAGATATTCGTCGACTGCCCCGGCCTCGATAAAGATCTTGCCCGAACCGGCCCAGTGGCGATTGAGACCGTATTTCTTCACGCCCGAAACCCACCATTCCGCGCCCGTCTCCATATCAAAACAATTTCCGGAAACACCGCCCTTCTTGATGAGCTTGAGGCCTTTCCTGCCGAAATACAGCGAACGCCCGGTTTTTGAGAGCACCACATGCGCGATCCACGCCGGTCCGCTGTCTCCATGGCCCGATTTCAGCTCGACGTACTTGAGGACGGCCTTGCGGCTCATGATCGTTGTTCCACCCGTCGGGAGGATATTGAAAACGATCGCGCATCACAAACAAAATGAGCCGCGAGGCGCCCGTTCCAACAGCGCACGCCGTGTCGCTTCGGGCCGAAGCGACCTGCCGACAAAAATGGCCGGCGCTTTGGCCGGCCATCGTTCGTTTGCGGGTTTTGCTCGTTTGCGCTTTTACGTGAAAACTCTTATTCTTCCGCCACGCCGCAGAAGTAGGGGTTTTCGTAGCCGAAGCTGTCGCGCGGGCTCTCGGCCGACCAGATGTGGCCGACGTTGGTCGTGCTGTTGGCGTCCTGGCGCGTGAAGTCCTTGGTGAAGCCGAGCGGACGCAGGTGGCGCGCCGCCAGCCGCAGCGCCGCGCGCCGCACGACGTTGTCCTTGCTGTCGGCGACCTCGGACCGGATCGTGTTCTTCCACGCCGAGGCGCTGACGCCGAGCTTGGCGATGTCGTGCCGCTCGTAGGCCCCCTCGAAGTCGAGCAGCTCCTCCTTGAGGAGCCCGAGCATCTTTCTCGCCGCCTTCGTGTCGCCCTGCCAGTGGTAAACGTAGATCGCATTGATCATCGCCAGGGTCAGCATCGAGACGTTCTGATAGAAGGCGCGCTGGTCCATGTTCTCCCACGACGTGCCGGTCGAGCGGCCGCTTTCGAGGGCGAAGAAGATCGCCTGGGCGGCGGCGCCGGCCGTGGCGGCCTCGGCGGCCTCGACCTGGCCCTTGACGCCGTTGCGCAGGTACTTCGCGCACAGCTCGTGGATGTTGATGTCGGCCTCGGCGAGGTCGTGCTGGATGAAATGCTCGCGCCAGTAGACGTAGGTGTAATGGGCGAGGAAATCGTGGACGTTCCCCACGCGCTTCTCGGCCGACTTCTGGCCGGTCAGGTCGCCCAGGATTTCGGCCATCCCCCCCGTGAGGGTCTCGAGGTCGCCGACGAGCGCGTGCAGGCAGCGGCGGCGCGCGCGGTGCCACGCGACCTTCCAGCACGGGTTGCCGGACTCGTGGACCTTCTCGCCCTCGCCGATGACGCGGTCATAGGGATGCGGCTTGAGCTCGGCGGCGTCGCCGTTCTCGGACGGAAGGCCGTACCAGCGCGACAGGTCGCGCGCATTCTCGACGTCCCAGCCGTTGCCGGCGCTGCCGTCGAGGACCTTAACGGTCTGCGGCTCGTTGTCGGTGCAGCCGAACTCCCCGCGCAGCTTGCCGCGGACGTAGAAGTCGGGCGACAGCGGCAGGTATCCGAGCTCGGTCAGCTTGACCAGCTTCTGCTGGAAGTTGATGATCGAGCGCGGGTTGAACGCGATCGCCTCCAGCTCCTCGAAGTGGCTCCAGCCGTAATGCACGTTCTGCTGGTTGATGTCGGAGTCGACCTTGGCGATCGTGCGGTCGAGGAGCTTCTTGACCGAGGGGTTGGCGCGTGTGACCCAGTCGCTGAAGGAGCGGTCGCGGAACAGGACCGAGATGTTGCCGACGCCGTCGTGCAGGTCGGGGTTCTTGGCCTTGGCGCGCGCGGCGCGGCCGTTGCCGTTGCCGTTGTGGTGGCCGTTGGGCCCGCCGAGCTGGTTCCACGACTTCATCAGGACGTCGTTCTCGGGGAAGTCGGCCTGGTGGTTGTCCAGAAGGATGAGCAGGTGGGCGACGCCGAGCTTTTCGCGGCGGCAGAATTCGTTGAATTCCTCGCGCAGGATCGTCAGGACCCGCTCGCTGTAGGCCCCCTCCGGCAGCCAGTACGGCAGGACCATGAGGCCGTTCTCGCCGTTGCTGGCAAGGAACTCGGAGTAGAGCTTGAGGATGCGCGAATAGAAAATGAACGAGGAGCGCGCGCACAGGCGGATGGCGGCGTCGCTCTCGAGGCACGGCATCATGACGTGGAACGGCACCGTCAGGCACGGCGCGAGCGTTCCCTTGCCGAACAGCTTCATCAGGTTGGCGTAGGTGGTCTCGCCCGACTCGTAGTCGGCCTCGATGATGTGGTGCAGGGCGTCCGGATCGATGGCGAGCGACATGAACGGCACGCGCATCGCCGAGCCGCTGTTCTGCGCCACGCACGAGTCGATGAACCGCCCGATCCCCGAGAACAGCTCGAACATCATCCGGTAGATCTTGAGCATCAGGTCGGAGGGGTTCTTGCCCCGGATGACCTGGTCGCCGACCTGGACGGCCAGCGGCGAAAAACGCTCGACCCACACCGGGGGCTCGGAGAAATTATCGATCAGCTCCTCGTCGTCCTCCTCGGCCAGGTCGACGGGCAGGAGGCGTTCGATATCGACGCGGCAACCGATGCCGTAGCTGAAACCATGATAGATCGGATGAAACAGGTTGATCGCGGCCTGATCGGTCTGTCCATTACCCGCGGGCCCCGCCATGGACTGGCGAAACCCGGGCCGGGTGGCTTTGGCTGGGCTCACGATACGCCTCCTTCTGTTCGACGACCAGGCAACGCACTCTTCATCGGCGGCATCATGCGCTCAACGCCCGCTCTTTTCCCGAGCGGAAATGGACTGGATCGGCTGTGCTGCTGGGCATGGTGGTGATGCTTCTTACGGGTGTGCCGGCGCGCGCCCCGCGTCCGGCGCGGCATATCTATTCTAGCTCAGGATTTAAGCACATCATACCGCTTTGCGTCAAGACGAATCTTGGACCCGAAGCTCCAAAAAGCCTTTGAAAATGGGCTTTTTTCACATTCGAACTGCAAATTGCTCAACTATTCGCGCGTACAATCTCGATGAACGAGTGCGGGATCGGCGCGGCCAGCAGGGCCTCGCGCGTCGAGCGGGATTTGAGCAGGTGCGTGACCTGGGCCAGGATTTTGACAAATTCGCGGGTCTGGCGATCCGACGCCCCAATCATGAATATCAGGTGGACCGGCGCCCCATCCAGGGCGTCAAAGTCTATACCCTGACGGCTGCGCCCCACCGCCGCCACATAGTCTGTCACCTCGGGGATCTTGACATGCGGGATGGCGATCCCCATCCCCACGCCCGTCGAGATCATCGCCTCGCGCTTGAGGACCGCCTGGTAAAAGGCCTCGCCGTTGGCGACCTGTTCTGACTGGGCGCAGGCTTCGGACAGGATCCGGAGCGTCTCGATCTTGGGCGTGGCGTCCAGCTCCAGGATCCGCTCGGGAACAATCAGGTCGCTCAGAATGGGGGTAGTCGGCGCCGCCAATGAACATCGTCCTTCCGCTTGGCCGAGGTCGTGTGACCTGTTGCCATATGGATTAGTTATACCCATCCGGAGCCGGAAGATTCAAGCTTTGTAGGCCGCCCCCGCCATTTTCGTGCTCGTGCTCGTAATCGTAATCGTAATCGCCTGTGGTTCCATCCCCCCGCGCCGGCCATTTATTCTCGTGCGTCGTGCGTCGTAATCGTAATCGTGCTCGTACCCGTGCGTCGTGCGTCGTGCGCACCCCGGCTCGCCCTGAAAGGGCGACCCAGTTCAACAGTCCAGGGTGAGCGAGCGCAGCGAGCGTAACCCTGGGTTAAGCCCCACATCATCCCGGTGAACCTGTAAGGGTCACCCAGTCGGATTGCCACCACTCTTTAGTTTAATTACCGGAGACCCGCCTCGCGCTCCCACCTTACAGCAGCGCCGCCCCGATGACGCCGAGCAGGTCGTCGATCCCATGGCCGGTTTCGCTTGAGACGGGAACGAGCGCGGTCTCGTCGACACCCAACGCGCCCTGCAACTCCTTGATCCGCTTCGCGACCTGCGACCGGCCGAGCTTGTCGCACTTGGTGACCGCGAAGATATACGGGATCTTGCGGGCGTCGAGCATGTCCAGCAGTTTGTGGTCCTCGGGCGTCGGTTCGCGGCGCACGTCGAGGATCACGATGATGAGGCGCAGCCCGTCGGCTTCCTGGAAGAACCGGTTCATCATCGGCGCCCAGCGGCGCTGTTCGGAGGCCGAGACCTTGGCGTAGCCGTAGCCGGGCAGGTCGACGAAATACGCCTTCTCATTAATGTCAAAATAGATGATCTCGCGCGTGCGGCCGGGGGTGGATGAGGTGCGCGCCAGGCTGCGGCGGCCGGTCAGCTTGTTGATCAGCGAGCTTTTGCCGACGTTGGAGCGCCCGGCGAACACGACGGCCGGCCGCCGCTCGGGCGGAGCCTGATCGGGCTTCGTGATCGCGCGCAAAAACTCGGCATGGCGGACCTTGAATCGCATTTTTTGTCACCCACTCCTCGCTCAATATCCAGCAAAATGCAAATCACGAAATACACGAAACCCGCCACGAATGACACAAAAAAGGAATCTGTGTAATCAATGAGACCCTCTACCCGACAGGATGTCTTAACGATCCGCGCCAACGGCGCGTCTCATACCCAGCCCGGTAGCGTCAATCGTCATCTGTTGGATTTGTCTTGGAACCGCAAAGCGGTTCGATCCCTAAGCCGGGGGTTGGGTTGGCGAGCTTGCGAGCCAAGCCTACCCCCGGTCGAATCGAAAATAGATTTGGAACCGGTTTACCGGTTCGATCATCATGGCGGTCATTTGACGCATGACACGACACCACGCCACGGCAGTGGCGGGAACACATGACTTTGATTCACATAAAAACATTGGCCCGCGGAGGCGATCGTGGGAAGATATCCCAACATGAATTTTTTGGTCGCGGTCGAACGACCATCGCCAAAGGAGTTGATGATGGACTCGGCGACAAGCTGGCAGCGTTTTCGGGAATATTTTTTCCATGACGAGGCACTCGGGTTCTCGCTCGACGTCAGCCGGATGAACTTCGGGCCGGATTTCGTCGAGTCGATGCAGCCGGCGTTTTACCGCGCCATGGACGCGATGGAGGCGCTCGAGGCCGGCGCGATCGCCAACCCCGACGAAAAACGCATGGTCGGCCACTACTGGCTGCGCGCGCCCGAGATGGCGCCCAACGCCCAGATCACCGGCGCCATCCGCGAGACGCTCACAAAAATCAAGCAATTCGCCGAGCGCATCCACGCGGGCGACCTGCGCGGCGGCTGCGACCAGACGTTCACCGACCTCCTGCTGATCGGCATCGGCGGCTCCGCGCTCGGGCCGATGCTCGTGGCCGACGCCCTCGGCACCGAGGCCGACCGCCTCGCGCCGCATTTCATGGACAACACCGACCCGGACGGGATCGCGCGGACGATCAACTCCGTGGCCGAGCGGCTCGACCGCACCCTCGTCGTGGTGATTTCCAAATCGGGCGGGACGGCCGAGACCCGCAACGGCATGAACGTCGCCGAGGCCGCCTACGACCACGTCGGCCTCAACTTCAGCGACCACGCGGTGGCGGTCACCAGCGACGGGAGCAAGCTCGACCGGCACGCCCGCGAGCTCAAATGGCTCGAGACGTTCCCAATGTGGGACTGGGTCGGCGGGCGCACGAGCGTCATGTCGGCCGTGGGCCTGCTGCCGGCCGCGCTCCAGGGAATCGACATCGAGGCCCTCCTCGACGGCGCGCGCCGCATGGACGCCCTGACGCGCCGGCGCGAGTTGATGGCGAATCCCGCCGCGATGCTCGCCGCGATGTGGCACTACTCCGGCGGCGGCCGCGGCGGCCGCGACATGGTCATTTTGCCTTATAAAGACCGGCTGCTCCTCTTCAGCCGCTACCTCCAGCAGCTCGTCATGGAGTCGCTCGGCAAGGAGAAGGACTTGGGCGGCACAACCGTCAACCAGGGGATCGCGGTCTACGGCAACAAGGGCTCGACCGACCAGCACGCCTACGTCCAGCAGTTGCGCGACGGCCTGAACAACTTCTTCGTCACGTTCCTCGAAGTGCTCGCCGACAGCGCCGGCTCGGGCGATGCCTCCATCGAGGTCGACCCGGGGATCGAGATCGGCGATTACCTCGAGGGGTTCTTCCTCGGGACGCGCGCGGCGCTCACCGAGAAGGCGCGCGAGTCGATGACGATCACCCTGCGCCGGCTCGACGCGGCCGGGCTCGGCGCGCTGATCGCCCTGTTCGAGCGCGCCGTCGGCCTGTATGCGTCGATGATCAACGTCAACGCGTATCATCAGCCGGGCGTCGAGGCCGGCAAGAAGGCCGCCGGCGAGGTGCTCGAACTGCAAACGCGGCTCGCACAGGAGATGGCCGCGCGCCCCGGCGAATCGCTCACGGCGGAGGGCTGGTCGGCCTCGATCAAACACCACGACGCCGAGCTGGTTTTCAAGCTCCTCGAGCGCCTGGCGGCCAACCGGCGTCATGTGAAAAGAACGGCCGGCGCGACCCCATGGGAGAACACATACCAATTTGAATAAGAGTGAAGGGTGAAGAGTGAAGAGTGAAATTTCTTTTCCCCCTTTCACTCTTCCCCCTTCACTCTTCACTCTTCAATTGATCTTGCCCCCCAATCCGCTAAAATGTGGCAGATTCTATGATGCCGTCGTGGCAGCGGAGGGATGATCAGTTGTCCGATATTCTGAACCAATCGATTCGTGAGGCCGTCGCGGACCTGCTGCGCGCGGGCGTGGAAAACTACCTCAAATCCGCCGGTGCGCAGATCGAGACTCCCGAGATCACGCTCGACCTGCCGCGCCACGCCGACCACGGCGATTGGGCCAGTTCCCTGCCGCTGCGCCTCGCCAAGCCGCTCAAGAAGAACCCCTTCGACGTCGCCGAGGGGATCGTCGCCGCCATGCCGGCGAGCGACCTCATCCAGCCGCCCGAAGTGGCCCGCCCCGGGTTCATCAACTTCCGGCTGGCCTCCGGCTCGATCGCGCACCTCGTCAGGCGCGTCCTGGCGCTCGGCGAAAAATACGGCCATTCCACCGTTTTCAACAAAGAACGCGTGCTTGTCGAGTTCGTCAGCGCCAACCCGACCGGCCCGCTTCACATCGGCCACGGCCGCGGCGCGGTCATCGGCGACACGCTGGCCCGCATCTTCGCGGCGGCCGGCTACGGCGTCTCGCGCGAGTATTACTACAACGACGCCGGCGTCCAGATGAAGACGCTCGGCGAGTCGCTCCGCATCCGCTACCTGCAGGCCCTCGGCGAGGCCGTTCCCTTCATCGAGAACGGCTACAAGGGCGACTACATGGTCGAGCTCGGCCAGAAGCTCGCCGCCGAGCGCGGCGATTCCATGAAAACCATCACCGACACGCAGCCGTTCACCGATTACGCCGCCAATTTCATCATCGCGCTCATCAACGAGGACCTCGAGCGCCTCCGCATCCACTTCGACACCTGGTTCAGCGAGACGACGCTCCACAAGGACGGCAAGGTCGAACAGGCCCTGAACGAGCTCGAGTCGCGCGGCAAGCTCTACGAGCAGGACGGCGCCAAGTGGCTCGCCTCGGCCGAATACGGCGACGAGAAGGACCGCGTCGTCATCAAAAGCGACGGCAACTACACCTACCTCGCCCCCGACATCGCCTACCACGCCTACAAGTTCGAGCGCGGCTTCACGCGCCTGGTCAACGTCCTCGGCGCCGACCACCACGGCTACATCCCGCGCCTCAAGGCCGCCATCCAGGCGCTCGGCCACCGGCCCGACCAGCTCGACTGCGTCCTCGTCCAGATGGTCGCCGTCGAGCGCGCCGGGGAGGCCATGAAGCTCTCCACGCGCGCCGGCGACTTCATCACGCTCAAGGAAGTCCTCGACGAAATCGGCGTCGACGTCACCCGCTTCCTGTTCCTCACCCGCACGGCCGACAGCCAGATGGTCTTCGACTTCGAATTGGCAAAAGACACGTCGATGGACAACCCGGTCTACTACGTCCAGTACGCGCACGCGCGCTGCTGCAGCCTCGCGCGCAAGGCCGAGGAACTCGGCCAGGCGTGGGCCGGCGGCGAAGCGGCGGACCTGGCGCTCCTCACGGCGCCCGAGGAAAAGGCGCTCGCGCACCAGATGGACCGCTTCCCGCAGATCGTCGTCGAGGCGGCCACGCAGGCCGAGCCGGTGCTGGTGACGTCGTATCTGCGCGACCTGGCGACGGCGTTCCACAGCTACTTCACGGCGGGCAACAAGGACGACTCGCTGCGCGTGGTGCAGGCCGACAACGCGGCTCTGACGCAGGCGCGCCTGACGCTGATCGCGGCCCTCAAGCGCACGTTCGCCAACGCGCTCGACCTCCTCGGCGTCACCCCGCTCGAGCGTCTGTAACGGCCAGATTCAAAGCATCGCGTCCGTGCGGGTCCGTGTCAGGTCCATGCCTGTCCGTGCGTGTCCGTGCCTGTCCGTTCACAGCCATTTTTCCTTCAGCTCTTCGTCGCTGATCGTCGTGATCGGACCGATCTCCTTTTCCAGTTTCGCGCGCAGCGGGTCGTCGACCGCGCCGACGATCAGGACGATCACCCGGTCCGGGTGCAGGTGCTCGCTCGCGGCCTTCTGGATGTCCTCGCCCGAGACCCCGCGCAGCTTCTCCAAATACGTCTCGAGGTAATCCTGCGGGTATCCGAACGAGTCGAGCCGCATTTGCTGGGCGACGATCTTCTCCGCGGTGTCAAAGAAGAACACGAACGAGTTGATGTCGGATTCGCGCGCGAGCCTGACCTCGGCCGGCGTGGGCGGCGCCTCCTGCAGGTCGCGGTCGATCCGGAGCATCAGATCGATGACTTCCATGGTCGATTCGACCTTCGTCAAGGCATAATTGAAGAAGACGCCGCGCACCGTCCCCTCGCCGACGTTGCCGTAGACCGAGTAGGCCAGGCCGCGCTCGGTGCGGACCTGGCTGAACAGCCGCGACGTGAACCCGCCCGACATGACGCCGTTGAGGAGCTTGACCGGAAACTTCATCGGGTCGAAACGCTTGATGCCCAGGTGGCCGATGTAGATCACGTTCTGGTTGGTCTCGCGTGGCACCACATAGACGCGCGACGCGTTGATCATCTCGACGCCGGGCAGCGCCAGCGAGCGCGTCGTGTCGCCGTCGATCGGGCCGAATGTCTTTTGCGCAAGCCGCCGGGCCTCGTCGAAGCCGACCGCCCCGCTCATGCCGAGCTTCATCAGCGACGGCCGATAATATTTCGAATAGAACGCGCGCAGGTCGGCGGTCGTGACGGCGTCGAGCGTTTTCGGGGTCTGCGTCCGGCCCCACGGGTTCCCGTAACCGTAGACGAGTTGCGGGAACAAAGCCTGCGCGACGTCGCCGGGAACGTCGAGGCGCTGGCGCAGGTCAACCTTCCTGCGCGCGACGGCCTCGGCGAGCTTGCCCCCTGGCAGCGCCGGCTTGGTCAGCAGCTCGGCCATGAGCGACAGCCCCCACTCCAGGTCCGGGCGCAGGACCGAGAGCCGGAAGATCGTGCGCTCGCGGTCGGTGTCGACTTCCATTTGCGCCCCGTGCTGGTCGAGCAGCAGGTCGAGCTTGTCGCCGGGGGTGACCGTCGAGCCGCCGGTGCGGATCACGCTCGCCGTCATGGCGGCCTGGCCGGCCTTGCCGGGTTCGTCCTGGACCGAGCCGACGCCCACCTGCACGAGCACGGTGACGAGCGCCGGCTCCTTTTCCTCGTAGTGGTCGAGCGTGATGCGGTTGGGGAGCATCGCGTGATTGACCTTGGGCGGCGTGAACTCGACCGGCTTGAAGTCGAGGCCGAGCCGCCCCTTGGCGGTCCCGATTTCGCCCGACTCCGCGGCCCACGCGCACGGCCCCGCGGCGATCAGCATGAGGATCAAGACGGCATACAAATTTTTGCGCTGCATCATTCGCCTCCAAATCGTTCACGCATCCATAAACCTCATTCTGCCAGAACGGGCTGGATTTTGAAAACGGTTATGGGATTCGGCGGCGACATTTCCCCGATCCTTCCCCGCGGTCCATGGTCTTCGCCGCCGAGGGACGAGGAATTGAATTCTCCGCGTCTCCGTGTCTCCGTGGTTCAATCAATCTGCTCTCACCAAAACCATTTTCGGCTTTCATTGACGGCTCGAATCGGCGGAGAATGCCTGCATGAATGCCGTCGGCGCACAAGAACTTCGGGAAGCGATTCGCCAGGCCGCGCTGGGGCTCGGGTTTTCCCGCGTCGGGTTCACCGGCGCGGATCCCTTGCCGGAGGCGCAGCAGCGGCGCTGGGAGCGCTGGTTCGCGCAGGACAAGGCCGGCGTCATGGGCTGGCTTGCGCGCCGGCAGCCGCGCCGGACCCATCCGCGCGACCTCATGCCGGAGGCTCAAACGGCGATCGTCGTGGCGGCGGGTTATCGCGACGGCGACCACCCCGAGCCCCCCCCCGAAGCCATCGGCAAGATCGCGCGCTACGCCTGGGGGCGCGATTACCATGCTGTCTTGCGCGAAAAGCTCGATGATCTCGCGGCGAGGATTTCCGAAGCTGCCGGCGAGGACGTTCGGCACCTCGCCTGCGTCGACAGCAAACCGATCGACGAGCGCGGCCTGGCCGCCCGCGCGGGGCTCGGGTTCATCGGCAAGAACACGCTGCTGATCGACCCGGCGGGCGGGTCGTGGGCGGTGCTCGGCGTGCTGCTGGTCAACCTCGCGCTTCCGCCCGACGAGCCGGCGCGGTCGGCGGCAACCAGTTGCGGGTCTTGCCGGCGCTGCCTCGAGGCGTGCCCGACCGGCGCAATCACCGGGCCGTACGCGCTCGACCCGCGCCGGTGCATTTCGTACCTGACGATCGAGACGCGCGGCGACATCCCGCCTGAGCTGGCCGCGAACATGCAAGGCTGGGCGTTCGGCTGCGACATCTGCCAGGAGGTCTGCCCGTTCAACGCCCAGCCGCTCGCGCGGGCCTTTCCCGACCTGGCCGCATCGGCCGGCGCCGGGCCGTACGTCACCAAGGCGATGCTCGGCGACTCGGGGAAAGGCTTCTTGCGCAAGTTCGGGCACACGCCTCTGGCGAGAACAGGACTGAAAGGATTACGGAGGTTCGATAAATTCCTCGACGTCTGATTCACGCCTTCCTTAAACTGAACCTATGGATAACGCGGAGAACACATCACCGGCGGCGGCCATCGACCCCGAGCACTGGGTCGACGAGCATGGCGATGCGCTCTATCGCTATGCGCTCATCCGCCTGCGCGACCCCGAGCGCGCCGAGGACATCGTGCAGGAGACGTTCGCGGCGGCGCTCAAGGCGCGCGAGTATTTCGCCGGCCGCTCGAGCGAGCGCACGTGGCTGATCGGCATCCTCAAGCGCAAGATCATCGATACGTATCGCAAGCGCTGGCGCGAGGTCCCGGCCACCGAGCTGGCGGCGGGGGTCGAGGAAGACCAGATCGTCCAGTCGCTCTTCGACGAGCGCGGCCACTGGCAGCAGCGCTATGGGCCGAGCTCGTGGGCCGACCCGTCGGCCGCGATCAAGGAAGAACAGTTCTTCGAGGTGCTCAACGGCTGCCTGGGCGCCCTGCCCGGCCGGCTCGCCGACGCGTTCACGCTGCGCGAAATCGACAACATCCCCAGCAACGAAATTTGTCAGATTCTCGGCATTACGCCGACCAACTTATGGGCCATGCTGCACCGGGCGCGCGTCCGGCTGCGCCAGTGCATGGAGGCCAAATGGTTCGGACGCGAAGGGGATGGCAAACCATGACGAACTGCAGGCAGAGCTCGGAACTGTCGTCGCAAAGTCTCGACCGCAAGCTTTCGATCCGTCAATGGCTGGCGCTCCACATCCACATCGGCCTGTGTCCGTTCTGCAAGCGCTTCGGCCAACACATCGCGATTCTGCGTGGTTTTTGCAATCGCTTCGGAGAACGCGCGCACGAGCACGATTTCATGACAGGGATGAGCGACGAAGCGAAGCAGCGAATCAAGCAAGCCCTCAAAACTAGAAACTAGAAACCAGAAACCAGAAACATTATATATTTATATTTATGTTATTGAATCAAATCACAATCACTCGGCGCTTGAATCCGCCCTGGATTCTTCCCAGCGCCATCGCCGTGTTGGCGAGGAAGTCGTAAGACGGCTCACGTCGTTCCAACGCATTGCGGCCGACGGTCGCGTAAAACGGAGCTTTGATGAGCGCCTTCACCGCCCACGCATAACGGCGCGGCTCGATCCAATATGTCGCGCCCCATTTTTCATGCCAGCGCGCGAAGAGCTCGGCGTTGCCGAGGCCATAATCGCGCGACTGCCGCCACAGCCCCCCGATCGTCGCGCGGTGATAATGCACGACGGCGGCGGCGGGCTCGTAATGCAGCTGCCAGCCGGCCTCGGCCGCGCGCCAGCAAAAATCGGCGTCCTCGCCGGCTACGGCGAGTGTCGGATCCAGTCCGTTCAATGCAAAATACACATCGCGCCGGACCATCAAATTCGCCGTCGCGGCAAACGGCGGCGAGAACCTGCGGCCGGGCTGCATGAATTTTTCCTGGTCGACCCAGCGGCGCTTCGCGATGTAGGCCTCGACGGGCGAGGCCGGCGGCGCGGGCAGAACGGCCCCGGCGATCAGCGCGCGCTTGGGTTCGCATGTCGCCTCGGCGGCCGCGCGCGCCATCGCCCCAAGCCAGCCCGGCTCCGGAACGCAATCGCTGTCGATGAACGCAATCCACCGTCCCCGGGCGGCCTCGGCGCCGCGGTTGCGGGCGCGGCAGCGATTGGGGACCGGCTCGCTGACGACGCGCGCGCCGGCCTCGGCCGCGGCCGCGGCGGTGTCGTCGGTCGAACCGTTGTCGACGACGATCAATTCATACTCGTCGCGCGGGAGATCGCAGGCCAGCACGCCCTCGACGGCTCGCCTGATCTGCTCGGGCCGGTTGCGCACGGGGATGACGACCGAAATTTCCATGGGCGTTAATTTAATGGGCGATCGGGAAATTCGACAGAAAATTCATAAACACGAAATAATTTTATCTGGGATTCTTCGTATTTCCGGCTATTCTGGCTTGGGCGGGATGGGGTTTGATCGCGGCCGCGGCCGTCAACCCGCCGATGCCAAAAACGGATCCGAATCGCATTGCCTGAGAAAGCCACCCAACAGGAATCTTGCGCCGCCATGCGGCAGTGGCGGATGGCGGCACTGGGACTGGTCCTGGTCGTCGCGGCGCTGCTGCGCGCGCCGGCGCTCGGCAGCGTGCCGCCGGGTCTGTGGTTCGACGAGGCCCTCAACGGCCAGGACGCCGTGGCCGTGTGGCAGCCGGGCGGCCATTTCAGGATCGTCTACCCGGACGTCTTCCCGCGCGAGCCGATGTATGAGACGCTTCTGGCGCTCGTGATCCGGGCCGGCGGACCGAACATTGTCGTCATGCGCTCGCTGTCGGCGGCGATCGGGATCCTGACCGTCTTGCTCCTGTACCTGACGCTGCGCGCGCAGACGGGCGAGACCGCCGCGCTGAGCGCCGCCGCCGTGCTCGCGACGATGCGCTGGCACGTGATTTTCAGCCGGCTGATCTTCCGCACGCTCGTCCTGCCGTTGTGGATCTGCGCGCTCGTCTGGTCGGCGCTGGCGTGGCGCAGGCGGCCGACCGCATGGCGCGCGGCGATCTTCGGCATCCTGCTCGGCGGCGGGTTCTACACCTACCTCGCCTGGTATTTCATGCTGCCGCTGGCGGGGATCCTGGCGCTGTGGGCGGCCGTCGGCGAGTGGAAATCGAAGGCCGGCCGCGCGCGGCTGGCGCTGGCGGCGTGCTTCGCAATCGCTGTCGCCGCGCCGATCCTCATCCACTACGCAACTCACCGCGACGACCTGTTCAACCGGCCCAAGGCGGTGTCGCCGTTTTCGGGCGGCGTCGCGGACGGCGTGGCCGAGATCGGGCAGAACCTCTCCGAGGCGCTCACGATGTTCTTCTGGCGCGGCGACCACGTCCCGCTTCAGAACATCCCGAACAAGGCCGCCCTCGACGGCGTGCAGATGCTTTTCTTCGCGTGGGGGGCGATCCTGTGCCTGGCCGCGATCCGCCGCAACATCATCGCGCCAATCCTGCTCCTGTGGCTGATGTGCGGGATCGCGCCGACGATTTTTACCTATACCGACTCGCCCAATTTCCTGCGGTCGCTGGTGGCCTCGCCGGCGGTCGCGGCGCTGACGGGGATCGGGCTGGCCGACGCCGCCGGCCGGATCGCGCGCGGTCGGAAAACGGCCCGCGCCGCCCTGATCGCGCTCGTCATCCTTGCCTCGGCGGTGTTGACCGCGCGCGACGTTTACCTCGCCTGGCCGCGGCGCATGGACGTGTGGGAGCGGTTCCACGGCCGGGCCGTGCAGATCGCGAAGTTCGCCAACGAGGCTTCGGCCGACGCCGCCGTGTTCATCCCCGAGCCGTTCATGAGCGCCGAGGAGCGGCCGTTCCATTTCGTGACGCTCACCGCGGCGAGGCCCGAAAACATCTACCCGTATTTCGATCGGATCCCGCTCGGGCCTTGGCCTCCCGTGCCTGCGGCGGCGGGCCGCCCGGAACCCGCGCGGCGGATCCTGGTGATCCCCGCGAACACCGAACTGTTCAAGGCGATCGCGCCGTGGACCGATGGCCCCCCGGTCAAGACGTTCACGACGCCGACGGGCTCGACATGGGCGCTGGCGGTGAATATACCCGAGGAGAAGACGCGGCAGAGGTGAGAGTGCGTTGGGAGAGCGATGAGGAACCGCGCCAGCGGTTCGACGTTCAAAGCCGTGGGTTGCCGATACGCCGTTTATCGGCAACCCACGGTCAGACGGAACAAACACACGAACCGATTTATTGGTTCGACAAATGCGCGGGCGATGGTTTTTTCGAACCGCTGACGCGGTTCTTGAACAACGGCAATTTGATTATGGTAACTTATGGATGACGAGCACGCCGAATTCCCACGTATGGGGCAGAATGAATTGAGGGGACACAAGATGACTGAACGCCAGACCGCTCCGGAGCGGCTCGAACAACTGATCAAATCATTCGCCGGACGGCGCGTGCTCGTCGCCGGCGACGTGATCCTCGACCGTTACATCTGGGGCGACGTCGAGCGCACCTCGCCCGAGGCGCCAGTGCCGGTCGTCAAGTGGCGGCGGCAGTCGACGAACCTCGGCGGCGCCTCGAACGTCGTCGCGAACCTGTGCGCGCTCGGCGGCCGGCCCGAGCTGGTCGGCCTCGTCGGCGCCGATGCGGCGGCCGACGAGTTCCGCGCGCGGCTCAAGGAGCTCGGCGTGAGCGACCGCGGCCTGATCGCGGACAAGGCGCGGCCGACCACGATCAAGACGCGCATCATGAGCCAGGGCCAGCAGCTCCTGCGGCTCGACTGCGAGGACGACGGCAAACTCGGCGAGGCGCTCGGCCGCCGGATCCTCGAGCGCTTCGAAAAACTCCTCGCCCAGGCCGAGCTCGTCATCCTGTCGGACTATGACAAGGGTGTCCTCGCGCCGGAGCTGTGCGCGCGCATGATCCAGCTCGCGCACGCGGCCGGCAAGCCGGTCATCATCGACCCCAAGGGGGTCGACTACCGCAAGTATCGCGGCGCCGACGTGATCACGCCCAACCAGAAGGAGGCGCAGGCGGCCTCCGGGCTCAAGATCGACGGCGAGCCGGCCATCGCCGAGGCGGCCGCCGCGCTGCGTCGCGTCGTCAAGGGGCGCGCGGTCGTGATCACGCGCGGCGCGCAGGGCGTCTCCGTGTTCGAGAAAGGCCGGGCGGCCTCGCATCACCCCGCCCAGGCGCGCGCGGTATTCGACGTGACGGGCGCGGGCGACACGTTCATCGCGACGCTCGGCCTGGCCATGGCCGCCGGCGCGAGCGTCACCGAGGCCGCGCGGCTCGGCAACGCGGCCGGCTCGATCGTCGTCGGCAAGCTCGGCGCGGCGACCGCGAGCCCGGCGGAACTGCTCGCCATGGTGCGGCCCGGCCAGGCGGCGTGGAAACTGCGTTCGCTCGACCAGATCGCCACCGAAATCGAGGCTCTTCGCGCGATCGGCAAGCGAATCGTCTTCACGAACGGCTGCTTCGACCTGATCCACATCGGCCACCTGAAATTCCTCGAGCGGGCGCGCGCGCTGGGCGACGTGCTGATCGTCGCGATCAACAGCGATGCCAGCGTCCGCCGGCTCAAGAAGCCGCCGCGCCCGATCCTCGGCGAAGAGGAGCGCGCCGCGCTGCTCGCCTCGCTCGACGCCGTCGACTTCATTGTCGTCTTCGACGAGGACACGCCCGAGCGCCTGTTGGGAAGACTGCGCCCCGACATCCTCGTCAAGGGCAAGGTCCCGGGCGTCAGCGGCGTCGTCGGCCGCGAAATCGTCGAGCAATACGGCGGCAAGGTCGAAGTCATGCCGCTCATGGGGGCGGTCACGACCGACTCGATGCTCGAGCGGATCGCCGGCGCGCTGGGATCGTGATTTCGCCGCAGAGGCGCGGAGGTCTCGCAGGGAGGCCGAGAATTTCAATTCAGAATCTTGGCGTTCTTGGCGCCTTGGCGTAGAGAATTTTCTCTGCGCTCTCCGCGCAATCTCTGCCCCTCTGCGACAAAATGATTTAGAACAAATGCGCGACAAGGATCTTGAGGCCGATCCCGATCAGGACCAGTCCGCCGAGAATCTCGACTCTTTGCCCGAAATGCCCGCCGACCTTCGTCCCGATCATCATGCCGATCGTGGTGATGACGGCGCAGATGATGCCGATCATCGCCGCCGGGTAAATGATGTCGACGCCGATGATGGCGAGGCTCAGGCCGACGGCGAGCGCGTCGATGCTCGTGGCGAGCGAAAAGATCACGAGCGACATGCCGCGCGTCGGGTCGGCGCGGTTTTCCTCCTCGTCCTCGCCGTAGATCGCCTCGTAGATCGCCTTGCCGCCGACGAACGCCAGCAGGCCGAACGCGACCCAGTGGTCGTAGCCGGTGATGTAATGCGCGGCGCCCTGGCCGATGATCCAGCCGATCATCGGCATCATCGCCTGGAACAGCCCGAAGTGAAACGCGAGCCGGAACACCTGGCGCAGCTTCACCTGCCGCAGCATCAGGCTGCACGCCACCGCCACGGCGAAGGCATCCATGGAAAGTCCGACGGCGATTCCGATCAGTTCAAACAGGGACATGGGTTCAATGCGCCTTTGCGTCTTTGCGGTTCAATTCGACAAGCACACGCCATCAATTTATAATGGTTGCCATGACGGCGTTCAAGATCAGATCCGACTATGAAATCAAGGGCGACCAGCCCAAGGCGATCGACCAGCTCGTCGCCGGCGTGAACGCGGGCGTGCCGCACCAGGTCCTGCTCGGCGTGACCGGCTCGGGCAAGACGTTCACGATGGCCAACGTCGTCGAGCGCGTCCAGCGGCCGACGCTCGTGCTCTCCCACAACAAGATCCTCGCCGCGCAGCTCTACCGCGAATTCAAGGAGCTGTTCCCCGAAAACGCGGTCGAATTCTTCGTCTCGTATTACGACTACTACCAGCCCGAGGCCTACATCGCCAGCACCGACACGTACATCGAAAAGGACAGCGCGATCAACGAGGAGCTCGACAAGCTGCGGCTGTCGGCGACGCGCTCGCTCGTCGAGCGCCGCGACGTGCTGATCGTCAGCTCGGTGTCGTGCATCTACGGCATCGGCTCGCCCGACGAATACCGCCGGTTCGTGGCGCTGGTCGAGCGCGGCCGCCAGGCCGATCGCGACGAAATCCTGCGGCAGCTCGTCGCGGGCCAGTACCGGCGCACGGACATCGACTTCCACCGCGGCACGTTCCGCGTGCGCGGCGACGTGATCGACGTCTACCCGGCCTACGAGGACAAGGCGGCGATCCGGATCGAGATGTTCGGCGACGAGGTCGAGGCGATCTATGAAATCGACGCGCTGACCGGCAAGCGCCTGCGCGGCCTGCAGCGCGCGGCGATCTGGCCGACGAGCCACTACGTCACGAGCGAGGAGCGCCTGAAGGACGCGCTCCGCTCGATCTCGGTCGAGCTCGAGGAAAGGCTCACGGAGCTCGAGGCCGAAAACAAGCTCGTCGAGGCCCAGCGCCTGCGCGGCCGCACACGCTACGACATGGAAATGATGAGCGAGATGGGGATGTGCCAGGGGATCGAAAACTACTCGCGGCACCTGGACCGGCGCCGCCCCGGCGAGCCGCCGTCGACGCTCCTCGATTTCTTCCCCGACGACTTCCTGATGATCATCGACGAGAGCCACGTCTCGATCCCGCAGCTGCGTGCGATGTACAACGGCGACCGCTCGCGCAAGGAAACGCTCGTCGAATACGGCTTTCGCCTCCCGTCCGCGCTCGATAACCGCCCGCTCAAGTTCGAGGAATTCAACAAGCGCGTCGGGCAGGTCGTTTACGTCTCGGCCACGCCGGCCGAATACGAGATGAAGATGAGCGAGGGGCTCGTCGCCGAGCAGGTGATCCGGCCGACCGGCCTCATGGACCCGGAGATCGAGGTGCGCCCGGCCGAAAACCAGGTCGAGGACCTGCTTGCCGAAATCCGCCAGTGCGCAGGGCGCGGCGAGCGCGTCCTCGTCACCACGCTCACCAAGCGCATGGCCGAGGACCTGAGCGAGTACTGGCACGAACTCGGCGTCAAAGTCAAATACATGCACTCGGACATCGACACGATCGAGCGCACCGAAATCATCCGCGACCTGCGGCTCGGCAAGTTCGACGTCCTGGTCGGCATCAACCTGCTGCGCGAGGGGCTTGACCTGCCCGAGGTCAGCCTCGTCGCGGTCCTCGACGCCGACAAGGAAGGCTTCCTGCGCTCGCGCACGTCGCTGATCCAGACGGCCGGTCGCGCGGCGCGCAACGTCAGCGGGCGCGTCATCCTCTACGGCGACACGATCACGGGCTCGATGCGCGAGGCGCTCGAAGAGACCAGCCGCCGGCGCAAAATCCAGGCCGAATACAACGAGGCGCACGGCATCACGCCGCAAACCATTCGCAAGCGGATCCACAATATTCTCGATACGGTCTACGAATCCGACTACGCGCAGATCCCGGAGGTCGAAACCGCCGAGGCCGAGGCCGAATACATGTCGAGCCACGAGATTAAGCGAAAAATCGACGCGCTGCGCAAGGAAATGACCGACGCGGCCGGCAGGCTCGACTTCGAGACGGCCGCCCGCCTGCGCGACGAAATGTTCGAACTGGAAAAGAAAATGGTCTTGAGCGCCGGGGACTAGTGACCCGTCAACGGTCATCTGTCGGATTTGTCTTTGAACCGCGAAGCGGTTCGATCCCTAAGCCGGGGGTTGAGTTGGCGAGCTTGCGAGCCGAACCTACCCCCGGCGCTCAAGCTCAAAGGGAATGCCCGATCAGCGACGGTGATGTCGGCGGTCGTTGCGGTCGTGCCAACGGTCATGCCGCCGGTCCCAGCGGTCCCGGTCGCGGTAGTATCTGTGATCGCGGTCGCGGTCGTAGTAGTAGAAATACCCATACGGATACGGGCTGTAATCGTATCGCGGATAATTGTAATACCGGTATCCATACGGGTAGCCATGGTAGCGGTCATAGTATGGGTACGGGTATGGGTACGGGTATGAGTACGGGTTCAGGTTCAGGCTGAACCCCCAGCTGTCCACCGGCTGCACCCAATGTATCGCTGCATTCCGCGCCGGGCTCGCCTCGGCGGCGGGCGCGGCGAGCAAAATACTCAATCCGATCAAAAGTCCGAACAGCATGTGTCTGGACATCGCGCATCTCCTCTCTCGCCGGCCGAACGCCCGCCGGCGAACAACTCTATTTTAACGCAAATCGCAATCATCCGGAGTCCCTATTTTTCATTAGTATTTTTAGACTATCCGATGCCGCGATCTTGAGACAGGGACATCCTGAAAATGCTGGTTTTCGGTCCACGGACAGGATAAAAAGGTCGGGGAGCGTGACGATGAGCCGGATAAAACTGCTTCGAGTGATACCCGATCTCCAGATGGGCGGCGTGCAGCGCATGCTGCTGCGGACGCTGGAGAAAATCGTGCCCTTGGGCGTGGATGCGGAAGTCTGCTGCATCAGGGCCGAACGCGGCCAGTTGGAGGATCACCTCGCCGCGCTCGGAATTCCGGTGCACCACATCCCGTTCCATTCGCGGCTGGATCCGTTCGGGCTGTGGAGGCTGCGCAAGCTGATCGTCGAGGGCGGGTTTCAGATCGTCCACGGCCACATGTACGTGGCCAACATCGCGGTCAACCTGGCGATGATCCGGCAGCCCGGCGTCGCCGTCGTGAACGGCTATCACAGCCAGAGGCCGTTCCTGAGCTCCAACCAGGCGCGGATGATCCGCTGGACGCGCGACATCCCGGCGGCGTGGATCGCCGTCTCGAACTCGGTCAAGGCGCCGCTGCTCGACCTCGGCGTTCCCGACTCGAAAATCCACGTCATCTACAACGGCATCGCCGTCCACGGCAAGTCGAAGCCGCTCCCGCAGCGCGCCAACGGCGACCCGCTCGAGCTGGTGTGGGCCGGCCGGTTCGTCCCGCAGAAGCGGCACATTTTCATGCTTGGCGTCGTGGAGGCGTGCAAGACGCGCGGCATCCCGGTGAACCTGACGCTCGTCGGCGACGGCCCGGCCTTGTACAAGTCGATCAAGCACGTCGCCGACAACAACCTGGCCGGCGTGGTGCGGTTCATGGGCGTGCAGGACAACGTGTGGCCGTTCCTCGCCAACGCCGAGCTGTTCGTCTCGACCAGCAACCGCGAAGGCTTCCCCAACGCGCTCATCGAGGCGTGCGCCGCCGGCCGCGGGTTCCTCGCGAGCGACATCCCGCCGCACAGCGAGCTGTGCGGGTCGAGCGGCGCCGGCCTGCTGTTCGGCGAGAACGTCGACGATTGGGCGAACGCGATCGAGGGGCTCGTCGCCGACCGGTCGCGCGTGGCGCGCATGGGCGCGGCCGCCGCCGGCCTCAGCCAGGTCTACACGGTCGAGATGACGGCGACCAAAACGATGGAGCTGTATCGCAAGCTCATGGGTCAGGCTTCGGACGGAAGCTCGATCCGGAACGTCGTCCCCGAAACGGAGTCCGTCGAAAAGTCGACCTTGCCGCCCAGGTAACGCTCGCCGAAAAGCTTCATGCTGTAGGTCCCGATGCCGCGGCCGCGCTCCGGCTTGGTGCTGAACGAGCGCTGGAAGATGTGCATGGCGACCGGCTCGGGAATCTCGCCGGGATTGTTCACGGAAAACACGGCGCTGCCGTCGGGGCGGCGCTCGAACCAGACGCGCACGGTCTGGCCGGGCTCGGTCGCCTCCAGGGCGTTCTTGACCATGTTGATCAGGATGCGCTCCAGGAGGCCGACGTCGGTGACGATCTCGTCCTTGAGCGAGGCGGGCTCGACGACGAGGTTGCGGTCGCGGGCCGCGTCGTTGGCGTGGAAGACGCCGCGCAGCAGTTCCAGGACGTGATCGACAAGGACGTGTTCCTTGCGCACCTCGAGCTGGTTTTCCTCGGCCTGGGTCAGGCGGCGCTGGTCCTCGATCTCCTGGCGCAGCCGCTGCGAGAGGTCGAGAATGCGCTCGGCGGCCTCGCGCGGGTCCATCTCCTGGTAGCGCACGATGAGGTTGCTCCAGCCCTCGAGCCCCCCGACCGTGTTCAGCAGGTCGTGGTAGAAGACGCGCTCGAGCGTCTGGCGGCGCTTTTCGCCGCTGATGTCGTTGAACACGACGACCGTGAACTTGTTGTCGCCGAGGCTGATCGGCGTGGCGCGCACGCGGAAGTCGTACGACGCGATCGTCTGGTCGCGCCGCACGGTGATCATGCATTCGCCGGTGTGCGGGCGGCCTTCCTCCTGGCACGACAGGATCGCGAGCACGGCCCCGCAGGTCGAGCACGCCTTCGACGTGCCGCAACCGCCGGGCCCCTGCGGCGCGTGGATGCATTCGAGAATTTCGCCGGGGCGGTCGCCGAGGAGCGGCTCGATCGAGTCGACGCCGAGCTTGGCCAGGAGCGCCGGATTCATCGCCAGCACCTGCCGCTGCTCGTTCAGGATCATCAGGTAGCCGTCGATCGACTCGATGATCGCCTGGAACAGCGGGTTGTGGAGCACGAAGCCGTACAGCTCGCGCACCTGGGCCTTGTCGGCGCGCTGCGCGGGCGCAAAATAGGTCGCGGCGTTTTTGGGGTAAGGATTCATTAATTAACGTTCCTGCCGATATCAATACACGGTCGAGCCTGCCCCGCATCCAATACGGTTATTATGATCAACCCGGCTCGAGAACTGAACGTAAAAAAAACTTTTCTTTCACGATGGCTCCGTATACGGCCTCTCATTCGCCGTAGAATTCCTGTTTCATCGCCCCCATGACTTTCTTGGCCGTGCCGAACAACCCGGCGTCGCCGGGGAACAGTTCCAGCATCGCGCCGACCAGGTGATTGGCGAGGTGGTCCTCGGGTTCGCGTTTCTGCGGGTTGTCGAAGATGCCGTCGTTGATCCGGATGCGCAGCGGGAGCTCGCGGTCGCCGCCGGCGAACCGGCATTTCAGGACGCAATAAACGCGCTTTGGATTCCGGACCGGCCGGTTCGGCGCGATCGAAATCGAAGCGATCGATTCGGCCGGGATGATCCAGCGCTCGCGGCCGCCCTCGAAAAGCAGTTCGCTCTCCGGCGAGATCGCAAGAAAGCCGACGTCCACGGCGCGCTCACCGCCCTTGAGCCAGTTTTCGCGGGAAACGAATTCAACAAAGAGCGCGTCGGGGTCGCCGGGGTGGACGATGCGGCCCGGGCGCCCGGCAATCACCTTTTCGGCAACCCTGCGCGCAACCGACATCTTGATCATGCGCTCCGAGACCTTGGCCACTACGGTCATCGCGATGAAAAACACGCAAAAATAAATGCCGAGGCAAGCCATGAGCCTGTCGACGCTATCACATGCGTAGCCGCAGGCCATTGCGACCGGAAATAAGAATAAAACAACAAACATAACGATCATCGGCCACGCCATCTTGTAAAAGGTCTTTCTGTTGAGAACCGTCCCGTCGGCCGTGGGATCGAGTTGTTCGGCGCGGGCTTCGGCGGTCGGTTCCCGCGAGAGGATCACGCGCTCGCCGCCGTTTTCCGCCGGCAGCTCGCAGATGCCGTCGAGGCCGCGCCAGTGGCCCTTGCCGGTCTTGATCCGCGCCAGGCCGACGCAGAGGAAATACAAGGCCGGGACGAAGACGATCATCCCCCTCGCGCCGGCGCGCTGGGCCAGCACGGGGCCGGACTGGATCGAAAGCAGGACGAACTCGATGCACGCCACGCCGAGCAGGCCGTACGCCAGGTGCACGCCCAGGCGCGAAAGCTCGGCGCCGCGCTTTTCGTCGTAGAAGCACGACTGCCCCAGGGCGTTCGAGATCATGAGCCCGAACCACGCGAAGAACAGGACGACGATCGGCAGCACCACCATCCTGGCCTCGACCGGCAGCGCTTCGGAGACCAACGGGTAATCGAAGACGCCGTGCGCGAGGGCGGCGAGCATGAAGAAAAGAACGATATTGCGCCAGTAGCCGCCCCATTTCCGGTAGCGGGCGAGGATGATCCCGTAGGCGACGATCGAAACGTCGAACATGTGCAGCGTGGCCGAGATCGTCGAGCGCGCCAGCACGATGTGCGAGCCGTAATTGTCGATGTACATGACGTTCTCGGCGGTCGCGAACCCGAGCGCGGCCATCGACGCGTAGATGATGTAATCGATCGACTCGTTGCATTCGCGCGTCAGGCTGATGACGAGCAGGAACGGGATGAGCTTCGCAAGCTCCTCGACAAATCCGATGCCGCACACGCAATAAATGAAATCGCCCCACCACGTGCCCGGCATGAAGTAGCCGAAATAATCCATCGCGTCGTAGCAGCCGACCGCGACGGGGCCGCAAAGCGCCCCGCCGAACAGCGTGAGCAGCAGGTAGCGGTGTTTCTCGGGCTCGAAAATATCGATGCGCCGGAAGTAGTGATACCAGGCCAGCGCGCCGGCCAGCGCGCCGACAAACGCGATCAGATTGAAGTGGTCGATGATCCCCGCGCACAGGAGCGCCCTGGCGTAGGCCGCCCACTCGCCGTTGTCGATGCTGACGAGGCGCCGCGCCTGCCCGCCGACGAATTCCCTGAGGCGCGGGTCGCCGGCGATTTTGCCGACCTCGGCGAACCGCCTGTGCTTGAGGTGAAGCTCGGTGAGGTTGTGCGTCGCCCCGGCGAGGTTCCCGCCCTGTTCGATCTCGCGCCCGAAAAACGACGCGGCCTTCGCCTCGCACGCCGGGTCGGTCGAGGGCTTCCCGGTTTCGCGCCTCAGCGTCGCATACCCCGAGGAATTGTTCAGGTACTTGAGGCTGCGGTTCCGAACCTTCTCGTAATTGCGCAGCGCCTCGTCGAATTGCTTGTCGAGGCTGGCCATCAGGCCGAGGCAGTAAAACGCGATGTCGCGCTCGGCGGGATCGGCCGATTTCGTCCAGTCGAGGTATTTCTTTTTGACCTCGTCGACCTTCGGGTCGGGGTGGCCCTTCATGTCGTTTTCGTCGTCATGCTGGCGCGGCAGCTCGCCGACGGCGTTGACGTAATGGAAATGGTAATCGATCTTGTGCCGGTCGCCGGCGAGCATCTGCTCGTAGATGGCCACGAGTTCCCTGTCGTCGTCGGCCGCCTGCGCCGCCTTGATCCTCGCGTCGAAGTCGCCGGCGGGCGGGTCCTTCACGAACAGATTCGTAACGAGGACCAGGGCGGCGATCACGGCCGCGGCCACGATGACGAACCGCACCTGCAGCGGATTGATATTGGGTTTGTTCTTCACCTGCATAAAAAGAGGCGCCCCGCCAATTCGCTCCCTCGCCCGGCAAAATCCAAAGTCACACCAGAATTATGTGGAACTCGCCGTCCCGATCAAGCGCGTTTCGCATCGCTGCCAATTCTTTCAGAAGCTCCTCGCCGTGCCGGGCGACCCCTTGCTCCCGAACGTATCTGGCGATCGCGTCGACTGTCTTGATCCCGGCTTCGGACGGATACCATTTCGCCGTGATATGCAACCGCCAGTTGCTCAAGTCGTAGATCGGGGTGACTCCGAGCCGCTCCGCCAGTTCATCAAGCTCCCGGCAATGCAGCGCGACGTATTCGCCGTAATGGTGTTGAGGGTCGCGCGGATCCACCCAATCGTCGGCTTCGCGCCTTGGAACAACCCGGATCCAGACGGGCAGCTGTTTGGTTTTCAACACAACGAATGGAAACTTCAGCGTCGAATAAACGAGCATCGCAAGCGCAACAAGGAACAGAGCCAGGAAAAACCCCGCAAACGCGAGGCCGGCGGCGGAGATCCAGTTAAATCCGCTACTCTTCAGTATCCGGTACTGGGCATCGACGCCCGCCCACGGAAGGAGCATGCAGAGGGCAATGAACAAGTAAGGCTGGAGTGTTTTCTTAAGTATCGTGATCAATGAGACCAGCGGATAACCCATCACGTACTGGCGGCCAACGCGTCGACTCATGATTCAGTCCCGCCAGTTCCGGAAGGCCTCGTCGGCGTCGAACGCCGCGCCGGTGTGGGCCGTCAGGATGCATTCGATCCCCTCAAGCCGGGCGAGCTTGCGGATCGAATGGCGGGCGGCATCCTGGTCCCGGTTGTGCCTCGACGGGAACAGATGGGCCCGGCCGTTCCGCATGAAAATCGTGTCGCCGGTGAAAAGATATTTGCCGTCGACGAGGTAGCAGACCGAATCCGGGGTGTGGCCGGGGGTCGCGATCGCTTTGATGATCAGTCCGGCGATTTCCCTGGGAACGCCGATCTCCCGATCGGCCGAATTCAAACATCCGCCACTCGGGAGAGTGGCGTGCCCAGGGAATACCTTTGCGTTCGGATACAAATCCGCGCAGCGGGCGTGGTCCCAATGCGCGTGCGTCAGGAACACCGCCGCGACGTCCTCGATCCGGAGGCCGAGCTTTTCAAAGCCGGCCGCGACGCTTTCCTGGCGCCACCCGGCGTCGACCAGGACGAGCCCATCCGGCGCGCGCACGACGAAGAAATTCACGAGCCCGTCGCGCACGGCCATGATCCGGTCGTTGACCGCCCCCGTCTCGAGCAAACCCGGCAAAGCCCAATCGCGCGACATCGTCACAATCCCCGGTCGAGCGATCGGTATTGGATGGCTTCGGAAATTTCGGTCGGGCCGATCGCGTCGCAACCGGCGAGGTCGGCGATCGTGCGGCCGACCTTGAGGATCCGGTGGAACGCCCGCGCCGAGAGCCCCCGCTGGCGCATCGCGCGCTCGAGCAGGTCCATCGTCGCGTCGTTCAGCTTGCAGTGGCGCTCGATGTCCTTGCCGCTCATGTGCGCGTTGCAATAGACGCCGGGGCGGCCGGCGAAACGGTCGAGCTGGCGCCGGCGCGCGGCAAGGACTCGCTCGCGCACGGCGGCCGAGCTCTCGCCGGGCTGGCCGCGCGTCAGTTCCTGATACTTCACCGCCGGCACCTCGATGTGGATGTCGATGCGGTCCAGGAGCGGCCCCGACAGCCGCGCGTGGTAGCGCTGGATGTCGATCGGCGAACAGCGGCACTCGCGCGTGGGATCGGTCATGTAGCCGCACGGGCACGGGTTCATCGAGCCGCACAGCATGAAATGCGCGGGGAACGCGCAGGTCATCGCCGCCCGCGCGACGGTCACATGGCCGTCCTCGAGCGGCTGGCGGAGCGTCTCGAGCGCCATTCGCGGGAACTCCGGCATTTCGTCGAGGAACAGAACGCCGTGGCAAGCCAGCGACACCTCGCCGGGCCGCGGGATCGCCCCGCCGCCGACCAGCGCGATGTGGCTGATCGTGTGGTGCGGCGAGCGGAACGGCCGCGCGCTTACCAATCCTTTCCGGCCGGTCAGCCCCGCGATCGAATAGATCTTCGTCGCCTCGAGGCTTTCGGCGAACGTCATCGGCGGCAGGATGCCCGGCAGCCGCCGCGCCAGCATCGTCTTGCCGCTGCCGGGCGGGCCGACCATGATCAGGTTGTGGCCGCCGGCCGCCGCGACTTCCATCGCGCGCTTGGCCGAGCCCTGGCCGCGCACGTCGGCCATGTCCGGATAGAACCCGTCGTGCGAGCCATAGCCGGTCTCACAGAACGGCGGCGCGACGTGCGGCGGAATCTCGATTTCGCCCGCCAGGAACTGCACCGCCTCGGGCAGGGTCGACACCGGGTGGATCGCGATCCCCTCGACGACGGCCGCCTCGGTGGCGTTGTCGGCCGGGACGAGGAGCCCCTTGAGCCCCGCCGTGCGCGCGCCCAACGCCAGCGGCAGCGCCCCGCGGATCGGCCGGATCTCGCCGTTGAGCCCCATCTCGCCGACCATCGCGTATTCGGCGAGGCGGTCCCCCGCGACCGAGCCGCTCGCCGCGAGCACGCCCATCGCCAGCGCCAGGTCGAACGCCGCCCCTTCCTTGCGGATGTCGGCCGGCGCCAGGTTGGCCGTCACGCGCCCGCCCGGGAACCAGTAGCCCGCGTTGCCGATGGCGGCGCGCACGCGCTCGCGGCTCTCCTTGACCGCCCCCTCGGGCAGGCCGACGATCTGGAAGATCGGCTTGTCCTCGCCCTGGCTGATCGAAACGTCGATCTCGATGGTGACAAGGTAGGCATCGATCCCATAGACGCCGAACGAGAGGACTTTGGCGAATGAACCGGGCATGAGATCTTCTTACCAACATGGATAAATCGAAAGCTGGCAAGAAATTACCAGAGTCGGGGGGATAGAACAAGGTTGGATTCGCTCAAGGGGTTCGCGCCACACGAAAGCCGGTCAGATAATTCGCTCGATCCGGTAAGTTGCACATTCGAGCCGCGGTGCGAATATGAATCGAGTGTCCCGCGGACCAATCGCCGCTGCGGATGACCCGGAACGGATACAACGGGGATTGTTGTGTCTCCCAAGATCGTCCATCGACCGGCGCGCCATCATAAGTATTATGAAGCCAATCCTCGCACCACTCGGCTGCATTTCCGGACATGTCATAGCATCCTACCGGACTGGGGCTGTCAATTGTTTGCACATTACCATTTGGGCAAACATTGAAGCCGTTATACCAGCCTACTGGTGCGGAATATGGGTTGTCTTTGAATCCAAGCGGGTTCGATCCCATAATCCAGGCGCTGTTGCAACAATTGCTCGAATTCAGGGTGTCACTCTTCATGCCATAGATCCAATGTTTGTTTCCGTCCCAGGCCGCGGCGCGTTCCCATTCGGACTCGGCGGGCAAGCGGTAACCGTTTGGATACGGATAGGCCAAAGCACAGGAGGGAAAAGCATAACACGGCGTAAGCCCCTCGTTCTGGCTGAGCCAGTTACAAAATGCGACACAGCCATACCAGGTCACATTGACCATCGGGTGATCTTCCATCGAATAAACCGCGCCTCCCGTTCCGGTGCGGGATTTACACTGAAAATACCCGTTTGAATAAACGATCTGTTCGTAGCCGTCAAATATGACCAGGGGCAAACCGGCCGAGCAAATCGAGCCGCCATTGTACGGATCGCCACCGCCGTTCTTAAGGTATCCCTTGGAGAGTGCCCAGTTCAGAACGCCGCAGAACTGGCCGGTAGTGACTTCGTATTTGCCGATCCGATACGCGGGCAGGGTGACCTCATGGCGGGGCATTTCCGTTGTATAAGAGTATATCGCATCATCGCCCGAATCGGTTCGGCCCATCGTGAATTTTCCGGCCGGAACACTGACCATCTCGATCAGCCCCACCATTTTGTTCAGCTTGATCAAATCGGCGATATCGACTTCGGAATCGCCGTTCACGTCGGCGTCCAGGAGTTCCGTGGTCGTCAAGGAATTCTGGCCAAGCAAATGCCCGCGCAATAATGCGGCATCGCTGAAATTCAGCAATCCATCATCGTTGAGATCGCCGTTGCCGGCGTTGGCGGTAAATTGGAAAAACAAAACCACCAAGGCTATCGCGATGGGTCGACGAAATACGGCCACGGCCGTTACCTCGGTAGTTATCAGTAATACCTCGCGCTAATTGTGGTGTATATTCCAACCCGCCGAATAAGTCAACGGTTTAGACTCCACGCGATCGCAGGATCGCCGCTATGGAGTCATGGCCAGCCTGAAACCAACGGTATAATCAGCGGCGCAACATGGCCGGCATGCGGAATGGCAATTTAACGGACTATCGCCCTGGGTCCCCCCGCAGTTGACCGGGCGCTCGCCCTGCCGGCTGATGGGATCCGTCACAGGTCCTGTCGGGTAGGCGGCGAGCCAGTCCTGGACCCATTCACAGACGTTGCCGGACATGTCGTAAAAGCCCCACGGGTTCGGCAATTTCTCGCCGACGTTGGCCGGGTGGGTGAGATGATCGCCACTCTCGTTTGCGTGTTCATATAATGTGATCTTGCCGGGATCCTGGCCCCAATACCACCATGTGGTTGTTCCTGCCCGGCAGGCATATTCCCATTCGGCATTCGTCGGCAGCCGAACCACCCCCGCCTGGCCTGTCTGGACCATATACTGCTGCAGTTTCGCGGCAAACCCGTTGGCCGTGGTGATATCGTCCCAGGCCATGTTTACGGCCGGACTCTGCGGATTGACATTCCAAATGCTTCTATCGATTGGATTGGGATTGGTGGACGGCCATGTGGCTTTTCCGGTGACCGCCAGCCATTGCGCTTTCGTGACTTCGTATTTCCCCAGGTAGAACGGCTTCGTGAGCGTCACCTGATGTTGCGGTGCCTCCCACCAAAAAATGTGCGGCTCGTCTGCCGCGCACCCCATCATGAACGTCCCGGGGTTGCACCGAATCATCTGCAACGGCACGCCTCCGGGCAAATAGATCGTGATTTCATTGCCGCTGAGCCTCGGATAGATCGGCGTGAACGCAATGCTCGCGCCGAGCGTCAGCGTCGAGACCATATCGGCAGGCGTTGCATACCCCCCAAGCGGATTGCATCTCAGAGTGTAAACCCCTTCCGCCGCGTTCGCGATCGCCTTCGTTCCCAGCCGGTCCCCGCTGCCGGTTAGAATGAACCCGGCAGGCCCGGTCAGCGTCCAGCTGCCCTGATCAGGCGTCACGTTGACGGTAATCTGGCCTTTATATGATTTGACCAGCAAGACCAGGTCGGCGATATCGACCCGGCCGTCTCCGTTGAGGTCGGCATTGGCTGACTGCGCCGAGGTCAGCGATTGCGTTCCGATCAAATATCCACGCAGCAAATCATGATCAGCCGCGCCGATGATCCCGTCGCCGGAGAGATCGCCGTTGCCTGGTTCGGCGGCATGGGCGGGAGCGCCGCACATCAACGCGCCGACAATCCACATCCAAGAGACGAACGACCTGGTCATGGCAACGCCACCTTTCGACATAATGGACACAACGGACAGCGCAATTAGATCATCCATGAACGCCCGGGGCAATCATAAAAGCAACCACCCAACCGGTTCTAGCAAACAGGCGATGAGGACACAACCGACTAAATTCTGAGCGCTTCTGTTTGGGCGATGCCGAAGAAAAAGCCGTTGCCCGATTTACACCGGTGACGTAATGATCTTATATGTCTTTCATTTAGAGCATTTTGCAGCGAATCAGCAATTCCCCCATTCGAAACCGCTTGACACAAAGGCCCCATAACATTCATTGATGGAAAGCTGGTACGTAGTCGCGGGCATGCGTCAGACCGGGTTCCGCGGCGCCCAAACTTGAGTTGGCCAGGTTGCGCAATGGCAGAGAAGAAAACCCCCCGAACCAAAACTGAATCGGCCGGCAAGGCCGAATCGAAACCGCGCCGCGCGGCGTCCAAGACGGCACGCCCGCGCAAGGCGGCGGCCGGTAAGACCTCGTTTGCGCGCCGGGCCGCCCCGCGCGCCGTCGCCGTCGACGCCGAGGGGAAGAACCTGATCATCGTCGAGTCGCCGGCCAAGGCGAAGACCATCGAGCGCTACCTGGGCTCGGACTATAAAGTCATGGCCTCGATCGGCCACGTCATCGACCTGCCGCAGAGCAAGCTGGGCGTCGAGGTCGACAACGACTTCAAGCCCGACTACGAGGTCATCAAGGGCAAGAAGTCGATCATGGACGCGCTGCGCAAGTCGGCCAAGGGGGCCAAGGCCGTCTACCTCGCCCCTGACCCCGACCGCGAGGGTGAGGCGATCGCCTACCATATTTCCGAGTGGATCAAGGAAACCAACCCCAACATCCAGCGCGCCACGTTCAACGAGATCACCAAGCAGGCCGTCCGCGACGCGATCGACCACCCGCGCGGCATCAACATGGACCTGTTCTACGCGCAGCAGGCCCGGCGCGTCCTGGACCGGCTCGTCGGCTACAAGATCAGCCCGCTGCTGTGGCGCAAGGTGCGCCGCGGCCTCTCCGCCGGCCGCGTCCAGTCGGTCGCGGTGCGCATCATCTGCGAACGCGAGCACGAGATCCAGGCGTTCGTCCCGGTCGAATACTGGACGATCGAGGGCCTCGCCGCCGCCGCCACGCCCCCCCCGTTCCGGATCCGCCTGGCCAAGATCGACGGCAACAAGGCCGAGATCCCGAACAAGGAGACGGCCGACGCCCTCCTGGCCGAGATCGCCGGCAAGCCGTTCGTCATCTCCGAGGTGATCAAGAAGGAGCAGGCCCGGCGGCCGTTCGCCCCGTTCATCACCAGCACCCTGCAGCAGGAGGCCTCGCGCCGCCTGCGCCTGACCGCCAAGCAGACGATGGCCCTGGCCCAGCAGCTCTACGAAGGCATCGAGCTCGGCGACCGCGGCAGCGTCGGCCTCATCACCTACATGAGAACCGACTCGACGCGTCTCTCCGATTACGCCACGACGCAGATCCGCGATTTCATCGGCTCGAACTACCCGGCCGATTACCTCCCCGAGAAACCGCGCTTCTACGCGACCGGCAAGGGCGCCCAGGACGCCCACGAGGCGATCCGCCCGACCGACATCAGCCTGACCCCCGAGGCGATCGCGCCGTACATCGAAGACAAGCGGATGCTCGAGCTCTACCGCCTCGTCTGGCTGCGCACGGTCGCCTGCCAGATGAACGACGCCCGCTTGGAGCGCACCCGCGTCGAGATCCCCGTCGCCCGCTGCCTGTTCGTCGCCAACGGCTCGGTGATCAAGTTCGACGGCTTCCTGCGCGTCTACCAGGAATCGCGCGACGAGCTCGGCAAGAGCGAGTCCGATTCGGCCCCGGCCGAGGATCAAAACGGCAACGGCGACAAGGCCGCCGCCGAAGAAGAAGGCATCCTGCCGCCGCTCGAGAAGGGCCAGTCGGTCTCGGTCAGCGACCTCAAGGGCGACCAGCACTTCACGCAGCCTCCCCCGCGCTTTACCGAGGCCGGCCTCATCAAGGAGCTCGAGAAGCAGGGGATCGGCCGCCCGTCGACCTACGCCGCCATCATCTCCACGATCCAGGACAAGGAATACGCTTCCAAGGAAGCGGGCACGTTCCGCCCCACGCAGCTCGGGTTCATGATCACCGACCTGCTCGTCGAGAGCTTCCCGAAGGTGATGGACGTGTCGTTCACCGCCGAGATGGAGCGCGAGCTCGACCAGGTCGAGGAAGGCACGATCAACTGGGTCGAGCTGCTGCGCGGCTTCTACGGGCCGTTCGAGGAGCGGCTCAACGAGGCCACCAAGAGCATGCGCAACGTCAAGGCCGAGGCCCAGCCGACCGACATCGTCTGCGAGAAGTGCGGCCGGCCGATGGTCGTCAAGTGGGGCCGCATGGGCCGGTTCATCGCCTGCTCGGGCTTCCCCGAGTGCCGCAACACGAAGCCGCTCGTCGAGGACGAGTCGGGCAACATCCGCGCCGCCGAGCAGGAGACGACCGACCGCGTCTGCCCCAACTGCGGCCGCCCGATGGTCGTCAAGAACGGCCGCATGGGCCGGTTCCTGGCGTGCTCGGGCTACCCCGAGTGCAAGACGGCGCAGTCCTACCCGATCGGCGTCCCGTGCCCCGAAGCCGGCTGCACGGGCGAGCTGGTCGAGCGCCGCTCCAAGCGCGGCAAGATCTTCTACGGTTGCAGCCGCTACCCCGAGTGCAAGTTCACGGCCTTCGAACGCCCCTACCGCGAAGAGTGCGCGACGTGCGGCAAGGTGCGCACGTTCATCGGCGAGGGCGACAAGAAGCGCGTCCTCTGCCGCGAACTCGACCAGTGCGTCCACGACAAGACGAAGTAAACCACTTTGGGTCCCCCCCAGGAAAAGTGCCGCCCCCAAAAAGCGCGGCACTTTTCTTTTGTCCGTGCAAGTCCGTGTCAGTCCGTGCAAGTCCGTGCAAGTCCGTGTTCGTCCGTGCCCGTCCGTGCAACCCTCGCCATTTCATTTCTCATTGCTTATTTCTCATTTCTCATTTCTCATTGAGTTGTCAATTTGATTGAACCGAGGCTCTCCATGGACCCCACCACCATCCGTTCGACCACCATCCTCGCCGTGCGCAAGGGGGGCCGGACCTGCATCGGCGGCGACGGCCAGGTGACGCTGCAGAACATGATCGTCAAGGGTGGCGCGCGCAAGGTCCGCCGCCTGCACGACGGCAAGGTGCTGGCGGGTTTCGCCGGCGCGTCGGCCGACGCCCTGGCGCTCTTCGAGAAACTCGAGGCCAAGCTCCAGGAGCACAACGGCAACCTGATGCGGGCCTCGGTCGAGCTGGCCAAGGACTGGCGCACCGACCGCTACCTGCGCCGGCTCGAGGCGATGCTCCTGGCCGCGGATCAAAACACCATTTTGCTCCTTTCCGGCACCGGCGACGTGATCGAGCCCGACGGCAGCATCCTGGCGATCGGCTCGGGCGGCGGCTACGCCCTCGCCGCCGCCAAGGCGCTCATCGACCGCGACGACATGACGGCCGAACAAATCGTCCGCCGCGCCCTGGAGATCACGAGCGAGATCTGCATCTACACCAACGCCAACATCATCGTGGAAACGATTTGAACCGATTTACAATCTGGCTAAAACGTGGCCGCTTTGCTACAGTGCATTGGACTTTTGGGCCACCCGGTTTTCATCGCAGATCCCTGAACGGTTCGGCAGAATAGTGTGGAGGAGTCAGTCCATGAAAGCAAAAGTCACCGATAAAGGCGTTCTCGTGCCTCATAACCTCCTCAAAGGCGTCGTGGAAGTTGAAATCCGGAAGGAAAATGGCATTATTCTCGTCGTGCCGAAAACAAAAGAAGACACCATCTTCAATCTCGGAAAAAATCCTGTCGCATGCGGCGCACCCGACGCGGCCGAGAATCCAGATAGATATCTGTATGCGGTGAACCAGTGAAGCCCTTGTTCCTCGACACCGGCTACATTATTGCACTCGAATCAGCCGATGATCATTGCCATCAGGCAGCTGCCCGGCACTGGCGAATGCTTGCAAATTCACTTCCGCCCTTGATAACCACATCCTACGTCTTCGACGAGATCGTTACCTTTTTCAACAGCCGCGATCGTCACGACAAGGCCGTTGAAATCGGGAAAAACCTGCTCGAAAGCACGCGCATCGAGTTGATTCATGTGGATGATGAGTTGTTCCACATCGGCTGGCAATATTTTCTGAAACACCGTGACAAAACCTACTCCCTAACGGATTGCATCTCATTCGCCGTCATGAAGCAACGCGGGATCAAGGCCGCTCTTGCGTTCGATAAACATTTCATTCAAGCCGGTTTCAACAATTTACCATAAAACCAGGAAAGGGGTTCTGTTCCACATGAAGATCGATCTGCGCCAGGATTGTCAGTATTCCCTGCTTGTTCCCACCTCCATGGGCATCCGCATCACGCCGGTGGCCGGCCAGCCCGTCCACGCCAGCGAAAACTTCATCCTCAAGGCCACCAGCGCCGAGACCAACGTCGCCTCGGTCGCCTCGTTTCTGGGCCTGAAGGTCAAGATCCTCACGACGTTCGTCAAGGGCAGTCCCGTCGCCCAGATCATCAAGGACAACCTCGCCGCCCGCCACATGGACTACGAGGGCAAGGAAGTCCCGCAGGGCGGCCCGTGGGGCTATCGCCACCAGATCAACATCGCCGACAGCGGCCTGGGCTCGCGCGGCCCGCGCGTCTGGAACGACCGCGCCGGCGAAGTCGGCCGCACCCTCAACATCGCCGACTTCGACCTGGACCGTATCTTCGGCAAGGAAGGCGTCCAGATCTGCCACCTCTCCGGCCTGATCGGCGCCCTGTCGCCCGAGACCAGCAAGTTCTGCCTCGAGCTGGCCCGCGCCGCCAAGAAGTACGGCACCCGCATCAGCTTCGACCTCAACTACCGCGCCACGTTCTGGAAGGACCGCGAGAAGGAACTGCGCGAGATCTTCGCCGAGATCGCCTCGGTCGCCGACATCCTCGTCGGCAACGAGGAGGACTTCCAGCTGTGCCTGGGCATCGAAGGCCCCGAGGCCGGCGGCAAGGGCCTGGCCTCCAAGATCGACGGCTTCAAGGGGATGATCGAGCGCGTCGGCAAGGCTTACCCCAACGCCACGGCGTTCGCCACGACGCTGCGCGAAGTCGTTGACGCCAACCACCACAAGTGGGGCGCCATCATGCGCGCCGGCGGCGAGTGGCACGTGGTCGAGCCGCGCGACATCACCGTCCTGGACCGCATCGGCGGCGGCGACGGCTTCGTCGGCGGCATGCTCTACGCCATCCTCAAGGGCTGGGAGCCCGAGAAGTGGATCCAGTTCGGCTGGGCCAGCGGCGCCCTGGCGACGACCCTCCTCACCGACTACGCGCAGCCGGCCGACGAGGACCAGGTCTGGAGCATCTGGAAGGGCAACGCCCGCGTCCAGCGGTAGCCTGATGCAGTAGCCCGAGCGTATGCGAGGGACTTCGTAAAAGATGGGGAGGGGTGTGCAAAAACGCCCCTCCCCATTGTCTTTTTTCGTGCTCATGCAATAAACGCAAAACAACTCGAAACTCGAAACTCGAAACATGAAAGATTCATCTCTCATGCTCCCTGAATCAATGACCCGCCCCGATAAGAAGCGAGTCTATTTTCCAGGTTCCGCCACAAACTCCTCCACATGGCAACGCCCATCGTTTTCGATCACCGCGTAATACGAGCATGCATCCCCCGCTTTGCCGTTCGGGTGCCACGAAACATCAACCTTGTCGATCATGCTCGAGGCTCCCGGGTCGGGCTGCGAACTGGCTGGCACCAGCGCCCTTGCTTCCCGGTCGCCGAAATAAAACTCAACCCACGCATGATTGCCTCGCCGCCCCAAAAAACAATACTTCGGCTCCCCCTGGAACCCCGCGTGCCTCCACAGCGGCATGACGATGTTTTTCATCTCCCACTCTTTCGCGCCAATCTCACCGCCCAGCATATGAAGCTCGAGCTCGCGCTCTCCCGGCATCTTCTTCCATTCCTTCAGCCACGGGTGAGCCGCCATCGCGCTCTCGGCCGAGTTATAAGCCTTCAGGAAATCATCCCAGTTCAGCGATGGCTTCCCTTTCGACGTCGGATTCCACCACCACACCGAATTGATGAGCGCCGGCCGAGTCGCTTCGATCTCCACGAACAGCGAATCAGGCATCATATTGACACTGCCGATTTGCGCATCCACAACTTTGAATGCCTTGCTGAAATGTTCATAACCCGCCAGCCGGCGGCATGCCTCGTTGGCCTTTGCCGCTTCCTCTTTCTCGACCAATTCGGGGTCCTTTTCGACCTTGCGCCTGGGCTTCGCGAGCGCTTTATCCTCCAAATCGCGAAAGAGCGTAAGTCCCTCGACGGAGTCGCTTCGGCCGCTGCCGTCGGTAAAGCTTTCCTTCGCAATCACGCCCTTCGCCTCGCGAAGCGTCACCGAGATGGTGTCCACCGTCGTGCATGCGACGAATTTCTGCTTGCGGTAAAAGTCCAGCAGCCGATCGAGCCCCGCCGCCTCCTCATCGCTCACATTCACCGTCCCGAGCGCCGTCCGCTTGTCCTTGATGTATTTCTTCGCGGACTTATCCCACTCGTCCTCGATCTTTACGATCGTCGCCGTGAGCCCCGGAGCCCGCTTGAACTCGATTTCGTACGCGTAATGGTGGAAGCATCCTCTGCTCTCGAACACCACCTGCACGCTTCGCCCCTCGCCCAAGCTTTCAAACAATTTGGCCGGGACTTTTTCCTCTGCCGTCCTCGCCGACTGCATGCAAAGCGACACGGCGACGATCGACACCCATACGGCAACAGTCCAATGCAGGACGCGTCTTTTTCGATTTGCTTTCATGCCTCAGTTGGTATCACAGCGACTGAAGTTCAGCAACAAGCATCGATTTCCAGATACGGATCATTGGGGGTATCGGGGATTGCCTTGCCCCCCATTTTTGATAAAATCAGGTGCCCGGGCATTTATAATAAGCAGTGTTGTTCACATTGGAGTGCCACAATGACGCGCGAAGAATTACTGAACCGGATCTCGGTCGATCCCTAAGTCTGCTTCGGCAAACCCTGCATTCGAGGGACGCGGATCTGGGTATCGTTGATCGTCGAAAATCTCGCCGAAGGCATCTCCGAGGCAGAGATCCTCAAAGCCTATCCGCAACTTGCCCGAATCAGAGAGTTTTCTCAAGACGAGCCGTAGGGTTGGGGATGCTCGAGTCACGTCAGCAATACTGCGCGCCAAAAAGAATCCAAAAATTGTAATAATCCAGCCTGAAAAGCAGCCGAATAAAATCGTCGGGGCCGGGAAGCGGCCTCGCCCGGGCCCGAATAATCGTCGCACAACATTGTTATTTATAATCTTACGCGAACGCCAAGATGATTTTTAATTCTAATATATTTTCCTCCATTCTATTATCGATTTCCGGATTCGATTGTGATAGAGTCCCGGATTGGAGTAGCTGAATCCGGCGCCGCTGCCGGGCACGGATGGCGCTCCCTGAACGTTTTTCGCCTCTTGACGCATCCGAGGATGTCACAAAAGTGGTGATCGCAACCCTTGAACCGAATGCCGAACCGATTGACGAACCCAGTCCGCAAACGATTCGGCACGTCTCCGGCCTGACCGTTCTCGTCCCCGCCTACAACGAAGGCGCCAGCATTCTCGACACGATCCGCAGCCTGCAAAACCAGACCCGGCCCGTCGACCGCATCATCGTCATCGACGATTGCTCGACCGACGACACGGCCGCGGTCGCGCGCTCGACGGGCGTCGACGTCCTCCGGCCGCCGCAAAACACCGGTTCCAAGGCCGGCGCGCAGAATTACGCCCTGCAGTTCGTCGAGACCGACCTGTGCATGGCGATCGACGCCGACACGATCGTCGCCCCCGACGCCATCGAGAAGATCGTCGCCGAGCTCGAGGGGAGCAACGCGGCGGCCGCCTGCGGCTACGTCATCCCGCGCCACGTCAACACGATCTGGGAGCGCGGCCGCTACGTCGAGTACCTCTTCGCCTTCACGTTCTTCAAGCAGATCCAGGACGTCTACGAAAAGCCGCTGATCTCGTCCGGGTGCTTCTCGGTTTACCGCTCGGCAATCCTGAAGGAAATGGGCGGCTGGTCGCGCCGCACGCTGGCCGAGGACATCGATCTCACGTGGACGCTTTACGAAGCCGGCCACAAGGTCCGCTTCGTCCCCGACGCCGTCTGCTACCCGATCGAGCCCGAGACCTTCCACTTCATGAAGTGCCAGCTGACGCGCTGGTCGCACGGCTTCCTCCAGAACCTGATCGTCCACTGGCGCCGCGTGCTGGACGTCCCGTTCCTGCGCTCGGCCGTCACGATCATGCTGTGGGACAGCATCATCGCCTCGATCCTCTACCTGACGGTGATCCCGGTCTTTTCCGTCCTGATCTCGCCCGTTTTCCTGCTCGGCTACGTCATCGACCTGCCGGCGGTAGCCGTCCCGGTCCTGTGGACGGCCGTCAAGCGCCGCGAAACGGGCAAGGCGCTGCTGAGCCTGCTCTGCTTCCCCGTCCTGCGGATCGTCAACGGCTGGTTCATGCTCAAGGCGGCATGGTACGAATTCGTCCTGCGCCGCTCCTTCAAAGTGTATGTGAAAGGGCACTGACGTGATTGCTGGTGTACCCGGCGCCGGGATCAACGGCGTCTTCTACCTGTTCCTGGCGATCCTCATGCCGTTCCGCCGGCTGTGGTTTGCCCTCAAGCGTCGCGAAACGACCGGCCACTGGCCGAAGATCCTGTTCCTCGTGTCGATCGCGATCGTGATGACGCTGACGCTGTGGGCCGAGTTCGTGGGCATCGAACATTTCGATGCGTTCCTGATCAGGCGCTTCGGCGCATATGGCTTTGGTTCGCGCACCGCCGAGGCGATCGCCCGCCTCGCGCCGCGCATGACATATTTCCCGTTCATCCTCCTTGCAGTCGTGCTGGCCGCGATGCACCTGCTGCGGTTCGTGCTTTGGGCGGCATCAAAGCTCGGCCGCGGGCACGTGGCCTCGTTCCTGATCATGTTCCTGGCGCTTGCGATCGCCTCCGGATGCCGCACGAATCCGGAGGCGGTTGCCGTTCATCGACCCGAGGGCTGCGACTTCGCCACCGCGCCCGCCTCGATCCGGATGGAACACGGCAGTCTCGACGAATTCTACCAGCTCTACTTCGGGTGCATGGCCGCATCGGACAAAACCGGGCCTTACGGACTGGCGCTCGCCAACCAGACGCTCGGCATCCTGCGCAGCGACCCTTCCTACATCGCCCGCGCGCGCTCTCTCTATGCGATGCGGCGCGCGACAACCCGCGACGCGAGGCAAAAAGAAATCTCCGCGCTGGGCGTCAAATACTGCGACGCGCTGCTCGGCGGGAAATACCGAAAATCGGCCGCCCCGGCCGCCCCCGTCGAAAAAATCGAATACGTCAAAGACCCCGCCCCGCGCGGGGATTTTCACAGGATCATCCTCGGCCGGTCGGTCATCCGCGTCCCGAAAGGGGCGCTCGTCAAGTGCCAGACCGACCGCGTCACCCGCGACTGGCTCGAGGGCTTCCGCGTCGCGAGCGCGCCGTGGCAATTTAGCCCCGACGCGCTCTACCCCTCCCACGAAGGCGCCCGCGTGGCCGAGCTGGCGCGCGACGCCGGCGTCCGGGTCGTTCCGGTGTGGGGGATGAAGGCGGTCAAAATCGGCGACGACTGGTTCGCGCCCGACGCCGAAGGCAACCCGCGCTTCAAAATCTCCGAGGACAAGATCATCGACTACCCGAGCACGATCGTCGTCGACGACCGGACGGCCATCTCCAACGACACGCACGGCATCAGCGGCGTCGCCTGGGACGCCCTCGACGCCGACCTCGTCGTCGGCTGCGGCGACCACCCCGGCAAGATGGACGCAGCCTACTACCTCGCCGCGCGCGGCGTGAACGTCTACTTCCCGACCGACCGCTACAGCGGCCTCCTGATCGGCGCGCGCACGAAGGCGACGCTCATCGGCTCGGCCCCGATCAAGAAAACCGCCGCCGGCGCCGAGATCGGCAACCAGCCCGTCGCCATCGACGTTAACGAGCGGATCGTCGTCTCGAAGGGCGTCCACGAGTACCCGCTCTGGTATTACGAAACGCCCAACCAATACTTCACGGCGCTGCGCGAATACATCGGCCGGCCGCTCGACATCATCCCCGTCGAAGTGACCGACTACGGCAAGGCGATGAACGTCGTCGAGGCCGCGCGCAAACTGAACGCGAAGGTCATCGGGATCCGCGTCAAGAGCCGCGACGAGCACGACGCCGTGGCCGCGTGGCTCCGGGAAGACCCGTCCCGCCGCGCCGTCCTGTTCCACACCGCCGCCTACGCCGATGGCTACAGGCTGTTCGCCGAGTTCCCCAGGCAGACAACGTTCGGCGACATCCGCCCCGCGTTCGAGTAACCGATTCATCCAGCCTTCTTCAAGCTAGCCGGCGCGAAATTGCCGGCTATTTCGTCGCACGTTTCCATTGACGGCCCGATTCAATACGAGTGATCCTAATGCAGGGAGATTTAAGATGACGAGAATTTCATCGAGCCAAGCCCAAGCCGATTTAAAAGGTGTTGTGAGGCGAGTCGCAAGCAAACGCGAGTCAATCATCCTACGCCAGAGCGGCAAAGACATGGCCGCGCTTGTCCCAATGGAAGATTTCAAGAAACTGGAACGCCTGCGCAAAGAAGCCGAGGACCGAGCCGATGCCGCATTGTTTAAGCGCGCCAAGCGGCAATTCGAGAAAAGCGGGCAACCCGGTGTTTCGTTAAAGGAAATCAAAAAACGGCTGGGCTTGTGAATCAATGGCCTACCACGTCATCCTCACCTCACGCGCTGAGAAGCAACTTGCCAGCCTGCAAACGCGTGACCAACACCGCATTCTGATTCGCATGGAAACCCTGGCCGACAACCCACGCCCCGCAGGCGCGGTAAAACTTGTTGGAACGGATGATGGTTGGAGAATTCGAATCGGCAATTTTCGAGTGCTTTACGAAATTCGCGACAGGGAGTTGATCGTGCTTGTCGTTGAAATAGGCCATCGGCGTGATGTGTATCGCCGCACGCGCTGAATTCTTTTTGTTATCGGACATTTTATGCGCGCCGTTTTTCTATCGGTCTGGATTCTTTTTCAATTATTGGTATCAAACGCTGACGCCCGGTCGGCCGTCCCGATTCCGACTCGCGATCAAGCCACCACCCCGACCGTTGCCTCGCGGCCCAGTCCCGAGTGGCCCCTCAAGAAAACCGAATCGTCCCCCCGGCGGGACATCAGCGTCGAGTATTACGGCAACCCCGACGGCGGCGGCGAAATCTGGCTCGCCTCGCCCGACGGCAAGAACCGGCGACTTCTTTGCGCATACAGCCGCTGGATCGAGTCCATCCTGTTCTCTCCCGACGAGCAGCATCTCATCGTGAACAACCACCGCCTGAGCAACCTGGCGACTGCGGATTTGTATGATCGCGCGAGCGCCCTCGAATACAAGGAATCCAGGTTGGACCTGACGAGCGAAATTCATACGTTTTTCTCGCAGAAACACCCTGATTTCAAAGACAACTTCGACCATTCTTACACGGATGCGATCGCATGGTCGGCGACCGGCGACGCGGTCCTGATCCGGTTCAGCGGCCACGCCGCCCCCAACAACCACACCGGCGCCTGGTTCTGCGTCTACGACCTGAAGCGCAAGCGCCCCACGCTGGACCTCTCCGTCATGAACCGCGGCGGCACGGTGATTACCCCGGCCGGTTCGCGGTCGGAGAGCCACTCGGCGTCGCCGTGACCGTCGTCGTAAACACCTCCGCCTGCCCATTCACGTCGATCTTCCCATCGTAAATCGTCTTGCCCGCCTTCGTCAGAACAACCCTGGCAATCCCGGCCGGCACGTGCGCCATCAGCTGATTGCCGTCAACCTGCGCCATCGGGATCAGAGCCGCCCCGTCGTAGATGCTCGCCTGAAACCCGCTGACCGGCTTCTGATTTTCATCGACCACGGTGGCCTTCAGCACAACCGTCCCGCGGATCGTCAGCGTCAATTCCTGCTCCAGACCCGGCTTCACATCGGTCCTCGGCTGCATCGCGCAAATGTAATCGCGCCCCCCCGCGTCCTCGAGCATCGCCCCGATCCATGACTGACCTCCTTTGCCTCACGTTATAGCAGAGCCCCCCTGGGCAAAAAAGGTCGGAAGGAAATTGATATCGGCCATGCGCGCCCGCGGAAGCCTTGGCGCCGCCCGCGCATCCCGGCGAAAACACGAACCCTAATATTTAAGAGATGAGTAACCGAATAAATGCCACACTTCGAGGGCAGGACTGATTCGCAAGACGGCTCCGTCTCTTACCGAACAATCAGAATCTCTTTGACCGGTTTTCCGTCAGGGCCGGCAATTTGCAGCGTCTGGCCGTTTTCCAGGGCGCGGTACGCATAGCCGGCGAGGCTGATGCCCGACCGGATGATTTCGCTCATGCTGCGCCCCGTGCTCTCGGCAATCTGCTGAAGGTCCCGATACACTGACGCCGGGACGTTCAGGTTAATTTTCTTCAGTTCCTTTGCCACAATAGAGACTCCTTGATTCAATGATTTGGTTCGCCGGTCCTCGCCATCATGAAACGCGATCACGTCCATCCTCCCTCCGGCAAACGGCCCCTCAACGGTTCCCCGTTGACCGCGATCCCCAGGGCCAGGAACACCCGCGTGGCGGGCTGCGCCGACGGTGCCGTCGCATGATGGCCCAGGGAGCCGAAAAACAAAAGGGAAAACCCACAACAACTCCTCGTTTGCATTCCAGAATGAAACCGTCGCACCCCCCGTTCGGCAGGGGACGGTGCGCCTCATCCCCCCGCGTCCCGCAGAGGGTTGATGATATATTGGACCGGCGGCGGCGCGGCGGCGCGACGGGCGACGTCTGCGGCCGCCTCACCCCAGCGACCGAGGTTCCTCTCGTACATGTCACGCCACACGCCGGAATCGAACAGCTGCATGAATTTGATATTGCCGACAATGATCACCTGCCTGTCGATCCCGGCCAGTTCCATCATCATCGGGTTCAGGCCAATCCGGTTCTGCCTGTCCAGCGCGATCAATTCCGCCAACGAAGTCGCCAGGTTCAGGATGATTCGCTCTTCCGCGATTCGGTCATCCAGACGGCGCCAGCGTTCGACCTCTCCGCGAAAATAACTCGACGGCATCATTTTGATCGACCGATCCGGCGTCATCATCACGCCGACACTGCCGAAACTGTCGCCTTCGATCGCCCGCAACACCGACACGAAACGGGCGGGGATCCCCACGCGACCCTTCTGGTCGATCGTCATCTGCTCGTTTCCGAGAAAAACGGCGTCCATCGACTGCCTCGTTGCGCCCCCAACGTTGATTTCCTCAGTTGTTTCTCCAAAAACAGCCCTCGGTCTTTTCCACAACCTCCCAGCAACGCTCCACAAATATCCACCTTTTACCACCTTTTGTCAACACTATTTAGATATTTTATACATAACCATAAAGATTTCAATGATTGGGATCCAGCCCCGTCCGGTTTTAATCCAAATTCTTGCACAACGCTATTATACATGCACTTACGAAGCCTTCGCGGTAACATGCGCGGCATAGTGGAAGATTTGATAAGTAATCTATATATAAAATTCTCTGGACTTTTCTTTCCGCGTTTAGTAGCTTTATGGGCCGAGATACACAGCGTCTTCTCCCTGGGATTTAAATAATGGAGATTGGCTCTTTGGATGAGGAGGAGTTGACCGTCTTTACGGGGTGCGTTTTCCCGGAAATCCGACAATCTTTTGAAGCCGTTCCCTGGCGCGACCGATTCAGGGAAGAAATGAGTTGCAAAAAATGGAGATCGAAAACCGCACCCCGGAAGAAGCACCGCAAACGATTACTCTCACGGAAGACTCCAAAGTCCGCCTCGTCGACGCGCGAAATATCCAGGCAGTCAAGGCAATCCACATTGGACTCATCGCACGCTATCTCATCATCATTTTCGGTTTGACCATTCTTGTCCCCATCTTCCTCGGCTACCTGATTGTTTACTTTACTGAACCCCAAAACCTGACGCCCAAAATCGCCGCCCTGAAAAGTATTTTCGAAATGGTCACAGGGTTCGTTTCGACCATCCTGCAACCGCTTCTCTTGTTGATGTTCGGTTATTTCTTCGGAGCGCGGCAAAAGAGATAGGATCCCGGGCGTTCTAATTCATTTCCGGTTCGGGCAGGAGGAGCTCGACGTAGAGCTTGACGATCATGAGGTTGTAGACCGCGTCCTCGTCGTTGGGGTCGATTGAGAGCACGCGCTGGAAGCCTTCGTAGGCCCTCTCGGCCTGGCCCTCGTCGAAGTATTTCCACGCCAGGTTATAGATCAGGTTGATGTTGTTGGGATTGGCCGCCACCAGCGCCTCGTAGTGCTCGATCGTGTATTCGTACGGCGAGCTGAACCGCGGCACGCCGGGAACCCACACGATCCCGACCAGCGGCCGGCGCTCGCGGCCGGTCATCCGCTCGTAGGCGACCAGCAGCCGGTGGAACTCCTCGGTGGCCAGGGCCTGCTGCGCCTCGTCGAGGTGGCGCACCTTGTCCGGGTGATAAATCTTGGCCTTGCGCCGGAACGCCTTGACGATCTCGACCTGGTCGGCGTCGGGCGCGATCCCGAGCACGAGCGCGCACCCCTGGAGCGTGTTCAGGTCGGGTTCGACGGCGCGGACCGGGATTTCGAACGGCTCGGCCTTGGCGGCCGGTTTCTCCGCCGGCCTGGCGGCGGGCTGAGGTCTCGGCAGGGGCTTTTGCGGCTGCGGCTGCGGTTTCGGGACCACCGTCAGGGCCTGGGCTTCGGGCGCCTCGGGCCGCACGCCGCTCAGCCGCCCCGAAAGCGGCTTGTAGACGCGTTCTTCCTTCACGACCTGCGGGTCGTTGCGCCAGGCCTGGGCGGTCTCGGCGGCGGCGACGATGCCGGTGATCACGGCCTGGGCGACGTTGGCGCCCTCGACCGTGGCGCCCTGCAGGTCGGCGTATTTGATCGTGGCGCCCTGCAGATCGGCCCCGCTCAGGTTTGCCCGGCCGAGGTCGGCCCCGAGCAGGTCGGCCCCGATCAGCCGCGCCCCGCGCAGGTTGGCCTCGATGAGCGTCGCGTCGGTCAGGCAGGCCTCGCGCAGGTTGGCTGAGCCGAGGTCGGCCTTCTCGAGCTTGGCCCCGCGCAGGTCGGCCCCGCGCAGGTCGGCGAAACTCAGGTTGGCGCCGGTGAAATCGGTCCCGCGCAGGCACGCCCCGCCCAGCAGCGCGGTTGAAAGGTTGATCCCGCTCAGGTCGTAGCCGCTCAGGTCGCGCCCGGACAGGTCGCTGGTCGACAGGTCGATCCACCGCGCCTTGGACTTGAACTTCTGCCACGACGCGCAACCGTCCGCCCTCGCGAGGCGGGCAAGGAGATACTGGTATTGACGCGGATCGGCCATCGTCTGAACCCAGATCAGGTTATCGGCACCCGCACTCGGATCTTGAATTGTCGCGTGCCGTGAGTCGAAAAGTATACGCTTCGCCTTACCGAGTCAACCCCCGCCTTGATCTCATTTTCCGTGCGTCGTGCTCGTGCTCGTAATCGTAATCGTAATCGTCTTGCCAGCCGAAGCCTCGGCAAAGGCCGGTGCGTCGTGCTCGTGCTCGTGCTCGTAATCGTAATCGTCTTGCCAGCCGAAGCCTCGGCAAAGGCCGGTGCGTCGTGC
>JBDKRG010000034.1:0-143759 GCA_039683515.1 Candidatus Sumerlaeia bacterium | reverse complement strand
TAATAAGTTTCTAGTTTCTAGTTTCGAGTTCCTAGTTCAGATAACTTGGCCGGGCGGGGTGGCCGGGCGAGAGAAAGCGTAACATGGAAGATTTGGATTTGGGTATTCCCTTGGCGACCCTTAAGACCCTTGCGGGAAACTAATCTTTGGAAAATGGGGCGGGAATCGTTGAGAACGGATCCGACTGTTGGCCGGTTTCCCGCCGCTTGCCGGTGAGAAATCATTCGGCTATGCAATTGAATAAGCGGAAACCTTCGGATATCCTCGTAATATTATGATTCGTCTGCCCAACGCCCTCGAGATCCTGCTCCACGAACTTCGCCGGCTGCCCGGCGTCGGCCGGCGCGCCGCCGAGCGCCTCGCGCTGCACCTGCTCGAAGCCCCGGCCGAGGACGCGGCGGCGCTGGCCCGCGCCATCGAGCAACTCCGCCAGGAAGTCCGCACCTGCTCCGTCTGCGGCAACTTCACCGACGGCGAGCTCTGCTCGATCTGCTCCGACGAGCGCCGTGCCACCGGCCAGCTGTGCGTGGTGGAAAAGCCGAGCGACCTGTGGGCGTTCGAGCAGGCCGAGGCTTATCGCGGCCGCTACCACGTCCTCGGCGGGACGCTTTCGCCGCTGGCCGGCGTCACCGCCGACGACCTCCGGATCGCCGAGCTCGAGCAGCGGATCGAGCTCGAACAGATCAAGGAAATCATCCTCGCCACCAACCCGAGCGTCGACGGCGACGCGACGGCGATCTACCTGGCCCACCGGCTCGCGCCGATGGGGCTCAAGGTCACGCGCATCGCGCAGGGCGTCCCGCTCGGCGGCCACTTGGACTACGCCGACGCCGGGACGCTGCGCCTCGCGCTCGACGGCCGCCGGCCGGTCGAATAAAAATCCGAGAAAATCAGAAGAAATCGTTCAAAAATCCGAAACAAAGGGAAAATCCTGAAAAATCTGAAAAGATTTCGTGAATTTTCGTGTTTTCGTTTCGTGATTTTCGTGTTTTGTTTCCTCTCCTCTTCTACCTTTTTTCATCTCTCGCCGCCGCCTCAGGAATATTCATGGATTTGCGGGCCAGCTTGTTCTAAGAATGATTCGATGTCACCCACTGTAAAATCGGCGGAAGCCGGAAATATGGATATCGAAGGCGTTCACGACGGGAGGGAGTTTTAAGGATGAATCCAATATCCCGCACCGATGACCTGGCAGCTTTGGTTCCCCAGGAACGCACGAACCCGCTGAAGATCTCGGTCCTGGTCGACAACGCGGCCGGCGAGCCCAGGCTGATCGCCGAACACGGCCTGGCGCTGCTGATCGAGGTCGCCGGCCGCCGCATCCTGTTCGACAGCGGCGCCGGTTCGGCGCTCGAGCACAACGCGCGGCAGCTCAAAATCAAGCTCGACCGGCTGACCGACATGGTCGTCAGCCACAGCCACTACGACCACACCAGCGGCATCCCGGCCATTCTCGATTTCAATCCCGGCATCCGGATCTATGCCCACCCGGAGTTGTTCAACCCCCGCTACAGCCGCGGCGAGCTCCCGCCGCACCGCCAGATCGGCCTGCCCGAGGAGGTCAGCAACGTCCTGCGCCAGCACGTGCCGAACATCATCTGGACGCCGACGCCGACGCCGATCACCGAGGGGGTGTGGGTGACCGGCGCGATCCCGCGCAAAAACGATTTCGAGGACGCGGGCGGTCCGTTCTTCCTCGACCCCGAATGCGCGACCCGCCCCGACCCGATCGAGGGCGACCAGGCGGTCTGGGCCCAGACGCCCAATGGAATCGTCGTGATCCTCGGCTGCGCGCACGCCGGCGTGGTCAACACGCTCGAGCGCGTGGCGCGGCTCACGAAGGCCAACCGGTTCCACGCCGTGATCGGCGGCATGCACCTGCTTCGCGCCGACCGCCGGCGGCTCCACTGCACCGTCGAGGCGTTCGACCGCTACCAGGTCGACTTCGTCGGCCCCTGCCACTGCACCGGCGACTCGGCCCAGGATTTCATCCGCCGCGCCGTGGGCAGCCGCTACCTTGAAGTCAAGACGGGAATGACCTTGGAATTTTAGATTGCGGAATTCGGATTGCGGATTGAAACACAAAATAAAGGCGGATTTCGGGTGGGTTTGTTCCGTTCCGAAATCCGCCTTGTGTTTTTTATTCCGCAATCCGCAATCCGAAATCCGAAATCGGCTCACGCCTGGCCTTGCTGGGGGCCGGCGGCGGTGCGCTTGCTGCGCTCGATCGACTGCAGCGCCAGGTAGTTATCGCCGTATTCGGTCATGTGGTCGATTTCGTTGTCATACTGGTCGTAGTGGCGTTCCTCGTCGACGACCAGCTGCTCGAAGAGCTTCTTCGAGACCGAGTCGGCGTTGGCGGCGCACTCGTTGGCCCAGATGTTGTAGGCCTTGGCGCTATCCTCTTCCATCTTGCGCGCCAGCTCGAGCATCTCCTTGACCTTCGTCAGTTTCTGCACGCCGACCGACGCGACCATCTCGACTTCGCCCTTGAGGAACAGGATGCGCTCGGCCAGCAGCTCGATGTGCATCATTTCCTGGATGGCCGTCACCCGGAACAGGTTGGCCAGCAGGTCCAGCCCCTGGTCGTCGCAATGGAAATGGAAATACATGTACTGGTGGACGGCCGAAAGCTCGTCGGCAACGGCCTTGTTGAGCAGTTTGATGCTGTTCTCGTGCATGTGCGTGAGCTCCTTTGGGTAATTTGCTGCCTAGCGCGAACAGGGCCAGTTTAAAGGAACGGCGAGCGCCAATCAAGCAAATGGCTCCCGGCCTTCGCCAAGGCCTCGGCCGGCAAGCCGTGGTCATGGCCTGGCGATCACGCCGCGCGCCACGTAGTCGCTCAGCGTCAGGACGACCATGATCAGGAACCACACGATCCCCATCCCGGCGACCAGCCACACCTGATGCGAGCCGTAGCGGGCGTGCATGAAATACAGCGTGACAAGGCTCGCCTTGACGACGGCGATCGTCAGCGCCGCCACCCAGTTGAACAGCCCCAGGTCCAGCGCCGACACGCCGATCGTCAGGGCCAGCAGCGCCATCAGCGCCGCAAAGACGCGGACGTAGATCCTCGGCTCGACGATGTGCTCGCTCATTTCGGGTACCCCATCAGATACAATAGCGGGAAGAGGAAAATCCAGACGATGTCGACGAAATGCCAGTACAGGCCCGTCATCTCGATCGGCGCGTGATGGCCGGGGCTGTAGCGGCCCAGCCGGCTCATGAGCGCCATGAACGCGACCACGCAGACGCCGATGATCATGTGGATGGCGTGCACGCCCGTCATGAGGAAATAAAACACGTAAAACAGCTGCGTCTGGCCCGGGTCCGGCCCGGCATACGTGAACCTGATCCCCGGGATATTGCCGACCTCGTATTCGTGGTGGTATTCAAACGCCTTGATGCACATGAAGACGATGCCCAGCCCCATGGTCACCAGCAGCAGCCGGGCGCACGCACGGTTTTGGCCAAGCTGGCTGTGGCGCACCGCGAGCGCCATGGTGAGGCTGCTCGTCAGCAGCACGATGGTGTTGATCGCCCCGGCCGGCATGATGAGGTGCCGGCTCGCCTCGTGCCACGCATGCCCGTAATGCATGCGGTAAACGATGTAGCCCATGAAGATGCCGCCGAAGAACAGCACCTCGGTCGCGAGGAAGATCCACATGCCGAGGTTATAGGAAACCCGCTGCTGCTCGAGGTCGTCGAACTGCGGGAGAAGACCGGGAGTGTGGTTGGTGCCGTGCGCCAAGAGATCAGAATCCTAATTCAATTTAAAATGTAGAATATACAATTTAAAATTTAGCGCGGGTTGCCACTTTTCATATTTTTAAATTTTAAATTGCTCATTTTACATTTTACATTCTTATGTTTGTTTCCTCTCCAACTCCACTGCCTTGTTTTGTCGCGCGAGGGCCTGGCTCGGCGCCATTTCCCTCGCCGGCAGATCGTAGGCGTAGGCCTCGCGGTCGTTGACGGGGGTCTCGGCGAAGTTCTCCGGCAGCGGCGGCGAGTCGGCGAATTCCCATTCGAGGCCGCGCGCGTCCCACGGGTTGGGCCCGGCCTCGGCCCCCCGCGCCAGCGACCAGAACAGATACAGGAACGGGAACAGGTAGCCGACGCCCAGGATCGACGCCCCGGCGGTCGACATCACGTTCAGCCACTGGTATTCGGGCGGGTAGAAGATCGAGCGCCGCGGCATGCCCATGTAGCCGAGGACGAACTGCGGGAAGAACGTCAGGTTGAAGCCGACGAAAACGATGATCGCCGACAGGATCGCGAGCCGTTCCGGGTAGAGCTTGCCGGTCATCTTCGGCCACCAGAAGTGCAGCGCCCCCATGTAGGCCATCACCATCCCGCCGACCATGATGTAGTGGAAATGCGCGACGATGAAATACGTGTCCGTGACGTGGACGTCGACGGCCAGCGCCGCCAGGAACAGCCCCGTCATCCCGCCGATCGTGAACAGCCCGATGAAGCCGATCGCGAACAGCATCGGCGTCGCGAGGCGGATCGAGCCCTTGTAGAGCGTCGCCGTCCAGTTGAACACCTTGATCGCCGACGGGACCGCCACCAGGTAGCTCAGGAACGAAAACACCAGCCCGCCGTACATCGACATCCCGGCCACGAACATGTGGTGGCCCCAGACGAGGAACCCGAACAGCGCGATCGCCAGGCTGGCGTAGGCGACGAACCGGTAGCCGAAAATGCGCCGGTGCGCGAAGCAGGCGACCAGCTCGCTGACCACCCCCATCCCCGGCAGGATCATGATGTAGACGGCCGGGTGCGAGTAAAACCAGAACAGGTGCTGGAACAGAAGCGGGTCGCCGCCCAGCCTCGGGTCGAACACCCCGACGCCGAACAGCCGCTCCATGCCGATCAAAAACAGCGTGATCGCCAGCACCGGAGTCGCCAGCACGAGGATCAGCGCCGTGGCGTAGTTGGCCCAGACGAACAGCGGCAGCCGGAACCACGTCATTCCCGGCGCGCGCATCGTGTGGACCGTCACGATGAAATTGATCCCCGTGAAGATCGAGGAGAACCCGGTGACGAACACGCCGGTGGCGGTGAGCAGCACGTATGAATTGGAATACGTGCTGCTGTACGGCGTGTAGAACGTCCAGCCGGTGTCGACGCCGCCAAGGAGCGTGACGAGAATCGTGAACAGGCCGCCGACGGCGAACACGTACCAGCTCGCGAGGTTCAGCCGCGGGAACGCCATGTCGCGCGCGCCGACCATCATCGGGACGAGGAAATTGCCGAACACGGTCGGGATCGACGGGATCAGGAAGAACCACACCATGATGATCCCGTGCAGCGAGAACATGCGGTTATAGGTCTCGGGCTGGACGAGCCACGCGCGCGGCGAAAGCAGCTCGAGCCGGATCCCCAGCGCGAACAGCCCGCCGAGCATGAAGAACAGCGTGATCGTCAGCAGGTAGAGGATCGCGATCCGCTTGTGGTCGGTCGTGAGCAGCCACGAGCGCGCGCCGTAGCCGTTGTTCAAATAATGGATTCGTCGCGGTGGTGGGTTCATCGCGGCGCCCCCTCCGCGGCCTCGCGCAGCGTCTTGATGTATTCGATCAGCGCCAGCGTCTCGTCCTCCTTCACGATCCCGCGGAACGTCGGCATGACCGGCGGGTAGCCGGCGACGACGTCCTTCTGCGGCAGCAGGATCGAGTCGCGGATGTACGGGTCGTCGGCCGTGATCGTGCGGCCGTCGTCGAGCCGGACCTGCCGGCCGTAGAGGTTCTGCAGCAGCGGCGCGCGCACGCCCGCGCCGGCGACGTGGCAGCTCGCGCAGCCGAGCTGGCTGAAGAGCCGCCGCCCCTTTTCGGCCAGCCCCCCGGCCGGCTCCCGACCCGCCAGCCAGCGCTGGTATTCGTCCGGCTGCATGACGTAAACCATCCCGCGCATGCCGGAATGATACGTCCCGCAGTATTCGGCGCAGAACAGGTGGAACGCCCCGAGCTTCGTCGCCTTGAACCACACGTACGTGTAGCGGTCGGGCAGGACGTCCTGTTTGACGCGGAAGTCGGGGATGTAGAAGCTGTGGATGACGTCCTCGGAGGTCAGGATCATCTTGACGTCACGGCCGATCGGGACGTGCAGGTCGTTGATCTCGCGCACGCCGCCGGGGTGCTGGAACGTCCACATCCATTGCTGGCCGATCCCGTAGATCTGCAGCGCGGTGGTGGTCGGCATCTGTTGCAGGTGGAAATACAGCCACCCGGCCCACACGAAAATCACCATGAAAATCGCTAGGGGGATGACCGACCACGCGATCTCGATCTTGAGCGTGTTGATCCGGATCGGGCCGCGGTCGGCGGCGCGGGTGTGGTGATAGCGGATCGAGAAATAGATCAGCGCCAGCGCGATGCCGACCCCCACGATCGTGCAGATGAACACCAGGAAGAAGAACAGGTAATCGACCTGCCGCGCGACCGACGACGCCTGCTCGGGGAAAAACTGGATCCCGCGGTCCGCGGCGGCCGCCCATGCATCGTTGCCGAGAAGCAGGGCCGTGGCCGCGATGGTGCTGTGTCGTTTACCATTCATGAGGCTCACCAGTAGCGGAAATCGGTCTCGTTGCGCCAGTCCGGGATGCCGCGCCGGGCCACGATGTCCATCGCCTCCTCGATCGGGATCGCGACGAACCCCCGCCGGCGATCGGCCCACTTGTAGCCGGTCAGCTCCTCCATCTGCGCCTGCCGCAACTCCTCGAGCGGCGTGTCGCTCAAAAGAAGCTGCGGCGTGGGCGGCTCGGTCGGCCCGAGCGCGATCGGCGCGGGCGTGCCGTGGATCCGCACGTTGAACTGGTTGAACACCAGCGCGAGCGCGCCGAGCGCCAAGTGCATCAGCACGGCGCCCGTCGCCATCACCGCGAGGAAGATCAGGAACGGCTTGAGCGGCACGTCGCGCGTCTCGTGTCTGGCGTTGGGGTCGTCGCCGGCCATCAGGCTTCCCCCTCCGCCGCGCGGCGCTTGACGTGCTCGAACCGGGCGTCGTGCTCCGGCACGGGCGGCCGCGACGCCAGGCGCCGCAGGAAGCACCCGAGCCACACGCCGCCGATCCCGCCGAGGGCGGCGATATCCATCCAGCCCGGCGCGCCGCGCGCGTCGCCAAAGTTCGGCGCGATCAGCCAGAAGCAGTCGCCGGCGTGCGCGACGAGCAGCAGCCCGGCCACGCCGGCCATGATCGCCCCGTTGCGTTTGGCCGTCCTCGACAGCAGGATCGCGAACGGCGCGGCGAAATGGGCGAGCGCCAGCGCGGCCGCCAGGAGCGGCCACCCGCCCCGGCCGCGGTGAACGAACCAGACGTTGTCCTCGCGCAGGTTCCCGCACCAGATGATCAGGTATTGCACGAACGCCATGTAGGTCCACAGCATCACGAACGCGAGCATCAGGTTGCCGAGGTCGTTGACGTGCGCCGCGCGGGCGACGCCGCGCAGCGGCCCGGATCGCATCAGCCAGACCGTCGCGATCACCGTCAGGCTCACCGCGGCCACCCCCTGGCCCATCATGAGCTGCGCGCCGAAAATCGTGGAGTGCCACTCCGGCTCGAGCGACATGATCCAGTCGACCGCCGCCAGCGTGAAGACGAGGAAATAGGCGATCAGCCCGCCGGCGCCGAGCGCGCCCAGCTTCGCCTCGCGCGCCGCCGCCCCATCCGCGCCCGCGTCCCCCGCCCACGCGAGCAGTTTCCAGCCGAGCCCGACGAACACCGCGAAGTAAATCACCGAGCGCGCCACGAAGAAGGGCGCCTGCAGCCACGCGCATTTGAAGCAGTAGACCGACTCCTCGGGATGCAGCGGGACGGCCGCCCATTCGTACAGCCCCCTCACCCCGGCCAGGACCGGCGCGAACAGGAGCGCCATGGCCGGCAGCGTGAACACCCCGGCCTCGAGCTGGCGCCGGATCACGAACCCCCACTCGCCATGGATCACGTATTGCAGCATCAGGATCGCCAGGCACCCCATCGAGATGCTGAACCAGAAATACCAGCCCAAGATCCATGCGCGCAGCGCCACGCCGCCGTCGGCGCCCGCCCCCGCCGCCATCGCCGCGAGCGCGACCACGCCGACCGCCCAGCAGATCAGCCCTGTGCGTTTCATGTCCATCACGGCAGCTTTCCTTTGGCCAGGGCGTCGCGCTCGCCGGGGGGCAGGTCCTCAAGCCGCGCGTGCCGGCTGAGCTGAAGCGCGCGGATGTAGGCGACGATCGCCCAGCGGTCGGCCGTCGGGACGCGGCTGGCGTAGCCGTACATCGTCCCATAGCCGTTCGCGATCACGTCGAACAGGTGGCCGACGGGCGCCGCGCGCAGTCGGCCGATATGATACGGAGGGGGCGGCCCGAACCCGCGCTGGACGATCATCCCGTTGCCTTCGCCGGTCAGGCCGTGGCACGGCGCGCAGTAAATACCGAACCGCGCGCGGCCGCGCTCGAGCATGTCGCGCGTCGGCGTCATCGGCATGCGCTGGACAGGCCGGCCGCCGGCCTTGCCGGTCGTGAACGCCTCGTCCGTGACGAGCTCGCCCCGCGCCAGCGCCCCCTCGACCGGCATCCGCGCCGACGTCCGGTCGGGGAAGAAATCCGTCTGCTGAAACGGCCGGAAGGACGGCTGGTCGGCAAGGTCGTTGCGGCACCCGGCGGCGAGGAGGACAAGCAGAATCAACCAGCAGCGGCCGCGGAGGCGCTTTGCAGAAGATTGAAACAGGACCATGGAGGGAAACCGTCGAAACGGTTTCCGAAGGAACGGTCGGCTGGACCCCGCCATGAATCGTTTATCATTCCCCAAATTGTTTATTGAAAAAGGCCAAATCCGACCTGGACACACCGGAGGTGTGTTCGCCAGTAGCCCCCGGCGGCGCTTCGCTTCGCCGGGGGCTACTTGCGCCGGCCCCGCTGGGGCCGAAAAATCTGGGGAATGCGAAGCGATGAATCGCGGGGTCAATGGCATTGCAAACATTTCCGCAGGTTGAATCGTGTATGGGATCGGTCTCATGTTGATACTCCGATCCGGACGGATTCGTCGAAGATTTCGGTGACCGACAGCGCGCCGAGCGACTCCATGAACGCGCGCGTCGATTCGGCGTGGAACCGCTCGTCCTCGGCGCCGATCGCCATGAAGAACCGGTCGCTCGTCGCGCGCTTGAACACCTCGGCGTTGAACAGCGGATGATACGGCTGCGGCAGCCGGTTGAGGATCACCATGGCGACCAGCCCCGTCAGCGCCGACAGCAGCACCGTCAGCTCGAACGTGATCGGGATGAACGACGGCCAGCTGTGCAGCGGCCGCCCCCCGACGTTGATCGGGTAGTCCCACACCGCCGAGTAATACTGCATCAAGTACCCGCCGATCCCGCCGAGCAGCCCGCCGGCGAGCACCAGGAACGGCAGTCGGGTCGGCCTGCGCCCCAGCGCCTCGCTCAGCCCGTCGACCGGGAACGGCGTGTAGGCGTTCACGCGAACATAGCCGTCGCCGCGCGCGCGCCGGATCGCCTCCAGCAGCGCCTCGGGCGACCCGAACTCGGCCAGCAGCCCCCACGTTCGCGTCGCGATCATCGGCTGTTTTGTTCCATGCGCCACCGGATATTCCTCTTTTTCACCCTTCACTCTTCGCTTTCGCGCCCCTCGCGGTGGATCAGCTCCCGCATCTCGTGCATCGAGATCATCGGCACGAACCGGATGAACAGGAACATGCACGCGGTGAAGAAGCCGATCGTGCCGAGGAAAGTCCCCCAGTCCCAGATCGTCGGCCGATACATCTCCCACGACGACGGGATGTAATCGCGCGCCAGGCTGACGACGATGATCACGAACCGCTCCAGCCACATCCCGATGTTCACGGATATCGCGATCAGGAACAGCGCGAGCATGTTGCGGCGCGCGGCGCGCCACCACAGCGCCTGCGGGATGACGATGTTGAACGCGATCAACGCCCAGAACGCCCAGGCGTACGGCCCCATCGCCCGCTGGATCTGGAGGTACTGCTCGTAGCGGTTGCCGCTGTAGAACGCGAAGAACGTCTCGCACAGGTACCCGTAGCCGACGATCAGCCCCATCGCGAGCATCACCAGGCCCATCGCGTCCATGTGCCGCTGCGTGATGAGGCCGTGCAGCCTGTAGGCGGCGCGCACCGGGATCACCAGCGTCAGCACCATCGCGAACCCGGAGTAGATCGCCCCGGCCACGAAATACGGCGGGAAGATCGTGCTGTGCCAGCCCGGGACGATCGACACCGCGAAGTCGAGGCCGACGACGCTGTGCACCGACGCCACCAGCGGCGTGGCCAGCGCGGCCAGCAGCAGGTAAACCGCCTGGTAGCGCTGCCAGTGCCCGGCCTCGCCGCGCCACCCGAGCGACACGATCCCGAAGGCGACCCGCTTCCAGTGCGCGTTGGCGCGGTCGCGCATCGTCGCGAGGTCGGGGATCAGCCCGACGTACCAGAAGATCAGCGACACGGTGAAATACGTCGAGACCGCGAACACGTCCCACACGAGCGGGCTCCGCCACTGCGGCCACAGCGACATCGTGTCGGGGTAGGGGAAGAGCCAGTAAAACACCTGCGGCCGCCCCAGGTGCATCAGCGGGAACATCCCCGCGCACGCCACCGCGAACAGCGTCATCGCCTCGGCGAACCGGTTGATCGAGTTGCGCCAGTGCTGGCGCATCAGGAGCAGGATCGCCGAGATCAGCGTCCCGGCGTGGCCGATCCCGATCCACCACACGAAGTTGATGATCGCGAACCCCCACGCCACCGGGATGTTGATCCCCCACACGCCGACGCCGCGGATGAACAGCCACGCCACCGACATCATCAGCACCATGACGAGCGAGAACCCGACCCCCATCGTCGCCCACCAGAACAGCGGGCTCGGCTCCCTGATCACGACCGCGCCGATCTTCTCGCTGACCGAGTCGTACGTCTGGCCCGGCACGAGCAGCGGCTCAGGGGCGTGGGTTGTTTTTTCCATATCCAGCCAAGTCTCGTGCAATTTTGTCGCGCTCGTTTGTCGTTGCCCAAGAACCGCGTCAGCGGTTCGACAAAACCGTCGCGCGCAATTGTCGAACCGCTGACGCGGTTCCGAAATCATCGGAGTTTCTCCGCGTCCTTTGCGTGGAAAAGATGTCTTCGATTTGCATTCAATATCACCTCTTACACAGCAATCGATTCCCTCACGCCTTCGTCTTGCCCAGCGCCGGATTCGGATTCCTCACCCGCGCCAGGTAGAACGTGCGCGGCATCGTGTTCAGGTGGCCGAGCAACGAATACCCGTGCGGCTCGCGCTTGAGCGCCCCGACTTCGGACCTGGCGTCGTTCAGGTCGCCGAACACGATCGCCCGCGTCGGGCACGCCGCCGCGCACGCGGTCGTGACCTCGCCCGTCGCGATCCTGCGGCCGGCGGCGTCGGCCTCGATGCGCGCGCGCCGGATGCGCTGCACGCAATACGTGCATTTCTCCATGACGCCGCGGTTGCGCACGGTGACGTCCGGGTTGCGCATCAACTTGAGCGATTCGCTCTCCTTGTCCGTGTATTGCAGGAAATTGAACCGGCGCACCTTGTAGGGGCAGTTGTTGGAGCAGTAGCGCGTCCCCACGCAGCGGTTGTAGACCATCAGGTTCAGGCCGTCCTCGTCGTGGACCGTCGCCCCGACCGGGCAGACCAGCTCGCACGGCGCCTTCTCGCAGTGCACGCACCCCAGCGGCTGGAAAACGATCTCGTCATCGACCGAATCGTTGTCGATGCGCAGCCAGTGCATCTCGCGGCCGCGCAGCACCTGTTCCTTCCCGGTGACCGGCACGTTGTTTTCCGCCTGGCACGCCACGACGCACGCGTTGCAGCCGATGCACGCGGTGAGGTCGATCGCCATCGCCCAGGCGTTGCCGGTGTAGGCGTCCTTCGGCAGCAGCGACGGCGCGTGGCCCGGGTTCATCAGCTCGTCGGCGGCCACGCGCGCGGGATTCTTCGTGAATTCCTCGAGCGTTTGCTCGCGCGCGAGCCGCCGGCCGTCGAGGCGGTGGTGCTCCTGCGCGCACGCGAGCCGCCGCCGGCCTCCCGCGCGCGCGACGCTCAGACCCGCCGCCGACCATGGCCGCTCGAATGTGCGCAGCGGGTAGGCGTCGTAGCCGGCGCGGTTGCCGACGACGCCGGCCCAGGGGCGGCCGTAGCCGAGCGTTACCGTCACGCAACCGTCCGCGTGCCCGGGCACGATCCACGCCGGCGCCCGGACGATGCTCGGCCCGAGCTTGAGCTCGACGAGCTGCTCGTTTTCGACGCCGAGCTTTCCGGCCGTCGCCTCGCTCATGAACGCCGCGTTGTCCCACACCAGTTTCGTGATCGGCTTGGGGCATTCCTGCAGCCAGGCGTTGTTCGCATAGCGGCCGTCGAACACCGTCGGGTCGAGCCGCACGTTGAGTTCAATGCCGGATTGCGGCGGCGGCGCCTCGGTTCCGATCTTGCGCGCGAGCGTCGGCGCGACCGGCCGCGGCGCGCTGTTGGCGATTGCCCCCTCGTTCAGCCAGCCCTCCCACCGGGCCTCGAAATCCGCCTCGCCCGCGAGCGACCGCCAGTGCCGGCGCACGGTTTCATACGGGCGCGCCCCGGTGTCGCCCATGAGCAGCGCGACGATCTCGTGCGGCGAGCGCGACGCGTAGAGCGGCTCGATCAGCGGCTGGATCAGCGAGGCGGTCCCGTCGTAGGCCCGCGCGTCCCCCCACGACTCGAGGTCGTGGCGCATCGGGACGTGCCACTGCGAGACGACCGCCGTCTCGTCGCGGTAGAGCCCGACGTGCACCGACTGCGGGACCTTCCGGATCTTTTCGCCGAAGCCCGCCTCCGGCGGCAGCGTCCAGGCCGGGTTGCAGCCAAGCATGATCAGGACGCCGACTTCGCCCCGCCCCATCTCGTCCAACAGGTCCATGACGTCCGTGCCCCCGGCCGGCGGCTCGATGAACGTCACCGCCGCGCCGTTGTTGCCGAGCGTCGCGTTCATCGCGTGCGCCAGCGCGTGGGCCGGCGCGCCCAGCCTCGGCCCCGGCACGACGAGCGACCGGCCGCGGTTTGCGTTCAGGTCCGCCGCGATCGCGCGCACCCGGTCGGGAACATCCGCGCCGCCGTTCAGCGCCGAGTGTAGCTGCGCCGCGAGCCGCTCGATCCCCGACGGCGAAAGCGCCCAGCGGTGGTCGGCCGTCGCGCCCGTGATCGACGGCATCGCCTCGGCGCAGTAAAGCCGGTTCATCCGGTTGCGGCCGCCGCGCACGAGCCGCCCCCCGATCAGCTGCCGGCCGTAGGCGACCATCCCCGGCCCCTCGCCGAGGAAGTCCGCGTCGAGCGAAACGATCACGTCCGCGCGGTCGAAATGATAGACCGGCTCGAGCTCGCGCCCGAACGCCAGCTTCGTCCCCGCGCGCTCGAACCCCTCGGACGGCTCGTGCTCGTGCCAGCGCGCCTCGGGGTTGGCCCGCAGCCACGCCGCGATCTGTTCGAGCAGCGTGGGTGAGGTGATATGGCCCGTCAGCAGCCGGATGCCGCGCCCGCCGGGCCGCCCTTGCGCCTCCCGGATCAGCATCGACGCGAACTGTTCCCACGTGCCGATCCCCCCCTTGCGCAACAGATTCTGCGAGCGGTCCGGGTCGTAGAGCGTCAGGATGTCGGCCTGCATGAACAGGTCGGTTGCGCCGAGGCTTGCCGGGTGGCGCGGGTTCCCCTCGATCTTCGTCGGCCGGCCCATGTCGCTGCGCACGAGCGCCCCGCGCCCGTACCCGGCGAGCGTCAGCGTCGTCGCGTAGTATTTCACCTTCCCCGGCGTGATGTTTTCGGGCTGGGTGACGTACGGCACGATCGACTCGGGGGGCTGGCGCGTGCATCCGCCCACCCCCGCAAGCGCCAGCGACGCCCCCATGATCTGCAGGAACCGCCGCCGGCTGACCCCCTCGTCCCATACCGATTCGTGAGTGTGTTTGTTTTTACCCATTCGTGCCCGTGTCCGTAATCGTGCACACAATCCGCAATCCGAAATCACCGATGGCAGACCGAGCAATCGGTCAGTTTCCGGATCCCGTATTCGCTGACGAGCCGCCTGCCCAGCCCGATCTGGTCGGCCGGCTCCTTGTATTTCATGTCGAAGACCAGTTCCTTCGGGCGCGCGAACCGTTCCGGCCGGCGGTGGCAATCGAGGCACCAGCGCATGTGGAGCGGCTGGTTCAACGCCACGAGCGGCATGCGGTCGACCGCCCCGTGGCACGAGGCGCACCCGATCCCCTTGGCCACGTGGATGCGGTGGTCGAAATAGACGAACCTGGGCAGGTCGTAGACGCGCCGCCACTGCATCGGCCGGCCGAGATCGAGGCTCTCGCGGATCGGCGCGAGCATCGCCGTGTTGCGCCAGATCTGCGAGTGGCACGTCATGCACGTGTAGGTCGGCGGCATGCCGGCGAAGCTCGAGGTCTCGACGCTCGCGTGGCACATCCGGCAGTCGATCCCGAGCCGGCTGACGTGGTGCATGTGGCTGAACTGCACCGGCTGCTCGACGGGGTAGCCGGTCAGTTCCACGAACTCCGATCGCGTGAACCGGTACCACCCCCACGCCCCCGCGCCGGCCAGCGCGATCGCCGCGACGATCGACCAGCGCGCGATCGCGTTGAAGCAGGGGGGAAAAACACGACTCGAGTTCATGCCCGCCAAGAGCGAACTCCCCCATCGATGTTTTTCGATCATCGGTATGGTTATGTATGAATTTTACGGATCACACGCGCGGCGTGTCAAATTATGGCGGGAATCGAAGTGCGGAATGCGAATGCGGGGAGAACTCCGCAATCCGCAATCAGATAAAGAACCGCTCCTCGAACATGACCTGCGGGAGGCCGCCGGGGCAGAGTTTGGTCGCGGCGCTCAGGTCGTGGCCCAGCGTCTGGTCGAACGGCACGGCGACGGCCAGGCCGATGCCGGCGGCGCGGATGCCGATGACGCCCGACTCGCTGTCCTCGAGCCCCAGGACGTGGCCGAACCGCTCGGTGCCGATGCCGAGCCGGTGCAGCGCCATGCTGTAGAGGTCGCGGTGCGGCTTGAGCCGGATCTCGCTGGAGTCGGTCGCCGTCAGGATCCCGTCGTAGAGGTCGTCGGGCGAGGCGAATTTTTCGAGGAGCTTGTCGCGGCTCGCGGGCGGGATCGGCCAGTCGGCCATCATGCCGCGCACGACGGCGAACAGCTCGGCCAGGACGATCCGCGCCTCGTAGGCCAGCGACGACGTCACGATCGCCACCGGGACGGGCCGGGCGTTGAACCCCTCGACCGCCTTGACGAAATCGGCGCGCATGGAATTCATCGCGCCGGCCTCGGGAACCGGCCGCCCCTTGGCGCGCAGCAGGTCGGCGGCGCAGGCGTCGAACAGCGTCCCCGCCTCGCCGGGCGTGATGAGGCCCTTGACGGCCGACAGGAACAGCCCGACGCCGGGCATCGGCTCGATCAGCCGGCGCCCCTCGCCGAGCAGCCGGCGCGCCAGCGTCTCGGCCTGGCCCTGGCCGATCCCCTCGAGGATCTGGTGGTAGCGCGCGTAATAAATTTCGATGCCGCCGCGCACGAGGTCGCCGCGCTCGGTGGCATGAAACGTGTCCAGGCTCCCCGACGCCAGGCCGTGCGCCACTTGCCGCAGCTGTTCCATCGTGAACGACTTGTCCCGCATCAGCGCGGCAGCCGGCTGGCTGCGGATCAGCTCGTCGATGCCGAGGATCGTCGCGGTCGTTTGCGCCTCGCCGCGGCGCGTGTCGTCGCGGCTCAGCGCCAGCGTCCACAGGATCGACTCGACGAGCGCCTCGAGGAACGCCTGCCGGTCGAGCGAGGCGCCGTAGGCGTCGACGAGGTATTCGACGTGCTTGGTCGTGCTGTTGCCGATGACGTGCGGGTGGTCGCGGTCGCCCAGGCCCGGCCAGTCCTCGCGGCCGAGGCGGCCGGTCATGCGCCGCACCATGTAATCGAGCGAGTAGACGCACAGGTGCTCGGTGGTCGTCGTCGTGCCGTCCATGTCGCTGACGACGGCGGCGAGCTCGGGCAGCGGCGTCACGGCGCGCGGCGCAAGCGGGTAAAGCTCATAGGGCGGGTGGATGTAGCCGGGGTTGCGGACGACGGCGAATTCCTCGCCCAGTCGGGCGACCAGCTGGGCGGCTTCGGCGGCTGAACAACGCTTGGGCAGGTTTGCCATGTGATGATGTATCCCCGTTCGTGCTCGTGCTCGTAATCGTAATCGATCATCGAGCCCTCGCCGGAATTGAACCGCAAACCTGCGGAGAACGCAACCCGGGAACGCCAATCTCCTGATTGGCAAAACATAAACCAATCCCCGGAGATTTATAAATGTAAGCCCCTTTTAAGGGGCGGCTGCTTTCAGCCCGCCATGACAATGGCGGGATTCAGGTTGCATGAGAAGGTGAGTCCCGGAGAGACGGTTGATGTGAAATCCCGTGATTTTAAAATGGCCGGCGGGGGCGCCGGCCCCACAGTTTAAAGAAATCGCCGGTCGGGAGATCGGCGTTCCCGGGATTTTGCAGATATGACCAACAACGAGGCGGAGAGGATTGGCAGGATCGATTTTCGATTACGATTACGAGCACGAGCACGAACGGGGGGGGCGGCGGGCGGAGTACAAAAAAAAGGCGGGCGGCCTTGCGACCGCCCGTCCCTTGTTCGAACTGCCTTGGTTCTTAGTACATGCGCTGGAATTCGGCGCGGCGGTTCTTGGCATAGGCGGCTTCGCCCTTGCCAACGACGGCCGGCTGTTCCTTGCCCTTGCTGCCGACTTCGATACGCTCAGCCGGGATACCCTTGCTGACGTAGTAGTCCTTGACGGCGGTGGCACGGCGCATGCCGAGGTTGAAGTTGTACTCGACCGAGCCGCGCTCGTCGCAGTGGCCGGTGATGTAGCACTTGATCTCAGGGTTGTCCTTGAGGAACTTGAGGTTGGCTTCCATCGCGTCGACCTGGTCCGTCTTGATGGCGGACTTGTCATACGCGAAATAGATGACCTTCATCTGCGGAAGGGGGGCCAGTTCGCCCTTGTAATGCTCGAGCGGAGCATTCTCGGGACCCTTCGGGGCAACTTGTTCCTGGACGGGCTGCTGCTTCTTCTTGCCTTTAAGCCAGCCGCAACCGGTGGTGGCCATCATGCCGGTGGCCAGCACGAGGATCAGGGCAACCTGAGCGAAACGAGGCAGTGAGCGGGCGATACGTTCCATAATCTGCACCTACTCCGGGCGTAAAAAACCTTCATGGAATTGAACGGTTCCTATCTGGGGCACCGATAAGATGCCCGAGACTTGCATACCAACCCACACTTCTAGTCCCTTATTTGCGCACTTTCAAGCTTAAATAAGGGATTTTTTTAATTGCAATGCATCTCATTAGCTAAGTCATTAAGTATGAGGCATTTGTGGGGCTTTGGAAAAATCGCGGAAAAACCGAAAACACGTTGGATTGGAATAAAAAACCGCGTTTGGGCTGTAAATATCGATCTGTCATCAGTCCACGATGCGCATGGTTTTGAACCGCTCGACGCCGTCGTACCAGTTTCTCTGCGCCGTTTCGGCGTCGGCGGCGGCCAGCGCCTCGGCGGCCTTCATCCCCATCCAGATCGAGTGGTCCATGTTGTTGTGGTTGAACAGCCCCTGGCGCCCGAGCGTGATCAGGTTGGGGATTTGCCGCACGCCCGCCAGCGCCGCGGCCAGCCGCCGGCGATAGTCGAGCTTGTAGAGCGGGTAGGCGTCATCGATCCGCTGGACGGCGCGCGCGGCGATATCTTTTTTCTCGATGAGCCCGGTCGAGACGATCTGCTCGATGGCCTCGGCGGCGATGTCGTCGTCGCTCGTCTTGGACAGCGCGTCGCCCGTGCGCGTCGTGATCTCGAGGCACAGGATGCTTTTGTCCTCGGGCCCGAGCGAGGCGTCGAAATTCTTGGCCTCGTAGCCGCGGTTGAAGACGAGATGCTTCTCGGGGAAGTAGAGCCAGTTGTCGTCGCTGATGCGCGGCCGGTCGACGATCAGGAAGACGAAGATCATGTTGATGTATTCGAGCCCGTGGGCGGCGCGGCGCGCCTCGTCGAGCATCGGCAGCGGCGGCAGGAGGTTCTCGATCAGGATCGGCAGCGGCGCGGTCGAGAGGAACAAGTCGCCTTCGGTGCGCTGGTCGCCGCAGACGGCCGCGCGCACGCGATGGCCGTCGAGCTCGAGGCCGCCGACTTCGCGCCCGGCTTCGAAGCGGGCGCCGGCGGCCTCGGCGTGCTCGAGGAGGTGGCGCACGAGCGTCCGCGCGCCGCCGCGAACGTAGCGGAATTCCTTGAGCGCCGTCTCGCTCCCTTTTTTCTCGCGCGTGAGGAGCCCCTTGATCATGCGCGACAGGTTGCCGACCGAGATCCTCACGCGCGCCGTGTCGGCGTGCAGCTCGGCCGGGTCGATCTTCCACGTCTTGGCGCTGTACGGCCTGAGCAGGAACTCGTAGAGCGACTTGCCGAACGCGCCGCGCATGAGCGAGTCGTAACTATCCTCGCGCCCGGCGCCGCGCGCCTTGTCGGCCATGAAGCTCGCCATGAACCCGGCCATGCGCAGCGGGCCCAGGTGCAGGCTCATCGCCATCGGGTCGGGCGGGTAGGGGAGGTATTTGCCGCGCAGGTAGATGCGGCTGCGCCGCCTGACCCACATGATCGACGGCTGCGCGACTTCATCAATAAACTTGCTGACTTCGGGGATTTCGGTGTGGATGCGGTGCGGGCCGAGGTCGCTCGTCAGGCCGTGGACGTCGAGCGAGCGGGCCAGGCCGCCGGCGACGGTTTCCTTCTCGAGGACGAGCGGCCGCCACCGGCCCGACTGCGCCATCTTGAGCGCCGCCGTCAGCCCCGCGATCCCCCCGCCGATGATGATTGCCTGAGACGACACGTTTGGGTTATTACTCCGCAATCCGAAATCCGCAATCCGCAATCCTAAATCTAAACCGCCTCGCCCGTGAATTTCTCGAACTGGCCGAGGTCGCGCAGGCGCCGCTGCAGCTCGGCGTCCTGCTGGGCGATGGCCGAGTCCTCCTCCTGGAGCCGCTCGACGCGGTTCAGGGCGGTGGGGAGCAGCTGGTTGCGGATTTTCTCGCGCCGCTGGCGGATCCGCTCGCGTTCGGCCTGGATGCGCGCCATTTCCTCCTCGCGCACCTCGAGGATTTTCTGGCGGATTTCGACCTGCGACTGCTTGAGTTCGCCCTCGACCTTGGTGAGCACCTGGTGCATTTCCTCGAGCTGCTTTTCGGTCTCGTCGAGCTTGCGGACGGTTTCCGGGTCGCTGCCGCTCTGGCTGAGGATGCCGAAGAATTCGCGGCGGCGCCCCTCGAGCCACTGCACGCGGCGGCGCAGCTTGAGGGCCTCCTCCTCATGCGAGGACTGCATGGCCGAGAGCGAGTTGACAAGGTCCTGCAATTGGTCGGGTTTGTCGTTGGAGTAGGGCGTCATGGGTCTACACGGGTATCCGTATGCCGCGTCAGGGATTGTTGATCCGGCGCGGCAGATTCAGTCATCCGAAGCGCTGTCGGCGCGCGACTGGGCAAATTATAGCCGCGCGGGCGCTGCCGCGCCAAGAGCGATTTTGATTCAAGTTCGGGGGTCGGCTCATCAGCCGCAAATTCGTTCTCGTTGCGCCGATTTCATTGATCGCGTACGCCGCGAGTCGTCAGCGACAACGAGATGGTGGTCGGCCTCCAGCGCAACGGAAAGAGAGTCGCACGAAATGTTAGATCAATCGGTTTTAACGCTCATCGGTTCCAGGCGCGGCAGCAGCAGGTGAATGATGGCCAGCGCAATGAGGTATGCCGCCGCGGCCGTCACGAAGAGCGCCTGGTAATTGTTATGGGTCAGGTCGAGGATCTTGCCGGTCGTCCATGCGGCCATCATGCCGCCCATGGCGCCGACCATCCCGCCGATTCCCACCACGGAACTGACCGCCTCCCGCCGCACGGTGTCGCTCACCATGGTGTACATGTTGGCGGCGAAGCCCTGGTGCGCCGCCGCCGCCAGCCCCACCAGCCCGACCGCCAGCCATTTGCCCACGAGCGGGCTGGCCGCGACGGGAACCACGCAACAGGCGCAGATGAAGAGCGCGGTCTTGCGCGCGGCGTTCACGCTCCAGCCGCGCCGCAGCAGGGCGCCCGAAATCCATCCTCCGCCGATCCCGCCGACCGAGGCCATCTGGTAGATCACCACCAGCGGCAGCCCCATGTGCACGAGGTCCAGCCCGTAGCGATCGTGAAAGAAACCGGGAATCCAGTAGAGGTAGAACCACCACACCGGCGCCACCAGGAACATCGCGGCGCAGAAGGCCCACGTCTGGCGATGGCCCAGCAGCCCCAGCCAGGGCACATGCGCCGCCAGCGTCGGCGGATCGCTCATGATATAGGCCCGTTCCGACGCGCCCAGTCGCGGATGTGTCTGCGGCGGCCCATAGAACAAGAACCAGAGAATCAGCCAGATGAAACCCAGCGCGCCGATGGCCAGGAAGCACGCCTTCCAGCCCCAATTTTGGTTGATCCACGCCACCAGCAGGGGGGTGATCAGCGCCCCGATGTTGCTGCCCGAATTAAAAATGCCGGTGGCCAGGGCGCGCTCGCGGCGGGGGAACCACTCGCCGACGGCCTTGATTGCGCCGGGGAAATTGCCCCCCTCGGTCAGCCCCAGCCCGAAACGCGCCGTGGAGAACCCGATGACCGATCTCGCCAAGGCGTGCAGCATCGCCATCAACGACCAGCCCGCGACCGAAAACGCCAGCCCCAGCCGCACGCCCAGAACGTCCATCAGCCGGCCGGCGCCGACGTTGCCAATGGCATAAGCCGCCTGGAACCAGAAGATGATCGTGCCGTAATCGGTCTCGCTCCAATGCAGCGCGTCCTTCAGCGTCGGTTTGAGCAGGGCCAGCACCTGGCGATCCATGTAATTGACCGTGGTGGCGAAAAACAGCAGGCCGCAAATGGTCCAGCGAAAATGCCCACCCGCGCGGGGCGGGGCTTGCTCATGCGTCATGGGTGGGACGCTGCTTTGCTCTTTCGTGGTGCTGGTCATCACTGAGAACCTCACGCCTCGCAGATTTCATGAATACGCCTGTAGGCCTCCGTCTGCTCGGCGGGCGTGGGGCAGTAAGTCACCACGATGAGTTTCAATCCGGGCCGCCACAGCCGGCGGACGATCGCTTCGACTTGATCCACCCCGCCCACGATCCGCGCATTCAGCACGATCCCGGTGCCGGCAAACGCCTCGGCAATGGTTTCGGGCTGGTTCGGGTTGGGATCGGTTTGGGCGCCGAAGGCGGCGTCGACCGTTTTGAGCCCCGGGATGTCGCGAACGACATGAGCCCAGCCCCCCCAGTTGCCGCAGCTGTGAAAGACCGGTCCGCCAAAAGGCGCACCGGCTTTAACGAGCGCCGCGACGGCCAATTCCCGGTACATATCGGGCGAGACCATTACGATGTTGTCATCGCTCTGCCCCAGGCCTGTAAACTCGGGGCTGGAGGCAAATCCGTGTCCCGGCCAGACGGCCGCCGGGCCAAGCACGCGGGCCTGGATCCGAGTAAATTCCACGATCAACCCGGCCAGCCGATCCAACAGACCCGCGACGCTTTCGGGATCGTCCAGGCAATCCATCAGCAGGTTGTTCGTGTTGACCAGGTTGCAGGCGACGTTGAGCGGCGACTGGATGTCGCACGGCGATATGGGCAGCCGCCCCCTGGTCCGCTCCATAAAGTAGTCAAGCATCGCCAGTGTGTGTTGACCGATCCGGGTCTGCTGCACTTGCACCGGCTCGGCCGCCAGCGCCTCGGCGGCCGATTCGAAGCGCGGCAACATCCCCGGGGCCTGCCCCTCGTTCCAGATATACTCGGACCCGTAGGCGCTGGCCGTCGTGCCGATGCCATACCACGGTTCCAGGAAATTGGGCAGGTCGGCAGGGAATTCCATGCTGGCGGCCAACGCGCCCAATTGCCATCCCAGCGAGGACGCCATGTCGCGGCTGCCGGCGGCGAAGACCTCGGCCACGCGCATGCGGCGGTAGACAAGCACGCCCGCCGGCGCCAGCCGGAAGGCCCGGGCGCGCCGGCGCAAACCCTCGGCATAGCCGACGTATTCGTCGAACGGGAAAGCCTCGGGTTCGACCGGTTTCACCGTGACCGCCTGCGCATCGGCCAGATTGTAGTTAAATTGCGTCTGCGCCATGTTGTCACTCCGTCCGCCGTTCCTGTGGTCTGCTTGCATCCGAGCCTGTTTGGGTTCGATGGACGTCCAACCATATGCAAGATCACCGTTTCTGTGCAATTAGCAATTTGCACAGCTTCTTGTTGCATTTTGTCAACACCGCGGGCTACTCTCACCGTCATCATGAGAATGGGCCGACACCAGCGCAATATCCTCTACATGCCCTTTGCGTTTCAGCCCCAGTATCATACCGGGATTGCCCAGTATGCCGGCGAGCACGGCTGGCATCTCAATGCCGATCCGGTCCGGACGGGCAAAGTCCCATACGGATGGCAGGGCGACGGCGTCATCACGCTGCTAGCGGGAGACGTGGATGCCGAGCGATTCGTGCTGGATTTGAAAGTGCCATTCGTCGATCTTTCGATGACCCGTGCAGAAATCCGGGCGGCCCGCGTTGCGAAGGACAACGTCATGATCGGCCGGATCGGGGCGCGGCATTTCCTCGAGCAGGGCTGGCACAGCTATATGTTCTTCAGCCGCGAAGACAACAACGTCTGCCGCTTGCGGGTCGCCGGCTACCACAAGGAACTGAAGCGTCACGGTTTTGCCTGCCGCGACCTGATCTGGCCGCGGATTCCGCATCCGGATCACGAACGCTGGGACATGGTATGCCGCTGGTTGGTCGAGGAGTTGGGCCGCCTGCCCAAGCCGGTAGCCGTCATGGCTTACAACGATTATGACGCGGCGATGGTGATGGATGCCTGCCTTGCCGGCGGATTTCCGATTCCCGGCGAGGTCGGTGTGCTGGGCGTCGACGACCTTCCCGAGGTTTGCCGTTGCCTGCCCCTGTCGTTGTCAAGCATTCGAACCGAGGCCGAGACGGTGGGGTACCGGGCGGCGGAACTACTGGATCGCCTGTTGGATGGGGGGCAGGCGCCGGGTCAGCCGATCCTGATCCAGCCCGGCGGCGTCGTGCAGCGCGAAAGCACGTCGCGCCTGGTCCTGCGGCATCCACGGCTGCAACAGGCAATCCAGAGAATCGATGAGCGCCTCGCCGAGCCGTTCGCGATGGAGGAAATCGCCGAAAGCGTCGGCGTTTCGCGCAACGGGCTTTACAATTTGTTTGCGCGCGAGCTGCATCAGACGCCGGTGGAGTTCGTCACCCGCAAGCGGATCGAGTGCGCCCGGGATATGCTGCTCGACTCCGGCGACAGTATCGGCAATGTGGGGCGCCGCTGCGGAATGCCGGTTCTGAGCACCTTCATTCGGCAATTCCGAGCCGCAACCGGCCTGACCCCAGGTGAATGGCGCCGCCGGCATCAGACCAGCAGGTAGGCCGGAGCTTACGTCCCTTTCCCGACGTTGCATGTGCAATTCTCCGCGCCCTCGGCCGCCCGTCTCCGCCCGTCGGCGGCCAAACTCTTTTCTTCCCACCGCCGTCCATTTGTTGTACAAAATTTGGTTCAATACTCCTCGGAGGTGCGCGACATGGCCCAGGTTCTACGTTCGGTCTCGCTCGAAGGTCTCGAGCGCATCGGCAGCGGCAAGGTCCGCGAGATTTTCGGATTGGACGACAAGCTTCTTCTTGTCGCCACCGACCGCCTCAGCGCGTTCGACGTCGTCTTCCCGGGCGGCATCCCCGACAAGGGAAAGGTCCTGACGCAGCTGGCCGCGTTCTTCTTCAACGAGACGCGCCACATCATCCCCAACCACCTCATCACGGTGAACCTGGACGAGATGCCCGAGCCGATCCGCAGCCGGCGCGAGCTCGAGGGACGCGCCACGCTCTGCCGCCGCGGCAAGCCGGTCGCCCTGGAGTGCATCGTGCGCGGCTACCTGGAAGGCTCCGGCTGGAAAGAGTACCAGCAGACGGGCGCCATCTGCGGCATCAAGCTGCCGGCCGGCCTCAAGCGGCGCTCGCGGCTGCCCGAGCCGATCTTCACCCCATCGACCAAGGCCGAACACGGCCAGCACGACGAGAACGTCGATTTCGACAAGGCGTGCGAGATCGTCGGCGCGGAGATGGCCGGCAAGCTGCGCGACGCCTCGCTCGCGATCTACAAGTTCGTCCACGAGATGCTCGACGCCAAGGGGATCACGATCGCCGACACCAAGTTCGAGTTCGCGACGGTGGGCGGGGAGCTGGTCCTGAGCGACGAGATCTGCACGCCCGACAGCTCGCGGTTCTGGGTCAAGGGCTCGTTCGAGCAGGGGGGCGAGCCGATCAGCTACGACAAGCAGTACGTCCGCGACTGGCTCGAGACCACCGGCTGGGACAAGCGCCCGCCCGCGCCGGAGCTGCCGCGGGACGTGGTTGAAAACACGGCGAAGCGTTACCGGGAGATCTATGAGAAGATCACGGGGAAGAAGCTGGAGTAATCATACGGAATCATTCGGAATCGTGCACAAATTCGAAACAAAACCGAGGGAAATGATTTGAAAATGAATGCAAAATGATTCCAACGTCTCCGGTTCGGTTTTCAGCCGAAGTTGCGGGTGTTGGGATGATTATTTTTTCATTATCATTCATTTTCTTAAGTTTGTTTCGAATTTTTGGCTGATTTTGCCTGATTGGAATATTCTCATGTTGATCGGTGTTTTCGATTCCGGGATCGGCGGCTTGACCGTCCTACGCTCGCTGCGGCGCGCGTGGCCGGGGCATTCGACGATTTATCTTGGCGACACGGCGCGCGTCCCGTACGGCAGCAAGTCGCCGCAGACCGTGACGCGCTACGCGTTGCAGGTGGCGAACTATTTAATGGGGCAGGGCGTTGATCTCATTGTTGTCGCGTGCAACACGGCCTCGGCCACCGCGCTGCCGGAGCTCGAAAAAACATTGCCCATTCCGGTCGTGGGCGTGATCGGCCCCGGCGCCCGGGCGGCCGTCGACGCCAGCACGGGCGGGAAAATCGGCGTCATCGGGACGGCGGCGACGATCGCCAGCGGGGCGTATGAGCACGCGATCAAGCTGCTGCGGCCCGATGCGTCGATCGCGTCGATCGCTTGCCCGCTGTTCGTGCCGCTGGCCGACGAAGGCTGGGAAGGAACCCGCGTCGCCCGCGAAGTCGCCGAGCGCTACCTCGACCCGTGGCTGCCGGGCAAGCCCAACCGCCCCGACACGGTCGTGCTGGGCTGCACGCACTACCCGGTGCTGCGGCCGGCGATCGGCGACGTCCTGGGCCGCGACATCCAGCTCATCGACTCGGCCGAGACGACGGCCCGGGCGATCGCGCCGATCATGGAGGACGAGCCCGACGAGGCCGCGCCGACGCACCGCGTCGTCGTGACCGACGGCGCGGCCGGTTTCGCCGCCACCGCCGCAAGGCTGCTCGGACCGGCGATGCCGCCGCTGGAAGTCGTGGACCTGACCCCGCTCGGTTCGTAGTCCCGCCTTCAGGCGGAATCGATGACTGGAACGACTTCGATGATCTCCGCGCTGATCAAGTTATTCGATTGGTTTAACGGCGTCGTGGTGAATAAGGACACGATCCGGGTGCGGCAGAAAGGCGGCTGGGTCGCCATACGGCGCGATGAAATCCATGCCGTGAAGTATCCAAAGCATGGTCCCATGATCGTGCGGCTTCGGCACGGGCCACGAATGGTTCTGGACGCGAGATCCATTGGTTGGAAAACCTTCGAGCGCCTCCACAAAGCTCTCACAAGGGGCTTGGTGACGATCAAGCGCGGGCAAACCTGGGAACAACCGCCGCGCGAAAAAACAGGCGGGCAATAAATCGGCTGCCGGCATTCGCGCGCCTTTCACCGATGTGGGGCCGGCGCCTCGCCGGCCATTGCCTTTTTCCGCCTGAAGGCGGGACTACGAACTATTGATTCGCCAGGCGCAGGATGATGTCGCCGGCGCTGCATGTGCCGTTGGTGGGGTCGTAGACGATGCGGGCGTGATCGTCCCTCGCGTCGGGGCCGATGCTGTAAATCGCGACGGCTTTTCCCTCCTCGGCGCTCCCGATCGGCTTTTCGGTAAACGGGTCCTTGTATTCGGCCGCGCCGCCCAGCATCCGTTCGAGCGCGGCCAGGTCGAGGTTGCGCCGGGCCAGGGCGGTATTTTCCTCTGCGATGCTTCCGTAGAGCGCCTCCCACAACTTGATGACGGGGTAGCCCTGCGTGCCGGCGCTCTGGAAGAGATCGGTGGGAAACGCAAGGATGCGCAGGGGTTCGCCGGGGGTGATCTTTTGGGTCATCTCGCGGTAGTTCGCGTCGAACTCATCGAGGAACTTGCTCGCGCCCGACTTGATCTTGATGCTTTTCCAGGCGGCGCGGGTGAAAAATCCGACCGTGTTCTGGTAATTGGCGTTCATATCGGCCGCGACGTGGACCGGGTCCAGATCGCCGGCGTAGCCTGCGTGATGCAGCTGGTTCTCGAGGATTGTGTTGTACGGGCGGCTGAGATCGGCGATGAATTCCGCGCGGCGGCGGCGGTATTCGGTCTCGAGGTTGAGGCGGATATCGGCCGGTGTGTAACCAAGCAGATTTTCCCGCACCCGGCGCGCGGTCTCGGGCGGCATCGAGTCCTCGATCCAGTAGCCGTAGGCGTCGAAGGCGAGCGTCCTGAGCTTCGCGCCATACTGCTGATTCCACAGGAGCGGCCGGCCGAACGACTGCCCGAGGCGCGTCACGGCCTCGATCGCCTCGACCGCGCCGTCGGGGTCGCCCGCGTCGCGGCGGCGGCGGCTCTCGGCGATCAGGATCCGGGCGCCGCGGGCATTGAAATTCAGCGCCGGGAATTGCAGCCGCCGGAGCTGGTCCTGGTCGCAGGCGAGCGCATCCTCGAAGCCGATCATCGGGGTATCGGCCGCCGCCGCCAGACGCAGCAGGTCCTCGACCAGCTCGCGCTGCCGGATCAGCCATTCGGTTTGCTGCGCGGAGAGCGGCCGGTTGCTGAGCCAGTCATCGAACAGTTCCCTGAACTCTTCACGGAACGGATCGCTGTCCGTCCGCGGGATCCACTTTTCGTAGATCGCGACGGCCGGCGAGTCCGCGTGCCGCGCCTTGACGAACTCGACGTATTGGGAGACGGCCTTGGTCTGGTCCGAGGTGTCGAGCCGGATCCGGGCGGCGGCGGCGGGGGGCTTGAGCCGGACGGCGTCGGCCGGCGGCGCCATTCGCTCGCGCGGGATCGCGCGCAGGGTGAAGACGGCCTGCAGCGCGAGGATCGCCAGCGCCGGCACGCCGAGCAGGATCGCCAGGCCGATCCACGGCCACCGGCGCGGTTTGGGCGGCTGTCTGTCTTGTGTCTCCATGTTTCACCTCTAACCAAAAGACGCCCGACCCTCAAGAAAGTTTGTAGGGAACAGATTGACTCCATTTCCCTTAAAAGGTAAAAGATTGCGGACGCGCCCGCTTGCAGAAGCATTCCAGAAAAGGGTTTTTGGACTCAGACCATGGAGAAGAAGATTCAGCTTTCCGAGAAGGACATGCCGACCCGGTGGTATAACCTTGCGGCCGACCTGCCCAAGCCGATGGCGCCCCCTCTGCACCCCGGCACCAAGGAGCCCCTGACTCCCGACCAGCTCGCCCCGCTCTTCCCGATGAGCCTCATCGAGCAGGAAGCGTCGACGCAGCGCTGGATCGACATCCCGGAGGAAGTCAGGAAGGTTTACTATGTCTGGCGCCCGACGCCGCTGATCCGCGCCACCAACCTGGAGGCCGCGCTCGGCACCCCGGCCGAGATCTGGTTCAAGTACGAAGGCGTCAGCCCGGCCGGCAGCCACAAGCCCAACACGGCCGTCCCGCAGGCATATTACAACGCCAAGGAAGGGATCAAGCGGATCACCACCGAGACCGGCGCCGGCCAGTGGGGCTGCTCGATGGCCTACGCCTCGGCCCAGTTCGGCCTGGACTGCACGGTCTACATGGTCCGCGTCAGCCACAAGCAGAAGCCCTACCGCGCGGCGATGATGCGCGCCTTCGGCGCCGAGTGCGTGCCGAGCCCGAGCGAGCGCACCCAGAGCGGGCGCGACGCCCTGGCCGAGGACCCGGACACCAACGGCAGCCTCGGGATCGCCATCAGCGAGGCCGTCGAGGACGCCATCGCCGACCCGACGGCGCACTACGCGCTGGGCAGCGTCCTGAACCACGTCCTGATCCACCAGAGCATCGTCGGCCTTGAGGCCCGCAAGCAGTTCGAGATCGCCGGCCGCTGGCCGGACGTGCTGGTCGCGTGCTGCGGCGGCGGATCCAACTTCGCCGGCTTCACGTTCCCGTTCCTGCCCGAAAAGATCGACGGCAAGAAGAAGATCCGCCTCGTCGGCGTCGAGCCGGCCGCCTGCCCGACGCTGACCCGCGGCAAGGTCGCCTACGACTTCGGCGACACGGCCGGGTTCACGCCGCTCATGCGCATGTATACCCTCGGCGCCCACTTCATGCCGCCGGGCTTCCACGCCGGCGGCCTGCGCTATCACGGCATGGCGCCGATGGTTTCGGCGGCGATGGAGCAGGGGCTCGCCGAGGCGATCGCCATCCCGCAGCTCGAGACGTTCGCGGCCGGGCTCATGTTCGCCAAGCTCGAAGGGATCATGCCCGCCCCCGAGTCGTGCCACGCCCTGCGCGGCGCGATCATGGAGGCCGAGCGCTGCAAGCAGGAAGGGAAGAAGGAGATCATCGCCTTCCACCTGACCGGCCACGGCCACATGGACATGAGCGCCTACGAGGCCTACCTCGACGGCAAGTTGAACAACATCACCTACGACGAAAAGGCGCTGGTCGACTCGCTGGCCCACCTGCCGGTGATCGAGTAAGCCAAAACCGGACGGACAACGAAATCCCCCTCGCGGCCGCGAGGGGGATTTTTCATTTTGGATGATTTATGTGATGCGGAGGCGTCTCGAGATTCCGTTCGATTCGGGCTGGGTTTGACCGTTCCCCTTCCTTTACTGGTGAAAAAAATTCATGATCCTGCCCATCCAGCTGGTCGGCTGGGCCTGGCGGCGCACCTGCTTGATCGTCACGCTGAAGCAGTCGTCGCAGTAGCCGTGGGAGACCTCCTGGCCCTCGAGCTGGCTCAGCCGCGGGAAGACCCAGCGGCCATTGACCCAGATCCGTTTGCATTGGCAGCACTGTCGTAACATGGCGGGACTCCTTGATTCACCCACCAGGGATTGGAGCATAAAGCATACCGATTCCATTTTTTGCCCGAGCTGGATCCGGATGGTTGATATGGAAGCACTTACGAAAACGCACATTCCGGTTCGCTGTGCGCTTTTCAGCTCATCTATCCGTTTCGCATGAGGAAAATCTCACAAAAGTTAAATTCCGTTGCCACGGGGCCCGGGACGGGTTGCGGGCCATGGTGTGGTCCGCGACGCGATCCAATGGGTCATCCATGGACGAGCCGACGATTGGATCGATTACGATTATGAGCGGGTGAAAAAGTTTTCCGGCCATTCGCGCGCCAAACACAGACGGGGTCCCGGAGCCGGGGCTCTCGGCCGCAACTACTCATTTGCTTTTGAGCCCCAACCTGAAATAATGGGAAGTGAACCGGACGAGAGGCGCCGCGAGTCACTCTCGTTTTGCTCGAACGGGAAGGTGCGATGAACTTCAGCCTGCCACGCAACATGGATCATTGGATTCTCGAGGACGCCCCGCGCAACGAGGTGGTGGTCTCGAGCCGGGCGAGGCTCGCCCGCAACCTGCCGCACCTGCCGTTCGCGGCGCACGCGGGCGAGGACAAGCTGGGCGAGATCGCCCAGCGTGTTCACGCGGCCTTCCGCGCCAACGGCGAGCTGGGGCCCTACGCCGGCTACGAGCTGGGCGCGCTGGAGCAGCCGGTCCGCACCCTCCTGCGCGAAAGCCACCTGATTTCAACCGAGCAGGAAAAGGGGGGCATCGGCCGGATGGTCTATCTCAGCCCGGCGATGGACACCTCGGTGATGGTCAACGAGGAAGACCACCTGCGCCTGTCCACGCTCGTCTCGGGACTGCGCATCGGCGAGGCCTACAGCCGGATCAACCGCCTGGAGGAGGTCGTCGAGAAGCGGCTCGAGATGGCCTACAGCGAGGAGTTCGGCTACCTGACGGCGTGCCCGACGAACACGGGGACGGGGCTGCGGCTGTCGGTCATGCTGCACATGCCGGCGCTGGCGATGGTCGGGCAGATCGAGGAGAGCCTCGGAAACCTGAACAACTACGGCCTGATCGTGCGCGGGGCCTACGGCGAGCACACCGAGAACCTGGGCGACATGTTCCAGATTTCCAATGAAATCACGCTCGGCAAGAGCGAGCGGCAGATCATGCAGACGCTGGAGAAGGTCGTCCGCCAGGTGATCGACCGCGAGATGCGCACGCGCGAGCTGCTGCTGAAGGACGCCCGGGAGAAAGTCGAGGACGCCGTCTGCCGCGCCCTCGGGATCCTTGCCTCGGCGCGGCAGATGACCTCGGCCGAAGCGGCGACGCTCCTGTCGCGCACGCGGCTGGGCGTGGCGCAGGACTGGGGGATGCCGCTCGGCCACGCCGAGCTCAACCGCCTCTTCGTGCAGATTCAGCCGGCCCACCTGCGGTTCAACCAGGGGGCCGATGACGATCCGGACAAACGCGATCTGGTCCGGGCCGATTACTTAAGATCGATTTTCCGGACCAACGGCCAGCATTAATCGCGACTCCGGTTCAGAATTGGCTCGAAATTCCGATGAGAAGGTATGATAGGGGTTAAAAAAGTCAGAAAAAGCCCGATTTGACACTCTACCGATATGATATAGAATAGTCATGAAAGAGAGTTCGGACCGACCAATCTGTGCAAACATCCTTGGATTCGACAGCACACACAAAGGAGTCAGATCACCCGCCCGTTCCACACCATTGGATCCCAGAGCGGGGAGGCATCCACAATGATCGATAAAACGCCATACACCCCCGGAATGCGCGAAGTTTTGAAGCTCTCCAAGGCTGAAGCCGGCCGGCTGGGGCACGACTACATCGGCCCGGAGCACTACCTGCTCGGCATCATCCGCAAAGGGGATGGCCTCGCCATTCAAACCCTGATGAATCTGGACGTCGACCTCGAAGACGTCAAGCTGGAGCTGGAGCGCATGGTCGAAGTCGGCAAGGGGCCGACCGTGGGGCTGTTTTCGCCCAACGCCGACGCCAAGCGCGTCCTCGAGACCTCCAAGCAAATCGCCAACGACATGAAACACGGTTGGGTGGGGACCGAGCACCTGCTCCTGGCCCTCATCAAGGAAGACCAGACGCTGGCGAGCAAATGCCTGCGCCAGTTCGGCGTCGACTACGAGAAGGCGCGCAAGGAAGTCCTGCAGGTCATCGAGGGCTCCAGCGGCGGCGCCACCAAGAGCAAGGAATCGTTTGAAAAGAGCAAGACGCCGGCCCTCGACATGTTCGGCCGCGACCTGACGCAGCTGGCGCGCGAAAGCAAGCTGGACCCGGTCATCGGCCGCGAGGACGAAATCGAGCGGATCCTGCAGATCCTCTGCCGGCGCACCAAGAACAACCCGATCCTGCTCGGCGAGCCGGGCGTCGGCAAGACGGCCATCGTCGAGGGGCTCGCCCAGAAGATCGTCAACGAGGACATCCCGGAGCTGCTCAAGAACCGGCGCCTGCTGTCGCTGGACCTGGCGGCCATCGTCGCCGGGACCAAGTACCGCGGCCAATTCGAGGAGCGGCTCAAGGCGATCATGCAGGAGATCCGGCGCAACCCGGACGTGCTGATCTTTATCGACGAACTCCATACCCTGATCGGCGCCGGCGCCGCCGAAGGCGCCATCGACGCCAGCAACATGCTCAAGCCGGCCCTCTCCCGCGGCGAGATCCAGTGCATCGGCGCGACGACGCTCGAAGAGTACCGCAAGTACATCGAAAAGGACGGGGCGCTGGAGCGGCGGTTCCAGCCGATCACGATCGACCCGCCCAATATCGAGCAGACCAAGGCGATCCTGCGCGGGCTGCGCAGCCGCTACGAGCAGCACCACAACGTCATCATCAGCGACGAGGCGATCGACCAGGCCGCGATCCTGTCGGACCGCTACGTGACCGACCGCTACCTGCCCGACAAGGCCATCGACGTCATCGACGAGGCCGGCGCCCGGGCGCGGCTGCAGGTCACGAGCAAGCCGCAGCGCATCCGCGAGCTCGAAAAACAGATCGAGGACCTCGACGACCGCCGCAAGCGCCTCGAGCGCGAGCAGGAATTCGAGAAGTGCCAGGAGCTCAAGCAGAAGAAGGATGCGGCGCGCGAGGAATACGAGCGGCTCGTCGACGAGTGGGAAGAGTCCAAGGCCAAGGAGGGGATCCGCGAGCTGCGCGAGAAGGACGTCGCCTACATCGTTTCGCGCTGGACGGGGATCCCGGTCATGCGCCTCGAGGAAGAGGAGACGGCCCGCCTGACCCGCATGGAAGAGGAACTCTGCAAGCGCGTCATCGGGCAGCCCGAGGCCATCGCCGCCATCAGCAAGGCGATCCGCCGCGCCCGCAGCGGCCTCAAGGACCCCAAGCGCCCGACGGGCAGCTTCATGTTCCTCGGGCCGACCGGCGTCGGCAAGACGGAGCTGGCCAAGACGCTGGCCGAGTTCCTGTTCGGCGACGAGGACTCGATGATCCGCATCGACATGAGCGAATACATGGAGAAGTATTCGGTGAGCCGCCTGCTCGGCGCGCCCCCCGGATACGTCGGCTACGAAGAGGGTGGCCAGCTGACCGAGAAGGTCCGGCAGAAGCCGTACTCCGTCGTGCTGCTCGACGAGATCGAGAAGGCGCACCCGGACGTCTACAGCCTGCTCCTGCAGGTCCTCGACGACGGCCGCCTGACCGACAGCTGGGGCCACATCGTCGACTTCCGCAACACGGTCATCATCATGACCAGCAACATCGGGACGCGGCGGCTCAAGAAGTCCGGGACGCTCGGCTTCCACAGCGGCGACGAGATGATGGACTACGAGGGCCTGCGCTCGAAGGTCATGAGCGAGATGCGCAAGGTGTTCAACCCCGAGTTCCTGAACCGCCTCGACGAGGCGATCGTGTTCCGGTCGCTCGACCGCGGCGACATCGAGAAGATCGTCGACATCATGGTCGACCGCCTGAACGACCGTCTGGTCGACCGCGGGATCGTCGTCCACGTCGACACCGAGACGAAGGAATTCATGGTCGAGCAGGGCTACGACAGCGAATACGGCGCCCGCCCGATGCGGCGCGCGCTGCAGAAGTACATCGAGGACCCGCTCAGCTCGCTGATCATCAACAACGAGATCCCGGACGGGTCCGACATCCGCTGCCGCCTGAAGGAAGACAAGACGGTGGCGTTCGACATCAAGACCAACCAGTCGCCGGCCAAGGCCGGCGCCGACGACAAGAAATAACGAAGCAACGAACGATTTGGAGTTGGAAGTAACAAAATCCCCCGGGCCGAAGAGGCCCGGGGGATTTGCTTGTTGCTCACCCCCAGTAGGTCGCTTCATCTATAGCCGTTGACAAAAGTTTTCCCGCAATGAACCAAATCGAAATGGTTCTCGGTATAACGTGCCGGTGATTTGTTCGATTACGATTACGATTACGAGCACGAGCACGAGCACGAACCGATAACTTATGGCAAGCGCTCTAGCGACCTACTTGCCGATCCATTTTGAACAGAGCACCGTCACCGTGTCGGACGGCAGCGCCGGGTAATCGCGCACGGTGATCGTGTCCCCCGCCGCCGATTCGATATCGAATCCGGTCTGGGGCATCGGCGCGCCGGCCGCGGATGCGAGGGGCTTGGGGCCGCGAGCCAGGATAAGGGTGGCGGCCCGGGCCACGGCGGCCGGCAAGGGCTGCGCCAGCCGGATCGTCTGGTCGTCCACCGAGCGCACCTTGAGCGACTCGGTCGCCGCGGGCAGCTCGATCTTCAACTCCCCGCATTCGAGGCCGGTTCCGCCCAGCAGATACGCTTGCATGGCGCGCCCGTGCCGGTCGAGCGAGACAAAGCCGAATCGGCCGGCAACGCCGACGGGTCCGTATTGTCGCCGCTCGCCGTCCATGGTCGAGACGATCACGTCGGTGCGATCGGCCAGCCGCACCTCGACCGCCAGCACGCCGCTCGCCGGATCGTTTTGAAGCAGCCGTGCGCCGCGCACCGGCGATTCTTCGCCTTGATACGGCACGATCACGGCTGCGTATTGCGTGGAGAGCTTCCCGCCGTCCGCGCCGGCGCGATGCTCGGCCAGGATCTGCTGGATCGGCGGCTTGTCCAGTTCCGCCGGCGGCGAGGCTTGGCGCCAGCCCGGCGCATCGGCGATGACGATCCGATCCAGGTCGGCGCTGTTCAGCATCCGCAGGTCGAGGTTGACGCCGCCCGATCGCCAGGTGAACACGCGCGGCTGATTCGCCGTCAGGGCGCGAGGATGTTTGACCCACTTACTCCAGGCCGGCGCCAGCCCGACCGGTTGCGCCGAAGGCTGCGCCGGTTCGAATCCGGTCATGTTGCCGGTGGAATGAAACGCGTATTGATGGACCTTGCCTCCACGCACGCGGAAGAAATCGACGGCGTAGTTCCGGCCGTCGGGCAGGCGCACCAAGGCCGTCGATCGGCGATAAACGTCACACTGCGGATAGGCGTTGCAGGCGGAAGCCTCGATGACTTCGACGCCCGGCGCGGCGCCGAACAGCTCCAGGTTCGAGCCGCACGCGCTCTTGACCTGATTCTTCTCGTCGACCACGACCCCATTGTGCGAGAGCGTGCCAGCGATCCAGTCCTGGCCCCGCAGGCCGTCGCGCGTCAGCTGCCCGCCGCCGGTGAAATAGCCTCGGTCCGACGCCAGTTCCTGGCCGAATGCGTAGTAGCTGAGACTCAGGACGTCGGAATGGCGATGGCTGGTCTTGATCGTCCAGTGATTCTCGTTGCCGTTCATAAACAGCGCCGTATCGTTGGTTTCGCGACCGCCGCGCAGCACGCCGACATGCCAGCCCGGGAACCATTCCGACCGCAGCGGCAGCTTGACCGTCCCGGCGGGCGCCTTGAGGTCGGCCGGGCGGTACCAGAGCGCGTATTCGCTCCCTTTGTCAGCGAGGGGAGCGCCCTGCGTGGTTTCGAGCAGGCCGGCGAACTGGCCGCCGTAGCGCGCGGCCATGATCTCGGCGAAAATCGGGCTGAGCTTGTACTTGTAACCGGTATCGCCGATGATCGGCATCCGGTTGTCGGGGGCGAGCATCCGCACCATGTTCTGCAGCGCCAGGGAGACCCGCCCGCTCTTGTACGGGTTCAGATTCTCGACGCGCGCGCCGGATTTGGGCTGATAGCCGGCCGGGTCGCTGTAGCCGAGCAGCAGGTCGGGCAACTCCCGCATGTTGTTATAATTGTGCTCCGCGTAACCGGGCGACTCCGAATAAAAACCGTCATGGTGATAACAGTCGGCCATGATCCGGTCCAGGCCGTCGATCGCCCGGTGGACCCGCTCCGGACGATCGAACAGGATGCCGTTGGCGGCAATGACCGTGAACACAGCCACGCCCTTGTTGCTGAGCGAATCCCACTGCTCCAGGTCGGCGCAGCCGGCTTCGATCAGGTCCTGGCGGATGCGGCGGTCCGCCTGTGCGTCGAGCAGCGGGCGGCCATCGGGATACTTGGCGTCACGGATCAAATCATAGGCGAGCGTCAACTCAAACAGCGGACCGGCGTCGCTTCCCTTGCCGTGGACGCTGAGCCGGCCGGCCCCCCAGAAGCCGTTGAACAACGTCGAGGTGGTGGCGGTTTGATTCAGGCCGTAAGCGTGGCGAATCGCGCCTGCGGGAAATCGCCCGCCGCTTCCGTTTTTGCCCATATTAACCGCCACTTCGGCCGGCGGCAGGTCGGCGAAGCTGCCGTCATAGGAGTGATAGAGGTATTGGGGGAAGACCTTGGCGAAGCGGTCGAGAATCCAGGCCGCGTGCTCGGCGTAAGCGATATCCCCGGTCAGGACATAGAGCTTGGCCAGCGTCGACACCTGGCTGTAGGCCCAGTGGACCTTCTCGTAGCGGATCAGGCTGCTGAAACTGGTCATTGTGGGGCGGTCGCCGAGCCACTTGAGCGCCAGTTTGTTGCGCTCGGCCGGATTGGCCAGTTCCTCGGGGGTCTGGTAATAGGCGATCTTCTGGCCCATGCGTGGGCAATCCAGCACGCCCGTCTCGGGGTATTGCTCATTGGGATAGACTGTGCCGCAACGTTTGCAGACAAGTTGGTCGGGTTTTTCCAGGTTCCATTGGAAGACATCGCTCTCGCCCGTCACCGATTGCTTGCCGACGCAGGCCGGACAGTTCTGGCCGTAGAAGGTGCCGGGGGTCAGCTCCGGGATCAGCTTGTTGAAAAAGGCCCGGTCCTGGTCCATCGCATAAGTAACGTTTCGCTTCCAGCCCGCGACGATCGATTTTGCCCATGGATAAAGCTCGATATTTTTCCGAGCATTTTCAATGTCGCGCGGCTTGTAGAGCGTGCGCGGCTCTGCCCACGCGAACGCCGCGCTCATGAACACGATCGCGAGACCCAGCCACGCCAGCCGACGCCAACCCTGTCGCCCGGTGGTTCGGAAACGAATCGTCATGTTACCGATCTCCATTGTGATTTGCCCTTTTTAAAGCCGGCGAGTTATCGGAAACCCCCTCGACGCCGACGCGGCCAGTCTTGCCGTTCGCCCTCAATAACACGATTTGAATCCGAGATGTGCAAGCCCATTTTGAAGACTATCCCGGAGACTATTCCCGAAACCCTACAGCGAATACGGCGCCCGCCCGATGCGGCGCGCGCTGCAGAAGTACATCGAGGACCCGCTCAGCTCGCTGATCATCAACAACGAGATCCCGGACGGCTCCGACATCCGCTGCCGCCTGAAGGAAGACAAGACGGTGGCGTTCGACATCAAGACCAACCAGTCGCCGGCCAAGGCCGGCGCCGACGACAAGAAATAAACCCCATTTCGAACTGAAACAAAACCCCCGGGTCGCTAAGGCCCAGGGGTTTTGTTTGTTGCCACCTCCGTAGGCCGCGTTCGCCGAACGCGGCATCATGCAGTAGCCCGAGTGTGAGTGAGGGGCACGCAAACGTTTCAAGAAACGACAACTTTGCTTGCCATGTTGACCTTTAGTCTAATGACTCGTATAATTCGCCTGTTTTAGAAGAGACGTTCATCTAGCGGCCGATTGTATCAGAATAGAAAGGAAATATGATGAGCGTATTATTCAACTCTCCTAAAGAGTTCGTCAATTGTTTTGGGATCGATAAGAGTCAAGGATATTCCACACCCACAGAATTCCGAGACAGTATAGGTTTCAGCATACGGAGGAAATATCCAGAAGAATCCAGGTACAAACCCCCCTTTAACGGTGAAGACATGCCGGTCATCTTATCTCTTATAAAGATATTATATAACAAAAATAAAATTGATCCCGCTTCTCCATCATTAGTGCCGCTTACCATAGAAATCATGTCTTTCAACGAATATCTTGCAGAGCATCCGGATTATGATTTTAAGGACCCCAAATGTCCTACAGAATCTTCCATTACACAGAGCAAAAAAACTCCTCACCCATTGGATCTTTATTTTTATGATGAATATTTTTACAATCATCAAGTTAATGCTTTTGTGAATGCTGCGGGGAATGAATTGAGCGGTATTGATATCTTAGATTACGTATTCAGATGTCATGTCGGAACTGTAGATACTTGGAGAGGCCGCTTTGCCTCTCTTAAAATGAAAACAAAATCGTGGAAAACTCAGGGATGCGATTTCTTTGTTGATGCATCGAAAAAAATTTTGCGATTGTTCGGAAGAACATTAGAGGAGAAGGAGAACGTGGGCTTAATGTGGTTCTCATATCCCCCTGAGGCAATGAAACTTGTTGTAACGGAACGAATCGATCTTTTTGGCTACAAAGCGTCAAAAACAGTTATATTGTTGTTCTGTTCACTGGTAATGGTCGCTTTTCTTTTATTTCGGTTCTCGATCGGTGCTCCAGCAACTTTAAAGATCATTGCTCATTGCAATATTCTCGCGTTATCGGCGACAATTGTTACCATTTGGATATTGGACGATGTTGTGCCTGAATTAATGCGTTGGTTTGTTAATCGTATGTTGGCCTTGAAAAGAAAATATGCGCTTCAAAAAATTATCTTCAGACTTTGACAGGGACGGAATGCCGCGAAGCCCAAATCTTTTGCCTCGGCGTTTAATGGGTTAGGTCTTCGGAATTCGACGACGTTCGATTTAATTGTTACTCATGGTTGTTGAATTAATCAATCGTGATGTGGCACGAGAAATAATAATAACGCAGACCAATTGATCAGGGATGCCTCAGCTTTCTTCCTCGACCTCGATCCTCGCTTCCATGTTTTCCGGATCGATCTCCACGCGCAGCTCGTTGGGGCGGCAGCAGACCTGGCAATCCTCGACGTATTCCTGGCCGGTCCCCGCCGACAGGTCGACGGTCGTGGCATTCACCTCGCCGCAATACGCGCACCGGAACTCGGCATCGATGATCATGCATTCATTATCATCCGCATGCGCCATTCCGTGACATTCTTCACAGTGCCGCCGCGGCCGATTTTTTCCGGCTTGTTTTGCCTCTTCCAATCCTGCATCATCGGCGTTGGCGAGCCGGCGGGCCGGTCACGTCATCGGGCGATCAAAGACGCAAGGAGACATACATCATGGCTGAGAAATTCGGGTTTGGAATCATCGGCGCCGGGGTCATCAGCGCCTACCACGCCGAGGCCATCAAGGCCAATCCCGACGCGGAGATCCGCGCCGTCGCCGATCCGGTTCCGGGCCGGGCCGCCGAATTCGCCGCCAAGCACGGCGGGCGCGGATTCGAGGATTTTAAGGAAATGGTGCGGCAGCCGGACGTCGATTGCGTCTGCGTCTGCACGCCCTCGGGTCTGCACGCCGAGCACGCCCTGGCCGCGATGGAAGCCGGCAAGCACGTCATCGTCGAAAAACCGATGGCGATCAGGCTCGAGGACGGCGCGCGGCTGCTCAAGACGGCGCGCGAAAAGGGGGTGACGCTCGCCGTCGTCTCGCAGCTGCGCACGACCGAGCCGATCCAGCGCCTCAAGAAGGCGATTGCCGACGGCGCGTTCGGCAAGATCGTCAACGTCGATGTGCTGATCAAATACTGGCGCAACCAGGCCTACTACGACAGCGCCAACTGGCGCGGCACGTGGGCGATGGACGGCGGCGGCGCGACGATGAACCAGGGCTGCCACGGCATCGACGAGATGCACTTCCTCGTCGGCCCGGTCGAGAGCGTCTACGCCCGGTGCGCCACGGTCGCGCACAACATCGAGGTCGAGGACCTCGCCGTCGCGCTCTTGACGTTCAAAAGCGGCGCGCTGGGCCACGTGCTGGCCTCGACCGTCACCAACCCCGGCACCGGCAACCGGATCGAGGTCAACGGCACGCAGGGGACGGCCGTGCTCGACGACAAGGGGATCCAGAGCTGGTGCGTGGCGCCGTCGAAGGAGGAACTGGCCAGTGAGACGATCGACGCGGCGGCCGCGGCCGGCAAGAACGTCGCGGGGGGCTCGGCCGTGACCGGCTTCGACGCCACCGGCCACACGCTTCAGATCGCCAACTTCATCGCCGGCATCCGCGGGGAAGCCCCGCTGATCTGCTCGGGGCAGGACGGCTTCGAGGACATCCTCCTCATCCTCTCGCTCTACGAGTCCTCGCGCCAGAGGAAGGAAATCGTGCTGGCCGACATGGTCAAGGGCCTGGAGATGTAAGGGGAGTCCTGAGTCCTGGGTCCTAAGTCCTGAGTCTGACGACGCCCGCGGCATGCGGGCGTCGTCTTTTCTTTAAGTGGAGACAAGAAATTTCTGATCGACCTGTGAGTCTGACCGTTTGCTTCTGATCCGTCAGAAAAGGACCCAAGGGGACAGGGAAGCAATCCATCAAAATGACGTGGTCGGCTATCTCCCGTGTAGCGTCTCACGCTGATTGCAGATGATGCATGCAACGGCGAGAAAAGGGTGGCTATGTGGAACCGCGAAGCGGTTCGACAAACCTGTCGCAGTCCCGTTGTCGAACCGATCAATCGGTTCCGCTTGTTTTTGCCGCCTACCGTGGGTTGCCGATTCAAAAACAGAATCGGCAACCCACGGCTTTGGAGGTCGAACCGCTGACGCGGTTCCAATGCATCTTGTTCGCCATTTACATTGAAAATCCCCACCCGTTGGCCGATCCTGAAGTCGCCCGATGGGGCTTGATTTCGCGGTGGTGTCGCCTGTGGACGTTGATTCGAAACACTCCCAACTGGCTATCCGGCGGGTGGCGCGCTCGTTCGACGAGCCGCTGCCGAGGCTCTACAGCAGCCTGCGCTTCGTCATCTTCCGCCAGCGGTTCATGCAGGAGATCGGGCAGTACATCCCCGAGCGGGGGCGCGTCCTCGACATCGGCTGCGGCGTGGGGCTGTTCGCCAACTACTTCGGCCAGATCAAGCCCGGCGTCAGCCTGGAGGCCTTCGACATCGACGCGCGCCGGGTCGAGCTGGCCCGCGCCAGCGCCGCCCGGCTCGAGCTCGCCAACGTCGCCTACACGGCGGCCGACGTGACGAAGCTCCCGTTTTCCGGCGAGATCCAGGCCGCCTACATGATCGACACGCTGCATCACATCCCCCGGCCCGCGGTGATGCGGCTGCTGTTCCATCTCTCGCAAATGATCGTCCCCGACGGCTGGATCGTCATCAAGGACGTGCTGACGACGCCGGTGCTGAAGGGGCTGTTCACGCTCGCGCTCGACCGGCTCGCCGTCGGCCGCGGCTATGTGCGCTACTGGGAAATCGCGGAGATGAAGTCGATCCTCGCCGCGCTCGGCTTCGAAGCCTTCCACCACGAGATGGTCGACTGGATCCCCTACTCGCAGGTCCTCTTCACCGGCCGCAAGATCGGGGAGCCCGATCCCGATTTTCTTGAGAAATTCCTGCCCGGCGGCCACTACGCCTGGGGCAGGCGGCGGGCTCATTTGCCGTAGCCGGGCGGCAGCGGGACCAACCGGCCGAGACTCAGCAGAAAAACGACGTGACGGCAGGCGAGGCAGGCGATGAACACCGCAAGGGCCGCGCGCGCCGCCATGCGCCACGCCCCGGGCAGGCGGCCGACGCGCGCCATGAGCGGCGCCAGCAGGCCGGCCGTCAGGAACAGGCCGTGGCCGGTGAACACATACACCCCCTCGAACGTGGCGAAATAAATCGTGTGGATCAGGATGTGGAAGACGAGGCAGACCGCCAGCGCCGCCGAGAGGCGCCGCCCGATCCGGTCCGGGTCCGTCACGGCCGCCCACGCCGCCGACCCCACGATCGCGGCCATGACCGCGACGAGCGCCCAGCCGATCGCCGAGTAGTTCCAGTAGAGGAACGTCAGCACCTTCCAGTGGCGCTGGTCGTTCGTGAACGTCCACGTCGGCAGCGGCAGGACGTAGCTCCAGAACAGGTTGGCCGAGGCGGAATGCAGGAGGGGGCTGTACGGCGTGAACCCGCGGGTCGGGTTGTCGTAGAACCAGATCCGCTCGCCGCCGTAGTGCATGTAGCTGCCCGCGAAGGTCCCCAGGGCCAATCCGACCGCAAGCACGACCGCGCCGTAAACCGCCGCGCGCACCCAGCCGAAAATTCCCTTGCGCGCAAAGCCGTAACTTACGAACGACATGAAGCCGTTGGTGACGGTGAAGCCGTAATTGAGCAGGCCCGTGAGGAGCCACGCTCCTTCGCGCAGGAACCGGCGGCCGCGCGGCAGCTCGCCGTCCGGCCGGCGCAGCCCCCAGGCGACCAGCAGCTGCGTGAGGCCGATGACGCAGAGCGAGAAAATGTACGTGCCGGGGACGGCCGTCTGGAGGAGCCACGTCGCCGACGACGCCATGAGCAGGACGACGAGCAACGAATCGATCCGCGAGACGGCGCGCAGGCGAAGGTACGCGGCCAGGATCAAGAGCCCGGCCGCGCCGGCCGCGGCGTTCATCAGGATCGCCGAGATCCCCTTGGTGATCCCCAGTTTCTGAATGAGCAGACAGAACGGCCTGACGATGACCGCGAACAGCGGGTGGACGTTGCTGCGGTCGTTCATCCCGGCCTCGGTCATGTTCGTGATGTTGCGGACGACGTCGGACCCCCACAGGATGTCCGGCGGCCAGAAGTGGCCCGAGATGAGCAGCCGCCGGCCGGCGAAGACGGCGATCAACGAGTAAATCGCGGCGATGGCGAGCAGGGCGGCGATGAATGCCAGTTGCCGGCGGCGATTCGGGCAAGTTCCCTGGGTCAGTTCGTATTTCATGAAACCTCGGCTCCGGGCGACGCGTTCGCCGCCCCGAACGATGCTAGAGTCACGCGCCGGGCAAGTCAAAGCCTTTGGCAAAACAGCTTTTCGTTGCCATACCCGTTCGGTTTTTGCATGATCGGCTGATTTCTTCAGCATAGGTGAATGGAAAAACCATGATGAACTCATCGGCCCGGCGCTTCGGTCTCGGCGTCTCGATTCTCGGCATGATCCTCTTCCTGGCCGCGCCGGCGCGCGCCGTCGACCCGCGCGACTACCAGGCCGGCGGGATGTGGATGCCCCAGCAGATCGCCGACGTCCACGCCGACACGCTCAAGAAAATGGGCCTGCGGTTCGACCCGAAGAACTTTGGCGACATGCTGGCCTTCCCGCTCAACGCCATCGTGAGCCTCGGCGGCGCGTCGGCCTCGTTCGTTTCGCCCGACGGCCTGTGCGTCACGAACCACCACTGCGTGCGCGGGTACCTTCAGTACAACTCGCGCGAGGGGCGCAACCTCGTCGTCGACGGTTACCTCGCACGCTCGCGCCGGCGGGAGCTGCCGTGCGGCCCGACGGCGCGCATGTACGTCACGGTCGCCGTCACCGACGTGACCGACCGCGTCCTCGGCGGCCTCGAAGACATTGCCGACGACCTGGAGCGCCAGAACGTCCTCGAAAAGCGCCTCAAGCAAATCGTGAAGAACGCCGAGGCGGCCGCCTCCGGCACCCGTTGCGAAGTCGCCGCGTTTTACGGCGGCGCCAGGTACTGCCTGATCGGCCGGCTCGAGCTGCGCGACGTGCGCCTCGTGTGGGCGCCGCACGAGGCGATCGGCTATTTCGGCGGCGACGAGGACAACTGGATGTGGCCGCGCGAGTGCGGCGACTTCGCGCTGATCCGCGCCTACGTCGGCCGCGACGGCAAGCCCGCCGACTACTCGCGGTGGAACGTCCCGTACCGCCCGAAATCGTGGTTCCGTCTGGCGGGCGAAGGGATCGAAGAGGGCGACCTCGCGATGGTGATCGGCTACCCGGGCCGCACGTCGCGCCTCATCACCGCCTATGAAATGAACCGCATGCTCGGCTGGGAACTCCCCCGCCAGGTCGAGCTCGCAAGGAAACACAGGGAATGCCTCCGCGGGATCGCCGCCGGTGACGAAGCCCTGACGATCAAGGCCTCGGGCGCGCTGTTCGGCCTCGAGAACAACCTGAAGAAACGCGAGGGGATCCTCGCGGCCGCGGAAAAGATCGATCTGCCCCGCCGCAAGGCCGAGGAGGAAGCGGACCTCAAAAGCTGGATCGCGGCCTCGCCCCGCCGCGCCGAGGAGTTCGGCGGCGTGATCGACGACATCAACGCCGTCGTGCGCGAAGGCGACGCCGACCGGGAAAAGGACCTTCTGTCCGGCACCATCCTTGGCGCCTCGATGCTGCTCAATTCATCCGTCACGATCGCGCGCATGGCCGAGGAGCGCGCCAAGCCCGACCTCGACCGCGAGCCGGGCTTCCAGGAGCGCGAGTGGCCGCGCATCGAGCAGAACATGCGCCGCGTCCAGCGGGATTACGCCCGCGAGATCGACCAGGGCGTCCTCGAATTGTTCCTCGGCGAAGCCGCGAAGCTCCCCGCCGGCGGGCGCCCTGCAATGTTCACCGAGATCATGGGCGACGGCCCATGCGCCGCCGAGGCGATCCACGCCAAGGTCGCGGCGCTCTATGACAAGACCCGAATGGCCGACCTCGACGCGCGCCTGGAACTGCTGCGCACGGCCGACATGGCCACGCTTCAAAAATCCGCCGACCCGATGATCCGGCTCGCGCTCGGGATCCTGCCCGTCATCGAGGCCAATCAGGAGCGCGGCAAACGCCAGGCCGGCGCGATGATCTTTTTGCGCCCGCTGTACTTCGAGGCGATGAACGAAATGAACCACGGCCTGATCGCGCCCGACGCCAACGGGACGATCCGCGTGACGTTCGGCACCGTGCGCGGCTTCCGCCCCGCCCCCGGCGAGCCGGAATACTTCCCGTTCACCAACGCCTGGGACATGGCCGAGAAATGGGCGCTCCACGAAGGCAAGCCCCCCTACGACGCGCCGCGCAGCATCATCTCCGCGGTGAACGACCGCCGTTTCGGCCGCTACGCCGACCCCAGACTCGGCGGCGTCCCGGTCGATTTCATGACCGATCTGGACATCACCAACGGCAACTCGGGCTCGCCGACGCTCAACGCCAGGGGCGAGTTCACCGGCATCGTCTTCGACGGCAACATCGAGGGGGTCGGGAGCAACCTCGTCTTCCGGCCCGACGTCACGCGGGCGATCCACGCCGACGTGCGCAACCTCGAGTGGCTTCTCGACGCGGTCTACGGCGCCGGCCACCTCCTGCGCGAGATGGGCGTCGCGCCCGAGTTTTGCCGGTAGGCGGCTTCTGCCCGAGTCAGTCCTACTTCGCGATCAGGTCCTTGTCGAACGACGACAGCGCGCCGTAGATATCCCAGATCCGCAGGCGCATGTCCTCGCGGTGGCCGAGCAGGTCGTCCATGTCCGCGCTCAGGTCGCGCAGCTCCCGCGAGGTGATCGCGATCGGCTTGTGGGCCGGCTGGACCCGGCCCTTGGGGAGGCCCGGGAACGTCTTGAGCAATTGCGGCGTCAGGATCATCAGGCTGATCAGCGTCTGCCCCTCGCCCGTCCGCGAGATCCTCAACGGGTAGAACAGCGCGTCGGTCTTGAACCGGTACTGGATGGCCTCGTTGGTTTTGGGCTTCGTGTCGAGCTCGACCACGTCGAAGACGAACCATGTGAAGCCGTCGCGGATGTATTCGCCCACCGAGGCCTTCAGCGTCTCCGGGATGACCGCGTTAGGCGCGCCGGCGCGCTTGAGGTAATCGTTCACCCAGCCGACGAAACCGGCCGGATCCAGGACGCGGGCGACGTTGACGTCGTGCGCCCCGATCTTTTCGTGGAACGTGATCTCGCCGGCGGGCAGCTCGGCCGGCCGCGGTCCGCCCAACTCCTCCGCCCGCGTCAGCTCGGCTTTGTCGTCAAGCTTCATGTTGATCAGGGCGGTGGCCCTGACGAACGCCTGCGTGTCGCCCTGCTTGACCTTCGGCTCGTTCGGCAGCGGGATGACCTCGAGCACCTTGCTCTTGCGCGAGGCGTGCAGGTCGGTCGTCAGCAGCAGGATCTCCTCCGAGCCGTTCCACGCGATCATCGCGCGCTGGTTGGGCTCGAAGATCTTGACGTCGCTCTCGAACGGAATCTCCCCCCGGTCCGCCCCGGCGCGCGCCGCAAGGCAGCACAACACGAAACACCCCAGCAGCACTCGACGCTTCATCGTCCGCTCCTTTCGGGTCAACGCGGTTGAACACCATGAACCGAATACCATTGACATCCGCGCGGCGCGGATTGTTCCGATATACCCCATTGGCCGCCTGCCGCGCTTGTGATTTTCCTGTTCATCCAATATCATGACCGCCGGAGTTCCGCCATGCTGTTGACGATCACGACCACGCGCCGGCCCGCGACCGATCTCGGCTACCTGCTGCACAAGAACCCGGCCCGGGCGCAGTCGTTCGACCTGGCGTTCGGCCGGGCGCACGTGTTCTACCCGGAGGCGGCCGACGAGCGCTGCACGGCGGCGCTCCTGCTCGACATCGACCCGATCGGCCTCGTGCGGCGGCGCGGCCCGGCCGGCGAGGGCTACGCGCTGGCGCAGTACGTCAACGACCGTCCGTATGTCGCGTCCTCGTTCATGAGCGTCGCGATCGCCCGCGTGTTTTCGAGCGCGCTCGGCGGCCACTCGAAGGACCGGCCGGAGCTGGCCGCGGAGCCGATGCCGCTCGAAGCGACGCTTTCGGCCCTGCCGTGCCGCGGCGGCGAGCCTTTCCTCCGATCCCTGTTCGAGCCGCTCGGCTACGAGCTCGCCGCCGAGCGCCTGCCGCTCGACGAGCGCTTCCCGGAGTGGGGCGAAAGCCCGTATTTCCGCGTCACCCTGCGCGCGGCGCAGAAACTCGAGGCGCTCCTGTCGCACCTCTACGTGCTCATGCCGGTGCTCGACAACGACAAGCACTACTGGGTGAGCGACGACGAGGCGGAGAAGCTGCTGCGCCACGGCGAGGGCTGGCTCGGCGGCCACCCGATGCGCGGGCAGATCGTCGACCGCTACCTCAAGCACCAGCGCCACCTCGTCCGCGAGACGCTCGCGCGCCTGACCGAGGAGGACGCCGGCGACCCCGACGACCAGCTCGAATCCCACGAGCGCGAGGAGGAGGCCGTCGAGCGCAGGATCTCGCTCAACGAATGCCGCATGAACGGGGTCGTCGCGGAGCTGTGCGGCTCGGGCGCCGCGCGCGTCCTCGACCTGGGCTGCGGCGAGGGCCGGCTCCTCCGGCTTCTGCTCAGGCAGAAGCAGTTCGCCGAGATCGTCGGCCTCGACGTCTCGTGGCGCGCGCTCGAGAAGGCCGGCGAGCGGCTCCACGTCGAGCGCCTGCCGGAGCGCCAGCGGGAGCGCATCCGGCTGCTGCACGGCTCGCTCATGTATCGCGACCGCCGGATCGAGGGGTTCGACGCCGCGGCGGCCGTCGAGGTCATCGAGCACCTCGACGAGGCGCGCCTGGCGGCGTTCGAGCGGGTCCTGTTCGAGTTCGCGCGCCCGCGCGCGATCGTCCTGACGACGCCCAACATCGAATACAACGCCAGGTTCGAGTCGCTGCCGGCCGGCCGGCTGCGCCACCGGGACCACCGCTTCGAGTGGACGCGCGCGCAGTTCGAGGGCTGGGCGCGGGCGATCGCCGAACGCTTCAATTACCAGGTCCGGTTCGCGCCGATCGGGCCCCGGGACGATCAGCTCGGCCCGCCGACGCAGATGGGGATATTCACCCGTGAACATTAGCATCCCCGAACTCTCTCTCGTCGTCATGGTCGGCGCGTCCGGCTCCGGCAAGTCGACCTTTGCGCGCCGGCACTTCAAGCCGACCGAGGTCCTGTCGTCCGACTTCTGCCGCGCGCTCGTCAGCGACGACGAAAACAGCATGGACGCGACGGGCGACGCGTTCGACGTCCTCAATTTCATCGCGGCCAAGCGGCTCGCGGCCGGCCGGCTGACCGTCGTCGACGCCACGAACGTCCAGCCCGACGCGCGCAAGCCGCTCGTCACGCTGGCGCGCAGGTACCACTGCCTGCCGGTCGCGATCGTCCTCGACCTGCCCGACAAGGTCTGCCTCGAGCGCAACCGCAGCCGCGCCGACCGCACCCTGCGCGAACAGGTCATCCGCCAGCACATCACGCAGCTGCGGCGCTCGCGCCGCAGGCTCAAGCTCGAGGGCTTCCGCCATATTTTCGTCCTCGATTCGGTCGAGGCCGTCGAGGCCGCGCGCGTCGAGCGCCAGCCGTTGTGGAACAACCTCAGGCACGAGACCGGCCCGTTCGACATCATCGGCGACGTCCATGGCTGCCATGACGAGCTCTGCGAACTGCTCGCGCGGCTCGGTTACGCGGTCGACGGCGGCCTCACCGCCACGCCGCCGCCGGGGCGCAAGGCCGTCTTCCTCGGCGACCTCGTCGACCGCGGCCCGAAAATCCCGCAGGTCCTCAGGCTCGTCATGTCGATGGCCGGGCGCGGCGCGGCGCTTTGCGTCCCCGGCAACCACGACATGAAGCTTTTGCACAAGCTCGGCGGCCGCAACGTGCACATGACGCACGGCCTTGAGGCGTCGCTCGAGCAGCTCGCGGCCGAGCCCGACGAGTTCAAGCAAGAGGTCTCCGCGTTCCTCGATGGGCTCGTGAGCCACTACGTCCTCGACGGCGGCAACCTCGTCGTCGCCCACGCCGGCATGAAGGAGGAGATGCAGGGGCGCGGCTCGGGCGCCGTGCGCAGCTTCGCACTCTACGGCGAGACGACCGGCGAGACCGACGAGTTCGGCCTTCCCGTCCGGGTCAATTGGGCCGCCGAGTATCGCGGCCGCGCCACGGTCGTCTACGGCCACACGCCGACCCCCGAGCCGCAGTGGGTCAACCGCACGATCGACATCGACACCGGCTGCGTCTTCGGCGGGCAGCTGACGGCGCTCCGCTATCCCGAGCGCGAAATCGTCTCCGTCGCCGCGCGCGCGACTTACTGCGAGCCGGTCCGGCCGCTCGAGCCCGCCCCCGCGCCGGCGATTTCCGCCCAGCAGGAGCTCGACGACGTGCTCGATTTCGAGGACGTCTCCGGCAAGCGCCTCATCTCGACGCGCCTCCAGTCGCAGGTCGTGATCCGCGAGGAAAACTCGATGGCCGCGCTCGAGGCGATGAGCCGTTTCGCGGCCAACCCCAAGTGGCTGATCTACCTGCCGCCGACGATGTCGCCGTGCGAGACGTCAAGGGAGCCGGGGATGCTCGAGCACCCGGCCGAGGCGCTCGAATACTATCGCGGCCGCGGCGTCGGGCGGGCCGTCTGCGAGCAGAAGCACATGGGCTCGCGCTGCGTCGCGATCGTCTGCCGCGACGCCGGCGCGGCCGCCCGGCGCTTCGGCGTGGAGGACTCGGCCGCCGCGGGGATTTTCTACACGCGCACCGGCCGGCCGTTCTTTGCGGACGCCGCGCTTCAGGCCGAGCTCCTCGGCCGGTTGCGCGGCGCCATGGACGCCGCCTCGTTCTGGGACGAGTTCGGTACCGACTGGGCGTGCCTCGATTGCGAGCTCATGCCGTGGTCGGCCAAGGCGCGCGAGCTCCTGCGCCTGCAGTACGCGCCGGTCGGCGCCAGCGCGCAATCCTCGCTCGCCGACGCGACGCGCGCCCTCGAGGCCGCGGCCCAGCGCGGCCAGGACGTCGCCGCGCTCGTCGAGAAATTCCGCGGCCGCGCCGAGATGGCCGGCCGCTACGTTCAGGCTTACCGCCAGTATTGCTGGCCGGTCGCGTCGGCCGACGATTACCGGCTCGCTCCCTTCCACCTGCTCGCGACCGAGGGGGCGGTCCACGTCGACAAGGACCACGCCTGGCACATGGAGACGCTCGCGCGCGTCTGCGCCGGCGCCGGCGATTTCCTGATCGCGACGCCGTACCGGGTCGTCGACCTGGCCGACGACTCGAACCGCGCCGGCGCGATCCGGTGGTGGCTCGACCTGACCGCGGCCGGCGGCGAGGGGATGGTGGTGAAGCCCCTCGATTACATCGCCACCGGCAAGCGCGGCCTGCTTCAGCCCGCCGTCAAGTGCCGCGGCCGCGAGTATCTGCGCATCATCTACGGCCTCGAATACACCGCGCCGGAAAACTTGGAGCGCCTCCGCTCGCGCGGGCTGTCGGCAAAACGCTCGCTGGCGCTGCGCGAGTTCGCGCTCGGCATCGAAAGCCTCGAGCGTTTCATCCGCCGCGAACCGCTGCGCCGCGTCCACGAATGCGCCTTCGGCGTCCTCGCGCTCGAAAGCGAGCCCGTCGACCCCCGCCTGTAAGCACACCAAGAAGCCGCAAGCCCTTGCGGCTCGCGCCCCTGGAAACCCGGCGGGGCCGACGGGACTTGAACTCGAGAACTCCGGAGTGACAGGGCGGATTCGATCTTTCGCACACGCCAATTTAAAAAAATTCGGGCATATTATGACGGCTTGACTCGGTAATCGGCCGGCTCATTTCAAGAGGTTATTGATCGCCACAAGATCGGCCACGTTGACTTTGCCGTCCTTGTTCAGATCGGCCTTGCCCAGCCACGTCGAACCCGGCGTCCAGGTGTTCAGTAAATACGCGCGCATTTCGGCGAGCGTGACGCCCGGGTCGGCGATGACCGTGACGGCGGCCTCCGCCGCCGAGCCGAGCGCGGCGCCCTGCGCGTTGAGCAGGTTCCAGCGCGTCGTATACGCGCCCGCGGCCGACGGCGCCGCGGCGCTGACCGTCCACGTGACGGTCGCCCCCTGCGTGACCTGCTGCCAGCCCGAGAGCGTCAGCGGCTGGCCCGAGTAGAACGGATCGGTCCCGGTGGGCGCGGCCTTGATCCCCGAGCCGGAATTCCATGGCTGCGTGGCGTCGTTGCGCGCGGTGACCTGCATTTCGAAGGACTGCCCGGCGAAGACCTTGGCCGGCGCCTTGACCTGCGTGAGCGTCCCGGCGACGGTGTTCGTAAATACAAGCCTTGTCAACGGCGCCGAATCGGCCTTGTTGCCGGCGTCGATGTTGACGAACCGCAGCTCGTACTGCTTGTTCGACTGGAGCCCGAGCTTCGACCAGTCCCACTCGGCGTAGATGTAATGGTACCCGGGCGAGAGTTCGACGTCCTTGTAAGGGAGGATCGACCCCTGCGTCCACGTCGAGGAGCCCGCGAGCCGGTAATCGACGCGGCAGCCTTTCTGGCCGGTGGCGGCGACCGTGATGTAATAAATCTGCCCCGAAACGAGCGTGGAGTAGCCCGGCAGGTTCGACGGCACGGCGCGGTTGGCCGGAATCGTCACGGTCGAATCCTTGATCGTGAACTTCCAGGTGCGCGTGGCGATGGCGCCGTGCGAATCACGGGCCGACAGGACCAGTTGATACCCGACGCCGCCGGCGGACGGATACCAGCGGATTTTCTTGCCGGCGCGATCCCAGTAATACGGGAACGGGAAGCCGTTGACGGCCAGGTCGAGCGCATCGCCGTCGGGATCGGAGACGTTGTAGCTGAGCACGCACTCCTGATTGGCGGTCACGGTCATGCTGGTCTCGGCCGCCGACGGCAGCGTGAAGACCGGCGAGCTGTTAAAGCGCCGGATCAGGAAACTCGCGTCCTGGCCGGGGGCGAGGCCGTCGGAGTCGCCGGCGCCCCCCTTGGGGTCGGCGAGCGTGATCTCGACCGCGTACTGGCCGTCGGCGATATCGGAAGGGATTTCCCACGTCGCCTGGTATTGACCCGGCCATGCGCCCGCCTCCATCGGCGCGCGATCGACGACGATCGCGCAACCGGGGCTGACGCGCTCGATCGTCATGAATGCGTTCAAGCCGCCGCGGCTTGCGTACTCCCAGGCCGTCACGTTGACGATTTCGCCCGGCTGGAACGGCCGCTGCTCCGAGCCGAACAGCCCGACTTCGATCCGGTGGACGCGCGGCGCGGTGGTCGTCGGCCCCTGCACGATCTTGATCGGCAGCGACAGCGTCGGATGCGCCGGGTCGTTGGTTTTCAGGTTGATTGTCTTTTGATAGGTGCCGGAGGTCGGCAGGTCGCCGGTCAGCGTCAGCAGCCCCGTGGTGCGCGGCGCGATGCGCGTTTCGCGCAACGTCGGCGTGAGCCACGACGGCAGCGAGGCCGCGTCCGGGATGACGGTGAGCATCCCGTTGCCCGTGTTGCCGATCGGCACCGCCAGCGCGAGCGGCCCCGTGTCCGGGCGTTTTCCGTCCCACGCCGCGACGCCGAGCGACGCGACCGGATTGGGATTGAACCCGCTGATCGTGTAGGTCGCCGGCGTGACGAGCTGGCTCGTGCGCAGGCCGTCGCTGCAGAGGATCTTGAACGCGTATTTGCTCCCCTGCGGGAAATCGGCCGCGTTGAGCGCGCAGCTGTATTTTTGCGTGCCCCAGTCGTATTGCGCGGCCGAGCTCACGAGGCTCCACGTGACGCCGCCGTCGCTTACCAAGACGCGGTGGTTGAGCAGTTGCGCCGCGTCGGCCGGATCGGCGTCGGTGGCCTTCCAGCTCAGCGTGAACGCGCCGCTCAGGGTCGACGGCGCGGCGGGCGAGAACGAGCTGACCGCGGGGGCGTTCGCCGAGACCGTGATCGTGTTCCAGATGGCCGCGAACTGGCCCCACTCGTTCGACGGCCCGAGCTCGATGCGGCTGACGCTGCTTGCGTCGATCGGCAGAGTCGCCGAGAACGCCGCGCGCAGGTTCTTGTCGATGCCGACGCCGTGGAACTTGGAGGCCGAGGCGTTTTCGTTCAGGACGCGCGTGGCGTTGTATTTGTTGCCGCCGGTGATATACACCGCGGCCAGCGTGTTGTTGGAGGCGCCGACGACGCGCACGTAATAATCGCCGTAGGTTTTGCCCGCGTACGGATTCTGGGCCGTGCCGGTGTCGGCGAACACCGGGTCGAGGTCGGCCGCCCAGAACGTCGCCTTGTCGGTCTTGAACGCGCCGCTGATGCTGATCGTGCCCGTCGCGGCCTGGAGCGTCGCGCCGTCCCGCATCCCCGCGGCTTGCGGCGCTGGAGAAGTCGTGATCTGCCGGCACGCGAACCGCAGCAGCGTCCCGAATTCGCCGTCCTGCGCCCAGGCGGTTCTTGCGTGGTCATACAGGATCGCCTGGAAATTCGGGTAGGTTTTGGGGATGTTGGCGACGACCTTGCGCGAGACCGGCTTGTAGCCGTTGGACGACGGCGGCGGGATGATCTTGCCGGTGCCGTAGTAATCGCCTTCATAGATATCGGGCAGCCCGAGCGTGTGCAGGAATTCGTGCATGGAGCCGTGCGCGCCGATCTTCGAGGGGTCGATCAGGAACGCGCCGGGGTAGGCGTCGAACATCAGCCCGGCGACCTTGCCGCCGACCTCGGTGTCGAGATAATTGGGCGGGACGATGCCGATGATGCGGTTGAACGGGCTGCCTCGCTGCGCCTGGTCGAGCTCCTTGACCAGTTCCTGAAGCGCCCAGATGTCGCGCTGGTAGAACGAAGTCTGGGGCGTGAACGCGGGGCCGTTGCTGAACGTGATGCGGATCGGCATCACTTCGTCGGCCGCCGCCGTCTGCAGCAGGCGCAGCTGGGGGCTCATGCGCGTGAAGAAGTCGTTGGTCTGGCCGGCCCAGGGGCCGACGGCGCAGATGCGGAACTGCATTTCGGCCCCCGACATCGCGCGTTCCCACCGGGCCTGGGCGCGGAACTCCGCCGTGCCGCTGGCGACGATCGGGTCCGGGCCGCCGTCGGGATCGTCATAAACCACCCGCGCCTTGTAGAGCTTGAGGTCGCGCGTCGGCGTGATTTCGTAGAAATGCCGGTCGCGCCCGTTGGAGATGGACGAATCGCGCTTGAGTTCGGGGTGGACGCCGAATTCGGCAACGACGTTATCGTCCTTGTCGAGGTACTGGATGCGCGCCTTCTTGCTCGCCGCGCCCTTGTCCTTGAACGTATACGCGCCGTCGTGGAGCCAAAAATGCGGCGACAGGAACGCGGGCCGCCCGTCGATGAGGTTCATCTGCGCGCCGTCGACGATGTTCGTGATATCGGATGAGATGTTGACGTAGGGCGGCAGGTGAATGTTTTGATCGCTCGTTCCGGTGGAGGCTTTCCACGGCAGGAGCCGGATCGATGCGTTGCCGGCCGAATCGGCCGTGCCCGTGGCCGAAACGTTGCTCAATAAGTATTGCCCGCCCCACACGTTCACGGTCGCGCGCAGCGGATTGTCGTCCATGTCGGTCACCTTCAGCTTGAGCGTCCCGATGAAATCCTTGAGCGCCGGCAGCGTCAGCGTCCGGCCCTTATAGGCGGGGCACGCCGTCGCGCCGTCGGCCGTGAGCGGCGCCGCGGATACGTACAGCGCCGGGGCGTAATACGTCCCGTGCGCCGGCAGGTCGATCCCGGCCGACCCGAGCGTCACGGTCGTGCCGCCGTTGGCATCGGTCGTCCCCCACGGGCTCTTGTAATGGCTGCTGAGGTAGACGACGCGCGCCATCACGCCGGCGCGGGCGGTGGATGCGTTCGGGCCGTCCGGCGACGGACAGCCGACGTGAATCCCGTAGCGGACGTTGAAGGCGTCCTTTTCGTCGGTCAGCTCATCGACATAAGGCGTGTTGTACGGCGTCAGGAAGAATTCGAAATCGTTGTACAGGACCGCCTTGTCGTCGGCGTCGCCCGGCATCTTGGCCTCGACCGTCCGCATCGGCCGCATGATCCCGCGGCCGACCTGCGTCGTCACCTTCCTGTAAACCGCCGGCGTGTCCTGCGTCGCCGCCTGTTCCAGTTTCTGCCACACGACCGCCAGCGTCATGCCGCCCGGCGACGTGTTCTCGGTCCCCGGCGCGACGCCCACCGTGAAGTTCGTGCTGATGCTGTTGCCGCTGGTGGCGTCGATGGTTTCGTCCCCCTCGCGGCGGCTGAGCGTCAGCGTCGCCTTTTCGAAGATGCCGCCCGCGGGAAGCTCGCCCCACGACGCCTTGAGCTCGATCGGCGTCCCCTTGGGAACCTGAATCCAGGTGACGTCCGTGTAGTCGGGCGTCTCGTCGAGGGCTTTGTAGCCGTCGCCGGCTTTCCATTCGAGCGAAACGGTGAGGCCGTCGCCGGTATAGGACGCCGTGCCTTCGGTGACGATTCCGGCCCGGGCGGCGATGGCGAACGCGGCGAAAGCCGCGATGAAACCGAGTGTGCGGCGGATGTACGGCAAGATGGCCCCCCTGCAGTTCGATGACGCGATTGAACCGGAACTTCAGTTGACGTGCAAATCAGTCGAGACGAACCTGATTTGAACGGATCTTTTCATTTCGGGCCTGCTGATTTCAAGCCTTAACTCGGCCCTGGCTTCGCCAGCCCCCACCGTGACCGAAGAATCGGCGTCGGGGGTGAACCCATACGCCGGGCCAGGGTGATCCAGGCGCCGCGCCGGCGCGCCATGCGCCATTTCTGGCAAAAATGGGCGGCGAGACATTACTATTGAATAATGCATTGTCCAGCAATTCACCCCGCGAAAGGAGCCAGCGCGATGAATGAAGGCAGCAAGTGCCCGGTCACGGGCATGACCCGGGAACGCATCACCGGCACGACCAACCGGGATTGGTGGCCGAACCAGTTGAGGCTCGATCTTCTTCACCAGCATTCCTCCAAGTCCAACCCGATGGGCGTGGATTTCAACTACGCCGGGGAGTTCAAGAGCCTGGACCTGGCGGTGGTGAAGAAAGACCTCGCGGCGCTGATGACCGACTCGCAGGAGTGGTGGCCGGCCGACTTCGGCCACTACGGGCCGTTGTTCATCCGCATGGCGTGGCACAGCGCCGGCACCTACCGCATCGGCGACGGCCGAGGCGGCGGCGGCCGGGGCCAGCAGCGTTTCGCGCCGCTCAACAGCTGGCCCGACAACGTCAGCCTGGACAAGGCCCGCCGACTGCTCTGGCCGATCAAGCAGAAATACGGCCGCAAAATTTCCTGGGCCGACCTGATGATCCTCGCCGGCAACGTCGCCCTGGAGACGATGGGATTCAAGACGTTCGGCTTCGGCGGCGGCCGCGAGGACGTGTGGGAGCCCGATCTCGACGTCTACTGGGGGGCGGAAAACAAGTGGCTGGACGACAAGCGCTACTCGGGCGATCGGGACTTGGAGAACCCGCTCGCCGCCGTGCAGATGGGCCTGATTTACGTCAACCCCGAAGGCCCCAACGGCAACCCCGACCCGATCGCCGCCGCGCGCGACATCCGCGAGACCTTCGCCCGCATGGCGATGAACGACGAGGAGACCGTGGCCTTGATCGCGGGCGGCCATACGTTTGGCAAGACCCACGGCGCCGGCCCGGCGACCCATGTGGGGCCCGAACCCGAAGCGGCCCCCATTGAGCAGCAGGGCCTGGGCTGGAAGAGCAGTTTCGGCACCGGCAAGGGCGGCGACACGATCACCAGCGGTCTGGAAGTCACCTGGACCACCACGCCCACGAAGTGGAGCAACAACTTCTTCTGGAACCTGTTCGGCTACGAATGGGAGCTGACGAAGAGCCCGGCCGGCGCCAACCAGTGGACGGCCAAGGGGGCCGGCGCGACGATCCCGGACGCCCACGACCCCGCGCAGAAGCATGTGCCGACGATGCTGACCACGGACCTCTCGCTGCGGTTCGACCCGGTCTACGAAAAGATTTCGCGGCGTTTTATGGAGCATCCGGATCAGTTCGCCGACGCCTTTGCCCGGGCGTGGTTCAAGCTAACGCACCGAGACATGGGTCCGCGCGCCCGCTACCTCGGGCCGGAAATTCCGGCCGAAGAGCTCATCTGGCAGGACCCGATCCCCGCCGTCGATCACCAGCTGATCGACGAGAACGATATCGCCGCGCTCAAGGCGAAAGTCCTTGCCTCGGGGCTGTCGGTCTCGGAGCTGGTTTCGACCGCATGGGCGTCGGCATCGACCTTCCGCGGCTCCGACAAGCGCGGCGGCGCCAACGGCGCCCGCATCCGCCTCGCGCCGCAGAAGGACTGGGAAGTCAACCAGCCGGACCGGCTGGCGAAGGTGCTCAAGACGCTGGAGGGCATTCAAAATTCGTTCAACGGCGCCCAGTCCGGCGGCAAAAAGGTCTCGCTCGCCGACCTGATCGTGCTGGGCGGCTGCGCGGGCGTCGAGCAGGCGGCGAGGAACGCCGGCTGCGACCTGACGGTTCCCTTCGCGCCGGGACGCATGGACGCCTTGCGGGAGCAGACCGATATTGCGTCGTTCGGCGTGCTCGAGCCGAAGGCGGACGGCTTCCGAAACTACCAGAAGGCCCGCTATGCGGTGCGTCCCGAAGAATTGTTGATCGACAAGGCGCAGCTTCTGACCCTGACCGCGCCTGAAATGACGGTCCTCGTCGGTGGCATGCGCGTCCTGGGGGCCAACTTCGGAGGCACGCGGCACGGCGTCTTCACGAAGCGGCCCGGGGCGCTCACCAATGACTTCTTCGTGAACCTGCTCGACATGGGCACGGTATGGAAGCCGACCTCGGAAGAGGCCGACGTATTCGAGGGCCGCGATCGCAAAACCGGCGAGATCAAGTGGACCGCCACGCGCGTCGACCTGATCTTCGGCTCGAATTCCCAGCTGCGCGCCCTGGCCGAAGTCTACGGATGCGCGGACGCGCAGGAGACGTTCGCGCGCGATTTCGTCGCGGCGTGGAACAAGGTCATGAACCTCGACCGGTTCGACCTGGCTTGATCGGGGCGCCGACTCGGGCGGGGAGGGAAACGTGCGCTGTCAGGTTGCGGCGTCAAATCCGTCAAAGCATCAGGGGGCCCGATTGATTGATGAACAATCGGCCAAGTGAAGACCCGATCAAGGAGATCACGATGAAGAAGACCGTTCTCGATGCACTGAACAAGCAGATTCAGCACGAGCAGAATAACGCTCACATTTACCAGGGGGTGGCCCTCTACTTCAAGGGCCTGAACCTCGGCGGCCTGGCCGCCTGGTTCGAGAAACAGGTCGAGGACGAGCGCGGCCACGCGCAGCGGCTGATCGACCATGTGGTGGACCGCAACGGTGAGGTTCAATTGGGCGCATTGCCGGCGCCGAAGGTCGCTTACGAAAACCCGTTCGAAGCCGTCAAGTCGGTGCTGGCGCTGGAAAAGTCCACCACCGGCATGATCGACGACCTCTACGAGCTGGCCAAAAAAGAAAAGGACCATGCGCTCGAGGTGGCGCTGCACTGGTTCATCAACGAGCAAGTGGAAGAGGAGCAATGGGCGACCGAGCTGGCCGGGTTGATGGAGCAGTTCTACAAAAACCCCGGGCAACTCTACATGCTCGATCACCGCTGGGGCGGCCGCGTGAAGAAGGCCTGATCAGGTTTGGGCGGGCCAACCCGCGCCCGCCGCCGCGCGGCGTGCTGATTTTCCATTGCAATTCAAAACAAAAAGCCGCCCGAAAGGGCGGCTGATTTCTTGAACTTGAGTGGCGGGGCCGACGAGACTTGAACTCGCGACCTCCGGAGTGACAGTCCGGCACTCTAACCAACTGAGCTACGACCCCGCAGTGTGCGGTCTGGTCGGCGTACCTCCCGGAACCACACAGAGAGATAGCATCGCAAGATCGCCCCGCCCTTGTCAAGTGCCGAACTAAAAAATCATTTTCTCCATGAATCGGGCGCTGTTGAGCGGCCGCCCCAGGTGATCCTCCCACACTCTGACCAGCCATCTCAGGATCGGTTTTCCCATCGCCGGGGCGATCGCCGGCTCGGCCGCCAGCTCCGGCGCCGACTCCATCATCGGCGCCAAAGCCGCCACCGCCGCCCCCGGCAGCCCCGTCGCGACCGCCTCGCGCCCGTCCCCCTCGCGGAACATCCCGGCCGCGTAATCCCACGCCAGCCGCGCCGGCATTGTTTCGGCCGTCCACCGCGGGTCGGCCAGGCGCGGCGGGAACCCCGCCTCGTGCAGCAGCCGCATGAGCAGCGCGATCGTGAGCGAGCCCGGCCCGCGCGCCTCGCCCATGCGTTCGAGGAACTCCTTGCCCAAATCGAAGAACGCCGGCTCGGGCGGGTGGAGCGCGGCCACCGCGCCGGTGATCTCGATCCCCACCGACGCGAACGCCAGTCGCGCGAGGTCGCGGTGCAGCCACGGCCAGTCGCGCACGACGCCGATCTCGCCCATCGAGGCCAGCCCGTCGGGCGGCTTGGGCCGGATCATGGCCTGCACGATCGTCAGCGGCTCGAACGCGGCCTGGGGATTCCGCCCCGGCCGCCGCGCCCCCTTGGCCAGCGCGCGCACGACCCCGAACTGCCTCGTCAGCAGCTTCACGATGAGCGTCGTCTCGCTGTACGGCGACACGCCCAGGGTAATGGCCTGTGTTTTCTGCATCGCTCGCGCCCGGAGTCAGTGACGATCGAACCGGTCCAGCGGTTCCGCCTTCGATGCGGTTCGACCGGCCCAACCCCATCGTAAGATTTTGACAATACCGGCGCATCTAATAAGATACATTTGTGCGCGCGAATTCCAGTTTCATCCGGACCCCGATGCGTTGATGCCTGTCGCCCAAACCCCTCCGATCGCCCGCCGCCCGCTGCCGCCCGCCGCCGAGGCCGCCTGGCTGTCGATCCTGTTCGTCGCCGCGGCGGCGCTCTTGGCGGCCGGCGCGTGGCGCATCGGCTTCCAGCCCGGCGAGCGCGTCTACGCGCAGGTCGGCCGCGAGATCGCCCCCGGCAGCGCCCTCGTCGTGATGCATCGCCTCGGCAACGTCTACCCGGACAAGCCGCCGGTCGTGTTCTGGATGGAAGCGATCAGCTTCCGGCTGATGGGCGGGTCGACGCCGCTCGCCGCGCGGCTGCCGGTCGCCGTCCTGGCGCTCGCCGGCCTCGGTTTTGCCTATCTCCTCATGCGCCGGCTCGAAGGGGCGCGCGTCGCCCTGATCGGCGCGGCCGCGCTTCTCGTCAGCATGCGCTTCGCCTGGCAGGCCAAGCACCTGAACCTCGATCTGCCGATGTGCGCCTTCCTGTGGGGGGCGTTCTGGGCCAGCGCGAAGATCCTGTTCCCGCCCGCGGGCGGCCGCCCCGCCGGCGCCGCGTGGGCATGGTTCGCGTGGACGATGCTCGGGCTCGCCGTCCTCGCCAACGGCCTCGCCGCGTTGGTCTGGCCGGCGGCGCTGATCCTTTACGCCCTCCTTACGCGCCGCTACGACCCGCTGCGCCGCCACCTGTTCTGGGCGGGCCTGGCGTGGGCCGCCGCGATCGTCGCGCTGTGGTTCGTTCCGGCCGCGACGATGGGGGGGCGCGATTATTATCGCCCGATGTTCCAATTCGGCCTGCTCGAGCGGCTGTGCGCGTTTCCGGGCATGGACCGGCCGTCGTGGACGTTCCTCGACCGTATCCCGCTCGGGGCGCTCCCGATGGGGCTGTTGCTTCCGGCGGGCCTGTGGTGCGCGTGGCGCGAGCGCCGCCGCCCCGGCCCCGCCCGCGGCCTGTTCGTCGTCTGCTGGCTCATCTCCGGAGTGGCCTTCCTGGGCGTCCCGATCCCCGACGGCGACCACTCGCTCCTTGTGATCTACCCGGCGATCGCCATTTTGGCCGCGCGGTTCATCGACGCGGGGTTCGGCGCGCGCCGGCCGCACCGCCTCCTGTGGTTCCACGCGCTGCTGGCCTGCCTCATCGCGCTTGTCTGCGTCCCGGCGCTGATCGCCCTGCTGATCTTCAAGCCCGCGCTCTTCCCCGCCGCGCCTCCGGGCCGGTACGTTCTCGGCACCCTCGCGGCCCTGACGTTCGGCGGCGGCGCGGCCGGCTACCTGGTCAAACGCCGCCGCCTCAAGGCCTCGATCGCCGTCCTGGCCCTGGTCGCCTGGTACGGCTACATCCTCCTGTTCGCGTACTACATGCCGGTCATTTACGACGACCGCCTGCCGCGCCAGGTCGCCTCCGGCCTGAACAAGCGGCTTGCCGCCGGCGAGGCCGTCGGCTTCATGAACACCGGCACGGCGGCCTCGCTTTACATGACGCGCGATCCCCACTGGCTCCGCTCGCCGGGCGACGTCCGCATCTTCATGGCCCACGAGGACCAGCGCTGGCTTCTGACCACCGCCGGCGGGTTCAGCCGCCTCGGCAACCCTGGCTGGCCCGTCCGCGAGCAGTGGGGCGAGGCCACCGGCTCCGAGCCGCTCATCCTCGTCGGCAACCGCGTCCTGTCGATCCTGCCCGAAGTCCTCTACGAATCGCCGAAGAAGTGAGCGCCCCGCCGAGGCGCCTCCTGATGATCCACAACCCGACGGCCGGCCGCCGCAACCGGGGCCGTTTCGACCAGGTCGTGCGGCTAATCCGCGACTCCGGCGCGGAGCTGGAGCTCCGGCCGACCGCGGCCCGGGGCGACGCCGAGGCCTTCGCGCGCGAGTCCGCCGCCGGCCCGTTCGACGCCATCCTCGCCGCGGGCGGCGACGGCACGATCAACGAGGTCATCAACGGCCTGGCCGGCTCGCCCATGCCGCTCGGCATCGTGCCGCTCGGGACGGCCAACGTCCTCGCGATCGAGCTCGGCCTGGCCATCGGGCCCGAATCGATTGCGGACGCCATCCTGCGCGGCCGGCCCCGGCAGGTCTGGCCCGCTCTCGTCGCCGGCCGCCGCTTCGTCCTGATGGCCGGCATCGGTTTCGACGCCCACGTGACGGCCGGCGTCAGCCTCAACCTCAAGCACGTCCTGGGGCGCGGCGCGTATGCCGCCGAGACGCTTCGCCAGTGGCTCGGCTGGAGCGGCGGCGATTACCGCGTCCGCGTCGACGGCTCCGATTATCGTGCGTCGTGGCTGATCGTGGCGCGCGGGCGCCTTTACGGCGGGCGGTTCGTCTGCGCGCCGAACGCCAGCCTGTTCAGGCCCGAGCTGCACGTCTGCCTCCTCGAGCGCCCCGGCCGCGTCCACCTGGCCCGCTACATGGCGGCGTTTTTCTCGGGCCGCCTCGACCGGCTCCGCGACTGCCGCTTCGTGGTCGGCCGCTCCGTCGAGGTCTGGGGCCCCTCGGGCGACCCCGTCCAGGCCGATGGCGACGTCGTCGCCCGCCTCCCGGTCGCCATCAGCGTCGACCCCACGCCCCTCAATATCCTTTTGCCGCCCGAATCATAATTGCAGGCTCGCATCGGTTGCGTTATCCTTCCGCGCGGGTGGATGGCGTCAGTCTTCAATAGTTCTGATCAATATGAATCTTGCCAACAAGCTCACTCTCAGCCGGATCCTTGTCGTGCCCTTCTTCCTTGTGGCGCTGACGCCGCAGCCGTTCGGCCTCCCGGAATCCATGAATCCCTCGCTGCGGTTGATCGCCCTGCTGCTTTTCATCGCCGCCTCGGTGACCGACTACTACGACGGGGCCCTGGCCCGCCGCCACGGCTGGATCACCAATTTCGGCAAGCTGATGGACCCGCTGGCCGACAAGGTCCTCACCATGGCCGCGTTCGTCTCGATGGTGCAGCTCAAGCTTTTCCCGGCGTGGATGGTCGTCCTGATCCTGGCCCGCGAGTTCCTCATCACCGGCCTGCGCCAGCTCGCCGTCGCCGAAGGCCGCGTCCTCTCCGCCGACCGGTGGGGCAAGAACAAGACCATCGCGCAGCTGACGACCATCATCACCGCGCTGGTCTTCCTCGCCGCTCGCGACTGGCTCAATTATTTCGACCTCTGGGACAGCGTGATCATGCGCCGGTGGGAAATCGAAAACGTCTTCGGCTGGGTCCTGCACGCCATGATTTTCATCTGCGTCGTGCTGACGACCGTCAGCGGCATCCGCTATTTCGTCGGCAACATGGACATCATCCGCGCCGATTAGGACGATGGCCATTCACGCGCCGGTTCCGGTGCGCAACAGGGGTTGCCCCGGCGTCCGGTCCATCTCGTCCATCGAACGCCGTCCATTCGGTCCGCGCAATCCTCACCACGTCTTCATGCCCCGAATGGCGGCCGCCTGTTTTGCGAGGCCTCCGTCTCCGGTCAGTTCCGCGCCGCGCTCGAGCTCGGCGATCGCCAGGTCTGGCCTGCCTCCGCGCAGTTCGATCTGCGCCGCGACGCCGAAATCCGCCGGCCGCAGGCCGCCCAGCTTCCACGTCCGATCCAGCGCCAGTTGCACCATCGCCGTGAAAATGATTGCCGCAACCAGCGCCGCCGCCGCCCTCGGGAGCCTCGCCCGGATCGCCATCCACAGCGCCACGACCCCGCGCCCGGCCAGCGGGATCAGCGCCGGCAGCAGGAACAGCCGCAGCCGTCCGAGCGGGAACACCGCCGAGATCGCCACGATCATGATCACTAAAAACACCGGCACGATCGCGGCCGCCGACCCCCGGCGCAGCACGGCGGCCCACCGCCGCGCCCTCACGCTGACCAGACCCGCCGCCGCCAGCGGCAGCAGCCACCGGAAATCCAGGCTCAGCGCAAGCGTCGGCACATACAGCCGGAAATAGGCGTAGCAGGTGTTGTCGGCCGCCTCGCCGCCGCTCAGCAGCGCCAGCGCGCGCATCGCCCAATGCCCGAAGAAAGCCCACGCCCGCCCGCCGTACGAGCCGATCACCCCCGAGACAATCCCGAAGGGCCGCCCCGCCGCCCCGTCCATCATCCGCACGAACCCTTCGCCCGGCGGGCTCCACGTCACGCCGCCGTTGAGCGCCGAAGCCTCGTTGGCCAGGGCCCACGTGATCGGCGACCGCGTCGACACCGCCAGCGCCGGCGCCCCCACGGCAAGATTCCTCGCCAGCAAAGGCGAAAAGCCAACGAGCGCGCCCAGAACAAAAATGCATACGGAAACCATGGGGCGTATGGGTCTGATCCCGCCGCGCGCGCGGAGGGCGATCGAAAGCAGGATCGCCAGAGCGATCGCCGGCGTGCCTTCGTGCATGAGCGCCAGGACGCCGACGCCGAGCCCGGCGCAGAAAATGGTTTTGTATTGTGGCCGCATGGTCCAGCGCCCGAGCCCCACGAGGATCCACATCGTCAGCGCCAGGGCGAGCGTTTCCTTGAGCGGCTGGCTCGCGATCACGAGCAGCGGTCCGTAGAGCGCCCCCATCACCCCCGCGGCCAGCCCCGCCCGCCACCCGAACGCGCGCCGGGTGAACAGGTACGTCAAAATGCAAATAGCCGCCAGCGCCAGCGCATGCGCCACCCGCGCGGCATGGGCCGGCTCGATCCCGGCCTTCAGGAACCCGGCCATGAAATAACTGTAGAGCGGCGCCTGGTAAAACACGCCGTGCCCGTACCACGCGGCCCACCGCTGCGGCGGCGCGGCGCTCATCCACAAGTGATACGGGTAGTATGGCGCGCGCGCCAGCCAGTCCCCGCCCGCGAGCCGCCGCCCCTGCTCGAGGTAGATGTGCATGTCGGACTGGTCCCACTGGTGCCAGCGCCCCAGAGGCAGCCGCTCGACCGAGCGCAGCGCCAGCCCGCTCCACACGAGCGAGATCGCCGCGATCAAAACGATATGCAGAAATGGATCGTGTCCGCGCCGCAAATTGGGGCCTTATTGCGCGGCATCGCCGCCGAATTGCATCCACAGCCAGCGCCGCCAGCGCGGATCGAGCTTGCGGGCGTCCATGAGCCGGGCGACCCGGTCCAGCGGCGCGATCGTCGAGCCGGAGGCCGCCTCGGCCTGAACCTGCGCCAGCAGCGCCCCGGCCCGAAGCGGCTCGGGGACGTCCAGTTCGCTCAGCCGGCCCTGCAGCCGCGCCGCCAGGGCGTGCTGGCCGAGGCCGTCGCGCACCGCCGCTTCCTCGAGCAGAATCCGCTGCATCAGCGCCGGCGCCGGGCCGGAGCGCCGTGCCGTCCGGAGGTGATAGAGCGCCTGCGCCGGCCAGTCCAGCTGCGAGTAGCACAGCCCGCGCACGTAGGCGAACCACGGCTTGATCCACGCCTCGGCGGCGGTGCGCTCGAGCAGATCGAGGTTGTCGAGCGCCGTCAACAGCGAGGCCGGCTGCCGCGAGGGGTTGATCAGCGGGTCGCCCATCCCCCGCAGTAGCCGCTCGAAGCTGGCCAGCAGCTCGGGGTCGGCCTTGCCCGCCTCGATCAGGCCGATCGCCGCGGTGATCTCGTACGTCAACGCGTCCCACTCGTTGGGGAATCGCCCGGCGAGCCGCAGCGAGCGCCTGTAGGCCGTCAGCGCCGCGTCCCAGCGCCCGCGCTCCTCCGCGAGTTTCGCGTCGAACACGTCGAGCAGCAGCAGTTGCCGGGCCAGGTCCCGAATGTTGTCCCCGGTTTCGTCGACGGGGATCCTGCCCAGGATGCTCTGGCAATCCCTCAGCCACGCGGCCGCCGGCTCGGTCCGCTCGGCGATCAACGCCGCCTTGACCTGCGCCATCCTGAGCAGCAGCTTCTCGCGCGGGTCGGTCAGCCGCAGGTCGAGCCGGCCCGCGATCCCGTCGGCCAGCAGCACGTCGGCGACCACCTGATAGACCACCGGGTCGGTTTCGTCGAGCCCGAGGAACTGGGCCAGCATCGACGGGTATCCGTTGAGCGGCTCCGGCCGCGCCAGGTCGGCCGAGACGAACCGCTTCGCGCCGGCCAGGTCGCCGCGCCGCACCATCTGCGTCAGGATCGTCTGCGACAGCTCATCGCGCGACGGCCCGCCGTCGTTCTTCGACTCCAGCGCGCGCATCAGCGCGGCCTGCACCGCCGGTTGCGAAAGCAGCCGGTTGAGCCGCTCGGTCTGGTGCTGCTGCGCGGCCATGAGCAGCGGCTCGAACTCGCCGTCCAGAAGCAGCCGCAGGCCTGTCAGGCTGTGGGTCGTCCACGTGTCCTCGCGCGCGAGCGTCTCCAGCCCGATCGCGGCCGCCTCGTCGCGGCCGGAGCGCACGTCGCCGCCGATCGCAAGCCACCGCTTGAGCTGCGGGTCGGCCAGCCCGGCGGCCAGCCACTGCGCGAGCTCATGGCTCGCGGCCGGCTCGTGGAGCTTGTGCAGCAGGTCCGAGGCCAGCGCCGTCGAGCGCTGGTCGAACGCCCCGACGGCGAGCCGCTCGAGCTCGGCCGCCGACTGCTCGGGCGAGCCGCTGGCGGCCAGCTCGACCGCGCGCCCCAGCCACTGCCGCGAGTCCGACCACCGCTGCTGCGCCCGCTCCAGCCGCGCGCGCGCGACGGCGATCAAATATTTTTTCGTGATCTCCGGCGTCTTGGCCCACACGCGCTCGAGCGTCGCGCGGGCGCTGTCGAACCGCCCGGCCTCGGCCCGCGCCCGCGCCAGCATCAGGATGTCCTCGACGCCGTCGGACTGGATGGCGCCGCGGCCGAGGCGGCCGGCGCTCGGGCTGTTCAGCATCAGCACGCGGTTGACCGCCAGCGTCACGCCGCCGTTGTTCGCCTGCGGCAGGCTGAGCGGCAGGTCCTCGAAGCGCGCAACCCCGAGCTCGCGCTCGAAAAACGTTTTCTCCGGCCGCCACAGCCGCAGCTCCGCGCCGCACGCCACGGCCACGCGGCCGTCGCCCAGCACCGCGATCCCGTTGGCCCACGACGGCAGCGGGATCCGGTTGGCCACGGTCTTGGTTTGCAGGTCGAACCATGCGACCTGCGGCCCGCGCTCGCCGCGCGCGACGAACGCGACCCCGCCCCCGTCGGGGGCGAACGCGACCGCCTGGTTGGCGGGATTTTCGCGCCGCTGGTTTCTCGTCAGCCGCAGCGGCGGGCTCCCCGGCTTCCACCACCACAGGTCCACGCCCTCCGGCCCGGCCGACTGGTAGGCCAGCGAGTCCCCCGCCGGCGCCGTCCACAGCCGGCCGATGTCGGCGTCGACCGCCGCCAGGAATTTTTCCCGCCGATGGCTGACCGGGTCGAGCGTCCAGATGCCGACCCGGTCCTCGTCGTGGTCCGAACGCAAGACGATCCTGCCGTCGTTCAGCACGGCCGGGTCGGCCTTGAACGAGATGTCGGTCAGCAGCGGCGTCTGCGCGCGCTCGGCCCGCGGGCTCACCAGCCACAGCGCGCTCGGGCGGTTCGGGTATTGCTCGACCAGCGCCACGCGCTGCGAGTCGGGCGACCACGCCACCGGGCCGGAGACGTGGTTGGATATCCGCGTGAACGGCGCCCCGGGCTTCTGGAGGTCGAGCACGTTGAGTTCGCCGTCGTGGGTCACCGACGCCACCCACCGGCCGTCGCGCGACACCGTCAGCGACTCGATCGGATCGGGCTCATAGCATGCGACGAGCATGCTCAGCGCAATCATGTTCAGCGTGATGAAGGAGATGCGGTGGCGTGCAGGGAGATCGTCGCGCATGCCGTAGGAATGCCATTCCCGGGTATCGCCGCTCGGTTGTTCGACCGGCTCACGAGGCACAATTCGTAAGCTCATTCAACCATGCCGCCCCGCCCATGTCAAAGTAGAGATGAGCGATGAGAGATGAGAGATTCACATCCCATTCTCAGATCTCATCTCTCATCGCTCATCTCCACTCACAGCTCCCTCCGCGCGCCGATCCCCACGACCAGCCCGACCGCCGTCATGCAGGTCAGCATGAACGAGCCGCCGTAGCTGAAGAACGGCAGCGGCAGGCCGGTGACCGGCATGAGGCCGATCGCCATGCCGATGTTGAACACGACGTGGGTGGCCAGCATCGCCGCCATCCCGGTGGCGATCAGCACGCCGAACAGGTCCTGCGTCTGCTGGGCCACATGCGCGATCAACCCGATCTGCAGCAGCATGAGCGCCAGCGCCAGGCACGCCCCGACCATCCCGAACTGCTCGCCGACGGTCGGGAAAATGAAATCCGTGTGGAACTCCGGCAGGAACCGGAAGTTGGTCTGCGTGCCGCGCCCCCAGCCCTTGCCCATGAGCTGGCCCGACCCCAACGCCGTCTTGGCCTGGGCCATGTTGTAGCCGGCCCCGAGCGGGTCGTCCTCCGGGTGCAGGAAGACGAGCAGCCGGTCGCGCTGGTAGGGCTTGAGGTGCGGCACGGTGACGACCACGGCCGCCACCCCGAGCAGCGCGAACAGCACGACGACCCACTTGCGCAGCCCCGCGACCCAGAACATCGCCCCCGCGATCGGGACGAACACCACGGACGAGCCCAGGTCCGGCTGCAAAAGGATAAGGCCCATCGGCAGCCCGACGATCGCCAGCGGGATGAACGTGTGGTGCAGCCCGCGGAATCGGTCCATCCTCGAGGCGAGGTAATGGGCCAGCACGAGCACGATAATGATCTTGCCCGGCTCCGACGGCTGCAGGTTGAACGGCCCCAGGTCGTACCACGACTGCGCGCCCTTGATCATGTGCCCCTTGACGAGCACCCCGGCCAGCAGCACGACGACGACGATATAGAGCGGCCACACGACGGCGCGCAGCTTGCGGTAATCGAACACGATCAGCGCGGCCATGAGGCCGACGCCGGCCAGCAGCCACACGGCCTGTTTGCGCGCATAGCCGGTGAAGGGCCCCGGCCCGTCGCCGGCGCTGGTGGCGCCCCACAGCGTCACGATGCCGAAGCCGGCCAGCGCGATCGTGGTGGCGATCAGCAGCCAGTTGACCCGCGGCAGGATGCGGTACGGGACGAGGCGAAACAGGGGCTGTTTCATGGGCGAGGCGGGATCCTTTGGCGCAAGGCGGGGTCGATTCGCCGCCGGCGCGCAAAACTGCCCCCATTATTGCGGCAACCACCCACCGGGGCAAATGCAAAGGTAGGCCGGGCCCTCGCCCCGACTCCGGCGATCCCCCGCCGGGTTGATGGGTGACTCCTAAGCCGGCGCAGCTGAAATTCCGTTTCTCACAGAGACACAGAGGGACAGAGAGCGCGGAGAAAATCGATGATAAAATTCTTCGTGTTCTCTGTCCCTCTGTGTCTCTGTGAGAAAGAATTTGTATCCATGTTCCATTCGATTCCACCGCTTGCAAAGTAATCGCCTGGGAACGCCGATCTCCCGATCGGCCCCCTCCGCAAGCCGCAATTCAAGGTGATCCGGCCGATTCCGTCTATTCCGCACTACGACCCGTCGAAATCTTGGATTCCCGACAAGAAGTTTGCACTCGCCAAGGCGTGACCAAACGAGCGCGGCGATCAACCCAGCCCCGGCAGGGCGACACACAGCGAGCCGGTATGGGCATCCATTTCCAGAAAACTTGTGTCGCTCACTCTGACTCAGCTCGTCACCCTCAGGATTTCGTCGACCGTCGTCTTGCCGAGGAGCACCTTGACCATGCCGTCCTCGAGGAGGGTGCGCATGCCGTGTTCGCGGGCCGCCTTGCGCAGCTCGCCCGGTGCGATGCGCTGGCCCATCATCGCCCGGATCTCGCTATCGGGCTCGAGGAGCTCGTAGATGCCCGAGCGCTCGAAGTAGCCGGTGTGGTGGCAGATGTCGCAGCCTTCGCCGCGCTTGAGCACGAGCTTGGCCGGGCCGCCGTCCATCCCCATCACCGCCAGTTCCTCGGCGGTGACCTCGTAATCCCTCGTGCATTCCTTGCAGTTGAGGCGGACGAGCCGCTGGGCGATGAGCAGCAGCAGCGCCTCGGCGTGGCGGTGCGGATCGACGCCCAGGTCCGACAGGCGGCCGATCGTGGTCGTCGTGTCGATCGTGTGCAGGGTCGAGAAGACGAGGTGGCCGGTCATGGCCGCGTCGATGGCCATCTTGGCCGTCTCGCCGTCGCGGATCTCGCCGACCATGATGACGTCCGGGTCCTGGCGCAGGATGGTGCGCAGGCCGCTGGCGAACCCGAAGTTCTTCGAGGCGTCGACCTGCATCTGCGTGAGGCCCTCGATCTTGAACTCGATCGGGTCCTCCAGCGTGATGATGTTGCGCTTGCCGTCGGCGATCGTGCCGAGCGAGTTGTAAAGCGTCGTCGACTTGCCCGAGCCGGTCGGGCCGGTCACCAGGATCAGGCCGTGGGGGCGGACGATGACTTCCTGAAGGACGCGCAGCGAGCGGCTCGTCATGCCGAGGTGATCGAGCGAGCCGAGGACGCGCTGTTCGTAGAGGAGGCGCAGCGACGCGGTCTCGCCGGCCGGCGTGGGGCTGGTGTTGACGCGCACGTCGAGCTTCTTGCCGTCGACGATCGACTTCCAGCTGCCGTCCTGCGGCTTGCGCCGCTCGCTGATGTCCAGGTTGCACTGGACCTTGACGGCCGAAATCATCGAGCGCTGGAGGATGTCCGGGAAATCGAGCATCGTGAACAGGACGCCGTCGGTCCGGCAGCGGAGGAGGAAGCGGCCGCCCTCGGTGACGAGGTGCAGGTCGGTGCCGCGCTCGCGGACGGCCATCGTCAGCGCCGCGCGCATGATGCGCTGGATGACGTCGTGTTCGAAGCGGTCGGCCTCGCGGGCCTTGCGCCCCTTGGTCTCGGTCTGGCGCGCCTCGGCGATCTCGGTGGCGCGCTGCGAGTAGTGCTCGATGTAGTCGGTGATCTGGAAGATCGGCGGGATGACTTCCTTGCAGTGCGGGCAGGCCTCGAAGTCGAGCGACTCGTAGAACTCGACCTGGTCGATCGGGCGCATGCAGCTCGGGCACAGCTTCTGGCTCGTGCCGTCGCCGCGCGCGAACCGCTTCTTCTGGGAGGAGCGGCTGATGATGAACATCAGGTATTTCGGGAGGCCCCACAGCCTCACGCCGGCCAGGGCGTCGATCGCGATCGGCTCGGCCTTTTCGGCCAGGCTGGCGACCGCCCACGACGGAAGCGCCCACCACAGGAAGAACAGGATCGTCGCAATCAGCGGCAGCGCCAGCCCGAACGTTTCGTTGAGCGGCGTGCCCATGCCCAGCAGCGCCGGCCAGCCGACGCAGGCCAGCAGCACGACGCCGAGCCAGAACCAGCGGTAGAAAACGAGCGAGACGGTCAGCCACTCGCCGGGGTGATCGTCCCTGCGCTGGCGCGTCCACGTCACGGCCGTGGGGATGATGAACAGCAACAGCAGCGTCAGGCCGATCGCCAGCAGCGGGCCGGGGTAGACGCCCTGGAACGTGTCCGAGGCGATCGTCGGCGCGTCCAGGTTCATGAGGTCGTATTCGAGCGGCAGGAAAAAGCCCATGGCCGCGCAGCCGAAGAACGCCAGCATGCGCAGCAGCTTGAAGCCCGCCATGCGGAAGTAAAGCGGCGGGTCCTGCAGAACGATTCCGGCGCGCAACGCGCGCTCAGGCGTCAACAAAAAGAACCAGCACCAGATGACGACGCCAAGGATGACGCCTTGGATCTGAGTCGGGGTAAAGTTGGGCATATGGCTTCCGTATCACGTGGGGTTTGAAATGACGCGCCCTCGCGCGCTGAGTGGATGCTCGAATACGAATCGGCTCTCCCCTCCCCTGTTTCATTGAACCCCGCAAGTATTTAAGACAGAATCATCAGCATGTGGCAAGAGGTATCTCAATGCGTGAATTTTTGTTCATCCCGGCCTCCGCGATCCGCGGTAGAATGCCATCCTCGCGCCTGCCGCGCGCATCGGCCCTCGCAATCGGCCGCACAAGGAAGTTCATCATGAAGCAACCGCTCAAGATCGCCCTCGTGGCCATCGCCCTGGCCGCCGCCGGCTGCGCGCTCTCGCGCGGGGTCCATATCGCCCAAGCCCGCGCCACGGAGGCGGGCGTGGTTTCGGCCACCCTCAGCCAGGGCGGGATCAGCCAGATCCTGGCCGACGCCGGCCGCGGCCAACCGGCCTGGGACGGCGTCCTGCTCGAGAACCGCGGCTCCAGCCGGATCGGCGACATCCGGCTGTGGGGCGCCGGACCGGTCGACCTGATCGCGCCGACGGCCGGCTCGTTCTCGCCGTTCACGCTCAAGCCGGGCGAGCGCTTCCTGTGCCGCGAAACCCAGGGGGGGCTCGAGGGGAGTTTCCTGTGGACGATGCCCGTTGACGCCGCGGCCGCCGCGGCCGGCATTCAGCGCATCCGCCACGGCCGGCTCGAGCCGGGCCGCGGCGTCGTCCTGCAGCCCAAGGGGGGCGAGGCCTGGGTCCAGCTCGTCGTCGACGCCCCGTTCGACCACACCGGGGCGAGGATCGGGTGGGAATCCCAGCCCTCCAGGGCGCTGACCGCCTACGTGAGCCTCGACGGCCGCGCCTGGGGGCAGGCCGTGGGCTCGACCGGCGAGGCGTGGCTGAAGCCGCTCGACGTCTCCGCGACGGTCAAGGGCAAGCGCCGGTTCTGGGTGCGGCTGACGACGCCGGCCGGCAAATCCGAGGTCGTCGTCGGCAAGCTGCGCATCGAGCGCGACGCGGCGGCCATCGGCCACATCCGCCCGTTCCGGCCCGGGATCAACGAGTCGGCGATCGCGTTTGACGCCCCCCGGGGCGCGCTCATGGAATTCAAGCTGCTGGGCGAATAAAGGGGTGGCGGCCGAATCGGAGTTCGGTTCATCGATTAGGAGTGCCTGGCAGAGGTGAAATGGCATGCGCATCGCAGACAATTTTTCTCACACAGAGGGCCGCGCCACGCCTTCCGTGATTGGAAAATTCCGCATTCCGCAATCCGAAATCCGCAATCATTCAAAAACCTCTTGAAATCGCTCGACCGAATGCGATAATGGCAAGGCTTGAGTGGGTGGTTAGCTCAGTTGGTTAGAGCGCTGCGTTGACATCGCAGAGGTCAGAAGTTCAACTCTTCTACCACCCACCATTCAAACAACTCGACTTAGACGGCCTCCCGCGAGGCCGTTTTCTCTTTCTTCCACCAGGCTTTTTCCACCACCCCCATGACCTCTGCGTTCGAAAGGTCTGGCATCCGCATGACCAGGTCAGGCGCCTGGGGCTGACAGTAGATCTCCGTCGTGGTGATCTTGCTATGCCCCATGAGCTCTTTCAGGATGAACGGATTGTTGCCGATCTGTTCAGCCATCCTGGTTGCGAACGTGTGGCGGAAGGAATGAGCGGTCAGCTTCTTGCCCAAGGCGTTGATCTTGGCAATTCCCGCCCGCTTGATGATCCGGTTGACGTCACAAACACCGAAGTGTTCAGGCAAAAATGCATTGATGCATCCACCTCGCCGGCTGGTTACGACGCGCACATTCAAGGGCTGGTTGTGCTATTGATCGGATTTAAGTATTTCAAAGAGTTGCCAATAAATGCGTGAAATACCGCAGGAGTCGGTTCCTTCCTGATCCGCTATTGGGAAATGAGTTTCTTTATTTCCTCTGGTTTGGGCAGTTGATTGTCCCAGTATTTTTGGGTTTTGCCATCCTGCACGAGGTAATAACGCGGGGGTGCGTTGCCTATGAACTCGAAAAACTTGAGCGGTTCGAGAATTGCTGTCGGGAACTGGGGAAGGAATCGCTCGCGAAATTCGCGCAGGGTGTTTTCGTCGCCAAGAATGAGTCCGATTACCGGGAGGTCTTTGTATATATGTGGGAACTCGTTCAGGTCCGAGACAATGTCTTGGCAATGACCGCATGAGTCGCTAAGAAACGCAACGAAATATCGGCCTTGACCTAGGTCGAGCATGTTTCGTTTGTTATCCTGGACCTTGAATTGGGCGAAGATTCTGTCAGATGTCGACTCGGACGTTTGGGCGTTTAAATTGGGATCCTGAGGCTTGGTTGATCCGGCAAAATAACTCCAGCCCATGAGAGCTGTAGGCATTATTGTGCTTAAACATACTGTCGCCAGTTTGAAAACTCGCCGCTGCGGATATTCGACAATTGGAACGGAAATCCGGCGATATTTTTTGTGTTGCAAGAGCGCAAACCCCGCCACCCCCATAAGAACCCCATTTTTAAATAAGGAGGCGAGCGGCGACATCTTGATGAATGACCCGAAGCAACCGCAATCCTGCAATCCCATGAAAATCCAACCGTAGACGATGATTCCCGAGAAACAGGCGAGGGCGGCAAGCGTGATCTTGATAAATGTGCTTTCGTATCGATTTCTTACAATCAGGCTCATCCCGAGAATGAACTCAAAGAGAATGATCAGGACAGCGGTCCCGCTGACGAGCATGGTGTCTCGCATGACGTTAAAATACGAAATCAGCAAGGCAAAACTTTTGACGTCGACCGCTTTTGCAATGGCAGATACCAAGAAAATTACGCCAAGCACGGTTGTTGCGAATGTGTAACGTTTCATATTTTAGTTCCTTGGCTAAGTTAAAAGCTCATTTACTCGTTCGAAATTGCATGCAGGATGAACAAGGCTTATGGCGATATTTCCACGTAATCACCCGCAGAATTTGCGAACGTGATCTTCAAAGGATCATATTGGCCGTCGGGATAGGCGATGATGGATTCATGTTGGGTTTGATTTTTCTTGGTTGCGCGAACTTCATCAAAGGAGACGCCGGCCGAGAGTGTGTATTCGTAATCGATATCAGACGGGTGTTTAAACGGGCCATCAGTCGAGTTTCCATATTCGATCCGATAGCTGGCGTTATCCCGATCGATATCAATACGGTAGATGACGTTTTCTAATCTGGCTCTTTTGCGCGCGAGCTGGATCAGCCGTTCAAGACGTTGCGCGTCGGTTTGGAGTGCTGTCTCATCGAATGACGCTTTCATCCGAGTCATGGCAATGCCGGTTAGTAGCGACAAGATCAGCATGACCAGCATGATCTCAATCAATGTGAACGCGGCGACGCAACGTGGAAAGCGGCTGAAACGTCCACGCATCGCGATCATCCACCGGTCCGAAGGTTTGCGCTCAGGCTGAAAATCGGCAGCAGCATCGACATGACGATGAGACCGATGATCGCGCCGACCGCCATAATGAGCAGCGGTTCCAGGAATGTGAGCATGTTTTTGATCAGCTCATCGATTCGTTTCTCGAGGTCCGAAGAGATTTCGATCAGCATCGATTCCACATGCCCGGATTCCTCGCCGACCGCGACAAGGTTTACGATCGATTCACCAAAAACGTTGCTGCGGCGCAGTTCCTGTGAAAGCCGGCTGCCGTTGCGGATGCCCTGTTCGATCTCGGAAGCCATTTTTGAGAATACGGCGCTCCCGGCGATTTTGGTTACGAGCGCCAACGATTGGGCCACGGGTATTCCGCTTTGAACCAGGAGGCCCAGGGTGCGCAGGAAGTTTAGAATCTGCATCTGAAACATGAGCGGACCGAACAGAGGCAGCTTGTAACGCCAGCGATCGAGGGATTCGCTTTCGGATATGTGGAATAGTTGTCGAATGCCGAAAAAACCGGCGATTCCAATGAGCGGAATAATCCAGTAGACGTTTTTGTTCAGAACAGAACTCGTGCCCAGAATGACCTGCGTGAGCATGGGAAGGCGGACGTGCATTTCCTCATAAATCTTGAAGAAACGGGGCATGATAAAAACCATCATGACCATCAGCGAGAGCAGGCCGAAACAGATCAGGAACATGGGGTAGGCGGTTGCTTGAATGACCTTGCCGCGCAGTTCCAGGTCACGCTCGATCGAAGTCGCGATTCGATTGAGCGCAACATCGAGACTGCCGCCGAATTCGCCCGCCCGGATGATGTTGATCTGGAAAGGCGTGAAAGTGCCGACCGATTCCATCGCCACGGAGAGTGAGTCGCCGTGGCGGACCCGCTCGGCCATTTGATCGATCGGAAGAGCTCCGGTTCCATTGCTTTCTTTGGCCAGAGTCGATAGAGCCCGCTCGATATCCATCCCGGCGTGCAGCAGCCTGGCTAGATTTTTCATGAACGAGAGGATCTGGCGGCGCTTGGGTTTCTTGGATCGATGCGATGCGTGATCTGCAGCTGGACCGGCTTGGTGGCTCGAACCCTGTTCTTCGACTTTGATCGGGAAGAGGCCTTCGGCACGGATGGCTTCCAAGGCAGCCTTTTTTGAAGAAGCGGACCGCTCGATTTGGATGTTTTGCCCCGTGGCATTTTTGACTGTGGCTTTATAGTTGGGCATCCGACAGCATCCTTACATCTCGACGGCCTGGGTCACGCGGAGAATTTCTTCGGTTGTGGTCCGTCCTGCGCAGACCAGTTTCCAGCCTTGTTCGGCCATGACGGGAATATTCTTGGCGCGGGCAAGTGCGCGGAATTTCGAGGCCGGAGCACGCTGAATGATCAAGGAACCGAATTCTTCATCAAGCGGGAAGACTTCCTGAATCGCAGTGCGGCCGATATACCCGGACTTACGGCATGTTTCGCAACCCTGGCCACGATAGAAAGCGTTGGGCATCTCAAGCCCGAGCGATGAAAAAGCTTCGATCATTGATTGATCGACCGGATATGGCGCCCGGCAATGCGGGCAATTCAGACGGACGAGGCGCTGAGCGATCACGCAATGGACCGTGGATGCAAGGAGATATGGTTCCAAATTCATGTCGAGGAGTCGCACGATCGTGGAAGCCGCATCGTTGGTGTGAAGGGTTGAGAAAACCAAGTGACCGGTCATGGCCATACGGATGGCGATTTCAGCCGTTTCGGGATCGCGTATCTCGCCCACGAGAACGACGTCCGGATCGTGGCGCAAGATCGATCGAAGGGCTCGCGCGAATGTGAACCCGATTCCCTCGTGCACCTGCATCTGGAGAACGCCGGCCATCTGGTATTCGATCGGGTCCTCGATCGTGATGATTTTCTTGTCGAGCGTGTTGATCTGGTCCAGCAGTGCGTAAAGTGTTGTCGTCTTGCCCGAGCCGGTCGGGCCGGTAACGATGATAATCCCATTGGGACGGGCCGCGGCGGCCGAAATGGTTTTCAAATGCTTGTCTTCGAATCCAAGCTGATTGAGGCCCCAATGCAGGTTGGCGCGCCGCAATAGGCGCAGGTTGAGCGCCTCGCCTTGCGGCGTCGGCAGGACTGACACGCGAAGGTCGAGGTTTTCATCGTGCAGACGTACTTGAATACGTCCGTCTTGCGGCAGGCGCTGCTCGGAAATGTTCAAGCGGGCCATGACCTTGATGCGGGAGATAATGGCATTTTGATATTGCCGGACGTGGACAGGCAGGCGAATCGGCTCGAGCATGCCGTCGATGCGGTATCGAATCCGGAATGCTTCTTCGCCCGGCTCAAAGTGGATGTCCGTCGCGGCTAGTCGATGCGCTTCAAGGATGATCTGATTCACGAACCGAATGATGGAGGCTTCGTCGGCGCCTTCATCGAGAGAATGGAGGTCGGTTTCTTCTAGATCGAGCACATCATCGCTTTGGGACTGCATTTGCTCGAGAGTCTCGGCGCCGACGCCGTAATGGCGCCGGATCGCTTCGTCGATGTGTTGGTTGGTTGCGAGCAAGAAACAGATGGGGCGCCCAACCAGCAATTCAATTTCGTCTTTGATCTCGAGTGTTTGCGGTTCTGAATAGGCAAGCAACAGCTTGTCGCCGTCCAGCCCAACCGGGATGGCCTGATAATGATTTGCGAGGCGTGCAGGAAATTGTTCGATCAAGCCGGCCTCAATCTCGATCTGATCGGGCCGTACCCATCCGCAGCCAAGGGATTTGGCCACGAACTCCATGATCTCGGGTTTCTCATTACGGCTTTGATGATAAAGAATCTCCCCGATGCGCCCGCCAGTCTGCTGCTGGGTCTCGAGGCCACGACTCAGTTCTTCCTCTTTAATGCAACCGACCGAAACCAGCCCCTGCCCCGTCATGATTCTTGAATTCGCAATCGACGGTGCGGTCTTGATGCTTTTAATATTCACGTCAAGGCTCATCATTTCTTCTCCGAAGGTTTAGCGGATGGCTTAACGTCTTCGATCAATATCCGCATGCTGGTTGGAGCGGGCGCAACGTTCTTTAGGGTTGAAGTCGTCTCGGTCCCTTCAACAGCAGGCATTTCAAATGTGTTGTGGATGTTCTTATATTGGCCATTTGCCGTGAAACTGTAGTCCGACTTGAGAATACGCGGGGTGATCGAGATGACCATTTCACGCTCGACGTGAGAATGGTTTTTCTCGCTGAAGAAATAGTTAAGCCCGGGGATTCGTCTTAAATAGGGGATTCCATCGTTGCCCTTTGTGGTCTCCTGGCTCATTAAGCCGCCGATCAGGATGGTTTCTTCAGGAGCGGCCTCGATGATCGAATGCGCCTTGCGGGTATCGACAACCGGTATGCCGTCGCGAATATCGCTCAGGTTACTGTATTCCGTCGAGACTTCGATCGTCATGCCAAAATCGGGCCTGACAAGCGGCGTGACCTCGAAATTGACGCCGACATCGATGAATTTCACATTTTGCACCGAAGTGTCATTCTGCAATGTCGTCTCGCTGTAGGGTTCCCGCGATCCGGAGAAGAAGGTCGATGTCTGTCCAGCCAGCATTTGGAGCCTTGGGTTGGAAAGCAACTGCGTATCTCCATCGCTTTCGAGTGCCCTGACAACTGCCTGGATTCCGATATTGGGCTGCAGGGCTTCCAGGAAATTGCCGGACGATTTCGTGGGATTATCCAAGGTTGAACCGGTGGCATGGCCCATGGTTGCGCCGTTTTTCTTGACGGAATCGGCCGGGAAATTCGAATTGATGCTCAGGTCCATTAACGATTCGTCCGACGTGCCAAGATTTGCGTTGTAAAAATGAACCCCGAGGCTTTTGAGCTTGCTGGTGGACACGAGCATGATTTTGGACTCGATCTCGACTTTAATGTTTTGCTCCGCATCCAGTTTCTCGATCAATTCCTTTGCCTGCTCGACACGATCGTGATGACCTGTAAGAACGATGGAATTGGAGCGCATGTCGACCGAAACGGTCAGATTCGAATAGGCGCCCTTGACGACCTCGGACAGATCGGTCGGCAATCCGTTCTTGGGTTGAATGACAATGGTTTCAATATTGCGGTTCAGCTCCCTCATGACCTTCTCGAGAATGGCAAGCCTTTCCGGCGTATCGGTGACCATGATTTGATTCGTGCCGTCGATGACCTGGACCGTTGCATCGGAGCTAAGCCGCTTTAGACTGCTGTTGCTGCCGTAAGATGAACTGCTGCTTGATGAGTTGTTGGGGCGGGACGAACTGGACGAACTGCTGGAACTGGAGTTTGCATTGTTGTTTCCCAGTTCGCCTTTGCGGATCTGATCGGCTACGACGCTGGGATCGATATTGCCGGTCGAAAATACGCGGGTTTCAATCGGGATATCGAGTTTCTGGATGATTGAACGGCAACATTCGATGTTATCGGGTGTTTCGCAAACGATGAGCTGGTTGGAGCGTTCATCTACAATGACATTCCCATAACCATTGCGAGATGCACTTGATGCCCCGGCGGAACCCGGCGTGTGTGGGGCCGATGTTGTGTTTGGGTATAGAGTATCGTTCAAAGTGGCGGCGATATTGTTAACCGATGCATACCGGATCTGAAAGACTTCTCTTCTGAGTGCCTTGTCAAGTGATTCGGCTGTCTTTTGCATCTGTTCAATCTGGACGGGATCGCCATGCAGGACCAGATTGCGGGTCCGGCTGTCGAAAGTGACCTGTATCAATTCGCTTTTCTGAATCATATCGCTCAGGACCGCCGCCAGCATGGAAGGATCCGCATTTCTCACGGAAACTATTTTAGTCGGCGCATAGATGCTCAGATATTCATTCCGCGTGACTAATACAATACAGCCGTTTTGCTCGATCGGCACCAAGAGTTGTGCCGCGCAAAACGATTTGAGAGCATCTTCGACCGGAACATTCTGAAAGTACGCGGATACGGGACGTTGCCTCAAGCCCTCGCCGATGATAATCGTCTTCTTCAAGCCGGCAGACAGGACGGAAATCGCCATTTCAATTGGTTTGTTGTCGAGCGTCAGATCAATCCTGTTCTCATCCTTTGTCTCCGGAGTGCTTTTCCAATCAGGCGCGTTCTCCTGGCTGAATGCGGACGTAACCAGGGTGGACATCACCATCAAAACCAAAAGAACCTTCGGAACCAACGAACGGCTGCGGACTTGGGTCAGACTCATTTTCTTTGTCCCCTTCTAGATTACTTGGGCTCAAAATTAGCGAATTAATTCCAACTTCTCGGCGCCATGGCTCAAGATCACTCGATCGTCACGGATCTCATCGATTTTCAGATCGCCCATCATTTCGCCGGGCGCATAAGATGACGAAACTCCCGTTTTGCTGTTGAACAGCACTGCCCGGACGGATTGTCCCCGCTTGGTCACGCCTAAAAACTGTATGCCCTCGAGAATATTTACTGTAGGGCCTTTTTTGGTTTCATAGACGACGCTTTGCTTGAACATCTCGCGGCCCTGTGCGATTGAGAGGTATTTTTGGACATCTGGAAGATCGGTTGGCGCATCATCCAGATTTGGAACGGCTCGGCGTGGCGTTCTGGCTTGAGCCTGGTAGATGTTACCCACAGAGCCCAAAACGAGTAACAGGACCAAGCAAACAGTGACGACGATAAGCGCATATGTTGCACGTTGAAGCAGAATGAGATTCATTGGGCCGCTCCAGTCTGCTCGGACGAGGAATAAACGACCCGCGTCAGCACCAGTTCCATCTCGAGCTTGAAATTCTTCAGGGCAAAACGCATATCGGTTACTTTCAGCCCAAGTTGGGGGTTTTGCAGGCGCGCCAGCATTTGAATGAATTGCGGCAGTTCGCCGCGCCCCTGGAAATTGATTGTGTGAATGTTGAAATATTCCTGGGGTTCATCTTTTGTATGCACATTCAGCAGGATTTCGATCTTGCTGTCCTCAGCCGCTTGTTGCACGGACTGCAAAATCTCGATGATTTCCCGTTCGGGTGTTTTGGTCGAAGTTATCCGATTGCGAATCGATTCGTATGCCTTTTCGACCTGTTGCCGGTTCGTCAATACGTTGTTTAGGCGGGCCAGATCCTGGGCGGTAATGCTTGCCTTCGCCCGGACGTGGCGAATTTGGCCCAAGACGGGTTTGGCGACCCAAAGCTGAACGATCGCAATCAATGCGATCGCGAGGGTTAGCATGAAAATGCGTTTTTCCCGGGTGCTTAATTTCCCAATCATTCGGGTTTGGCTCCTTTCGTGGATGGGGCACTCAGGGCCTGACAGCTCAATTGGAACCGGATAGCGCGTGTTTCACCATAGGGCTTTCGTTCGATTCTGGGCTTCTTGGTTATCCTAAATCGGCCGCTTTTATCCAAAGCCTCGGCGAATGACCAGGGCGTGATATCGTTGGTTGCATGCCCTTCGAGCGAGATGAGGCCCGATTCCGTATAGTCAAAATGGTCCAGGAACAAGCCATCCAGACGACTTGCCTGTGTTGATAGGATTTCATTGATGGTTCCCAACGCATCGACCGGAGTGATCACGTAATTGATCTGCCGACGTATGGATGCGATTCGTTCCTCCATTGCCTCAACCTGACGCGCTTCAGGGGTCAACCGCTGGATCTCGCCGGTATTATAGTCAATTTGCGTTTGCAGCCGGTTCACATAAAGGAGCAAATTGGCCATTACCAGTGCAATGGCGATGACCAAAAGACCGCCCACCTGAATCATCGATTTCCGAATACGGTGCCGCCGGCGTTGCTCCTCGATGCTGCGGGGCAACATGTTGAGTGTTTGCGTTTCGGAGACGGATCCGTTCGCGGGAGTTTCGATCGGGATTCCGTTTAGGACCGCGATGACCGGTAAGAAGGCAAAAGCATCTTCGTCTTGAATGTCGCCCATCCATTTCAAATTCGCTTTATGCCCATCAAGAAGTAGTCCGCGGCTGGCGAAGGCGTTTCTGACTGCACCCGTGTTTTGTTCCGATGCAATGAAAGCAGGTTTGTCATCCTGAGCCGCATGATCAAAGAACGAATCGATTGTGCGACCGAGTTCCGCACAAAAACTTTGTTCATCTGCGCTATCATTGAGGGTTATCTGCCGGCTTAAACCGATGATTCGCGGATTGGACCAGTTGACCAGTTCAACACAGTTTGAGCGCACCAAAACATAAGTTGATGGATGATTGGCGTCAGGATCTTGGATCAAATCATAATAGAAGGGGAGTGCCGGATAGATTTCCTCGATCTCAATCCCGACCAACTTAAGGCAGTCCATTCGCGGTTGAATTCTCTCGAATGGCGACCAGAAAACCTGAATATGGTCCTGTTCCCCATCGGTATGTTTATGGTACCCATAACAGATTTTGTTCATATCAAGCGGCAACTGGTGATCGAGTTCCAATTCCAACATCGCCTGCGTTTCGTCCGCGCTGCCGGCTGGGAACGTTAAATTTAAAACGGCCAAATCGGAACGTTCAATGACCAGGACCGTATGCCGTGTCTGTTGAGTATCCTTGCGGCGATCGGCAGTCTGGCTGCGAATGATCGACGCAAGCTGATCGCGAGGCGTAGTCTGATAATCCGCAATTCGTTCCGCTCGTTGCAGGTTCCATTGGCTGTTTTGCGCCGATGCATCGACAATGAGCAAATCGTTGCCTTGGAAAAGGAACAATTGCAGCGGTCTTCCGTTCATGAGCCATAATCCTCCACACAGCTCAGAACATTGGTTTGTTCCTTACCGCGTTTAATGACCATCTGGATTCTGTGGCGCTGGCCCGCGCGAAGGCTCGTCGCGCACAGTCGCAGCGAAAAGGTTTTGCTTGTGACGCGCATCTTGGGCGACATTTTGCGGTATTCGAGTTCGCCAAGCTTGGAAAGTGACCGTAATTCTTTAAGATTCTCGATCTTCTGATACACGTAATCGTCATCGGTGCCGGCAATGCCGTCTGTTCCATTGCGTTTCCAGACGATCTCTTCGGCTATGGCCTTCGACACTCCTGGAACTGTTTGCAAAACCTCGATCGAGGCAAAATTGGGGTTCACCTTGCCATCGCCGTAAATTGTGAAGTAGCGGCCAAGCCCTTGCTGCAAGACGCCGTCGCGATTGTCGACAGGCTTCGTCTCGGGGCCATCATCTTCATTCGAGTCAAGGGCCTGGTTGAAGTTCATGTCCTCGCCGAGCACGAAATTGCTGTCAAAATTGGAGACATCGAGGAGGAAGCGTAGATCCGGAAACGGGAACTTGTCTCCATTCCCGGAGTTTGCGGCATCGTCGGTGTTCTTCGCGCCCGCAGCTTCGTTGAGGCTCTTTGCAATGGCCTCGGTAATGCGCTCGGATTCCATCTCGGCGCGCCCCAGACTTTGAAACAACTTCGCCACCGCCTCGCTATTCATCGATTTGAGAGGAACTTTGCTGTCCTCATCCTCGATAGATCCTGTTATTTGGATGTCCGGGTATGCCGCCTGCATGGCCTGCTCGAATTGCTTGTTGATCTTGTTCCAACCCCATGATTCCGATGGCGCGTCCCACTCGTTCGCGGCGGACTCCCCATCGGCTTCCATGGCCGCGAGAACTTGATTTTCCACGGACGCAAGGGCCATTCGAAGCTGTAGATCGATATTTGCGCTCCGCTGCATCGACCGTCTCATCTCGACCGAGTGAACCTGGTATAACAAAAGCAAAGTCAAAATCAGCACGCTCCAGCATACGGTCAGCAGGATGACGCCGTATCTGCCATGGTGGCTGGCGATCGCGTGCGTTCGGGTCACCTGATGTCGTCCTGCTTCATTCCGTCATCCTGACGGTTGGCCCCCATGCTGTAGAGGTTGTAATCGCGTTCGGTGTCAATCCGCCGATTCCCTACCAGATACACGTAGGTGCTGCCCCAGGGATCAATCGGTTCGTTCTCGCCGAAACGACGCCAGTCGGCTTCCGAGATTGTGCTGGGGCGTTCCAGTAATGCCATCAGCCCGCCCTCTTCCTCCGTAGGATAATGCCCGTAGCGTTGTTCGAACAGGCCGAGTTGCATGCGTAATTGGCCGATGTCAGCCTGCGCTCGGGTCGTGCGCGCCTCGGTTGACATGCCGCCGAAATTCGCGATCACCATTGAAGCAAGAATGCCGATGATGATGACCACGAGCATGATCTCGATGAGCGTGAACCCGCGTTTTAGCTGCGAAAGGCGATTTGAAGATCTCACTCTGATTCCTCCTTGTCGGTCTCTTTGGGGGGGCAAACCATGACGGGATACGTCTGATTCCAAGATAATGTGTTGCCATCTGACAACGTAAATCCGAACTGTGCGCCGAACGATTTCGGAAGATTAGACTCGCCTTCGCCGCTGTCGCCGGCTTGGGATTGAATCGTGAACTGCGTCAGGTTTCGAGCAAGGACCTGAACATCCGGCTCGTCGAGCAAACCTGTTGTCCCGACCGGTTGAGTGGAATAACTCAGCTCAAGCGTGTTCTCATCGTTGCCCACTGGAACGGAGCTTATGCTTACCAACAAAGCCCTGGCGGAGGTGGTTTTCTGGGTTTTCGAGCGGACGACGTAATTATCCGGAATGTGGGTCAGGAAATTGTAACTGGCGGTTCCGTCTTCCGAAACGCTTTCGGCAAACGGTTGGATATCGCCCATAGGCGAGGAGACCATGTTATGAATGCATGATTCTAAGTTGGAATCGATCCATTGGGCGGCATCGGTGGCGGAGGAAGCTTCTTCCATGATTTTCTGCTGCCGAAAGACGATCAGCAATGAATGAATCGCAATCCCGCCGATGGCAGCCATCACCGACAGGGCAATCACCAGTTCAACGAGCGTTAAGCCAAATGACTTGATGCGATGCTGGTGATTCATTCTGTTTTCTTTGGCCGGAGGAATACGGTTAAATGCGACTCATCGGAATAACAGCTGAGTTCAAGGTCGATTTTGAACAGGTTGGGGATGTCCGTCTCGGTCGTTGTGATCCGCCAATGGACTTCGTATTTGGATTGGTCAACCCCTTCTTCCGAACCCGTTTTGAATTGGCTCTGTTGCGATAACTCAGTCACCTTCTGTTCGGCAACCATTTGAAGCCTGGTCGCGCGATCGTAGTGGGTGTTTGCTTCGGTTGACGCCCGGTAACCTTCCATGAGGCCGATCAAGGCGACGGCAATGATAAACATGGCCAGAGATAATTCGAGCAGGAGAACCCCGCTTGCAACCCTCCGTGGACACCAGTATCGCTTCATGGAAAAAATATCCGATTCCTCGGTTCTAAGCGAGGGAGATTAGCTAAATAGTGTGGTGAACTCAAGCACAAACCAACTCGGCGGGACATAATAATATATTCTTATCATATAATATGTAAAAAATACAGCGACAGGCGCATATGTGAATAATAAATATATTTGGAGTTGACATAAAATGGTTTCATGAGATAGACAATGCGCGACATAAACGACGCTGAAGTCAATTCGAAAAGTGAAGTTGAGTGGAGAGTCAAATCACGTGACCAATCCATTAAATTATACATGGGGGCGATCCTGATGAAAATCAGCTTTCTTCGTTTCGTGTTATGTATGATCCTGATGCAGTCCGCATTAGCACTCGCGGATCCATTTGAGGATGTTTACGTCAAATATAAAGCTCGGCAGTATGACGAGGCGATCAATCTTGCTGATGATTATATTAAGAAGAATCCGGGCGACCAGGAATTTGTGGGATCTTTGGTCTTTATTAAAGTTCTTTGTACGAATGAAAAAGGGGATACTGCCTCATTTGAACAGATGGCCAAAGAATTTGACGTGAGGTATCCGGGCAATAAATATGCCGGCGACGTGCAGGCCAACCTTATCGGAATGTACTATAAGCAAAAGAAATTCGCGGAAGTCAAACGGAATGCAAATGAATATCTGGAAAAGTATGGACAAAAGAAGTCCAAGAATACTGAGCGAGTGGAATGGTTTCTGGTGGCAGCCTGGGTATACTCGGGAGACAACGAGTTGGTCGAGCCATTCGTCACCAAGTTGCTTACTGAGCGGCCGCAACATACACAAAGATCGAACCTTTTGCTGTTAGACGCACAGGCATCTTTAAACGCGAAACAGTATCCAAAGGCATATGACAAATTTATGAGGTTGGCGAATGCGGACCCCGATGAAAATATATGCCGCAAGGCGAGATTTCATGCCGCCAATGCAGCTTTTGAGTTGGCAAACCAACTGAGGGTGAACAACGAGCCCAGAGAACTCGTCGAAAAACAGTACAAGATCGCGCTCGAGTTGTTCGAGAAATTTCAAGGCGCTGCGGTTGGCGACAAATCGATGTGGACCAAGTCCGAGACGCGCATGATTCAGTGTTACAGGCAATTGGGAAAGTATGACAGCCTGGATTCCGCTGTCAAATCGGCCCTTTCCAAGCCCGAACACCAGGTCGATAAAGGACTGATTCTGTATGAGCACGGTTATTCCTACTATAACCGTCAGCAGTGGGCGAACGCGCTCGAATGCTACGATTCTCTTTTCAGTTGGTCAAAGCAGGGTCGATCGAATGCGAACTTCCTCAAGGGACGTGAAGAACCGATCGATTATCAACGCGCTCTGTGTTTGTTGAATTTGGGAAATCAACAGGCATTCGATCAAGCCGCATTGGATTTCCAAGCCAAGTACCCAAATTCAGCGAATGCATTCCGAGTTGCCTATGCGGCTGCCCTGGTGCCGTATAAGAAGGAGAATTGGGCGGCATCGACAACCTCGCTGCAAGCCTTCCTGCAAAAGAACCAACAGGCTCCGGAAGAGCTAAAGCTCGAGGCGGAGTATAATCTGGTTTCCAGCATGCTCCTCGCGAATGAATTCGAGAATGTAAAGCAATTTGTTCAAAAGAAGCTTTCGGCGGCGCCGGACTACTCTGGGCGCCAGGGGCTTCAGTTTCTAAACGCAATGACCGATTATCGCGCTGGCAAGTGGTCAGAGGCTTCGGCTTCTTTATGCAAGCTCATCGAGCAATCGCCGGAAGGTGAAGTTGCTGCGAACGCGAAGCTATATGTCGGCCTTTGCAAGATGAACGAAGCCCGGCAGAAGAAGAGCTCCGGAAGCAAAAAAGAGGTGACCACGCTTCAGCATGAAGGGCGTAAGTATTTGAGTGATTGGGCGACAAGCAATAAGCCGGTGGTCCACACCGATTTGGACGCTCTTTACTGTCAAAACGATTTTGCGGGAATCAAGCAGGAGGCAAGCAAGTATCTGGATTCAAAGGATGAATCGAGTCCGCTTAAGAAATCTCAAATGTTGAATTGGATGGGAATTGTATCTATTAACCAAAACCCTCCGGATCTTAAAAATGGGGAGAAGTATTTTAACCAGGCCTATCAGGTCGCTGTGCAGGACAAAAACAATTCCGGACCCGAAACCGCCAAAGCATGTTCATGGATGATGTATATAGCCCTATACAAAGATGACCAAGAGCAAGTAGACGTTTCTATGAGGAAATTCAAGGATTTGCCTGATTCAGTCTTGAAAACGGAAATCTGTCGCTCATTTCAATTTGTGAAACAGTCTCAACAATAAAAACTTTGTATGATGAATTCGGATTTAAAGGAGTGCACGCATGAAAACAAGACTTTATGGTTATGTTATATCCCTATTTATACTATTTTCAGTTTCGGCAGTAGCCGGTCCCGAAGAAGTTCATGCTCAAATCACAGCAAAAAATTATGATGCGGCTATTGCTCTCGCCAAGGAACACCTTGCGAACAATCCCGACGATGAGAAAATGTGGTCGAGTCTCGTGATAATATGTTGCAAAGCAAAGAAGTTTGCCGAAGCAAAGCAAAATGCGCTGATTTATCTTGAAAAACACCCCGGTAGTAAATCGCGGGATACGGAGATAGTCGAAAGATATCTTGCTGAGAGTTATGTCGCGTTGAAAGATTATGACCTGGTTGAGCCATTCGTTTCAAAGATTCTCGCTGAGAGGCCGAATCATAAATATCGAAACGATCTGCTATTTGAGGATGCAAAGGCGAGTCTGTGGAGTGATTCGTATGAGAAAGCATACGATAAATATTACAAGCTCGCGAATGCCGACCCGAATGATAACGTATGCAGGAAATCCAAGTATTATGTCGCGTATGCTGCATACAAGGTGGCTGACGATATGCGGAAAAAGGGCGCGGCCGAAGACCAGGTGGCCAAGCAATACCAACTGGCTCTGGACTTGTGTGATGCTTTCAGAAAGGCCAATATCGCGGATAAAAATATGTGGGCGCAGAACGACCTTCGAATGATTAAGTGCTATAGCAGATTGAATAAACTCGATTCGTTGGATGAAGAGGTTAAGAAGGCGCTCTCCGCGCCCGAACATCAGGCCGACCGGGGTTTGATCCTTCTCGAGTATGGAAATTCTTTCTTTGAGCGCCAGAATTGGAGCAAAGCGCTTGAATGTTATGATTCAGCCCTGAATTGGACAAACCTCGCGCCTGCGAATCTCAAGCTCATGCAGCGAATGGACGGAGATCGCCACATCGACGTGCTTAATTATCATCGCATGTTATGCCTGTTGAATACCGGCAACGAGACCGCGTTCGAGCAAGCCTCAACCGAATTTATGAAGACCAACCCTAACGCGGAGAAGATGACCAGAATCGCGTACGCAAGGGCTATGATCCCATTCAGAAAAGAGAACTGGCCAGCCGCAAAAACCGCATTCCAGGCATTTTTGAACGACAACGCCAAAGCATCCGAGGAGTTGAAGACCGAAGCGGAATGTAACCTGGTTAAGAGCATGCTCTTGGCGGATGAGCAGAATCAGGTCAAGGAATACGTTCGCAAGAAACTCGAGCAAGCGCCGGACAGCGCCGGTCGCCGAAGTCTGGAATTCCTCTCGGCCATGGCGGATTTTCGATCCGGAAACTGGTCGGCATCGTCTGCATCCCTGAACAAACTCGTTGAGCAGTCTCCTGAAGGAGAGATCGCCTCGGACGCCAGGCTCTACATCGGACTGTGCAAACTGGGCGAGGCCCGGAAAACCAATAGCACCGGATCCACAAAAGGCGCTTCCGCGCTTAAGGAAGAAGGACGCAAAAGTCTGATCGATTGGATGAAGAACCAAAAGCCCGCGGTTCAAACCGATATGGATGCGCTTTATTATCAGGACGATTTCGAAGCAATCAAACAGGTGGCCAGCAAGTACCTTCAAGACGGAAGCTCATCCGATATCGCAAAAAAGGCTCAGATGCTTAACTGGATGGGTCTTGTTTTTATCAATCAAAATCCCCCGGACCTTCAGGGCGGGAAAAAGTATTTCGATGAAGCGCTTCAGGCTGCAAGGCAGATCCCGGAAGGCAACGGAGTTGAAGCGGCGAAGGCTTCCGCGTGGAATATATGGATAGCCTTGTACAACGATGATCAGCCGCAGGCGAAGAATACCTTGAAGGAACTGAAGTCGTTGCGCGATTCAACCGCAAAATCCGAGGCGCTCGCAAAATATCAATACGTTTACTGAATCAACCGATTTCATCATGTTCAAAACAGACAAGGTGACAGACATGCGGATTCCTTGCATCCTTTTGCTGGTTTTTACCATTCTACCCTCGGCCATGGCTAAAACGGTCAGGGTGCCTGGCGATGAAAAAGACTTGAGCACGGCCATCAAGAACTGCCAGCCCGGGGACACGGTACAAATTGCCCCGAAATACATCTATGGTAAAGGCGTTGTCATCGATAAGAACATATCGATCATCTGTGAGACATCCGACGCCGTTATCGGCAATCCGACAGGGCCTGGGATTCTGGTTACCGGCGATTTGAGCAGCATCAATCTAATTGGCCTCACCATCAAGGGCTGCGTCGATGACGGCATTAGAATTCAGGAAATAAAGAAGCCGATCTCCTGCGAGTTCAAGAAAATTAATCTCACAGCAAACTATGGCGCCGGATTCAACGGGATCGGCAATGTCCGCCTGAACCTGCTTGAATCGAGCATTTCCAACAATACCGCGGAAGGGATCAAGTTATACGGCCCACGGGGTGTGGAAATCACGGGAGACATCAAGATCGACGGCTGTAACCTGGAAGGGAACAAGGCCGATGCAATCTTCATGCATCATTGCAAGCCGTGTAAATTGGTCGCTTCCAATCTGAACGCCGTCAAGAATGGCAATGCGATTCGCATCAACCTGGCGCAAGGCGACAGTTCGACGACCTTGGCCGTCGACTCATCGACCTTCTCTGTGAACAAACACGCGATCGTTGTGAACGGAACCACGGCCGCCCGAGCCGAAACCAGTGCGAGCCGGGGTGTCTTCACCAACTGCACGTTCGACGGATCGACTTCCGCCGGATTGAAGCTCATCGCAACCCAGGATTTGGTTTGGCGGTTCGAGAAGACGAAATTCTCGGGCAATCAGGTTGCGATCGATCTCATCCGGCTGAATTGCCCTTCGATCAAATTCCAGGATTCCTCCATCCAGGGCAATTCCGTCGGCATGGCATCGCGAACCAACGGCGTCTCGTCTGTCCCGGTCGTATTCAGTAACACCGTGCTCGCCGGCAACAGTAAGGCCGATTATCTGGTCCATGACCCGGTCGTCGTTTGCTTGACGTCGTCCTCTTCGAATTCGACCGCCAGGGCCATTCTGAGCGAGGCCGCAACCGTTGTCATGAACGGCAGCGTGAACGGGGAGATCCGTGTTGAACCGGATCCTTTGCTGAACCGCTCTTTCGCGGTGAAATCATCGGATGAAACTCTCGCCGGGATCGAAAAGAAGTCCGGCCAGTATTGGATGTCGTATTGCCGGGCGTCGGCTCAGGTCTGCAACCATCTGGACCAGGCTCAGGATTGGGCGGATTTGGGCAAAATCCCGAATGCGTTCGGTAATCTATTGTCTGCCAAAAAAATATTCGCGTGGATGAACGATCATTCATACAGCCAGGAACTCCTGCAACCGCTTCGGAGCGAGATCCAGAAAACCGAATCGAAGCTGAAGGTCAAGAACACGTCGCCTGTCGACAAAGTCGCCCGGTATGCGCATCTTATGTCCCTGTACGACCAATATGAGACCCTCGCAGGACCGGTTCGCGTCAGCGGCGTCAACATTTCGATCTCGGGCAACCGCGATCAGGTCATGCAACTCGCCCTGATCGATCTGGTGGATGCCATGTTCGCCGATCCGGCTCTCATCGACGGATACGCCAAATTCCTGACGACAAGCCTGAAAAACGACTATGACAACGCCGATGTCGCCAAGATGCTGGCGTGGACGGAATCGAGCCTCAAAGCCAGGAACATTTCCGAACCGTTCAAGAATGGCGAGAAATACCACATGTTCATGGCCGATGAATATGCGCGCCTCGAAGCGAGGAAAGACGAGCTCCGCCATCTGACGAGTATTCTCGATTCATACACGACGAGCACGACGGATGTATTCGTGGCCGGCGTGGCAAACAGGGTCACCGAACTGTATGAAAAGGGAAAAGACGTCAGGAATACCGAGACCGCGCTCAGCACCCAAAGGAGGATCTCCAAGCTCTTCCCGGCGACCGAATCCGACTACAACGCCCGCCTGCGCATCGCCCGGATCTTGATGGACGACAAAAAATACGAAGAAGCCATCGCGGAACTGAACACCCTGTTAAACAATCTTCCCAAGCAGTATCAGGACATTCCGGTCCGAACGCTGCTCGGATTGGCCCTGATCGGCGCCTCACGTTACGACGACGCCCGAAACGAGCTGGCCGGGATTCAAAACCGGGACTCGGGCGAATACCGCGAACGCGCCCTGTACCTCATCGGCTACTCCTTCATCATCGAGCAGAAATACGCCGAGGCCGTGCGCCCGTTTACCGACCTCGTCAACCTCTACCCCAAAGGACAATACACCCGTCAGGCCAAGGATTTTATCTCGAGAATCAACGCCGGGAAGAAGTAAATGGCTGAAGCACAGGTCAATGCTGCCGAAGACGTGCTCCTCAAGACGATCGCGGAGCAAGAGCCGCGTCATCCCAACGCCCCGGTCCGTGTAGCGGAACCGGCCGATGCCGAAGCATGTACCCAGGCTGCCCAGACCTCAGCGACGGATCAGGAGATCGTCACCCGTGAAGGATTCATCAACTTTGTTCAGGAATACCATCGCCGCCTGATCTACTACTACCTGCGGAAGCATGTCCGTCTGGAGGACGCCCAGGATCTCGCCCAGGAGGCCGTCCTGACCCTTTGGAAGAAACGCCACCAATCCAAGCCCCCACATCAGAGTTTTCTGTTTGGCATCGCCCGCCGGCTCTATTATGCATACCTACGCACCGGACCGAATCTGGCCAGCCTGGATGACATGCCTGAAATCGAGGATAAGAACAGCCCCGACGTCGTCACGATAATTTTAGGTGAAACATCGGAAGATCCACCCTTCGACATCTCTGCAGAGGTCCTGGCCCACACATCTGCCCTTCCTCAAAATCAACGTATGGTCATCCGACTGATCTACGTCGAGGGCCTGAGCATGCAGGAAGCGGCCAATACCCTCCGGATTTCGAAGGGGTCGGTCCAGATCCATGCCCGGCGAGCCATCGCTAAACTCCGCACGCTCGTATCGGCCGGGTTTAAAAAATAAACCCAAAATCTTGCTTCGGTTAACTCCTTCATTTCCAGTGCGTTACAAATAATGCCTCCGAGCTTCGGATCCGATTCCCTGAAATCCTGTCTTACGGTTCGACATTACTATAAAAGGCAATTCATTCTAAAAAGAGAATATCAGTGGCGCTCAAGGATACAGTTCTCGGATCGATCGACTGGCTCAGAGTCAGGCTAGGGCTGATGCCTCGCTGTTCATGGGTTCAGGACCGGTTCGGCGAATACCACACATTCGAACTTGAACCGTCTGAGATGCGAGCCGTCGAGCGTCATCTTGATGTGTGTCCCGGATGCGCCCGCGAGTGGCGGAAAACAGAACGGATCCTTTCCCAACTCGAAGCAGCGTCCCCGATTGCCGACCAGCTTGAAGAGTTTTCATCGGAAGAGTTTATGGCCGGGGCGATGGCTCGAGTCGATCAGTATGAATTCGAGCGGATCTCTCAACCCCGCGAGCGCTGGGCGCTATTGCAGGGTATCAAGAATCTTTTTGTATTCCCGAACAGACTGCCCCGGCTTACCGCGACGCTCCTGCTTCTGGTTTCGATCTCGGCTTTCGCATACTTTACTCCAGAGCTGGTTCGACTGGTTTCCGGGTCCGATGATCGATTGGAATCCGTTGCAACTCAGAAATCCAACCAGAACTCACCGTCCCCTCTTGTCATCGGAAGTTCATCCACGGGTTCGCTTGGTCGTTTTGCCGACCAGTATTCCACTGCAAATCTTCCCGATACATTTAAAATTCCGCAGCAGTTGAACACCCTGGATCTCTCTCCCCAACTCGAACAAATGACGGCCGAAGCACAGGTCGAAATGCTCCTCCCCCACACCGAGGCCGAGTGGGAAGCCTGGGCCCGCAAGGAATACCCGCACATTATGTGGGTCTACGACGTCCTGAGCAAATCCGAATATGGGATAAATTGGGACGGCAAGCCGGCCTACATCCCCGAATGGGCAAAACATATCTGGACTGACGAAGTAACCATGCCAACGGGATGGCGAGCATTGGTATTTTTTTCGGGTGAGATCCTAAGTTTTGATTACCCGCGGTCGATTGACGAACCAACGGTGCACTCAACGCTTATTTCCATGAAGTTGGCGGCGATAATTGCCGGATATGATTTAAATGTGAATGTAAATGGATACTTACAGCCAAATCTTGAATATCGCGATATTGTTGACGATACTCCACTGAATGGCCGTGTCTTTTTTGTGCCGCATGGCAATATGAATAACATCGTAAGTATGCAAAAGCCCGATATTAGGCACAATGAATATTTTATTTCGGAATATGCAAATAATATGGTGAATGCGAAATCGTTATTTACACGCAATATGATTTACATTGCGACAGTTGCTCATTGCATTCCGAATGAGGAATGGAAACAGATGGAGAAAGAGACGCTGAATATCATATGTGCCTCTAACATATCTACCCAAATTCTGTGCAGCCCCGCTGATAAAAATGAAATATCTATACGTTCCTCTATTCTTTTTTCAAAATATTCAAGGAATCGGGATCTATTTATATATAAATAGTAGTACAGCCGATTCGTAAATGATAAGGCTGAAAGACTGGAATATCTCGATTGGGAAATTTAGATTTGCATGGTAATTATGCAAGCTATTCGATTTTATTCATAATGGAGACCTATTAAAATGAAAGCCCTAATTATTACGATTACCGCAATTTTTTGCGTGCTAATAGGTGTTGTTTACTTGTTCTCTCATCACGCAGCCAAAACTCCTTCCGTTAGACCCCTAACATTAATGGCGCAACCAAGCCCCACGCAAACTTCACCTGTTGAAGTCCCTAAGACTGTGGACGTGGTCGACACCGCCGATTTTGGAGTTGAATTAGATACTAGGTTGCGTAATCTTGACTATGAGAAATCCAATGATTACATCGTTAATGTCTTAACAGTAAAAATTACAGATCTGTACGTAACTCGAAAAGCTTATACTAAATACACCGAACATAACAAATCCCGCTTATTAAGTGAATATGGTCCGGTAGATGTTGCTCATTATGATGAGGTTATGAAAAACGTTGATATTTTATTATCACAGTATTGGGATAAAGGGGATCTGTTATCGACAACAGCCTATGAAAAATATTATGATGCGAGAATATTATGTGAAGAGTTGTTGCGACAAGATCCAGACAATATAGTTCTGATAGACAAGATATTGCAGGTTCTGTGCTCCGGAACACCCCCTTTATTAAGAAATACAAAGGGAGAAAGACCGCCTTGGGGATTTTCGAATTCAAGTAGGAATCGAGATTTCCTGGACATCACGTTATTGCGAAAAAAGGAACTGGCTCTCATTCAATCTTACATCAGCAAAAACGGTGCCGAATCATTAAGAACGAATAAGGAGTTTTGGACCATAGCAGAAAGAACCGGCATGGGACTTTTGCAGAATTACATCGCGACCGATCCGAACGAAGTTGAAAAAAACGATTGGAAATATTTTAAAAATGAGTATCAGAAGGTGATTCAATTTTTTGAGACATACAGAGATGTGGGAGATTATAACCATTTGACTGGTTATTTAGAAGTCGCAAAGGCCACCCTGAATAAGAGAAATTACCCTGCTTACCTCGGGCAAAATGATTCATATATACTATTTAACCAAAATGTGTATAAGCAATATTACATGTATCGGTATGGAATCATATTTGACCCAGTAACAACGCGGCCTAGTTTCTTTAATAAAAAAGCTGTATATGAAATGATAGATTGGAATAAGGTCAATGCGGAATCGATAAGCGATAAATGACAGAAATTTATCCAGGATCAACGGGGACGTGCGACTGATTGTTTTTAATTTCGGCATTATGGGATTAGACGGCATTTTATGTAAGATCGGAAAGGTTATGATTTAAGTGAAGTGTTCTACATTGATCATATACAGTCTCGGTCTGGTTTTCTTGTTATCAGCAGTATCAAAGGCCTTCGATCTGAAAAGCTTTTCTTTGCTCATTTCATATTTTAACATCGTACGGAATTCTGCGATAGTATCGGCATTGGCCATCCTTATCGTTCTTCTCGAGTATATTATGGGGATGAGCCTCATCGTTAGCAAGCGATTCAGGATGATTAGTCTGAAAGCATCGTTGGGCATTCTTGTGTTTTTCACCGGGATCATCATCTACGGTTGGCTCTTCAAAGGGCTCAAGGATTGCGGCTGTTTTGGGTCATTCATCAAAATGTCGCCTTTCACATCTATCATAAAAAACTTGATACTCATCGCGATGACAATCGTTGCCATGATTGGAGCCAAGCGAAACGCAATTCCAGAGCCCGTTGCGATGACCTATCCGTCTCGATTCAAGACAGCATTCATCGCCTTCTGTCCACTGTTGCTGATCGGGAGCTTGGGTTGGAATTACATTGGCAAACCGGCCAAACCTCTCTCGCCTGAAATTACGGTCCAAGCATCGGCATCGGCGGATGATCGGCCCTTCTCGGAATTCAAGGTCCAGGACGACAGCCAGAACATGCTCGATCTCGGCAAGGACCGCTATCTCGTGGCATTCCTCAGCGACTCCTGCAATCACTGCCAGGAAACAGTCTCAGAGCTGAACGAGTTCCCCAAAAAGATCGATGGCGTGCCGGTGATCGGCCTCATTCTAGGCGAGGAAGACACCCTGCGCCAATTCCGCGAGCAATTCCTCCCTAAATTCCCGACCGCCCTTATGGAACCACTCAAGTTCTTCGAATTCATCGGCGACGCCCCTCCGCGTTTCTATTTGGTTCAGGATGGCAAGCCGATCAAACATTGGGACGATCAACTCCCCAAAATCGATGAGCTCAAAACGCTGATCCCCTCGACGAAGCAGAACTCATGATCCCGAAAACCATTTTGTTGATGTTCTCGATTCTTATCTGTTCATGTGGTTCGCCCGAAACAGCACCTTCCGCCTCCACCAATCCAACCCCAAACTCGCCCCCTCTTCAGGTCGCCGAATGGATCAAAGGCGATCCTGTCAATATCGCCGACGGACTCGGTAAGAACGTTTACCTGATCGAGTTCTGGGCAACGTGGTGCCCACCCTGCCGGCGCAGCATCCCCCATCTCACCGAACTCCAGAAGCAATACAAAGACAAAGGCCTGGTTGTTGTCGGTATCAGCACCGAAGATGCCAACGCCATCAGGCCATTTGTCGATCGCATGGGTGATCAAATGGATTACCGCGTCGCGATCGATAAGAACTTCGAAACCTCCAAGGCTTACATGCAAGCCAACAACATCAACACAATCCCCCATGCCTTCCTTATTGTAAACGGCGTTCGAAAAGTGCGGCGGGGGGCGGGCGGTTGAAAAGTGCGGCACCCCAATCTGACACCCCGGATAATGGCCCCTTTTGCGGGCAATTCTTCCGGGAGGCAAAGGGGTGTATCGAGACATGGAACAATGGACGCAAATCCGCCGCCGCGTGCTGATCGACGGCGTCAGCAAACGCCAGATCCTGCGCGAGACCGGCATGCACTGGACGACGCTGGAGAAAATCCTGGCCCAGAGCGAGCCGCCCGGCTACCGCCAGCGCAAGAATCGGCCCAAGCCCAAGATCGGCCCGTGGCTCGGGCGGATCGAGGCGATCCTGACGGCCGACAAGGATCTGCCCCGCAAGCAGCGCCACAGCGCCAAGCGCCTCTTCGAGCGCCTGCGCGAGGAAGGCTACGCGGGCGGCTACACGGCCGTCAAACAGGCCGTTCGCGAGCATGAGCGGCTCGGCCGCGAGGTGTTCGTGCCGCTCTCCCATCGGCCCGGCGAGGCCCAGGTCGATTTCGGCGAGGCCCTCGCCCGCGTCGGCGGCGCACTGCGCAAGGTCCATTTCTTCGTCATGAGCCTGCCCTACTCGGGCGTCATGTTCGTCGTGGCGTTCGAGCGCGAATGCACCGAGAGCTTCTGGGAGGGCCATGTGCGCGCCTTCGACGCCCTGGGCGGCGTCCCCAGCCGCATCAGCTACGACAATTCGCGCATCGCCGTCAGCCAGATTCTGGGCGCCCGCGAGCGCCGGCTGACGCGCGGATTCCTGCAACTCAAAAGCCACTATCTGTTCGATCATCACTTCTGCCGCGTGCGCCGCGCCAACGAAAAGGGGGTGGTCGAGGGCGCCGTCAAGTACGCCCGCTTGAACTTCATGGTTCCGGTGCCCGAGGCGCGCGACATGGCGGCGCTGAATGAATTGTTCCGGGAGGCGTGCTGGGCCGACGGCCTGCGTGCGCTGCGCGGCCGCGGCGGCCGCACCAAGCATGAGCTTCTGGCCGAGGAGCGCGCCGCGTTCCTCCCGCTGCCGCCGGCGCCGTTTGCGGCCTGCCGCCTGGCCTCGACCGCCGCCAGTTCGCTCTCCCTCGTGCGCTTCGACGACAACGACTACTCGGTGCCGGTGGCCTACGCCCATCGCCCGATCCTGGTCAAGGGCTTCATGGACCGCGTCGAGTTGTGCCACACGGGCCAGGTCGTGGCCACGCACGAGCGCATCTGGCAGAAGGAGAAAATCCGCTTCGAGCCGGCGTCGACGGCCGTGAACTCCCTTCTGCGTCGCGCGCCTGCTCTCGTCTCCGCGGACGCTGTTTTATGCTGTCGATCCTGTTTGGCCGTGTTAAATTCCGGCTCGAGTTGTATCCAACAAGTCGGCGAGGAATGAAATCATGAATTCACGCGAGCTTGTTTTTCGATCACTGCGCGGCGAGGAGACGCCGTGCGCGGCTTCGGGTCCGCTGGCCGTGCATTTCTGCGCGCGCGATCGCGGCGTTTCGCTGAAGGATTATTCGCTCAACGCGCAGACGCTCGCCGAGTGCGTCGTCCGGTATTACGAAAAATACAAGCCCGACGCCGTGTGGCTCTCGGCCGACACGTGGATCACCGCCCAGGCCGCCGGCGCGCCGGTCACGATCCCCGACGGCGACGACCCGATCGGCGGCTCGCGGGAGGCCTTCATCCGGTCGATGGAAGATCTCCGGAAGCTTGCGCCCCCCGACCCGTTCCGCAGCGGCCGCCAGCCGCTCATGCTCGACGCCATGCGCCGCGTGCGTCACGAGCTCGGCGACGGCGTGTTCATCGTCGGCTGCTTCGACCAGTCGCCGTTCTCGCTCGCCTGCGCGCTGAGCGGCATCAACGAGATGATGACGAATCTGTACGACGAGGAGGAGTTCGTCGCCGCGCTGCTCGAGCGCTGCGTCGAATACTGCGTCGCGTACGGGACGGCGCTGGCCGGGGCCGGGGCGGACATGCTCAGCACGGGCGACTCGCCGGCGGCGCTGATCGGCCCGGAGCTCTACCGGCGGTGGGCGCTTCCCGCCGAGCGCCGCGTGTTTTCTCGCCTCCACGAGCAGACCCGGGCCGTCGTCTCGCTGCACGTCTGCGGCAACTCGGAGCCGATTCTGGCCGACATGGCCACCTCCGGCGCCGACGTGCTCGAGCTCGACCACCTCGTCCCGGTCGAGGCCGCCTGCCGGCTCGTCCCGGACTCGGTCGCGATCTGGGGGAACCTCGATCCGGTCTCGACGCTCATGCGCGGGACGCCCGAGCTGGTGCGCGAGCAGTCGAACGCCGCGCTGGCCGCGTGCGCCCGGGCCGGCCGGCGCCGGTTCGTGCTGAGCTCCGGCTGCACGCTCGCGCCGGACACTCCGGGCGCGAACCTGCGAGCGCTGATCGACGCGGCCCGCGACTGGAAGCCGATCACAGCGTGAGTTCGGAAACCGTGACGCCGCGGGCGAGGTCGAGCCGGATGAGCCGGCCGGCGCGGTCGGCGATGAGGAGCATGTCCTCGTCGAAACCGAGCGAGACGCGCCCGGCGTCGCGAAGCGTCACGCGCGCGCGGACCTTGTTGTCGAACCGGCTGTTGTAATCGAGCAGGTGGATGACGATGTCCCCGTCCTGCCCGACCGGCGCGGCGATCCAATTGGCCGACACGGCCAGCCGCAGCGCGTAGGCGCCCGAGGCCGTCCCCAGGTCGATGTTGAACGGCATCGCGTAGGCGTCGGTCTGCAGGAACTCGAGGCCGCCGTCCGGCAGCCGGCCGAGCATCGCCACGAAAATATCGCCGCGCAGCGCGAGCGACTTGATGGCCGGCAGCATCTCCTCGCTCATCCGAAGCTCGCCCGTGTAGGCGCGCCGCAACTGCGGCAGGTCGTAGCGCCACGCCGTCAGCTGCCCGGACGCGGCGAACAGCGCGGCGAGGGACGACGGCGAGCGGCCGAGCGCGATCAGCGGCCCCGGCAGTTCCGGATCGTCCCACAGCGTTTTGATTTCGGGCGCGAGGACGTCGATCGCCATGAGGCGGTCGCGCCGGGCCACGAACCAGACGGTCCCGTTGTAGGTGCGCGCCCAGCGCTCGAGCCGGCACTCGCCCCAATCCGAGAAGGTGCGGCGGTCGAGGTCGAGCCGGGCGAGCCGGACGAACGAGCCGGCGTCGGCGATGGCGATGGCGCGGTTGCCGGCGTCCGAGAGCACCAGCTCGTGCGCGGGGACGGGGAACTCGCACAGCGTCTGGCCGCGCGAGCCGACCATGCGGACGCCGGCCTGGCCGAGCGCCACGAGCGCGCGCTGGTTGGGCAGCGGCACGGCGTCGTGGATCGGCGTCGTCCCGCGCGCGCCGAACTTGAGGGCGAGCGGCTCGGGGCGGTTGCGCAGGAGCGATTCGGAGTCGGGCGGAACGAAGAAGCGGTTCAGGTCGGGCAGGTCGGCGCGCAGGCAGCGGTCGGCCGCGAGGCCGTCGAGGTGGCTGACGTCGTCGCGCGTCCAGCCGTGGCCGTCGCGCGGCAGGTCGCGCAGGACCGAGCGCAGCGCCAGCCGCGCCACCGCGCGGATCTGGCTCGAGTCGGTCGTGACCTTGTGCAGCTTGAGCGCGTGGACGAGCGCGCGGCGGGCCTGCCGGTCGAGCGGGTCGGCCGAGTCGAGCAGCTCGCGCGCGGCGGCGAAAAGCTTTTCGTAATGCTGCGGCGCGCGGACGAGGGCCTCGGCGAGCACGCAGGCGTTGGACCAGCTGCGCGACTCGATCACGCGGTCCAGGCAGAAGTCGGGCGCGGCGCCGACGGCCGCCGCGAGCTTCTCGTCGGACCAGACGAGCTGCAGCACGCGCTCGTAGTCGCCCGCCTGGAGGAGCGTCCATACCCAGAGGGCGCCGACCTTGATGGCCAGGTTCTTGTGGTCGCGGGGCAGGAGGCGATATGCCTCGCCGAACGCTCCGAATCGTTTGGCGAAGTCGAGCGCGCGGTTCACTTCGCCGGCGAGATTCCACTGGCGGATCACGACCGCCGGCTCGAGGCCGCGGCCCTCGGCGAGCTCGGCGGCGAGCCGGTACTGGCCGTGGCGCTCGAGGTAGGCGACCGCGGCCGGGGCGTCGTTGAGGAGCTCGGCCAGGACGAACGCGGCCTCGTGGATGCGGCCGGCGCGGTCGAGCTCGTCGTGGGCGCGGCGATAGAGCTCCTGGAGCTTGGCGTAGAGATCGAAGCCGCCGCCGAAGAGGATGCTCTTCGAGGCCGAGAGCCATGTCTGGATCGTGAGGCTCGCGCGTGGCGAGGGGAGGCCGAACGACGGGAAGAGCGGCTGGTTGAGGAAATTTTGCGCGGCCCCGAGCGGGATCGCGTGCCGCAGCGCGTCGGCGAGGTCGCCCCCCTCGAACATCTCGATCATGCGCTGCATGTATTTGCTTTGGCGGCGGCCGACGATCCCCGAAAGGAGCCCGAAATACAGGCCGCGGGAGATCATCGCCTTCAGCCGGAACAAGGGCGGAAGCGAGGGGGCCGATGGCGCGCGCCTGGGCGACAGGCTTGGGTCGCCCGACTCCTTGCGCCGCCGGCCGAGCGCGGGAAGCAGTCCGGCCAGCGCGGCGACGATGCCGCCGAATGTCGGGCGGTGGAAACGCCTGCCGCCGCTCATCTCGGCGAGGAATTGCCCCAGGTCGTCGGCGGGGCCGGCCACGTTGAGGATGTCGCGCGTTTCCTTTTTCGCCGGATCGATCACGGCGGGCGGCGGTGCCTCGGGCGCCTCGCCGAGCGCGCCGAGGTCGAGCTGGCGAAACGCGGAAATATCGATCCACTCGGCGATGTCGACGGCAGCGGCGTCGGCGAGGCGCAGGACGCGCGGCTCGCCGCTACGGACGATCGCGATTTTCCCATCAGCAAGCCGAAGCGCTTCGGCATGCTTTTCGGTGAACGGCGCGGTGGCGTAGCCGCCGCCAAGCTTGATGAGCGGGAGGGCGGGGGCGATCCGGCAATCCTGCATGACCGGCGCGTCGAGGAAAACGAGCAGATATTCGCCCAGCTGATAAATCTTCGTTCCGGGCGTCCAGAGCGCGAGGACGCGCGCGGCGACGACGGCGGGATCGGTCCGCTCCATGTCGAACACATAGCCTTCGGCAAGCCAGTGGCCGTGGAGGACGGGTTCGATGACGGCGGTCATGAGCCGGCCTCCCCGGGCTTGACGCGCAGGAGCAGCTCTTTGCGAGGGATCGAATAGACGACGAGTTCGCCGTCGGCGTTCAGCCACGCGACGTGCGAGTGATAGGTCTCGACGGCGATGTTCTTGATCGGCGACTGCTCGGCGGGCAGGACGATTTCGGTCTCGGCGTTCTTGGCCCTCACGACTTTGCGCGAACCGTTGAGCAGGACGGCCATGGCGGATCTCTTGTTCACCATTCCTCGATCGCGATCTAGGATTGGGCACACAATCCCCAACAACGTATCATCGCGCTCGCATCCAAGGAGCGAATTGGGCTTTCCGGGCTCGATGAGTTCGACAAAATGCGGATCGGTCCAGGTTGCCGCCTGGAAACCGAAGATGTAGCTGAGCGTGTTTTGAAGGACGGGCTCCCGCGACGCGTTGAGGTTATTGAGACGGTGATATGGAGTCAGGCCGCCGTTTGACATTTGATGGAAAAGCTGGATCGTGGAAGACCCCTTATCCCATGAAGCGAATTGAATCAGCGTGTGGAACGAGCCGAGAGCGACGACGTCCCGGCTGAGCACGCTCCATTCGGCGGAGTCGATCCGGCGCGATTTCCGTTTTCTGAATTTGGGATCGATTGCGAAGCTCACGCAGATCAGCCGGCGGCTGTCGTCGACGAAGTAGACTTCGAAGATGTTCTTGTCGCCGCGAAACATCGGGCCGGCGGCGCCCGCGGAGTGCTCCAATTTGGCGTAGCTCCGCATCAAGCCGTAAGCGGGGCGCAGGGCGGGGGATTCGGCGGCGAGGTCGATGCCGTCGATCTCGTCGAGCGAGGCGTCGCGCGAGAGGTCGGGGAAGCCGTTGAAGTAAAGCTTGCCGCGGCAGCGCGTGATCGACATGACCAGTTTCTTGCGGCATTCGATCGCGACGAACTCGTGGCCGGGCAGGGGCCTGTAGATGCGCGGGACGATCGGCTCTTTCGGAGTGCATTCGGGGATCGGGTAGATCGCGGCGGCGCCGTTGTCGAGCGGGACAAGGAGCCTGTGGAGGCCGACGAACAGAACCTGCCCGCGCGGGAGGCCTTTGCCTTTGGGAATGTCCGGGGGAGGCGGCGCGGCCACGAAGAACGGGTCGCGGATGATGCGCGTGCAGACCGGGTCGGGCGGCAGCGGCAGCGCGATCGCGGTCTCGCGGCCCGAATGCATGACGCGGACGCTCAGCGTGCGCTCGCCGGGCTGGTAGACGTCGCTGATCGAGACGAGGCCGGCGGGGCGCTCGCCGGGGGCGGCCGGATTTTCGCCGACGATCCACAGGTCGGGCCGCCGCTCCGGCGGCGACGGGAGGATCTCGTTCCATGATTGAAGAAGTTCGTCATCGACCTCGCGGGCGGAGCGGGCGCGCAGGAGGGACTCGATCGACGCCACGGTCAGTTCGTCCTTGAGGCCGGCTCTGGGGTTCTGAAGGATGCCGAAGCCGAAGTCGGCGCCGGCAGCGCGCGCGCGGCGCTCGAGCAGGATGAGGACGGCGATCTGCGCGATGCGCGGCGCGCCGAGCTGGCCGGGTCCGGCGTCGAAGAGCGCGATCGACTTGATCGAGCCGGCCTTGTCGAGCATCTTGCGGCGGAAGAAAAGCTGCTCGCCCATGACGGCGCGGCGCTCGAATTCCTCGGGCATTTCGTCGGCCCAGACGAGCTCGCTCGGGATGAGCCGGTCGAGCGGGCCGCGCCGGTGCAGGCCGGCGTAGCCGTCGGGTTCCTCGCGACCGAGGATCGGGGTCTCGCGCAGCGCGCGGAACGCGGGCGCGAGCCGCCGCGCGAGCCCGCCGATGCCCAGCGCAACGTCGCGCGGAAACAGGTTCAGCGCCTCGGCCCAGGCAGTGAGATTGCGCGGCAGTTGCATCGTCAGCCTTGATCAATCACTTTCTTGAACAGGAGGAAACGGAGATGACGGAGCATGCATTTCCGGGCTTTCTCCGTTTACTCCGCTGCCTCCTGTTAAATGATTCAACCATTCTTCAATCCGTTTGCGCTCCAGCGGGCGGATGGTGTCGAGCGGGATGATCGTCGGGGGATCGGGGATGACAAGCATCGGGGCGCGCGGGAACCGGCGCGCGAGAGCGCGGTCGATGAGCGCGGCCGGGATGCCGGGCTCGAGCGCCGTCGGGAAAAGGACGCTGGGCGCGCCCGGCTCGGCGCCGAAATAGAGGACGCCGGGGACCCACGGCAGGCGCTCGGCGGGGCCGGAGATCACGAGCCAATCCTTTCCCGCGCCGCCTTTCAAATCGCGCAGGCGGTCGTCGCTCAACGCGAGGACGCGGCGGGCCAGCGCGCGCGCGGTTTCGCCGCGCGCAACGAGCGCGCACGGCTCGAGCGGCTCGGGGCGCGGCCGCCAGTCGATGGCGAGCGAGGGGTTCATGCGACGGCGGTGGCCTGGGCGATCCGATCGCGCAGCGACTTGAGCGCGGGCGGCATCGTTTCCTCGCAGAACCCGGCGTCGATCTCGCGGCCGAGCGCCTCGAGCTGGAGCAGGCGGTTTTCGCGCATCGATTCGTCGGGCTCGCCGGCAAGGAGCAGTTCGGCCTGCTCGGCGATCCGGCCGGCGCGCGCCTGCGGGCCGGCGGAGGCTTCCTCGGCGGCGGCGACAAGGGTCTGGTTCTCGGAGCGGTTGAGCATCGACGAGAGCACCTCGCGGCCCAGGGCCTGCCCCTCGCGCGTGGGGATCACGTCGATGAGCGGCCACAGATCGGCCGGCGTCGGGTCGGGCCGGCCGGCCAGGACCGCGGCGGCCGCGATGAGCCGCTGCGCTTTGACCATGCGCCGGTCGGAGAGTTGCAGGCCGGCCTTGCGCAGGAGGCGCAGGCCGTGCGCGAGGTCGTTGCGGACGGGACTTAAATCGGCCGCGGCCGCCGCCGTCGTCAACAGATCCAGCTGCTCGAGGCTGCTCTGGGCCGGGCATTCGTCGTCGTCGTTGATGCCGCGGCCGCCGTCGAGCAGGTCCTCGAGCATGTAGTCGGGGACCGGCTCGACGAAGACGTGGACGAGGAACCGGTCGGCGAACGCGGCGAGCGATTCCTCGTCGGGCAGGACGTTCGTCGCGCCGACGCAGACGCGCAGCGGGCAGCGCAGGCTGGTGTGGCCGCGGCGGAACGTGCGCTCGTTCAGGACGCTCAGGAGCGTGTTCAGCACGGCGGTCGAGCCGAGGAAGACCTCGTCGAGGAACGCGACCTCGGCCTCCGGGAGCATGCCGGTCGTTTCGGTCTCGACCGTGCCGGTGCGCAGCTTGCGCAGGTCGATGGGGCCGAAGATTTCGCTCGGCTCGGTGAAGCGGCCGAGGAGGTATTCGAAGTAGCGGCCGCCGATGGCCTGCGCGACGCGGCGCACGACGGCGCTCTTGCCGGTGCCGGGAGGGCCGACGACGAGCAGGTGCTCGGCGGCGACGGCCGACAGGATGATGAGGTCGGCGAGGGCTTCGCGCTCGACCAGGCCGCGCGTGGCGTTCTTGATCGCCTCGCGCACGGACCGGGCTGCGTCGGCAAGGGGAAGGGGCATGGCAACCGCTCCGCGATTCAATTTCGGATTGCGGCCTGCGGTCCGCGGATTTTCATCCGCAAGCAGCATTTCGCGATCCGCCAAAGGCATGGCAGCATCATACTCGCTGAGGGGGTTTGCGCAACTGGAGTGTTAGAGCGCGATTTTCGATTACAGAGGACAGAGAGGAAATGGTTTCGGAACCGCGTCGGCGGTCCTTGAACGACGGCAATATCGTTCTGGGTATGCCAGCTTGGGACGATGAGCACGATCAATCCCTCGCTTACGCTCGGGCCACGGCGACGTCAGATCATCGATTCGGAGCGGAGGCAGGCGACGGTGTGGCGCGCGATGTCGAGCTCTTCGTCGGTGGGGATCGCCCACGCCGCCACCCGCGAGCGCATCGAGCTGATGCGCGGGCCGTGGCGGCGGTTGGATTTGCGGTTGAGCTTGACGCCGAGCCACGCGGCCGCCTCGCAGACGCGCTCGCGGATCGGGGCCGAGTGCTCGCCGATGCCGCCGGTGAAGACGATCGCGTCGAGGCCGCCCAGCGCCGCGGCGAGCGAGCCCATCTCGCGGCCGATCCGGTAGACGAACAGGTCGACGGCGAGTTTTGCGTGCGGCTCCTCGCTCTTCAGCAGGTCGCGCATGTCGCTCGAGACGCCGGAAATCCCGAGCAGCCCGGACCGGTGATAGAAGAGGTTTTCGATTTCGCGCGAGTCCATGCCGCGCGCGTTCATTAAATAGAGGAGGATGCCGGGGTCGAGCGAGCCGCTGCGCGTCCCCATGATGAGGCCGTCCAGGACGGAGAAGCCCATCGTGCTCGCGACGCTTTTGCGATCGGCGAGGGCGCACATGCTCGCGCCGTTGCCGAGGTGCAGCACGATGGTTTTGCCGGCGGCGGCCTTCTCGTCGAAGTTCGGCAGCACGGAGGCGATGTATTCGTACGAGAGGCCGTGGAAGCCGTAGCGGATGACGCCGGCCTCGGCGTAGTCCAGAGGCAGCCCGAAGAGCTGCGAGACGCGCGGCGCGGCGCGGTGGAACGCCGTGTCGAAGCAGGCGATCTGCGGGATCTGCGGGTTGCGGTCGAGCGCGCGCCGGATGATCGCCAGGTTGCGCGGCTGGTGCATCGGGGCCAGCGGGATGAGCTCCTCGAGCTCGGCGAGGCTGGCCGGCGTGACGCGGACGGGGGCCGTGAATTTCAGCCCGCCGTGCGTGACCCGGTGGCCGACGGCCAGGACGCGGAAATCGGCGTAATCGGCCATCAGGTAATCGATGACGCGGTCGACGGCGCTCTCGTGGCCAGTGTCGAAGCTTTCGGTCCATGAGCGGTCGTAGATGGTCTCGCCGCGGCAGTCCTTGACGGACAAGCGGGGGGCGGTGAAGATCCCGTCCATCTGGCCGCGGATGTCGAGCGCCGGGCCGTCGGGCGCGATGGTGAAGAGCGAGAACTTGAGCGTCGACGAGCCGGCGTTGACGACGAGGATGCCTTCGGTCATGGGTGCCTCCCAATGCAAATGGCTGAAACGGGGTATGTGTTGAGCATGTCGCGTGTGCTCCCAAGCGCTGAAAGCGCGAAATCATAAAGCCTGGGGCGGAGCGAAGCGTAGCCCCAGGGATAAGTCGCAATGTCGTCAGAGCGCTGAAGGCGCGAGAGAAATTTCTTTCGCTCTTTCAGAGCTCCGCCATCGGCGGCTCTTTACCTGGGGCTGCGCTTCGCTGCGCCCCAGGCTATTTTCTCTTGCGCTTTCAGCGCGTCGATCAGATCAAACGCGTTTGAATTTCGATTGTGCGACTGACCGGCGGGGGCGTCGGCCCCGCAGTCCCTCGCTCTCGCTCGGGCTACCGCAAATACGCGCACGAATTACGCCGGCCAGCGCCACTGGTCGAATTCGGGTTTGTCGACGCCGTGTTCGTAGGCGTAGGCCTGGGCTTCGAGCTGCATGCCGCGGAAGATTTCCTTGGCGTGCGCGCCGGCGGTCTGAAGGCCCGGGACGCGGTCGATTACGTCGATGGCGAGGCTGAACCGGTCGATCTGGTTCCTGATCGCGAGGTCGAGCGGCGTGTTGATGCTACCCTTCTCCTTGTAGCCGCGCACGTGCATGTTGTCGTGGTTCGTGCGGCGGTACGTGAGGCGGTGGATCAGCCACGGGTAGCCGTGGAAGTTGAAGATGATGGGCTTGTTGGTGGTGAACAGGCTGTCGAAGTCGCGGTCGGGGAGGCCGTGCGGGTGCTCGGTCGAGGGGACGAGCTTGTAGAGATCGACGACGTTGACGAACCGGATCCTGAGCTGCGGGAAACGCTCGCGCAGCAGGCAGACGGCGGCCAGGGCCTCCTTGGTCGGGACGTCGCCGGCGCTGGCCATGACGACGTCGGGCTCGACCCCCTCGTCGTTGCTCGCCTGGCGCCAGATGCCGATCCCCTTGGTGCAGTGGACGATCGCCTCGTCCATCGTCATGTACTGCAGGTGCTTCTGCTTGTCGCAGACGATGACGTTGATGTAGTCGGTGCTGCGCAGGCAGTGGTCGGCGACGCTGAGCAGCGTGTTGACGTCGGGCGGCATGTAGATGCGGCAGACGTCGGGGCTTTTGTTGACGACGATATCCAGGAATCCGGGGTCCTGGTGCGTGAAGCCGTTGTGGTCCTGGCGCCAGACGGTCGAGGTGATGAGCAGGTTGAGCGAGGCGATCGGCGCCCGCCACGGCAGGTGGCGGCAGATGGCGAGCCACTTGGCGTGCTGGTTGAACATCGAGTCGATGACGTGGACGAACGCCTCGTAGGTCGAGAAGAAGCCGTGGCGGCCGGTGAGGAGGTAGCCTTCGAGCCAGCCTTCCAATGTATGTTCCGACAGCATCTCCAACACGCGGCCGTCGGTGGCGAGCTCGCCGCCGTCGGCGTCCTCGGGCCGGTAGTCGGCGAGCCACAGCTTCTTGCTGACTTCGTAGATCGCGTCGAGCTTGTTGGAGGTGTTCTCGTCGGGGCTGAAGACGCGGAAGCCGCCCATGTTGCGGCGCATGACGTCGCGCAGGAACTGGCCGAGCGGGCGCGTGTTTTCGGCCGAGACCTGGCCGGCCTTGTCGATCTTGATCGCGTAGTCGCGGAAGTCGGGCATGCGCAGGGTCTTGCGCAGGGCGCCGCCGTTGGCGTGCGGGTTGGCGCCCATGCGGCGGGGGCCTTTCGGGGCCAGGGCCTTGAGCTCGGCGACGAGCGCGCCGTTCTTGTCGAACAGCTCATCGGGCCTGTAGCTGCGCAGCCATTTCTCGAGCTGCTTGAGGCGCTCCGGCTTTTCGCGAACGCCGGCGAGCGGGACCTGGTGCGCGCGCCAGAAGCCTTCGACCTTGTGGCCGTCGACCTCCTTGGGGCCGGACCACCCCTTGGGGGAACGCAGCACGATCATCGGCCAGCGCGGACGCGCCGGCTTGCCGCTGGTGCGGGCCTCGGCCTGGACGCGGCGGATCTCGAGGACGCACTCCTCGAGGACCCCGGCCATTTTCTGGTGCATTTGGTCGGGGTCGGAGCCCTCGACGAACCGCGGCGACCAGCCGTAGCCCTTGAACAGCTCCTCGAGCTCCTCGTGCGAGATGCGCGACAGGATCGTGGGGTTGTTGATCTTGTAGCCGTTCAGGTTGAGGATCGGCAGGACGGCGCCGTCGCGGACGGGGTTGAGGAATTTGTTGGAGTGCCACGACGTGGCGAGCGGACCGGTCTCGGCCTCGCCGTCGCCGACCATGACGGTGACGATCAGGCCGGGGTTGTCGAACGCCGCGCCGAAGGCGTGCGAGATGCTGTAGCCGAGCTCGCCCCCCTCGTGGATCGAGCCGGGGGTCTCGGGGGTGCAGTGGCTGCCGATCCCGCCCGGGAACGAGAATTCCTTGAAGAACGCGCCCATCCCGGCCTCGTCCTCGCTTTTGTTGGGGTAGATCTCCGAGTAGGAGCCTTCGAGGTAGACCGGGGCGAGGACGCCGGGGGCGCCGTGGCCGGGCCCGGCCAGGAAGATCGCGTCGAGGTCGTACTTGTTGATGAGGCGGTTCATGTGGACCCACGCGAAGCTGAGCGCGGGGCTGGCCCCCCAGTGGCCGAGGAGCCGCTCCTTGACGTGCTCGGCCCTGAGCGGCTCGCGCAGCAGCGGGTTGGCGCGCAGGTAGATCATCCCGGCGGCGAGGTATTTGCACGCGCGCCAGTAGGCGTCCATTTTGCGCAGCTCGTCGCGCGACAGCCCGGCCTCGGTTTTTTCGGCCTTGGGCCTGGCCGATCCGGTTTTCTTGACCGCCGTTTTCATGAGCGTTCCTTTCCCCATGCCCGCCGCCTCGCGGGGGCCCGAATCCGTGTCGTTGCATGAAGTAGTTAGAATAACGGAATCCGGATTAAAATTCCAGCAATACGGACACAACGGACACTTTTTGATTGAAAATTCGTGCGGCCGTGACATGCTTTTGGGCGGTTCGTCACAGCATGATTAAAACTTATTTGTGCGGAGGAGAGGGGCATGAAACCGTTGGGGATCATTGGGGCAATCGTCGGGGCGGTGATCGGCGCGGTCATCTGGGGCGCGGTCGCGGCGTTTGCAAATCTCGAATCGGCGTATATCGCGTGGGGCATCGGGGCGCTGGTCGGCGTCGGCGCGGTGCTCGGCGGCGGGCGCGGCGCGGCGATGGGCGTGACCTGCGCCATCGTTGCCGTCCTGTCGATTCTGGCCGGCAAAATGATGGTGGTGCACATCGTGTTCCAGGAGATGATCCCGGAAGTCGTCGAGGCCAGGACGAGTGAACCGGCGTTTGAGGAATTCCAGAAGGACGCCGCCGATTTCGCCAAGCTGGAGTCGGCATCGGACCACGTCAAGTTCATGATCGACCACGACTACACCGATGAGTCCGATCCGGACGCCGTCGCGCCCGAGGAATTGGCCAGTTTCCGCAAGTACGACGTTCCGGAATTGCAGGACATGGGGACCAGCACGACGACGTACGACTACTGGCGCAACCACCACAAGCAAACCGTGGAGGAGCAGTTGAATGAGGTCCCGTATTCGGACATCGTCGCGGACAACCTGGATCTGTTCGACCTGCTGTTCGCGGTGCTGGGGATCGTGACGGCCTACCGCGTCGGGTCGCGGATGGACGAGGAATAAGGGGCCCGGCTTGGGGTCGGGTTTTCGATTTTCGATTACGAGCACGAGCACGGAAAAAGGGCCAGGCGGATGCCTGGCCCTTTTGCATTGCGATCTGAGCGAGAACTTCTTATGGGAAGATCCCGCGGATGGTGTAGACCTTCGCGATGCGCTCGAGGGCGGCGCAGTAGGAGGCCGTGCGCAGGTCGCACTTGAGCCGGTGCGCGGTTTCCTTGGTGCGGGCGCAGGCGGCCAGGACCATCTTCTTGAGCTGGGCGTCGACGTAGTCGAGGTCCCATGTCTCGGCCTGGCGGTTCTGTTTCCACTCGAAGTAGCTGACGGTGACGCCGCCCGAGTTGCACAGGATGGCGGGCAGGATCTGGATGCCCTGCTCGATCATGTAGCGTTCGGCCTGCGGGGTCGTCGGGGCGTTGGCGGCCTCGGCGACGATCTTGCAGCGCAGCAGCTTGACGTTCTGGTCGTTGATCATCTGCTCGAGGGCGGCCGGGACGAGCATGTCGACCTCGCAGCCGTAGAACTCGTCCTCGCTGATCGCCTCGGCGTTGGGAAAGCCGCCGACGCCCCCCTTCTTGGCGACGTACTGGTCGAGCTCGTTGGCGTCGATCCCCTTGTCGCTATAGATCGCGCCGGTGTGGTCGAGGACGGCCTTGAGCTTGGCGCCGCGCTCGGCCATGAGCTTGCCGGTCCACGAGCCGACGTTGCCGTAGCCGATCAGGCTGTAGCTGACCTTGCCGATGTCGAAGCCCATCTCCGGGAGCATCTGCTCGAGGACGTAGATGAGGCCCTGGCCGGTCGCCTTTTCGCGCCCCTGCGAGCCGCCGAGAAGGAGCGGCTTGCCGGTGCAGACGCCCATGCCGTCGAGCCGGCGGGCGGGGTCGTGCAGGTTGGTGTAGGTGTCGGTGATCCACGCCATGATCTGGGAGTTGGTGCCGACGTCGGGGGCCGGGACGTCGTAGAACGGGCCGATGTTCTGGCCCAGGGCGGCGGTGAAGCGGCGGGTCAGGCGCATCAGCTCGTCCTGCGAGAGGGTGCGCGGGTTGACCTTGACCGCCCCTTTGGCGCCGCCGTAGGGGAGCCAGTAGAGCGCCGTCTTCATCGTCATCAGCACGGCCAGGGCCTTGACGTGGTCGAGGTCGGCGTCCTGGTGGAAGCGGATGCCGCCCTTGAACGGCCCGAGCACGTTGTTGTGCTGGACGCGGAAGCCGCGGAAGAGACGGTATTCGCCGTCGTCCATGAGGACGGGGAAGTGAACGGTGATCTCGTTCTTCGGCTGGGCCAGGATCAGCTCGAGCCCCTTGGGCAGGCCGAGCAGCTCCGAGGCCGTTGCGATGTACGTCAGGACCTGGTGGTAAATGTTGTCGCGATCCCAGGTCATCTCCAGTTCGCGAAAGATCTTCAATACGTCACTCATAAGATAAACTCCTGTGTGATCGTGCTGTTCAATGCGCACGCCTTGACAACGGCCAACACTCTAACCGATGCATCGGGCAAAAGGTAGGATGATTTGCGGAATTTATGGAATTACGTTTTCAAAATGCGAAGTTTTTCGTCTTGTGTGTCTCACGGGTCTTGTGTGTCTTGTAAGGGTGTTGGGTTGAGTTTTTCGCCGGCGGCCGGGCCGCGGGATTCGGTCCACGCGATCGTCGCGGCCAGCAGGAGCGCGGTGGCGGGCTTGTGCCAGAGGAAGAGGTCATAGAGCGGCGCGTTATGCGAGAGCATGAGGTCGCACGAGCGGATCGAGTTTTCGATGCCGTAGTGGTACTTGAAAATGCCCCACGTCGTCGGCGCGGCGGCGGCGGCGGCGAGGGCGACCACCCACCACGTCCGGTAGCGGCCGCCGGGGAGGCTCCACAGGCAGAGCATGACGGGGACGAGCAGCGTGTAGTGGTATTCGTGGCCGCGGGCGTAGAACGCGAAGAACCACATGAGGGCCATGCAGATGGCGGCGCGGCGGTCGCGGTACAGGGCGATCAGCGCGGCCGCGGCGACGATCGCGGCCGACACGTAATAGCGCGCGATCAGGTTGGCGCGGGGGTCGAGCAGTTCGTCGAGGGCGGCCGCGAGCGAGATCTGGTGGTTCCAGCGCCAGGCGGTGTACTTGGCGATCAGCGCGGCTTCGGCCGTGTATTCGCCCATGATCGGGTTGAGGCCCGGGTGAAACCCGGTCGCGTCGTGGCGGATCACGAACCACGGCAGCATGGTCACGGCGAGCACGCCGGCGATGATCCAGACGGTTTTCCATTCGCGGCGCAGGAAGAGGACCAGCGCGGCCGGGCCGAGGACCGGCTTGGCCAGGGCGCTGATCGTGAACCCGGCGACCTGGGAGGCGGTCGATTCCCACGCCAGCACGAGGAAGACGGCCAGCACGGCGAGGCTGTGGTACTGGCCCATGTAGTACATGACGTACCACGGCAGGAACAGCCCCATCGCGGCCATGAAGACGCAGTCGCGCGGGCGGGGCGCGTCCAGGCGCGTCCCGAAGACCGCGATGATCGCGAGGTGGAGCGCGAGCGCGAGGATGCTCACGGCCCAGAAGCCCCCCCACGGCGGCAGCCACGCGAGCGGGATCCCGGCGACGGCCAGGGCCGGGAACGTCACGAACCCGGTGGCCCACGGGCCGTAGTCATAGTCGAGGTGCGCGGTGAACGGGTTGGTGCCGTTGAGGATCGCGAGGGCGGCGCGCGGCCAGCCGAAGTAGTCGTAGCCCATGTAGGGGTGGTCGGAGTTGGCGCTCCAGCCGTTGAGCAGTTGCAGTTTGAACAGGACGAACAGGGCGAGGGCGGCGGCCAGGCCGATGGCGGTCGGGAGGAAACGCTTCAAGGAGACAATTCCCAACTCAGGACTCAGGACTCAGGACTCAGGACTCAGGACTCAGGACTCAGGACTTCACTCTTCGCCGAGCATCCCGCCGGTGAGGCGGCGCCAGCGGAAGCGGACGATGTCGAACAGCATTTTCGGCGCGTCGCGCAGCAGGTGGACCTTGGAGGCCGCGCTGTTGAGCCACGTCACCGGGTGCTCGCGGACGGTGAAGCCGAGGAACTGGGCGAGCATGAGGATCTCGACGTCGAACGCCCAGCCGTTGGAACGCTGGCGCGAGAAGATTTCCTCGGCGGCGTGGTCGCGGAAGAGCTTGAAGCCGCACTGGGTGTCGCGGAACGGCAGGCCGGAGATCGGCTGGACGAGGGCGTTGAAGATGCGGCCGGAGATTTCGCGCCACCACGGCTGGCGCTGGACGAGGTTGGATTCGGGGAGGGCGCGCGAGGCGATCACGACGTCGCATTCCATGCGTTGGAGCAGGGCCATCATCGGGGCGAGCTCCTCGATCGGCGTCGAGAGGTCGGAGTCGCTGAACAGGCGGAACCGGCCGCCCGCGGCGAGCATGCCGCGGCGGACGGCCGCGCCCTTGCCCATGTTGTGCGGGGCGCGCAGGACCCGGCACTGCGGGAAGTCGTGCTCGACCATCTCGGCCGTGCCGTCGGCCGAGCCGTCGTCGGCGACGATGATCTCCCAGCTCTCGTATTCCTTCTGGAGGTAGGCGATGGTCTTTTCGAGCGTCGACGGCAGGCGCGGCTTTTCGTTGTAAGCCGGGAAGATCACGGAGACCTGGGGCGTTTCGCCCGACTCGGAGCGGCGGGTAACGCCCAGCGGCTGAATGCGTGGTTCCAGCGTGGCGCATTCGGTCATAAACGGTCTCCGTAGCCGTTGGGATGGTCGCGATGCCACTGCCACGCGGAGGCGACGATGTCGTCGAGGTTGCTGATGCGCGGCGTCCAGCCGAGCTCGCGGCGCGCGGCTTCGGAGGAGGCGACGAGCGTCGACGGGTCGCCGGGCCGGCGCGGGGCGTTGCGCGCCGGGATCGCGCGGCCGGTCACGCGCCGCGCCGATTCGATCACCTCGGCCACACTGTAACCGGCCCCGTTGCCAAGATTCAATTGCAGGCTTTGGCCGCCGCCGCGCAGGTGGTCGAGCGCGCGCAGGTGGGCGTCGGCGAGGTCGGCGACGTGGATGTAGTCGCGGACGCAGGTGCCGTCGGGGGTCGGCCAGTCGGCGCCGAAAATCGAGACGGCCTCGCGCTGGCCGAGCGCCGCCTGCAGGACGATCGGGACCAGGTGCGTCTCGGGGGCGTGGTCCTCGCCGCGGTCGGGCGCGCCGCCGCAGGCGTTGAAGTAGCGCAGCGCGACGTGGCGCAAGCCGTGGGCGACCTCGAACGCCGCCAGGATCTGCTCGCTGAAGTACTTGGACTGGCCGTAGGGCGACTGCGGATTTTTCGGGTGGTCCTCGGTGATCGGGTTGGCCTGCGGCTCGCCGTAGACGGCGGCGGTCGAGGAAAAAACGAAGCGCCCCACGCCGGCGTCGGTCAGCGCCTGCAGCAACCCGAGCGTGTTGGCCGTGTTGTTGCTGAAGTACAGACCGGGCTTGGCGACCGATTCGGGAACCGACGTGAACGCCGCGAAGTGGATGACTTCCTCGATGGCATTTTCTGACAGGACGCCGGCGACGAACCGGCGGTCGGCCAGGTCGCCCTGGGCCAGCTCGACGCCGGCCGGGACGGCGGCCCGGTGGCCGGCCGAGAGGTTGTCGAGCACGACGACCCGCTCGCCGCGCTCGACGAGCGCCGCGACCGTGAAACTGCCGATGTAACCGGCTCCTCCTGTGACCAGAACCGTCATTTCAATTATTCCTTGGGATTTTCGCCTCCCGGCGTCTCGCTGTCGCCGGTTTCGGTTTCGGATTCGCGCTCTTCCGGGTGAGCCGCCAGGTATTCTTCGCGTTCGCGGCGGATCCCGTGGAAGATCTCCTCGAGGTCGGCGGCGTGGTGCGTGGCGTTGGTGTAGACGAACCGCAGGTGCGGGTGCCGCTTGAGGCGCACGCGCTTGGCCAGCAGCGACCGGATATAGCCGGCCGAGCGGTTCAGCTCTTTGAGCGTGTGCTTGATCGTCTCGTCGTCCTCGTCGCTGAGGAACGTGACAATGACGGTCGCTTCGCTCAGGTCGGGCGAGACCTTGACGTGGGCGACGGTGATGAAGCGCGGGATGTCGGGGTTGCGCAGCTCCCGGTCGAGGATCTGCCCCAGCTCCTGCTGAATCAGTTTTTGAACCCGTTCCATTCGCGAGTGCAGCATGAAAAACCCATTCCTGCGGCGCCCCTGCGCCGGCCTGAATCGTGCAACGCAAAAAGCATAACAGGGTTGGCGGGCCCAAACAATTCAAAGGTGCACGGCGGCGAAATGGTTTTGATTTGGGTTCGATAGTGGTTACGATGACGGGCACGAAAAGACGAAAGCGGTGGCCATGGATCGTTCACGGGAAAGCTGGCGCGGGTTCGGGTGGCGGGACATGCTGTTGCCGGCGGGGCTCCTGGAGCGGACCGGGTGGCGGGAAAACCCCCTCGTGCGGTATTCGGAGCGGCGCGCCCGGCGGCCGCTGCGGTTCATCGCACTGCGGCTCTTTGAAGCGGTCATCCTTGCGGTCTGCCTGGTTGCCGCGGGCTTTGTCTTGAGAGGCGTGATGCAGGGAGGTCTCAGCCTGGTTGTTCTCTTTGTGCTGGCTTTCCTGCTGCTGCGGTATCACCTGTATGCAAACGACCAGTCGATGGTCATGAAGACGCTTTCGCTCCATCACCTGCAGGAACTCATGCTGACGCAGCTCGGCGGGAACGAGCTTTTCCGGCATCACCTGCTGATATTCTGCCGCACCTACAGGCTGGTCTTTGTTTTTGCGATCCTGACCGGATTTTACGTGTATCGCTATGTCCGGAGCGTGCATACGCCGGCCACATTTTCGGCTTTTATGATCCTGATCCTGATCCTGGTGATCATGATGCAGACGTGGCTGGGCGGGATTTACCAATACATCGCCGAATGGAAATGGTTCGCGGGCGGGAGGCTCCCGGCGCTGCGCAGCCTGATGAGCCTTGGCCTGAGCGCCGCGATATCCGTTTTCATCCTGCTCGCCGACGTTCTCATTTTCATGGTTGTGGCCAAAACCTGCGGTGACAGCCAAATGCTGTTTGCGATACCGGCCGCTTACGCCGTGGTCTGGGCGGGGGCGTTCGCGTTTGTTTATCATGAGGCGAAGATGGTTGACCTGTATGCGATGCAATGGTTGACCGCCCGGCTCGACCCGGCTTTCAATACAATCCCATACCGGCTCCTGCCCTTTGACTTTTTAGTTCCGCTGCGGTTTTGGTCGGCGGGTGGAAGCGCCAGGAAGTTCGCCCTGCCCGACGTCGGGATGCTGGTCGAAAGCGCCTTGTACGGGGTGTTGTTTTCGTGCTCGTTGTATGGGTGCTTCGCGGTGATGGAGAATTGCGCGGCATCGATCGCGGCCTTCCCGCGATACGCGATCATGGCCGCGCTGGGAGGGTATTTCGGCCTGGCGGTCGCGGGGGACGAGTCCCCGCCGACACGGGAGCGAATGAAACGCGTGTTGCCGAGGCTGGGACTCTACGCGATTCTGATGACAGGCTGCTACGCGGCCGGCCGGCTGCGGGGCGGCCTGAATGTGTCGCCGGGTTTCGTATTCGGCAGTTACATCGAGAATATCACGTGCGGCATGATCGCATTCGGGACTGGGATCATCACGCCGGGCCTGCGGCGGCGGTCGGTCCTGCCGGCGCTTGCGGCGTGGGGCGCGGCGGCCATTCTGATCGCGGTCGTCTCGTGCTTCGTGGTGGTGGTATACGCGGACATGATGAGAGTTCGCGTCCCCTGGGCTCCCCGCCAGTTTGAAGGCAATGCCTGGACGGCGCTCATCACCTATTTCATCGCATATATCCCGACGCGGCTTGCATTGGGGCGACTCGGAACTTCGGCAAAAGTCTCAAGCGGAACTTAATTCTCGAAGATGTAATCGCGGGCCCATTTGCGGACGTGGCGGCCGCCGAGCATGTGAAAGCGGCGGATGCGGCGCAGGCGGTCGCGCGCGAACTGGTGCAGCGGCAGGAAGATGATGTGCTTGCCGTGGCGGCGGGCCAGCGCCTTGAGCCGCGGCCGCGGGGGGCGGGCGGCGACGTAGGCCAGGTATTTTTCCGACGAGAACATGATCCCGGCGGCCAGCAGCGCGTCGGCGCAGGTGGCGATCCCCTCGCCGAGGTTGAACATCCAGATGTCCGGGATGCGCGCGGCCGGCCAGACCGAGAGCAGGCCGTTGAGCTCGACGCGGCTGATGCGCGGGCCGACGATGTTCTCGCCCAGCGGCGAGGCGAAGAACGAGATGTCGCTTTCGCCGCGGTGCTCGGCGTAGAGCGTGGCGCGCCAGTTGTCGTCGTCGTCGAGCGACTGGTCCTCGAAGATGACGACGACGGCGCCGACGGCCCCGCGCGGCGGGTATTCGGCGCGCACGTAGAGCTTGCCGGCGTGCCAGTTGCGCAGGGTCTCGCGCAGGTCGAGGCCGTCGAGCATCGACGAGGTGAACTCCTCGACGCGGCGGCGGTCCTCGCACAGCACCGACAGCGCGCGCTTGCGGACGAAGTGCATGAATTTTTCCTGCCGGTCGCTTTCGGGGGGCCAGTCGCACAGGCCGAACAGGCCGGGCTGATCCTCCCAGTCGCGCTTCCAGAGCTCGAGCAATTCGGCGCTCGGGCGGCGGCGCAGGCGGATCGGGTTGGGGTCGACCGGCGGCATTTCCCAGCGCGGCGCGGCGAGGAACTGCGCGCCGCCCGGCATTTTCTTCATCGTCGCGGTCAGCTGCGGCAGCTCGTCGACGGGCTTGCCTTCCTGGGGCGGGTAGAGGCCGGCGAGCGCGGCGAGCTCGGCGGCGAAGTCGCCGTCGACGATCCCGCGCGCGGCGATGACGAGCTCGTGGAAATCGGGCTGGAGCCGGCCGCCGACGATCGCCAGGTTGCGCGCGTATTGCAGCAGGCCGTGCCACTGGGTCAGGTTCAGCTCCTCGCGGTAGAGGCGCTTGTAGATTTCGGAGGCCTCGCGCAGCATCGTCACGATCGCGTCGAGCTTGTCGAAGCCGCTTTCGCCGGTCAGCTCGCGTTCCTCGCGCGACTGTTCCCACAGCCAGGTGATGTAGGGCATCTCGCCGAGGAACGCCGGCAGGGCGCGCTTCTCGATGTCGACGAGGGCGGCGTTGGGGCGCGAGTCGATCGCCTCGGGGTGGGGCGGCTCGATGGCGCCGGTCTCGACGAGCTCGCGGACGGCGCGGTAGTGGCCGATGCCCAGCACGCACAGGACGCGGTCGTGGGTGGCGGCCAGGGCCCGCAGGATCGCGGCCATGTGCGACTCGCGCGCGGCCGAGGCCGGGTCCGACGCGGCCAGGGACGGGGCGAACGCCTCGGCGTAGCGGCCGAGCCCGGCGCGGTCGACGATCAGCTCGTCGGGGGCGTACTGCCATTTTTCGCGCAGGCCGGGCATGTCGAGGTCGATCAGCTTGATCGGGATCCTGTTGGCGCAGGCGAGGCGGACGGCCTCGATCAGTCCGTCGCAAGGGTCGACCGGCAGGTAAAACAGGCTGTCGGGGTTCTGGGGCTCGCGCCACGCGACCGCGGAGATCCGCGGCAGGCGCGCCACCCCCTCGAGGACCGGCTTTTTGATCGAGGCCGGGAGCTCGACGGCGATGACGTCGGGCTGCCACGCCATGGCGGCCGTGCGGACGCGCTCGGCGAACGTCACGCGCTGGTGGACGATCGGCACGAAACGGATGTTCTGGTAGTCAAGGTTCATCATCGGCCCCATTGAATCTTAAAGCGCGCCGGGTGTGCGGTAAATGCGGAAATGCGGGGAGGACGAAAAGGTCCCCAGGGCAGACCCCTGGGAACGCTACTCTCCCGAGTGGCGCATGTTCAATCTGCCGGTCAGGAGATCGACGTTCCCGGGCGCGAGGATTTCCTGTAACTTCATGTGGGGCTTCCTTATCATGGAGATATGAGCGATCTGGACCAGCAGCTGCCGCCGTGGCCGGAAAGCGCGTTGGCGCGCACGGCGCTGGGCATTGTGCGCCGGCTCCAGGAGGGCGGCCACGAGGGGTGGTTTGTCGGCGGGGCGGTGCGCGACTGGCTCCTCGGCGAGCCGCTCGAGGACATCGACATCGCCACGTCGGCCCAGCCCGAGGTCGTGCAGCGGCTTTTCCCGCAGACACGGGCCGTGGGCGCTCATTTCGGCGTCGTGCTGGTCATGGTCGACGGCCACACGCACGAGGTGGCGACGTTCCGCGCCGAGGGGAGCTACGTCGACCGGCGCCGGCCCGAGTCGGTCCGCTACGGGACGCTGGAGGAGGACTGGCCGCGCCGTGACTTCACGATCAACGCCATGTATTACGATCCGGTGGCGCGGAGGCTCCTGGACCCGGCCGGCGGGCGCGGCGACATCGAGCGGCGCCGGCTGGCCACGGTCGGCAACCCGCGCACGCGGTTCGGGGAGGACGCGCTGCGCCTCATGCGGGCGGTGCGGTTCGCGGCGCGCTACGGCTTCGAGATCGAGCCGGAGACCGCGCGCGCGATCAAGGCGTGCGCGCCGCATCTGAAGGAGATCAGCGCCGAGCGCGTGGCCGACGAACTGATCCGGATCATGACCGGGCCCAACCCCGGCCGGGCGATGCGGCTGATGTCGGACCTGGGGCTGTGGGCGCAGTTCATCCCGGAGATCGAGGCGATGCGCGGCTGCGAGCAGCCGGCCAACTTCCACCCCGAGGGGGACGTCTTCGTCCACACGGCGCTCGTTCTGGACAGCCTGCGCGAGGCGTGGCCCGGCGAGCCGCCGCCGGAGCTGGCGCTGGCCGCGCTGCTGCACGACGTCGGCAAGCCGCCCACATTCGAGCGCGGCGAGGACCGGATCCGCTTCCCCGAGCACCAGGCGGTCGGGGCGGAGATGGCCGACGCGATCGGCCGCCGGCTGAAATTGTCGGGGCGGATGCGCGACGAAATCCGCGAGCTCGTCGCCCACCACATGCGCTTCATGGACGTCCGGCGGATGAAGCGCTCGACGCTGCGGCGCCTCCTGGGGCGCTGCGACTTCGACCTGCACCTGGCGCTGCACAAGGCCGACTGCCTCGGCAGCCACAACAAGCTCGACAGCTATGAGTATTGCCACCGGATGCGGCGCGAGATCGCCGAGGAGGACCGCGAGCGGGCGCTCATCCCGGCGCCGTTCCTGGACGGGAAGGACCTGATCGATGCGGGGCTCCGGCCGGGGCCGGCGTTCGGGGATATCCTGCACGAGGCGCACGAGCTGCAGCTCGAGGGCGAGCTCGCGAGCCGCGACGAGGCGCTCGCGTGGCTCAAGCGGCGGGCCGAACGAATTTAATTCTTATAGAGTTGACAGCGGCGGCGCCGATCCAGACAATGGTAAGGCCTCCACGGGGGAGACGTAGCCAAGTGGTAAGGCGATGGACTGCAAATCCATTATTCCCCGGTTCGAATCCGGGCGTCTCCTCCAACTCAAGTTTCGCCGCGGGCTTTGTCCCGCGGTTTTTGTTTGTCCAATTGTTCCGGGCTTTTACTTCGATCCCAGGTACTCGTTGAGGTAAGCCGCCGCGGCTTGGGCTTCGGGCGCGGCGACGAAGATCTCGCTGCTGCCGCTCGTCCCGAAGACGCTCGTCGAGGCGGACGGCACGAACTCGACGCTGAATCCCGCGTCGGTGAGGACCTGCCGCAGCATCTCGGCCTCGATCGAATTCATGGCCGTGTGGATCCGTTCCAGCCCTTCGGGCGTGCTGGATGAAATTCCCGACATGCCTTCGCCCGCCCCTCTTCCGAGAAACATGAACCCCATCAGTTTTTTAAGAATCCCAGCCATGGGCCGCCTCCATCGGGTTGAGTGTCGCAAATCGAGCGTCACCGCTGTTCGCGATCCGGCCGTCGCCTAAGACAACCATGAACATAATGTAATGCAATCGGGCCGGTTCACTCATTGTGAATCTCCCTGGGCGACCGCATCATGGTGACAGATATGCCTTCGGAACCGGGAATGTAAAGCGGCGTGTCGAACGCCGGGCTGCGCAAGATTTGCACACGATCTTCGTGGGCGGTGTGAAAAAATGATGCATCGGGAAAAGTCGCGCTCCCCGGCCGGGGCTCAATGCTTGCGCCTGCGGCTTCCGGATTCGGGAAATTTGCCCGCCCAAACGTGTTGGCATCGGGCTTGCATGGATTCAGGCAGCTTTGATTGAAAGACGGGTGGCATGTTCCGCGTTCCGACAACCCTTAAACCCCCTTCCTCGATTCTCCTCGCCTGCCTGATTGCATTAATATTTTTTAATCCGGCGGGCGCCCAGCCGGGCGACTTTTCGCAGCAGGACGATCCGTTCGCCGATCCGTTCGCCGCGCCGATGTTCGATTTCGACGATGGTTTCGGCCCGCCGCCGGGGTTTGGCCCCGGCGGGCCGATGGGGCAGCAGGATACCAGGCTCGTCGGTGAATTCGACGCCGACCGCGACGGCTGGCTGAACGCCGCCGAGCGCAAGGCCGCGCGGGCCAAGCTGGCCAAAAGCAATTCGGGCCGGCGCTTCCAGCCGGGGCCTCCCGGCATGTTCAATGAAGCCCAGGCCAAGCCTGTCGCCGGCCGCCGGCTCGCGCCGGCCGACGTGGCGTCGTATCCGGGCGTGCCGCTCTACGACACGCTCACGATCCGCACGCTGTTCCTGGAGTTCGAGTCGGCCGACTGGGAGAAGGAGCTTGCCGACTTCAAGTATACCGACGTGGAAGTGCCCGCCAGGCTCACCGTCGACGGCCGCGAATACCGCGACGTCGGCGTGCATTTCCACGGCATGTCCTCCTACATGATGGTGCGCGAGGGGCAGAAGCGCTCCATGGTGCTGACGCTCGACTGGATCCACCCCAACCAGCAGCTCGAGGGCTACCGCAAGCTCAACCTGCTCAACTCGCACGAGGACGCCTCGTTCATGCGGACGGTCCTGGCGCTGCAGGTCGCGCGCGAGTTCGGCCTGCCCGCGCCCCGGGCCAACTGGGTGCGCGTCGTGATCAACGGCGAGTGCTGGGGGCTCTACGTCAACCAGCAGCACTTCAACAAGGACCTCGTGCGGGATTATTTCGGGACGACGAAGGGGGCGCGCTGGAAGATCGCCGGCAGCCCGGGCGTCCACCAGAGCTTCACGTACCTGGGCGACGACCTCGCCGCCTACAAAAACATTTACACGATCAAGTCGAAGGACGCCGCCGAGTCGTGGCTCGAGCTGATCAACCTGTGCCGGGTGATCGACCAGACGCCGCCCGAGCGGCTCGAGGCGGCGCTCGCGCCGATTCTCGACATCGACGGCACCCTGAAATTCCTGGCCTGGGACATCACGATGGCCAACGGCGACGGCTTCTGGACGCGCTCGAGCGACATCGACCTCTACGAGGACAAGACCGGCCGCTTCCACATCGTCCCCTATGACGCCAACGAATGCTTCAGCATGGGCGGTGGTCCGGGCGGCCCGGGCGGCGGCCCCCCGCCGGGTTTCTCCCCGGGCATGCGCGGCGTCGACGACCGGCCAACCACGGCCACGGCGCAGCGGCGCGGGCGCCGGATGGGCGGCCCCGGCGGCGGCGGCGGCCCGCTCCTCGACCCGCTTGCCTCGGCAAGCGACTCGAGCAAGGCCCTCATCGCGAAGCTGCTCGCGGTCCCGGCGTTCAGGGAAAAATACCTCGGCTACGTGCATGATCTCAGCGCGCGCTGGCTCGACTGGGAGAAGATCGGCCCCATCGCGCGGCAATATCACGACCTGATCGACGCCGACGTGAAGGCCGACACGCGCAAGACCGACACCTACGAGCAATTTGCCGCGAGCCTCACCGACACCGACCAGCGCAGCATCAAGGTGTTCGCGCAGAAACGCCGGCAATACCTCCTCGCTAACAAAACGACAACGCAATCAATCACGCAAATCACCAAAGGAAACGGACGATGACGAAGAAACTGCTGATCGAGAAATTCATGAACCAGGCCAGCGCGGTCAATATGCCGGAGTTCATCCTGTGCCTTGCGATCGCGGCCGTGCTCGGGCTGGTGATCGGGTTCTTTTATCTTCATTTCGGCAACTCGATGTCGAACCGGCGCGTGTTCGCGAGGAACTTCCTGCTGCTGGCCGTGACGACGACGCTGATCATCACGATCGTCAAGTCGTCGCTGGCGCTGTCGCTGGGTCTCGTCGGCGCGCTGTCGATCGTCCGGTTCCGCGCGGCGATCAAGGAGCCCGAGGAACTGGCCTACCTGTTCCTGACAATCAGCGTGGGGCTGGGGCTCGGCGCGGGGCAGATCGTCCTGACGGTCGTCGCCGTCCTGATCATCCTCGGGATCATCGCGATCCAGAGCACGCTCCGGCGCCGGCAGGATGAGCCGAACCTCTACGTGACGGTGACCACGACCAACCCGCACAAGATGAGCCTCAAGGAAATCACGGACGTGCTGGCGGCGGCGGGCGCGGCGGCGAGCCTCAAGCGGCTCGACGATTCGAACGACGCGCTGGAGGCGGCGTTCGTGGTCGATTTCAAGAAGGCCGGCAACCTCGAGCAGTTCAACCGGAAGATCCGCGAGCTGAACCCGAACGTGCGGGTGAGCTGCCTGGACGAGCAGGGCCTCGGTGTTTGAGGAAGGATTTGGATGCGCTGAAGGCGCAAGAGAGAATAGCCTGGGGCGGAGCGAAGCGCAGCCCCAGGTCATGAGCAAGGAACGGAGAAGCTCTGAAAGAGCGAAAGAAATGAATTTTCTCTCGCGCCTTCAGCGCTCGGATTTTTTGTGGCCGATTCCTGGGGCTTCGCTTCGCTCCACCCCGGGCTGTATTATTTTGCGCTTTCAGCGCTCAGGATTTCATCCGGCATGATAAACCGCTCGACAATGGCATTTCCCAACGCGCGTTATGAGCGCAAATTCGTGGCGCGGGCGTATTCGCTGGCCGAGGCGCTGGCCGCGGTCAAGCGCCACCCCGCGCTCTTCCGCGAGATCTACCCGGCGCGAACGGTGAACAACATTTACCTCGACACGGCCGGGTTCAAGGCGTATTTCGAGCACGCCAACGGCGCGGCCGACCGCGTCAAGACGCGCATCCGCTGGTATGGCCCGGTGGGCGGCGCGATCGAGGCGCCGACGCTCGAGCGCAAATTGAAATGCGGCCTCGTCGGCGGCAAGCTGTCGTATCCGTTGCAGCCGATCTACATGAACGGGTCGGTCCCGTGCCGCGAAATCGAGGACGCGTTCGGCCATGCAAGGATCCCGGAGCTGCTGCGCGAGGAGCTGCGCGGCCTGCGCCCGGTGCTCGTCAACCGCTACGGCCGCCGCTACTTCCTGAGCGGCGACGGCGCGATCCGGCTGACGGTCGACTCCGAGATCGAGTTTTTCGGCACGCGCGGCGCGATGGGGTGGGACGCGCCGGTCCGGCCGGCCCCGATGATCGTCGTCGAGCTCAAATTCGATCCGGCCCACGCCGACCAGGTCGCGCGGATCACGAACCGCTTCCCGTTCCGGATGACGCGCTGCTCGAAATACGTGATGGGGATCGAGGCCGTCGGGATGATGTGAGAGCGTTTTGGGGTTTTGGGTTGCAGTTGGCGAATGCCGATGGATTGAACCACGGAGACGCGGAGAACTCAAAGAGTCTCATCCGGTGCGATTCCAGGCGCCGGCTCATGTTCTGATTGCGTGTGACAGTTCGGCAGAATGCCTCTTTGCCTTGTTTCCGTGCATTCTCCGTGCCTCCGTGTCTCAGTGGTGAATATTTCGGTATGCGTTGACCGCGACCGCAATAAATCCTGTCCGGTTGATGATGTTTGCCAAATAGTTTGACTTCCCTCGGGCCGTCAACATAATTGCGATATGGCTCATATGGCTCGCATCGCCCGCGCCGTCGCCATCGATGACCCCGACCGCGTCACCCACCGTGGGATCCGGGGCGCCGACGTCCTTTTCTCCAGCGCTGTCACCGCAAATCACCAATACATGCGGGAGGCGTTAAGAAATGGAATATAAGGTCCGAAAAAATAGATTAATATATAAAAATGGTATTTATATAAATTTTAAATACGCAATAGAAAAGCCGGTGGAAATCGATGATATATTAGTGTTTGTCTTGCGTGTGCCAACAAATATTATTTTTCCCAATAATGCTTTCGCGGTTAAAGAAGGAAAATTATTATGGCAGATTGAATCCGATCCTCGCATTCCTCCGAGCGCGCTGAATGTGTATGTCGGTGTTGTTGCGGAAAATGGAAAACTATTTCTTCAAAATTATATGGGTTTTATTGATGTGGTTGACATAAATACTGGAAAAATCATCAGGAGTTATGAGTCTAAATAATAACTATTAGGAGAAACTCGGTGGCAGCTATCGGAAATTCCAGGAGGATCTATTCCAGCAGCTGTCACCGTAAACGTCGCCGGAAACCCTCAACAACATGAACCAGAGATATTCTAAACGATCACATTCGACCCCGCGGCGCATTTTGCGCTGGTTGCTCCTTATCTTTGGCGGCGGATTTCTTCTGTTTTTCGGACCCCTGATTCTCATCGTTGTTTTCAACCTGTCCCGGCCAATCCAGGTTCCCGAATACCTCCGCGCTCCCGCCGCCGTGCAGCTATCGCCCGAACCCACCTCGCACACATTGGTTCAAGACCCCATCACGACGACCACGCAGGCCGCTGTCTCGGGTCTGATCCCCGCATCCACGCTTGCGACTCCGGAACTCCGCGCGCGCGCGGCTTCGATCAATATCAAATACGCCGAACTCAAGAAATATTATGCTTCATGCCGTGTGCCAGTGCCGTTCACCGAGGGCTTCGGCAAAATAATCGGGGACTATAACATAATCCACGAGGAAGCCAAACAGCTCGATGAACGTTGGCGGCGTCAGATTAATAACGATTTCCTGCGCATGATGTACGATCGCGGCGACTGGGACATGATCATTGAATTCGTCCGCCGCTGGCGCGAATACGACAACTGGGACACGGCGATGTTCGCTTGCCAGAAAAAAGGCATGATCCACGGCGGCATCTACATCGCCGCCCTGGTCTCCGAACCGACCATCAACCGGGTCTTCGATGCCATCCGCCACCATGAGCTCCCGCCCAAGGATTAATTTCTAATACGGTGACAGTTGCCGCATGAGACCGCCCTTGCATCCGCGGGTGTTGCTGGGTCAACATGGACGCATGTGCGCCGAGCCCGCCGGGATCTACCTTCATTGGCCCTTCTGCGAACGCAAATGCCCGTACTGCGACTTCTACACGTTTGGCCGCGAGCACCCCTCGTTCAAATTCGGACCCGACTATCTGGGCGCGCTGATTGACGAAATCGAGACCGCGCCGGCGCGGCTGGGATTCACGGGAAAGCCGGCGGCCGACACGGTTTATTTCGGCGGCGGGACGCCTTCGCTCATGGGCGAGGCCGCGGTCGGCCGCGTCCTCTCGGCGCTCCATCGCGTCTTCGAAATTTCGCCCGGCGCCGAGGTCACGCTGGAGGTCAACCCGACGACCGCCGAGAGCGCGGGACTCGGCGAGATCCTCTCGATCGGCGTCAACCGCCTGAGCGTCGGCTGCCAGAGCTTCAGCGACCGCGTGCTGGCCGAGCTCGGCCGCGTCCACGACGCCGAGACCGCGCGCCGGGCGATCCGGCGCATGCGCGAGGCCGGCGCGGAGAACCTGTCGCTCGACCTGATCTTCGGCGCGCCGACGCAGACGCTCGCGGACCTCGATGCCGACCTCGATGAGTTGCTTTCATTCGCCCCCGAGCACGTCTCGGCCTACAACATGACCGTCCACGACGGGACGCCGTTCGCGCGCCGCCAAAGCGAGGGGCGCCTTCCGCTGCCCGGCGAGGACGAGCAGGTCGCGATGTTCGGGCTGATGATCGACCGGCTCGCGGCGGCCGGCTACGAGCACTACGAGATCTCGAACTGGGCGCGGCCGGGCCGGCGCTCGCGGCACAACTCGAAGTACTGGCGCCGCTGCGACGTCTACGCGTTCGGCGTCGCGGCGCACGGCGTGATCGGCGGCGCGCGGATGGAGAACCCGTGCGATTTGGCCCAATACCTGCGCATCGGCGATAGAATTCTGGCGCGGCCGTCGGACCCGCCCGCCGACGAGCGCGCGCGCCGCGGGGAAATCATGATGCTGGCGCTGCGCCGCGTCGACGGCGTCGCGTGGGATGAAATCGACGATTGGATGGGCGCCGACGCGCGCGAATATTACCGCCCCGAGCTCGGGCGCCTCGAGCGCGACGGCCTGATCGAGACCGCCCCCGTCCTGCGCCTGACCCGCCGCGGGATTTTGATTGCGGACACGGTGATGGAGGCATTCTTCTAATTGTAATCTCCAAATCCATTCGATTACGATAACCATACGATGCTTTACAAGGAACCACAGATCGCGCCCGATTGGATCGAGAAGATGGAGCTCGAGGCGGAGCTGGAGGCCGAGCCCCGCGGCGAGGCGCCGTCGTTCGTCCCGCCGCCGGCCGTGCCGGTGCTCCTGCTCGCCGGCGACCCGGTCGTCTACCACGCCTGCCAGCTTGACCTGGCCGGCCGGCCCGTGCTGATCCATATTCTGGAGTCGCTCAAGGCGGCCTCCGTCCCACACGTCGAAATCACGACGCCCCCCGGCGATATCGATATTCTGCCGCTGGTCGAGTCGGCGGCCGCGCCGATCCCGCCGGTCATCGTCACCGGCCAGGGCGACATCGGGGCGCTGGCGGGGATGGCCGTGGCGCAGAGCTACCCCAACCCGGTCGGGCTGCTCGTGCTCGAGGCCAACCGGCTGCTGCACCCGACGATTTTGAAACGCATGACGCACGACCACCGCGAGAACCTGCTGCTGAGCGACTTCAGCGGCGTGATGCCGCGCGGCTCGATCAAGCTGCAGATCAACGTCGACCAGCAGATCCTGCGTTACTCGGCCGAGCTCAACGGCCTCGTCGCGCAGGGGGTGAGCCTGGGCGTCTTGAAGATCGGCTCGCGGGCGCTCGACGAAATCCGCGCGCGCATCCGGCGCGAGGAGCTGACGAGGCTCTCCGACATGGTGCGCTGGGTCGTGACCGAGAACATGGTCCACGCCGTGGCGGGCGAGAATTTCTCGAGCCTGCGCGTGCGCGGCCGCGCCGACCTCGAAGGCGCGCTCGAGCGGCTCGAATTCCTCAGCCAGGCCGGCTCCGAATGACGATCGCCGACAAGCGCGAGCTGCGGCGGTGGGCCGCCGAGCGGCGCCGGGGGCTCGACCCCGCGTGGCGCGCCCGTGCCGAGCAAGCCGCCGCCGCAAACGCGATCCAGTTCATTGAAGAGAAAAAAGCCAATTCCGCCGCGCTCTTTGCCAGCTTCGGCGACGAGATCGACACGCATCAACTCATCAAGGCGCTGCTGGCGCGCGGGATCGGGGTCGCGCTGCCGCTGGTCGTGCGCGGCGAGAAGCGGATCGAGATGCGGGCGGTGAATCAATTTCCCGAAGCGTGCAGGCCGGGGGCGTACGGCATCCTCGAGCCGGACCCGGCCAAGTGCCCGCGCGTCCCCGCCGATGCCCTGGATATCATTTTCGTTCCCGGCCTGCTCTTTACGCGCGAGGGCTGGCGGCTCGGCTACGGCGGCGGCTACTACGACCGGCTTTTGAAAGAGAACCGGCATGCCCTCGCGGTGGCTTACGGATTCTCAACCCAGATTGTCGAGACGCTCCCGCGCGAAAAATGGGATCAGCGAGTCCTGATGATCATCGATGACGCCGGCATTCACCCCACCATCATGCGGCATGATGAAGCTATCTGAAGAGCCTTTTGTAATAAGAAGGTTTTCCTCCCGCCCGCCCGCGATCCGCAAAACCGGCTAGAGTGGTTGACAAGAATGATGCGTGAATGGCCGGCGGGGGCGCCGGCCCCACATCGAAAACAGCTGTTCGGAATCGAATAGCTCATCGCACTGTGGCGCCGGCGCCCTCGCCGGCGATTCCTATTGCCGAAAACTTTTGTCACTCGCCCGGCTACCCAAATCTTTGATCCCTTAGGTCCCTTGGGTCCTTTCGCCCGTGAAGCCGCCGCCCCCTCCCTCTCAGAAAACGAAAACCCCGCCGCGTTCGGCGCGGGCCGAACGTGGCGGGGCTCCGGTATGCATGCGGCACCATTTCGCCGCGTGGACGCCGGCGAGTCGCGGTGCTGTTCAGGCGGATCTCAATAGAATTCGAAATACGTGTCTTTTTCTTCGCACCGGTTGGGGTAGTGGCCGACAATCGGCGCGACGACCGGCTGCGACACGACCCAGTGGATCGGGCGCAGGACGGCGTATTCGGCCAGCATGCCGACCGGGTGGACGACGTAGGCGACGTAGCGCAGCGGGTAATCCGAGTCATCGCGATCGTAGACATGCGCCTGCGCGATGGACGGCGCGGCCATCATCCCGATGGCGAACAGCGCGGCGAAAAGAGACTTTTTCATCGGCACACTCCTTGACGGGCTCCGTGCGAGGCAATCGACGGCGGCGCGCCGAGGCCAAACCCCGGCCGCTCGTCCAGCTTATCGGTTGCTTCGGCGGTCAAACTTAAGCCATTTTTTCCCGTTTCCGACAGGTCGCGCAAGTTTTATACTGAAAATGACTGCATGAGCGATCCGCCAGCGAGGTGACCAGCTTTAACCGATGAGCGTTCAATACAAGGATTACTACAAGATCCTCGGCCTGGAGCGCGGCGCGACCGGCGACGAGATCAAAAAGGCCTACCGCAAGCTCGCGGCCAAGTACCATCCCGACCGCCACGCCGGCTCCAAGCAGATGGAGGAAAAATTCAAGGAGATCAACGAGGCCAACGAGGTCTTGGGCGACCCCAAAAAACGCGAAGCCTATGACCGCCTCGGCTCCAACTGGCGCCAGGGCCAGAGCATCAACCCGGAGGACCTGGGGGATATCTTCGGCCAGTTCATGGGAGGCGGCGCCGCCCGCGGCGCTCGCGGCGGCGCGCAACCCGGCGGCGCGACGTTCACGTTCAACACCGGCGGCGGCGGCTTCAGCGATTTCTTCGAGACGCTCTTCGGCGGCGGCGGCCCGTTCGGCGGGCGCGGGGGGATGGGGGCGCAGGGGCCGGCCGGCTTCGAGAACCTGTTCGGCGGCGGCGAGCGAACCTTCGGCCAGGGCCACCGCGCCGGCGGCAACGTCGAGACCGAATTGAACGTCTCGCTCGAGGACGCCTTCGCGGGCACGACCCGCACGCTGGCGCTCAAGGGGAGCACCGGCGCCTCGCAGACGTACGACGTGAAAATCCCGGCCGGCATCCGCGACGGGCAGAAGATCCGGCTGCGCGGCCAGGGCAAGGCCTTCGGCGCCGGCGGGGACCTGCTGATCACGATCCACGTCGCGCCGCACCCCCGCTACACGCTCGAGGGCGACGACCTCACCATGGAATTGTCTCTTGCGCCGTGGGAGGCGATGCTCGGGGCGACGATTACGGTCCAGACGCTGGGCGGACCGGTTCAGGTCAAGGTGCCGGCCGGGATCGACAGCGGCAAGAGGCTCCGGGTGCGCGGCCGCGGCTGGCCGCTGAAAGGAGGCGCACGAGGGGATTTGTTCCTGCGGGTTTCCATCAAGGTTCCAACCAGCCTGACCGAGCAGGAGCGCGACCTGGTCGAGAGGCTCGGCCGTGTCTCGCAATTCAACCCACGCGGCTGAATGGAAACATATCAATAGATCCGGTTTTTTCGGCGAATCCGCCACGTTGGAAAAAAGATCAATTTTCATTTGACATCGCGGACAGAAAAGACATAGAGTGTCAATCAAGACGATTGATTCTCCATAAAATTGGGGGTTAAGAAAAACATCATGACCGACAACGAGCCAAAAATGGAGACGATGCTGACGGTCGAGGAAGTGGCTGCAATGTTCAATGTCAGCCCGCGCACGATTCTGCGGCTGATCGACGCCCACGAGATTCAGGCCCTGCGGGTGGGCCGCCAGTGGCGGTTCCGCAAGGAGTGGGTCAAGGAGTGGATTGAACAGCACACCAGCCACCACAATGAGAATTTCGGCTGATTTAAAAAACAACATCGAGGGGTGGGGAGACCATCTCCATGAAGGACGCAGCCGATGGAGTGCCCCGTCTGTCTCGAAACCATTGAACATCCCCGCCGCCAATGCATGGTGTGCGGTTCCAGTCTGCACCTGACCGGCTGGAGGGAAGCCGAACCCCTCCCACCCGCGGAAGATCTCCAGCCGGCAGGTGCGGAGAATATTGCCCAGTCCCCCGCCATCCCGCTGATCGGCCGTCAATCGGAACTGAAATCCCTCCGCGCCGCGCTCACCGCGCCGGTCGCGGAGCGTTCGCGTTTGATCCTCGTCCAGGGACCCGCTGGCGTCGGCAAGAGCCGTCTTGTCGACGAGGCGCTCGCCGGCCTGGCCGCCCCGCCGCGCAGGATCGACTGGAGCGCCGTCAGCCACGGCCCGAACCTCATTCTGGGCCCGGCCTTCCGGTGGATCCGGCAGCTGGCGGGGATTGGGCCGCGCCTGGCGCCGGCGCAGGTCGACGCCCGGCTCGAGGAGCTGGCGCGGGCCACCGCCGAGCTCGAGCAGACCGACGCGATTTACCTCAAGGCGGCGCTCGGGACGCCCGCCGGCATGGCCGCCTCCCGGGGGCTGGCCGCCGAAAACATCCGGCGCAACGTGCACCGGATCCTCGGCCGGCTGATCGCCTCGCAGGCCGACCACACGGGCGTCTGCCTTGTCGTCGACCATGCCCACTGGCTCGACGACGCCAGCGGCGAATGGCTCAATGCCGCGCTCGACGGCCTCGGCGGCGACGGCCTGACGATCATCGCCCTGACCCGCGACGCCGCATCCGGCTGGCGGCCGGCGGCCGCGCCCGGCCTGAGCATCAAGCTCGGGCCGCTTACCGCCGGCGAGCGCGGCCAGCTGTTCGACCACCTCGCCCCCGCCCTGGACTTTCTGCCCGAACTGCGTCGCCACGTCATCGAGCAGGACGTCGGCACGCCGCTCTTCATCCAGGAACTGAGCCGGCTCGTCGCCCGCGTCATGGCCGAGAACGCCGGCCCGCTCAAGCCCGATCAGGTCGCCCATATTGTCGAGATCGTCCCGCTGAGCCTCGAGGAGCTGATCGGCCGGCGACTGCTGCAGATGGACGACCACTCCCAGCGCCTGCTGATGGTCGCGGCCCTGCTGGGGCCGGATTGCTCGCTGGGGCTGCTCGAGTGCTTCGACCAGATCCGCGACGGGCTCGAGGGGCGGCTGCGCGCGCTCGAGGGGCGCCGCGTCATCGAGCTTTACAACCACAAGAACGGCCCGCGCGTGCGGTTCGTCGAGGGTTACGTGCGCGAGCTGGCCTACGAGACGATGCCCGAGGACCAGCGCCGCGCGCTCCACGCCCAGGTCGCCTCGGTCATGGAGAAGTTTTACGGCCAGGACCTCAACGAGCACCTCGACACGCTGGCCTGGCACTGGTCGCGCGCCGGCGAAGTCGACCGGGCGCTTTCCTGCCAGATCCGGGCCGCCGACCGGCGCTGCCGGCTCGGCGAGTACCGGTCGGCCATCGAGTGCTACCGCAAGGCGCTCGAGGACCTGCGCGAGCTCGAGCCGTCGACCATCAACAAGACGCGCCTGATCCGGACGATGGTCCAGCTGGCGCGCCTGCTGCGCCTGACCGGCAAGGCCGACGAGGGGGGCGAGCTGCTCGAGGGGGCCGACGCGCTGATCGAGCAGATCGGCAACGAAAACCTCTACCTGCTGGCGCGGCTGGAGCGGGGGGTCGCGCTGCTGCGCCGCGGCGAAAACCAGGAGGCCCAGGACGTGCTGCGGCCCCTGCGCGAGGCGGCCCGGCGCATCGGCAACCCGCATGCCGAGTGCACGGTGCTCAACGCGCTCGGCGTCATCGACCTGCATGCCGGCCGCTACGAGATGGCGCTCGCCGCCTTCCGCGACCTGGCCGAAAAAGCCCAGAAACTGCGCATTACCGATCTCGAGGCCGACGCCCTGAACAATACGGGGCTGATCTACTGGCGCTGGGGCCAGTACGCCGAGGCCGCCAAGGCGTTCCGGGCCGCCTCGGCGCTGCGCCTGCGCAGCGGCGACCGCTTCGGGCTCGTCGCCGCCCTGCTCAACCTGGCCATCATCCAGGAGCAGCTCGGCGAGATCCAGCCGGCCCTTCGCAACTACGAACAGGCCCTCGAATATGCGCGCCAGAGCGGCTACCGCACCGGCGAGGCGACGCTGGAAGTCAACCTGTCGAACCTCCAGCGGCGGGCCGGGCTGGTCTCGCTCGCGATCGAGCACGGGGCCTCGGCCCTCGAGCTTGCGCGGCAGGTCGAGGACCCGATGATCGAGATGACGGCGCTCGAGAACCTCGGCCTGGCCCATGCCGCCGGCGGCCGCCACGACCGCGCCGCGGCCCTGCTCACGCAGGCGCTCAACCTGGCGCGTGGCGCCGCGGCGACCGAGAAGCAGGTCCAGATCGAGCTCGACCTGATCGACGCCCAGACCCGGGACGGCGCCCCCGAGGAACGGGTCCGGGAGTGCCTCGACCGGGTCGTCGAACTGGCGCGCCAGATCGAGGCCGCCAACTGGAGCGACCTGATGGCGACCGTCTGCCGGCTCAAGGGGCGCCTCATGAGCCAGACCCAGATCGTCAACCACCTTTCGGGGCGGGATTACCTGAAGCTTTCGCTCGATTTCGCGATTCAATCACAAAACATCTTTGACCAGCGCGATGCGCTGCGCGAGATCCTGCGCTGGACGACGCCGCTGGACGCGCTCGAGGACGTCCAGAAATGGGACGAGCGATATAATCGGATCGAATCGATGATCCAGGTCCGGCCGGAGGCGGATGCGCCGTCGCCATCCCGGTAAATATTGCAGACAACAAAGTTTTGAATTAAAAAAGACAGATTCAACGAGACCGGCAGCCCTGTCACGTTTTTATGCCCAGGAGAGTCACTATGAAACGGTTCAACATGCCCAAACCGTTTGATCGGATAAACGGATGGAGTGTCCTCATCGCCCTGCTGACCTGCGTCCTCGCCCTCGGGCCGGGCTCGGCCCGGGCCTGGGACCCGGTGGCTTCCCGGGCGGCGGGCGCCCGCTGGCTGCAGGTCCACCAGGACATGGCCGGCGGTTGGGATGCCGGCGAGCCGTTTCATGGCTTCGCGCTGCAGGCCCTCAATGAAACCAACTACCAGGCGACCGGCCAGTACGTCAGCCTGCACAACCGGGTCCTGTCCACGCAGTCGATGCGGGGGAGCTGGACCGGGTCGCATCAGCCGATTCCGGGCCTGATCGAGTCGGGGATGTCCAAGACCTGGTCGGGGATCATCCTCGGCCTCTCGGCGATCCGGGATGCCCAGGCCTCCGACGGCAGCTGGAACGGCAACGTGGTCGACACGCAGATGGCCGTCTCGGCGTTCGTGGCCGCGGACCAGCCGGACAACCCCTGCGTGACGAAGGCCGTCCAGTGGCTCAAGGCCAACCAGAACGCCGACGGCGGCTGGGGCTACCAGCCGTCGATGGATTCCGACACCAGCGCCTATGACGCCTGCGCGGCGCTCGCCGGCGTCGTGGCGCCGGCCGACCCGGCGGTCGTGAAGGCGAAACAGTGGATCGCCGCGCATTTTGAGATCTCGGCCCTCGGCGACGAGCGCGCCGTGCAGCTGGAGGCCCTCCTTGCCCTGGGCGATACGGCCCGCGCGGGCCAGGTTGCCTCGGCCATCGTCGCCGCGCAGAAGCCCGACGGCTCGTGGGAATACTATGCGGGGGCGACGAGCACGTATGCGACGTGCCGCAGCCTCGGGGCGCTGCGGCGCGCGCGCGCCGCGGGGATCTCGGGCCTGAACGCCGCGATCGAAGCCGGCGCGCAGAACCTGCTGGGGCTGATCGACGGCGCCGGCGACCCGGCCGGCCGCTATGTCAAGGTGATCGAGACCGCCCAGGCCGCCGCGGCGATGGCCGCGGCCGGGATCGCCGGCGGGGGCATGGGCGCGCGGCTGCGGCTGGAGAGCCACCTGAACGACTATTACTACTACGATTTCGTGTTCAACGGCGGCTGCTACGAGGGGACCGGCTGGGGGCTGTTCGGGCTTGCGCTCACCGGCGGCGACTACGGCAAAATCTGCCGCGTCTCGAGCACCATCCTGAACAGCCAGGCCTATCCGGCCGGCTACTGGTACGATCCGGACACGGCCACCTATACGGTTCTGTCGCTGCTCGGGCTGGCCGAGGCGGGCAACCAGGCCGGCGTGAGGTTCGGGCTGGGGATGAACTGGCTGCAGTCGGCCTTCGATTCGGGCGTCGCATACGGCGCCGGCGATCTGGGCCTGACCCTGCTGGCCATCGAGGGGACGACGCAGTGGTCGGCGTTCCGCGACCAGATTATCGGCCGCCTGGCGCTTCAGCAGAATCCGGACGGCGGGTGGGGCGAATACGCCGGCCAGCCGAGCCGGATCGATACGACGGCCGCCGTGCTGGTCGGGCTCGAATCGGCCGGTCACCGCTCGCTCGCCACGATCAAGGCGCGCGAGTTCCTGGGTGCGACGCAAAACCCCGACGGCGGCTGGAACCCGTCGGTCGGACTCCTCGAAAGCGAAACCGGCGCGACCGCGCTGGCGGTCTGGGCGCTGCGGCCGCCCGACATCTTCAAGGAGATCCTGGTGGAGATCAGCACCGACAAGACGGTCTACGACGCGGGCGAGACGGTCCAGATCTCGGTCATGTGCGGCATCGCCGATCCCTACACGGTTACGGGCAGCATCACCGACAGCCGCGGCGCGCGCACGGAGTTGACGTTCACCAAGGCCGGTTCCGTCAATGCGGCGACGTTCGCGGTTCCCGAGACGCAGGCGCCCGACCGGTTCATGATCCAGGCGAGCATCGTCAAGGGCGCCAGCTACGGCGCGACCGCGAAGACGTTTGCCGTCGCCCTGAACCGCCCGATCAACGTTTACCCGTATGACGGCATCACGGTCCCGACGCTGACGCCGGTCCTCGAGGCATCGGATTTCGACCGCGCCGGCGGGGCCGTCCATGCCGCGAGCCGTTGGCAGATCCGCAAGCTGGCGAGCGCGGCCGACTGGAGCGACACGGTCTACGACTCCGGCGAGCGCGGCGACGCTCTGACGACGCTCACGCTGCCGGCCGGGTTCCTCGCGATGGGCTCCTCCTACGCGTGGCGGGTTCAGTATCAGAATACCTCGGGCGTCTGGAGCCAGTGGAGCATCCCGACCGCCTTCAGCACCGAGTGGGGCTTTGGCGGCGGCGTGAACTGGCTCGCCAACCACCAGTCCATGCAGGGCGGCTGGGAAGCCATGAATTACCTGGAGGGCTGGTATCTCGAGACGCTGTGCGAGGTCGGCCAGAGGGATTCGGCCATGGCCCGGCGGATCCACGACCACCTGCTCGGGATGGAGTACGTGGGCGGGGCGTGGCCGGCGCTGGAGAACTCGGCGCTGGTCGGCCTGATGGCGTACGGCGATTCGCCGACGGAGACGGACATCGCGCTGGCGGTCAAGATCCTCAAGTCGCGCCAGGCCGAGAACGGATCCTGGACCGACACGAGCACCAATTCGCCCAATTCCACGATGTATACCGCCGAGGCGCTGCGCGCGCTGTGCCTGGTCGGCGAGGCCGGCAGCCCGGAGGCGGCCAAGGCGGTGGCGTGGTTCAAGTCGAACCGCAACGCCGACGGCGGCTGGGGCGATTACCCGGGCGCGGTTTCGAGCCCGTTCTCGTTCCCGGCCGTGCGTTCGCTGGCCATGGCCCTGGGCGCGAGCGATGCCTACGTGCAATCGTCGTACAACTACCTGAAAAACCACCCCGTCGGCGCGGGGAGCTGGGCCAAGCACACCGAACTGAACACGTATGTGGCGATGGGCGACCTGGCCCGCGCGCAGACGTCGGCCAACCAGATCGTGGCGGCGCAATTCAGCAACGGCGCGTGGGACTTCAGCACCGGAGGCACCGGCGACCTCGGCACGACCGCGCTCATGACCACCGCGCTGTGCCGCGCCAAAAATCTGGGCGCGACCGTTTCGGGCGCCTTCATCGACAAGGCCCTGGCGTTCATCACGGCCCAGGTTCAGCCTGACGGCTCGGTCAGCGGGACCGGCAATTACGCGCGCGTCGACTTGTCGGCGTTCGCCGAGATGGCCCTCATTGCCGCCGGCCAGGCGGGGACGGAGGCGGTCAACCGCTGCCGGACCCGGTTCGTGAACCACACGAGCGGCCAGTGGCACAACTACTTCACGACCGACGGGTTCGGCTCCTACTGCGGCGGCCTGGCCGCCGCGACGCTGAGCGCCTTGGGCGACAGCTCGGCGCTTTCGGTGGCGTCGACCACGGCCAACTATCTCATTGCCAACCAGAACGCCGACGGCGGCTGGGGAGTTCTCTCCGGCAGCACCAGCACCGTCTCCGAGACGGCGATGGCGGTCTACGGGCTGAGGCGCGCGGGCCGGCAGGGGACGACCGCGTTCAGCCGCGGCGTGGGCTGGCTGCAACTGGCGTACGGGACCGGCAAGGTCAACAACTTCTACAAGGGCTGGCTCGTCCAGACGCTGGCCGGGATCGACACGTATGCCTCCTTCCGCTCGGCCTTGGCCGCGGACCTGGTCGGCGCGCAGCACGCCGACGGCGGCTGGTCGATTGGCGGCGAGGCACGGAGCAACTGCCAGGCAACGGCCGCGATCCTGATCGGCCTGCAGGCCGCCGGCGCCGACGCCGAGGCGATCCTGCGCGCCCGGGCCTGGATCGTCGCCAACCAGAATCCCGACGGCGGCTGGGGGGATTACGCGGGCACTCTCGCCAGCGACGTGACGCCGACCGCGCTGGCGCTGTGGGCGTGGTCCGCGACCCGGCAGGTTTCGCAGATCGAGTTGGAAGTGAGCACCGACAAGGCCGTCTATTACGGCGGCGAGAAGGTCCTGATCCGCGTGGACTCGCCGGTGGCCGACCTCGACAGCATCAGGGCGACGGTGACCAACCCCGACGGCGTCCAATCGACGCTTCCGCTCGTCAAGACGGGCGCGACGCAATATACCGGCGAGTTCGCCGTTCCGACCGAGCAATGGCCCGGCCGGTTCACGATTGCCATCGACGGGGCCAAGGGCTCGCAGGTCGGGGCGGCCACGTGCTGCTTCGACGTCCTGCTCAACCGCCCGATAAACATTTATCCCTCCGGCGGGGCGATGATCGTTCCGATCACGCCGACGCTGGTCGGATCGGACTTCGCCAAGGACGGCGTGACCCATGTCGCCAGCCGCTGGCAGGTGCGCGAGGAGTCGGGCCCGTCCGACTGGAGCGAACTGGCGTATGAGGCGACGGTTTCCGGCGTCGACGTCCTGACTTCCGTCACGCTGCCCGGCGGCAAGCTCCGCGCCGACACCACGTATGCGTGGCGGGTCTGCTACCGGGACAGCGCCGGCGTGTGGAGCGGCTGGAGCATCCCGACCGTGTTCAGCACGTTCTTGCCGGTCACGGCGGGGGTCAATTGGCTTGTCGTTCACCAGTCGTCAATCGGCGGTTGGGAGATCACGACGCACAATGAGCCGCTGACACTGCATGCGCTGGCCGCGGCCGGCCAAACCGGCTCCGACGCGTATCAACGGGTCCACGAACAACTCTATCAATTCCAGTATACCGACGGTTATTTCCCGCTTCCGGAACGTGCCCTGTGGGCGCTTCTCGCTTCGGGCGACACGACCGCGAATCCGAAACTTGCACTTGGGATGGAGCGGCTCAAGGCGCACATGGCGAGTGACGGCAGCCTGAACCATGCGGTCGACCAGACCGCATGGGCGCTTCGGGCTCTGGTCAAGGGCGGCGCGGGCCGTGAGGCGGCCGCTGCCGTTGCGTGGCTAAAATCCATTCAGAACTCCGACGGCGGGTTCGGTGATCTTCCCGGTTCCGCCTCGAACGGGCCGATGACGACGCTCGCGATCCTTGGGTTGGGCGATGCCCTCGGGACCGGCGACACCGCCGTCCAGAGAGCGTGGGCTTATTACAAGGTCAACTCCTGTGGCGCCGGCAGTTGGGCGTCGGGGCATGCCGTCGAGGCCTGTGTCAAGATGGGCGACCTCTCTCGCGCCGGTTCGCTCGCAGCCGCGCTTAAATCCTGCCAACTGGCCGATGGCTCATGGATCATGGTTGGCTCGACCGGCAGCACGATCCAGACCGCGAACAATATCGTCGGATTGTGCGCCGCGCGCGCCGCGGGAGTCACCGGGCTCGACTTGACGATCGAGAAGGGCGTCAATTGCCTTACCTGCCGCGCCCAGTCCGATGGTACGGTCCTCGACAGCGGAGACAACTCGCGCATCTACCTTTCCTCGCTCGCCATTCGCGGCTTGCTCTCGGCGTCGCCCGAAAAGGTCGCGGCGATCGATCTGTGCCGCCAGCGCTTCCAGACGCATTCCGGAAGCGGTTGGGGCAATTACTTCCAGATGAACTTCCACATGGCATACAACGCAGGTCTGGCCTGCATGGCCCTGAATCGGCTTGGCGACAGCGCTTCGCAGGCCGATGCCCATGACGCCGCCCTCTACATGCTCGGCATCCAGAACACTGACGGCGGATGGGGACCGCTTGTGGTGAGCCCGAGCACACCCGATTCCACCGCGATGGTTTTGTTGGCTCTCTCCGAAACCGGCTATCGTTCCGATCCGAAGTTCACCACGGGCACCGGTTTCATTTCGAATTCGCTGACGGCGGGTTCTCTCACGAACGCCTACAAGGGTGTCGCGCTCCTTGCATTGGGCGCGAGCTCATCGTTCGCCGAGCTGCGTGCCGCGCTGGTTCAAAGCCTTATCGTCTCGCAGAATCCCGATGGTGGGTGGGGTGAGGCGGCCGGCGCCATGAGCCGCGTCGACACGACCGCCTGGGTCCTGCTCGGCCTGAATGCGGCGGGATGCACCGGGACCCATACCGATTCCGGCAGGAATTGGGTGATCCAGCAACAAAAACTCGACGGCAGCTGGGGCGAGTACCCCGGCGGCCTGGCCGGGCTTGTCGATGTGACCGGCTTGGCGGTATGGGCCCTGAGCGAAGTTCAGCCGACTACCACGATCCGTCTGGCCGTGGTCACCGATCGGCGCTCCTATATCTGCGGCGAGACGGTGCAAATCATGATCGCCTGCGCGCTGGCTGATTGCGACATCGCCGGAACAGTTACCGATCCCGTCGGGGCGGAGACTCCGTTGGCGTTTGCCAAAATCGATGCAACTCATTACAGTGCGCGTTTCAATATCCCGCTCAACCAGTGGCCGGGCATGTTCGTGATCGCCGTGTCGGCGTCCGGGGACGGTCAAACCGGCGCGGCGGCCCGCAGCTTCAACGTCGGGCTGTTCCGGCCGATCAACATCCTGCCGTACGACAACGGGACGACCGTGTCGCTCAGACCCGTGCTGAAGGCGACCGACTTCGACGACACCGACACGACCGCGACCCATTGCGCCTCGCAGTGGCAGATTCGCGACATCACGAGCGACTCCGATTATTCCAGGACCGTGTTCGATTCGGAAGTCGACACGGCGCACCTGACCTCGATCACCGTCCCGATCGGGCTGCTCCTGCACGGCCAGACGTATGCGTGGAGCGTGCGCTACCTGGACAGCCTCGGCCGCTGGAGCGCCTGGAGCCTCGAGACGGTCTTCACGACGGTCCAGGCCAGCCAGTGGGGCGAGCGGCTCGTCTTCGACATGGATGGCGACATCTGGATGATGAGCACGGCCGGCAGCGAGCCGGTGCCGCTGACCGCCGGCCCGGCGCGCGACAGTTCGCCGCGCATCAGCCCCGACGGCCAGTGGATCGCCTTCAGTTCCGATCAGGGCGGGCCGTACCAGATTTGGATCATGCACCCCGACGGCAGCGGCCTGCGGGCGCTGACGGCGTTCCAGAGCGGCAACCCGATCACGCTGGACTGGAGCCCGGCCAGCGACCGCATCGCCGCCTCGGGCATGGGCGACAGCCTGTATGTCGTCCCGACCAGCGGCGCCGCGGCCACGCGCCTGTTGTACCTGCCGCTGACGCAGTTCCGGCATGTGGCGTGGAGCTCGCAGAACAAGATCGCCATCGAGCTGAGCCCATTCGGCAACGCCGCCTACACCATGGCCTACGCCATCGACGCCGACGGCAGCGGCCTGATCGGCGTCGGGACGAACGGCAGGACCCCGGCGTGGACGCCCGACGGCGCGTACGTGGCGTTCGGCTCGAACGGCGACATCTGGCGGTGCCGGCCCGACGGCAGCCAGCCCGGCCACGTCACCACGGGGGTGGACGTCGAGGCCGTGCCGGCGTGGTCGTCCGACGCCGCGACGCTGTTCTACCGCTCCTACCCGGCGCTGAACCCGGGCGTCAGCACCCTGATGGCCTCGGCGGCCGACGGCAGCCGGCCTGTCTCGCTGCGGTATTACAACACGGCGATCGGCACGATCGACACCGGCGTGATCGCCCTGGGCTCGAACATGCCCCCGGCCCAGCCGGCCGCGCTCGAGCCCGTTGACGGCGCGCAGAACCTCTCGCTCATGCCGACGCTCAAGGCCTCGGCGTTTAGCGACCCCAACTCGGGCGACACCCATGCCGCCAGCCACTGGCAGGTGCGCCTGGCGAGCGAAAGCTACGAGACGGCGGTCATCGACGAGGTGAGCCAGGCCGAACTGACGGCTTACAGCGTCGTGGTCGGTTCGCTCGTCCCCGGCCAGCGCTACTTCTGGCGGGTCTGCTACACGGACAACCATGGCAATATCGGCCCGTGGAGCGCCGAGTCCGGGTTCTCGACCCTGCCCGGCCCGTCGGCCGTTCAGGACAAGATCATCATCGTGGCCGGCGGCGGCGAGTTCGCCGGCAACCCGATCGTCGAGCAGACGAAGTTCCTGGCCGGCTACGCGTGGCGCCTGTCGCGCAACCGCCAGGTCCCGGCCGCCCAGATCGACCTGCTGAGCGCGTTCGCGATGATCGACGCCAACGGCGACGGCAACAACGAGGTCTCGGCCTCGGCCACGCGCCAGAGCCTGATGGCGGCGCTGGATCCGGCGACCGGCTTCGCGGCGGGGGCGGAGAAACTGATCGTCTACATGGTCGACCACGGCTTGCGCGACGGCGACACGTACCACTACCGCCTCAACCCGACCGAGTCGGTCTCGGCCGCCGAACTCGACGCGGCGCTCGACGCGCTGCAGGCGGCGCACCCGGCGATGAAGATCGCCGTCGTGTTCGACTTCTGCTACTCGGGCGGGTTCGTGATCGGCTGCGCGCCGGCGGCGGACCAGTACCGCATCTGCGTCTCCGGCTCGACGCAGGAAAGCCTCGCGATCTTCAACGGGACGATCGCCGGCGTTTCGTTCTCCAACTTCTTCTTCGACAGCCTGCTGGCCGGCGCGAACTTCAAGTGCGCGTTCGACGCCGCCCGCGAGGGCGTCCTGGCCGCCTACTCGGGGCCGCCCACGTACCCGCTCCAGGTGCCGTGGCTCGAGGACGACGGCGACGGCCGCATCTCGAGCAAGTTCGACGGGACGCGCGCGCGCGAATTCTACTGGGGCTCGACGGCGGCGTACGGGATCTCCGCGCCGCAAATCCTCTCGGTCACCCCGGACCAGGACATCGGCGAGAACTCGACGATCAAGCTCAGCGCCGAGATCGCCGCGGGCTACGCCGTCCAGCGCGTCTGGGCCACGATCGTCGCGCCATCGACGAGCTATGCCGCCGGCGAGCCGATCACGACCGTGCGCGAGGTGAACCTGGTCCGCGAGGGGACCACCCGGATCTGGAGCGCGACGATCACCAACCTGATGGATGCCGGCCAGTACCACATCACCTACTATGCGCGCGGTTACGACACGAGCGGCACCTCGGCGGCGGGCGGCGTCCAGGCGTTCGCGTCCGAGGCGCTGGTCTCCTCGCCGCGGCCGACGGTGATCTCGAAGGACAAGGCCTCGCGCAACGCCGTCCAGGCGCCTTGGACGCTTTATCGCTAGGACCGGGCCGTGACGACCATGAACCGATTGCTCAGCGTCTTGGTGTTGATCCTGATCCTGGCCGCGCCCGCCGCGGCCGCGGGTCCCGACCCGTATGACCTGTTCTACGACGACGGGACCTCGGCCACGCTCAACGCGGTCACGATCAATTTCCCCCAGTCCCACGCCATCGCCTCCGCCGACGACTGGGACTGGGCGACCTTCCCGGCCGAGGCCGGGATGCCCTACTCGGTCAAGCTGGAGCAGGCCGGGGCCGACGTCGACCTCGAACTGCGGGTCTACATGGACGGCCCTTCGAACGCCCCCGTCGTCACCGATTTCGACGGCTTCGGCGGCGGCGAAGTCTTCACCCGCCAGAGCTGGCCGTCAACCGGCCGCTTCTGGCTGGCCGTGCGCGCGGCCGACTGGCGGGCCGGCGCGACCAGCTACACGCTCACCGTCACCCGCAACACGGGGGCCAACCTCGGGCTGGCGACGATCTCCGGGAGCAAGATGAGCTCGGGCGGGCCCGGCTCGGGCGGCGTTCAGCTTCCGGCGGCCTTGTCCATGCCGGACGGCTCGCAGGTTCCCCTCATGTACACGGCCCACGCGCTGGCGTGGGGGGCCGACACGTTCACGGCCGCGACCTCGCACCTGGTCCTGCTCGGCGGCCTCGGCGATCCCTCCAACTCGCTGTCGTCGCCGTACGTCGTCCGGTGGATGGAGATGTTCCCGCACAACCTCACGATCACGCGCGTCGGCCTGTTCCCCGCCGAGGACCCGCTTCAGCCGCTGGCGCTCACGATCGAGATGAGGACGCAGGCGACCACGATGGATCTCAGCGACGGTTACGCCACCATCGCCGGATACGTGGCGCGGGATGTTCCCGAAGGCGGCCAGGCCGACGGGGCGCGCGTCTGGCACTGGTCGCAGGCCTCCGGCCAATGGCTGCTTTTCGACGATTCTCCGACGGTGACCCAGGTCGAGGGGGCCTGGCGCGTGACGACGCGCGTCGGCCACCTCGACCTGGATCTTGCCGGTTCCGATTACTTCGCCGCCTCGGTCGACGTCCCCCAAACCCGCGCCGGCCGCTGGACGCTGTATCGCTGATCGGGTCTAGAGGCGCTGACAAAAGTTATCAGTTCGTGCTCGTGCTCGTGCTCGTAATCGTAATCGTAATCGAATCGGCACCAAGCTTCGAAACCAAGCCCCGTCTCGGTTACGGCGATTGCCGCAAGACTTTTGTTTGAATGCAGAAGTTAGTTGGT
>JBDKRG010000033.1:0-11433 GCA_039683515.1 Candidatus Sumerlaeia bacterium | reverse complement strand
CTTCTGTTCATTCCTGTCTTCAAGTATTTCTCTGCATCTCTGCCTGACTCTGCCCCTCTGCGACAAGAATAGGTTTTCGTGGTTTTTCGTGTTTTTCGTGACCCGCATTTCTGTCTTGTTGTTTGGTAGCGGCTCGCCGCGCCAGGTCCGCTGGTTCTCTGTGCCCTCTGTGTGAGGAAAATCGTCTGCGATTTGCATTCAATTTCACCTCTTACACCGTGATCGTCATCGAACCGACCCGGCACGACCTGCTTTTCAGCCGTTCGATTGCCCCGCTTCTTGGCCGAGGGCGAGCGCGCCGAGGGCGGCGGGGGCCGCCAGGCGGATGATGTTGAACAGGCTGCATTGCGAACTGAGCAGCGCCTGGAACCGGTTGAAGAACGGATCGTTCCGGCTGAACAGGCCGCCCGCGCAGACGAGCGGGCAGGGGTGATCGAGCGGCTCGATGCGGGCGAGCTTGCGCGCGACCGCCAGGGCGTGCTCGCTCAGCAGTTCGACCGCCTGGCCGACGATCCGGTTGGCGGCGCGGTCGCCCCCCTCGGCGAGCTGGATGACCAGCGGGGCCAGCGCGGCGGTCTCGCGGGTGAACGCCGCGCGGTCGAGGCCGTTGGCCCACGCGACGAGCTGCTCGGGAGTCGTCAGCCCGATCCGGTTGAGCACCTCCGGCAGGAGCATCGAGTGCTCGATCCGGCCGTCGGCCATCCCGGTGATCATGTGCAGCGCCAGCCGGCCGATCCAGAAGCCGCTCCCCTCGTCGCCGAGCTCGCGGCCCCAGCCGCCGGCCCGGACCGAGTCGCCGTCGGGGGCGACGCCGTAGCAGAACGAACCGCTCCCGGCGATCAGCACGATGCCGCGCAGCGCGCCGGCCCCCTGGCGCAGCGCCGCGGCGGCGTCGTGGCCGACCCACGAGGATTTTAACGACGGGAAGAAACCCGGCAGCCAGCCGCGCACGCGCTGCATCTCGGGCTCGCGGCCGACGCCGGCCAGGCCGAGCCCCGCGCTGGCGATCTGGGCGGGCGCCAGGCGCGCGGCCATGAGGGCTTCCGTGACGATGGCGCCGAGCCGTTCGCGGAAGCCATCCCAGCCGAGAAGCTGCGGGTTGCCGCCGGGGCCTTCGCCGAAATGCAGCTTGCCCGCCGGGTCGCGAACGACCCACTTCAGCCGACTCGCCCCGCCATCCAGACCAAACGCCGCCGCCATGGGCAACCTCCCGGTGAGAAGATTGACTGTAAATGAGAGGGGGCGAAAAACAAAAGCCAAAACGATTCTGCTGTTCAGCCCCGCCGGGGCGGTTGCCGTGAGCCAAAAAAATGACGCAGAACCGGCGCGCGTCAACGAATTGATACATTCAGGCAAATATTTCCGCCCCGTCCGCAAAAATGCCGGATATGCGATAAGTCCAATAAAAACAAATAAGCGGGATTTTGGGCCCGTAAGCCGTCTGATTGTCCTCGTGGCATTGTATGTGACTGATACAATTGAGATTACGATTACGAGCACGGGCACGGGCACGAATAGGGCAAACGATCTGGAATGCCTCTTGCGCAATCGGTGGCGGGTTGATGCATTCGACCGATGGAGGTTTGTGGATGAAAGAAATTTACCAGGTCATGAGCGCGGCCATCGGTCAAGAGATGCGCATGGGCCAGATCGCCAATAACCTCGCCAACGTCAACACTGTAGGGTTCAAGAAGGACTCCTCGGTGTTCCTGGACGAACTTCAGGCGAGGATGGTGGAGGGCCAGGCTTCCGGCCAGGACCAGTCGGCAATTCCTACCGGCACGGTTTGGCCCAGTCTGCCGCGGACGTATACGGATCTGTCCGCCGGCTCGTTCCAGGAAACCGGTCGGGATTTGGATGTGGCCATTGAATCTGAAGGGTTTATGCAGGTTCAAGGCCGTGACGGCCAGACCTGCTACACGCGCGCCGGCAACCTGTCGATCGACGAGGACGGCCAACTGGTCAACGCCAACGGATTGCCGATGCTCGACGCGCAGGGCAAAACGATCAAGCTCGACACGATGACCGGCACGAAACTGACGGTCGGCTCGGACGGCCGGATCTCGGCCAACGGGGTCGACATCGGAACGCTCGGCATCGTGAGTTTCGAGGACCCGTCGGCGCTGGTCAAGCGCGGCGAAGGGTTGTTCGTGGCGCCCGAGGGGGTCGAGGCCAAGCAAATGGACGCGCCGCGGGTGCGCCAGGCGACGCTCGAGGGCTCCAACGTCAACGCCATCGACGAGATGGTGCAGATGATCCAGGCCCAAAGGATGTACGACGCCCAGCAGCGTGTGGTGCGGACGTTCGACGAACTGGCGGGCAAGCGGATCGAGGCGATGCAGTGAGATGAATGATGAATGATGAATGATGAAAAAAAGCTAATAGGTAATAGGAAATCATAACAGGGCGATTTCGATTACGATTTCGAGCACGAGAGGAGAACGGACATGAGGGCGTTATCGGTAGCGGCGACGGGGATGCAGTCGCAACAGCTCAATATCGACAACATCTCCAACAACCTGGCCAACGTCAACACGACCGGGTTCAAGCGCGGGCGGGCCGATTTCCAGGACCTGCTTTACCAGACGGTCAAGCCGGCCGGCAATAACGCCAGCGTCAGCACCGAGGTGCCCACCGGCATCTACCTCGGCCTCGGCTCGCGCCCGGCATCGATCCAGAAGCTTTTCACGCAGGGCTCCTATACGCAGACGGGGCAGAGCCTCGACGTGGCGATCGAGGGCGACGGGTTCTTCCAGATCACCCGCGCCGACGGCTCGTTCGCCTACACGCGCGACGGCGCGTTCAAGCTCGACAGCCAGGGCCGGATCGTCACGAGCAACGGCGATCTGCTGACGCCGACGATCACGATCCCGTCCGACGTCAAGTCCGAGGACGTCACGATCGCGACCGACGGCACCGTTTCGGTGATCCAGAACGGGCAGACCTCGACGATCGGCAACCTCACGCTGGCGCGCTTCGCCAACCAGGGCGGCCTGGCGCCGCAGGGGCAGAACCTCTACACCGAGACGCAGGCGTCGGGGACGGCGCAGACCAACACGCCGGGCGTGCAGGGTTACGGCACGCTGCGGCAGAATTACCTCGAAATGAGCAACGTCAGCGTCGTCGAGGAGCTGGTCAACATGATCGTCGCCCAGCGGGCCTACGAGGTCAGCTCGAAGGCGATCACGGCGGCCGACGAAATGATGGAGACCGCCGCGCAACTGAAGCGGTAACGGCGAAGGAATCGAGGGGATTGAAATGAAAACGATGCTCATCACACTGCTGCTGGCCGGGATCGCGGCCCTGTCGATCGCGGCGCCCGAGGTGGACCTGCCGATGGTCGCCGACGAGGACGCGGTCGAGCTGCCGCTGCCGCCCGCGCCGAGCGCGGTCCCGGCGGTTCCGGCGCTTCGGCTGAGCGCGATCCGGCCCGCCCCGGCGAAGCCGCCGGCGGTGGAAGAGCCGAAAGAGGTCGCGCTGGCCCGCGACCCGCAGATCGCGCAGATGCTCGATTCGGTCCGCCAGGACGGGTCGCCGCGCGCGACGCTCGAATCCAAACTTTACGACCAGCTGCGCGCGTCGCTGCCGGAGGGGACCGAAGGGGTGGTGCTCGACAAGGCAAGCCTGCCGAGCGACCTCAAGCTTCCGGCCGGCGGCTGGGACGCGCGCTTCGAATTTCACGTGCCGGCCAAGGGGGTCGGCATGGTTCCGTACATCGCCTCGGTGACGGCCGACGACGGCCGCGTGCTGCGCAAGTTCAGCGGCAGCGTGCGGCTCGACCGCGAGGCCCGCGGCGTGCAGGTGACGCGCGTGATCCGCCGCGGCGAGACGATCCAGGCGGGCGACGTCAAGGGGATGAACGCGCGGCTGAGCGAGCTCGATCGCGGCGCGCTCGACGCCGCCGAGCCGGTCGTCGGCACCATGGCCAAGCAGGAAATCCGGCCCGGCCGGTGGGTGACCGAGCAGATGATCGAGGCGCCCAAGGTGATCAAGCGGGCGCAGGCGGTCAAGATCCGGCTGGCGCGCGGCCCGATCTCGATCACGACCTCGGGCGTCACGAGCGAGGCCGGCGCGGTCGGCCAGGTCATTCGCGTCCAGAACGCGCAGTCCCAGCGCGAGCTCTTCGCCCGCGTGATCTCATCCGACGAAGTGCAGGTGATCTACTGATGAAAACGACAATTGCGGCAATCGCGATACTTGTTTCGGCGAGCGGTTGCGGGACCATGAAAACCGCCTATGAGCCGCGCCCGGCTGCCCCGGCGATGATGCCCTCGCCGGCGGCGGCGATGGCCAGCTGGAAGCCGGCCCCGCCCAGCGACGGCTCGCTGTGGAACGCCGGCTCGGTCAACCCGTTCAGCGACGACAAGGCGAGCCGCCGCGGCGACATCGTCCTGGTGCGCATCAACCAGAAGACGGTCGGCAGCAAGGCCGCCAACACCGACACCAGCCGCAAATCCTCGATCACGGCCAAGATCAAGTACTGGCTCGGGCTCGAGGACGAGGTCAACAAGCTGAACAAGTACACCCAGGACGGCGGCGGCAAGCGCGGCACGAGCACGTGGGACCCGGTCAACCTGGTCGACGCCACCTCCGAGCGCAGCTTCTCGGGCGAGGGGAGCACCAACCGCAGCGACGCGCTGGTCGCGACCGTTTCCGCGATCGTCACCGACGTGATGGCCAACGGCAACCTGAGGATCTACGGGACCGAGACGGTCACGCTCAACCACGAGGCGAGCGTCCTGACGGTCCAGGGGATCGTCCGGCCGAGCGACCTGGACGTGGACAACGCGGTCAGCTCGGAGCGGGTCGCCGACGCGCGCATCGAGTTCAACGGCAGCGGCGTGGTCAGCGACCCGCAGCACCCGGGTTGGATGACGAGGGTGTTTGACTCGGTGTGGCCGTTCTAAACAGAGATGAAAGATGAGATATGAGAGATGAGAAATCTTAAAGCAAATATCCGGAAAATGATGGCGCTGGCGATTGCGGTCGTGATCGCGACGCCGACCATTGCGATCCGGGTCAAGGACGTGACGCACGTCGAGGGGATCCGCGACAACCAGCTGATCGGCTACGGCCTGGTGGTCGGCCTCAACGGGACCGGCGACGGCACGTCGACCAAGTTCACCGTGCAGTCGCTGGCCGCGTTCCTGCGCCGCAGCGGCGTGACGATCGATCCGGATTCGATCCGCACCGACAACACCGCCGCGGTGATCGTGACGGCCGACCTGCCGCCGTTTACGCGGCCGGGCACGCGGATCGACGTCGCGGTCAGCACCGTCGGCGACGCCGAGAGCCTGCAGGGCGGCACGCTCCTCATGACGCCGCTCAAGGGGCCCGACGGCCAGGTCTACGCCGTCGCGCAGGGCGCGATCTCGACCGGCGGCTATTCGGCGGGCGGCGGCGGCACCTCGGCGACCAAGAACCACCCGACGGCGGGCAAGGTCCCGGGCGGGGCGCTGGTTGAAGTCGCGCCGCCGACGGTCCTCGCCGGCCGGCAGAATTTGAATCTTCTCCTGAACAACCCCGACTTCACGACCGCCCAGCGGATCGCCACGGTGATCAACACGAACTTCAACACGGCGATCGCTTCGCCCGCGGACTCGGCCGCGGTCAAGGTCGAAGTCCCGGCCAATTACCGCGCCAACTTGGCCGGGTTCATGGCCGAGATCGAGCGGCTGCCGGTCCACCCGGACCAGGTGGCGCGCATCATCATCGACGAGCGCACCGGGACGGTCGTGATGGGCGAGGACGTCCGCATCTCGACGCTGGCGCTGACGCACGGCAACCTGATGATCAAGATCGACCAGTTCAACGACGTCAGCCAGCCGATGCCGTACAGCCGCAAGGGCGAGACGGTCCAGGTCCAGAACACGCAGGTCAGCGCCGGCGAGGACGGCCGCGAGCTGGCGATCGTCCCCGAGGGCGTGAGCCTGGGCGAGGTGGTCAACTCGCTCAACGCCATCGGCGTGACGCCGCGGGATCTGATCTCGATCCTCCAGGCGATCAAGGCCTCGGGGGCGCTGCAGGCCGAATTGGAAATCAAATAAGGCGAATCCAGCGGAAGAAAACAAATTCGAATGATTAAAGAATAAGAAGAAATGAATAGCACACTCAATCCCATCGCCATGCAGAGCTCGGGGGTGAACTCGATCACCGACCCGCTGTCGGTCCAGAAGCTGTCGCAAATCGGCGACGCCAAGGAGCGGGCCGAGGCGGTCGCCACCCAGTTCGAGTCGATCTTCATGGGGATGATGATCAAGTCGATGCGCGACACGGTCCCCGACGGCGGGCTCCTCGGCGAAGGGCTCGGCGGCAAGACCTATGTTGAGATGATGGACCAGCAGCTGGCGCAGATGGGCGGCCTGCCGCGCGACCCGCGGTTCCATGAAGCCCTGGTGCGGCAGATCATCCAGGATCCCGGGGCGCTGCAGAAGGTGAGCGCGGCGGGCAAGTAGGATTCGGTTCCCGGTTACGATTCCGGGCACGCAGGATGGCACGGTAGAAGATTGGGAATAAGGAGGATGACGCCGGGTATTGGCGGTTGGTGGATGAAAAAACGCGACGAATTCTGAATGGCGTTATGTACAATGGCTCCATGGCCGATAAGTTACATGACCGGCGGGTGACGAGATGTAGCCGCCGGCCAGACGGTCACACAAGGTGAGTCAGATATGAAGATTCAGGGACGTAAGCAGATTTCGCCGCTCGGGCCGACCGGCCCGCTCACCGGTCCCAGCTTTCACGAGGTCGAGAACGTTCAGGAGCCGGCCGCCGACGACCAGGTGGACCTGAGCTCGACCCAGCAGTTGCGCCGCCTCAACGCGGCCGTGCAAGAGCTCCCCGAGGTCCGCATGGAAAAGGTCGAGGGGCTGCGCGGCCAGATCGAAGAGGGCAACTACTACGTCGAAACCGAGAAGCTGGCCCGCAAGGTCGTCGACGAGGCTCTGAACGAGATGCTGTTCCCTCGGCAGGCCGACTGATTCCGATCCAACCGCATTGACACACACCGGCGTCTGATCGCGCGGCCGCGAGTCGGCCCCGTCAGGACGCACCATGATCACCACGCATTTCGAATCACTCATCGCCCTCCTCGGCCAGGAGCAGGCCATCTACGAAGAGATGGCCGAAGTGCTCCGGGCCGAGGGCGAGGCGTTGACCTCCATGGCCGCGCACAAGCTGGCCGAACTGGTCTCGCGCAAGGAAACACTGGTGCTGCGCGTCAAGGCGCTCGACGAGTCGCGCCGGCTGCTGGCGCGGCGGCTGGGCGCGGCGCTCGGGCTGACCGGCGCCGACCTGACCGTCAGCCGGCTGGCCGCGCGCGCCGAGGGCGGCATGGGCTGGCGGCTGATCGCGGCGGGCGAATCGCTCCGCGCGGTGATCGACGAGTGCCGGAAGCTCAACGAGAAAAACGGCATCGCGGCGCGCCGGGGGCTCGACCTGATCGGCGACGCCGCGCGCTGGCTGATCGAGCAGGCCGACCCCTCCGGCCCGGTCTACCGGCCGGGACGCAAGGCGACGGCATACACGTCCGCCGGGCGCGGTCCGGCGTTCATCTCGCGCGAGGCGTAAGGGGCGGCTCATGAGCTCGATCTTCGGAATCCTCAACACCGGCCGGCAGGCGCTCAGCGTCCAGCAGAGCGCGCTGTCGACGGTCGGCAACAACATCTCCAACAGCAGCACCGAGGGCTACTCGCGCCAGCGCACCGTGCTCGAGACGCTCAGCTACGGCGGCGTCAAGCTGACCGGCATCCAGCGCATGCGCGACGAGTTCATCGCGGCCCGGCTGCTGACCAGCAACGCCAAGCTCGGCTACAGCTCCACGCAGTCGACCGCGCTGCAGCAGCTCGAGACCGCGGTCGACGAGAGCGACGAATCGGGCCTCACCGTTTCGATGCAGGCCTTCTTCGACGCCCTCCAGGACCTTTCGGCCTCGGCCGACGGGACCACCGAGCGCGAGGCGTTCCTGTCGCAGGCCACGCAGCTGCTCGCCTCGTTCCGCAGCGTTTCGGACCAGATCACGCAGATCCGCGGCCAGCTCGACGAGCAGGTGCAGCAGCAGGTCGCCGACGTCAACACGATCACGACGGCCATCGCCAAGCTCAACGCCGAGATCGGCGCGCAGGACCAGTCGCTCGAGACCAACACCAACACGGGGCTCAACGCGCTGCTCGACCAGCGCGACCAGCTCATCAGCGACCTGTCCTCGATCGTCCCGACCCGCACGATGACCGGCGAGAACGGCGAGTTGACGATCTTTTGCGGGACGTTCCCGCTCGTCAACGGCAGCTCCAGCCAGACGTTCGAGCTTCAGCCCGACGCGGGCAACCAGGGCTACAGCAACGTCGTCATCGACGATCTCGGCGGCCAGCGCGACATCAGCGGCGACCTGAGCACCGGCAGCCTGGGGGCGCTGCTGGCCACGCGCGACGGCCAGGCCCGGGAGATGCTCGACCAGGTCGACCGCCTTGCGTCGACGTTGACGCGCGACATGAACGCGGTGCACCGTTCCGGCTACGGCCTCGACGGCGGCACCGGCCGGGACCTGTTCACGGGGCTGTCGGCGACGGTGTCGATCGGTCTCGTCAACAAGGGCGCCGTGACCGGCGCGACCGGAGCCATCGTCGACGAGAGCGCCCTGACGTTCGACAACTACGAGGTGCGGTTCACGTCGGGGACATCCTACGACGTGATCGACACGACGACCGGGGGAACGGTCTCGACCGGCAACGCGTGGACGACGGGGCAGGCGATCGACATCGCCGGGATGCGCCTGACGCTGAGCGGCGGCGCCCCGGCCGCCGGCGATGCGTTCGAGATCAACGCCTACAGCGGCATGAGCGCGCGGATCGAGCTGTCGACGGCGGTCAAGAACGACTCGCGCGCGGTGGCCGCCGGGGCGACCAGCGCCGCCGGCGACAACGAGAACGCCCTCGCGATGATCGCGCTGGCCACGACGCTGACGATGGGCAACCCGCCCGCGGAGACCTACGAGACCTACTACAACAGCATGCGCACGCGGCTCGCGACGCAGGTCAATATCGCGACAACCGCCGAGGCCCAGGAGGAGACGACCCAGACGCAGCTGAACTCGCTGCAGGAGTCGGTCTCGGGCGTGTCGCTCGACGAGGAAGCGGTCAACCTGATCCAGTTCCAGCGCGCCTACCAGGCCGCCAGCAAGGTGATCAGCGCGACCGACGAAATGCTTCAGACACTGCTTGCCATGATTTAAGCCAGGAGAACGGCCATGCGCGTTACCGCCAACTCGATGTTCAACCAGCTCCGCAATCAGATCTTCACCAACTCCTCGCGGCTGCTGGACGCCCAGGAGGCCGTCGCGACCCAGAAGCGGATCAACCGCCTCAGCGACGACCCGGTCGACGGCGCGCACGTGCTCGACCTCAAGGGCGCGATCGCGCGCTCGAAGCAATACATCAACAACATCGAGCACGCCAAGAGCGTCGCCGAGGTCTACGACACGGCCACCAGCCAGATCCAGGACCTGATCACGCGCGCCAAGGAACTGGTCGTCCAGGAAAGCAACGAGGCGACGTCGACGCAGGCGACCCGCGAGGCCGCGCGCATCGAGATCTCGAACCTCACGAGCGAGCTGGCCCAGATCGCCAACACGCAGTTCGAGGGCAAATACATCTTCAGCGGCTTCCAGACCAAGACGCCGGCGTTCAACGACGCGACCGTCGCCAGCAGCGGCACCGCGATCGACGACGGCACGCTCACCGTGACGTCGGACGTGGTCGACGCGACCTCGATGAACTACCACGATTATTCGATCCAGTTCACCGACGCCGCCACCTTCGACATCATCGACACCGACACCGGCCTGGCGGTCTCGTCGGGCCAGACCTACACGTCGGGCGAGCCGATCCAGTTCAACGGCGTGCGCGTGACGATCGCCGACGGGACCGGCGCGCCGGCCGCCGGCACCACGATCGCCGTGACGACGACCGCCCCGGGCGTCTACAACGGCGACAGCAAGTCCCAGGAAGTCGAGATCGGCCAGGGCAACCGGATCGCGATCAACCTGACCGGCGACCGCGTCTTCCAGGGCGTCGGCACGGCCGACGGCGTCGACCTGTTCGCGATGCTCAACGAGATCAACACGGCGCTGGCCGAAGGCGACTACGATACGATCCAGGCCAAGCTCGACCAGCTCGACCAGGCGAGCGAGCAGGTCTCCAACGAGCGCTCGCGCAACGGCACGCGCGTCAACCTGCTCGACCAGATCCAGGAGCGCCAGACAACGATCCAGGACAGCATGACGGCGCTGCGCAGCGACCTCGAGGACATCGACGTGGCCGAGGCCGCGACCGACCTGGCCAAGTACCAGAACCTCTACGAGGCGACGCTTACCGCCGCCGGCCAGATCGTCCAGCCCAGCCTGCTGGACTTCCTCTCGTAGGCCGGGTTCGGCGAACCCGGCATTTCCGTTTGCTTCTGCCGCGCAAAAAGATTAGCCCCCGGCCAATCACCAAGCGCTCGTTTCATGAACCACCCATCCCGGCAACCCCGCGATTCATCGCGGGGTTTTTAGCAACCTACCCGCGGAAACCGTTTCAACGGTTTGCGAGCGCAGCGCCATTGGGTGGGAAATCCAATAGCGACGTGCCCGGGGGGGAGCTGCCCACGGGCTGAAAGGACCTAAGGGACCAAAAAGTTTTGGAGCCTAGCCGAAGCGGCGGGGGATGGGATTGCGGATTTCGGATTGCGGATTGCGGATTTCGAAATCGCGGGGAAGCAGAGGGGATGGATTGCGGATTTCGGATTGCGGATTGCGGATTTCGAAATCGCGGGGATGCGGGGGCGATGGATTGCGGATTTCGGGTTGCGGATTTCGGATTGGGGAATTGTCTTGTGGGGCGAATGGATTGCGAATTTCGGGTTGCGGATTGCGGATTGGGGAATTGTCGTCTGGATCTTGGGTTGATGGGGCGGATCGGTCGGATTCGGGAATTTTGCAATCCGGAATCGGCAATCCGCCATCGGCGAAGGCGGTCGCGATGGCTTCGAGCTCGGGGCGGATGCGGTCGAGCGGGACGTCGGGGAGAGAACGGATTTGGGGAATGTTGGGTTGGGGAAGATCAACAGGAGATGATGGAAGATCGACGGCACGGGAGCGCTTTGGCTCGGGCGCGGGGGATGAATTGTTCAGGCGCGGCTTTGAGAGGCGCGAGAGCTTGATCAGCGTTTTGCGGATCGCCGTGAGGCGGGCGAAAAAATCAATCGCCTCGGCAAAAGTCACGATATCGGGGGGAGAACACTCCGTGATCTCCTGGACCCACTGCCGCAGGACGCCCTCGAGCATCGCGCCGGTGGCGGAGAGGTCTTCCAGATCGTCGATGGGCGGGATGTTCGGCATATTTGGATTCGTGGGGAAGAGTTCAGAAATAATACCAAATCTAATAAGTTTCTAGTTTC
>JBDKRG010000032.1:0-55554 GCA_039683515.1 Candidatus Sumerlaeia bacterium | reverse complement strand
GCATTTTAATCATGGGATTGATGCGCTGAAAGCGCAAAAGATTCCAGGGGCGGAGCGAAGCGCAGCCCCAGGTCGGCGAGCCCGCATCGACAAGAGCTCTGAAAGAGCGCAAGAAATTTCTCCCGCGCCTTCAGCGCTCGGAAGACTTTGCGACTTGTTCCTGGGGCGGCGCTTCGCTCTGCCCCAGGCTTTATTCTCAGGCGCTTTCAGCGCCGACAGTCGCGGCGATCCGCCTCATGTGGCGGATGCGTGGAATGCCTCGGTTGCGCGCGCCGTGGCCTCGGCGAACGAGTCGGCGAACGGCTTTCCGGCCAGCAGGCCCGCGAGCAGCGCGGCAAGCATGAAATCGCCGGCCCCAAACACCCGCTCCTTCAAGGCGCGCGGCGGTTTGGCGAGCGTCAGGCCGCCGCGCTCGTCGAGCGCAAGGCTCGGGCGCGGGCCATTGGTGATCACAATCAGGCCGGCGCCCTTCCGGCGCAGCTCGCGCATCCCGGCGATGACGGCCGCCCGTCCGCGAAGCGGCCGCCCGAGCGTCGCGCCCAGCTCGCGGCGGTTGATTTTCACGAGATCCGGCTTTTCGCCGAGCGCGCCGAGGAGCGCCTCGCCCTCGCAGTCGATCGCGACGTTTGCTTCGCGCTTGTGCGCCGCGCGCGCGAGCCGCGCGTATACCTCGTCCGGCATCCCCGGCGGCAGCGACCCGGAAAGCACGACCCATTTGCGGCCGCGCGCGAGCGTTTCGATCGCGCCAAGGATCCGCTCGGTTTCCCGCGCCGAAATCTCCGGCCCCGGCTGGTTGATTTTGTAGAGATACCCCTCGCCCGGCCGGGCGATCGTGACGTTCGTGCGCACGCCGCCGGCGATCGCGATCGGGTGAAGCGCGAATCCCGGCCGGCCGAGCAGTTCCACGAAGAGTCGGCCTTCGACCCCGCCGAGCGCGACGGCCGCCGCGGCGCCCACGCCCATTTGCGACAGCGCCCGGGCGACGTTGATCCCCTTGCCGCCGGCCCGGCGCGACGATCCGCAGGCGCGCGCGATCGCCCCTCGCCGCAGGCGGGGCGCCTGCAGTTCAAGGTCGATGGCCGGGTTGAGCGTAACGGTTAAGACGGGCTCGGGCGCCGCGCCGGTCACTTCGTGCGCGCCTCGAGGTCCTTGATCCAGCGCCGCACTTCGGCCGAGCGGGGGCCGTCCAGCTCGACGTAGCGCCGATACATGCGCAGCGCCGTCGCGTTGTCGTGCTGGACGTCGCTGGCGATGATGCCGCGGTTGAGGATCGCGTTCGGGTAGTCGGGCTTGATCGACAGCGCCTGGTCGAGCAGCCGCGCGGCCTCGGTGTAATCCTTGTCCTGCATCGACATGAACGCCAGGTTGTTGAGCGCCTCGGCGAATTTGGGGTCCTTTTCGAGCGCCCGGCGGAAGTCCTCGGCCGCCTGGTCGCGCCGGTTCATCGCCAGCGCCAGGTTGCCCAGCTTCAGCTCCGGGCGAGGCGAGTTGGGGAACTTCTGGCGGGCCGTTTCATAGTGGAACTGCGCCTCGGTGTAGCGCTCCATCCGCATCATCATGTCGCCGAGCGCCAGGCGCGGCTCGATCTGCTTCGGGTCGATCTGCATCGCGCGCTGGAATTCGTCGATGGCCTGCTCGGTCTGGCCGCGTTCGGCGAAGCTGCGGCCGCGGTCGATGTGATACGGATACGAGCCGAGGACGAGGTCTTCCTTGCCGGAGTAGACGGGCTTGTCGGCCGAGGGGAGCTGCTCGTCGCGGGTCGGCGCGAAGATCGCCTGCTCGACTTCGGCCTGGGTCGGCTGGCGGTTCTGAGCCGCGTTCTTGAGGACTTCCTGGCGCCGCGCCTGGATCTGTTCGGCGGTCAGGCCGCCGGTCTCGGTTTCGTCCTGGGCCACGGTGATCGGCTTGACGGGGTGCGTGGCCGCCCAGCGCCGGGCTTCCTGGATTTCGCCGGCCGTGGCCGGCTTGGCCGCTTCGTAACCGAGCGCCAGCAGGGCGAACCGGGGCTCGCGCCAGTCCGGGGAGATCTTGAGGGATTCGGTGTATGCGGCCGCGGCCTCGTTGCGCCGGCCCATGGCTTCATACAGCCGGCCCATTTCATACCACCCCTCGGCGGTCGGATGCAGCTTGACGGCCCGGTCGAAGCGCGCCAGCGCCGCGACGGGCGCGGTGGCCGCCAGCTTGCGCCCCTCGTCGAGCTGCTTGAGCGCTTCTTCCCGCTTGTTGTATTTTGCGCGCTCCAGTTCCTTGCTGGTCTGGCAACCGGCGATCGCCGTCACGCACAGCAGCAGCGTCAACCAAAGCGTCATCGAGCGCGTTTCCCTCATGGCCTCAGTTTCCCTCGCTCCGAAGAGTAATTTTGTCGTTGTTGAGCTTGAAATTCTCCAGCCGCCGCGTGCCGAACGTGCCGGTGTAAAGGAGGTCGATGCTCTGGCCGGTGATGTCGCTCGCGAAGAAATCGTAGAAATCCGGCCGCCCGTAGGACATCAGGATCTGCTCGAGGTGGGTGAGCGGACCGGTGAAGACGAGTTCGTCGCCGATGAACTGGAAGATCAGCGCCTGGTCGGTATAAATCCATTCGCGCACGCGCTCGCCGGTCATCGAGCGGAACGCGCGGACGAAATCGGGCGCGCCGTGATCCTCGGCCACGATCGCCTGGTCGCCGGCTCCGGCCTTGACGTCATAAACGCCCGGCGCGTCATAGATGTCGCGGGTGAAATGGTGCATGTAATCGCGGGCGAGGTTGCGCTCGTAGCGCTTGAACATGATGCGCTCGCCTTCGGGACCGATCCGCGACGTGACCACGCTTGTGGCGCAACCTGTGGTCAGCGCCATGATCAACAGGGCGGCCACGCCGAGCAGCCGCTGGTAAGTCATGGTAAAGAGGGCCTTATGCAGCATGCGCGGTATTGCCTTTTGGCGCTCCGGGCGCCAAGATGAATTGGCCGTGGGTGCATGAGAGGAATGACACTCCACAGGACCACTTTCTGGCATGCCCCCGGCACTGTCAAGGAGTTGTTCGAAATGGCGAAGTTCACGACCCTGGACGAGGCCTACGCCTGGCTCGGCGGCCAGATCAATTACGAGCGCAACCTCGGTCAGGTCAACTATAACGACCGCACGTTCGAGGTCGAGGCGTTCGCCCGGCGCCTGGAGTCGCTCGGCAGCCCGCAGCGCGGGCTGCGCGCCGTCCACATCGCCGGGACGCGCGGCAAGGGGTCGGCCGCCCTGACCCTCGAAGCCCTGCTCGAGGCCGCCGGCCTGAAGACCGCCGTCTTCACCTCGCCGCACATCAACGAGTTCCGCGAGCGGATTCGCATCGGCCGCCGCCCGATCGCCCCCGAACTGTTTTGCGACCTGCTCGGCCGGATCGCCGACATGCCGCGGCCCGAGCCGGCGGCGCGGTCGCACGGCTTCAAGACCGTCTTCGAGCTCCTGACGGCGCTCTTCTTCCTGGCCGCCCGCGAGGCCGGCGTCGACTTCGCCATCGTCGAGACCGGCCTCGGCGGGCGGCTCGATGCGACCAACGTCCTTGACCCCGGCCCCGTCCTCCTGACCCGCATCGGGCTGGAACACACCCGGCTATTGGGGGACACCCTCGGGGCCATCGCCGGCGAGAAGGCCGCGATCCTCAAGCCGGGCGGCTGGGGGGTGATGGGCGCTCAGGAGGAATCCGGCGCGGCCGAGGGCGTGTTCCGCCGCCGGGCCGCCGAAACGGGGGCGTCCCTGGTTTCGGCGGCCGAGCTGTGCCCACTCGCCGGCCTGCGCGCCCACGCCGGCGGGCTCGACCTCGACTTCGTCTTCGAAGGCCGCCCCCTGGCGGTCCGGACGAAGTTACTCGGGCCGTTCCAGGCCGAAAACATCCAGAACGGGCTGGCGATGCTGGCCGCGTTGCGCGCCCGGGGGATCGCCGCCGGGCTTGCGGATGACTCAATGATCTCGGCTTTGACGCCTCTGAGCTTCCCCGGCCGGATGCAGCGGGCCGGCGCGGGCCCGGAGTGGATCCTCGACGGCGGCCACTGCCCGACCGCCGCCGCAGCCCTGGCCCGGGCCATGGAAGCGCATTTCGGCTCGGAGCCGGCCGTGGCGCTCGTCGGGATGATGGACGACAAGGACCATCGCGCCTTTTTTTCGGCCCTGACGCGGTGGCCGGGGTGGCGGGCGGCGGTCTGTTACCGGCCGCCCTCGCCGAGGGCCCTGCCGGCCGAATCGCTGGCGGCCGTGGCGTACCAATTTTTTGAACATGTTGAATTTTATGACGACCTCGAGATCGCCCTACAGAAAACCGTCCATCTGACCGACAAGAAGACCAGAATAGTCGCATGCGGATCGCTATATGGCATCGGTCCGATACTGGCAAGGGTAGAGACGGAATATGGGCGAACTCAAACCCCGCACGCGCCGCAAGCTCAACCGGGCTCAAATCGCCGAGATCCTTGAGCGCAACGTGCAACTCTACAAGGGCGAGGATTCGTTCGTCCATTACCTGATCGACCTGGCCCTCTACCTGCTCGAATACGAGTATGACTGGTCGCAATCGGGGCTCGAGCAGCCGCGCAACACGACCGGCGGCGGGGTCACGACGGGTGGCGGGATCACGACCGGCGGCGGGGTTACGACCGGCAGCGGCAAAACCGATCCGGGCAAGGGCCCGCGGGTGGTGTCGATCCAGTCGAGCGCCGGCAACAGTAAACCGCTGCGCCGCACCTGCCCCTACTGCGGCACGGTCGTCGGCGACGCCTACGAATGCCCCGCCTGCCACAACCTGACCCGCTAAGCTGCAAGACTTGCAACAGGTTCAGGAAACGCTCCCCCCACAGCTCGATCCCTTGACTTGCGCCCTTCCTTCAGCTAGTTGTTCATAGCAATTGAAACGATGAAGGGGCTTGCGACGGCTCCCGAATGATAATCAAGCGCAAGTCCAGAATAAAAGAATGAGGTAAACGTCCCAGATTTCCCGGACAAAACAAAGAGAGATTGAACAGGAGGGAACGGAGGCAACGGAGGGAATGGAGAAACGGGGGAGGCAAACGTTTATCTGATCGCCTGGTCTGCCTCAGAACGCGCATTGAGCATGGTACGAAAATCTGAAAAACAAATAGGCGCACGTCCCCCCGTCCCGTCCCCGTCCCCGTCCCCCGTCCCCCCGTCCCGAACGCAATCTCATATTGCTATTACCGAAATATATTCTTAAAATCTTTGGAGGTGGTGGAGGCCGCCGTCGCGCATTCTTTATGCTATAGTTTTTGGTTAGTTTAAAGCAACTAATTAGGAGAGCAACAACATGTGCGAAAAGGTATGGTCTATTATTGTAAAGTTGGTTCCAGAAATTAAAATATATTCACAAAGGAATTATCAGCGGTGGTTAAAATTAAGTATGCTGGTGAGAATATTTATGGTGCTTATCATGGCGGTTGGCGGCTGTATTCTATACAGTATTTTAAAAAATACAAGAGCCCCAGAAGAATCAAAAGCATCCGCAAATAATCAGTTTGTGAATATAGGCGGAAACATAACAATAACCCAGTCTATTAATGCAGAAATAAGTGACGTGGATCTTGATAATATTATAGCTCGTCACTTTCAATCATTAAATGAAGCGCAGAGAAAAATTAGCGAACAGGGTATACTTTTGGCCAAATCGGCTAAAGAGAATCAGGACTTAAAGCAAAACCTAAGAGCGGCGATAACGCGCGTGGAACATGCTGAAAAAACATCGGAAACTGCTAGAATTGCTAAGATTGCGATCGAACAACTACGCGTGAATGGAGATTTAAGACCGTTACAGGAGCTATTGACAAATGAAAAGGATAAAAATCATAATGATATAATCCAGCGGAATCGTGAGGTGGCCACACTAGCATATTTGATGTGGGATCTGAAATCAGCCACCAAAGCACTCTCTGAAATATTGACTATGCAGCCGAATGATATTCGAGCTTTAAACATGATGGGAATAATAAATATATCATTAGGAAATTTAAAGGACGCCGAAAAAGAGATAATAAATGTTATAAGAATAGCAATCCAAACTGGTGATCAACTATATGAATATTCGGGGCGTTGCAACCTATCCTCGATTTTACTTCTACGGGGAGAGTTGGATCAAGCAGAACGAATAATCAAAGAAAGCATACCTGTTTTCGAAAAAGCTGGATGGCAGAAGGGCATTGAATCATGTTATGGCAATTTAGGGCTAATTTATAGAAGATTTGGGAAATATGATTTGGCTGAAGAAATGCACAAGAAGTCATTATTAATAGATCAAATGACTAAAGATTATGAAGGCGAGTCTAATAATTACCTCAACCTTGGATTAGTTTATTGTTGTCGTGGAGAGTTGGAAAAAGCCGAAGAAATGTATAAAAGGTCATTGTCGCTCAATGAGGAATACGGATTTAGAAAATCTCTTCCGGGTTGCTATAATAATTTAGGGTCACTTTATAGAATGCGCGGTCAATATGAGATAGCGGAGAGCATGCACAAGAAGGCATTGGAATTATATCAAATCGATGGGTGTCTTCGCGGAATGGCAGACGCATATGGTAACATTGGAATCACATATGCCCTGCAAAAAAAATTCCTACAAGCTGAGGAGATGTTAAAAAGGGCTTTAGAATTAAATGAACAAATGGGCTGTCTTGAGGGAATGGCTGTCCAATATTGTAATCTTGGTGGAGTATACATTCAGAGAAATGATTTACCACGGACCGAAGAGACCTTAAAAAATGCACTAAAAATACATGAGAAATTAAAAATGATTGAAAATATTGCGATGGATTATGTAAATCTAGGCACTCTCTATAAAAAGAAAAAAGATTATAAAGCTGCCAGAGATGCTTGGATAGAAGCGATTTCATGCGCTGAACAAGTAGGACTAACGTCAGATGCATCGAGAATTCGAGAAATGCTAAAGGATCTCCCTGATGAATCTAAATGAATGGATTCGGGGACGGAAATTCGGGGACGGAATATTAGGGGCGTGCACTTTATTTATTTGCATTAAAATAACTCCATTTGATTTTCTTCATCTTCGCGGGGGATCGGTTTGCGGCCGCGGCGGCGAACTCCGACGGTGCGGCCGAGCTGGTCCGCGATCGATGCGACGAACGCCTTGCTTCCGCACGGCCGGCACGTGCGCGCGGCCTCGCGCAGGGCGTCCATCTCGTCGTCGGCCAGCCGCGCACATCGGCAAGCAACCGAGTGAAGCTCCGCACCAGTCGGTGCGCGTAGTTGTTTCTCATCACCGCGACATGAGCGCGAAGACGCCCCAGCCGAGGTATTCACGGGTGTATTTGGCGTGGCGTTCGGGGGCCGACGTCAGTTCGGCTCGGACCTCTTTCGCGAAGTCATCGTCGGGATTCGCGTCGAGCCATCGGCGCATCGTGAGCCACTTGGCCGCCTCGTACCGGTCCCAGCTGTCCTGGTTCGCCAGAACCATTTCCACGACGTCGTAGCCGAGGTTGCCGAAAGACGCGATGAGTTCTGGAAGCAGGAGGAAGTCCGAGATGGAACCGGCCTGGCATTCCTTGGCGACCTCTTCCGTCGGCGGCAATCGCAGCCAGTAAGGCTCGCCGATGAGGATGATCCCTCCCGCGCGGAGACTCCTGGCCAGCAGCTCGATGCTGCCGGCGACTCCGCCGCCGATCCAGGTGGCGCCGACGCAGGCGGCCACGCCGACCTTTTCGCCGGCGACGTAGCCGGCGGCGTCATCATGGATGAACTCGACCCGATCGGCGACGCCCAATTCGGCAGCGCGGAGTTTCGCTTGTTCGGTGAACAACGGGCTCATGTCGATACCCGTGCCGCCGATCCCGTAATCGCGTGCCCAGGTGCATAGCATCTCGCCCGAACCGCAGCCGAGGTCGAGCACGCGGGTCCCCGGTTCCAAACGCAACGCCGCACCCAAGGTGGCGAGCTTTTCCGGCGTGAATGGATTGTGGATGCGATGAGCGCTTTCGCTAATGTTGAATATCCGTGGAATGTCCACTCGAGGAATCTCCTTTGGATGCGGGATATCGCGGGGGTGACCACATTACGGAGTCAGACTCGATCATGATTCCGGAATTCTCAAGAAAAAACAAATAGTCATGTGCCGCTCGGGAGAGCGGCGTTCCCGGGTCCCGGTTCGTATTGCGCGTGAATCGCTGTTCGGGTTATCTTAAAACCTGACTGGCCCCGGTTCCCTGCGGCGCCTCAACAGCCCATGGATTGCCATTCGAGATTTGCTGAGCCACTTTCATAAACAGACCCTCATCGCGGCGGTTTTATTCGCGGCCGTTGCCGGCATGCTCGGCTGCGGCAAGCGCGAGGCGGCGCGGACCGAAACGACGATCCAGGCCGCGATCCGGCCGGCCGCGACGCCTCCGGCGCTCCGGCTCATCCGCTCCGAGGACGGGCCGACGTCGCTCGTGTTGACGCTGCGCTGGCCGGCCGGGTCCCCCGACCCCGAGTCGCTCCCGGCGCTCGTCTTCTGCCTTCCGGAAAACCAGTCGATCAAGGGGCGGTTCCTCGACGCGCGGATCGGCGGCAAGCCGGTCCCGCGCGGCCCGGCCTCGCAGCCCAATCCGGCCGGCACGTTCCTGAACCAGCCGCTGCAGATCGAGTCGGCGGGTTACCTGCGCCGCTGGCCGCTTTACCGGCTCAACCTGCCGGTCTCGATTTTCGAACTCCTGCGCGGCCAGGACGCGGCCGCGCGCAACCAGGACCTCGACCTCGTCCTGCAAATAGGCTGGACCGGCCCGACGCCGGCGAGCTATGAACTCCCCGGCAGCGAAGCCGAGCGCTACTGGCGCCGCATCGCCGAGGCGGTCGTGATCAACCGCTCCGGGCTCGACCGGTATGCGTCGGCCGCGCCGCCGAACGCCACGGGCCTCACGTATGCGGCGACCGATCCGCGCCCGCTTGTGCCGGACGGCTCGGCATGGGCGCGCCTGCGCATCAGCCGCGACGGCGTCTACCGGATCGGCCGCGACGAGCTGATCCGCAGCGGTTTCCCTTCGGCCGAGGCGAACCCCGACGCCATCCGCATCTTCTCGCGCGGCCAGGCGGTTCCGGTGATCCGCGTGGCCGCCGGCGATCCGTCCGGACTGCCGCCGGGCCTGTATTTCTGGGCGACCGGCGCGACCGGCCCGTATACGCGCGAGCGCATTTACTGGCTGACGCTGGCGCCCGGTGCCGCCGACCCGCGCATCAAAACCATCGCCGGGCAGAATGAAGCCGCGCCCGAGCAGGCCGTCGTGCGCCGCGCCTACCGCCGCGACCGCGACGAGCAGCTCGTGACGCTGCACGGCCGGTTCCTGGCCATCGAGGCGATCCGCTGGGTCGAAGCCGAGCTTGGCCGCTCCAAGGACGTCGAGTTCCCGATCGAGCTGCCCGACTGCGAGCCGGCCGGCCTCCCGATGCGCGCCAACATCGAGTTCCTGATCGATCGCGAGATGACGACGCTTCAGCCGCGCGTCGAGGTCCGCGCCGGCAACCATCTGCTCGGCACGATCACGGTGAGCAATTTCGACGAGCCGCGCGGCACGGTCGAGATCCCGCCGGCCGCGCTCGAGGACGGCCGCACGACGCTGACGCTGCGCATGATGCTGCAGCAGCCGCCCAACCCCTCCGAGGATGAGCAGGAGAGCGGCCTGTGGCTGGACAAGATCGACATCGACTACAACGGCCGCGCGAAGCTCGCGGGCGGGCGCCTCGCGCTGGGCGACGACATCGCCACCTCGCGCACGATGTGGACCAGCATCGAGGGGTCGCCGACGCTGGCGCTGCGGATCGACGACCGCGGCGCGGCGCTCGGGATGATCGGCATCCGGCATCGCGGCCGGCGCGCCGGGATCCCGCGCGCCCCCGGCGACAAGCGGATTGAAGTCTTCTCCACCGCCGCGATCGAGCCGATCCCGGCCGCCGAGATGGCCGAGCTCGACAACCTCGCCGACCCGAAGGAAGGCGCCGACCTGCTGATCGTCACGCACAAGGAGTTCGCGCCCGAGGCGCGGCGGCTTGCGAAATATCACCAGGACAAGGGCTGGCGCGTGCGCGTCGCCGATATCCAGAACGTCTACGATTCGTTCAGCGACGGCGAGTTCACGCCGCTGGCGATCCGCCGGCTGCTGGCCTGCGCGCTGCGGTCGTGGCGGGGGGGCGCGCCGGCCGCGGTCCTGCTCGTCGGCGACTGCGACAGCGACTACCTCGACGTCGTCAAGCAGGGCGTGCGCAACTGGGTGCCGACCTACACGTTCTCGCACAGCGGCGACAACTGGGCGTCGGACTACTGGTTCACGACCGTCGCGGGCGAGGACGACCTCGGCGACTACGTCATCGGCCGGCTTCCCGTCGCCGACGCCAAGGACCTCAAGCAGATCGTCGACAAGCTGATCGCCTACGAGACCGACCCCGAACCCGGCCCGTGGCGCGGGCGGTTGGGGTGGGTCTCCGACGACGGCGAGTTCCCGGAAGTGATCGACGGGCTGCGCCGCAACAACACGCCGCCGGCGATGTCGGGCCGCCGCGTGTTCCTGAGCGAGATGCCGCTCGAGGACAACTGGTACCTGCCCAAGTCGATGGTCGAGCGCAAGCACATGAAGGTCAGCCGCCAGTCGACCGATGCGATCCTGGACGCGTTCCGCCGCGGTGTCGTCTACATGACGTATTACGGCCACGGCTCGCCCAACATCTGGGCCGACGAGCGGATCTGGTTCGGCGGCGACTCGCACAACAGCGACAACCTGCAGCTGGCCAACCTCGGCCGGCCGGCGTTCGTCGCGTGCATGACGTGCAACTCCGGCGCGATCGACTTCCCGGAGCGGCCGTGGAACGTCTGCATCAGCGAGGACATGCTGCGCGTCCCGGGCGGCGGCGCGATCGGCTGCTTCGTGCCGTCGGGGCCCGGCATCACCTACATCCACAAGCAGATGTCGGAGACACTCGGCGGCGTGCTGTTCGGCGACAAGTTCCGCGGGATGGGCGAGGTGACGGCGCTGGCTAAGCTGCGCTACTCGCTCGCCGCGCAGCCGCGCGAGCTCGTGTTCATGTATCTGCTTCTGGGCGATCCGCTCGTCAACCTGCAGATGATCACCGACTGGGCGCGGCTCGACCTCGAGCCCGGCGCGATCGCCCCCGGCAGCCGCGCGCGGATCGACGTCGACAACATTCCGATCAAATCCTGCAAGTGGTCGGCGCAGCTCGTCCGCACGGACGAATCGGTCATCTGGCAGGCCGACGGCGAGACCAACACCGGCCGGATCCCGCTGGCGATCGATTGCCCGACGACGGTCACCGGCTGCGAGGCGCTCCTGCGCGTGACCGCATGGGACGGCAAGCAGGGCTGGGCCGCCGCCGGCCCGCTCGCGGTCGAGCGGCCGTACCTGACGATGGGGGAACTGGACGCCGATTCCACGAGCGCGACGGTCACGATCAGGAATCCCGGCAAGCTCGAAGCCGCCGGCGAGCTGTCCTTGGTCGCGTATGACGATCGGTCGACCAGGTCGCTTGATACTCGGAAGGTCGAGCTCGCGGCCGGCGCGCAGAAGACCGAACAGTTCAAATTTAACGTTTCCGGCCCGGCCCGCATTGAGGCGCGGCTGAGGCTGACGGTCGCGCCCGACGATCCCGGCCTGCCGCGGGAGGACCGCCGCGAGCGGCAACTGGCCGGCTCCGATGCGTACCGCGGCTGGCTCCGGCATTCGCTCCGGATCGAGCGCGACAATCCCGGCAACGAAGCGCGCGTGATCGCATGGGCGCAGACCGACACGACGCCCACCTGCGCCCTTGTGATGCGCAACGGCGTGGCGCTCACGACGACGACGCTCGCGCCGGTCGAAGGCGCGCCGCGGGTCAAGCAGGCCCTGTTCAACGTCAACCGCGCCCTGCTCGACCGGCTCGCCGGCGGCTCGGTCCGGTTGAATGCGGGGCCGGCGCCGGCCACGCTTCCTCTTGCCGATGCCCGGATTCTCGAGCCGCGCCTGCGCATCGTCCCCGGCTCGGTCTCGTGGCGGCCCAGGCCCCCGACGCAGGGGCAGACCGTGTTTGTCTCGTGCGAGATCGAGAACGCCGGCACGGCCACGTCCGCGCCGTGCGGCGTCGAGCTGCGCAAAGACGGCCCCGGCGGCGAATCGCTCCCGGACGCGATGGGGACCGCCCGGCGCGACGTTCCGCGCCTCGCGCCAGGCCGCCGCGCCGCCGTCGAGATGCGCTGGGACCCGTTCGACAATGTCGGCGCCAACAAGATCCAGATCCGGCTCGACCCGGGGACGGGGATCCCGTCCAATCCCGCCGAACAGGTGGTCGCGTTCGAAATCACCGCGCTCACGAAGGCCTCGTTCAAGGTCAACCGGACGTGGGCCGAGGCCGGCCGCAACGACATCCTCGCCAACCGGATCAACCTCTTCGCCGAGGTCGCCAACAACGGCCAGACCGACGCGCGCCGCGTGATGGTCAGCTTCTACAAGGGCACGACGCAGACGCTCCAGACCGAAATCGGCCAAGTCGAGCTCGACCGCATCCCGGGGGTGGGGAAGACCCGGGCCCATTACGTCTGGAACTTCCAGCCGGGCGCCGACTACACGGAAGGCCAGCCGCTTCCGCAGCCGACGGTGCGCGTCTGGTTGCGCGGCTCCTCCCAGCGCTTCAGCAGCACCTCGGGCGACGTCGTGGATTGATTCTTTTTGAGCCGAAATGCGCTAAAATGGAATGTGAGGAGGGTGACTGAGATGTTCAGGCAGCTCTTCTATTCGGCAGGTTTTGCGCTGATCATCGGCGGCGGGGCGTGGGCCGCCATCCCCGCCGCGGAAGCGGGCGGACCTCCCCACGAGACGGCTCAATGGGTGCAGTTGACCGGATCGGATTTCACGCCGGTCGACTACCGGCCGTATCGCTACCATCACCGCTACGATCGTTATGATCGGCACCGTTACCCCTACCGGTATTACGGATACCCTTATTCCTACCCCCGCCCCTATCCCTATGACTATCGTTACCCGCGCTGGTACCCGCCCTACTACTACAGCCCGTACGGTCCCTATGGTTACATCAACCCGAACCGCTACAATTACGGTTATGTGAACCCGTACCGCTATTACTACGGCGACCCGTTCGGCCGGTACCGGCCCGCGTACCCGTATTACGGGTGGTGATCGCGCAATGCATGACGGGGTGATCAGCGCCGGTCGTCGACGAGGCGCCGGTGGGCGGAGACGCGCTCGCGTGGCGCCGGCGTGACGGATCTCACCTGGATGCTGTATGTCCCCGCGCCGCTGGAATAAAACGGCCTGACCTTGACGTAATAGGTTCCGGGCGCCAGCGAGCGGGGGCCGATTTTGGCCGAGTTCCCGGTGCCGTCGTCGTCGTCCTGATCGACCAGTTTCGCCTGGTCGTTCGGCCCATACAAATACATGTAGTTGTCGAGCAACGTGCCCGGCCATGTTTCGATCGTGTACAGCCCCGTCGCCGGCACGGTGAATCGATACCAGTCCGTGCCGCCCGCGGGCGAAATGCGCGCGTCCGTCGCGGCCGCGTTCGCGGTGAGCGGCATGATGGCCGGGACGATCGAGAAACAGGCGTCGGAGTCATCGCTTGCCGAGTCGCCCGGCGAAGCGATCCTGACGCGGTAGTCCGAGCCGCTTGCCTGGCCCCCCGGCACGGCGAACGTGAACGACCCGTCGTTGGCGGTCGAGGACGCGATCGTGCGGTTCAGCGCCGCGCCCTTGTAGAGCTCGATCCTGACGGACGAACCCTTGAAGTTGCGCCACGTGATTTCCTGGCTTTGGCCGGTTTTCCACACGATCGCCCCCGAGCGCGAGCCGGGGCTCGGGTAGGTGACCACGGGATTGGAGGACGGCCCCGGCTTGACGGTGATGATGCAGTTGGTGGCGCGGTCCCAGTCGAGGTAGGGCTCGTCGTCGATCACGTCGGCGTCGGGGAAATGGCCCCCCCGGTTGTGGTTGTCGTGGACGATGACCCAGCGGTTGCCCGCGTGGCCGGCAAACAGCGTGTTCTGGACGTAACCGACCACGCACATCGCATGGCTCCCGGCGCCGTCGGCATCGACGTAGCCCTTGTCGGTCGGGTTGTTCGGATCGTCGGTGTAATTCCGCACCACGATCCGGACGGGGTGGCCGTCATGGATTTCCTTCACGAGCGTCGGGAACGGGTCGGAGGCCATGGACACGTATTGCGGGCCGGAAACCTGGAACGAATACTGGCGCCGGTACGCGGCGTCGTTGCAATATTCCCGGATCCCGTCCGCCTCGTTCTGGCTGTAGGTCCCGGCGTCGTAGTGCATCGCCTGCCGGAGCGTCGTTCGGAGCGTCTGCAGGTCGGAGCCGTCGACGAGCCGGTGATAGCCGTGCCGGTCCCAGTAGAGGATCACGTCCATCGAGGAGACCACGCCGCAGTCGGGCACGTCCTCCTGGTTGATGTTGGGGACGCCGCTGATGTAATGCTCCTTGTGCGACGGCGGGCCGGAATACGCGGCGATCGTGAACGCGTTGTCGCTACGGTCGTTGATCGACGAATGGCTCGTCGACGTAATTTTGATCTTGTAGTCGCCGCCGAGCGACAGATCCCTGGGCACCCACCACGTGTAGCCGCCGTCCGACGCCGGCACGCTCGAGGCGATGGTTTTGACCGCCGAGCCGCCCTTGTAGAGCTGGATTTTGACCGCCGAGCCGACCGATCCCGACACGCTCCAGCGGATCCGATACTCCTTCATGCGTTGCAGCGCGATCCCCGATGCGTTCGGGAAGGTCACCGCGATCCCGTTGGCCGAGGCGAGCGCTCGATTCACCGCCCGGCCGCCCGTCACGAGTTTCTTCGGGCCTTCGCCGGCCAGCCAGGCATCCGCGTCCTTCCAGAGCGCATCGACGTGGTCGGCGCGGCCGGCCGCGGCCTGCGCCTCCTTGATGACGGGATCGTTCGTGGCGCCGGCCGAGGCGAGATCCGCTTTCAGCTCCCGCGATGCCTGCGTGAAAGCGGTGTTGGCGAGCCGGTTTTTCCATTTTCCGGCCAGGTCTTGAAGATCGGCGATTTCGGCCGTGTAGAGGTTGTAGAGAATGGGCCGGCCCGTCTTCGGGATCCTCTCCGGGAATTCCGCCCACAGTTCGTACGCGTCGAGCCAGAACAGCCGGCTCGGCGAGCCGGCTTGGACGCCGAATTGCGCCTTGATTTTCTCGCGCGCCGCCGCCAGCGTGCGCGGGTCCTTGTGCCGGGGCACGCCCTGCCACATCATGATTACCGGGCAGTCGTCGCGCCGGCCGCTTGCGATCACGGTCACGGTGGTGCCGGTGTCATGCCGTGTGTATTCCAATGCGTAGACGGACACGCCGAGGTCGGGGGCGAAATACGGGGTCGCGTCCATGAAGCATGCGTCGCCGAACGTGTTGCGCACCGCGGCCTCGCCCAGAAGGGCCGCGGCCTCGATCCCCACCTCGGCTCGAGTCCCCGTTTGCGCGTCCGCCCGGCCGGGCCATCCCGCCACGATCAGCAGCCCGGCCGCCATGCGCGCAAAGGCGCGCGCAGCCGCTCCGAACCGGGTCATCTTCATTTTGGTTGCCTTCGATTGAGCACGCGGGCCCGGGAGCCGGCGTGCTAATCATTGAGCTAGAAAAATGATCCCGTGATCATAATAAACAAACGTAGATGGTAATAAGTCGAGGTCCAATTTAGTTCCGGCTCGCATGAAGTCAAACAAATTGTTGTGGCAGGGATGCGGAGAAATTCTTGAAGACGGGAATGAACAGAAGGCAACGGAGGAAACGGAGAATTTTCCGGCGGATCATGTCTGGGAAATTCAGGCCGTGATCGGGTCGGATGATGATATGGATGCAGGGGGGCTCAGTAATCCAGGTCCCGTTTGTCCGCGGGGTTCGTGGCCGCGGCCGCTTTTGCCGCTTTTGACCTGGCCTTCCAGATGATGACCGAGACGATGAGGCCGGCCAGGCACACGCCGGTGATGCCCAGCATCCAGTGGTAGAGCGGGCCGTTGACGTAATGCGTCGAGCCGTGCCGAGCGACGGCAAAGGTTTTCGAGCCCGTCGGGCTGAGCGCCCCGTAGTTCCACATCAGCATCTGGAACGTGAAGCAGAACGAGCCGATCCCCCAGAACAGGCCCGGGATGAGCTTCAGCAGCAGGCCGATTTTTTCGGCGCGCTCGGCCGGATGGTCCCAATGCATGATCACCGAGATCGCAGCCGCCAGGAACGCGATCACGAAAAAGAGCCCGATGAACATGAATAGCAGCGCAACGAACATCCAGCCGACCTCCGAGTATCAGGGGCAATCCGCAAGCAATGAGAGATTAAATAACATCTGGTGGCGATGCGCGCCACAAATCTGTGAACCATGGATTGGCTTTTGTCGCCGGGCCGCCGATGGTTTCAGGCGGATAAAAAAACAGCCTCGCCGGGGGGTGAACCCCGGCCAGGCTGCCTGGATGATTATATGGTCGCCTTAGCTCTGCTGCTCGGCGGCGGGCTTTTCGGCCGGCTGCTGGAACTTGGCGTAGCGCTTCTTGAACTTCTCGACGCGGCCGGCCGTGTCGACCAGCTTCTGGCGGCCGGTGAAGAACGGATGGCACGAGGCGCAGATTTCCAGGCGCTGGCCCGGCTTGGTCGAGCGGACCTTGTACTCGGCGCCGCATGCGCAACGGATGGTCGTGTACTCGTACTTTGGATGAATGCCTTGTTTCATGACGCGTATCCCTTTAGAATCTCGTTGAGACGTTAGGCCCCGACCTGGGACCACCGCCTCGGGCGTACCGCGGGCCGCCCCTGCCGTACGCAAACAAATATTCATAGCCACCCCAGGGCCAATTTGTCAAGCAGTATGGAACTTAAAATAAATCACCCCTTCAAGCGCATGGCTCCCCATGCTTGCGCCCGCGTCCGGAATCAGCGTCGTGCCCTCATGGGCGTGGCGCTGGCCCTGGCGGCGCTGTTTTCCGCCTGCGGCGAGCCGGGGCCGAAAACCGGTCCCGCCGCGCGGCAATCCGGCGCCGCGGCCGCGACGGTCACCGGGCGGCCGGCCGCCTGGTCGGGCGACCCGATCCAAATCACCGCCCTTTCTTCCGACGGAACCAGCCTGACGCTCCGGGTGCGGCTGCCGGAGGGGGCGGCCCCGCCCGACGGGTTCGAGCCGTCCGGCTTCAACCTGACCTTCCCGCTCGGGGCGGAGGTTTCGGCGAAAATCGCCGGCGGCGCCGTCGGCGGCGCGCCGATCGACATCAACCGGGTCGATGCCGGCCGCGCGATCAAGCTGCGGCCGTGCGGACTCGTCCGCAACTGGCCGCTCTGGCACCTCGACCTGGGCCGGAAATTCTGGGAGCCGTTCCGCTCGATCGCCCGCGGCAACGGGGCTGTCGACGTCACGCTCGTAATCGGCGTGAAACCCGACAAGGCCTTCCAGGCCGCCAAGTCGACCATCCCGGAGACCCACCCGATGCGCCGGCTCGCGGCCGCGCTCGTCGCCAATCCCGGCGACCTCGGCCGCTGGGAGACCGAGCCCACGCCCCCCGTGCAAATGACCGACCCGCGCCCGCTCGTCCCGGACGGCAAGACGTGGCTGAAGGCCTGCGTGGAAACCGACGGCCTCTACCGCATCTCCCGCGAGGCGCTTCAGGCCGCCGGCCTCATCCAGTCCCCCTCCGAGCTCGAGCGCGTCAGGGTCTTCTCGCTCGGCAAGCCTGTCCCGGTCATGGTTGAGGACCGGGGGGAGGACCTGCGGGGCGTTTATTTCTATGGCCAGGGCTCCAAATCGAAATACAGCCGGCGGCAGGCGTATTGGGTGACCGTCTCGGCCCATGCCGCGGCGGCTCGCTGGGCCGAATACGCCCCCCCGGCCGGCGCAAAGCCTGTTGCGCTCGATCGGGTGCAGGCCCAGTCCGGCCTCGAGAACGACCAGGAGCGCCTGCTCGAGCAGGACGACCTCCTCAGCATCACCGGCGTCGAGTGGGTCGACCGCAGGATCGAGACGACCGGCACGCTCGAACTGGCCGTTCCGATTCATCGCCCGGCCGCCGGCGGCGACGCCCGCGCCCGGCTCGATTTCGTCGCCCTTGGCGAGCCGCGGGACTGGAAGGGGACCGGCCTGAGCCTTTCGATCGGCGACCGCGAGATCGCCAAATGGCGCTTGCAGGATCCGCTGAAGCAGTCGTGGAGCGCGGCGATCCCGGCGTCCATGCTGCGCGACGGCACGAACACGCTCACGCTGCGCGTCACCGAGCCGACCACGGCCACGCGGACCGACGCCGATTCCGAGATCTGGTTCGACCGGATCCAGGTCAGCTACCCCGCGACGCCGACGATGGTCGGCGGCCGGTTCGTGTTCGGGCCCGACTCCACATCCACGCCGATGCTCGGCCGGATTCAGGCGGATCCCCTTTCAAGGCAGGGCGGCCTCATCCCGCTCCAGATCGCCGGCGGGGAAGTCCGGCGCATTCAGATCGCCGACGGCTCGTTCCTTGTTTCCAACCTGCTCGGCCAGCGCACCGAAGTCTACGATCCGGCCCGTGTCCCCGGTTTGGACGTTCAGCCCGTCAAGTTCGACGACGAAATCCTGCGCGCCGGATCGCCCGTCGACTACCTGATCATCGCCCACCCGTCGCTGATGCCGGCGCTCGACCCGCTCCTCCAGCTCAACCAGGAGCGCGGCCTCTCGACGCGCGTCGTCAATATCGAATCGCTTTACGATTTCTTTGGCGACGGCGTTCTCAATCCTGAGGTTATCGGCCGCTACTTAAAGCGTGCGATGAGCGCGTGGGCCGGCGGCGCGCCCCCGTATGTGCTCCTGTTCGGCGACTGCAACAGTGACTTCCTGAACCGCCTGCGCAACAGTGTCCCTCATTTAGTGCCGTCCTACTCGTATGAATTTACCGAGACCTGGGCCTCCGACGCCTGGTTCACGATGTTCTGCGGCGACGACAACCTCCCCGACACGATGCTGGGCCGCATCTCGGTCAACAACCTCAAGGACGCCAAGGCGGTCGTGGAGAAAACGGTTCGCTACGCCCGCAACCGCACGCTCGGACCGTGGCGCGCGCGCCTGACCTACGTCGCCGACGAGACCGAGCGCGGCGAGACGTTCCGCAACGCGGCCGAGACGCTCCGCTCGGAGTGGACCCCCAATGCGTTCGCGGCTCATTGTATTTATCTTGACGATCTTCCCCTCGAGGACAACTGGTATGCCCCGGACGCGGACGTGGCCCGCGTCTATGAGATGGAAAAGAAGATGATGAAGGTCAGCACGGCGGCCACCGGCGCGATCCTCGACGCGATGAATCAGGGGACAGCCTTTCTCGACTTCTTCGGCCACGGCTCGCCCAACATCTGGTGCGACGAGCGCATCTGGTTCGGCGGCGACTCGCAAAACCGGGACACCCAGCACCTCAAGCCTGTCGGCGGCTGCTTCCCGTTCATTGTCAATTACACCTGCAACACTGGCGCCATTGACTATCCGGACCCGCCCTGGAACCTCAACATCAGCGAGGACCTGATGCGGACGCCCGAGGCCGGGGCCGTCGGCATGTTCGTCCCCTCGGGCCCCGGGACCACCCCCGCCCACCTGACGTTCGCGCGGCTGTGGCGCCGGGCGATGTTCGAGGACAACATGCGCGGCTTCGGCGAGATGAGCACGCTCGCCCGGCTGCGGCTTGCCCTTGGCGACGGCCCGCGCGACATGATCTATATGTATATCCTGCTCGGCGACCCGGCCCTCCGGCTGCAGCTGGCGCAGCAGTGGCTGCCGCTGAACCTGAGCGAACCCGCCATCAATCCCGATCTGACCGACAGCCGGCATTCGGCCTGGGTGACGGGGGTCAGCCCCGCCTCCGGGCAGGCGCGGATCTGGGTCGAGGATGTCCGCGGCAAACGCCTTTGGGAAGGCGAGCCCACGGCTTATCGTGACGGCCGGGTCAAGCTGAACTACCAACTGCCGCCCAACGTGGCGACCCCGGCCGACCTGCGGGTCTGCGTCTATGGGTGGAATCCATCCCAGGGCCGGGATTTTACGGCGGGCGCGCTGGTCAAGGCGGAGCGGCCGCGGGTGAAAATCGAGGCGGTCCAAGTCGAGAGGACCGACAACCATCACGTCCGGGCGCAGGCGACGGTGCGCAACATGGGTGGCGCGGCGACGGGAAACCAGTTGCTGTCCCTGGTTTCTTCGTCCGGCGATGTCTACATTCGCGAAAACGTCAGGCTCCAGCCCGGCGAGCAGCGCGTGGTGGCGTTGACCGCCGGCATGACCTTTCAGGCCGAGCCGACCACCGTCGAATTGCAGTTTGCCGCCAACTCGACTCCCGACGACGCCGCGGCCCCCGCCATCGAGCGCATCGCCTACAGCATCAGCGGCGACAGCATCACGACCGCGACGCTCAAGGGCGCCCCGCGCCTTCGGATCGTCCCGGCCTCGATCCGGCACGATCCCGAGCCGGTCACGGAAGGCCACACGATCGACGTGATGTTCGACGTCGAAAACGCCGGCGCCTCGGTCTCCGGGCCGATGATCGCCGAGCTGCTCGACGGCCCGCCCGAGCGCGGCGGCAACATCCTGCCGATCCAGTCGGCCCTCCCGCCGACGGAAATCCCCGCCCTCGGGGCCGGCCGCACATGGCCCGTGACCCTGCGCTGGGATCCGGTCTACAACGCCGGCATCCGCAAGGTGTGGATCCGGCTCAAGCCGGTCGGCGGCGCGCCCCCGGCCAACGCCGTCGAGCAGGTGGCGACGCACTCGATCTTCGTCCGCACCAAGTGCAACCTGGCGCGCACGAAACCGGTCCGGCCCGCGCCGCGCACGGAAGAGGACATTCGCCTCGGCCGTTACCAGATCCACGCCACGGTCGACAACCGCGGCGAGACCGAGGCCCGCGGCGTCGAGGTCAGCTTCTACACCGGCCCCGAAAAGCGCGACGACCAGCTGATGGGCAAGGTGGTCCTGCCGAAGGTCCCCGCCCGCGGCCAGGCCGAAGCCGTCCTGATCTGGACCTACGACAAGAAGCGGTTCCCGGACGTCGACACGGCCCACCTGCCGGTGACGATCGAAATGCGCCTGCTGGGCTCGACCCAGCGATACAGCGGCTGATCGTTTTCGTGCGTCGTGCTCGTAATCGTCATCGAAAAACCCGCGTATGGATGAAAAGTACCAACTCCCCGTTTACGACCCCCTCGCCGCCGAAGGGATGATGCGCGAGGCGCTGGCGGTTGCCGCGCAGGCCCCGGCCGTCGACGAGGTCCCGGTCGGGTGCGTGGTTTACGATGCGGCCGGGCGGGCCGTGGCCAGGGCGTTCGACCGGCGCCAGCACGGGGCCGATCCGTTCGCGCACGCCGAGGTCCTCGCCATCCGCGAGGCCGCCGCCGCCCAGGGTGACTGGCGGCTCGACGGCATGACGCTGGTGGTGACGCTCGAGCCGTGCCCGATGTGCGCCGGCGTGATCCTGATGGCGCGGGTGGGGCGGGTGATCTACGGCGCGTCGAGCCCCAAGTGGGGCGCGGCCGGCTCGCGCGCCGACTGGCTGACGGCCGGCGTCTTCCCGCACAAGCCCGAAGTCATCGGCGGGATCCTCGCCGAGGAATGCCGGGTCTTGTTGAGCGAGCATTTCCGGAATCACCGCAAAAACCGGGCGGGCCGTTCGGGCGAGGCTGATCAAGCGGATGGAGGATGCTCATGAGCGCTGAAGGGCAAAAATCCCCTCCCGGCCTTTCCGAGGCTTCGCGCTATTGGGACCAGGTGCTCGACCCGCAGAACCTGGAGCGCGAGGAAGCGGGGCCGGCGCTGCCGCTCGAGACCGAAATCGCCTTCGCCGAAACGCCGGACCTGGCCGCGGCGCGCGCGTGGATGGCGCCGGGCGGAACCCCGCCGCGCTGGACGGTCGACCTCGGCGCGGGGCTCGGGGCGACGGCGTTCGCGCTGGCGCGGGCCGGCTGCCGCGTGATCGCGGTCGACACGTCGATCGCGCGCATGCGGGCGCTTCGCGAGCGCGCCGCGCGGGCCGGCGTCGCCGACCGCGTGACGGCGATCGTCGCCTCGGCCGAGTTTTTGCCGTTCGCCGCCGGCTCGATCGGCGCGCTCTACACGCGGGCGGTGCTGATCCACGTCGACCTCGACGGCGCCGGCCGGGAGATCGGCCGCATCCTGGCCCCCGGCGGCCGAGCCGCGCTCCTGGAGCCGACGACCGGCAACCCGCTCGTGAACCTGTATCGCCGGTTCCTCGCGCCCAAGGCGTGGGCGGCGATCACGCATTATTTCGACGAGGCGAGCCAGAGGCAAATCGCCGAGCGCGCCTGCCCCGGCGCGCCCTACCGGGTCGAGCCGTTCTTCTTCATTGCGTTTCTTGCGTTCGTCTTCCAGTTCGGCCGGCCCAGCCGCGCGCTGTTCCGGCTCTTCCTCGCGCCGCTCGCCGCCGTCGACCGGCTTCTCTTTAAAATCCCGCCGCTGCGCCGCCTGGCCTGGTTCGGCGTGATCGAACTCGAGAAACCGAACGGCCTGGTCGGCGCGGGAGACGTCTCCATGACCATCAAGAAGAGGTAATGTCCTGCTCGAGAGCCGGTTTGGCGGCTGGGCTGGTCCACAGCTTTTCGAGCGAATGGCTTGTGAGTTTGAACATGAACCAATAACAGATGAACGAGGCGAGCGGCTCGATCCAGCTCAATATGAGAACGACCGCGAACCGGGTAACAAGGTTCATCGTGATCGCGACGGAATGGCTGATGAGCACGGCTCCGGCCTGGCTTGTGCTCTGGATGACCAAAAATGCAATGGTGGCCAGCGTGGTGAACAGGATCGGCAGCCCGGCGGAATTCCTGCGCCGGTGCGCGATGTTCACGCCGCATGCCAGCGCGATCAGGCCGTACGTGATGTTGAGCAGGTAATTCCTGAATACCCCAACCGTCGCTCGCACGGAACCGGTGCTCGATTCGAGCAGTTCGATCGCGGCGCCCGCGACCGCGATGGCGATTGAAGCCGCGCCGATTCCGAACAGCGCCTGGCTCACCCGGCGCGGGGCGATCGGGTGAGCCTCGAGCGCCAGCGATTCGCCCTGGTAAATGCCGATCGCGGCCATGATGAACACGGGCCAGATCGTCGAGGCCAGATACAACCAGGAAAAATCGTTTTGGAAGTCACTGATTCCGAAAACGAAATAACCTATAACGGGGGATGTCATCAGGATGCTGGAAAAGAAGGCGCCGTATAGAAAACCGTCCAGCAACAGGTCGAGTCTCTTCATGCGTTCGAGGCTGCCATGCGGGGCCTTGAATGGATTCGCCCAGCGGGATGGAAGAAGCATGTCGGGCCAGGCGAGCCCGTGATCTTCCCGAGACATCGCCCTGTCGAGATTGCGGCCGAGCCAGACCGTGGCATTGGCGTGAAGCCGCCGGCAGCGCTGAAAGACGCAAACGAATGCCAGCGCCGACACGCCGCAGATCGCCAGCGGAAACGCAATAAACGAGGCGTTACTTAAATGTTCGTTCAATGGAACAACAATGCACGCGTCGATGAAGATGATGGCCGCTCCGAGGGCCAGGCTCGCTCCAAGGCTGATCAGTGGGCGGTACCGGTTGAGCGGGGCTCCGGCGAACCATTCCCACTCGAGCGTGAACTGGTAAATCGACGCAATCCGCGCCTGGGCGAAAAGGGTCAGCAGCGTCAGAAATGCGATCCAGGGCTCGATCAGCCAATCAGGCGTCGCGACGACGGGCGGCGAAAACAATAGGAGCGGTAGTGCGACGAACACAAGCAGGCCGAAATTCCAGCAATTGAGCAGCAGAAAATGAAGAAACAGCCCGGTACGCCCGAGATCGGTCAGCAGAAGATCCGCCATATGATCGCGCGACAGCATGTCGATCGGTAACAAACGGCTTTCGACGAACAGATGGTAGCGCACGCACATGAACACGAAACACGGGATGCAAAGAAGGATGAAGGCAAATTGGTGATTCAAAACCGACACGAGGAAGAAAGTCGCGGCCGACACTAACGCGAGTTGGAAGGCCCGGGTCGCAATATAGCGCCCCGTGCCGGCCGAGGCGCGCTCGCAGTGGCTCACAAGCGGGTTTTCAGAATAGTCCGTCTGTTCGAGGAGCCGCGCGGGGAAAAGCATGTCGAGCAAGCCGAATTGCGGCTCATCGTCATCGGTGATATCAATCCGGGCCATGGGCGCGCAAACCTCACCGCCGGAACTAAGCCATCCTCATTCCGCCCCGTTTCTTTTTCCATCATAAAATGACCCGGAAAATAATTCATGAGTGACTTGATACACGGGGATGTGCGACTATTTGTTTGTTCTTGAGAATTTGGGGATCCTGATCGAGGCTGGCTTATGGTTCGGATTGCGCGCATTGTCAGGGGCGGGATTGAGGGTTTCGCGACGCAGCGCGGCGATCAGCAGCGGGAGGTGTTTTTCGTCGACCGCGGCCGCAAACCAAGGCACGCCGCGGAGGATCAACACCAGATCGAGCTGTCTCGATAAGAAAGTCTGGTCAAACGTTCCCAATATTTAATGTCCCCAATATTCATTACTCTGTAGATTTATGGATATGCAGCATGAACACCACCGACCCGGAAAACGATAAATATCTTATCCGGGCGAATTATGACGATAAGCGCATTCGGGTTTATCAGGCGTATCATCATGCGATCGCGGATGCCGCCATTGCGATCGGCACCTTTCGATCGGGTACCTTCAACATGGACCGGATGACCTGGATCAAGCCTTCCTTCCTCTGGATGATGTACCGCTGCGGGTGGGGCGAAAAGGACGAAAATCAATCCCGGGTTCTGGCGATTGACATCACGCGCGAGGGATTTGACTGGTGCCTGAAAACCGGCATTCTCAGTACCTATCACCAGGATCCGTATGGCGACTATGAGACCTGGAAACGCAGGCTTCACGGTTCCCCCGTGCGTATCCAGTGGGATCCGGAGCGAGGTCTGAGCCTGAACAAGTTGAATTCCAGGACCATTCAAATTGGGCTGAGGGGAATTGCCGTGGAACGCTATGTTTCCGAGTGGATCCTGCAAATCACGGACATCACCGAACAGGTAAAGCAGATGAAGAGGTTCCTGGACAATGGCCAGCGGGAGGAGGCAACGAAAATGCTTCCCGAGGAAGAGCCGTATTGCAGTTATAGCCGCTGACAAATATTCTGCCTGAATGAATATGAGTGTTCGCGAGGCCCGAAGGGCCGGCAGTTTGTAGCCGGGGCGCGAGCGCAGCGAGCCCCCGGTCATGCGTCCCCATACGACCGAGCCCCGCAGGGGCGGCAGAAAGCGATTGGTTTCTGCCGCCCCTGCGGGGCTCGAATTTTGATGCGACCCCAACCGGGGGTTCCCTTCGGTCACCCCCGGCTACAGCCTGTCGGCCCTTCGGGCCTCGGTTCGCAGCAACAGGAGAAAGCATGGTTGAGGACGCGGCTTATTGCCGGAAAACTTTTGTCACATCCTCTCATCACCGCGTTCATTCGGCGGCCGTCGCCGGGTGAGTTGGATGAGGGGCGAGCCAAAATCTTGACGCGGTTTTGTTTAAAAGATGGTCATGATATTGACACTGCGGGGCTTGAACGGAAATATTTTCCGGCTTTTTTCCGTGAGCCGAATCGGCCTTGAACCGGTTTTCATGAACAAGAGTGACTGATATATATAGGGTTGTGACGACGGTCCCGAACTCGGGCACGGCTGTTTGGGCGTCATGAGCGTGTGACTGGCATGGGCATTGCCCTAGACCTCCTCGCCAGATTGCGCCGAGTGAGGTTTGCCGTGCGCCAGATCCTGACAACTCTGCTCTTCGCGTTCACCCTGTCGGTCGCCGACGCGGCGCCGATCGAGCCGGCCATGCCGACGACGGCGACCATCCCCGTGGCGGCCGTCTCGACGACCACCGCGACGGCGGCGGCCGCCCACACGCTGCGGGACGTGCGGATCCGTCAGTTGCCGGACGCGCTGCGCGTGATCCTGGTTTTCGACCGGCCGGCGCCGTACGTGGTGCGCCGCGACGACCAGCAGCCGCGCCTGTGGCTCGACCTGATCAATACCCGCGTCGATTTCCTCGCCCCCGAACTGAGCCGCATCCATGACGAGCGGCTCGCCGGGATCTGGCTGCGGCGCCAGACCGACGCCATGGCGACGCTCGAGATGCGCCTGTATTCCGGAAAAACGAAAATCGAGGATTTCTCGCTCGCCGACCCGCCCGTTGTGATCATCGATCTGACCCGCGAGGATCAGCCCGAATACCGCGTCGGCCCGGCCCCGACGCCGTCGGCCAACGCCGAGGTGATTGACACGGCCCGGGGGCCGGTCGTCTCGGCGCGCTGGATCGACCTGCCGTCGACGTGGACCGTCCTGACCTCGAACCGGCCGACGACGGCCACGGTCGCGGTGACGGCCTCGACGACGGCCACCGCCACGGCCTCGGCCATGACCTCGACCACCACGGTCACGGCCTCGGCCACGACCGCGACGCTGACCGTCGCCAGGAACGAACCGACCACGCACAGCGCCTTTACGATCGATCCGGCCCAGGTCGAGCGGGAGATCCACCCGATCCAGGCCGATTACGATTACTTCCCGGTCCATGCGATCCAGGTCGGCAGCCAGCTCGGGCAGGAAACGATGGCCATGTTCCTGGATCGCCGCTGGGGGAGCGCCGTCAAGGGCGAAACCGGCGTGCTCAACAAGGGCCTGAGCTACCTCGAGCAGAACCCGATCAGCAAGGAATCGTGCTCGATCCTGTATCTGCTCGCGGAGGCGCGGTTCCAGCTCGGCATCGCCGCCAAGCCGCGCCCGCTGGGCGACATGATCAATTTCTACGAACAGGCCGTGCGCTCCGGCGACTCGGGCGAGCTGGGCAGCTTCGGCCACTGGCGGCTCGGCCTGCTCTATCGCGAGATCGACAACAACCAGGTCGCGATCGAACACCTGCGCGAGGCGATGAAATCGCCCGAGCCGGTCGTGCGCCGCCGGGCGAGCCTGCTCGCCGCGCGCACGATGATCGCCGAGCGGCATTTCGGCGACGCCCTGGCGCTGCTCGATTCGATCGACCCGCGGCTGCTGGACGGACCGACGAATCTTCAGGCCGCGCTGTGCCGCGGCATGGCGTTCGTCGGCTCGGGCCTCAACGACCGCGCGTGGCAGTCGTTCGAGGAAGCCACCCGGATCGATCCGCAGTGGACCCGCAGCGAACCCGATTCGCTCGAGGCGCTCGTCGAGGCCGCCCTGTCGACCGGCCGGCTCGACCAGGCCCGCAAGTATATCGAATTCATGAACGACGTCTTCGGCGCCGACCGCGACGACCGCCGTATGCGCCTACTCCTTCTGTACGCCGAGGTCCTTGCGGCCAAGGGCGACGAGCAGACCGCCATCGAAGCCTACAACCAGATCCTTGTCCGGCTCGGCCAGACCGCCAAGGGCGCCGAAGTCCAGCGCCGGCTGCTGGCGATGCATCCGGAGTCGATCGTGCGCGGCGAGCAGCGCTATTGCCTGCTCCTGTGGCAGCGCGGCGAAATCCAGCAGGCGATGATCGAGCTCGATCGCGCGTGGAAACAGTGCCTGCGCGAGGGGATCGACACCCGCCCGCTCGAGGACGCCGCCCGCTCGATCCTGCCGTCGTTCATGGAGCTCGCCCTGCAGACCGGCCACCCCTACGACGCCATGGAGGGCTGGCGGCTTTACGGGCATTGCATCGGCAAGCCCGAGGACCGCCGCCGCTGCTTCCGGCCGCTACTGGACGCGTTCGAACATCTCGGCCTCTACCACGAGGCGCTGCGCACGATTCAGCTGATGGAAGACGGCGGCGCGGGCCCGAACGACCCGGCTTCGCTCCGGTTCGCGATCCAGGCCGCGCGCATCAACTATCGGCTCGGCGACTACGTCCTGACGATCAGCCGGCTCGAGGGGATCCTTGCCGAGGATCTTCCCGACGACCTTCGCCGCGACGCCTACGAATACCTGGCCCGCTCCTACGCCGCGGCCGGCCGCCCGCTCGACGCCGCGCAGGCCTGGCAGCTTCTGGCCTCGACCCCGGGCCTGGATTCGAACCTGCTCGCGGCCGCGCTGACCGAGTCCGGCCACCTGTTCCTGCATGCGGGCATGCCGCTTCAGACGATCGAGCTGGCGCTCAGGGGGCTGGTCAACGAGAAGCAGTCGGTCGCCGCCGGTCGCGAGCCGTGGCCGGTGAAGACCTCGATCGACCTGCGGCTGATGCTGGCGCAGGCGTACAGCGAGAAAGGCGACCTGCCGCGCGCCACGATCGCCGTTGAGGATCTGCTCGCGCAGAACGAGCTTCAGCCTGAAATTCAAGCGCAGGCGCGCCTGCTCCTGGCCTCGTGCCGCAAGCGCCTCAACCAGACGCGCGAGGCGCTCGAGGTCTACGAGTCGGTGGCGAAGGACGCCCGGACGCCGGCCCCGTGGCGGCACTACGCGCAGGTCATCGCCAACACGATCCGCTGGGACCTGAGCCACCCCAACTGGAAACTGGATTGGCAGCCGTCGGCCAAGCCCGCATTGAAGAAATAAGCGCCCATTCGTGCTCGTGCGCGTAATCGTAATCGAAGAGCGAAGGTCCCATACGAAAGCGACATCCAAATGACCCAGTCCTCGTCCCTCAGTCCCCAGTCCGCGCAAGTCTCCGCCAGCGCGCCGTTGCAGGCGATCCTCGTTTCGACCTTGCAGAACCTGACGCTGGGCGTCCTGGCGGTCAGCCGCGACGGGCTGACGATCGTCGCCAACCCGGCCGCGTGCGCGCTGCTCGAGCGCCCGCTCGAGGAGACCGCCGGCACGCCGATCCACGTGCTGCTCGACGGCGTCCCGGGAAGCGGGCGGCTGCTTTCGACGCTGATGGGTTCGCCGGTCGCCGAGGCCCGCGCCGTCTGGACGACGCCGGAGCGCCATCTTGAATTCACCGCCGTCCGCGCGCGCGCGCCGTGGGACGCGCAGCTGAGCGGCCTGGTGCTGATCGAGGACAAGACCGAGTGGCGCCGGCTCGAGCACGAGGCGGCGCTCCGTTCGCGCCTGACCGGCATGGGGGCGATCGCCATCGAACTGGCCCATGAAATCCGCAACCCGCTCGGCTCGATCGCGCTTTTCGCCGACACGCTCGAGCGCGAGCTGGCCGGCGAGCCGTCGCTGGCGGCGCTGGCCGCGCAGATCCTCGCCGGAGTGAAGTCGCTCGAGCACCTCGTCGCCAACACGCTGCAGTTCGCGCGGCCGCGCCGGCTCGCGATCAGCCGCGTGAGCCTGGCCCAGGTCCTCGCCGACGCGCTCATCTACGTCGAGCACCCGCTGCTGGAGAAAAACATCAAGCCCGATTTCGACCTGTCGCGCGCGCCGCAGGCGTGCATCGCCGGCGACGCCGAGCAACTGCGCCAGGTCTTCCTCAACCTGTTTCTCAACGCCGTGCAGGCGATGGACGAGGGCGGCACGCTCGCCGTGCGGCTCGTCCCGGACGCGGCCGGCGGGGGCTGGCAGATTTCGGTCCACGACGACGGCCACGGCATCGCGCCCGAGATCCAGCCGCGCATTTTCGACCCGTTCTTCACGACGCGCGAGAAGGGCTCCGGCATCGGCCTGGCGGTGGTGCACTCGATCGTGGTCGCGCACGGCGGCCGCGTCGAAGTCGACTCCGCCGCGGGCAAGGGGACGACGTTCCGCCTGACCTTCCCCGAGAGGCTCCGCATCGAAGAAATGATGAATGAGGAATGATGAATGATGAATAAGGCGAGAAACAATTCCGGAACGATCCTGGTTGTCGACGACGAGCCGGCGATGCGCATGGCCCTGCGCGAGGCGCTCGGCCGCGCCGGCTGGCAGGTCGAGACCGCCGACAGCGGCGAGGCCGCGCTGGAAATCATCAGGGCGAGCGAATCGATCCGCCTGCTCATCACCGATTACCGCATGGGCGGCATGACCGGGCTCGAGCTGATCACGCAGGCGCGCCGGCTGCGCCCGGCCCTCGCGTCGATCATGATGACCGCCTACGGCACGATCGAGGACGCCGTCCGCGCCATGAAGGAAGGCGCCGGCGACTACCTGCTCAAGCCGTTCTCGCTCGACGACGTGCTGGCCGCCGTCGGCCGCGTGTTTTCGGCCGAAAATGCGCCGGAAACGCCCGCGGCCGAAGAAAAACCCGCCGCGAGCGTGAAACGGGAAGAGATCATCGCCAACTCGCCCGCGCTCAAATCGATCCTGTCGATCGCCGCCGACATCGCCGACGCCGACGCGACGGTCCTGCTGACCGGCGAGAGCGGCGCCGGCAAGGAAGTCGTCGCGCGGTATATCCACCGCCGCAGCGGCCGGCGCGGCCCGTTCGTCGCGCTCAACTGCGCGGCCCTGCCGGAGGGCCTCCTCGAAAGCGAGCTTTTCGGCCACGAAAAAGGGGCGTTTACCGGCGCGATCCTGTCGCGCAAGGGCCGGTTCGAACAGGCCGCGGGGGGGACGCTCCTGCTTGACGAAATCAGCGAGATGCCGCTGGCGCTCCAGGCCAAGCTGCTGAGGGTGCTTCAGGAAAAGGAAATCGTCCCGGTCGGCGGCAATGATTCGATCAAGCTCGACGTGCGGATCGTCGCCACGAGCAACCGCAACCTCGAGCGCGCGGTGGCCGAGGGGCAGTTCCGCCAGGATTTGTATTACCGGCTCAACGTGATCGCGCTGCCGGTCCCGCCGCTGCGCGAGCGGACCGACGACGTGATCCCGCTGGCCGAATTCTTCATGAACAAATATCGCCGGCCGAACCGGCCGGAGCCCGCGCTTTCGAGCGAGGCCATGGCGTGGCTGCGCGACTATGCGTGGCCGGGCAACGTCCGCGAGCTCGAGAACATGATCGAGCGCGCCTGCCTGCTGGCGCGCGGCGCGTCGATCGGCGTCGCCGAGCTGCACCTGAACCTTTCCGCGCCCGTCCAGGCGAGGGAAGCCGAGAGCGGCGCGCGCATCGTGTCGATGGAAGACCCCCAGCCCGAGACGCTCGAGGAAATGGAACGGCGTTTGATTTTGAGAACGCTCGAGCGCACCGGCGGCAACCGGACAAGAACCGCGGATTTACTGGGCGTCAGCGTGCGGACGATCAGGAACAAGTTGAACCAGTATGGTCTCGGATCGATGGTCGCCGAAGTTTAATCACAAATTCAGCGACTCATCGGCCAGATCACATATCCTTTGATCTTATCCATGAAGCTAATATCGTAGAACCATAGAATAAGCATAAAACATGGTATGAGTAACATCCCTGCGATATCTCTTTGTTTCACGCCTTTGACCGAAATGAAAATCGTGCACAAGACCGTGCAATACAATAGAACACTCGCCGCCACATACGACTCGTAGCAATATTCTCTCCATTCAAAAGCCATATGCCACGAGACTGCACGGGCCTTGACTTCTCCGATGATCAGAAAGGCTGAACAAATCATTCCGACATACCAGGGCAGTCGATAAACCACGCAGCCTGGAGAAGGTAATTTCAGGAGTTTTGGGGTCTGAGTTTTCAACACGTTCGTCGTTCCTGCTTGAATCTGCTATCTATCAATATGCCACTACTGTCCCAAGCGCTGAAAGCGCGAAAGAATACAGCCTGGGGCGGAGCGAAGCGAAGCTCCAGGTCCAAGTTGCATTTATCTTCGAGCGCTGAAGGCGCGAAAGAAAGCCGATTTCTCTCGCGCCTTCAGCGCAGAAAGCATGATGTTTCCTTGGAGTGGCCGAATACGAATCAACCGTTCCTCCGGGACTTGTTTTTTCATGCTGCCTGAATCCCGCCATTGTCATGGCGGGCTGAAAGCAGTCGCCCCTTAAAAGGGGCTTCCCGAGAACGGGCCTGGAGACTTGCGTGCTAGTTCTTTCTGGATATCTTTCTACAAAATAAACCGGCTCAAATCCTGGTCCTTCATGACCTCGGCGAGGCGGTCCTTGACGTAGGCGCGGTCGATGGTGAACGCGCCTTGGACCTGGTCGGGGGCGTCGAAGCTGACCGGCTCCAGGACGCGCTCGATGACCGAGTGCAGCCGCCGCGCGCCGATGTTCTCGGTCATGCGGTTGACCTCGCTGGCCGCGTGCGCCAGCTCGTCGATCGCCTCGTCCTTGAATTCCAGCTCGACGCCGTCGGTCGCCATGAGCGCGATGTATTGCTTGATGAGCGAGTTCTCGGGCTCGACGAGGATCCGCCGCATGTCCTCGGTCGTCAGCGAGTCGAGCTCGACCCGCAGCGGGAACCGGCCCTGCAGCTCGGGGATCAAATCCGACGGCTTCGTCGAGTGGAACGCCCCGGCGGCGATGAACAGGATGTGGTCGGTCTTGATCGCGCCGTACTTGGTGAAGACGGTGCATCCCTCGACGATCGGCAGGATGTCGCGCTGGACGCCCTCGCGGCTGACGTCGGGGCCGGCGCCCGCCTGGCGGCCGGCGATCTTGTCGATCTCGTCGACGAAGATGATGCCGTACTGCTCGGCGGCGCCGATCGCCTCGCGCTGGATCTTGTCCTTGTCGAGCATCTGCTCGATTTCCTCGTCGATCAGGACCTTTCGCGCCTCGGCAACCGTCATGCGCGTCATGCGCCGCTTCTGCGGCATGACTTTTTCCATCATGTCGCGCACATTGCCCATCATTTGCTCGTCGATCCCGATCATCCCGAACATCCCCTCGACGCCGGGCTTGGCGCTGATCTCGAACTCGACCTCGCGGTTTTCGATCCGCCCCTCGTCGAGCAACTTCGTCAGCATGTCGCGCGACGAACCTTCCTCGCCCTCTTCGTCGACCATGGTGGCATCGTGGCTGCCGAAGCCGCCGATGAACCGCCGCCGACCCCCGGTCGAAGGCTGGGTGAGGAGGTCGAGCAGGCGCGTCCGCGCGCGCGACTCGGCCTGCGGGCGCACCTGCGCGGCCATGCGCTCGCGGTGCATGTTGACGGCCGTCTCGACAAGGTCGCGGACCATCGACTCGACGTCGCGGCCGACGTAGCCGACCTCGGTGTACTTGCTCGCCTCGACCTTGACGAACGGCGCGCCGACCAGCCGCGCCAGCCGCCGGGCGATCTCGGTCTTGCCGACGCCGGTCGGGCCGATCATGATGATGTTCTTGGGGTAGATCTCTTCCTGCATGGCCGCGTCGACGCGGCGCCGACGCGTGCGGTTGCGCAGCGCGATCGCCACGACCCGCTTGGCCTCGGCCTGCCCGACGATGTATTTGTCCAGCTCCCGCACGATCTGCCGCGGGGTCAGTTCCTCGATCTGATCTTCGGTTACCGTTGCCCGATCCACATCACACCTCGTCAATTGGACTAACAACCTCGGTCCATTTTAAGCCCGCCCGATCGAAATGAAAGCCATAATTGAACGGCCAAGGCACAAAAGAATGCAGCGATCTCTCATGATGATCTCTCATTCTTTGCGCCCCTCGCGTCTTTGCGGTTCAATTTGAACCGGAATTTCTGCCATACTGTAGACATGGCCGCTTCAGAAACCACCTCCGACGTCCTTGCCAATGCCGAGCGCGTGAACCTGCTCGGGGTCGAGTACCTGCACCTGAAGACCCGCGACGACGGCGACCTTTACGTCACGCGCCACGGCGAGGCGCTCCTGGACAACATCCGCCCCGAAAGCTGGTTCGAGCGCGCCTGGTTCCGCCAGCACCGCGAGCGGCTCGCCGGCACGAGCACCATCTACCGGATCCGCACCAAGCGCGTGCGCGGCCGCTCGGCCGAGATCGTCGTCAAGTGGTCGCGCATGGGCCAGGACGTCCCTCTGGAGACCAAGGTCCTCGACGAGGTTCTCTACGCCGAGTTCAACACGCCGTTCGAGGAATTTTCGCTCGTCGAGCAGCTCCGCAACGGCGAATTCGGACCGCGCGACCTGATTATCCTGACGCACCGGCCGCTCGGCATTTACGTCCCGCCGCAGCGCTGGCAGCTGTGGCAGACCGGCCGCTCGCGCGACAAGGTCAACCGCAAGGTGCGCAGCCACCCCGGCGTCGAGATCGACATCCTGCGCCAGTACATCGTCATTTACGAGTGGATCAAGGGGACCGACGCCGCCGTCACGTTCGAGGAGATGGGCCTGCCCGACGAGGATCTCCACGAGCTGACCCACCGCGTCGACGCCGAGATCCGCACGAAGGGTTTTCAGGTCGCCGACATGAAGCCGGCGCACATCATCGTCCGGCGCAACATCGACGGCCAGCTCGTGCGCCACCACGGCAAGATCGCCTATGCCCTCGTCGATTTCGAGCTCCTGCAGCGCACGCCGGAAAACGAGGAGCGCATCCGCGTCGCCAAGCGCAGCGAATACCTGCGCCGCCAGAAGGACCGCCTGCGCGAGTCGGAGGAGCCGCTCCCCCAGAACCTCACCCGTGTGAACATCCTCGGCGTCGATTACATTTACGGCCGCGTCGAGAGCACCAACGGCCGCCTGTGGATCATCGGCCACGACCCCAAGCTGTTCGATTTCTTCCAGCCCGAGCGCTGGCGCAACACCAACCAGGTGCGCCTGTCGGACAGCCACCACGTCTATTACACGCTCACGAAGGACAACATCCACCTCGTGTGGAAGACCTCGCGCGTCGGCGAGATCCCCAAGCCGCTGCGCCTCGACTACCAGGGCCGGCGCATGGTCAAGGTCGGCTACAACAGCCCGTTCGAGGAATTCGCGCTGGCGCTCGAGCTCGGCCGGCAGGGTTTCCCCGTCACGTACCCGCGCGCGATCTACATGACCGGCACGCGCACGAGCCAGCTCGACCTGCCGCAGGACATGCGCGCCTTCAAGCGCCACGCCGACCTGCTCACCCCCGAGGGCGAGCCGATCCTGCGCCCCGAGCGCGACTACGTCAAGATCTGGGGCTACTGGAACGGTCCGGACGAGATGCTGGCCAGCGGCAGCGGCGAAGTCTACCAGGGCATCAACGCGCTGCAGGCCTTCGAGCGCGGCCTGCTCAGCGAGGAGGATCTGCGCCGGCTCACCCTGCGCGCGGTCGAACGCCTCACCGAGCTCGGCTACGATTACGTCAACCTCTCCAAGCACCACTTCCTGCTGACGCTCGACGCCAATCAAAACATGATCCGTGAAGTCGACGGCGAACCCGAGTTCCGGCTCTGCAACTTCGAAATGCTCCGCCGCATCAGCGACGCCGAGTAGCCCGCCGCGGCAAGGTTTGCACCCACCCACATCCGGCGTCGGAATTTCAACTATTAAAACTTTGCCGCTCCGTATAATCAGCTTTCTTTTTGCGCTGAAGGCGCAGGATAAAAAAGCCTGGGGTGAAGCGAAGCGCAACCCCAGGTCACGAACCGCACCAAATCGGAGCTCTGAAAGAACGGGAGAAATCGGTTTCTTCCGCGCCTTCAGCGCTCCAACGATATGGCGCCTTTTACCTGGGGCTGCGCTTCGCTCCGCCCCAGGCTGTATTCTTTCGCGCTTTCAGCGCTTGGGATCACTTACATCCCAAAACATATGACACATGGCAGAGTAGTACTATACTCGTTGACATAAGTTTTCCGACAATAGGAATGGCCGGCGCCCTCGCCGGCCATTCACGCATCATGTTTGTCAACCACTCTATCTCTGCGCATCGGTAAAGGCGGGGAGGCCGCTTAGTTTTTGGAACACGTCGTCGGGGTCGATCAGCGAGACTTCGTGGTTCAGGGGCAGGCCGCGCTTTTCTTCCGGCGTTAAATCGTACGAACACGCGCGGATCGTGCGGTGAATCGGGCGGTCGAACCGGTCGCGCCAGCGGCGCTCGTCCATGGGACCGTAGAGCGTCAGGCTCGGGACGTTCAATGCATGCGCCAGGTGCTGCGGGCCCGCGTCGACCGTGACCAGCATCTTGCAGCGCGCCAGCCACGCGACGAGGCCCTCGAGCGGCTCTTCCCGGAGCGCGGCCATTTGGCCCTTGTTGGCCTCGATCAGCTCGTCGAGTGGGCTTTGGCCGCGGCTCGCGTTGACGACGATCCGGCAGTCGGTCTCGGCAAGCAGCCGCTGCGCGAGCCTCTGCCACGCTTCGGCCGTCCATTCCTTGTAGGGGGTCCCGGCCTCGGGGTTGAGCATGATCATCGGCCGCCGCGGGTCGGCCGACAGCCACTCGTCGGCCTCGACCCGCGCGGCGGCGGTTTTATCCGGCGCGATCGAGGCCGGCACGGGCCGGCTCGGCAGCCCCGCGACTTCGAACAGCCGGCACAGGTTCTCGCTTTCGTGCAGGGACAAATTTTTATGGACGCGCACGGAGAGCCGCTTGAGCCGCCACATGCGTTTGAGGCCCTGATCGATGTCGAACGCGATGATCGGCCGCGGCGGCTCCTGGATCGACGTCACCGTGCGCCCCCACGGCTCGTGCAGGTACGGCGCGACGATCGCGTCGGCGTCGACTTGCTCCAGCCAGCGCGCGAGCCATGCCCGCGCCTGCCGCGAGTCCGGCTTGAGGTCGGGCAGGGTGGTGACGTTCAGCCGCGGGATGCCCGACAGCGCGACCCGCGCCGAGGCCGGCGCCAGCACGTAAACTTCGAGCCTGGGGTGCCGCTGCATCAGCCCGCGCAGGACCGATTGCAGGATGACGAGGTCGCCCAGATACGCCATCGCCAGCACGGCGACGCGATCGACCCGCAAGGCCAGCGGCTGCCGCGGCCGCGATTCGATATGCGGCCCGGCCGCCTCGCGCGCGAGGGCCTTGAGCCGGTCGTATTCGTAGCGCATCGAGGCTGCCGCCATGAACGGCTGCAGGACGAGCCACGGCGCAAGCTTGCCCAGGAACAGGAATCGCTCCGCGAGAACCTTCAGCGCGCGGCCGTGGCGCCGCCGCATGAGCTGGTGGAAATGCCAGTGCGCCCGGCGCGAGCCCGGCTCGGCCCACGGCGCCTTGAACGCCGAGTCAAGCTGGAGATGCCACTGGTAGGCCAGCGGGAAAAGATCCTGCCGCGTCCCCGACCGCAGCGCCCAGGCTTGGCCGTCGAGCCCCGCGCGCTGCCTCAGGTAACGCAGGTCGAGCCGGCTCGGCTCGATCGCGTGGTGCACGAGCATCTTCGGGTCGAAGCCGGTGGCGAACCCGCCGACCCGCAGCGCGTGCCACCACTGGGCGTCCTCGCGGCCGGTCAGGTAACGGCCGCTTTCGGCGCCGCCGAGCCGGCCGCCGATCTCCTGGAAGGGGAGCGCCCGGCACGCGGCGGCGCGCGCCCACAGGTTGGCCGTGAACGGATAATGGTAGCGCCCCGCCTCGGGCCCGAGCTGGCCGGGGACGCTGAGGCCGACCATCCAGCCCATGTCCGGGTGCCACCAGCAGGGCCACTCGTCGATCCCGTGGGGCTGGACGAGGCCGCCGACGGCGTCGAATTTCTCGAGGCCGTCGCGCCCGCGCGCCACCCAGTCGGCCTCGGGGATGCAGTCGTCGTCGAGGAACGCGATCAGGCCGCCCTGGGCCTTGGAAACCCCGAAATTGCGGATCTCGGCCCAGCTGCCGTGGCCGCGCCACATCTCGAACCGAAGCTGCGGGTGGGACCATGTCTGGAAGTAATTGACGGTGCCGTCGGTGGAGCCGGTGTCGATCAGCACGACCTCGTCGGCGGGATCGAGCTGGGGCAACAGCTTTTCCAGACAGCTCAGCAGGCGCCCCAGCCGATTACAGGTAAGGATGATGACCGACAACCTCATCACGCCAAGCAGACTCCGCGCGGGGGTGATCTGGTTTGCCCCATCATCATGTCGCCGCGGGCGGCCGAATGCAACGGTTTCAATGAGTCCGGCAATTGACAACCCATGGGGTATTTCATATAACGGCTGAAGTTCGTTAGCAGCCATCCGTAGCCCGGCGAGGTTTACTTCGAGGACTCCAACTGATTCGTCGCAACCGGTTATAACGCGACCGTCCATTGGGCGTGTTATGAATAAAAAGGCTCGCGGGCGATTCTGGTAGTCATTCAATTCGGGCGGGTATATGAATTTCCGTAAGCGTGGGATCGGGAGGGCCGAGTTGCGATGCGGGCAGGACTGCCCTGCATCCAGTTGAAACAAAAGGTGTTTCCAATGACATCGACTGTACGGGTTTTATTTCTGTCGGCCCTGCTGATGTTTTCCCGGCCAGCTCTGTCGGCTGTTCCTTCACCCTGTGACGGTTTCAGCCCCGATATTTCAAATTGCACGAGCCTGAAGGTTCAGCCCGACGGTAAAATCGTGCTCGTTGATCGTACCTATAAGCTCAAGCGCATTCATCCGGACGGCTCGCTTGACGAGTCGTTTTATGCCCAGGCGTCATCCATGATCTCATGCATTGAACTGCAGCCCGACGGTAAAATTCTTATCGGGGGCTCATTCAAAAGCGTCAACAACGAGACGCACGACTACATTGCCCGCCTGAATCCCGACGGTTCCATCGATTCGACGTTCCAGCCAAGCGTCAATGGGACGGTCAGCCAGATCATCGTTCAGCCTTCCGGGAAAATGTATATTGCCGGGAAGTTCACGAAGATTGAGGGGATGACCCGCCGCTATGTCGCCTGCTTGAACGCCGATGGTTCGTTGGATTCGGTTTTCAGCCCGGCAATGGTCTTCATCATTCCTATTACTTGTATGGCGATGCAACCGGACGGGAAGCTTCTTGTCGCCACCGACTCCGCCATGCCCCTGTTCCGGTTCAATACCGATGGGACGGAGGATCCCTCATTTCATCCTGCCGGTTCCGATGTCACGAATATATTCAGAGTTTCTGAAATGATTCTGCAGCCGGATGGCAAAATCGTGTTGCACGGCGGAATCAATTCTGACGTCACGGCGCGCCTGAATGCGAATGGTTCGCTCGATACTGGTTACATAACGGGCGCGACGATCAAGCGACTCCTGTGTCTTCAGGCCGACGGCAAGCTTCTGGTCTACGGTACGTGGACCGCCGGCGGGCGCGAGCATCGCGGCATCATGCGCTTGAATCCCGATGGTTCGTCCGATGATTCATACCATTATGAATTGGGCTACGAGGCGTGGAGCTGCGGACTGCAAAAGGATGGCAAACTTGTGCTGAGCGGAGACTCGGCCTATTCGGTCAGTATTGGCAGCATCTATGTTTATGAACGCGTTTTGCGCCTCAATCCCGATGGGACGCTCGACCGGGACCTGAATTTCGGCGTGAATCCCGATCACACGATCAGGGCCATCGCTCGTCAAGCCGACGGCAAGACCGTCATCGGGGGTGATTTCGACAGCATCAGCGGGTTCCCAAGAAACCACGTCGCGCGCCTCAATCCCGATGACACGCTGGACCTGTCGTTCGATCCCGGCCCGGGAACAAACGGATGCGTCTCGGACCTGGGCGTTCAGCCGGACGGCAAGGTCGTGATTACGGGCGAATTTACCCTCGCCGGGGGGGGTGCGCGCGCCGGCATCGCCCGGCTCAATATCGATGGGTCATTGGATGCGGCTTTCAATCCGGAGGTAAACGGCGCCATCAGCCAGGTCGTGATGCGGCCGAGCGGAGACTTTTATATCAGGGGATTGTTCACAAGCATCAACGGCACGACTCGGAATTACGTTGCCCGTCTGAAGGCCGACGGCTCGCTGGACGCATCATTTATCCCGCCGGATTCAACGACGATCCCCTCCTGCATCGCTGCGCAGCCCGACGGTAAAGTTTTAATCGGAAGCAGCGAGACCGGAACGTCTGGAAAATACGCCAAAATGGTTCGCTTGAACGCAAATGGCACGTTGGACACGGCTTTTAATCCCCAATTCGCATCCGGGCTCCTGGGCGTGACCAAAATTGTCGTGCTCAACGAGGGCGGCATTCTGGCGGCAGCATCCGGACCCGGCAGCAATGAGGTCAAGTTGTCCTGCTTCAATTCCGACGGCACGACGGCCGCTCTTTATCGATGTGACAAATATGTGTTGAAGGGCTCGATCGATTCGATTGCGGAACAGGCCGACGGCAAGGTGCTCATTGGCGGAATTTTTAAAACCGTTCCCAATGAGAGCGAGCAATTGGGAGGAGACTTCACGATTTTCGCACGCTTGAACACGGATGGCATGCCGGACGCCGGCTTCAAGGGCGCCTTCGCGCCCGATAACAATGTCCGCGCGATTGTGGTGCGACCCGACGGCAAAATCATGATCGGAGGCGATTTCGCGCGCTACAATGGCGCCCCGAGCAATCATCTCGCGCTCCTCAACGCGGACGGATCCCTGACGACGGAAACCCTGGTTGCCTCGGCGCCCGACGGCGAGGTCAATGCCGTCGCGACCGGCCTCGACGGGGGGATCATCATCGGCGGCGGGTTCAGTTCGATTTATCAGTCGCCGCGCCCCGGCGCGGCGCGCCTCGGCGCCGGCGGCGACGTCAATTCCACGTTCACCACCAACCTGCGCGACGTGAGCGTCGTGGCCGCGTCGCCCGACGGCAAGGTCCTGGTCTGCGACCGCCCGTCCGCCGGCTCGGATGCCCGCGTCATCACGCGCCGCAAAGCCGACGGCACGACCGACAGCTCGTTCGCGAAGGTCGTCGTGGACGCGCGGGTCGATTGCATGAGCGTCCAGACCAACGGCAGCGTCGTCATCGCCGGCGGGTTCCACAGCGTGAAAGGCTACGTGCGCAACCAGGTCGCGCGCCTGAGCGCGAACGGGACCATGGACCAGACGTTCAACCCCGGCGACGGCGTCGACCTGGGCGAAATCGTCCTGCCCGATGACGACGGCTCGGAGGAGAACCACAACGAGTGGCTCTATCACCAGAGCCGCGGCGCCATCAGCTCGATCGCCGTCCAGACCGACGGCAAGATCGTCGTCGTGGGGGAATTCGATCGCGCCGGCGGCGTCGACCGCAAGAATATCGCGCGCCTCAACGCGAACGGGTCGCACGACGCCTCGTTCGATCCGGGATCGGGAACCGATGGCAAGGTTTTCGCGGTCGCGCTTCAGCCGGACGGCAAGGCGCTCATCGCCGGCGAATTCACGAAGGTCGACGGCAAGCCGCGCCACGGCCTCGCGCGCCTGAACCGGGACGGTTCGGTGGACGACGCCTTCGTGCCCGATACGAACGAGTTCGATTATTTCCTGTCGCTGGCGCTGCAGGCCGACGGCCGGATCCTGGCGGCCGGTTTCTACAACTCGAACGCGGGCCATGGCCGCGTGGCGCGGCTCAACGCCGACGGCTCGCTCGACGCGCTGTTCGAGTCGCCCGACCCGCTCAGTTTCACGTTCGGCGGGGTGCGCGCGATCGCGCTCCAGAGCGACGGCAAACTGTTGGCCGGTGGCCGGTTTGAAGTATTCGGCCAGACGGCGCGCCGCAATTTCGCGCGCATTTCGAACCCGGACGCGGCGCTGCAATCGCTGGTCGTGGCCCCCGGCGGCGCGGGGGTCACGTGGCGGCTCGGCGGCAGTTACCCGCAGCCATATCAAGTTCTGTTCGAGGGCTCATCGGACGGGGTCAACTGGTCGGCGCTCGGGTGGGGGACGGCGGTGCCGGGCGTCGGCTTCGCGATCACCCACCAGCGGCTGCCGATCCTGACGAACCACTACGTCCGCGCGACGGGCTGGTCGACCGGCGGCCTGGGCAACGGCTCGGTCTCGATCCACCGCTCGACGCTGCGTTTCTTCGCCCCATCATACAACGCCGCGCCGGACTGGGCCTGTTACAACTGAGCGGGGGGCAATCACCCAAACCTTTTGCATGGACAATTTAATGACTTGGGTGTATCTAGAATTTGATTTTGATACACCCAAGTCGTTTTTTATTTCCCGACAGCGAGGCCATGCCATGGTTGACATCGTTTCGAGGATTGGCGTCGTGTGGTTCATGCTGATCTTCGTTGTTGCGCGGGCGGCCGCGCCTTCGCCAAACGACGGATTTGTGGCCGACACCTCCCATGTCGTTGTCCTTCAGGTGCAGCCCGACGGGAAAATACTTGCCGCGACCGATGGCTTGGCGGTCGTGCGTCTTAAAACGGACGGCGCGAGGGACACGAACTACACGCCGTTCGCGGCAAATGGCGCGATCAAGACCATGGCCGTTCAGCCCGACGGGTCGGCGATCGTGGGCGGGTATTTCTATACCGGCGCGACGGGGCGTTACATTGCGAGGCTGAAACCGGATGGGGGGTTGGACGCGACCTTCGTGTCATCGATCAACACGCTCCTGAGCGACCACGTCAACACAGTCGCCGTGTTGCCCGATGGTAAAATCCTGGTTGCCGGTAATTTCAACAATTTGGGCGCCTCGCTCCTCGAGCGGCCCGGTCTGGCCCGTCTGTTCTCCAACGGCGGGGTCGATGCTTCGTTCGTTCCGCCCCGATACGGCTCAAACAACGTCGCCACAGTTGCGGTCCAGCCCGACGGAAAAATTGTGGTCGCGGGCAACCTGGGCGGCAGCACGCGCCTGATGCGGCTTTTTGAGGACGGCTCCGTGGACGCGAGCTTTGAGTCCGGCATCAACGCGGACAACTCCTCCCTGATCCGGAAGCTGATCCCGCAGCCCGACGGCTCGTTGCTGGTGGATGGGAGTCTTGACGTCTCCGGCGTGACCAAGGACACGATTCTGCGCCTGAAGCCGGACGGCTCGCTCGACCCGGACTTCAGCATGGACAACAACAGGTGCATGTTCGGGGCGCAGCAGGCCGACGGCAAGATCGTGGCCTCGGGCAACCGCACCGTCAGCGGCGTCATCACGTACGGTTTTCTGCGCTACAACATCGACGGGTCAATCGATCCCACCTGGCATTCCGAGACCGATGTCAATACCAGGGACATCGTCACCGCGATCCAGTCCGACGGCAAGGTCCTGTTCGGGTTCAACGATGGCGGTCTCTATCGGCTGAACACCGACGGCTCCATGGACGAGGATTTCAATTTCGCGGCCAGCGTCGATTTCAGCGTGATGGCGATGACCAGTCAGCCGGATGGCAAAACCATTCTCGGCGGTGATTTCACGAGGGTCTACGGCATTCCGCGCAATCGGATCGCGCGCCTGAACAGCGACTGCTCGCTCGACCATTCCTTCAACGCCGGCGTCGGGACGAACAAGGCCGTCACGGGGATCGGCGTTCAGCCGGACGGCAAAATCGTGATCGTCGGGGCTTTCAGCCGCGCCGGCGGCCAGTGGCGCAACAACATCGCGCGGCTCAACGCGGACGGCTCGCTCGACGCGGCGTTCAACCCCAACGTCTCCGGCAGCATCGGCAAAATGTGGATGCGGCCGGACGGCAAATTTTTGCTGAGCGGTCCTTTCAAGACGATCGGCGGCACGACGTGCACGACGATTGCGCGCCTGAACGCCAACGGCACGGTCGACCCCACCTTCGACCCCGTTTTCGGCTCCTCGGCCGACAAGATCGACTGCGTGGAAGTCCAGCCGAGCGGAAAGGTCCTGATCTCCGGCAAATTCGCGCTGTTTGGCGCCACGGAGCGAATGATTCTGCGGATGAATTCCGACGGTTCGCTCGACCGGGAATTTACGACAATCCGCCCGAACCGGGTTGCCCGGAACATGTTCACCCGCTCCGACGGCAGGATCCTTGTCGCCGAATACAGCACCGTCGACAGCGAAGGCACCTGCACGCGGATCCGCGCTTACAACGCCCTGGGTTTCCCGGAAACGTTTGATTCCTGGTTTCATCTCGACGGCGCGATTTATTCCATCGTGGAACAAGACGACGGCAAGATTCTCCTGGGCGGAGATTTCGAGCAACAAGGTGTCTCTATACCGGAAGATCTGCATCGCATCAATCTGGCGAGGTTGAATCCGGATGGTGTGGTCGATCGGGTTTTCAAAACCATCATGACCAATGGCGCCGTGTACGCCTTCAGTCTGCGGCAGGATGCCAGAATCCTGTTGGGTGGGGCGTTTACAAGGATCGCTACCGGCCGTTTCCTGATAAATACATGGCATACGCCGTCCAGATTTTGTCCTCGCAGGCACCTGGCGTTGCTGGAGGCCGATGGGGGTTTCGACACCTTGCTGGAGGCCCCGGTCTTTGCTCCCGACGGCGAGATCAGCGCCGTGGCCACCGATTGCGATCAGGGCTTTTTCGTCGGCGGCAAGTTCAAGTCCATCTACCGGTATCCCGTCCCGGGCGCCGCGCGGATGACGGTGGGCGCGGCCCTCGACAGCACCTTCGCCCCCCAGGCGCGCCAGGCCAGCGTGATGGCCGCCCTCCCCGACGGCCGGGTGATGCTTTGCGATTGCCCGACGAGCGGCTCGCAAGGCCACGTCCTCACCCGCCGCAATGCCGACGGCACGACCGACACCTCGTTCGGCAAAGTCCGCGTGGACGCGCGGGTCGACTCGATGCTCCTGCAACCCGACGGCGGCGTGATCATCGCCGGCAACTTCCACCAGGTCGGCGGCAGGACGCTGCACCAGGTCGCGCGCGTCGACGGCATCGGTTCGGTGACGCTGACCTTCAACACCGGCCATGGATTTGACGCGGGCGAACTCCACTACCTCCACCACGGCGACGAGGATTCCACCGACCTGCCGGACGAGCTGATCATCGAGCACCGCGGCCGCGTCAACTCCGTTGCGTTGCAATCCGGCGGAATCATTGCCGGCGGCCTGTTCGACAGGATCGCGTACGTCGATCGCGCCAATGTCGCGCGCCTCGACATGAACGGCATCGTCGACACGACGTTCGACCCGGGGATCGGCGCCGACGGCGAGGTGTTCGCGGTCGCGGTCCAGCCCGACGGCAAGGTGCTGATCGCCGGCGCATTCCAGCACGTCGACGGCGTCATTCGCAACGGCGTCGCGCGCTTGAATCCCGACGGCGCGCTCGACGAGACCTTCGTCCCCGACACCGGTGAATTCAACTACTTCCACACGCTGGCGCTGCAGGCCGACGGCAAAATCGTGATGGGAGGGTTTTACAGTTCGAACTCGGGCTACGGCCGGATCGCGCGCCTCAACGCCGACGGCTCGCTCGACGCCCTGTTCGAGGCCCCCGAGTCGATGGTCTTCGATTTCGCCGACGTGAACGCGATCGCGCTCCAGGCCGACGGCAAGCTTCTCGTCGGCGGCGCGTTCGGGAATATCGGCGAGGTCAGCAGGTCCTTCCTGGCGCGCGTCTCGAATCCGGACGCGGCGTTGCAGACGCTTTCGGTCGCCCCGGGCGGCTCCGCCGTCACATGGAAACTCGGCGGCGCTTACCCGCAGCCCTACCAGGTCTTCTTCGAGAATTCGTCCGATGGGCTCACATGGAACGAGCTTGGTTGGGGAACGCCGGTCCCGGGTGTCGGGTTCCGCATGCGTCACCTCAGGCTGCCGATCACGGCCAATTATTACGTCCGCGCGACCGGCTGGGCGACCGGCGGCCTCAACAACGGCTCCGTTTCGCTGCACCGTTCCACCTTGTATTTCAACACCCCCGCCTACAACGCCTCGCCGGATTGGGCCTGCTACGAATAAGGCTCCGGTGCCCAGGCATGGCAACATCAGGCCTTTTGCGCCGGCCGACCCCGTCGTTGACAAGCCGGAAATATCGGACATAATAGACACGATGGATTCAGGGGAAGTCGAAAAATAATTTTGGCCTGATGAAGGGGGAAGCGATGCCCACCATTCATTGCGCATGGGCCGGTGCGTGGGCGTTGTTCATGTTTCTCGGCGCGACGGTCTTCGCGCCGGCCGCGGCGCCTTCGCCCGAGGACGGTTTCAAGGCGGCCATCGACTCGGCATATGCCATATGCGTCCAGAAAGATGGCGGGATCTTGGCCGGAAGCCCTGGATTCACGATCGACAACATATATCTAGCCTCTTTTTGCCGATTGAAACCGGACGGATCGTTGGATTCCTCATTCACCGCCAAGGCGAAATTGGATGGCTTTGCATTTGATATTATCGCAGACCATGACGGCAAAATACTGGTTGCTGGAAATGTCCGGCCTCGCGGCAGCACGAGAAACAGTCCTGTTGCCCGTTACAACCGCGATGGCTCGGTCGACAGTTCGTTTCAATCGGAACTCACGACAACCAACTCCACGGTTTACACCTACGTGGCTTTGCAGGCTGACGGCAAGGTGGTGGTCACCGGGAATTTTGGCAACACGGATCGGTCCGTCGTGCGCCTGAACGCGGATGGGTCGATCGACACGACGTTTCAAGCGCCGCTGCTGGGAGCCGAAAAGGGATACATAAAACCCGGTTTTTACGCGGTTGCGGTCCTGAGCGACGGCCGGATTGTTGCGGCCGGCTACGCGGTCGATTCCAGTGGGTACAATCGGATTTATATGGTCCGGCTCAATCAGGACGGTTCGTTGGATGGGTCATTTACCAACGGATTGGATGGAAAGACGGGGGTGATTCGGAAGCTGATCGTGCAGCCGGACGGAAGGATTCTGGTCGGGGGAAAGGGGGCCGCGCCCGGATATTATGAATATCCATTTATTACCCGTTTGGCGCTGAACGGATCCATCGATCCGGTTTTCGGGTTCAAAAGTCATGACCAGGTTTATCCGATCTATCGCGATTATTATCTCGAAGCCCAGCAGCCGGATGGGAAAATCCTTGTCGGGTGTAAAAGCTATTTTTACTCGGAAGGCGAAACCGCTTACAGCCTTGAACGCTGGACGCTGGACGGCGCGGTGGACCCGTCTTATGAGTGTCCGGTGGCCCATCTATCGGACAACTGTGCGGCGGCGCTTCAACCCGATGGAAAACTCGTGATCGGAGAGGATATTTCTTATGACACGACACGCTTGAGCCTGACCCGGTTTTATCCCGACGGCTCGGTCGACGAGGATTTCAACGTCGGGATGAAGGTCGACAATACGATCGACCAGGCTCTCTTCCAGCCCGACGGCAAGCTGCTCGTGTGCGGCATTTTTACCAATATCAACGGCATTGCGCGCAATCGGATTGCGCGGTTCAACGCGGATGGGTCGCTGGATTCGACCTTCGATCCGGGGGCGGGCTCGGATGCCGCGGTGCAACGGATGGCACTGCAGCCCGACGGTAAAATCCTGATCGGCGGCCCATTTGATCAATGCAATGGGATTGAGCGGTTCCAACTCGCCAGGCTGAATGCCGACGGCTCGCTCGATCAGGACTTTAATCCTCACTTCAGCTACCTTATTCCAATAAGAGCATACCCGTATGCGCCAAGTATGAACTATCGGTTCGCCGTTCGGCCGGACGGGAAGATTATGATCTCCGGCGATTTTTATGCCGTGGACGGCGTTGCCAGAAAAGGGATGGCCCGGTTGAACGCTGACGGCTCACTCGACCCAACGTTTGAGCCCTCGGCCGAACTTCGCAGTGCCGGTGAATTCGTTCTGTTGCCCGATGGCAAGGTTTATGTCTGCGGTTATTTCCGTTTGGACGGCACGAACGACCCGATCACCAAGTTTCTTGTCCGCCTGAACGTCAACGGATCCATGGATAACGAGTTTGAGGCCGATACGCGAATCAACCCTGTCAGATGCATGACAATCCAGCCCGATGGCAAGCTGCTGACCGTTTCTGGTTCTGCCCCCTCTACCGGATATACCATCTCGCGCCTGAACACGGACGGGACGAGCGATTCGACATTCGCACGCCGAACGGTGGCCGTGTTTCAAAGCATGACGGTGCGGCCCGACGGCCGGATTTTAGTCGCGGGAAACCTGGAAGCGCCACACAGCGCGTCGGACTATCCGTTGAATCAACTCAAATGTCTCAACGCCGACGGCACGGATGACACGGGTTTTTCCGGCGGCGAGGTCGCCGACGAAAATATCTGGCAGACGTTGGCGCTGGACGATGGGAAGATCCTGGTGTGCGGCGCGTTCACTCAATATCTGGACGAAAAACGATCCCGCATCACCGTGCTCAACGCCGATGGTTCGGTCGACGCACGGTCGTTGTTTCCCATGCCGCAGGTCAATGGAGAGGTCGATGCGCTTGCGACGCGCGAGGATGGCAATATTCTAATCGGCGGCGCGTTCGAGACGGTTTATGGGATGCCGTCCGGTGGCGCCGCCCGGCTGAGCGTCGACTGCGATCTCGACACCTCGTTTTCGGCCCAGGCTGGCCGGGTGGGGGTCATGGCGGCGCTTCCGGATGGCAAGACGTATCTTTGCGACCGCGTGACGAGCGGTCCGGAAGTCACGGTCACCCGCCGCAACATCGACGGCACGACCGACACGTCGTTCCGGCCGGTGGTCGCGGACGACGGCGTCGCCTGCATGATCGTGCAGCCCGACGGCGGGGTGCTCATCGGCGGGAATTTCCACAAGGTCTGCGGCATCACGCGCAACCAGGTTGCGCGTCTCGATGCGATCGGCTCGGTGACGCTGACCTTCAACGCCGGCCACGGCTTTGACGCGGGCGAACCGCACTACATCCAACACGGCGACGAGGATTCCACCGACCTGCCGGACGAGTTGATCATTGAATACCGCGGGCGCGTCAATTCCATGGCCCTGCAATCGGGAAGGATCATCGTGGGTGGCCTGTTCGACCGGGTCGCTCTGGCGGATCGCGGCAACATCGCGCGCCTGTACCTGAACGGCGCGCTCGATCGGTCGTTCGATCCGGGGAACGGAACCGATGGCGAGGTGTTTGCGGTCGTGGTCCAGCCGGACGGCAAGGTGCTGATCGCCGGCGAATTCACGCGCGTGGACGGCCGGATGCGCCACGGCATCGCGCGGCTGAACGCCGACGGCTCGGTCGACGAAGGCTTTGTTCCCGCCTGCGACGAGTTCAATTATTTCCACACGCTGGCCCTGCAGGCCGACGGTAAAATCGTGATGGGAGGGTTCTACAGTTCGAACGCGGGCTACGGCCGGATCGCGCGCTTGAACGCCGACGGCTCGCTCGACACGCTATTTGAGGCCCCCGATTCGATGGTTTTCGATTTCGGCGGCGTCCAGGCGATCGCGTTGCAAGACGACGGCAAGGTGCTGGCCGGCGGCCTGTTCGGCAATATTGGCGCCGCGATGCGCTGCAACCTGGCGCGCATTTCGAATCCCGACGCGGCGTTGCAGACGCTGTCGGTCGCCCCCGGCGGTTCCTCCGTCACATGGCAACTCGGCGGCGCTTACCCGCAGCCCTACCAGGTCCTGTTCGAGGATTCGAGCGACGGCGTTGCCTGGAACGAGCTTGGCTGGGGGACGCCGGTCCCAGGCGTCGGGTTCACCATGACCCACCCCAGCCTGCCGACCGGGCAAGTCCATTACGTCCGCGCGACGGGCTGGGCGACCGGCGGCCTCAACAACGGCTCCATTTCCCTGCACCGCTCGACCCTGTATTTCCTGACCGGCTTCTATAACGCCTCGCCGGATTGGGCCTGTTACGAGTGAATCATTGGCGTCGCCATGAATCCGTTCAGGGATGCCTGTTCTTGATTTGTCAATCAATCCCGATTAACCTGTCTGCTGTTAAACGAATCTCGATCAGGGGTGTCGGGCAATGGTCAAATTCGAAGAGCATCCGGCAATGTTCCGGGCGAATCCGTTCGGGTTCATCGGCGCGCTGATCCTGGCCCCGTTCGGGATCGGCCTGATCATCCTTGCCGTGTGGTGGCTCAAATGCTACTCGACGACGCTGCTCGTCGACGAGAACCTGACCACCGTCAAACGCGGCATTTTCTCGCGCACGACGACCGAGGTCCGGCACAAGGACATCCGCAACATCCAGATCCAGCAGAGTTTTTTCCAGCGCATCATGGGCACCGGCAGAATTATCCTGTCGACAGCCGCGAGCGAAGAGGATGATATAGATATTCAGGGCATCGCCAACCCTGAAGAGATCGCTCGCGTCATCCGGCAATACCAGAACGTGGACTGACTCATTTCAACGGTTGCAACGGATTTATGAACTTCAGCTGTTTGCTATTCGATCTGGGCGGCGTGGTTGTCGACTGGGACGGGATCGATCCTCTTCTCGAGCTCACGCGTCACCGCATCACTCCCGACGCCGCGCGCCGTTTCTGGCTCGAGTCCGAATCGGTCAAAAAATTCTCGGCCGGCCGGTGCGGACCGGACGAATTCGCCCGCGGCTGCATCGGCGAGCTCGGGCTGTCGCTGGCCCCCAAGGAATTCATCGAGCTGTTCAAATCGTGGGACCGCGGCTCGCTCCCCGGCGCGCACGACATGCTCCGGGCGCTCGGCTCGAAATACCGCCTGGCCTGCCTGAGCAACACGAACGCGCTGCACTGGCGGATGCACCGCGAGCACGGCCTCGTGGAGCTCTTCCGCGACTGTTTCCCGTCGTTCGAGATCGGCCTCGGCAAGCCCGACCCGGCGGCGTTCCGCTACGTGATCGACCACCTGCAACTCGCGCCCGAAACGATCATTTATTTCGACGACAATCCCGAATGCGTCCACGCGGCGGCCGGCTGCGGCATGATCGCGCGCCAGACGGTCGGCGTCGACGCGGTCAAAAACGCGCTCAAGGAATTCGGCGTTGCCGTGTAGTCACTATTTCGCCGCGCCGAGCGCTTCCATGTGACGCTGCCGGGCGTTGGCTTTTCCCCAATACCGGTAATGCCACGGCTCGGGAGCGATCCCGGTCCGGGCCTTGTTCTGCGGCGTGAAGCTGATCGCGAACCCGTAGCGCCACGCGTTGGCCTTCAGCCACTGCCCGGCCCTGGTGTCGCCGAACGATTCCTCGAGCGTCTTCTCATCGTCGCCGTCGGTCAGGTCGACGGCCGTGCCGAGCTGGTGCTCGCTGTGGCCGGGCTTGGCGACGGTCTGTTGGCCGAGCCCCGACGCGTCGCAGCGGCGCTGATAGAGATCCTGCTGCGTTTCCCACGCGCGGTATCCCGACACCACCAGCAGCTTGACACTGTCTGTCTTGGCGGCGGCGAACATCTCCTTGAGGGCGACGGCGGCTTCCTTGCGCAGCCGGTATTGGCGGTCGGGCTCGTAGCCCGGACCCACCGGAACCAGGTCGGCGGGCTTGTAGTCGGGGGCGAGCCCCGCCCAGCGATCGACCCGCTCATCGCCGATCCTGCCGGGGACGCCCTCGGCGGCGGGGATCGCCAGGCACGCGTCGGGAAGCCATCCCTCGCGCCCCTTGTATTTGACCTTGACCCAGATGGCCGCCAGGTCTTCGGTCTTCAGATCGGTCCACGAAACCGTCGCGCCGGCGCTCCACTCGGTCGCCTCGGCGCGCGCCTTGAGGTTCGGCGCGGAATATAGCCGCGGGTGATTGAGCACGAGAATCCGATGCGGCGCGCCGCGCAGCAGCTCGACCGGGGAAGGGGAGGCCGCGGCGACGCGCGCCGAAGAACATACGAGGAATAACAGCAGGAAATGATGAATGATGAAGGATGAATGATGAAGGAAAGGCATTCTGAAGTTCTCTCTCTCAGGACTCATAGGGGCTCGGGCCAGTCTTCGGAGTGATAGATGAGCCGTTCGGCCCTGGGGATGGCGCGAAGCAGAGCGCCCCAGCCGGCCGGCGCGATCGCCGGGTGCGGCGGGATGCCCAGATCGATCAACGGTTGCAGGACGAAATCGCGCTTGGCGATGCGCGGGTGTGGCAGCTTGAGCCGCGGGTGATTCATGAGGTGGTTGCCGTACATGAGCAGGTCGACGTCGATCCGGCGCGCGCCCCAGCGCAGCCGGCGCTTGCGCCCCAGCGACGATTCGACGTGCAGGCAAAGCCAGAGCAGCTCCAGCGGCCGCAGCCGGGTCCGGACGGCGATTGCCGCGTTGAGGTAATCGGGCTGGTCGGGCACGCCCCACGGCCGCGCGTGGTAGAGCCGCGATCGGTTCTGGAGCGTCACGCCCAGCCGCTCGAACAGCCTGATGGCCTGGTCGAATGCCTCGCGCACCGGCCCCAGGTTGCCGCCCAGCCCCAGGACGATCGGGAAAGGATGGTAAAAATGATGAATGATGAATGATGAATGATGAATGTCAGAGCTCATGCCGCCGTTCGCCGTACAAGCTCCGCATTCATATTCATTGCATTCATCATTCATCATTCATCACTCATCATTGATTCTCAGCCTGCGCCGACGAGGCCGCCGCGGTCGGAGCCGGAGCTGATGCCGCGCATGGCGCGCTTGAAGGCGTTCTCGTCCTCGACCGTGTGGATCGCGGTCTCCAGCGCCACGGTCTTGCCCTTGACGAGCTGGACGAGGTGCATATCGAACGTCTGCATGCCGTCGATGCCGTTGCGCTGCACCTGCGGGATGTCGGCGATGCGCCGCTCCTTGATGAGCTTCTGGATGACGGGGTTGTTGAACATGATTTCGCAGACCGGGACGCGGCCCTTGCCGTCGGCCGTGCGCACGAGGCGCTGGCTGATGACGCCCTTGAGGTTCTGCGACAGCTGGTCGAAGATCAGCTCCTGTTCCTCGTGGTTGTAGAAGTGCGTGATGCGCGTGATCGTCTGGGCCGCGTCGTTGGTGTGCAGGGTGGAGAGGACGAGGTGGCCGGTTTCGACGCACTGCATGGCGATTTCGATCGTCTCGCGGTCGCGGAGCTCGCCGAGCAGGATGATGTCCGGGTCCTGGCGCAGCGCGTGGCGCAGGGCGCACTTGAAGTCGACGACGTCGTGCTGGACCTCGATCTGGTCGATGATGCTCTTGTTGTCCTCGTAGACGTACTCGATCGGGTCTTCGATCGTGATGATGTGTTCGCGCCGGTTGTCGTTGATCAGGTGGACGATCGCCGCCAGGGTGGTCGATTTGCCCGAGCCGGTGATGCCGGTCACGAGCACCAGGCCGCGCCGGAACTCGGAGATCTGCGCGCACTGGGGCGGGATGTTGATGTCTTCGAGGGTGACTTTCTTCGAGTTGATGTGGCGGATGGCGAGCGATTTGTTTCCGCGCTGGTGGTAGCAGTTGACGCGGAAGCGCTCGGTCGTCGTCATGCCGTAGCTGTAGTCGACCGTGCCGTCCTTCTCGAGCTGGGCAGCGCACCGCGGCGGCATCATGAGCCGGTTGGCCTCCTCGGTGTCCTCGCGGGCCAGGGGCGGGTGGTCGATCGGGTGCAGGTGGCCGTTGAGTCGGATCATCGGCGGCCCGCCGACTTTGAGGTGGAGGTCCGAGGCGTTGACGCGCACAACGCCTTCGAGAAGCTTCTGCATACTGAATGCCATTGTGGGGATCCTGCTCCGGAAAGGGTAACGCGGGCTTGGAGTGCGCCCGCCAGACCCGCTATTTTCCAAGGGTTGCCATCCCACTGTCAAGTTAGTCCTTATTAATTTTGCCGGGCGGGCCGTCGCGGCCCGCCGCCATCATCGCCCTTGAGGTTTTTGTCGTGGATTGTTAAAAAGGGAGCCATTTCCTGAGGAAGGGGATAGTTCATGTCCACCAAACTGTTCGATTTGACCGGCAAAAACGTGCTCATCACGGGCTCCGCCCGCGGCCTGGGCCTGGCCATCGGCACCGGCCTGGCCGAAGCCGGCGCTCAGTTCATTATCAGCGACGTCAACGCCGAAGGCGCCGAGAAGAGCGCGGCCGAGCTGCGTGCGCGCGGGCTCAAGGCCACCACCTGCAACTTCGACGTGACCAGCGACGAGGCGGTCAAGAACGCCGTCGACAAGATTGAAAAAGAAATCGGCACGCTCGACATCCTCGTCAACAACGCCGGCGTCAACCTGCGCGGCGCGCTCGAGGAGATGGATCTGGGGACCTGGCAGAAGGTCATCGACATCAACCTGACCGCCGTCTGGCGCGTCAGCAAGTTCGCCGCCCAGCGGATGATCCCGCGCAAGCGCGGCAAGATCATCAACATCGCCTCGCTCATGACCTTCGGCGGCCGCCCGACGACGGGCCCCTACACCGCCACCAAGACGGCCATCGCCGGCCTGACCCGCGCCATGACGGTCGAATGGGCCCAGCACAACATCCAGATCAACGCCATTGGCCCGGGCTACTTCCTGACCGACATGACCAAGCCCCTGGCCGACAACCCCGAGTTCGACTCGTGGGTCAAGCTGCGGACCCCGGCCAAGCGTTGGGGCCTGCCCAAGGAACTCGTCGGCCTGGCGATCTTCTACGCCTCCGAGGCGTCCGACTTCGTCACCGGCCAGGTCTGCTACGTCGACGGCGGCTGGACGTCGAATCTGTAGTTCGTGAATCGTGGATCGTGAATCGAATTTGCGAATCGTGAATTGCGAAGCCTATAAAAAGAAAACCCCCGACATTTCGCCGGGGGTTTTTTCACGATCCACGATTCACGATCCACGATTCACGATCCACGAATTACCTTACTTCGCGATCGGCAGCCAGTCCGGTTCCTTGTTGCTCTGGCCGTCGGTCGTGATTTCAACATACGGGCCCTGCTCGGTCGGGTCGCAGATGGCGATGTTCCAGGTCGGGGCGGCGGCGCGGGGCATGAAGCGCGCGGTCGCCATCAGCGAGCCGCGAACGCCCTTGGCGAACGCGATGAACTTGTCGTCGGGCGACCAGTCCGGGTGATACAGCTCCCAGGACGGCTTCTTGTTCATCGGGGCGGTGACGATCCACGTCCAGTTGTCGGCGCGCGGGACGCCGTTCTCGGTCGTGAGGTCGGCGGTCGCGATCCACATGCGGACGAACTTCTCCTCGACCGCCCAGGTGATCTTCTTGCCGTCGGTGCTGACGTCCGGGCGGCAGCCCATGATGTTCTGGCCCGACGTCGGGTCGGTCGGCAGGTCGCGCGACTGGTGGATCAGGTCGATGATCCCCTGGCCATTGGTCTCGAACGCAAGGATCGACTGGCCGACGTTGAACGTCACCGGCTTGCCGCTCGGGTCGGTGCCGACGAAGTGGCCGGCCACAACCGCGGTGATCCACTTGTCGTCGCCCGTGAACGAAAGGTTCATGGCCCAGGTGATCGACTTGTTGGGGTGGGGCCTGGCGACGTTGCCGGCCACGTCGTAGAGCATCATCGCGACCATCTTCCCGCCCTCTTCGCGCATGTAGACGATGGTCTTGTTGTCGTGGCTCCACGCCGGCTGCTGGGCGTTGTCGGCGATCATGTGCTGGTTGCTGCCGTCGGCGTTCATCAGCCAGATCTGGCTGTGCGTCTTGCCGTCGGCGCCCTTGGGCGAGTCGGCTTCGTAGGCGATCAGTTTGCCGTCGAACGAGCACTGCGGGTAGTATTCGTTCCGGTCGGCCGTGTTGGTCAGGTTCTTGGGGTCGGAGCCGTCGGCGTTCATGACAAACAGCTCGAAGTTTTTATCGCGGCAGGTCTGGTAGACGATCTTATAGGGGTAATTCTTCAGCTTGGCCTTGAGCGCCTCGACCTTGGCCGGATCGGGGTTGTCGATCGGCGGGGCGGGATTCCACTGGTTGCCGGCCGCCGTGGCAAGCGCGGCCATGGCCATGAGCGAGCAAGCCAAAACAGTTTTGCGCAACATGTTTTTACCTCGTATGTAGTGTGGGGGCGCCGGGAACGCCTCGGCTTCCAAGCCGCCAATCATACTCGTCGTAAATGCAAGTCTAAAGAATAAAAGTGCGTCGGCAGGTCGCCGCTTGGGCCGCAAGCCAACGGCGAGGTGCCCGGGGGGCGGTTGCCCACGGGCGAGAAGGGGGGAAAGGACCCAAGAGACCAAAAGCGTTAGGTGGCTAGCCGAAGCGGCGGGGGACGGGGGGGTGGGGATTGCGGATTTCGGATTGCGGATTGCGGATTGGGGAATTGTCGCGGGGATTTGGGGGTTGTGCGGCTGATGGGACTGATGGGACTGATGGGACTGATGGATCATCCGTGGCATATGGGAGCGGAT
>JBDKRG010000031.1:0-19591 GCA_039683515.1 Candidatus Sumerlaeia bacterium | reverse complement strand
TCCAACAGCAGATTAAAGAATGCCGCCGGCCGCTCCATCCGCACGCACACGTCACCGACAGCTACCGGGGGCGAACCGGCAATCTCCGTTTGCCGCTTGACTTAACTTCTCATGGATGTCGCTCGCTCCACGATGTCGCTTCGAGCCGAAGCGACCTGCCGACACCGCAATTGCCTCCTCTATTTCTCCTGTGTCAACGCCCCGCCCTCGAACCTGTAAATATCCCCGTAGCTGTATACGCCATTTGTTGGATCATACCGCAATCCGTTCAGAGCTCCCGTGCCGCCGATGAACTTGCCGGTCTTATCGGCTCCCACGCACGGGAAGGGCGCCGACTCGTTGCGCAGCACACTTCGGATGGCATGGTAGCCGCCGGTGTTGTCCAGCATGTCGAGCCCGATGCTCCATGTCATCCATGCGGTCCGCGGGTATTTCGCAAACGTCGGGGCGGAGGTCTCATACGCGACCGCATACACCCGGAATTCGGGATTGGGGTCTTGCGCGAGCCTGCGAAACACATCCTGCGGAACCCTGTTCAGATACGCCTGCGGGGTCGTGAGCAGGCGCAGGTCGACTTCGATGCGCGTTGTGCGGCCTGGCAGGGGAGTATCCATTTCCGATGCCGGATAGGTTCCGTTAGCGATGCGGTATGATTCCATGGCCAACGAAATCGAGCGGATGTCGTTCTGGACCCGGGAGATTTGGCCCTTGGGAGACGGTTTGTGAATCGCGGGAGTAACAAGTGACGCTAAAAGAAGTATGATGATGGTTACAATTATTAATTCGGCCAGAGTGAATGCGTCGCGCCGATTCATAGCCGATTCTCCCCTGCCTACTGGCCCCACTTGTAGATGTCGCCGTAGCTCTTCGTCCCGTTGGTCGGGTCGTAAAACAGCCCGCCGTATCCGCTCGATCCGATAACCTTGCCGTCGCGGTCGACTCCGATCGCCGGCCGCGGCAAGGCTTCATTCGCGCGAACGTCCTCCGGCGACCGATACCCGCTCGTGTTCGCCAGCAGGTCCGGCCCGATGCTCGATACCATCCATTTCGTTTTGGTGGTTGATGAAGTCGCAACCGTGCTCACATAAATGCGGTATCGTTTATCATCCAGTCCGGCCTTTTCGCGGAAGTTATCGATCGGCAACTCGCTCAAATAGGCAATCGGCGTTGTCAGAAGCCGCTGTTCGATTTCTCTTAAATTGTTCATCGACGGGTAAACCCCATTGTCGACTTTGTACGATTCCAGCGCGAGTTCTAGGGATCTCATGTGCATATGCGATCTCGAAACAGGGCTTCGAGGCGAGCAACTCTCCAAGAAATTCGGAATCGCGATCGCTGCCAGGACCGCGATGATCACCAGCACGATGATGAGTTCGCCCAGCGTAAACGCCCGACGGATGTGGCTCATGGCATCGCCTTTCGATTGCGGGATTCGGGCATTCTGCAATCCGCAATCCGAAATCCGCAATCAAAAAGACGAGCCCGGCCGCCGTTTGGCGGCCGGGCTTTCCTCCCACCCCTTGCTGTCAGCGCCTCAGTTGATGCGGTTGATCGAGTCGCCGTCGAAGCGATAGATATCGCCCCAGCTGACGGTGCCGTTGGTCGGATCGTAACGCATCCCCCAGTAGCTGCCGGTGGCCGCGATGTAGTTGCCGTTGCGATCCTGGCCGATCTGCTGCGAGGCGGTCGGCAGGGCCTCGTTAATGAGGACGCGGCCGAGCGGGCGATAGCCGTCGGTGTTGGTGACCAGGTCCGGGCCGATCGACCACGTCATCCACGCGGTCTTCGGGTAGAGGTTCAGGTTGCGGTAGTAACCCGGCTCGGTCGACGTGGCCGTATACATGACGGCGTAAATGCGGTACGAGGGGGAGAACCCGCCCACGCCCGGGGTGACGTCGGTGCCGGCGACCCGGCGGAACACATCGTCCGGAATGCTCGACAGGTACGAAATCGGCGTCGTGAGCAGGCGCTTGTCGGCCTCGCTGCGGGTCGAGCCGAGCAGCCACGAATGGCCCTCGTTGAGCAGGTAGCCGCCGTTGTCGAGCCGGTACGTCTCCATCGCCAGCGAGATCGAACGCATGTCGTTTTGGGCGCGCGACACGCGGGCGCGGGTTTGCGCCTCCAGGAAGTTCGGGACCGCGATGGCCGCCAGGATGGCGATGATCGCGACCACGATTAACAGCTCGATCAGTGTGAAAGCTGAACGCCCCTTCATCTTCTTACCCTCCCTTTGATGAACCTTTGGGCGCCGGATTCAATCCGAACTGCCCAATGACAACCCCCCTGATCCAGAGGCCGCTTTGAATTCTTGGTTGTAACAACTTAAGGCAACTATATGTCAAAAGGAGAAAAGTGTAAAGTAAAAAAGACATTTAGCGCAAATAAAACTCAAAAGCACAAATGCATGAACGATCCCATTTGAATATGGCATTTCGTTAGGGAAATCGATGTTTGGCGCAAAATGCTTGGGATTTTAGAGCGGGAGGGTGATGGCGAAAACGGCCGGCTGGCCGGGCGCGGACTCGACTTCGATCATGCCGCCGTGTTCCTCGATGATCTTGCGGGTCACGGCCAGGCCCAGCCCCGTCCCCTTTGACCCTTTGGTCGAAAAGAACGGATCGAAGATCGAAATGCGGTGTTCGGCGGAGATCCCGGGACCGGTGTCGCCGACGCGGATCACGGCCGAGGGGGGCTGGACCTTGCCGCGCGGGTTTTCCTCGCGCACGGCGCTGATCCAGATCGTTCCGCCCGCCGGCGTGGCGTCCATCGCGTTCTGGACGAGGTTCAACAGGCAGCGGTAGATCTGCTGGCCGTCGGCGTTGATCGTCTCGAGCGACCCGTCGAGCCGCGACTCGAGCCTCAGCTGCCGCACGCCCGCCTCGCTGCGCGTCGTGCCGAACACTTCCTCGACGAGGTCGCTGACCTTGACGGCGGCGCGCATCGGCTGGCGCTCCTTCGAGTAGTCGAGCATGTCGAGGACGATCGAGCTGAGCCGCGCGATGTTGCGCTGCAGGATGTCGCGCCCCTGGCCGAGCAGTTCCCAGTTCTGCGAGGTCGCCGCCATGTCGCAGATCGACATCCCCCCGCGCACCCCCGTCAGGATGTTCTTGATGCAGTGCGAGATCCCCGCCACCGTCTGGCCGACCGCCGCCAGCCGTTCGCTGCGCAGGACCGACTCGTGCAGGCGCGAGTTCTCGATGAAAATCGCCGCCTGGTTGGCGAGGACCACCATCAGGTCCAGGTCGGGCTGCTGGAACACGCCCAGCTCAAAATTGGTTCGGTTCAGATTGATCGTGCCGAGAATCTTGCCGCCCATCCGCAGCGGCACGCACATCGCCGAGACGATCCGCCGCCGCGCGTCGAGCGCCTGGTACTGGGTCGTGGTCGGGTGGTCGTTCAGGATCAGGGGCTGGTTGTTTTCGATGACCCACTCCGCGATCGAGCCCTTGCGCGGGATGTAGCCCTTGGCCACGATCTCGGCGGGCAGCCCGCGGCTGGCGAGCATCTGCAGCCGCTCGCCGTCGAGCAGCAGGATCGACCCCTGCTGGGCCAGCGCCTGCTCGAGCGTCTGGGCCAGGATCGTGTCCATGACCGGTTTCAGCTCGAGGTTCGAGACCAGGGCCTCGCTGATGGCCAGCATCGCCGCCATCGGGTCGTGGCGGGAGGGCTGGTTTGAACACGATGCGATGAGTGTGGTCGGTCCGCCGGCCATCGGCTCAGCTTTCGAGGACTTTCAGCAGGCGCCCGCGCAGCCGCAGGATCGCCTTGGTGTGGATCTGCGACACGCGGCTCTCCGTGATCGTCAGGATCTCGCCGATTTCCTTCATCGTCAGTTCTTCGTAGTAATATAAGGAAATTACGAGCCGTTCCTTCTCGGGCAGCTGGTCGATCGTCTCGGCCACGATCCGGTAGACCTGGTCCAGGTTCATGATCTGGGCCGGGCTCATCGCCTCCGGGTCGGCCAGGTATTCGAGCAGGTTGCGTTCGAAGTTCTCGTCATGGTCGTTGCCCTGGAGCTCGTCGAGGCTCAGCAGGGCCACCCCGCGCGCCTCGCGCACGAGCTGGTTGAACTCCTCGGCCGAGATCTTGAGGAACGCGATCATCTCGGCGTCCGAGGCCGCGCGCCCGAGCGTCTGCTCGAGCTCGGCGTAGGCCCGCTCGAGCCGCGACGACTTCTGGCGCGTCGAGCGCGGCACCCAATCCAGGGCTCTCAGCTCGTCCAGGATCGCCCCCTTGATGCGGAACTCGGCGTAGGTCTTGAACTTGATCTTGCGGCCGGCGTCGAACTTCTCGATCGCGTCGATCAGCCCGATGATCCCCGAGTTGATCAGGTCGGCGATCTCGATGTGCTGCGGCAGCCGGCTGGCGATGCGGCTGGCGATGAACTTGACCAGCGGCAGATACTCCACGATCATCGCGTTGCGCTGCTCGAGGCTGAGCCGGCCGGCTTCGCCGTAGGCGGTTGCCGCGGCCGCGCTCTTGCCGCCGCTCTTGCGGGGCTCCTTGACGGGAGCGACCACCTCGGCCGGGGTCTTCTTCGCCTTGGCGCGGCCCTTGGCCGGTGCGTACGTCACGCTAGCGCTCATCGTGTTTCTCCTTAATCGTGAATCGTGCATCGTGAATCGTGTATCGGTCATCCGCCTCATTCTGCAATCCGCAATCCGCAATCCGAAATCCGCAATCCCGTCACACCGCCGCGGCCTTCTGCCCCAGCAGGTTCCTCCACAGAATCCCCAGGTCGCACTGCAGCGGGTCGTTTTCCATCGCCCCGATCTTGCGGGCGAGCTTGCGGATCGCCGCCGAGGCCGGCGCCCCGGGCTCGACCTCGCTCAGGAGCCGCTGCATCTGGACCGCCTTGCGCAGCTGCGGCGCATGCGGCACGCAGCCGAGGTAGTCGAGCGAAACGTTCAGGAACCGGTCGGTGACGCGCGTCAGGTTGCCGAACACGTCGGCCCCCTCGGCCTCGTCACGCACGTCGTTGGCCAGGATCGTGAAGTGGCGCTGGCGATAGCGCCCCGACAGGATCTTGATCAGCGCATAGGCGTCGGTCAGGCTCGTCGGCTCGGGGGTCACGACGACGACCATCGTCTGGGCGGCCAGGTTGAAGTACATTACGTTGGCCGAGATCCCCGCCCCCGTGTCGATCAGGATGTAATCGAACTCTTCCTGGAGCGATTCCATCTCGCCGAGCAGCCGCAGCCGCTGGCCGTCGTTGAGCTCGGTCAGCTCGCTGACGCCGGAGTCGGCCGGCAGGATGCGCAGCCCGCCGGGCCCGCGCATCAACACCTCGCTCATCGATTTCTCGCCGCGGATCACGTGGCCGAGGTTGAATTCGGGGGTCAGCCCGAGCAGCACGTCGATGTTGGCCAGGCCCAGGTCGGCGTCCAGGATCAGCACCCGGCGGCGCAGCTGGCGCAGGTGCCAGCCGAGGTTGGCCGTCAGGTTCGTCTTGCCGACCCCGCCCTTGCCGCTGGTGATCGTGATGACGTGCGGGACCTTCCGGACGGTCGCCACGGCCGGCTCGGCCGTCTGCATCATCGCCTGGGCTTGGATTCTCGGCCGTCTCATCGGCATCGGTGCGGAAGTCATCGGCACATCCCTCCCGCCGGCGCCAGGGCGCGCCGCCACAGACTTTCGGCCGAGGCCGGTTCCCAATCCTCGGGAACGCGCGTGCCGGTGGCGAAGCCGTCGATTTTCCACTGCTGCTGCTGGTTCATGGTCAGGTTCACAATCGTTCCTGTCTGGTCGGTTTCGTCGAGCTTGCTGAACAGGAGCCGCGTGGCTCCGAAACTGCGGCCGCGCTCCATGTGGCGGCGGCTGACGGCCTCGTATTGGGTCATCGGAACGACCACGGCCGATTCGATGTCGGGGCATCTTGCAAGAATGGAACCATAGAGGCGGCCGGCCGCGCTGTCGGGGGTCATCGCCCCCGGCGTGTCGATCCCGACCCACTCCAGGCCCGCCCAGGATTCCATGCAGCGCGTTATATCTGCTTCACTTGCGATTTCCTGGATTTCGACGCCCATCAATTTTCCGAGCCGGCGCCACTGTTCGATCGCGCCGAACCGGCACCCGTCGAGCGTCGCGATGGCGATGTTTTTGGGATTATTTTGACGCTTGAGTGACGCAATTTTGGCGAGCGTCGTGGTTTTGCCGCACCCCGTCGGCCCCAGCAGGCCCAGGAATTTCGGATTTCGGATTTCGGATTTCGGATTTGCATGGCAATCCGCAATTGGATCCGAATCCGAATCCGCAATCCGCAATCCGCAATCCGCAATCAAAATGTGCCACAGCCACTCGCGGAGCGAATCGGTTTTCATCGCGGCCGCCGGGCCGCCCTGGGCCGCCAGGTAGCGCCGCATCGCCGCCGGAGCCAGCCGCCAGTCGAGCCAGGCGCGGAAGTGCGGCGCGATGACCTTGTGGTCGACCCCGCCGTCGATCAGGGCGTGGTAGTCGGCCAGATCCAATGATGAATGATGAGTGATGAATGATGGATCCGGGCCCGCTGACTCGCCCGACAGGAGCTGGTTGATTTGCGAACGGAGCAGCCCCAGCTCCTCGAGCAGGTTGCGCGAGGCGTGGCTGGTCGGAACAAACGGCTGCTGGGCTGGCGCCTCGGCCGAGATCCCCGTCTTGCGCTCGCGCACGGCGACGATCTCGAACCGCGCCCCCGGATTCATCCGCGCGGCGGCGCTGTCCGGCTCCAGGATTCGGCTTTCAAGGATGAGCGCGTCGGGCCCCAGCTCGCGTTTGACGCGCGCCATCGCCCCGCCCATGGTTCGGCCATAAAACTTACGCCACTGCACGGTTCATCCCCACAATCCGCAGTGTTTCGACCCGCACGTTGGACGGGATCTCGTTGTGCGACAGGATCACCAGCGACGGCAGGAACTTCTCGACCAGCTTGCGCAGCGGCGCCCGGCACGCCGGCAGGCAGGTCAGGATCGGCGTCCCCTGCGTCAGCTGCCACGACTCCGAGGCCTGCTCGAGCGACGTCAGGATCCGCTGCGCCGACTCCGGGTCGAGCGTCAGCTGCATGCCGGCCTCGCTCATCCGCGTGTGCCGCATCAGCATCTCCTCGACTTCGCGGTCCAGCATCATCACCCGCAGCCGCCCCAGCTCGTCCAGGTACGGCTTCGTGATGTGCCGCGCCAGGCTCTGGCGGACGTATTCGGTCAGCAGGTCCGGGTCCTTGATCGTCGGGGCCTTCTCGGTCATCGTTTCGATGATCGTCAGGAAGTCGCGCACCGAGACGTGCTCGGCCAGCAGGTTCTGCAGGACGCGCTGGATGAGCCCCAGCGGCAGGATCTCGGGGATGACCCCCTCGACCACCTTCGGGTATTTCTTGTTGAGCGCGTCGATCAGGGCCTGCGTCTCCTGGCGCGTCAGAAGCTCCTGCGCATGGTTTTTCAGGACTTCGGCCAGGTGCGCGATGATGATCGTCGAGGCGTCCACCACCGTGTAGCCGAGCGCCTGCGCCTGTTCGCGCTTGGCCTCGGGGATCCACACGGCCGGCAGCCCGAACGCCGGCTCGGTCGTCGGGATCCCGCCCAGCTCCGAGCCGTTGTTGTCGTCGGCCGCCATCGCCATCAGGTGCCCCTGCTTGAGGTCCGCGCTGGCGACGATGCACCCCTTGATCAGGAACGCGTAGCTGGTCGGCTTGAAGTCGAGGTTGTCGCGGATGTGGACGGGCGGGATGACGAACCCCCACTCCTGCGCGAGCTGGCGCCGCAGCGAGCGGATCCGGTCGAGCAGGTCCCCCTTCTGTTCCTGGTCGACGAGCCCGATCAGCCCGTAGCCGACTTCGAGCGAAACCAGGTCCAGCGGCGCGATCAGCTCCGCGTCCTCCACCTTGGGCTTGTCGGCCTTCAGCGCCGCCTTTTGCTTGCTTTCGATTTCGGCCTGCGCCTTGCGATTCTTCGTGCCGTTGGCGGCCCACGCCGCGCACCCGGTGACCAGGGACAGCACCAGGAACGGCACCATCGGCATCCCCGGCATCGCGCCGAACACGACGAGCATGGCGGCGGCCACCGCCATGGCGCGCGGCTGCACCCACAGCTGCTGGCCCATCGTCTGGCCGAGCGTTCCCTCGTGGGTCGCCCGCGTGACGACGAGGCCGGCGGCCGTCGAGACGATCAGCGCCGGGATCTGGCTGACGAGGCCGTCGCCGACCGTCAGCAGCGTGTAATTGGTCGCCGCGGCGGCCGGGGCCATCCCGTGCTGCAGGACGCCGATGACCAGCCCGCCGACGATATTGATCACAAGGATGATGATGCCGGCGATGGCGTCGCCGCGGACGAACTTGCTGGCGCCGTCCATCGAGCCGTAAAAGTCCGCTTCCAGTTCGATCGTCTTGCGCCGCGCCCGCGCTTCGTTCTCGTTGATGAGCCCCGCGTTCAGGTCGGCGTCGATCGACATCTGCTTGCCGGGCATCGCGTCCAACGTGAACCGGGCGCTGACTTCGGCCACGCGCCCCGCGCCCTTGGTGATGACCATGAAGTTGATGACAATCAGAATCAGGAAAATGATGAGGCCGACGACGTAGTTGCCGCCCACCACGAAGTTGCCGAACGCCTGGATGAGCCCGCCGGCGGCGTGCGTCCCCTCGTTGCCGTGCAGCAGGATCAGCCGCGTCGTGCCGACGTTGAGCGCCAGCCGCAGCAGCGTGATGATCAGCAGCAGCGACGGGAAAACCGAGAAATCGAGCGGTTTATTGATGTAAACGCCGACGAACAGGATCAGCAGCGAGCACGTGATCGACATCGTCAGCAGCAGGTCCATCATCCACGGCGCCACCGGCACGACCATGATGATCAGGATGCCGATGATCGCCAGCGGCAGGAGCATGTCGCGCTGGTTCTTCGCCAACCCGATCCAGCCGGGCAACGTCATCGAAGGAACTGTCGCAGGATTGGCCATGATTCCATGCACCCCAGGCATACGGCCCGTAGAGTCTCGCGGACCAACATGCAACTACCCGGCCAAACCCGAAATTAAGCCCGGATATCCTGTATCGTTATTGCGATGTGCTGAATTTATTGATGATAGAAATGTTTTGGAGATTGGAACGAAACCCATCGGCCGGCTTATACGCCAAAATTCCGTCGGCCGCAATGTCCGATTATTGACGCCGCCCGTGTGGCGCAATCAGTGTCTGTCGGTGCCCGTCCATGCCCGTCCGTGTCCGTCCGTGCCTCCCCCCACCATGCCGCATTTTTTTATTCATCATTCATCATTCATCATTCATCATTCCTGTGGAGGTCCGCCCATGCCCGTCCTGCTCATCGCCACCAACAACCGCCACAAGATCGAGGAGTTGCGCCAGATCCTCGTCGATGTCCTCGGCGCCGACGCGATCGAGCTCAAGGGGGCCGACGAGTTCCCTGACATCCCCGCTCCCGAGGAGACCGGTTCGACGTTCGAGGCCAACGCCGTCATCAAGGCCCAGGCTTATGCATCGGCAACCGGGCTCCTGACTTTAGCCGACGATTCGGGTTTGGTGGTCGACGCGCTCGGCGGGCGGCCGGGCGTCATGTCGGCGCGCTACGCCGCGACGACCGAGGCCCGCAACGAGCGCGTGCTGGGTGAAATGGCCGATGTCCCCGCCGAGAAGCGCGCGGCCCGGTTCGTCTGCGTGGCGGCGCTGGCCGCCCCGGGCGGCGCGGTCCAGACCCGCACCGGCACCGTTGAAGGCCGCATCGCGTTCGCCCCGCGCGGCGCGGCCGGCTTCGGCTACGACCCGATCTTCGAGCTGACCGAGCCCCCCTACGCCGGCTTCACGACCGCCGAGCTGACCGCCGCGCAAAAGCACTCGATCAGCCACCGCGGCCGCGCCCTGCGCGCCATCGCCCCGCTGATCCCCCGCTAGAGCGCTTGACGAAAGTTATCGGTTCGTGCGTCGTGCGTCGTAATCGTAATCGTAATCGAATCACCCCCAAGCTTCGAAACCGAGCCCCGTCTCGATTACGGCGATTGCCGCAAGCCTTTTGTCACTCGCGCTAGCCGAAACCCCGTCTGTGCCGGTCCGTGCCGGTCCGTGTTAGTCCGTGCCAACCCCCCGAGCGATTGTTTATCATGGCCGTATGTCGACCGTCCGCCAAGCCCTCGCCCCCGACGACGCCGTCGAGCACAAGCGCCCCGACGCCCGCCTCATGCGGCGGTTGTGGCGCTACATCGGCCGCTACCGCCCGCTGGTCGTCGCGACGCTCGTCCTGTCGATCGTGAACGGGGCGCTGATGATCGCGCAGCCGCCGCTGACCCGCCGCATCATCGACCATGAAATCGCCGCCGGCGACCTGCGCGGCGTGATCCTGATGTCGGCCCTGCTCGGCGTTCTGATCCTGCTCACCGCCGTCCTCCAGATGCTTTACGGCTACCTGACCGAGGTTGTCGGCCAGCGCGCCATGCACGACCTGCGCAAGGAGCTTTTCGGCCATCTGCTGGGGCTGGACGTCGTCTTTTTCGACCGCAACCCGGTCGGGCGGCTCATCACGCGGCTCACCTCCGACATCGGCACGCTTCAGGACCTGTTCGCCACCGGCGTCGTGACCGTGGCCGGCCAGCTCCTCACGATCGTCGGCATCATCGCCGTCCTTTTGTGGGTCGACTGGCGGCTGGCGGCCGTCGTCATCGTGAGCCTGCCGGTCATCATCGTCGTCGTCGATATTTTCCGCCGGAGCGCGCGCCGCTGGTATCTCGAGACCCGCCGCCACCTGGCGATCATGAACGCCTACCTGCAGGAAAACATCACCGGCATGGCCACCGTCCAGGCGTTCGGCCGCGAGCGCCGCAACGAGGACCAGTTCCGCTCCCTCAACCGCGACTACCGCGACGCGCAGCTCCAGACCATCTTCGCCTACGCGGTTTTTTTCCCGGCGATGGGCCTGATCTTTTCGCTCGTCGTGGCCGGGGTGATCTGGGTCGGCGGCCGCGAGCTGATCGCCGCCCGCGAGGGCGCCCCCGGCTCGATCACGTTCGGCACGCTCGTGATGTTTATCCTGTTCGTGCAGATGCTCTTCCAGCCGATCCGCGAGCTTTCCGAGAAATTCAACCTCCTGCAGTCGGCGATGGCCAGCTCCGAGCGCATTTTCAAGCTCCTCGACGCCGCGCCGCGCGTCACCGAGTCGCCCCGCCCCGTCCGCCTCGAGGCCGTCCGCGACGCGATCCGGTTCGAGGCCGTGCACTTCTCATACGTCCCCGGCGAGCCGGTCCTGAAGGGGGTCAGCTTCGAAATCCCGCGCGGGAAAACCGTCGCCGTCGTCGGCGCGACCGGCGCCGGCAAGTCGACGCTCATCAGCCTGCTCGCGCGGTTTTACGACGTCGGCGAGGGGCGGATCACGATCGACGGCGTCGACGTGCGCGAGCTCGAGATGAATGGCATGCGCCGGCTGTTCGCGGTCGTCCCGCAGGAGGTCTTTCTGTTTTCGGGCACCGTGGCCGACAACCTGCGCCTGGCCGCCCCCGACCTTTCCGACGAGGCGCTCTGGCAAATCCTGCGCGACGTCGGCGCCGAGCCGTTCGTCCGCGAGCTCCCCGGCGGCCTCGCCGGCGCGGTCAGCGAGCGCGGCGGCACGTTCTCGACCGGCCAGAAGCAGCTCCTCGCCTTCGCGCGCGCCCTCGCCGCCGACCCCCAGATCCTGATCCTCGACGAGGCGACCGCCAGCATCGACACCCACACCGAGGCGCTCATCCAGGAGGCCACGGCGCGACTCCTGGCCGGCCGCACGGCGCTCGTGATCGCGCACCGGCTCTCGACGATCCAGCGCGCCGACAATATTCTCGTCATGCACCGCGGCCGCGTCCACGAGCAGGGCACGCACGACGAGCTTATCCGGATCGACGGCCTCTACCGCCGCCTCTACGAACTCCAGTACCGCAACGGGTAGGCCGGTTTCGCCGAAACCGGCATCCTGATTTCGCTCTCGTTTGGGTCACGCCAATCGTCTCCACGTTCGTGCCCCCGTCCGTGCCGGTCCGTGTTCGTCCGTGTTCGTCCGTGTCCGTCCGTGCCGGTCCGTGCCCGCCCGGTCTGGCCGCGGCTTTTTGCGTCATGGCGAAGAAACCCCAAGCCGGCGCTTGAACTCCGAACAGGAATTTCATCCCGGAAAGTTGTCGCGGTTTGAAAACCGTTGTATATCTATAGTTAAGGGGCTACGGGTTCTTAAAAATTTGACGGCGAATTTTGTGCGGGCAAACCGGGGGAGCGCGCACGATGTCGAGCGACATGAAGAGAATCGCGGAAGTGATTTTCTGGGCGATCGTCGTCGCGGCGGCCGCCCTGTTCTTCATTCCGCGGTAACCGGCCGAATTTATTTTTCCGTCATCATCTCTTCGAACAACTCGAGGATCCGCTCGCCGTTGTGCCGCCACGAGTGCTCGCGCTCGGCGCGCAGGCGCGCGGCCTCGGCCATCGGCTTGAGGCTTGCGTGGTTGTTCATCGCCTCCATCAGCAGCCGCGCCATCTCGTCGGTGTTCTGCGGCTCGAAGATGAATCCCTCGCGGCCGTGGTCGAGCGCGGCGTGGATCGCCGGGTACGACGGCGCCAGCACCGGCACCCCCGAGGCCTGGTATTCGAACAGCTTGGCCGGCGACGACCAGTAGGTCGTGTCCGGGACGATCGCCATGTCCATGGCGCGGATGTGGCGCGGCACGTCCTCGTACGGCACCGACCCCACGAACCGGATCAGGTCCTCGAGCCCCGCTTCGCGAACGCGCGCGCGGTTGCCCTCGAGCTTGTTCCCCTCGCCGCCGACGATCATGAACGCGAACGGCGGCGCGCCGGCCTCGCGCAGCTTGCCGGCGACGTCCTCCAGCAGCCTCAGCCCGTGCCAGCCCGAAAGCGTCCCGACGTAGCCGACGATGAACCGGCCTGCGAGCCCGTACTGTTCCTTGATCCCGGCGCCGTCGACGCTCGGGTTGAACTTGTCGAGGTTGACCGCCATCGGCATCTTGATAACCGACTCGATCGGCAGGCCGAGCGCCGCGACTTCCTGCTGCAGCGGCTCGCTCACGACGATCACCCGCGTCGCCGACCGGATGATCGTCTGCTCGACGACCTTGGCCAGCGGCGCCAGCTTGATCCGGTCCTCCTGCTCGCGCGTCAGGAACGCGTTGACCTCGAGCAGCCGCGGCAGGCCGTATTTCCGCGCCGCGCGCAGGCCGGCGCGGCTGTAGAGCGAATACCGCTCATAGATCGCGTCCGGCTTCCACGTCGTGATCAGCTCCTCGAGCGCCTTGTTGAACCGGTAGTCCAGCAGCACGTGGCGCAGGTCGAACCCGAGCTTGCGCGACGTGGGCGGCGTGACCGAAATCGTGTCGATTTCGCCCTGGTTGCGGTCGCCGCTGGCGTTGGAGCACAGCAGCCGCACCTGGTGGCCCAGATCGGTCAGCACCGAGCACGTCTCGCGCACGTGCGTCGAGCACCCCTTGCGGCCAAAGACGGGGATGCCGGGGTCGGCGCAGAGGTAACAAATTTTCATATCCGGCTCCGGAACCGCTCGGGCGAGATCGTGGCCATCTCGATCAGCCGGTTCATTTCGACGATGGCCGGGGCGAGCCCGGCGAAAATCGCGCGCGCCATGATCGCGTGGCCGATGTTGAGCTCGCGCATCCCCTCGATCGCCGCCACCGGCAGCACGTTGTGGTAGGTGAGGCCGTGGCCCGCGTTCACGATCAGCCCCGCCTCGCGGGCCCGCGCGCACGCGCGGACCAGGATCTCGAGCTGGCGCCGGCGCTCCTCGGCCGCCCGCGCGTTGCAGTACGTCCCCGTGTGGAACTCCACCTCCGACGCGCCGCACTTGAGCGTCGCCTCGATCTGCCGCTCGTCCGGGTCGATGAACAGGCTGACCGAGATGCCGGCCCCCATCAGCCGCGACGTCGCCTCGCGGACCTGTTCGAACTGTCCGGCCACGTCGAGCCCGCCCTCGGTCGTGACCTCCTCGCGCTTTTCGGGAACGAGCGTCGAGATATCGGGCTTGAGCTCGAGCGCGCGGTCGACCATCGGCCGCGTCGAGGCCATCTCCAGGTTCAGGTGGCCGCGCACGACCTGGCGGATCAGTTCGACGTCGCGGTCCTGGATGTGCCGCCGATCCTCGCGCAGGTGGACCGTGATGCCCGTCGAGCCGGCCTCTTCGACGATCCCCACGGCAAGGACGGGATCGGGTTCGACCCCGCGCCGCGCCTGCCGCAGCGTGGCGATATGATCAATGTTGACGCACAGTGTTGCCATGAAACGCCTCTATTCGCTCTTTCCTATCGTGCTTGTTCTCGGCTTGCCAGCCGAAGCCTGATGGTTCGTGCTCGTGCTCGTGCTCGTGCTCGTAATCGTAATCGTAATCGTTCTCGTGTTTTTTTCGTGCTCGTGCTCGTGCTCGTGCTCGTAATCGTAATCGTTCTCGTTTTCGTGCTCGTGCTCGTGCTCGTGCTCGTAATCGTAATCGTATTCGTTCTCGTTTTCGTGCTCGTGCTCGTAATCGTAATCGACCCTCGAAGCCTACTTCTTCACCCCCGGCTTGATCGGCCCGACGACGGGGGGCTTGTTCACGAACTGGACCTCGATGCTGTTGGGGATGCACCGCACCATCCGGACGAGCGTCCGCGGCGCGCTGGCGGTGACCTTCAGGTGCGCCTCGATCCCGATCTTCTGCGCCTGCCCGACCGTCTGCGACGGATCGCGCGCCGGGATGACTTCGAAGTCCTCGTTCGTCAGCTGGCGCAGCGCGGTGTCGGGCCCTTCGACCTCGATGCTGACCGTCTCGGGCTTCAGTTTGGCCACGATATTGTCTTTCAGGATCGGGACCGTGACCGGCACCGACTCGTAGATGCGCTTGACGATCCGCTCGGTCAGGCCGATGTCGACCGTGATCGTCGCGTTGTTGCGCCCGACGATCTGGATGCCGGGCGGCAGCACAAGCTTGGGGTAGACTTCCTGCGACGACTGCAGCGCCGACAGGTCGATCGGCGTCGTCTTGATGGTGTTGTGGCTCTGGGCGAAGCGCTGCAGCGCCTCGGCCGAGCCGGTCACCGTCACCTGCTCGGGGCGCGGCTGCGGCTGGTCGGTCATTTCCATGTTGCGCGGCAACTGGCCCGTGGTGACGGTTTCGACCGTCGCCGTCGTCGTGCGCAGCATCGCGTCGAGCTGGATGTACGGCGGGTCGACCTGCACCACCTGAATCGTCTCGGGCAGGTTGTGCTTCTGGATGTCGCGCGTGTCGACCTGGTATTTCCACGACTGGGAGATTTGATCGGTCTCGGTGCGGAAGATGCGCGAGGCGTCGATCGAAAAACTGAAATTGCGCGCCACCGCCCAGTTGTGCAGCTCGGCCGGGTAGCGCACCTGGATGCGGACGTCGGGCGGCGTGCGCGTCACGTCCATGTTGGCCGGCACGTTCAGCATGTTGACCGTGATCCCGGTCACCCAGTTCGTCTCGAGCTTCTGCTGCTTGGCGATCGCCCAGACGACGACCGCGATGAAGATCGCGGGCAGGATCAGCGAGATTTCCTCCCGCAGCCGGCGGCGGCGCTCAACCTGCATGGACGTCCTCCGCGGCCGATTCCTCGAGCGTCGGGATGTTGAGTTCCTTCTGAAGCCGCCGGCGCAGGTCCTCGATCTTGAACCCGCGCTCGATCTTGCCGTCGACCGCGATCGAGATCGTCCCGGTCTCCTCGCTCACCACGACCACCACGGCGTCGGTCTCCTCGCTCATGCCGATCGCCGCCCGGTGCCGCGTCCCGAGGTCGCTGCTCAGGAGCTGCTCCTCCGACAGCGGCAGGATGCAGCCGGCCGCCACCAGCCGGTCCGAGCGGATGATCGCCGCCCCGTCGTGCAGCGCCGAATACGGCGTGAAAATCGTCCGGATCAGCTCCGGCGAGATCGACGCGTCGAGCTCGGTGCCGCTGCCCAGGTACGGATCCAGCGGATTGCGCCGCTCGAACACGATCAGCGCCCCGACGTTGCGGTTGCTCATCACGTTGACCGCCGAGCAGACCTCGTCGACCACGTCCCGCTCGCGGTTGCTGAGCAGCCCTCGGAACAGCCGGAACTGCCCCAGGTTGATCAGCGCGCGCCGGAAGTCGTGCTGGAACACGATCAGGAAAATCAGCATCACGACGATCCACGAGTTCTGGAAGATGAGGATCATCGCCTCCATCTTCCACGTCCGCACGAGCAGGTAGAGGAGCATCGTGCCGGTCATGAACGCGATGAATCCCATGAGCGCCACGTACGACCGCGATCCCCTCAGCAGCGCGAAGATCCCATAGAAGAACAGCGCCACCATGGCGATGTCGGCCAGGTCCGTCCAGCGGAACGTGTGGAATGTGGAGATCAGCTCTTGCATATTTGTCTTCTGAAGCTATTCACCCATTTTCGTGCTCGTGCTCGTGCTCGTGCTCGTGCTCGTAATCGTAATCGAAAATCGATCCCATCCCCCCCAGCCTTGCCATCGGCCTCGCGGGACGTTACTTTGTCATTATGCGGATCTACCGGCCGCTTGCAAGACTTGTCGCCCGTTGAGAGGTTTTTTCTCCCATGCATAGCGCTGTCAATTGGACCCTTGGCGGTCGCCGCCGCGTGATCGGCGCGCTCCTGTTCGACATGGACGGCACGATGATCGACTCGCGCCGGTTCCACATGCTGGCCTGGCGCCGGCTGGTCGAGGAGCTGGGCCTCGGCGAGCGCGAGTTCCGCATGGCGGAGGCCGGTTTCGGCCAGACTAACCGTGCGATCTTCAAGCAGTGGTGGTCGCGCGGCGGCGGCCCGGGCGAGGACCGATACACCGAGCTTTCCGAGCGCAAGGAGGCGTTTTTCCGCGAGTATATCGCCGGCCGCCAGGGCGCGCGCCCGGGCCTCAAGCGCCTCCTCGAGCGCGCCCGCCGCGCCGGGATCCGCACCGCCGTGGCGACCTCCGCGACCGGCTCGAACACCGGCTTTCTGCTCCGGCAGATGGGCGTCCAGCGCGATTTCGACGCGGTCGTCTGGAGCCGTCCGGGCCTGAGGAGCAAGCCGCACCCGGATTTCTTCCTGGAAGCCGCCCGCTGCCTCGCCGTCGCCCCGAGCCGGTGCATTGTCTTCGAGGACAGCGTCCACGGCTTCTGGGCCGCCAGGCGGGCCGGCATGGGCCTGGTGGCGATCGCCGAGACGCCCGAAGACCTCATCAGGTGCCGCCTCTGGACCCCATGGGTCTACCAGGACTTTAGAAAGGTGCCCATCCCCCGGTAGGTCGGGTCTCCGCCCCGACTCCGAAGCCGAAAATGTGGGGCCCGCGCCCCCGCGGCCATTCACGCATCATTCTTGTCAACCACGTAAGAGTGCTTCCAAGTAGTTCTGTCGCGATTCTCAATGAAGAACGTGTTGATTCGGTTATGATGACTCTGCAGCCGCCGAATTTGAATGTAAGATGTACACAAAATCTTCAAGCGACCAGCCTTGCGGGGGGGACCCTGAAAGGGTCGAATAGTTCAAGAGCCCAGGGTGGAGCGAAGCGAAACCCTGGGTTGGGCATGCATTTCATCCGAGCCCTGAAGGGGCGAGATAGTTGAACATCCCACGATGTCGCCCTTCAGGGCTCGGCTGGAATGGCGGCGGTGATCCCAGGGTTGCGCTCGCAACAGCTTCGCTCCACCCTGGACTACTATCCGCCAGAAACTTGTTTTTCTGGCAAGATTTTTAACGAAGTAACGAAGGCAACACAGACATGATCGAAAAAATCTCCGTTTTCTCCGTTGCCTCCTGTTCGGAATTTCTCTGCGCCTCTGCCAAACTCTGCACCTCTGCGACAATCTATTTTTTTTGGCGATTTTTCGTGATTTCTTTCGTGCGTTTCGTGACTGCATTTGTTTTCTGTTGTTTGGTTGCGACTACGTCGCGCTGTGTTGCCGAACTATCGTCACCCCTTCGGGGTGACATTCCGAGCCGCATGAATTTGGTTCTGGCTATGCCTGGTTGGGAAATTGCTCCATTCCCTTGGGGGCGATGGTTTTCCTCGCGCATTGACGACCTTTTCCATTGACGATTCACCCTGTTCGTAGATGAATGGGTTCGCTTGATCAATCGATTGCCAAGGAGAACTCGGATGCGTGGCGGACGTTGGGTGATTGCGATTTTGGCGATGGTATGTGCGGCTTCGGCGTGGGCCCAGTCGACGAAGGCCGTCAACGAAGCGGGCGCTTCGGCGCTGAAGAATTACCTGGCCCGCTACGAAAAGACTTTCCCCAAGATTGCCGCCCCGCCGACCCTCGAGCAGTATGCCGGCGTTGAGAAATTCGACCGGCTCGCGCTCGGGCCCGGCCTCGAGAAGCGCCTCGCGCATCTGGACAATACCTCGGCCTCGCTCGCGTGGGGCGACTCCTACCGCATGATGGCGCTCAACGAAATGTATCGCGTCACCGGCGACACGAAATACCTCGACGTCATGCGCCGCTACGCCCGGGGCGTCATCGACGCCCGCGACGACAAGCGCGGCCGCAAGCTCTGGACCGGCGAGGAGAGCACCGTCTGGAGCTGCACGAAATACTACCGCGGCAAGCGCACCGCCTACGGCGTCCACACCGGCATTATCGTCTTCCCGATCCTCGACTTCCTTGGCCTCGTCAAGCAGAACCCCGCCTACAAAACCAAAATGGGCGCCGAATTCGACGAGATCCTCAAGGCCATGCAGGAGAGCCTCGACTTCCACGACCGCCAGTGGCGGGACGGCCCCGCCCCGGGCGAGGGCTCCTACGTCTACCGCGACCAGGACCCCGCCAACGACGGCAAGCCGGCCCCGATCAACCGCCTGAGCGCGATGGGCACGGCCTACTGGTATTCGTGGAAGGTCGGCGGCAACGCCGATCACCGCGACAAGGCGCTCAAGATCGGCCGCTATTTCAAGAACCGCCTGAGCCTCTACCCGGACGGCGCGTATTACTGGCCGTATCGCCTGTCGGACAAGCCGCTCACGCGGACGCTCACCGTCGCCGAGATGAAGGGCGGCGAGGACATCTCGCACGCGTCGCTGTCGATCGCGCTCCCCATCGCGCTCTGCCGCGACGGCCAGGTCTTCGACAAGGCCGACATGCGGCGGTTCGCGGCGACGCTCACGCAGGGCTTCGGCCGGATGGGCGACGGCATCTTCTTCAGCAACCTGGCCACCCCCGGCAACGCGCCTTCCTACGCCCGCGAGACCAACCTGTGGCTGCCGCTGTCGGCCGACGACCCGCTCGTCTACGAGAAGGTCGGCGCGTTCTTCCTGACGCGCAACCCCAAGCCCGACGACCTCGACATCGCGATGCTGCTGCGCTACAACCCCGCCAAAAACGAGTGATTATCGTGATTATGTGGAGCGCGGAGGCTTGCCTCCGTTTAAAAGCTTGTCATTCCCCAAATTCTGGCGGCGCGTCATGCGTGTTCACCAACGGCACGACGCGCGGCATAAGCGCTGAAAGCGCAAAAGAAAATAGCCTGGGGCAGAGCGAAGCGGCGCCCCGGGAAAAGTGCGTCGAGATAACAGGAGCTCTGAAGGAGCGAAAGAAACACTCGACCGATGATCGACTCTTTCGCGCCTTCAGCGCTCAACATAAAACATGAACGCCTGCCTGGGGCGACGCTTCGCTC
>JBDKRG010000030.1:0-70867 GCA_039683515.1 Candidatus Sumerlaeia bacterium | reverse complement strand
AGACAGGAATGAACAGAAGGCAACGGAGGAAACGGAGAATTTCCTGGCGGATCATCTCTCGGTTGCCTTCGTTGCCTCCTGTTCAAAATCTTGCCAGAAAAACAAGATTCGGACGGATAGTAGTACGAAAGGAAGATCACGAAAAGGCGCGAAAGAGTCGCGATTGAATTATTGGCTGATTCCGTTAAAATGGTCGAGATGGCGCGGACGGAGGCGCCGACACATGGATTACGGGAAATTGCCCGCGCCGCGGCGCGCGACGCGACAGGTCAAGGTCGGGCCGTTCATCATTGGCGGCGGCGAGCCGATCCGCGTGCAGTCGATGACGGCGACCGACACGGCCGACGCAACCTCGACGATCGCGCAGATCCGCGCGCTCGCCGGCGCCGGCTGCGAGATCGTGCGGCTCACGGTCAACACGCCCGCGGCCGCGGCGGCGCTGCCGGAAATCCGCAAGGCGACGGCCGGTGTGCCTCTGGTGGCCGACATCCATTTCAACGCGCGGCTCGCCATCGAGGCCGCCCCTTACGTCGACAAGATCCGGATCAACCCGGGCAATATCGGCGACGAGGAAAACATCCGCGCGGTCGTCGAGCGCGCCAACGAGTTTGACCTGCCGATCCGCGTCGGCGTCAATCAGGGGTCTCTGGAGCGCGACATTGCGCTCAGGTTCGGCGGTCGCGAAAACGGCAATTTGATTTCGCCGCCCGAGGCCGGTTACCCCGCCGAGGCGCTTGTCGAATCCGCATTGAGAAACATCGAAATTCTGGAGCGCCACGGTTTCACGCGGACGATCATCTCGGTCAAGAGCTCGAGCGTGCCGCTCATGGTGCGGGCCTACCGGCTGCTCGCCGAGCAGTGCGACTACCCGCTGCACCTGGGCGTGACCGAGGCGGGCGTCAAAGATAATAGTAATATTAAGAGTTCCATTGGAATTGGCGCGCTGCTTCTGGACGGGATCGGCGACACGCTGCGGGTGTCGATCGCCGCCCGCGCCAACGACGAAAAAGTCGAAGAGGTGCGGACGGGGTTCAAGATCCTCCAGGCGCTCGGCCTCAGGCGGTTCGGGATCGAGGTCATCAGCTGCCCGACGTGCGGCCGCGAGAGCCAGGGGTTCAATACGGCGAAAATCGCGCGCGAAATCGAACGGATCCACGCGGGCCGGACCAAGCCGCTGCGCGTGGCGGTGATGGGGTGCATCGTGAACGGCCCCGGCGAGGCCGCCGACGCCGACTTCGGCGTGATCGCCGCCGGGGATGCCGCGCGCATCTACAAGCGCGGCGAGATGATCGAAAGCCAGGTGCCCTACGACCGAGTGATCGGCCGGCTCGGCGAGCTCATTGCCGAGTTCGACGCGGCGTCCTGAGTCCCGGCCTTGATGGCGTGATCTCCGTCGTCCTCTTCGTCGTCGAATTCGAGGTAGTCCTCGGGGGCGGGGTCGTAGAACAGGATGCCGGCGCCGATCTCGACCGGGAAGACGTGGAGGCGGGCGCCGATCAGGCCGATGCCCAATTCGCAAACCGGCCAGATTTCGATCGCGGCCAGCTCGCCGTCGTAGTTTTCCTCGGAGACGACGTTGAGCCGGATGATCGTCCCGTCATACGGGCGGATGCCGTTGACCGCCGCGTAGGCGGTTCCGAGGCCCTCGAACTGAAGCCGCGACGGCTCGGACCGGGCCCCGACCTTGACGCTGACGCACGAGCAAAGCAGCGCGCAGCACGCAACCGCAATCATGAGGTTTTTCATCGCGGCGACTCTCCTCGATCTGAACTGCGACGATTATCCAGATACAACCGGGAGAGTCAACGGGAGGCTTCAAAGCTCGGCGGCCGTGGCGTATCGGTCGCCCAGAGCCACAGGATGGGGAATACGCCCCAATGCGTTTCATTGTCCTTTTCGGTATTGCACCACGAAGCCCAGACCGGGCCGATGAACGGGATGCTCAGGAATCTGTGGGTGCTGCCTTTTTCGCTGTTTTCGGAAATCCAGACACCGCTCCCAAGAATCGAATCCACCACTCCATAATACTCGTGCTTCGAAACGACCGTCTCTCCGTTGAGCGTGACGTCGACGGTGTGCTTGTACCCCTGCACCAAGCCCAAATCCAGGATGGAGTCGTGGATGCCGCCCTTGCTGTTTTTGTTGTGGTCGTAGGCGGACATAAACAACGCCTTCAGCACGCACATGGATTCTTCCTCGGGAGTCTTGATTTCGGAGTAAACCGTTGAGATAGGTGTGTTCAGCCAGCGGTAAGCATAAAACTCGTCGCAATCCTTTCCCCAGAACTCCCCCTCGAACAAAGAGACCGGCGGGGTATCGAGGACCATGACCCGTTCAGCCAAGGTGTTTTGCTCGTTTTGAGTGACATCGGAGACCTGGCCTTCCACGCGGAGCAGCAACGAATCGTACTCAAACAGGCAGAACAAGGGCTGATCGCCGACGATAATATTGTTAGTAATCTGATCGTGCTTGAGCCTCGGCGATGTATGGTCCGGTCCATAAACAATGTCGCGCTCGATGTCGCGGACGGTGCAAACATTCATGTTCACTATGCACGCAAACGGAACGTGGAGAATTCCGACCCGTGAGAACTGATAATTACCGTAAATAAGCGAACGGATATCCATCATATAGAAAAATTTGTAATCGACTGACGAGCCGCTGCGCGGGAGTTCGGCCTTGGGGAATTCGATCTTCTTATATGTGCCCCATGGGCTGGACTCGATGTGCGTGGTCGTGGTCGTGGCCCAGTCGGATGCCGCGGCGTTGCCGATCAGAATGAGCGCGATGAGGAGGATTGAGCGGATGCGCATTATTTCGACTCCTTGTAGGCCGACGTCGCCGACGGCGGCGTAGTTTGTTCAGATGCCGGTTTCGGCGAAACCGGCCTACCCACTGCGATGTTGAGGCGGATGATGAGGACGCCCTGGCCTTCGCCCGGGTGAAGCAGGATGCCGTAGCTGTTGCCGCTTCTCAGCTTGAGGGCGAGTTTGTATTGAGCCTCGTTCAGGACGGGCCTGCCGACGGGGAGCAAGGTGCCTTCAAGCGGTTCGCGCTTTTCGACCGATTTGAGCGAGATCGTCAGGTTCGAGACGCGCAGGAGCGGGTCGCCGAGGCGGCCGTCGACGCGCATGCCGATTTTGAGTCCGGTGAGCGCGTCCAGTTTCCTGAGTTGATAGAGATCGCTGCCGGTTTTCTCGAAATATTCGAGCTGCTGCTGCGAGCCGATCTCGAAGTTGGCGGTCTGGCCAGGGACGATGTTCGTCCACGACTCGATGAGCTGAACCTTGTCTTCAGGAAGGATGCGGCTTTCCCTTGCCTTTGTAATTGGGATGTCCTTGTCGTTCCATTTCCAGCCATTGATCTTGGCGTCGAGGCGGTCCTGGTCGAGGCGGAAATGGCCCTCGTTGAAAAGCGTGACGGCGCGCTGGAGCTCGGCCGATGGCGGCCGAGCTCCGGCCCAGACGTTTTCGTCGATCGACGTGTCGCCGACGAGGTTGCCGGTGGTGCGGAACACCTGGCAGTAAATGCTGACCAGGTCGGCGGCGCGGGCCGTTGGGATCAGAAAAACAAGCGTGAAGAAACAAACGAGCTGGACGAATTGTCGAGTTTTCAGAGTCGGGTCGCAGACCCGACCTACCATTGTTTTCATGGTCAGACCTCGCCATGGGATGTGACGCGGACGTTTACCTTGCCGGGGAGGAAATCGTTGGCCGGCGCGGTGAAATCGAACATGTTCCTTGGGTTCGTGGTTTTGATGACTTCGACGCGGACGGTCGACGCGGGGATTGCCGCGGCTGGGGCGGCGGGTTTTCGCATCGCGCCCGCGCCGTAGCCGGCGACGGAACAGAACAGGGCGACGGCCGCGGCCCAGGCGAGAGGGATGCGCCGGGCAGAGAGGCGCGGCCGTATCGCGCGGACGGGCGCGGCGGCCGGTTCGCCATTGAAGATGCGGTCGCGCAGGCCGGCCGACGGCTCGCCGAGCGAGAGCGTCTTGAGTTTGCGTTCGAGGTCGTCCATGGTGCTCACTCCTTCAAAGACCGGCGCAGCTTTTCCATGCCGCGTCGGTACCAGGTGGCGATCGTGCCCGGCGGGGCGTCGCGCATCTCGGCGATCTCGCGCAGCGTCAGGCCGCCGTAGACGTGCTGGATGATGGTTTCGCGCTCGTCGGGCGGGAGCGTCCCAAGCGCCGCCGCGACCTGCGCCCGGAATTCATTCGTTTGCGCCGACTCGAGCGGGCCGGCGGCGCCCGAGACAAAAACACTTTCGTCGAGTTCGACAAAACGGCCGTCGCGCCGGAGGATGTCGATCGCCGCGTTGCGGACGCTGCGGAATGCGAAGGCTTTCAGGTTTCGCGGGCGCTCGTCGAGCTTGAGGAGCCTGCAAAACGCCTCGTGAATGGCGTCCTCGGCGCGGTCGCGGCAGCCGACGATCGAGACCGCGCAGGCCAGAAACTGCGGCGCGCAGGCGTCGTAAATGAATTCAAGCTCGGCCCGAAGCGTCAGTGTCGTGTCGATATCGGGCGGTGGAGCGGTCATAACCTGCGCCATTCGATTCGCCTTCTGAGTAACAGACGGTTCGGGAGTGAATTTTTATTCAGCGGAGAGAAAAAAACAATGAGACCGACTGCGCCAGAGCCGATCCGGAGATCGGCGTTTCCGGGAAATCAGCCGGCGGCGACGCGCTGGTCGCGGGCCTTGGCGACGGTCGCGGTTTCGGACGCCTTGACCGGGTCTTCCTGGATTTCCTTCCAGCGGTGGCAGCGGACGGAGTGGCCGGGGACGACCTCGGCGAGCGTCTGCGGCTCGAGGCAGCCGTCGCCGGCGAACGGGCAGCGCGGGTGGAACCGGCAGCCGGCCGGGAAGTGCGCGGGGTCGGGGACCGAGCCCGGGATCGGCCGGATCGTGTGGCGCTCGGCGACCCATTCCAGGCGCGGCACCGAGCGCATGAGGCCCTGTGTATATGGCATCAGCGGGCGCTCGAACAATTCCGCGGTCTTCGCCTCTTCCACGATCTGGCCGGCATACATCACGGCGACGTCGTCGCAGGTCTCGGCCACGACGCCCAGGTCGTGCGTGATCATGATGATCGATGACTTGAACTCCTCTTGAAGCTCGTTCATCAATTTCAGGATCTGTGCCTGCACGGTGACGTCGAGCGCCGTGGTCGGCTCGTCGGCGATGAGGAGGTCGGGGTTGCAGGCCAGGGCCATCGCGATCATGACGCGCTGGCGCATGCCGCCGCTCATCTGGTGCGGGTATTCGCGGGCGCGGCGGGCCGGGTCGGGGATGCGGACCTGCTTGAGCATGTCGACGGCGCGGTCGAACGCCTCGCGGCGCGACATGCCGCGGTGGATGCGGAAGACCTCGGCGACCTGCGAGCCGGCGGTGAAGACCGGGTTGAGCGACGTCATCGGCTCCTGGAAGATCATGGAGATTTCGGCGCCGCGCACGCGCCGCATCTGGCGCTCGCCGAGGCCGAGCAGGTCGGTCCCCTTGTAGGTGATTTCGCCGCCGACGATCCGGCCCGGAGGCGACGGAACGAGCCGCATGATCGAAAGCGCCGTGACCGACTTGCCGCAGCCGCTCTCGCCGACGAGCCCGAGGCTGCGCCCGCGCTCGAGCGCGAAGCTCACGCCGTCGACCGCCCGCCGCACCATGTCGCGCGTGATGAAATGCGTCTTGAGCTCGCGGATCTGGAGCAGCGGGCCATCGGGATTGGCCCATGCGATGCCGGTTGGCGTGTGGGCGACGGGGGTCATGGCAAATGTTACACTCCTCGAACCGTCAACGTGCATGGTTGCCATCATATCAGAATGCAAAGCGGATCAAACAGGAAATCCCATTGAGCGCTCCCGAAAGAAAGCGCGCCGATCACTCCATGAGCGACTGGATGCGTTTGAGCCAGACGGGGTTGAGGCGGCGGGGGCGGCCGTCGCCGCCGGCGAAGATGTGCGTCGTCGCGCCGCGGCAGATCAGGCCGCCGTCGTCCTTGCGGCGGATCTCGTACTCGAATTCGATGCGCAGGCGGTCCAGGCGCGTGATCGAAGTCTGGATGTCGAGCAGGTCGTCGTAGCGGGCCGGGGCGACGTACTCGGCTGAGGCGCGCGTGACGGGCAGGTAAAAGCCGTCCTGCTCCATCTGCGAGTAGCTGAAGCCGGTGCCGCGCAGCAGTTCCGTGCGGCCGAACTCGAACATCTCGAAGTAATTGCCGTAATAGACGACGCCCATCTGGTCGGTCATGCGGTAGGTGACGCGCCACTCGGTGGCATATGTTTTCCGTCCGGCATCGCTTTCCATGATGATTCCCCTTTTATTTGCGGGCCATGTCCTTTTCGGATTCGGCCCGGATGATCGTCGCGAACTGCTCCTGAACCTTGACGCTGTGTTCCTTGAAGAAATTCTCGACCATGCGCGGCTGGTGCCTGATCACATACCACGGGATGAGAAGAATCCCCGAGCCGAAAAGGACCAGCATGCTGTATTCGAACCCATGCTCCAGCATGAATATATTTACCACGGCGGCCATCATGATGTTGACAAATATGCACCCCAGCGCCGCGCGCTGACAGCCGAACAGGATCTTTTTGATTTTGCCGCGGCAGCGCTCGTCGACGTCGTCCAGGAAGTCCTTCATCGCTATTTTTGCCGTGCGATTCGGGTTGTTCAGCGCGAAGAACAGGATAAACCAGAATGCGGCCCCGGTCAGGATGCACGCCCAACCCAGCGGCGGTATGGTCTCTTCCATACGATAAGAAATGTAGCCGCACATGGAAAGGACGCCAATCGGGATCAGGTTCCACACGAAAAGACTGGGCCACCACATGCTCTTGCGCCACGGGTCCGAGAGCGCCAGCGCGATCTCGACGGCCGCCATCTCCGGAGCCGACATGCCTGACAGCCACAGCTCGTGCAGGTTGGCGCGCCTGCGCCCGACGAAGAACGAGGCCGGCTGCGCCAGGTCCTTTGCGCCGCGGTTATAGGTGCGCCGGAGCAAGAAAATGATCAGAAAGACGATCGGGGCAAAAATACTGAAGATGAATGCCAGCGGGATCAGCCAGAAAATGCTCATCTGGTAGCGCGCGCGGTAGCGGCGCCGCCACGGCCGCTCGGCGCGGCGCTCGAGGAACCACGGCCCCATGGGGTGGTCCGCGTGCTCGCCGATGGCCGGCCAGCGTTGCTTCATGAGTTGCAGGGTCTCTTGAAAGCGGTCGTTCATAAAGCCGTCACTTCACGTCCGACAATTCGGATTCGCGGTAAATGATCTCGGGGAAGATTTTTTGCCCGCGTTCGCATCGTGTCGAGAACTTATTCGACACGAGCCGGGGTTGGACCGAATGCGCGTATTTGAATATGAACCCGGAGGCGGCGAGGCAAAAAATCGACAGTAGAATGAACAACAGGGGAAGACGATCCTCCCCCAATGCGGCGAAAAGAGAACAGAACCCACCCAGAAGCAGAATAAAACCACCAAAAAACGCGACAAACCAAAGACATCCCCTGGCGAGAGAGCTCATCGTCGCTTCTGCCTGATTGTAGCGCTGTTCGACAGCATCCGAAAAATGAGCGATCGCCGCCAGTGCGGTCGTGCTTGAGTTCCCCGTTGCGCGATAGATCGCGATCATCAGGATCCAGGCGGATATGGCGAAAATCAAAGTCCAGGGCGTGAGCCAGCCCTTCCATGCAATCATTGCGACCGATGCGAACAGGACCGAGACAAGCACGGCTGCGTCGAGCCAGAATCTGAGGCGCGTATATGGGTGAATATTGAGCATGATCTCAAGGGCAAGAAGTTCACTGTAGGTGACGCCGCAAAGCCAGATGTCGCGCAGACGCAAGTTGGATTTTGGATGAAAATACAGGACCGGATTGATGCTTTTCCGGCGGGTGCTTGGCGTGAAATAAGCTATTCCGGAGATAATCATCACAACCCAGAAAACCAGAACCCGAAACCGGCGAGTATCGTCGACGATCAGGAAAATCAGAAAGATAGCAGGCATCAGCGCGCCAAGCAGTTTGTTCATGAGCGTGTGCATCAGGCCGGGGCGCGGCTGGTTTTCGCGCTGCTCGAAATACCACTCGGCGAGCGGGTGGTCGAGATGCTCGCCGATCGCCGGCCAGCGGCGCTTGATGGCTTGGACGTGTTGCTGGAACTTCTCCGTCACTGCGCGAGGTCTCCGGTTGCTGACTGCGGGCTAAAATAATGCAACGGGACGGATGGGTCCAGTTTTGTTTGGAGGCTATTCGAATTTGCGCGATTCGTCGGTGACAATGGCGTGGAAACGCGACTGCGCGCGGGCGGCCATTTTGGTGAAGTCGCGGTCGAGGCGCCTGGGGAGGGTGACACGCAGATAGTAAATGAGCGACAAACTCGCGATGAGCATGGCGGTTCCGACGGCGGTGAAGAGTTGCGGGGGAGGCGAGGAATGAAACCGGTAAACAAAACAAAACAAAACGCCGCCGATGGATATGACAATTCCGGAAAGAAGGAGAATGGTGACCGGCTTGATGTGGGGGTCGAGAGCCCGGTTGATTGTGGTGATGATGTTGTAGGCGTGCAGTTCGGCAGATTGGCCGACGAGGTAAATCGCAATCCATGCGGCAAGCAGGCCGATTTGCATCAAAATAAACGCCGGGATGCCCCAAGACGGAATGCGATGCGTAATCGCCCAGACGATCTCGGCCAGCGCGCATGAGCCCCAGATCGCAAGCTCGAAATGGCGGCCGTATCGAAAGCGGGGCCAGTATTCATGCGAGGCGATTTCGATGGCGATGATGGTCGGCATCTGGACGCCGGTCATCCACAGCGGGCCGAGGTGTATGATGGAAGGCTTGATGAATAGTTTGCCGACGGAAAAGGTTGCTTCCGGATTGGCAAAGCGGCTGACAAAAAACATCACGAACACAATCACGAGCGTTGAGAGCGATTGAAAATAGATGGAAAAGACGATTACGGCGGCGAGGATCAGAAATTCCTGCATGAAGAGGCGGACGCCGACGAATTCCTGGATTTGTTTCAGGTGAAACTCCGCGAACGGGTGGTCGGCGGCTTCGCCGATCGCCGGCCATTTGCGCTTGAGACGCGAGACGCGCTCGGCGCTGCGCAGATCCTCGACGTGATGGACGGCGGGGGAGAGCGCGCGGATCAGCGTGGAGACCGGCTGCGCGTCGGGGTATGGCGATATGGTAACACGCATCGATCACTTCTCCGGCGGGCGGAGGAGGTCGAGCTGCTCGGCGATGCGGTTGCGGCAGGCCGGGCAGAGCGTGAACTTGTGGGCGACGAACAGGATTTTCTCCTGCTCGATCCGTTCGCTCTCGGTCATCTTTTCCATCTGCTCGATGAGCCGCTTCATTTCGGCCTCGAGATCGATCTCGAGGTCCTTCTTGTCGATTTCAAGCGAGGGCTCGATGGCCGGGAAAAGCTCCAGGCGCAGCGTGAACGGGTGCACGCCCTCGGGAATCGGGTTGTGGCAGTAGTCGCAGGAGAAAGACATAGAGAGGAAATACAGAAAAAGGAACTCAAATACAAGACAAACACGAAATGCACGAAAAAGGAGCACGAAAATACACGAAAAAAAGTTTGGGAGTCCCGCCTTCAGGCGGAATGAATTCGGCTAAAGACGGGACTCCCGAACTAAAAGGGGAGGTCGCCGACGGGCTGGATGTTGCCGTAGCGCTCGAGGATTTCCATCTCGAGGCCGGCGTCGAACTTGACCGAGATTTTGCGCTGATCGCCTTCGCCGCGGATGCCGATGATCTCGCCCTCGCCGAGGCGCTCGTGCGTGACGCGCTGGCCGAGGCTGAACTTGCCGCCGCCGCCGGAGGGGCGCTCGATGATTTCAGGCTCGGGGGCGGGCCGGGACTCGCGCATCGTCGGGCGCTCGGGGCGCTCGGCGCGCTCGCGTGCCCGCTCGCCCCACTCGCGGCGGGCGTCGTCGAGCGTGCGCATGAGTTCGGAGGGGACCTCGCGCAGGAAGAGCGAGGGGGTGTTGTAACAGGGGCGGCCGTGCAGCGTGCGGCTGTCGGCGCGCGAGAGGAACAGCATGTCGCGGGCGCGCGTGATGCCGACGTAGAACAGGCGGCGCTCCTCCTCGAAGTTGCCCTGCTCCTCGACGGCGCGCTGGCTGGGGAAGATCGGGTCCTCCATGCCGATGATGAAGACGGCCTTGAACTCGAGCCCCTTGGCGCAGTGCATCGTCATCATGGAGACGGCCTCGCCCTCGGTCATTTCGTCCTGGGCGCTGACGAGCGCGACGCGCTCGAGGAAATCGGCGAGCGCGGCGTCGGGTTTTTCCTCGATGAACTGTTCGAGGGCCGAAATCAGCTCGGCGACGTTTTCCCGGCGCGTGATCGCCTCGATGTCGCTCTCGGCGCCGAGCGATTCCTCGTAGCCGGTGTCGCGCAGGATGCGGTCGAGCGTCTCGTGCGGGGCGTGATTGTCGGCGTATTCGGTCCACTGCGCGAGCTGGGTGATGAGCGCGTTGGCGCCGACGCGCGCCTTGCCCGAGAGCGCCCCCGACTTGTCGTCCTTGTGCGCGACGAGCGCGTCGTAGAGCGAGATGTTCTTGGCCGCGGCGTCCTGGAAGAGCGCGTTGATCGACTTGTCGCCGATGCCGCGCGCGGGCTTGTTGATGACGCGCGCGAGGGCGACGCCGTCGCGCGGATTGACGACGAGGCGCAGGTAGGCGAGGAGGTCCTTGACCTCGGCGCGGTCGTAGAACTTGATGCCGCCGATGACGCGGTAGTTGATCCCCGCCTGGCGCAGCTGATCCTCGACGACGCGCGAGAGGGCGTTGACGCGGTAGAAGACGGCGATTTCGGACAGCTCGATGCCGCGCACGCGGGTGAGCCACTGGATCGCCTGCACGACGAGGGCGGCCTCCTCGCGCTCGTTGAAGCCGGCGATCATCGTGATGCGTTCGCCCATGCCGCGCTCGCTCCGCAGGTCCTTGCCCAGGCGCTGGCGGTTGTTGGCGATGACGGCGGCGGCCGCGCGCAGGATCGTCTCGGTCGAGCGGTAGTTCTGCTCGAGCCGGACGATGCGCGTGCCCGGGAAAATGTCGGGGAACTTCAAGAGATTTTCGATTTCGGCGCCGCGCCACGAGTAGATCGACTGGTCCTCGTCGCCGACGACGCACAGGTTGCCGTGGGCGGCCGCCAGGAGCTTGACGAACTCGAACTGGACGCGGTTGGTGTCCTGGTACTCGTCGACGAGCACGTAGCGCCAGCGGTGCTGGTAGTGCTCGAGGACCTCCGGCACGCGCTGGAAGATGCGGACGACGTGCAGGATGAGGTCGTCGAAGTCGACGGCGTCGCCGGCGAGCAGGCGCTTCTGATACTGGTCGTAAATGTCGGCGGCGACGGGTCCGACCTCGCACTGCAGGTCGCGGGCGGCCTCGGCCGGCTCGAGCATCTGGATTTTGGCGGTGGCGATGTAGTTGCGGATCTGCTCGGGGCTGACCGATTTGGGCGCGAACCCGCGGGCGCGCAGGCAGTCCTTGATGAGCGCGAGCTGGTCGGTGTCGTCGCAGATCGTGAAGCGGGGCGAGAGGCCGGCGTGCTGGGCCTCGCGCCGCAGGATCCCGACGCAGAGCGAGTGGAACGTCGAAATGGAGAGGCGCGCCACCTCGGAGCCCGGGACGAGCCGCGCCACGCGCGAGCGCATTTCCTCGGCGGCCTTGTTGGTGAACGTCGCCGCGAAGATCCGCCACGGCTCGATGTTGCACTGCCGGATCAGCCACGCGATCCGGTGCGTGATGACGCGGGTCTTGCCGGAGCCGGCGCCCGCGATCACGAGCAGCGGCCCGTCGGCGGTGGTGACGGCCTCGCGCTGGGCGGGGTTCAGGCTGTCGATGAGCTGCTGGAAATCAGGCATGATTGGATTGCGGAATGCGGATTGCGGATTGCGGAATTTGACCCGCACTCCGTCTCGCTGTACACAAGCAAACCCGCCCGGGCGGCAGGCCTGTCCATCTTTTATAGAATCGGCGGCTGGGAAAGTCAAACCGGGCCAAAAGGAGAGCCCCGGCGGCGATCCGGTCGGCGACGCGGCCCCGGGACGGAACGCCCCGGGGCCGGTCGCGCCGAATTACTTGTTACGATGACGCATGCTCTTGCGGAGTTTCTTATATTTATGTTTGCGAATCTTTTTGCGGCGCTTCTTGATCACGCTACCCATGCGTCCCTCGCCTTTGCAGAAAATATTGCCGCAACCCTCGGCGGGCACGGTCTCGGTGTCGGGGTCGACCCCGGCAAGCCTTAACACATTAGCCAGCGTTTCAAGGAAGATCAAGAATTAAAGAAACTGTTTCAGGGGCTGTTCAGTGTTGAACGCGCAACTCGAACCCGATCGTCCCCGCTTCCGTTCCCGGGCCGCAGGGGGTGAAGCCGATTTTTTCAAGCACCCGGATCGATGCGACGAGGTGCGGGAAGGTGTCGGCGGCGACCCGGCGAAGATCCGGGTTTTGGGCGGCCCATTCGATGAAACCGCGCAGCGCCTCGGTGGCATAGCCTTTGCGCTGGAACTGGTCAAGCATGGAGTAGCCGATGATCATGTTGCCGTCCGGATCGGGCAGGCCGCATGCGCCAACCGCGCCGGCGAGTGTTTTTGCGCCATCTTCGCCGACGAGCAAAATATACCAGGACGTCCAGCCGGCGGTTTCTGGGTTTTCGGTCAGGACGCGATGGAAGAAGTTACGGGCATCGCCGTCGTAGAGCGGGGTGGGCCAGTTGGCGGGGATATCAGCGTTCAGGAGAATGGAAAGCTGCCGGTGGTCGCCTTCGGCATCAAGAAGTTGCGGCGTTGCCGCGATGAGCTCCAACCGGCCGGTGCGGATGACGTCACGCATGATGCCCCTCACTTGAACAGGACAATGTGCAGCTTGCGCTCGGCGAACCGGTCGATGGCGCGGATGAGCGGGGCTTCGTTGGCGCGCGGGTCGAGGCCGGCGGCGGCCATGTAGTCGCGCAGGAACTGGACGCGGCGCTCGCGGTCGGGCAGGCCGCTTTTGCGCAGCGAGGAGATCATCTGGTAGAGGTTGTAGGAGCGCGGGCCGAACGGCAGGCCGTTCTCGTGGATCCGGCCGTGGTCGATGTCGAAAATCTGGAAGAGGCTGAGCACGTCGTCGTTGGCGAAATCGGCGCCGGGGCTGATCGAGAAATTCTTCGCGAGGCAATCGTCGTGATAGAACCCGGCCAGGTGCATCGCGGCAAGAAACCGCGCGAGGATCGTGTAAAACCCCGGGACCCGGTCGGCCTGCCCCTTTTCGGCCCAGACCGGCAGCGTTCCCTGGTTTTCGAGCTCGAGCGTCAGGAGGAAGTTCGACGTGATCGCCGGGGTGAGAAGCCGCGGTGGACTGGGGAGGGCCCATGCCAGAGGGATCGGCGTCGTCAGGCCGCGCTCGAGCAGGGCCCAGCCAAGCTCGTATTCGCGCCGCGCCTTGCCGCCCGAAAACAGGTTCCCGACGCGCTTGAGCCAGTTGTCGATCGTGTAGCGCTTGGCGTAGACCGGGCGGTCGACCCCGGCGCCGAAGAGGCGCGGCTGCTCGACGCGGAACACATGGCGGCCGCCCGAGCACTTGATGCAGCGGATCAGGCCGTCCTCGGTCGTGCGGCGGCGCTTGCGCAGGGTCGACCACGGCAGCGCGAAGAAGTCAAAGCTCCGGCAGCCGTTGACCGCCCGCCCGCGCCAGCCTTGCGGGCCGGCCCAGGCTCCGTTGGGATCGGATATTTCGTGCGGGAGCTGGAGCGAGGATCTGATCAAGACGGCGGTGTTCTTCCCATGGTCTCGCGCGGCATTCGGCCGCCCGGACAGTTTCGGGCGGAACAGACGAACTTTCAAGTTCAAGTTGTCGGAATTCCGACTCGGCGATAAGGCTTCGGAGGTTCTTGCAGAACTCGAGAAAGCAGATACTTGTCATTTCCAAGTAATTGCTGGTGAATCGCCCGTCCCCATAACCCCGCGATTTGCATGTGTTTAGCGTGGTTGATCTGTTTTTTTTTGCGCTGAAGGCGCAAGAGATCATAGCCTGGGGCGGAGCGAAGCGCAGCCCCAGGTCGAGAATCGCAATTACCCGAAGCTCTGAAAGAGCGAGAGAAATCGGTTTCTCCCGCGCCTTCAGCGCTCTGAATTTAACTGTCACGCAACCTGGGGCTGCACTTCGCTTCGCCCCAGGCTATATTGTTTCGCGCTTTCAGCGCTTTGCGGTATGACCAACACGCTAAACACATACCGCGATTTATCGCGGGGTTACGGGGATGGGTGGTTAATCACCGAGTGCTTTCAAATAGAGGCGCCTGCCGCCGACGCGCGGTCGGACCGATCAATGCAGGCCCCAGTAGCAACAAGCAAACGAGAATCCAAGCAGCAGAACGGCCAGGATGCCAAGCCCGATTTTGATGGAACGTCTGTGAACGGAAATCGAAACGATCGCCGAGATCGTGCCCAGAATCAAAGCCAGAAAACCCATGGGATGAGTCCAGAGTGGAAAGTGGCGGAGGGAGTGGGATTCGAACCCACGGAGCCCTTGCAGGCTCGCCGGTTTTCAAGACCGGTGCCTTCAACCGCTCGGCCATCCCTCCGGCATGCAAAATCATGCGTGTTTATTGGGGATTTCGTCAAGCCGAGAATTTGGGGTCCCTTAACGTCCCGGCGCTGTTCCTGCCGGATTCCGGCTGGAGCTTGGCAGTTTTCCGGCACTTTTTTCATGCGCATTTCCCCGGCTGGTGCCTGCCTCGGCCGGGGACTTTTTAAACAAAAGATTTTTCCGAATTCCATATGCCGCGCCATCTATGTTCTTGAGAATCTCGGTTGGTTGGGGAACTAATTGGGGCGGAAGGGGGGCATTGCATGAAACCGCCTCAGATCCTCATCGCCGACGACGAACCGAATGTATTGGCGGCTTTGCGCCTGTTGCTCAAAGGCCAGGGCTACCGGGTCGAGTCGGCTTCATCCGCCCAGGCCGTGCTCGAGTCGTTGACGGCGGGCTCGTACGATGCGGTCGTGATGGATCTGAACTATACGCGCGGCACGACCACCGGAGCCGAAGGGCTCGATTTGGTCGCGCGCATCCGGGATTTGGATGAAACGCTGCCGGTGGTCGTCATGACGGCGTGGGCGAGCATTGAACTGGCCGTCGAGGCGATGCGGCGCGGCGCGCGCGATTTCATCCCCAAACCTTGGAAAAACGAGCGGCTGTTGACAATCCTGCGCACACAGATCGAGCTTTGCCGGGCGCTGCGCGAAGGCAAACGGCTGAGCGTCACGAACAGGCTCATCGGCGAGGATCAACAATCGCGCATGATTGTCGCGTCGCCGGCGATGCGGCCCGTGCTGGAGCTGATCGAGCGGGCCGCGCCGTCGGAGGCGAATATTTTTATCTTCGGCGAGAACGGGACCGGCAAGGAAGTGATCGCGCGCGCGGTGCATGCGGCGTCCGCGCGCGCCGACAAGCCGCTGATCGCGGTCAACATGGGCGGGCTGTCGGAGACGCTGTTCGAAAGCGAGCTGTTCGGCCACGTCAAAGGGGCTTTTACGGGGGGCTCCGGCGACCGGATCGGCCGGTTCGAGCTTGCCGACGGCGGGACGCTTTTTCTCGACGAACTGGCGAACGTGTCGCCGGCGATGCAGGCCAAGCTGCTTCGCGTGCTCGAGAGCGGCGAATTCGAGCCGGTCGGTTCGTCGCGGACGCGAAGGGCATCCGTCCGGCTGATCTCGGCCACCAACGCCGACTTGAGCAAGGAAGTCGCCGAGGGACGGTTTCGTCAGGACCTGTTCTTCCGGCTGAACACGATTGCAATCGAGGTGCCGCCGCTTCGTGATCGGCGCGAAGACATCCCCCTGCTGGCCGACCATTTTCTCGGGATTTATGCCGGCCACTACCGCAAGCCGCTGGTCGGATTCACGCGCGATGCGATCGATCTTTTGCTGCGCCATCCGTGGCCGGGGAACGTGCGCGAGCTCAAGCACAGCATCGAGCGCGCGGTGCTGATGGCCAAGGGCGAGCAGATCGGCCAATCCGACCTGGGGCTCGCGCTCAATGTGTCCGACGCCGATCGAAGCCTCGATGAAATGAGCCTGGAAGAAGTCGAGCGCGTGTTGATTCGCAAGGCGCTCGGCCGCAACGGCGGCAACGTCAGCCTGGCGGCGCGCGCCCTGGGGCTCAGCCGCAGCGCGCTTTACCGCAGGCTCGAAAAGCACGGTCTCTGAAAAATCCGATGGAGCCATGCATGAACGCTGGAAATGAAATCCGGACCGTCGCCGGCCTGCCCGGCAGCACGGGGAAGATTTTCCCAAGGCTCGGTTTCGAAAACCGGATCCAGTTGGGCGTCGTGGCCGCGGGGCTGCCCGCGGCGATCACGGCGGTGGTGTGTTTGTGGCAACTGAACCTGTCGTTGAATCTCAGGCTGACGCTGGCGCTGGCGGTTTTCGGATGCCTCATCGCCGGCAGCATCTGGATGAAGCACCTCGTCTGTTATTCCCTGCGGACGCTTTCAAATTTATTGGGCGCGCTTCGCGAAGGGGACTATTCGCTCAGGGCGTCGGTGACGCGGAGCGACGACGTTCTGGGCGAGACGCTCCTGGAAGTCAACGGCCTTGCCGATCTGTTGCGGAACCAGCGTCTCGAGGCTCATGAGGACCAGGCGCTGCTCGACAAAATCCTGGCCGAGGTCGATGTCGCCGTGTTTGCGCTGGATCCCGCGCTGCGTGTTCGACTGGTCAATCGCGGGGGCGAAAAACTGCTGGCAAGGAGCGCTGATGAGATCATCGGCAGGCAGGCCGGCGAACTCGGATTGCAGAACCTGCTTCAGGGTGGAACCGAACGGATCGTCAACCTGGCACTTCCAGGGGGGATCGGCCGCTGGAAGCTGCACCGCGGCCGATACCGCGAAGATGGACGCCCGCATCACCTGTTGATCCTCACCGATCTTACCCGGACGCTTCACGACGAGGAGCGCGCCGCCTGGAAGAGGATGCTTCAGATCCTGCGGCACGAGATCAACAACTCGCTTGCGCCGATCTGTTCCATCGCGAACTCACTCATCGAGTTGCGGAAGCAATCGCCGCGCCCCGACGATTGGGAGGACGATTTGCGCCAGGGCCTTGAAGTGATCGAAACCCGGAGCGAATCGTTGCACCGGTTCATCCTCGCGTATTCCGAGGTCACGCGGCTGCCCGATCCATCGCCGCGTCCGATCGAGATCGGCCCATGGGTGCGCCGGGTCGCTGAACTCGATGGCCGGCTTCCCGTGGCGGTTCAGGAAGGGCCGGCGCTGACGATCGAGGCCGACGGCGATCAGCTTGATCAGTTGCTGATCAATTTGATTCGCAACGCGATCGACGCGGTGACAGAGTCGGACGGCGGCGTCGGCGTCGGTTGGGATGTGGCAAACGGCCGGCTTCATGTGTGGGTCGATGACGACGGCCCGGGGGTCGCCGATGCCGACCAGGCGTTTACGCCGTTCTATACGACCAAGCCTGATGGCGCGGGGATCGGGTTGCCGCTCAGCCGCCAGATCGCGGAGAACCATGGTGGCGCCCTGATTCTGGAGGATTCGCCAACCGGTCGGGGTTGCCGTGCATCGCTTTACCTGCCGCTCAAAAGCGCGACTCGAATTTGAGGCGATGTGTCCGGTTTTGGGACGCACCAATCCCGGAAGCGGACACGGATTCATTGGGGCGAAATTCGGGCGAGATGGGTATGTCGAATGAATTGAAGGGAACGCAAAAAGTATTCTATGCCACTGATTTGGATCGCGACTTGCGATGATGGCCGGCATGGATATCGAACGGCCACACGCCCTGCGTCGCCGGTGGACCAAGCGGGTCCTGCTGTTCGTCATCGCGTCTTCCCTGTTGGCCGGCGTGACGCTCGGGGTGAGCCGCTTGAAGCCGGCCCTGCCGCTCGTCGATCGCCAAGCCATCCTGGTGGGCACGGTTCAAAGGGGCTTATTCTTACGCGAAGTTCGCGGCGCCGGAACGCTGGCGCCTGAGGAAGAGATCTGGGTCACGGCCGGCATCGAAGGAAGAATTCAGCGCTTGCCGCTCAAGCCGGGCGTGCAAGTCCATCCCGATACGATTCTGATCGAGATGGTGAACCCCAGTCTCGACCTGGAGTTGCTTCAGGGGGGCGAGGCATTGAAGGCGGCCCAGGCCGATCTGCTTTCGCGCGAGACCGAATACGAAGACCAGGTGCTCACGCTCAAATCCGACATTGCCGAGTTGGAGGATGAATACAAGACGACAAAACTGGAATCGAGCGGCAATGAGGAGATGTGCCGACGCGGCTATTTGCCGGGGGTGAAGCTGGATTTGACGAAACTCAAGCTTGAATCGATCGAGCGCAAGATTAAATACAAAAAGCAGACGCTTGCCCGCTATGAATCGACCCGTGAAGAACGGCTTGCAGCCGTGCAGGGCCAGGTCGAGCAGGCGAGGGCGACGATCAGGTACAAGCAGGAGCAGGCCGAGCGGCTCAAGGTCCGGGCCGGCGTCGCGGGCGTGCTGATGGAGTTTTCCGCCGAAGCGGTCGGCCTGGGCAAACAGGTCGCCGCAGGGACCGTTCTGGCAAAGGTGGTCGATCCCCTGCGGCTCAAGGCGCAGTTGAAAATCTCGGAACACCAGGCGCGCGACCTGGCAATCAGCCTTCCGGCGCAAATCGAAGTGATGAACCAGATGGTCGAAGGCAAAGTGATCCGGATCAACCCGGGCGTGGTGGATGGGAGCGTGACGGTCGACGTCGCGCTGAACGGCAACGCGCCGCAGGGGTCCCGGCCGGATTTGTCGATTTCCGGTGTGATCGAAATCGAGCGGGTCGCGGACGCGGTGTTTGTCGAGCGCCCCGTTTCCGCCAATGGCAATGCCGCGGGGCAGCTGTTCAAGTTGAACGCGCGCGAGGGAACGGCGCTGCGAGTGCCGGTCGTGTATGGGCGCATGTCGGCGATGACGGTCGAGGTGGTCAAGGGACTCAATCCCGGCGACCAGGTGATCGTTTCCGAAATATCGCAATGGGATCATGAGGACAAGCTTCGAATCAAGTAGATCGCAGGAGAAAAGCCATGAACGAGCCGTTGATCTGTTTGCAGCGCATCCAAAAAATTTTCCGCACCGAGGAGATCGAAACGCACGCGTTGACCTCAATCAACCTGGACATCAGGCAGGGTGAATTCGTCTCGATCGACGGCCCGTCCGGATGCGGCAAATCCACGCTGCTGTCGATCATCGGTCTGCTCGACACGGCAACGGGCGGCAATTACCTGCTCAAGGGCGAAAACGTGACGGACTTCTCGCACGAACAGCGCGCCCAGCTTCGCAACCGGGAAATCGGTTTTATTTTCCAGAGTTTCAACCTGATCGGCGACCTCACGGTTTATGAGAACGTGGAACTGCCGCTCCGGTACCGCAAGCTGTCGGTTCCCGAGCGCAAACAACGCGTTGCCGAAGTGCTGGAGAAAGTTTCGATGGGCCATCGGCGCAATCATTATCCGGCCCAGCTTTCCGGCGGCCAGCAACAGCGCGTCGCAGTTGCGCGGGCGCTGGTCGGCAGCCCGTCGTTGTTGCTCGCCGACGAACCGACGGGCAACCTCGACTCGAGAAACAGCGAGGCGGTGATGACGCTCCTGCAAAACCTTCACCGCGAGGGGACGACGATCTGCATGGTCACGCACGACCAGCGTTATGCGCGCGCGGCGGGCCGGATCGTTTACCTGTTCGACGGCGTCATCGTCGACGAGTCGGAATTCGCCGCGGCCACCGCGGGCGAGAGCGAACCGGCCTCGCGTTGAGGAGATCCTTCATGTTCGTATGGCTGGCAGACACACTTCAGGACTTGCGGCAGGCCGTGCGCGTTCTGGCCAGGGCGCCCGGGTTTTCGATCGCGTGCGTGCTGATGCTGGCGATGGGCATTTGTCTGGCCAGCAGCATGTTCAGCATCGTCAATCCACTGTTGTTTCGTCCGTTGCCGTTCAAGGATCCGGATCGGTTGGTGTCTGTGACCCAGAATCGCCCCCGGCAGAACCTGCAGGCGCTGAATCTGTCGTATGCCGATTACCTGGATTGGCGCCGGCAAAACCATGTCTTCAGCGACATGGGGATCATCGGCGCGGTCCAGGACGTCGTTGGCGGCTCCGACCGGCCGCAGCAGGTTCGCGGCGAGCGCGTTTCGGCGTCGTTGTTCCCGACCCTGGGGGTTCGGCCCTTCGTTGGCCGCGATTTCAATGCAGCCGATGAGCAGCCCGGGGCTCCGTCCGTGGTGATCATCAGTCATCGGTTGTGGCGGAGCCGATACGGTGGGGATCATGGCGTCATCGGCAAGGTGCTCGACGTGAACGGAACGGCCCATGTGGTGATCGGCATCATGCCGCCGCGATTTAACTTTGAATCGGAAGCCGATGTGTGGATTCCATTCGTCGCTCGGGACATCGATGGCACGCGCGGAAATTATCAGTTCAACGGTTATGGCCGGTTGAAACCCGGCGTGACCCGGCGTCAGGCCCAGGCCGATCTGTCGGCCGTTGCGGCGCGGATCGAGCGTGAGCACCCCGAGTCCAACGCCGGCGTCGGAGCGGTTGTCGCGCCCATGCGCCAAGGGTTGCTGCGAGGCACCCAGGCGATGAGCTGGATCCTGCTGGGCGCGGCGTGCATCGTGATGATTCTGGCGTGCGTCAATGTCAGCGGCTTGTTTCTCGTGCGGGCGATCGGGCGACAAAAGGAATTCGCGATTCGCCTCGCCGTCGGAGCCAGCCGTTGGCAAATCGTCAGGCAGTTGCTGGTGGAGGGAATCATTCTGTCGGCCGTGGCGGGGGCGCTCGGGGTGGTCGGCTCAACCTGGGCGACGCGGCTTGCGCTTACGCTTGTCGATTTCGAGATCCCCCCGTGGCTTGTATTCAACATCGACGCGCGGGTTCTGGGTTTCGCGATCGGCGCGTCGGTTCTGACCTGCGTGCTGTTCGCCCTGGCGCCGGCCTGGACGGTCGCGGGATTGGATACCCATTCGGTGCTCAAGGACAGCGGACCGGGATCGGGCGGCGGCCGCCGGCATTACCGGTTGCGCGGGCTGCTGGTGATTGCCGAGGTTGCGTTGGCACTGGCGCTGCTGACGAGTTCGGGGATGATGCTGCACACGCTCGGCAATTTTCAAGCGGTCGATCCGGGATTCAATCCCGAAGGGTTGATGACCTTCAGGATTTCGCTGCCCACGGACCGGTATACGAGTGGTCAGGAGCGGGTCCAATTCTTCCGCATGCTCCGCGACCGGCTGCGTTCGATGCCGGGGATCGAGGCGGTCGGCGGCATCTCGAGCCTGCCACTGAACGGTGCGGGATCATGGCAGCCGTACGCCGTCGAGGGCGAGCCGCCGCTGCCTCAGGTGCAGTCCCACCTCTGTGATTTCAGGCTCGTGACGCCCGGTTATTTCAGCGCAATGGAAATCGAGTTGATCAGGGGGCGCGTGTTCAGGGACGAGGACAACCTGAGCAGCACCAGGGTGGCGATGATAGATGAGTCGTTTGCACGAAGGCATTTCGAGGGGCGCAATCCGATCGGCCGCCGGATCATGTGGGGCGACGCCGGCAATATTTCTCCGGCTCGCATCGTGGAGATCGTCGGCGTGGTCGCGGATGTCAAAATGAGCGGGCTGGACATGGAGGATCGGCCCTGCCTCTACATTCCGCACGCCCAACTGACGTGGAAGACGCAGGAGATGGGCGTGCGCGTCGGGAGCGGCAATCCTGCGGACGTGATCGCCGGGGCGCGGCGGATCCTGCGCGAGATCGATCCGACGGTTCCGCTCTCGAAGCCGCGGCAAATGCGGGACATCGTCAGGGAATCGTATTGGGCCAGCAGTTACATCCTGAAGTTGTTCGGGATTTTTTCGGGCGTTGCCCTGTTGCTGGCCGTTTCCGGCATCGCGGGCGTGATGATGTGCATGATGACGCAGCGCACGAGAGAGATCGGCATTCGCATGGCGCTCGGGGCGCGGCCGCACGACGTCATGCGCATGATCCTGGCGCAGGGATTGCGCCTCGTGCTCATCGGGCTGGCCCTGGGCCTTGCGGCCAGCTTCGCGTTCGCCCGCGTGCTGTCCAGTTTCCTGTTCCAGGTCGGAACATTTGATCTCGTCTCGATTCTTGGCAGTGTCGCGTTGTTTCTGGCGGTTGCGCTGGCATCCTGTTACATGCCGGCGCGCCGCGCCATGCGCATCGATCCCATGACCGCGCTGCGGACCGAATGATTCCGGGGGATATTCGAATGAACCGGCTGGAAATGCTGCTGCACGATTTGCGTTATTCGGTCCGATCGCTCGCGAGAACCCCGGTTTTCACGGCGATTGCCGTGCTGACGCTCGCGCTCGGAATCGCGGGCGCGACGATCGTGTTCGGGGTCTTGAAGAAGATCGCGATCGATCCGCTGCCCTATCCCGCTTCCGACCGCCTCGTGTCCGTTTACATGGCCGACGCGAGCGGCGCCCGCAGCATCAAGAAACTGCCGTTTTCGTACCCGAATTATTCCGATTTGAGAACGCAAAACCGCTCGTTCTCCGAGGTCGGGGCGTTCAAGTTCAATCTGTTCACGGTCGGCGCCGAAACGCCGGCGCTGGTGTATGGGCTGAATTGCACGGCGAGTCTCGGAAGGGTTCTCGGCCTCAGGATGGCGCTCGGGCGCTGGTTCAGCGACGCCGATGAACGGGAGGACGCCGCCGCGGTGGTGGTTCTCGGCAATCAGTTCTGGCGATCCCGGTTCAACGCCGATCGCGACGTCATCGGGCGGCGCGTGACGATCAACAAGCGGGAGTGCACCGTCGTCGGCGTCATGGCCGAGGGCGTGCCCATTTATTCGCGCTGGCGTTTTGCCGATTGCGGGGATGTATTCCTGCCGGAGACCGATCGGCCGAGGGCTTCCAGGGGACAGAGGTCTTTCGCGGTGGTGGGGCGGCTCAAGGCCGGCGTCGGCGAGCAGGCGGTGAAAGTGGACATGGGCGCCCTGGGCGATCGCCTCGCGCAGGCGTATCCCGGCCCGAACAGCCGGTTGACGATTCGCACGGAACCGTATGCGGCCGAGGTTTTCGGCGTTCTCGCAAAGGGCCTTGTGATGATGGAAGGCGCCGTCTTGATCGTGATGCTGCTTGCTTGCGCCAATGTCGCCGGAATGCTGCTGGCACGGTCCGCCCGGCGCCGGCCCGAGTTTGCCCTGCGGGCAGCGTTGGGCGGCGGGCGCTGGCCGATGATCCGGCTGCTGACGATCGAAAACATGCTCCTTTCGCTCGCCGCGTGCCTGGGCGCCCTGTTCCTCACCGGTTGGGGATTGGCCGCGCTTTCCCAGGCGGCCCCGTCCGCGCTTGTCTCACGTGGAAGATTTCAAGTCGATGCAACGGTCCTGATTTTCGCGATCGTCATGGCCGGCTTGACGATGCTGCTGGCCGGGATCATCCCGGCCTTGATCGCGACGCGGGGCGATATCGCGGCGGCCCTCAAGGAGGGGATGGCGCAACAGTCCGGTTCTCTGGCCAGAATGCGCCATTACCGGTTCCTCGTCGCCATCCAGGTCGCCTTGACCCTGCTGCTGGTCAACACCGCCCTGAGCCTGTCGTATTATTATCGCGGGATCGTCGAGGAGGCCGCCGCGATCTCGTCGGACAGCGTCCTGACCGCGAGGCTCGACTTCAGCAACACCGCCGGCCGCAATGCAAACACCATCCTCGCCATGCAGAAAGAAATTGTTCGGGAAATGCATTCGGTAGCCGGCGTGTCCGCGGTGGGATTGGCGACCAAGCTTCCGTTTGAAGGCGGTTACAACTCGTCAATCCTCGTCGATAACGAGGCGTACGACCCCCAGGCGCACCGGCGGCTCGCGGAGTTCAGCTTCGTTTCAACCGGTTATTTCGGCGCGATCGGCTTGAACCTGCTGCAGGGGCGCGTCTTTGCCGAATCGGACGACCGCCACTCGACAGGAGTCGTGATCGTCAATGAGACGCTCGCCGGGACATGCTGGCCGGGGCAGAATCCGATCGGGAAACGGGTCCGCCCCGATGATCCGCATCCATATTACGATGCCCGCGTCATCGGCGTCGTTGCCGACGCGCGCCAGCACGGCGCCCAGGGCCGGGTGATGCCCGAGGTGTATCTGCCCGCCAGCGTCAGCGCCGCGGATCCCTACTCGATTGTCATCCGCGCCGCCGGCAACACGCAGCCGGCGGCATATGCGCTACGGGATTGCCTGCGCCGGATCAGCCCCGAAACGCCGCTTGCCAATCTGCGGACCATGGCGGAAATATTCGGCGCCTCCACCAAGCTGCTTCGTTTTCAGATGATCGTGATCAATTGTTTTATGGCGCTCGCCCTGCTTCTGGCCGCCGTCGGGATTTACGGGACGCTTTCGTTCTTCGTCGTCACCGCCACCCGCGAGATCGGCATCAGGATGGCCATGGGCGCTTCAAAGCGGGTGATTCGGAATCTCGTCTTTGCCAAGGTTGTGCCGTCGCTGTGCATCGGGGTCGTCGTCGGCGGCTTCGGCGCCGGATTCGCGGGCAAACTCGTCAATTCAATGACATATGGCGCCGGCCGGTTCAGTCCGGCGTATCTGGCCGGTGCCTCCGCGATCGTGTTTTGCGTGGCGGCGCTGGCGTGCTGGATTCCGGTCCGGCGCGCAACGGCCGTCGATCCCAATGTTGCATTGCGCGCGGATTAGGAGAAGATCGATGTCCGGCCCGTTTCGGCCAATCCTGATTGCAATCGCGGTCGTTTTTACGCTGGGAAGTTGCAGCCGCATGGGCGATTTCGCCCGGCGCCAGGCCGACCGCGACGTTGGGCGGCTCATCTCGGATAAGCAGGCCGCGGCGCTCGGGGCCGATCATCAGGCCTTTGAGCCCGATCCGGCCAAGCCGGATGTTTTGAAGCTTGTCGAGCGCGCGCGCCGGCTGAACCTGGCCGATGACGCGTTCACGACGCCGACTTACAGGCTGTCGCTTGCCGACGCGCTGGCGATCGCGATCTCGAACAATCGCGACTACAGGACCGAGCGGGAGAAATTATATGCGACGGCGCTGGCCCTGACCGGCGTGCGTTGGGATTACGGAACCATCTTCAATGCATCGGCCTCGGCCGATTACACGCGCGACGGATCGGGCGAGGGGATCGAGGAAATCGGCCGGCGAGGTTTTACCGCGGGACTGAGGCGCCAGCTCGCCACGGGCGCCAACATTACGGTGGCCTATACGCATCAATTCCTGCACGTCTTTTCCCGGGGCGGCCGGACCGGCGCGGCCAACACGCTCCAGTTCGGCATCGTTCAGCCGTTGCTCAACGGGGCCGGCAGCCTGACGGCGCGCGAGCCGCTGCGCCAGTCCGAGCGGGACATGGTCTACGCCGTCCGCAATTTTGCGCTTTACGAGCAGGATTTTGTGATCGACGCCGTTTCACGATATTGCGCCTTGTTGAAATTGCTCGATCGCATGCACAACGCCCGGGCCAATTACGAAAGCGTGATGAAATATTATGAGCTGCTTCAGATCCAGGTGCGCCATCGCGTCCGTTCGCAGCTGGATGCCGACCAGGCCCTGCAACAGGCGCTCGTGGCCGAATCGATCTGGGTTGACGCGCAGGCGGCCTATCAATCGCAGCTCGAGCAGTTCAAGATCTTCCTGGGCGTGGACCTGGACCTGGACCTGGGCCCGGACTGGCGCGAACTCGACGACATCCGGGCAAGCAGCGAAATCCGACCGGCCTTGAGCCTCGCCCAGTCGATCGACTCGGGCCTGGCGAATCGGCTCGAATTGCGAAACGCTCGTGATCGGGAGGGGGATGCGCGCCGCCACGTCGAAATCGCGTTGCGAAATTTCCTGCCGACGCTCGACGCGCGCTACGATGCCGGCTTCGGCGACCAATCCCGGCATGGTTTGGGGCTGGGCTCGTTCGATTCCGTGCAGACAGTGGGATTCGATTTCATTTTGCCCCTGGACTGGACGCCGCGTCGAAACGCCTACCGGGCCGACCTGATCGGGCTCGATCAGGCCCGGCGCAATGCCGAGCTGCAACGCGATCAAATCGTCGCCGACATCCGCGAGGCGTGGCGCGAACTGGGACGGCTGAGCCAGCAGGTCCGAATCGCCCGCGACAGCGTCGCCCTTGTCCAACGCCGCGTCGAAGGCACGCAAATGATGCTCGCCAACGGCCTGACGACCGCGCGCGAAATGACCGACACCCAGGACGAACTCTTCGAGGCCCAGAACGACCTGACAATGGTTCTGATCCAACACATGCTGGCCCGCTTAAAGTTTTGGCGAGCAATCGGCAATATGAAACTAACCAATCACGGGAACGGCCGGTGAAATCAATTTCAGCGAATCGCCTCGTTCCGGAGTTTGGGTTTCGGCCATGAGCCGGATCCTGTGCTACGATCGGGACCGTGAATATTTTCTCAAGCCGGCGTAAGCCGGTGGCGGCCGGGCGCGTTTCACTGGATAAGAGTTGGAATCGATGCCGGCCTTTGACGCCGGCAATCTTCATATCGACAGGGGCGATCGGGATGGTAACAGGAACACTGACGCGAACACTGGCAATCATCTTTGCCGGGTCGATTCTGCTGACCGGTTGCGCGGAACTCAAATCGCATCTGGACCGCACGCCGGGCCGGGAACCGGCCGCGCCGGCCGGCGCCGCGATGCCTTACAGGATCGGCGCCGCCGAGGCCGACATCACGCCGGACTGGCCGATCATGATGGCCGGATTTTCGGCACGCAAGAAGCCTTCCGAGGGGACCTACGATCAAATCCGCGTCCGCGCGATGACGATCGACGACGGGAAAACCAGGATCGTCTACATCATGGGCGACCTCGCCTCGTGGGATCGCCGGAGCAACCCGCGGCCGGCCGGCCTGGCGCCGGCCGCCGGCGCCAGATCGAACGCCGGCAACCGCCCGCCGAGCGCGCCGCCGAACATCATCAAGTCGATCACCGAACAGCTCCGCCAGAGCAACGGGATCGACCCCGACAACGTCATTTTCGTCGCCTCCCACAGCCACTCCGGGCCGGTGCTGAACGACGAGAAATTCAAGCCGATGCTGATTTCCCAGACGGTCAAGTGCGCGCAGGAGGCGCTGGCCAATGCCCGCGAGGCGCGCCTGTTCTTCGGCCGCGGAACGACCCGGGTCGGCGTCAGCCGGCGCGGTCGCGACCTGGCGGGCGAGGACCGCTGGGAAATCAACCCCTATGCCCAGCACGATCACGAGGTGGTGGTGCTGAAGGCCGTCGATCGAGCGGGCCGGCCGATCGGGGTGATCTTCAATTACGGCTGCCACCCGTCGATGATGGGCAGCCAGCTGATCGGCGCCGATTTTGTCGGCTTTGCGGCCACGGAACTGAAGCAACGGCTCGGCGGCGCGCCGGCGCTGTTCCTGCAGGGCTCGGGCGGCGACGCAAAACCGGTGAATCCCACGCCGGGCAAGCCGTTCCTGTTCCTGCCGAACGCGCAGACGGACGTCGCGGCGACGAAGGCCCGCGGCGTTGAGCTGGCCGATGACGTCTGCGAAGTCCTGGGCGGCAAAATGGACGAGATCACCGGCCCGATTCGATATGGGCACCGCGAGGTCGAGCTGCCGGTGATGTCGGCCTGGAAGGGGAGCGGTCGGTGGCTCGACGCGGGATCGGCGGTCGATCCCGACGACCCGCTGTCCGGCCCGCGCCGGCGCATGGCGCGTTATGCGAAGATGATGCTCGACTCGATGGACGAGAAGGGCAATTACAAGGAGACGCAGCGCTCGGACATCTACTGCGTCCGGATCGGCGACGAGTTCATCCACGTCGGCATGAGCGGCGAAATCTGCAGCCCGATCGGCCTGCGCGTCAAGGACGAGCTTCGCGGCTGCAAGGTCATGTTCACGGGCTACACCGGATACATGAACGGCTACATACCGGCGCAGAACCAGATCACGGCCGGCGGCTACGAGGTGTTCAGCAATCCGCACCGCAAGCCGTACAGCCTCGAGATGGAAGACATGCTCGTGTGCGACACGATCGACCTGGTCGAGTCGGTCGGCCCCAAGATCCCGGACCTGAACCCGCCGCAGTGAGCAACCCCAGCATATGACGCGACGAAATCCCCGGCCGGCCATCCCGGCCGGGGATTTCTTGATTGGCGCAATAGCCATTCCTGCAAGTTTTGCAGAATCGTTCAATAACCTGCCAGTGGCGTTCTACCACCTCCGCCGCAAGAACGGTTATGATCCAGATCGATGCCGGGGGGGCGCCTTGAGGCCTCCGGCACAGGAACCCGGATCCCATGCCGATCGCCCCATCGACCTTTGCAGAAACCCACGGAATAACGGCCTCTTCCACGGAGGCGCATCGGAAAGGAATATCGAGCATGATGCAGGACGAGATATCCCGCCGGACTTTTCTCAAGACAACCGCCATCGCGCTGGGCACGGCGGCTATTGCCGGTTGTGAATCGCTCGGCGGCACTGCCGCGACGGCATCGAACAAATCCAAGGTGTTCTTCACGAAGGACATCGGCGCCGACGGGCTGCTGAAAATCTACTCGAAGATCAATCAGGGCATCACGGGCAAGGTCGCCATCAAAATCCACACCGGCGAGCCGCACGGGCCGAACATCCTGCCGCGGGACATGGTCAAAGCCTTGCAGCAGCGCATCCCCAACAGCAGTTTGGTGGAAACCAACACCCTGTACAAGGGAAAGCGCTATACGACGGCGGACCACCGCGAAACCATCAGGATCAACGGCTGGGATTTCTGCCCGGTGGACATCATGGACGAGGACGGGGCGGCGATGATCCCCGTCAAAGGCGGCAAACGCTTCAAGGAAATGTCGGTCGGCAAACACATGCTTGATTATGATTCGATGGTGGTGCTGACGCATTTCAAGGGGCACCTCATGGGCGGCTTCGGCGGTTCGTTGAAGAATATCGCCATCGGCTGCGTGGATGGGGCGATCGGCAAGAAAATGGTCCACGCCGCCCCCGACCACGAGAATTACGAGCTCTGGCTTAAAGGGGAACCCTTCCAGGAGAACATGGTGGAGTCGGCAAAAGCCACGGTCGATCACTTCGGCCGGAGGATCGTGTTTATCAATGTGCTGCGCAACATGTCGGTGGATTGCGACTGCGCCGGCACCGCGGCCGCGCCGGTCAAGGCGCGCGACCTGGGCATCCTGGCCTCGACCGATCTGCTGGCCGTCGATCAGGCGTCCATCGACATGGTGTATCGGCTGCCCGAAGCCGAACTCCACGACCTCAAGGAACGCATCGAATCCCGCAAGGGCCTGCGCCAGCTGTCATACATGAAAGAGCTGAACATGGGCAACGATCAGTATGATTTGATCACGGTTTAGGCATCGATTCCCGTTATTTGGGCGATGCGATCGGGCGAAATTCGAATGAGCGCGTATCAAACGGAGGGATGCGGATTCGATTTCGATTGCTTCGTAAGGCTCGAGGTCGAATGCAAAATGAGCACAAATTCCGCGTGAGCGCCAACGGCGCGATTGATACCAGCCTGGGGCGCAGCGAAGCGCAGCCCCAGGATAAGGACGGCAAACAAATGCGCTCTGAAGGAGCGCTTCATCGAGCGCATCACGTGTAAATGAATCGCGCCTTCAGCGCTCCACTGCAAACGTATTTTCGAGTGAACGCACAAATTCGACATGGCCAAAAGGAAGTGCGCAATGAGCAAAAAAATTCTGGTTTTATCATCGAGCCCGCGCAAGGGCGGCAATTCGGACCTGCTGTGCGACCGGTTTATCGAGGGCGCGCGCGAGGCCGGCCATGAGGCGGAGAAAATCTATTTCAAGGACAAGACGATCAATTACTGCACCGGGTGCGGCGCCTGTTTCAGCGGCAAGCGCTGCTCGCAGAAGGACGACATGGTCGAGGTGCTGGAGAAGATGATCGCGGCCGACGTGATCGTGATGGCCACGCCCGTCTATTTCTACACGATGTGCGGGCAGATGAAGACGCTGATCGACCGGACGTGCGCGCGCTACGGCGAGATCAGCGGCAAGGATTTTTATTTCATCATGACGGCGGCCGTCAACAGCAAGCCGGCGCTGGAAAGGACCCTCGAAGGGTTCCGGGGCTTTACCTCGTGCCTGACCGGGGCGATAGAAAAAGGTGTCATTTATGGGGTCGGCGCATGGAAAATGGGAGACATCAAGACGAGCCCGTCCATGAGGCAGGCCTGCGAGATGGGAAAAAAGGCGTAGGGCCGATGGCGCTGAAAAGTCCCCAGTCCGACGATCGCGACGCCCGGAGGATGCAGGCCGGCCGGGACGAGCTGGCCGAGCGCATCATGAGCGCCGTTGCCGGGGACGGCTCGCTCGAGCCTCAACCGGGCCTGCATCTGCACCGGCAATCCGCCGCCACCGGGCCGCTTCATGTCGTCTATAAGCCGGTTTTCTGCGTGATCGCCCAGGGGAGCAAGGAGGTTCACGTCGGCGCGAAACGGTATCGCTACGACCCCGCGCACTACCTGATTGCCGGCGTCGATCTGCCGGTCACGGCCCGGATCGTGCAGGCAACGAAGGACGAGCCGTATCTTGGCCTCAGCCTCGATCTCGACCTGTCCCTCGTCGCCGCGGTGATTGCCGAAGAGGCCCGGCAGTGGTCGCGCGGCCGGACGGACCTGAACGCGGTCGACGTGAGCCGGCTCGACGCGGACCTTCTCGACGCGGTGCTGCGGCTTGTGAGGCTTGTCGATGCCCCGGCCGAGTACAGGGTTCTGGCGCCGCTCGTGACGCGCGAGATCATCTGCCGGCTCCTGATGGGCGCGCAAGGCGACCGGCTTCGCCAGCTTGCCGTGGCGGGCGGCCGCACGCACCACGTCGCCCGCGCCATCGCGCTCCTCCGCGAGGGCTTCGACCAGCCGCTGCGGATCGAGAGCATGGCGCGAAAGCTCGGCATGAGCGTCTCGAGCTTCCATCACCACTTCAAGGCCGTCACCGCGATGAGCCCGCTGCAGTTTCAGAAGAAACTGAGGCTTCACGAGGCCCGCCGGCTGATGCTCGGCGAGGACCTCGACGCGGCTCAGGCCGGCTTCCGGGTCGGCTACGAGGACGCCTCGCATTTCAGCCGCGATTACAAGCGGCTCTTCGGCGCGCCGCCGCTGCGCGACGTGGAACTGCTGCGGCAAGCCGTCCGGCCGGGCGCCTGAGACCCGGATCGTCGGGCGCCGGATGGTGAAGCGTCAAAGCGGCCGGCGGCGCTTGATCTCGTTGACGCGCGAATCCGGATGGCGCGGGCCGCCGAAGTAATACATGCAATTTTTGACGGGCCCGGTCGAGGTGTGCGAAACGGACGAGCAGCGGCGAAGGCGCTGCTCGTCGAGGAACATCACCGCGCGGTAGTCGGCGATCCCGACGTTGATCAGCGAGACGTCCGGGCGGTCGAGCAGCATGCGCAGGGCCAGTTTCAAGGTCTCGAGCCGCCGTCCGCGGCGCGCGGCCGCGAGCGCGTGGAGCGCGGGGCGGATGTGGCGCGGGTAGAATCCCTCGCCGTCGCCGACCCCCGCGAGACGCCGGTAGAGGGCGGGCAGATCGATGAATCGGTTGAGCGGCACGATCCCGTCCGGCGTCCGCGCGAGGACCAGGTTGACCCCGCAATCGGGGTGCACCTCGAGCCCCCACGGGTGGTAGGTCGGGAGCGGGAAAATATCGTCGACGCCGAAATGATACCGCGGGCCGGCCCCGAGCAGGGCTGTGATCATTTCCTCGCGGTCAACGCCTTCGTCGCGGGCCAGTTCGAAACGCCCCGAGGGTGCGGCCGAGGTGAACATCATGTTGCGCAGCCCGCGGCCGAGCCGCAGGTGGTGGTCGAGCAGGCGCGGCAGCTCGGCCAGGTTGTCGCGTGTGACGATGCAGTTGAACCCGATGTTCAGGCCCGCGGCGAGGATGTTCCGGATCGCGGCGTTCTTTTCCGGCAGGCGGTCGCGCTGGAGCTTGTGCAGGGTCGCCCGGTCGAGCGAGTCGAACTGCAGGCAGACGCGGGAAAGGCCGGCGCGCTTGAGCCGGCGCGCCAGCTCCGGATCGCGGCCGAGCAGGTAGCCGTTGCTGATGATCGCCACGCTCAGGCGCATGCGGGCCAGCCGCTCGAGGATGGCCTCCAGGTCCGGGTGAAGCGTCGGCTCGCCGCCGATCAGGTGCAGGATGCGGGCGCCGCCGCGGCGCGCGGCCTCGGCCCGGCGCACGACTTCGCCGGCGGGCAGGAAGTGGTCGCCCTCTTCGCCCGGCTCGTGCGCCACGCAGATCGCGCAGCGGAAATTGCAGGCGTTCGTGATCTCGATGAAGTTGATGAAATGCTTGAGGCCGGACCGGACGGGCGCGGCGGGATCGACGGTCGAGCGGCCGCGCAGCAGGAGGTAGAGCTCGGCGTTGGAGGAGATCAGGTGCTCGCGGGTCGCCACGGCGCAATGCGTGATCCCGTAGACGGCGCCGTCGCGAACGACGATCTCGCCGTCGTGGCTGAGGCCGCATTCGGGGCAGAAGACGCGGGTTTGGGTCAGCAGCATGTCCCGGCCCCTTCCGGCTGGTAATCGGCGAGGCAGCAGGGGACCAGCGCCCCGTCGCGGACGATCGCGGTGGCGCAGTAGGCGCAGCATGCAAGCTCGCCCCCCGCCGTCCAGGACGGGCCATGGTCGTAGACGATCATCTTGTGGCGGAGCCGCGAGCCCGGCCTTGCGCAGCGGCCCGCGAACCGCAGCGTCGCGCGCGGGCGCGCCGTCGCCAGGCCGTTGACGACCGTCCGCAGGAGCGTGACGCAGGCGTTTTGCCTGGTTTTCTGAATGTAGCGCCCCGTCAGGACGCGGTGCAGCCGCATGAGCGCCAGGTCGGCCCGCCCCGACTCGATCCTGAACGTCTCGAATCCGTCCCGGCCGTACACGATCGGGATGAAGTAGGTGATCCAGTTGGTTCCGTCGCCGGCGCGGTCGGGGATGAACGAGAAGGGATCGATCCCGAAATCGCGCCGCACCGCGTCCGTGAACGTTTTCAGGCCGGCTTCGGGCCGGCCGCCGCGCTCGCGGTAAAATGATTCGGGCCGGATGCCGCGCGACAGGAACAGGAAGTTCAGGTCGCGGTTCTCCAGGAAAAACCGGATGATTTCGGCCGGCCGGGCCAGTCCGGCCGCGTCGAGCGTCATCGAGGCGGAGACGTCGAGGCCGGCCTCGGCCGCCGTCCGCGCGAGCCGGGCCAGGCGATCCGTGACGGCTTCCAGGCCGCTCCCTCCGCCGAGGTCGGGGCGCCGCTGGCCGGTATCGACGTGGAACAGGATCGCGTCGAGACCGGCCGCCTTGAGCCGCCCGATGGACGGGCCGTCGATGAGCAGGCCGTTGGTGAGCAGGAACGCGACGAGGCCGCGCCGCTTGATCCGGCCGATGACGGCCTCCAGATCCGGGTGAAGCGTCGGCTCGCCGCCCGAGATCGTCAGCGTGTGAAGCGGCCGCAGCCTGCATGCGTCGTCGATGTCCCGCTCGATTTCGGCCAGCGTCCTGAACCGGTTGCCGAGCTTCTTGTAGCAGCACTCGCACGCGATGTTGCACGCGTCCGTCACTTCGATCATGGCGCTCGGGGCCGTGGCGTTGTCCCATGGCATGCGGATCATGCGAATTCTCTTACCGGGCGAAGTCCGAGCCGCCGCCCTTCATCTGCAGGTAAATGCGCCACCGGAAATAGATCAGGACGATGGTGAACAGGGCCAGCGGCCCGATCAGCGCGATGTTGCTCGCCGGCGGGATCCCCAGCGACGCCTGCAGATCGCCGGCGGTGGCCAGGCGCTGAACGCAGCGCACCGCGGCGAGAAGGATGCCGATCGTCAGGATCGAGCGGTTCTTGACCGGGTTCCACGCGGCCGTGCCCAGCGCGATGCCGAACGCCGCCATGTAGACCCCGAGCATGCGGGCGATGTGGATCGAGGACGCGTCCGGCAGCCGGCTGATGCCGAACCATTGCTCGGCCACCCACTTGACCCACTCCGGCGGGCAGTTGAGCGCAACGCCGACAACCACATGGTAAACGGCCATGATCGCCAGGATCACGCGCGGCACAAGGTAGCGGTTGCTCATCATCGGGTCCCCTTTCATCGGGAGCGTTGGTCATTGCAGTGAACGCATGATAGTGCCCCGGCGGGCCGGCGTCCAAACGAAACCCGCGTCCCCGCAACCCGCCGAGTTCCTGCTTGCGGATTGTCCCGGCGACAACGATAACAGACCGGGATCGAAACGGACGCCCGATGGCGGGCAGAATAGAATAAAGACATCTTGACAGTCAAGAGATAAACACTATATATATGAATAAATATTTGAGCCCGGAGCGAGACGGTTGAAGATTCTGCTCCTGATGCCCGACGCGCACATGCACAAGCTCAAGATCGGCCCGCTGGTCCGGTCGATGCGCGAGGCGCCGCTGTCGCTGACGACGCTGGCCGCGCTGGCCGGCGGCCGGAGCGGCATCGAGATCCGGATCGTCGACGGCAGCGTCGACACGATCCCGCTCGGCGAGCATCCGGACCTGGTCGGGATCAGCGTGATCACGGGGACGGCCCCGGCGGCCTACAGGATCGCCGATCATTACCGCCGGCGCGGGATCCCGGTGGTCCTCGGCGGCGTTCACGTGACGATTTTGCCGGGCGAGGCGATCCGCCACGCCGACAGCATCGTGATCGGCATGGCGGAGCGGACGTGGCCGCGGCTGATCGACGACTTCATGCGCGGCGCGATGGCGCCGTGCTACGTCGACGCGGACGCCGGCGGCGAATGGATCGCGGGCGTCCCGGCGCCCCGGCGCGATCTGATCCGGCGCGGCGGCTACATGATGCCCGACAGCGTCCACGCCACGCGCGGCTGCAAGCGGACGTGCGATTTCTGCGCGGTGCCGGTCGTGTGGCCCCGCTATTACAAGCGGCCGGTCGCCGACGTCGTCGCCGACGTCAAGAGCATCCCGGGCCGCCTGTTCTGCTTCAACGACGTGAGCCTCGTCGACGACCCCGAGTATGCGCGCGAGCTGTTCGAGGCCATTGCCCCGCTCGGCAAGAAATGGGGCGGCCTGGCCACCGTCGAGATCGCCAATCGCCCGGACCTGCTCGAGGCGATGCGCCGGAGCGGCTGCGTTTACCTGTTGCTCGGGTTCGAGTCGGTCAACCAGGCCAACCTGCGCGGCATTCGCAAGGGCTTCAACCGGGCCGACGCCTACCGGCGCGTCATGGACGCCCTCCACGGCCACGGCATCACGGTCCAGGGGTGCTTTGTGTTCGGCCTCGACGAGGACGGTCCGGCCGTGTTCGCCGAAACCGTCGATGAGGTGCTGGAGCTCGGCGTCGACATCCCGCGCTACTCGCTCTACACGCCGTATCCGGGCACGGCCCTGTTCAGGCGGATGGCCGCCGAGGACCGGATCCTGAGCTACAACTGGGGAGACTACGACACGATGCACGTCGTCTTCGAGCCGCGCCGGATGAGCCCGCGGGAGCTCTTCGACGGCTTCAAGTGGGCTTATCGCGAGACGTTCCGATACCGCCATATTATTCGGCGGTCGGCCGGCCTGGGGCTCGCCTCGATCGTGAACCTGATCGGCAACATGACGTACCGCGCGTTCGTGTGGCGCCTGGATCATGAACCGCGTTTCGCGCGGCACTGCTCGATCGACGCCCCCGGCGCGCCGCCGGGCGAAAACGAGTGGGCCGAGGCGTTTCTGGCGGGCCGCGAGGCCGGCCGACCGGCCGGGTGCCGCTCATGACGCCGCGGGTCACATTCGTGATGCCGTGCGTCGGCAGGCGCGCGGGCCAGGGCTACCCGCGCACCTGGCTGATGGAGCCGCTGGCCATCGCCCAGCTCGCCGCGCTCACGCCGGAGCCGTGGCGGAGGGCGTTTTACGACGACCGGCTGGAGGCGATCCCGTACGACGAGCCGACGGACCTGGCCGCGATCAGCGTTGAAACCTACACGGCCCGGCGCGCCTACCAGATCGCCGAACGGTTCCGCCGGCGCGGCGTGCCGGTCGTGATGGGCGGATTCCACCCGACGCTGGCGCCCGGGGACGCCGCGCCGCACGCCGACGCCATCGTGATCGGCGAAGCCGAGGAAACCTGGCCGCGCCTGCTGGACGACTTCAGCCGCGGACGCCTCGCGCCCCGGTACGAATCGGGGCGCCGGCCGGATCTGGCCGGCATCCTTCCGGACCGGTCGATTTTCGCCGGCAAGCGCTACATGGATCTGGCCCTGGTCGAGACCGGTCGCGGCTGCCGGCACCGCTGCGATTTCTGCTCGATCAGCGCGTTCTTCAACCGCACCTATTCGGCCCGGCCGGTCGGCGACGTGGCCGAGGAGATCGGGCGGCTCGGCCGCGGGAGCGTCTTTTTCGTCGACGACAATCTCGCCGTCGACCGCGCCCGCGCGCTCAGCCTGTTCGAGACGATCGAGCCGCTGGGCATCCGCTGGGTCGGCCAGATCAGCGTCCACGTCGCGGCCGACGAGCCGTTTCTCGCCGCGATGCGGCGCAGCGGCTGCCTCGGCGTGCTGGTCGGTTTCGAGTCGCTGCGCGCGGGGAGCCCGGCCACCGCGGGCAAGGGGCTGGGCGGCGCGCCGGCGGAATCGTACGAGAAAGCCATCGCCCGGTTTCGCCGGCACAAGCTGGCCGTCTACGGGACTTTTATTTTCGGCTACGACGGCGACACGCCGGAGACGATCCGCACGACCGCGGCGTTTGCGCAGCGGCAGCGGCTATTCTTCGCGGCGATGAACCACCTCGTCCCGTTTCCCGGAACGCCCCTGTTTCGGCGCCTGCGCGACGACAAGCGCCTGGTCCGGAACGACTGGTGGCTGGGGCCCGATTACCGGTTCGGCGACCTGGCGTTTCGGCCCGGCGATGCTTCGGCGCGTGAGCTGGCCGACGCCTGTTTCCGGGCGCGGCGGTGGTTTTACGCGTGGCCGCGCGTCCTCGGCAGGGCGCTGAACCTGCGCGGCAACTGCAACACGCCCGCCCTGGCGCTGATTTATTTCTGGTCGAACCTGCTGTCGGGGCGCGACGCCGCCGGGCGCCAGGGGATGCCGCTCGGCGTGGAGGAACAGCCGTGACGATCCGGCCGGCCGAACACGGCGACGAACCCCGGTTACGCGAGCTGCTGGGCGGCTCCGCCATGCCGGGTTGGGTGAGGCTCGCGTTCGGCCGCGAACCCGATTTCTTCCATGCCATCGGCGTGCAGGGCAAGACGAACCAGGTGATGATTGCGGAGGCCGGCGGCCGGGTCGTCGGCATGGGCTGCCGCAGCGTCAAGCCGCTGTGGGTCAACGGCGAAAGGATGGATTTCGGCTACCTGGGCGGCCTGCGGCTGCATCCCGGCGCGCGCGGCGGGCCGTGGCTGGCGCGCGGCTACGCCGCCCTGCGGCGGCTGCACGAGGCCGACCCGGCGCCGGCGTATCTGACGACCATCGTTGAGGAAAACAGCCATGCGCGGCGGCTGCTGGCCAGCGGACGGGCCGGCCTGCCGCACTACCTCGACCGGGGCCGCTACATCACCCACGCCATTTGCCTGCGGGGCGGGGGAGCGCCGCGGCCGGGCGCGGGGGTCGAGATCCGGCGCGGCGACGAAATCGGCCCGGAGCCGATTCTGGGATTTCTGGGCGAGTTCGGCCGCCGCCGGCAGTTCTTTCCCGTTCTCGAGGCGGGCGATTTCGGCGGCGATTACCTCCGTGGGCTGAGCCTGGGCGATTTCCGCGTTGCGCTTAAGGCGGGCAAAATCCTCGGCGTCGCCGCCGCATGGGATCAGCGCGCGTTCAAGCAGGTCATCGTCCGGGGCTATGCCCCGCCGATCCGGTTCGCCCGGCCGGTTTTGAGCGCCCTGCTGCGGTTCGCCGGTTTTCGCGGGCTCCCGGCCGCGGGCCGGAGCCTGAATTCGGTTTACGTTGCGTTTGCCTGCGTCCGCGACGATGATCCCGGGGTCATGCGCGCGCTCCTCGGGCGGATCCGCGCCGAGCACCGCGACGGCGACAACCAGTTTCTGCTTTACGGCCTGCACGAGCGGGATCCGCTGGCGGCCGCGGTCCGCGATTTTCGGGCGTTTCGATACGTCAGCCGGCTTTACCTGGTCTGCTGGGACGACGGCCTGGATTTCGTGAAGCGGCTCGATCCGGCGAGGATCCCGCACCTGGAACCGGCCTCGTTGTAAACCGGACAAGGATTGACGAAGTGCCCCCCACCTGTTCGATCACGGCCACGGCGCGCATCGCCGACGATGAGCGGGAGCGCATGTTCGCGCTGCATCGCCGTTATTTCTGCAACTCCCGCCGCGACGTGTTCGGCCGCGACATGAGCGAAAAGGACTGGGTCATCCTCCTGCGCGAGGGGGTGGAGATCGTCGGGTTCTCGACGCTCCAGGTCATCCCGCTCCGCGCGCTGGGCGAGGATCGCGTTTTTCTCTTCAGCGGCGACACGATCGTCGACCGCGAGCACTGGCGCGACAGCCAGCTTGCCGGCGGTTTCGGCCATTTCATGCTCAGGCTGATGCGCGACTTCCCCGGCAGGCCCCTGCACTGGTTTCTCATTTCGAAGGGCTACCGCACCTACCGGTTCCTGCCGGTTTTCTTCAATCGGTTTTATCCGGACCACGCCGGCGCGGCCGGGCCGGAGGATGCCGAGCTGCTCCGGGCGATCGCCACGCACAAGTTCGGGAACGCCTTCGACGCCGGGCGCGGGCTGGTGCGGCTCAACGGCCGCGGCGACCGGCTCAACCCGCAGATGTGCGCGATCCCGCCGGGGCGCCGGCTCGACCCGCACGTCCGGTTTTTCCTCGAACGCAATCCCGGCTACGCCGGCGGCGACGAGCTGGCCTGCATCGCCGAGATCTCGCGGCCCAACCTGAACCGCCGCGCCTGGCGCGTCATCGAGCGCGCCCGGGTGGCCTGGGAGGAGTGACATGGCCGGCCGGCTCCGCGTCCTGTTCGCGAATCTCGTCTGGCTGCTGAGCTGCCTGCCGGGGTGGGCGGCATTCGTCCTGGCGACCCGCGGCGTCAGGCGGGCCCAGCAGTCGCTCCTCGCGCGGACGATCCGGCGCAATCGCGCAACCGGGTTCGGCCGGCGAAACAGCCTCGGGGACTTTCAGTCGGTGCCGCTGAGCGATTACGAGGATTACGCGGAGTTCATCGAGGCGATCAAGGCCGGCCGCGACTCGGTTCTCACCCGCGAGCGGGTCGAACTGCTTCAGCCGACGAGCGGCTCGACGGCGGCCACCAAGTTGATCCCGTGCACGAAAGGCCTGGCCGGCCAGTTCCGGGCGGCCATCGACCCCTGGATCGCATCCATGTATCTCGCGTTCCCGTCGGTGCTTTTCGGGCGCCAGTACTGGTCGATCAGCCCGTCGACGCCCTGCGGGGGCGACGGCCGAAGCCGGGTGCGGATCGGGTTTGCCGATGACGCCGAGTACCTGGGCGTCGTGCAGCGCCGGCTGGCCCGCGCGTTGTTCGCCGTCCCGCCCGAAATCGCGCGCGTCGCGGATCACGATGCCTTCGAGTACCTGACGCTCCTGTTCCTCTGCCGCGAGGAGAACCTGCGGCTCGTTTCCGTGTGGCACCCCTCGTTCATGACGGCGCTGCTCGGGGCCCTGCCGCGCCATTTCGGTTCGATCGCGCGCGACATCGGGACCGGCTCGATCGGCGTCGGCCTCAGGCTCGATCCCGACCTGCGCCGGCGACTGGAGGGGTGCCTTGCGCCGAGTCCCGCGCGGGCGCGGCGGCTTGCGCGGCTCGATCCCGGCGACCGTGGCTGCGCGCAGGCGTTATGGCCGAAACTGCGGGTCATCAGCTGCTGGACGGACGGGAACTCGGAGCCCTGGCGCTCCGAGCTGGCGGCCTTGTTCCCCCGCGCCGCCATTCAGGGCAAGGGCCTGGCGGCGACCGAGGGGATCGTCTCGATTCCGCTGGGCGCAAGCGGGCGGAAAGTCTGCGCCGTGCGGTCCCACTATTTCGAATTCATCGATGCGGTGACGGGCGAAATCCGCCGAACGTGGGAAGTCGAGCCGGGGCACGAATACGGCGTCGTGCTGACGACGGCCGGCGGACTCTACCGCTACCGCCTCCACGACGTGGTGCGCGTGACCGGGTTCTTCAACCGGGCTCCCTGCCTGGAATTCCTCGGCCGCGACAACCTGGTCTCCGACATCGTCGGCGAGAAGCTCAATGCCCGCCACGTCGAGTCCTGCATCCGCGGCGTCGAGCGCGAAATCGGGGCTCGCTTCGAGTTCGCCATGCTCGCCCCGCACCGCGACGGCGACCGCGCCGGCTACGTCTTGTTCATGCAACCCGCCGCCGGCCCGGAGCCCGACTACGAACGGATCGCGGGACTCATGGAGGCGGGGCTGGGCCGGAATTACCATTACGCGCACGCGCGCGGGCTGTCGCAACTCGAACCCGTGCGGATTTTCCGAATCGCGCGCGACGCCGTCGACAGCTATCGGCGCCGCCTGGCGGCCGGCGGGGTCAAGGCCGGCGACGTCAAAGTCCAGGCGCTTTCGCCGGGGCCGGGCTGGATCGGCGCGTTTGACGGGGAATTGCTCGGCCGCCGATCTCAATTGCATCGGCCGCTTCGTTCATCTTATGATTTATGGGAGTGATTATCCAATATTCGGAAACAACCGGGGATCCGGACCGAAAACCGCGGCCGGCCGCGTGGCAACAGGAGGCCCGTCATGGAAGAGGAAAGCGTGTCGACATGGTTCGCCCCCGCGGAGAGGGCGTCGCCGGCCGAAGTGGCCGACATGAGCCGGTTCGTCCAGGAAAACCCGCTGTTCGCGGCGGTCCTGGAATCGATCGACGGCTACCTGATGATCCTCAACCCGCAGCGGCAGGTCCTGGCGATGAACCGCCAGCTGCTCTCCGACCTCAGGATCGAAAACCCGGAGTGCCTCGTCGGCGCGCGCCCCGGCGAAATCCTGAACTGCATCCATGCGGCCTCGGCCCCCGGCGGCTGCGGCACGTCGAAGAACTGCGTCACCTGCGGCGCGGTGATCTCGATTCTGTCCAGCCAGGCGAGCGGCGAGCCGGTCACGAAGGAATGCCTCGCCACCGTCCGCCACGGCGACAACGAGGAGGCGCTCGAGTTCCGGGTGCGGGCCACGCCGATCCGTGTCGGCCAGCACGACTTCACGGTCCTGACGTTCCACGACATCAGCGGCGACAAGCGGCGCCAGGCCCTCGAGCGCACGTTCTTCCACGACATCCTGAACACGGTCGGCGGCCTGATGGGCTGGAGCAGCCTGATGCAGACGATCGACAGCCTCGACCCGAAGGAGGCGGCCCAGCGCATCCTCGTCCTGACGCGCCGGCTCAAGCAGGAAATCGAGGACCAGCGCCGCCTCCTCGAAGCCGAGAACGGAACCCTCTCGCTCGACAAACAGCCGATCAACGTCGGCCAGATGCTCGACTCGATCCGCGCCATCTTCGAGGCCCATACGGTCGCCAGGGGCAAGAACGTCGAAATCGCCCCCGTCGACGGCCGGGAGGAAATTTCGACCGACCCGACGCTCCTCGAGCGGATCATCACGAACATGACCAAGAACGCGCTGGAGGCCGTCCAGGAAGGCGAGACCGTCCGCGTCGAATACCGGCGCCGCGACGGCCGGCCGGTTTTCCTGGTCTCCAACCCGGGGGTGATCCCGGAGCAGGTGCAGCTCCAGCTCTTCAAGCGATCCTTTAGCACGAAGGCCGAAAAGGGGCGCGGCATCGGCACCTACAGCATGAAGCTGTTCGGCGAGCGCTACCTGGGCGGCAAGGTCGACTTCGAATCGGCGCCCGGCAAGGGCACCACATTCTGGATCGAGCTGCCGGAGGCATAATGGCCCCGCTCCGCCGGAGAATCCCGCGCTGGATTCGCCATGCGCGCCGGGTCGCGAAGTTCGCCGGCATGGCGCTCGCTTGGGCGTTTCTGGCGATCGCGGGCCTTTGGGCGATCGGCGCGCTGTGGTTCGACGGCTCGCGCCGCGGCTGGCTCGCCGGCCTGCTCGTGGTCGGGTTCGTCGGGCTGTGCGCGGGTTTCTTCCACAAGCTGCGGCCGGTCCGGCGCGCGGCTTGTGCCGCGTTTGCGCTCGTCGCCGCCGTGATCGTTTGGTGGAACCTGATCCCGCCGCGCAACGACCGCGACTGGCAGCCCGACGTGGCCCGCGTCGCGCATGCCACGATCGGCGGCGACACGCTGACGATCGAGAACGTCCGCAACTTCGACTACCGGAGCGAGACCGACTACACCGGGCGCTGGGAGAAGCGGACGTATGACCTGAACAAGCTGCGCGGCGTCGACATGTTCATCAGCTACTGGGGTCCGGCGCTGATCGCGCACACGATCGCAAGCTGGGAATTCGAGGACGGCCCGCCGCTGGCGATCTCGATCGAAACCCGCAAGGAACAGGGGGAATTCTACTCGGCGATCCGCGGCCTGTTCCGCCAGTACGAGCTGTATTACGTCGTCGCCGACGAGCGCGACGTCGTCCGGCTGCGCACGAATTTCCGCGGCGAGCGCGTCTACCTCTACCGCACGCGGGCCAAGCCGGCCGCCGCGCGCGCGATCCTGCTCGACTACCTGAAGGAAGTCAACCGCATGGCCGGGACGCCGAGGTGGTACAACGCCCTCACCAACAACTGCACCACCTCGATCCGCCACCACGTGCTCCACGTCGGCGAGGGGAGCGCCTGGGATTGGAGAATCCTGGCCAATGGCCGCATCGACCAGCTCGGCTACGAGCGGGGAATGGTCGACACGAGCATGCCGTTTCCTGTATTAAGGAAGCTTAGCGACGTGACCGACCGCGCCAAGGCCGCGGGCGACGCCGCCGATTTCTCCGATCGAATCCGGGAAGGCTTGCCGGGGCGATTCACCGAAGGAAGCAGTTGATGATGGGCCGAAGAATCTTTGCCGCCACGGCATGCCTCGTATTTCTGTGCGTCTTGGGGTGCGCCACGCCGGTCGGCGTCAAGCCCGCGGACGAGAAGAACGTGTATCGCCAGCTGACCCGCAGCGCCCTGTCGAGCGACCGGCCGAGCGCCTATTCGGGCCAGTTGCTTGCGCGGCTGGGCCTGGGCGACCAGTTCAAGAAGGACCCGGCCGGCACGCTCGCCGAGCTTCACAAGGGGCTCGGCGGGCCCGGCGACCAGGACCGCCTGTTCGCCCTGGCCGAGCTCTCGTATGTTCACGCCAAGCACACCGGCGACGCGCGCTATTTCCTCGCGGCGGCGGTTTACGCCTATCTTTTCCTCTTTCCCGAAGATCGTTCCAACGACCCGCTTCAGTACGATCCGCGCCTGCGGCTCGCCATGGATTTGTACAACCGCGGCGTCCTCAACGGACTTCAGACTAACGCCGTCGGCGAGCTCGACCTGAGTTCCCGGCGGCTGGACCTGCCTTTCGGCCGGCTGGACGTCACGACCGACCGCGCGCAGCTGACTTACGACGGCTATCGGCTTGCGCATTTCGTTTCCGTCGAGGATTTCAAAATCCGCGGCTTGCGCAACCATTACCGCCGGCCGGGAATCGGCGCTCCCGTTTCCGCCCGGATCGAGCCGATGCCGGGCAAGGCGGCCGACGAATGGATCCCGCCGGGGGCCAAGGTGCCGTTGACGGCGTTCATGCGCCTGCAGCAGCCCGGCCGCGCCATTCGAGACGGGCGGCTCACGGCGAGCCTGGAGATCGTGGACGTCGACGTTTCCCCAACGCTCGTCGTCGACGGCCGCTCCGTCCCGATGGAGTCCGATCCCAGCGCGACGTTGGCCTACAGTCTCGACGGCTCGCCGATCTGGGATTTTGAAATCGCGGGGTTTCGGCGGGGCGACTTCATGCTCTTTGGGCGGAAACAGACCGCGGGCGCATTGTATTTCCTCAGCCCCTACCGGCCGGGCCGCATTCCGGTGGTCTTTGTCCACGGGACGGCGTCGAGCCCGGCCCGCTGGGCGGAAATGATCAACGAACTGGTGAGCGACCCGGCCATCGCCGCCCGTTATCAATTCTGGTATTACATTTACAACAGCGGCAACCCGATCCCGCTGTCCTCCATGTATCTGCGCGAGGATTTGCAGCGGGCGGTCAGCCAATTCGATCCGGCCGGCCGGGATCCCGCCCTGCGCGACATGGTCGTCATCGGCCACAGTCAGGGCGGCCTGCTCGCCAAGATGACCGCCGTCAGCAGCGGCAACCGCTTCTGGGATACGGTCAGCCGCGATCCGTTCGAAAAGGTGAAGCTGACCGCCTACACGAAGGACATTTTGAAACGCAGCCTGTTCGTCGAGCCCCTGCCGTTCGTCAAGCGGCTGATCTTCATTTCGACGCCGCACCAGGGCGCCTACATGGCCGAAAATATCATCGGCAAGATCGGGCGCCGGTTCATCACGCTGCCGGCGACGATGACGAAGGTCGGCATGGAACTGATCACGCTCCACCCGGCCAGCGCGGCGGGCACCGCGATCTCGATCCCGACCGCCGTCGACAACATGAGCTGGTCAAGCCCGTTCCTGAGGACGCTCTACGCGTTGCCGGTCGCCCCCGGCGTGCGCGCGAACTCGATCATTGCGGTCAAGGGCTCCGGCCCCGTCGAGGACGGCGACGACGGCGTCGTCATGTATCGTGACGCCCACATCAAGGGGGTGGAGTCGGAGCTCGTCGTCCGCTCAGGCCACTCCTGCCAGTCCAACCCCAGCACGATCGAGGAAGTCCGGCGGATTTTGTACGAGCACGCGGGACTGCGGTGAGGTTGCTTTGACCCAATTGGCGGATGAATATATTTCTCAAGCGGAAGTGACCTGATGCCTACAATCTCAATGTTTTACGGTATTTTGATCAGAATGTTTTTTCGAGACATCGAAAAACATCACATCCCTCATTTGCATGCCGATTATCAGGGCCAAGTTGCAGTATACTCTATTCAGGATGGCTCGCTTTTGGCTGGAGGATTACCGCCAAGCAAACATAAACTCGTAGTTGCATGGATCGAAATTCATCAGGAAGATTTGCTCGCGGACTGGAATCTGGCTGTAAATGGTAAATCGCCATTTCCGATTAAGGGACTTGACCAATGAAAATCGTGCAAGTAACTCCCCAGCCCGATTGGGTTTTGACCATAACTGCTGACGATGGCCGGGTTGGCACTTTCGACCTCAGGCCTTATTTGCAGTATGAAGCTTTCTTGCCGCTCAAAGACCCGTCTGAGTTCTCAAAAATTCATAATGGCGGTTACTTTTTGGAATGGGAATGCGGTGCGGATTTATCGGCGGACACGATCGAGGCCCGGTGGCGGGAACGCAACACAAACGCTCAACGTGAGACAGCGTGAGTTGGAAGTTTTTTGAAAAAGCCCCCGGCCGGCAATTGTCCGGCCGGGGGCGACTTGTTTGGGATCCCGGCTGAAGCCGGGACTCCCGAACCTGTTTAATTCACCTTCACATTTGCATGTCCCGCGGGGACCGGGATCGTGATCATGCCGGACCGCTGGTCGTATGCGCATTCCGCGGGCCGATTGTCGACCGTCACGCTCGCCGGGGCTTTGTCGACACGCAGCTTGATCTCGTTCGCCGACCGGGACTCGGTCTCGATGTCCACGCCCCCGGTTCCATACGACACCGAGGCCGCGATATGCCTGGCGCTCAGGAACTCCGGGCCGCTGCCTTTCCCGAAGCAGCTGCCGCGCAGGAAGAAGCGCGTAAGGTTGCCCTGTGGGTCGGTCACGGCCGAGAACCGTTCGGCGTCGGTCGAGAAGCCTTCGACCGTGACCTGCCGGTCCATGTCCGCCTTGCGGAACATGGCGATCGTCGTCGTCCCTCCCTTTTCCACTTTCGCCCCGGTCCAGCCGGCCGGCGTGAGGAGCGTCGAGACGGCCTGCGGGGGATTGGCCGAGGCGCTCGGCAGCAGGACCGCCAGGAACTCGGCGTCGCCGGTCTCTTCCGCGCCCCGCAGCGTGATGTAGCTCTCGTTGCGGTCGGAGTCGCGGATCGGGCCGCGCCGGCCGCCGCCGCCGCGCATTTGCGGCGCCAGGACGTCGACGCGCAGGCTCGAGCGCGTGCGCGTGACGTCGAAGCTGGCGACGTCGCCCGCGATCGAGCTTTCGCCGTCGGTGTGCTCGGCGTGAAACAGCCAGCTGTACGCGTGCGGGTCCTTGCTTTTCACCTTGTCGTACAGGAAGACCACGTCCGGCTGCATGTAAAGGATCGAGCGCGTGTATTGCTGCACCTTGCCCTTGTAGACGCTCGTCAGGTCGCCCTCGGCCTCGGCCGCCTTCCAGCCGCCGAACGAGTGGAGCATGCGCGGGTAGTTCCGCAGCGCGGGTATCCCGATTTCATAGTCGCCGGGGACCTGGCTCTCGGCGTCGCCGTCGATCAGCATGCAGTTGTGCCCGATCGGCTGTGTGTAATAGCACGGGTAGAACAGGTTGGCGTAGTAGCTCGAGCCGTGCCCCGCGTCGCTCAGCAGTTCCTCGCCGTTCATCATCAGCTGGAACGTGCCCTGGTCGGCGTGGTAGTGGTTCGAGTTCGGCCCGGCCTTGAAGACGAGGATCATGCCGTCGTCCTTCCAGCCCGAGCGCATGACCATGTGCCCCTTGACGGGGAACAGGCGCGACGGCACCAGCTCATCGCGGCTTTTCGGCGTCACGCCCTCGATTTTCCAGAGGCGCGCGTTCAGCGGATTGCCGCGCCGCTGCTGGCCGGCCGTCGCCTTTTGCGTAAAGTAATAGGTGTACGGGTTCTTCGTGCGGTACGACAGCCAGCGGTAGACCGCGCCGTAGGGGCTGTACGACATCGAGACGTCGCCGAAGTCCGGGTAGCGGCCGTTCGTATACATCACGTACAGCGGGTAGAGCCACGTGTCCTTGAGGTTCGTCGTCGTCGTGTAGTCGATCCCGAAATTCTTTTCGAGAATGTCGCACACCTCGACGATGTCGCGCGTCGCCATGTCCTGGTAGGTCGTCGGCTCGCCGTAGCCGCCGTCGGGGTAATACGTGCGGTCGATGAACTGCTTCGTCTTGGCGAGGATGCCCGACAGGTACGGCTCGCAGGAGGGGTTCTCGGGGTCGTCGCCGTAGATCGCCACGCCGGCCTGGACGAGACCCGTCACCATGACCGCGATGTGGTTGGTCACGCTCGACGGCATGCGGTTCTGTTCGCACAGGTCGCGGTAGCACGGGATGAGCGCGTTTTTCATGATCCCCGCGCGCGCCGCCGCCCGTTCCTGTTCGGTCATGAGCGGGTAGAGCAGGTCGTAGGCCTTGCCGACCGGCCCGATCACCTGCGACGCGACCGGGTAATACAGGTGCATGCCGCGCGACTCGTGCCAGTCGGTGTTCCACTTGCTGAAGGCGCAGACCTTGAGGAGCGCCGCCTTGGCTTTGCGGCCGGCCTCTTCGTCGCCGCCGAACGCGTAGCGCTGCGCGCCGGCCAGGGCGTAGCGGGCAAGCACGCCGGGGGCGCCGGTCTCGTTGTCGCCGCTGGCGCCCTTGGCGAACGGCCCGCCGGTGAGCGACTCGGGCGGCTCGGCCGGGATCTCTTCGTTGATCTTGCCGATGTCGAGGTTCTGGAGCCGCGGCGTGAGCGTGGCGAGCAGCGCCTTGGACTCGGCCGAATTCTCGGCTTTCAGCGCGGCCATTTCGTCCGTGTCGAGCATGACGCGCGGGTGGTCCGCCGGGGTGATTTTTTTGCCCGGCATCAGGAACCGCATGCCCCACGCGACCTGCCGGCCGCTCAACGCCTTGCCGCTGAATTTGACCGTCCACTGCCCGCGCGGATCGGAGGGCGTGAACGTGTGGATGTCGTCGTGGGTCCAGCCGCCGAGGCACCGCTTCATCGGGACGCCGCTCACGACCGCCTTGCCGGAGGGGTCGAGCAGATCGCACGTCACGCCGCGCACCGGGCCGGAGCCCTCGGCCTCGACCGTGAGGCCCATCTTGTCGCCGTGAAAGAAGTGCTTGTTCAGCACGGAGTAGCCGTAGAGCTCGAACGTGGTCGATTTGGGCTCGACCCCGACGAACCGGCGCGGGCGCCGCGCGTTCAGCGAGAAATCGTCGATCAGGATCGTGTAGCTCATCAGGTGCGAGACGACCGGGTAGAACGCCTTGACCGTGACGGCCTGGATCTGTTCGCCGCCGCCCAGCCTCTTGCCGTCCATCGTGAAAGCGCCGACCGGCACGTCGAGCTCGAGCCAGCGCCCCGCCTCGGCGTTCTTCACGGCGTGGAAATACCGGCGGCCGTCGGCGAGGCAGATCGACAGCTCGAGTTCCTTCGCCTTCCGGTCCGACATCAGGAACACGGCGATCTTGAAGCGGGTGCCGTCGGCGGTGTAGACCCCCTCCAGCCGCTTGATGAACCCCTCCCACAGCTCCACGTCGTCGTTGGGCTTCTGGATCTTGGCCAGCGAGTATTTGCTGCCGTTGTGGGTCGGCTGCTTCTGCGGAACCGTCCACGGCTCGTAGCCGATGTCCTGCGCCCACGGGTACGACTCCCAGCCCCAAAGCTCGCCGCTCTCGAAGTCGTCGTGGATCGAGCAGGCGACCATGTCCTGCGCGGCCGAGGCCTGGGATCTGGAGCCAGGCGCCAGCGCGCACCCGGCCAGCGACAAAGCCGCCACCAGGCTGATGATGAGCTTCATGAGCGGATCCTTTCGGCGAGAGAATTTCAGCGATTTGTCACAAACCCACAAATACATCAACGGCGGCCGCAAAGCACGCTTACGCGGCGCGAAGCACGCCGTTTCATCAACTGACAATTCGGCCGATCCGACGGATCCGAACGATAGCCTTAGTCCAGTTCCAGCTTTTCGCCGCGGTCGGGGATGGCGACCTCGACGCCGACCTCGCCGCGGATCCGCTCGGCGAGCGTGTTCAGGCCATCGGTCTCGCCGTGGACGAGGAAGATCTTCCGGAGACGGCTGCTGTTTTCCTTGACCGTCTTCGCGTAGTTGACCAGGTCGTTCTGGTCGGCGTGGGCGCTGAACGAGTTGAGCGTCACGACCTCGGCGCGCACGCGGAACGGCTCGCCGAAGATGTTGACCTCCGGCTTGCGCTCGACGATGGCGCGGCCGAGCGTCCCTTCGGCCTGGTAGCCGACGAACACGATGGCGTTGCGGCCGTCCTCGATCGAGTTGCGCAGGTGGTGCCGGATGCGCCCGGCCTCGCACATGCCCGAGGCCGAGATGATCATGCACGGGAAGCTGACGTTGTTCAGGTTCTTGCTTTCCTCGGCCGTGCGCGTGTAGGTGAGCCGGTAGAAGCCGAACGGGTCCTTGTCCTCGGTGACCCACTTGCGGGCTTCCTCGTCGAAGCACTCCGGGTGCATGCGGAAGATCTCGGTGACGTTGACCGCCAGCGGGCTGTCGACGTAGACCGGGATCGGCGCCAGGCGCCCCTCGTCGGTCAGCTGGTTGAGGTAATAGATGATCTCCTGCGTGCGCTCGACCGAGAAGCTGGGGACGATGATCTTGCCGCCGCGCGCGGCGACGCGCTCGACCGTGGAGCGCAGCTCCTCCTTGGCGTAGTTGATGTCCTTGTGCAGGCGCGCGCCGTAGGTCGACTCCATGATCAGCCAGTCGACGTTGTGCGGGATCTCCGGGTCGCGCAGCAGGGGGAGGTCGACGCGGCCGATGTCGCCGCTGAACACGAGCCGGTTGACCTGCTCGCCGCGGCGGACGTCGAGCACGATCGAGGCCGAGCCGAGGATGTGCCCGGCGTCGTAGAAAAAGCCCTGGATGTCCGAGTCGATGTCGAACTGGCGGTGGTAGGGGATGCTCTCGAACTGCTCCATGCAGTTGTCGGCGTCCTCGATCGTGTAGAGCGGCTCGGCCTTGCCGTTGCCGTTGCGGCCGCGCTTGCGGTTGAGCTTGGTCACCCACTCGGCGTCGCGTTCCTGGATGTAGGCGCTGTCGCGGAGCATCACCCGGCACAGGTCCTCGGTCGCGGGCGTGCAGTAGATCGGCCCGGCGAACCCCTTGCGCGTCAGGTTGGGCAGGTTGCCGGAGTGGTCGATGTGGGCGTGCGAAAGAACGACGGCATGGAGCCGCTGGGGATCGAACGGGAAGTTCAGGTTGCGCTCGAACGTGTCCTTGCGGTGGCCCTGGTAGAGACCGCAATCGAGCAGCACCTGGCGGCCGTTGACCATCAGCAGGTGGCGGGAGCCCGTCGTCTCGTGGGCCGCGCCGGTGAACATCATCTCCATTTTGTTCTTCATGTCGTCCCCTTTAAATCGTGCTCGTGCTCGTCATCGGAATCGAAAATCCTACCGCCATCGATGACCCTGCCCCAACATATAGCCAGCTCCCGCCCATCCGCAACCGAAACAAAAACAAAAAGGGCAGGCTGCCGAAGCAACCTGCCCACTCGAATTAATTATTTTTGGCCCCTTAAGTCCTTTGCGTCCTTTTCCTAGTCCTTTTTGGCGCACGGACAGGAGTCCGCGGCCGGGCACGGCGGGGCGGGCGAGTCGGACTTTTTCTCGCTCGAATCGCCGGCCGGGCACGAGCTCGTCGCGCAGGTCGTCCCCTTGTGCTTGTAATCGGTCTGGTAGAAGCCCGAACCCTTGAAGATCACGCCGGCGCCCGCGCCGATCAGGCGCTTGACGCTGTTTTTCTTGCATTTGGGGCATTCGGTGATCGGTTTGGCGCTCATCGACTGGCGCAACTCAAACGTGTGACCACAGGCTTTACATTCATACTCATACGTCGGCATGGCTGCTGTGAACCTCCTCTGGCGCCGATCTGGTGGGTCAACCCACGAATCGGTTAACGCATCCTAGCAAGAAAGCGGAAAATGAGCCAATTGAATTTGAACCACGGAGACACCGAGGCACGGAGAATAAGTCCCCGAATTCTCAGTGGTTCCGTGTCTCCGTGGTTCAAATTATTTTGTCCGCACTTTGACCGACTGGGCGTGGGCCGTGAGCTGCTCGGACTCGGCGAGCGTGACGATATCGTTCGCCAGGCTCATCAGCCCCTTGCGGCTCGCCTCGACCGTGTGGCTCGTCCGGTAGAACGACCAGACGCTCAGCGGCGAGAAGAACCGCGCCGTCCCGCCCGTCGGCAGCGTGTGGTTCGGGCCGGCGATGTAGTCGCCGACCGGCTCGGGCGTCCACGGCCCGACGAACACGGCGCCGGCATGGCGCACCTTCCCCGCCATTTGCCGCGCGGTTTTGGTCACGATCTCCAAATGCTCGGGGGCTTTCATGTCGGCCAGCTCGAGCGCCTGCTCGGCGGTCCTGGCGCTAATAATATATCCCCAACGATCGAGCGACGAGGCGGCCAGGTCGCTGCGCGAAAGGAGCGCGCACTGCCGCGCGATTTCCTTCGCCAGGGCCGCGGCGCGCCGCTTGCCGCCGCCGATCAGGACCGCGCCGGCCGGGTTGTTGCCGTCGTGCTCGGCCTGGGCGAGCATGTCGGCCGCGATGTATTCCAGGTTGGCGGTCTCGTCGGCGAGGATCAGCACCTCGCTCGGCCCGGCGGTCGATTCGATGTCGAACCGGCCATAGAGCCGCTTCTTGGCGGTGGTGACGAAAATATTCCCCGGGCCGACGACCTTGTCGACGCGCGGGATCGTTTCGGTGCCGTAGGCAAGCGCCGGCATGGCCGGGCTGCCGCCGACGCGCAACACCCGATCCACGCCGACGAGGTGCGCCGCGGCGAGGATCCCGGGGTTCGGCCAGCCGTCGGGACCCGGAGGCGTCACGAGGATGATTTCCTCGACCCCGGCCACCTGCGCCGGGATGACGTTCATTAAAACTGTCGAGACGAGCGGCGCCTTGCCGGCCGGGACGTAAACCGCCACGCGGGAGAGCGCCAGGACGCGCTGCTCGATCCGGCCGAACGCGGGGTCGTTCATCACCCAGCCTGCCAAGCGCTGCTTCTTATGGAACGCCTCGATGCGTTTCTTCGCCGTCTTGAGTGCGTGCTTGAGCCCCTTCGGCGCGGCCGCCCACGCCTCCGCGAGCTTCTCCTTGGGCACGTCGAACCGGCCCGGCTCGATCCTGACGCGGTCGAATTTCTCCATCAGGCGCGAGACGGCCTTGTCCCCCCCCTTGCGCACGTCGGCGATGATCGCGTCGACCGCCTTCTCGATATCGGCCGGCGTCTCGGCGACCTGGCCGAAGAATTCCGTCACGTCACTTTTCTGCCGCGGCCATTCGAAGATTTTCATTGAAGAATCCTTTTCATAAATCCGAAATCCTAATATCGAAATCCTAAACAAATCCTAAATTGCAAATTCCCAAACGTGTGTCCGCATCTTGGAAAATTCTAATTTCGAATTTGTTTAGGATTTCGATATTAGAATTTAGGATTTTGTATTTTCAGCTTTGCTTCGCGATTTTCGCCCACGTGTCCTTGAGCGTCACCGTCCGGTTGAAGACCGGCGCGCCGGGCTTGCTGTCCTTTGCATCGGCGCAGAAGTAACCCATGCGCTCGAACTGGACCCCTTCGCCGGGCCTGGCGTCGGCCAGCGCCGGCTCGAGCTTGCACCCCTCGAGCGTCTCGAGCGAGGCCGGGTTGATGTTCACCTTCCAGTCCTGCTCTTCCGAGTCGACCTTGTTGGGGTCCTCGCGCGTGAACAGGTGGTCGTAGAGCCGGACCTTGGCGTCGACGGCGTGCTCGGCGCTGACCCAGTGCAGGGTCGCCTTGACCTTGCGGCCGTCGGGAGCGTCGCCGCCGCGCGTGGCCGGGTCGTACGTGCAGCGCAGTTCGACGACCTCGCCCGCGGCGTCCTTGACGACGCCCGTGCAGGTGATGAAGTAGGCGTAGCGCAGCCGCACTTCGCGGCCCGGGGCGAGCCGGAAGAACTTCTTGGGCGGCTCCTCCATGAAGTCCTCGCGCTCGATGTACAGGACGCGCGAGAACGGCACCTTGCGCGAGCCGGCCGCCGGATCTTCCGGATTGTTGACCGCGTCGAGCTCCTCGCTCTGGCCCGCGGGGTAGTTCTCGATGACGACCTTGAGCGGCCGCAGAACGGCCATCCGCCGCGGCGCGCGCTTGTTCAAATCTTCCCTCAAGCAATGTTCCAGCAGCCCGACGTCGACGGTCGAGTCGGCCTTGCTGACGCCGATCCGGTCGCAGAAGTCGCGGATCGACTCGGGCGTGTAGCCGCGCCGCCGCAGGCCCGAAATCGTCGGCATGCGCGGGTCGTCCCAGCCGTCGACGTGGTTTTCGCGCACGAGCTGGAGCAGTTTTCTTTTGCTCAAGACGGTGTACGTGATGTTCAGCCGGGCGAACTCGAACTGGCGCGACGGCCAGATGCCGAGCTGCTCGATGAACCACGAGTAAAGCGGCCGGTGGTCTTCGAACTCGAGCGTGCAGATCGAGTGCGTGATGCGCTCGATCGAGTCCGACTGCCCGTGCGCCCAGTCGTACATCGGGTAGATGCACCACTTGTCGCCGGTGCGGTGGTGCGTCGCCTTGAGGATCCGGTACATGACCGGGTCGCGGAAGTTGAGGTTCGGCGAGGCCATGTCGATCTTGGCGCGGAGCGTTTTGGAGCCGTCGGGGAACTCGCCGGCGCGCATGCGCTCGAACAAATCCAAATTCTCTTCGACCGACCGATTCCGGTACGGGCTCTCGGTCCCGGGCCGGGTGAGCGTGCCGCGATGCTCGCGAATCTCGTCGGCGGTCAGGTCGTCGACGTAGGCCTTGCCGTCACGAATCAGTTTCACGGCCCACTCGTAAAGCTGGTCGAAATAATTGGACGCGTAATAGAGGTGCTCGCCCCAGTCGAATCCGAGCCAGCGGACGTCTGACTGGATCGCGTCGATGTATTCCTGCTCTTCTTTGACCGGATTGGTGTCGTCGAAGCGCAAATGGCACTCGCCGCCGTATTCGGCCGCCATGCCGAAGTCGATGCAGATCGCCTTGGCGTGGCCGATGTGCAGGTAGCCGTTGGGCTCGGGCGGGAACCGGGTGGCGACGCGCCCGCCGTTGCGGCCGGCCTTGAGATCCTCCTCGATGACCTGGCTGATGAAATTGGTTTTGCGAACGATCTCGTCGCTCATGTATGTCTTCCTGCCCGATGTCATTCGGACGGCGCACGGCCGTATTCTCAAACTGATACATTACTATAACATTTTGACAAAATCCAGTAGGCCGACGTCGCCGACGGCGGCATTAAAAACAAATGCCGGGTTTGGCAAACCCGGCCTACTTATTCATGGCGTATCGGGCGGATTTTTCCTATCGTGTTGTTGACTGTTGCAAGTGCTGAAGGCTACCGGAGGTACGATGTCGATCCAGATCTACAACACGATGAGCCGGCGCAAGGAAACGTTCGAGCCGCTCAACCCGCCGACCGTCTCGATTTACAACTGCGGCCCGACCGTTTACGACCGGTTCCACATCGGCAACGCCCGCAACTTCATTTTCATGGACGTCGTCCGCCGCTGGCTCGAATACCGCGGCTACAAGGTCCGCTTCGTCCAGAACCTGACCGACATCGACGACAAGATCATCAACCGCGCCCGCGCCGAGGACCTCGATTTCCGCGCGATCACGGGCCGCTACACGGCGGCGTACTTCGAGGACGCGGCCCGGCTCGGCGTGCGCAAGGCCGACGTCCACCCCAAGGCCACCGAGCACATCGGCGACATCGTCGGCCTGATCCGGAAGCTGATCGACCGCGGCCTGGCCTACGAGGCCGGCGGCTCGGTCTATTACAGCGTCAAGGCGTTCAAGGAATACGGCAAGCTCTCCGGTCGCAAGACCGAGGACCTGCTCGAGGGGGCGCGCGTCGAGGTCGCCGCCGAAAAGCGCGACCCGGCCGATTTCGCCATGTGGAAAGCCGCCAAGCCCGGCGAGCCCTCGTGGGACAGCCCGTGGGGCCCCGGCCGCCCCGGCTGGCACATCGAGTGCAGCGCGATGGCCATGGTCGAGCTCGGCGAGACGATCGACATCCACGCCGGCGGCACCGACCTCACGTTCCCGCACCACGAAAACGAGATCGCCCAGAGCGAAGGCGCCACCGGCAAGCAGTTCGCGCGCTACTGGATGCACAACGGGTTCCTCAATATCGACGCCGAAAAAATGAGCAAGTCGCTCGGCAACATCCTGCGCGTCGACCAGATCCTCGAGCGCTGGCCGGCCGCCGTCGTGCGCCACTTCCTGATGTCGGGCCACTACCGCAGCCCGCTCGACCTGACCGAGACCGCGATGGAGGATTCCTCGTCGGCCGTCAAGCGCATCCAGGACGCGATCGACACGGCCGAAAAGCTCCTCCAGCTCGAGAACGCCAACGAAACGGCGATCACGGACGAGACGATGGCGCTGCGCGGCCGCGTCGAGGCCGCGATGGACGACGACTTCAACACGCCGCGCGCCATGGCGGTGCTGTTCGACGCCGTCGGCCTCATTCATGAGACGCGCAAGCAGGTCGAAGGGGAAGGGGAGGCCCGCCGGCAGGCGATCGAGCGCCTCGCCGCGCTCCTTGCCTTCACGCGCGAGTTCGCCCAGTTCTTCGGGCTCATGGCGACGACCGGCGCGGCCTCGAGCGACGCGCTCGTCGAGCCGCTCATGGGTCTTCTGATCGAGACCCGCGCGCAGGCCCGCAAAAAGAAGGCGTTCGACATCGCCGACATGATCCGCGACCGGCTCGGCGAGATCGGCATCCTGCTCGAAGACCACCCGCAGGGAACGATCTGGAAGCGCAAAGAGTAGGTCGCTTCGGCCCGAAGCGACATGGAAAATGAAATGTGGGGCCGGCGCCCTCGCCGGCCATTTCTGTCTGGTTTAAATCCATATGGCTCCATCCATCCCCGACTTCCCATATGCCGAAGTCCGCGCCCGCTGCACTTCGCGCATGCATGCCGCGCGCTCGCTGGCGCAGGCGGACATCTACACGCTCGATTGGGAAGGCCGCCCCGCGGTGCTCAAGGATTTCTCGCTGCGGCCGTGGTGGGTGCGGCGGCTGTGGGCGCGTCCGGTCGCCGGCCGCGAGATCCGCGCGCTGCGCCACATGGCCGGGATCCGCGGCGTCCCGATGGTGTTCGGCACCGCCGGCCCCGACGCGTTCATCATGGAACTGATGGACGCGCGGCGCCTCCCCAAGATCGAGGACGCGCCGCCGCCGGCGGCGTATTGGGCCGACGCGAAACGGATCGTCGCCGAGATGCACGAGCGCGGCGTCGCTCACGGCGACCTGCGCCGCAAGAACCTGATGATCGACCCCGACGGCAACGCGGTCCTGATCGACTTCGCCACGGCGATGCGCCGGCGCGAGGGCTGGGCCGCCCCGTTTTTTAATTTCCTCTACCGCCGCTGCCGCCGGATCGACCGGATCACGCTGGCGCGGATCAAGGGCTCGTACGGCGACGATCTGCTCGACGACGAGGACCGCGCGCTGATCGCCGGCCAGCCGTGGTATCTGAAAGCCGGCCGCTGGGTGAAGAAGAACATCTACCGCTGGCGCAAGCCGCGGACGTGGCGCAAGCTATGGAAATAGATGGACCCGTGTTTTGATTTATGAACGCACCGGAGGTGCGTGCGCGAGTAGCCCCCGGCGACGCGCAACGCCGCCGCCACTGGGGCCGATGATGGAACCCGCAGACTGCAATTATTTGCATCCCAAAAGTGCAAACGATTTCCTCTTATTCGATTGGCTATATCTCCCGTTTTGCGACCTGAAACAAACGACCCGCGGGCGTCCTGCCGCGGGTCATTTGTTTGCACCAAAGAATCAAGGCTGAGCAAGAATCAAAATTCCTGCATTTTTCTTCGTGTTTTTTTATCCTAAAACGATCGTGCTCAAAACCATTACCACCAGCGCAACGAGCGCGATCGACATCTCCATGTCACTTTTCGAGGTCAAAATAAATTTCACGGCCCTGCCCCCATCGCAAGAAATCTCATCGAGTCAACGTGGCCCAAACACCTCTCAATGCAATCTTCAGGCCAAACCGGTAGGTCGGGTCTCCGACCCGACTCTGGAATTCCAATTGGTTTCCGATCCGTCTGAAGCTATAACGATAACGAACCAGTCAGCGAAGGAGGGATCAGGTGGCTCAAAAATACGAATACAAGTTCGTCCGGATCGGCGAAGGCTGGCTCGGCGTCCGAAAAGAAGCCAGGCAATACAAGGAGATCATCCATCAGCATGCGGCGGAAGGCTGGCGTCTCGTCCAGATCTTCGCTCCGAGCGAGGGTGCATACGGGCTGGCAAAGTTCTACGAAATGATCTTCGAGCGCGAAGCGGGTTAAGATGATCACCGACGTCCTCATCCGCACCGCCTGCGCCGACGACCTGCCCGCGATCATGGGTCTGTGGCGCGAGTTCATGGATTTCCATGCGGGGTGTAATCCCCTCTTCGCGCGCTCGGCCGACGGCGACGAGTGGTTCAAGGAACAACTCATCAGCCATCTTCTGTCGGACAAGTCGTGCATTCTCGTGGCGGAGCATGCGGGGATCGTGGTCGGGTATTGTTTCACGGTCATCGCGCAATACCCGCCGGTGTTCGAGATCACCGAATACGGCGCGATCTACGACCTGGCCGTGACCGAGTCGTGCCGCCGCCGCGGGATCGGCGAGAAGCTTTTTCGGGAAGCGCAGGCGTGGCTGGCCACGCGGGGCATCCACCGCATCGAAGCCCGCTACGTCGTGGCCAATCCCATCTCGACGGCGTTCTGGAAAAAGATGGGCTTCGAACCGCTGCTGATGATGACATCGAAAAACATCTGATCCGGAGGAATGCCGCATGGACGGTGAAGTTCCCACTCCAATCCAGAAAGCGGCCAACGAGACGCTACATGCCGCGTTGGTGTTTTGCCGCAATTACTCGCTGCGCAAAGACGCCGACCCGCGTTGCATCTATGAAGTCATGGAAGCCATTCACGAGATCCCGCAAAGCATGAATATCTGGGTTAAGTACAATCACGATTTGGGAATATTGCGCATCCACCTCATGTGTTTCGACCCTGCAAGGTGGCCCGGAGTCCATGCGCCGGATTTGGTGGGGATTTTTAACAACGCTTTGGAAAAATTCTGCAAGTAACAGAATTGATCCCGGGAACGCCAATCTCCTGATTGGCACAACAAAAAGAGCCGCAAGGAAATATGGTTGGCGAAAATGTTCTCCTTTTTTAAGCCCAAACCCGCCTATCCGGTGGATTGCAAATGGTCGGTTGGGTCATTTCAGGCCGATGGCAAACAGTTCTTTTTGCGCCGGAATGATTCCGCGAAAATCTTATCCGGCGGTTCCGAGTACAGGTTTCGCGTCGGTGTGGCGATTGCAGTATCATCACTGGATGAAAATTGTATACCGACGCCGGATGAAGCAGAACTGATCATGTCCATTGAGGACGCCCTGACAACCACGCTCGAAGCAAATCAGGACTCCATTCATGTTCTGGCGATTTCTTGCGATTCCATGCGGGAATTCATTTTTTACACCCGCAGGCCAAATGAAGTGCGGTTCCATGTAGAACGGATCAGCAAACAGTTCCCAAGCCGCCAAATTCAATTCTATATCGCCAAAGATCGCAACTGGGAATGTTACGGACAATATACGTAAATCCCGGGAGCGCCGATCTCCCGGTCGCGGGATTCATTGAACCACGGAGACACGGAGAACCCGCGCGGTGAGTTCCCCGGATGTCTCCGCGATGGTTCCTTGAACACCTTGAACAATATTTTTTGCTTTCTCCGTGCCTCCGTGTCTCCGTGGTGAAAAATCCGGATTGTCGTGAAGCAACGAGCTCCCCGGTTCATATTGCCGATTGCGAAATGCGGGCGGATAGGGCATTTGTATTATACGTGCGGATTCCGCCTGGCGGCGGGACCGCGAACCGGGACGCAAACCAACGGATCGGCCTGTCGCATGCGGTCGTTTTGGAAAAGCCACTTCCTCACCATTTGCCTGATCGCGATCGATATCCTGGCCCTGAGCTTCCTGTGGAGCGCGTCGTGGAGCGTCCGCAACGGGCTGAACGAATTCTTCAAGTCGCAGGTCAACCCGTGGGCGGCGTACAAAGCCGCGCTGCCGGCCCTGCTGCTCATCTGGATCGCCGTCCTCGCCATCTTCAAGATGTATCGCCACCGCGGCAAGATCAGCTCGCTGAACCAGGTCGGGGACATCGTCAAGGCCGCGGCCGCCGTGCTGCTGGTCATGCTCGCGGCCGCCCACACCACCAAGCGTTTCGTCAACCTCGGCCCGACCGTGATCTACATCATGGGCGGGTTCGTGATGGTTTACCTCTACCTGAGCCGCACGGCGCTGCGCTTCACCAAGCAAAAGCTGCGCGAGAGCGGCTACGGGCTGACCCGCGTGGCGATCATCGGCGCGGGCGAGACCGGCCGCCGCGTCGCCCTGCGCATCCAGAACCACCCCGAAATCGGCTACGAGCTGATGGGGTTCATCGACCGGCGCGCGGCCACGCTCGGCCCCAAGGTCTCCGGGGTGCCCGTCATCGGCGACGGCGCCGACCTCGTGAACCTGCTCCTGCGGCACCGGGTCGAGGAGGTGTTCCTCGCCATCCCGTCGATCACGCAGGACGACGCGTTCAACATGGTGGTCCTGTGCGAGGCCGCCCACGTCAATTTCAAGATCGTCAAGAACGACCTGCTCGAGGTGATCACCGACAACGTCAAGATCGACGACATCGACGATTTCCCGGTGATCCAGCTGCGTCAGGGGCGGCTCACGCCGTTCGACGAGTTCTGCAAGCGCGCGATGGACCTGGCCATTACGGTCCCGCTGCTGGTCGGGACGCTCCCGCTGTGGGCGGTCATCGCCGCCGCCGTCAAGCTCGACTCCAGGGGGCCGATCCTGTTCAGCCACGAGCGAGTCGGCAAGGACGGCCGGGTCTTCAAGCTGCACAAGTTCCGGACGATGGCCGCGTCGACCAACCCGTACGCGGTCGCGCCGGGCGACCAGTCCGACCCGCGCATCACGCGCGTGGGCCGGTTCCTGCGCCGCACGAGCCTGGACGAGATCCCGCAGTTTTTAAATGTGCTCAAGGGCGAAATGAGCCTCGTCGGCCCGCGGCCGGAGATGCCGTTCATCGTCGCCCAATACGAGCCGTGGCAGCGCCGGCGGCTGGACGTCCCGCAGGGGATCACGGGCCTGTGGCAGATCGCCGGCCGCAAACAGCTGCCGCTGCACTACAACCTCGAATACGATTTCTACTACATCCGCAACTGGACGCTCCTGCTCGACATCGTCATCCTGATCCGGACGGTCCCCGCGGTCTTTCTCGGCAAAGGCGCGTTTTAAATAAATCTTGTCGCAGAGGCGCGGAGTCAGGCCGAGAGCGCCGAGACAATCCATTTCGAGTGAGTGCCACAAGTTTTCCGGCGATGGATGCCCATACCGGATCGATGCGCACCGAGCCCCGGCAGGGGCGATATAAGTTAGCCCAGGGCGTCAGCCCTGGGTCAGAGATCCCAATATCAGATCCGAGCCCCGGCAGGGGCGACACACACCCGACTCGATTCGGGTAGAACTTTTGTCAATTGCTCTAATACTACTCTGCCATATGTCATATGTTTTGTGATGCATGTGCTTCTAAGCGCTGAAAGCGCGAAAGAATACAGCCTGGGGCGCAGCGAAGCGCAGCCCCAGGTAAAAGACGCCATAGCATTGGAGCGCTGAAGGCGCGAGAGAAACCGATTTCTCTCGCTCTTTCAGAGCTTCGGTTTGTTATGGTTCGTGACCTGGGGCTGCGCTTCGCTTCGCCCCAGGCTTTTTTATCTTGCGCCTTCAGCGCAAAAAGAAAGCTGATCATACGGATTGGCAGAGTAGTACTAGTAGGGCGACCACGTCAACATGATGGGTTTCTTCTCTTTTTCCTTTGGTCCTTTGGGTCCTTTAGGTCCTTTCTCGAACCCATCACAAGCAGGTGGTCAGACTACTGGTACACAAAACGACGGATTTTCACCGAATCGAACCGGTGAACACGGATTTGGATCGATTCACATTCCGCCACGAAATCTTCTTACCTCGCCGGGGACGTTCGCCTGTCCTTGCGCAGCGGGCTGAGGCGGATCAGTTTTTCGACGGGCCGCTGGATCACCTGCCGGCCCGGGATTTTCTCGATCATCCCTTCTTTTTCCTGCGTTCCGGTGGACTGCCGGTCCGCGCCGAGCGGGTTCAGCTTGCGCAGCTCCTCGATCGGGCGGGTGACGACGCCGGAGCCGGGGAATTTTTCGACCGCCTTGCCGACGGCGCCGCCGATGGTCCCCATCGCGCCGCCGACCGCCTCGCCGACGTTGCCGACGTTGACCGGCAGGCGCGGCACCGGCATGATCGTGTGCGACTTCGCGGTTCCCTTGACGATCACCTTGAACGGGAACTGCATGAAGCCGGGGACGCTTTGGACGAGCGTCGGGAGCCATTTGTTCGTGCGGATTTTCTCCGCGACGCCGGTCGCGACGGCCGGGATCAGCGCCACGTCGTATTGGCCGTCGAGGTCGAATTGCCCCTCGACGTCGATGCGGTGCTCGGGGCCGGTGATCTTGACATCTTTCAGCCTGGCGATCCTGTTGGCGACGTCGATCCCGCCGCTGAAATCGAAGAATTTCATGTTGGAGAACGACGGGACGAGCGTCTGCTTGGCGAGGATGTCGAGCAGCCAGACGCCGTGCAACTCGCCGTTGGTCAGCTTGAAGTCGTTCTTGCCCTGGAAGGTGTTTTTGAACGTCTCGCCCGAGCCCTGGCCGGTGCACTGCGAGTCGGCCGTCAACTTGCCGCTCACGCGTTTCGCGCGCTCGGGATCGAACAGCCCGATCACCCGGCTGGCGTCGGCGTTCGCGATGTTCACGTTCCACGCGTAGCGCGGCTCGATGCGCGTCAGGTCGATCTCGGCATGGGCCTTGATGTGGCCGTCATTGAGCAGGCCCTCGGCGACGTCGATCGTCATCGCCCCCCTCTCATAGCGGTAATCGCCCTTGGCATTTTTCAGCCTGCCTTCCTTCCACGTGAGATCGGCCACGTCGAGCCGGGCGTCGAAAACCCCCTTCATGGGATTCGGCTTTTTCGCGGCGGCCGCGGCGGCGGGAGCGCCCGTCTCCGGCGCGCTCAGCCGGTCCATCCACGCGAGGTAGGGATTCAGGTCGAGCGATTCGGCGCGCGCCGAGCACAGGATGTTGGGTTCCGGGCCGAGTTCGCCCGACGCGCTCAGAAGGACGTGGTCGAGCCGCGTCGTGCCGGCCCGCGAGGTCAGCTCCAGCTGCGCCTCCTGAAGCCGGGCGCCGGCCTGGATCATGGTGTGCTTGATTTGAACCGTGAGCTGGCGCGCCGTGATGGCGGTCGTCGGGCCGGGATCGACGCCGAAGCTGACGTCGCCCTGGATGCGTATTTTGCCGGCCGGGTCGATCGTGATCTGTTCGTCCGTTTCGAACGGGATCGCCGGGACGTTCGGCCCGCTGACGGCGCCGGTGACGCGCAGCCACGGCTCGAGGTTCAGCCGGCTCGCGGTGATCTTGAACTGGCCCGAGCCGGCCTTGGCGGCGGGCGGCTGATCCCAGCGGCCGGTGACCTCGACGAGGCCGGGCTGGGCCTGGCCCGGGTGGCTGAGGTTGAGCCGCATGTTTTCGACATCGAACCGGCCGCGCTTGCTGTCGAACGCGAAGCGGTTGTCGCCCTTGACGCCGAGCGGCACCGATCCGGTCTTGCCGACCACCTCCATGCCCGCGATGTCCAGTTCGCCGGTGCTGAAGCTTTTGCCCTGGGTCATGTCGAACTTGATCTGTTGCTGAAGATTCAACCGGCCGTCGCGGATCCCTTCGCCGGGCTTGGCAATGAGCCCCAGCGTCGAGGCCGCGGTGAGCGCCTGGGGCGAGGCGAGGTCCAGCGCAAATTCGCCCGCCTGCTGGCCCACGCGCACGCGGCCGCTCAGCGAGGCCTTCGCGATCGGGCTTGGCCCGCTGGTCAGGTCGAGCGTGATGCGGCGGAAATCGAGATCGTTGAAGTCGGTCAACGCGATCTCGAACTGGTTCCTGAGATCGAGCGGGTTGGGGCCGAGGGCCGGGTGGCGCAACTCGTTGGCGCGCAACTCACCCTGAGCCTTCAACCGGGCGCCCAGGCTCGTCACGCCGACCGTGAATTCCCCGTTCAGGGCGCCGGCCGTCGGCTGGTTGCCCGCATCGACGCGCGCCAGCATCAGCCATGGCCTCAAGTTGCGCGCCGTGAGGTTGTCGATTTTCACCCGCAACACCGCCTCGGTTTCCGTCGTCGACCGGTTGCCGTTCTGCCCGATCGCGAACGTCAGCGGCTTGTCGAGCGCCGCCTGCACCAGCCTGCGATCGGCCTGCGTGAGCGTAGCCTCGGCCTGGCGCAGCGTGAATAGATCGGTTTTGGCGTTGAAATCGCCCGCGTGGCGCAGCCGCAGGCTCATGGCGTCGGTCGGCTGTTTCTGGTCGGCGAGCTCGAAGGTGAGTCCCTCGGCTTGGATGTCGCCGCCGAAGCCGATCACCTCGCCGTGGGTCTCGATCACGCCGGTGCCGTTCACCACGCCGCGCTGCATCTGGAGCGGCGCCACGAGCGCGAGGGCCGGGTTGAGCGCCTCGCGGCCGACGTTGTCGATCGTCAGCTTCGCGTTGCGGATGTCCTTGATCATGTCCCACGAGTCGTCGAGCTTGATCGAGCCGGACGCCCCCGACGGCGAACTGGCCTCCATGGCCAGGCGATGCGTCAGCAGGCCGGCCGTGTTGTAGCTGCCGCTGGAGGCCGCCGTGACATCCACTTTCTGCTCGCCCTCGAGGGCCGGGGCCGTCCCGGTCAGCGAGGCCTTGAACTTCGATTGCCAGTCGATCTGCCTGCCGTCGGCGGACAGGTTCAGCTTGCCGTCGGCGGTGATCCGGCCGCGGTGGGCGATTTTCTCGTTGGGCCGTTCGGCCGAGCCCTCGATCGAAAACGCGAAATCGCCGCGCGCCCCCGGCGCGAAGTTGCGGATCTCAATGCTGGGCGCGGTCATCTTGACGCGCAACTGGTCCGACTGCTGCAGGTCGAAATTCACCTGCTCCAGAACGAGCCGGTCGATCGCGATCGAGGGGATGGCGGGCGTTTCCCGTTTTCGCGGTTTGGGTTCGGGCTTCGTGGCGAGGCCGGGCAAATCCCAGTTCGTGCGCCCCGCGCCGTCGATCAGCACGCGGATGACCGGGTTCGCCGCCTCGGCGCGGCGGATGTGCGGCCGGCCGGTCAGGATCGACAGCGGCGCCACCTCGAACCAGACCTCGTCGGCCGACAGGGCCGGTTCGCCGTCGGTGCCCACGATGACGAAGCGGTTCAGGTAGAGGTTGCCGCGGTAGCTGATCGTGCCGTTTTCGGCGGCGACGCGCGTGCCGAGCTGGCGGCTCACGACCGGCAGCCACAGCCGCTTGAGCGCGAACGAGGTCTGCGCCGCGAACGCGGCGACGGCCAGCAGGACGACCGCCAGCGCGGCGAGCTTGAGGAACATCTTCCACCGCCGGCGCCGCCGAATCCGCCGCAACGCCTCGAAGGTGGAGCCGCCGGCCACGGGCTCGTCATTCATGGGGTGATCAGCTTTGCCCATCGTTTGCGCCTTTGCCGAGTCAGAATCTGATTAAATGATAACAAAACCACCGGGCGCGTGCCAGTCGGCCGCACTCGTAAATCAGACCCCCGCCGCCGGCCGCGCGTTTGGTTTACCGGTGAACAAAACGCTGACTCACCGGTCGGGTCGCGTTCCGAGGCGGAGCCGCAACCAAAGCGGCCATGCGTTCACCCCCGAGCCCATCACCCGTCCGTGCAGGTCCGTGTCAGTCCGTGTTCGTCCGTGCGGGTCCGTTCCGAGCCCCGACAGGGGCGACGGAAGGGGTGAATGTGGGTGATGGCGGACCGCTGTTCCCCTGTCGGCGGCCCCTAAGACGTTCACGCAAAATCGCAAACGAGCGAAATGCGCAAAAAACAGAAGAATGAAAGATTTCAGGTCTTGGCGATCTTGGCGATTCGAAATTGATCCGTGTTATTCGCGTTCCATGAGCGTGCGTTCGTCGGCTGCTATAATTCTCCGTTTCCTCTGTTACCTTCTGTTCGTTCCTGTCTTCAAGAATTTCTCCGCATCTCTGCCAGACTCCGCCTCTCTGCGACAAGAATCGGTTTTTCGTGTTCTTTCGTGTTGTTGTTTCGTGTATTTCGTGACCCGCATTTTTTCTATTTTGTTGTCGGGTTTTTCCCGGCGCGATACGAAAAAAGGCCCCGGATGGCTCCGGGGCCTTGGCCGTGAGTTTTCAATCGTTACTTGCGCAGGTTGGTCGTGATGAATTTTTCGGCGGCGCGGCGGTCGGGGCCGGCGAAAACGTGCTTCAACTTCGGCTGGAAGATGATCATCTTGCGCTGCGACTGCAGCGAGTTGTACGCCGGCATGACGCTGTTCGACATGCAGGTGCGGTCGATCAGGCCCGTCATGAAGAACGCGTCGCACTTGACCCGGCTGGCCAGACTGACGCTGTCGATGTAACGCGCCGTCTCGGCGACCGTCGGGTTGACCGGCTGGCCGTCGGCGCCCAGGGCGACGGAGCGGGGCCAACCGCAATAGCGCCCCGCCTTGTAGCCGTTCAGGTCGCACAGGGCCGGGATGCCGGCCACGACGACGCTGACGCGCGGGTCGAGCGCGCCGGCGGCGATCGCCTGGGCGCCGCCCTGGCTGCCGCCGAAGACGATCAGGTTCTTGCCGTCCCACTCGGGCTGCTTCGTCAGGAAGTCGATCGCGCGCAGCAGCCGCTTGTACATGCCGACGAAATAAACCGTCTCGGGTTTGTCCCAGCCGCGCCGGCGGTAGTCGCTCAGTTCGCCCTTGTCGAGCTTGGTGTAGAAATCCTTGGTCTGGCCGTCGTCGATGCCGTGCGCGTTGAAGTCGAACGCGATCATGCCCATCGCCGGGCCGGGCTTGTTCGAGGAGCGGACGCCGGCGCCGTGGGTGTAGGCGACGGCGCCGATGCTTTTCGGGGCGGCGCCGTGCGGCTTGGCCATGTAGCCCTGGACGGGCGGGCCGTCGGGCATCGGGATCTTGACGTGGAAGAGGTCGACGTTCGGCCGGCCGGATTCGACCGGCGTGACTTCGGCCTGGTAGTCGCCGGCGAGCGAGGCCTTCTGCCTGGCCCAGAACTCGTCGAAATCCGCGGGGACTTCGGTGGCGGGCTTGATCGCGTACGGGTCGAAATAGGCGCCGGCTTCGCTGATCGCGTCGCCGTTTTGGGTTTTGTACTTGATGGTGCAGATCAACTGGCCCGGCTTGTCGAGGGTCTTCTTGATCCGGACCGGCTCGCCCTTGAGCTGCAAGGCCTCGGTGCCGATGGTCGTCGTCCCGTCGACGCAGAACGCGGCCGTCGCCTCGGTCGGGGCCACGCCCGGCAGGGTGGTCACGGTGAAGGTGGCTTCCTGGCCGGCCTGGTAGATTCCGTCGGGGCGGTCGACGTTGACGTCGACCGGCGCCGCGGGCGGGGCGGCCGGAGCCGCAACGGCGGCCCCCATCATGATGAACGAAAGCAGTGTGACGAGGACGCACCGATACGAGGGGGATGATTTCATGTCGGTTCCTTTCCGTGTTGGATCAGTTGTGGTCATTCACGCAACGGCTAGCAGTGTGAATCAGTGAAAGCGCGTTGTAAAGTCCGGTTTTAGGTAAAATCCGGCGGCGGGCCGGATTCGGGCGGGCGTCGGGCGAGTTTGTGCATTCGGGCGCAAAGTGGAGATAAGCGGCGGCTGTGATTGACATTCGGATGGTGACGCCATAGACTTTCTTGCATGATGAGTGGACGGCGGCCCGTTTGCGGCCGGCGATGATTGTTGGGGCATGGAGTCATGCGATGAATCGCGTCAGAAACGGGTTTACCCTGATCGAGCTTCTGATCGTCGTAGCCATTATTTCGATCCTGGCCTCGATCGCCGTCCCCAACTTCCTCGAGGCACAGGTCCGCTCCAAGGTCGGCCGCACCAAGGCCGACATGCGCACGCTGATCGTGGGCATCGAGAGCTATCACGTTGACAACAATGAATATCCGTTCCGGCGCAACCTGCAGGAAACCTCGACCCGCAAGCCCCACGTCCCCGAATACAACCAGCGCGCCCATCAGCTGTCGGTGATCACCACCCCGATCGCCTACCTGTCGCAGCTGCCGATGGACATCTTCGACACGCAGGTCCCCCGGCCCAACAACCTGATCGACTATTACGACCCGACGCAGACCTCTTGGCTGATCAACTACCGGCTCAGCTTCCGCCCCGACCGCAAGGTCTCGCCCGAGCAGGCCGGCTGGCTGATCGTCTCGGTCGGACCGGACCAGTGGCTCGGCGCCACCGACAACGCGTGCGGCACCTACCCGGCGACGCCGTTTGAAATGCGCGGGACGGTTTACACCTCGTACGACCCCACCAACGGGACCCTCAGCATCGGCAACCTTTTCGCCGGCCAGGTCGGCGGGATGGACGAGGCCGGCCAGAAGCTGATGGAACGCTCGCTCTAAATCAAACCAGTCGGATGACGCGAACGCGGACTTGCCGTTGCCTTGGCGGGGCGGTTGGCGGCGCGCCCCGAATTCCGCTCAAAACGACATGCCGGAACCGTGGTCGAGAATCGAATTATCGGCTCGTAACTCATGCTCTTACATGTAAATATTGCATGAAAATGTCCGGTCCGTTGAATTCGTTCAGAACGCCATTGACATCGCCCCCGGTTCACAATAACCTGAAAAACGGTTTCAGAATTTAGCTGTTATCTCATGGAAAACTCGGGAGGGGTTTCCAGTGCCGGAGAAGTCCGTACTGATTGTCGATGACGAGCGGCGGATGGCGGAGTCGCTGTGCGCCCTGCTGAATCGTTCGTCCTATAACGCCGACGCCGCCTTCAGCGGCCGCGAGGCGATCGAGCGCCTGACCGCCAGAAACTACAAGCTCGTTGTCACCGATCTGCGCATGCAGGACGTCGACGGCCTCAACCTGATCCGGCACCTGCACGACAATTACCCGCACACGCTCGTGATCGTCATCACCGGCTACGCCAGCACCGAGTCGGCGATCGAGGCGCTCCACTACCACGTCTTCGACTACATCCGCAAGCCGTTCGAGTTCGACCTGTTCAAGATGGCGATCGACAAGGCGTTCCAGAAGATCGAGCTCGACCAGTTGCGCGAAGACATGGCGGCGATGATCACGCACGACATCAAGATCCCGCTGACCTCCATCATCGGCTTCGCGTCGATGATCCACGACTCCGAGTCGGGCGAGTTCCACGCGCGCGCGCCCGAGTTCGCCGAGACGATCCGCGCCAACGGCCAGAAGATCCTGACGCTGATCGACAACTTCCTGACCAGTTGCCAGATCGACGCCGGCACGCTGCGCATCCTGCCGGGCAAGGTCGACATCCAGCGCATGATCCTGGACGTGATCGAGACGGCCCGGATCGAGGCGGCGCGCAACCACCGCCAGATCGAGCACCAGTTCGACACGATCCCTGGGCAGCTCGTCATGGACGAGGTGTTGGTCTACCGCGCGGTGGGGAACCTGCTGCAGAACGCGATCAAATACGGCAAAGGGGAGTCGCCGATCCGGCTCGTCATGCGGCGCGCCGGGGCGGACGACGCCCCGATCGGCAAGGACGCGCTCTGCATCGAAATCAGCAACGACACCGATCCGATCGGCGCCGCCGAGCTCCAGGGACTGTTCGAGCGCTACCAGCGGCTCGGCACCCACCGCCGGATCGAGGGGAGCGGCATCGGGCTGTACGTCGTCCAGGCGGTCGCGCACGCGCACGAGGGGATGGTCACCGTCCAGACACCCGCCAGCGATCGGATTCAATTCACCATCTGGCTGCCGCTCATCGAACCGATGGAGGGTTCATGATGCCTCCCTTGCCACGACAACGTCTGTGGGCCCGATGGGGGCTGGATCCGGCCGAAGGCTTGTTGGATGGCGTGTTGATTGAATGCTCGATGGGAAGGATCGCCCGGATCGAGCCCAGCCGGACGCCGCCGGCCGACGTTCCGGAGGACTGCCGCTGGCCGAACGGCTTCGTGACGCCGGGGCTGCTCAACGCCCACGCGCACCTGGACTATTCGTGGCTCGGCGGGCGGATGCCGCGCCGGGGATTCGTCGACTGGGTCGGGGCGATCGTCGCCGCCCGGCGCGCGCTGACGGACGAAACCGGCGCGCAGGCGAGGGAAGCGTGCGTCGCCGCGATCGATCAGGCGATCGCGGCGGGGACGACCGCGATCTGGGACATCAGCAGCCTGGGCGTGGCGCGGCCGCTCCTCGAGACGAGCGGGCTGGCTTCCATCAGCTTCATGGAAATCATCGCACCCTCGCGCGCCGACTGGGAAGCCAACGGCCGCGCCCGGCTCGCCCAGTTCAAGATGGCCTCCTATATCTCGCCGCCCGAGACTTCCATTGCGCTCGGCGTGTCGCCGCACACGGCCTACACGGTCATCCCCGAGGCGCTCGAGGCGTGTGCGCACTGGGCCAACCGCCGCGGCGTCCCGATGGCGATCCACCTCGCCGAGTCGCCCGAGGAAAACGAGCTGCTGATCGACGGCGCCGGACCGCTCAAGGATTATTTCGAGGATCTGACGGGGAAAAACCCGGCCGAGGAATTCGGCGTGGGCGCCTCGCCGATCGAGCGCGCCGGGCGCGCCGACGCGCTCCAGCCGCATTGCCTCGCCGTTCACTGCAACCTGCCCCAGCCGGGCGAGGCGCAGCTGCTGGCGCGCTCGGAAGTCCCCGTCGTGTTCTGCCCGCTCAGCCATGCGTGGTTCGATTACCCGCCCTACCCGCTGGAGGAATACAGGCGGCTCGGGATGCGGATGGCGCTCGGGACCGACAGCCTCGCCAGCAACCGCCAGCTCGACATCCGGATGGAGGCGGCCGAGATCGCGCGCCGCTACCGCCCCAACGATCCGCTGTGGATTTTGGGCCTGGCGACGGGCGCGGCGCTCGGCAGCCTGCCCCCGTACGGCGGCCGCGGGACGCTCGCCGAGCTGCAGCGCGCGAACTGGGCCGTGTGGGAAGCCCCGGGGCTGCCGCGCCGGCCGACGATCGACAACATGATCGACTGCTGGCTCGACCCCTCGACCCGCTGCGCCCAGACCAGCATCACCTGCTCCAACGCCCTGCCGTCGTAAGCGATCCATATCCAATGGCGAGGGGCCCGGGGGGCGGCTGCCCACGGGCGAAAAGGGGGAAAGGACCTAAGGGACCAAAATTTTTGGTGGCTAACCAAAGCGGCGGGGGACGGGGGGGTGGGGATTGCGGATTTCGGATTGCGGATTGCGGATTGGGGAATTGTCGCGGGGATTTGGGGGTTGTGCGGCTGATGGGACTGATGGATCATCCGTGGCATATGGGAGCGGATGGGCGGATCGGTCGGATTCTGGAATTTTGCAATCCGGAATCGGCAATCCGCCATCGGCGAAGGCGGTCGCGATGGCTTCGAGTTCGGGGCGGATGCGGTCGAGTGGGACGTCGGGGAGAGAACGGATTTGGGGAATGTTGGGTTGGGGAAGATCAACGGGAGATGAAGGGAGATCGGTGGCGCGGGAACGCTTTGACTCGGGCGCGGGGGATGAATTGTTGGGGCGCGGCTTGGAGAGGCGCGAAAGTTTGATCAGCGTTTTGCGGATCGCCGTCAGGCGGGCGAAGAAATCAATCGCCTCGGCGAAAGTCACGATATCGGGGGGCGAACACTCCGTGATCTCCTGGACCCACTGCCGCAGGACGCCCTCGAGCATCGCGCCGGTGGCGGAGAGGTCTTCCAGGTCGTCGATGGGCGGGATGTCGGGCATTCTGGGGCTCGTGTGGAAAGTTTAAAAAAATACAAAATCTAATATGTTTCTAGTTTCTAGTTTCGAGTTTCGAGTTCAGAAATCCTGGCCGGGCGGTTCTTGCCTGGCGAGAGAAAGCGTAACATGGAAGATTTGGATTTGGGTATTCCCTTACGGGCCCTTATGACACTTG
>JBDKRG010000029.1:0-56688 GCA_039683515.1 Candidatus Sumerlaeia bacterium | reverse complement strand
GACGTATGCGATATCGTACATCTGGGTTCCTCCTGAATGGTTTCTGAGCCGGCTCAGGCCGGGCTCGGCCTTTTTGCCACCGGGAGGAATCCTCTTCACCAACTAACTTCTGCATTCAAACAAAAGTCTTGCGGCAAGCGCCGTAAACGAGACGGGGCTCGGTTTCGAAGCTTGGTGCTGATTCAATTACTCTGTAAGGGCTGAATTTGAATGTAATCCGCGCACAAAATCTTCAAGTGACCAGCCTTGCGGGGATTTTGGGCTGGGACCCTGAAAGGGTCGAATAGCTCAAGAGCCCAGGGTGGAGCGAAGCGAAACCCTGGGTTGGGCACGCATTTTCGATCCGAGCCCTGAAGGGGCGAGATAGTTGAACAGAACGCGCATCAATCCACTATGGCGCCCTTTCAGGGCTCGGATGAAATCATGGCGATTGTCCCAGGGTTGCGCTCGCAACAGCCTCGCTCCACCCTGGGCTGCCGAACTATCGTCACCCCTTCAGGGTGACAATCCGAATTGCTCATTTGGTTCTGGCTATGCCAGTTTAGGATTACGAGCACGAGCACGAACCGATAACTTCCGTCAAGCGCTCTACATGCTGATGACCGAGTCGGGGCGCTCGTCGGCCTGGCCCGAAGCGAGCTTCGACGCCAGGCTGTTGTATTCGTTCAGGACGACTTCCTCGATGTGCTCGCGCAGGGCGGGCAGGATCGGGTGCGCCACGTCGTGAAAGCCGCCGTCGCGGCGGCGGCGATTGGGCATCGCCACGAACAATCCGTTATTGCCGTTGATGATCTTCAGGTCGCGAACGGCGAACTCATCGTTCAGCACGATCGTGGCAAATCCCTTGAGGTGCTCATCATGGCTCTGGTTAAGCAGGACTTTGCAGCCGGTAATTCTGATCGAGGTTCCCATCCGTACGCTCCCTTGAGGTTAACCATCTTCAACATCGTCTTCGTCGGTCCGGCAATTCAACTGGCAACGGCCCAAGCCGGATTGGGGGACAACACATCAACGCGGCAAAATTTCAACGCCCTTTTGGCGCAATACCGTGGCAACCGCTGTTGGGAATATTTCAGCGAGGCTTCGGCTCGCGCTCAGCGCATGCGCCTCGTCGCGAGCCAGTCCGAACATCGCCGAACCGCTCCCTGAAAGTCTGGGTTCACTTATGCCCACATCCACAAACGCATCCACAACCATTTTATATTTCATGTTTTCCGAAACGACAAGCTTCGAAAAAATATTTTTCATGCTTTTTCGTAAATAAATCACATCTCCAAGTTCCAGGGCGCGCGCCGTTTCCATGACGGCCGATTCATTTTCCCAGTCCGCCGGCGTAACCCGCCCGTAGGCGGCCGCCGTCGGGCTCGCAAAACCCGGCCATACAATCACGACCCATGCGGGTCCCAAATGGTTTGGTATCATCTTCATCCGTTCGCCGCGCCCGCTCGCCAGCACCGTCCCGCCGCGCAGGAAATACGGGCAATCGCTCCCGATCGCCGCCGCGTGCGCCTCGAGCTGCGCGCCGCTCAGGCCGAGGCCGTAAAGCGCGTCGACCGCGACCAGCGCGGCCGCCGCGTCCGAGCTGCCGCCCCCCAGGCCGGCCCCCGACGGGATGCGCTTGATGAGATTCACATCCAGCCCGCGGACGCGGTCCGGGTAATGGCCGCGCAGCCGCGCCCACGCCCTGGCGACCAGGTTTTGCGGCCCGGTCGGCACCGACGGCTCGTTGCACGCGATCGTGCAGGCCGGCTCGTCGGCGGCGCGGCACTCCAGCTCGTCGCCCCACTCCAGGGCCTGGAAAATCGTGTGGATGTCGTGGAAGCCGTCGGGCCGTTTGCGCTCGATCGTCAGCGCCCAGTTGATCTTCGCCGGCGCAAAAATATGTATGTCGTTCATCCCGTGATTTTCCCCGACCTGGTGTAGTGTCTCAAGCAGACCGCAAATGATCATGATGAGGGTGAGCCATCATGACGAACCGCTTCGCGGCTCTAAAAACATCATCAACCCCAATTAAGAGGCGCCGCAACGATTGGGCTCGTTTTCGGGCGGCAGCGGTTGCCCCGCCAGCAGGCGCCGGGCGTGCTCGATGATCTCGTCGGCGCGCCGCCCGACCGTCAGGCGCCCGCGCGCAAACTCCCGGCCGGCCGCCGCAAGCCCCTGGCGCAACGCGCGGTCGCCCGCGAGCCGCTCGATCGCGCGCGCCAGCGCCGCCTCGTCATTGGGCGGGACCATGAGCGCCGTCGCGCCGTCCTCGATGACGTCGGGCACGGCCCCGACCGCGGTCGATATCAGGGGAACCCCCATGAGCATCGCCTCGATCATGACCGTCGGCAACCCTTCGCTGCGCGACGGGATCACCAGCATGTCCAGCGCCCGATAGATCGCCGCCAGGTCCGAACGGAATCCCGGCATGACAATCCGTTCATGAACGCCGAGGGTCGCGGCCAGCCGGCGGCACGGCTCCAGCTGAGGGCCGTCGCCGATCATCGCCGCGCGGACCGACGCCGGCACCTGCGTCATGGCGCGGATGAAAATGTCGGGCCCCTTCTCGGGGGACATCCGGCCGATGACGCCGGCCAAAATGTCATGGGGGTTTTCCCCACTCAGGCTCGGCCGCAACTCGGCGCCCGAGTCGGTGGCGCGCAGTGCGTCTTCGTCGATGGCGTTGGCGATCCAGCGGATCCGGCCTGGATCGACGCCGCGGCGGGCCAGCTCGCGACCGAACGAGCGCGCCACGACGATGACCTCGTCGGCGCGCCGCAGCCACCGGACGTCGAGCCGGTGGTAGAGGCGCATCAGCCGGCTCTCCCACGTGAAGCCGTGGAACATGGCCTGCCAGCGCGCGCCCCGGCGCTGGGCCATGCGCCCGAGCATCGAGCCCTTGTAGCCGTGGCTCTGGTAAACATCGGGCTTGAACCGGTCGAGGATGCGGCCGAACTGGGCGAAGATCGCCGGGTCGAACCGGAACCGCTCGCGGAGGAGTTTGACGGGCACGCCGGCCGCCTCGACCGCCCGGCTGAACGGGTTGGGCAGCGCCGGGCCGCGCACGAGGCCGAGCATCTGGACGTCATGGCCGCCGCGGCGCGCGGCCACGGCGAAGTCCAGGGCCAGCCGCGCCGGGCCGCTCACGTGATCGGTGTCGAGGAATATCAGCCAGCGCATCGTTTTCGGTTCCTTGCCGGGTCAGGCCGCAAGTTTACGGCCCCGCCGCCCGGAGCTCAAGCGGCATAATATCACTTGTGTTCCCAAATGAGTTTGGATATATCCAGAAGGTGACATCGGGGGCTGAAGGATCTATATTGTTTTATTGGAAATTTCGGGAAGGGGATGCGCCCATGAAACGCGGTCTGATGCTTATTGTCGGTTTGATGCTGGCGGCCGGCGTGTGCCAGGCTCAGGTATCCAGCAAGGCCGTGACCGTGACGCCTTCGCGCGGCGTGCCGACCCAGATCACCCTGGACCTCGTCAGCAGCACGGCCGTCGCCGGCATCCAGGGCCAGATCAATTACGACTCCACCATTTTCAGCAACCCCAAGGTCGAAGGCGGCCTCGGCGCCAGCGGCTTCATCATCATGGGCAACCTCGTCACGCCGGGCCAGTACCGGTTCATCGTCTACGCCAACCCGACCAAGTCGCTGCAGACCGCCTACACCGTCCTGCAGTTCACGTTCGACACGGCCTCGGTTCTGCCGATCGGCGGTTCCAAGACGATCACCTATACGATCGAGGCGGCCAGCACGACCGGCGGCTCGTCGATCAGCAGCGTCAACTTCGCCGACGTGACGGTCCTCTTCAAGCGCAACAGCGCCGATAACTGGTCGATCTACCGGTAAGGCGATTGCGGATTGCGGATTGCGGAATCAAAAGCCCCGCGCATGGCGCGGGGCTTTTTGCATCAATCAAGAATGAATCACTTTCATCTGGAGCGAGTTACAAAATTTTTCGGCAATAGGGATCGCCGGCGAGGGCGCCGGCGCCACAGTGCGATGAGCTATTCGATGCTGAATAGCTGTTTTCGGTGTGGGGCCGGCGCTCCCGCCGGCCATTCACGCATCATGTTTGCCTGCCACTCGCGCGCTCTGAATTCTCCCTACTTCATCAGCTGCCGCGCCAGCTCGCGGGCCGATTTCGCGTTGCCGTCGCCGCCCATCATCCGCGCCAGCTCCTCGACGCGGTCGTTGTTTGTGAGCGGCTCGGCTTCGGTGTAGGTCGCCTTCCCGCGCACGCTCTTGCGCACCGAGACGTGCGAGGCGGCGCGCGCGGCGATGGGGGCCAGGTGCGTGATGCAGAGGATCTGGCGGCTGTCGGCGAGCCGCTCGAGGAGCGCCGCGACCCGGCGGGCGGCTTCGCCGCTCACCCCCGCGTCGATTTCGTCGAAGACCATCGTGGGGATCGCGTCGCGGCCGGCCATCGCGGACTTGATCGCGAGCATGACGCGCGAGATCTCGCCGCCCGAGCCGATTTTGCGAAGCGGCGCGGGGGGGAGGCCCGGGTTCGCCGCGAGGAGGAACTCGATCCGGTCCGCGCCGTCGGCGGCGGGCTCGGGGAGGGGCTCGAGCGTGACGGCGAGGCGCGCCTTCTCCATGTTGAGCTGGCGCAGCGCGGATTCCACCGCCTTGCCGAAGCGCTCGGCGGCCGCCGCGCGGGCGGCCGTCAGCGCCCCGGCCGCTTGCTCGAGTTTCTTCGCGGCCTTTTGTAAATCCGCATCGATGGCGCGGCGGTCGGCGTCGTCGCGCGTCATCTGCTCGCGCTCGGCCTTGAGCTTGTCCCACGCGGCCAGGAGCTGCGTCTCGTCGCCGCCGTGCTTGCGCGCCAGGCGCCGAATCGACTCGAGCCGGCCGATCACCTCGTTGAGCCGCTCGGGGTCGGCCTCGATTTTTTCGCGGTAGTCGCGCAGGGCGTAGGCGATGTCCTCGAGGCCGCTTTCGTGGTCGCCCAGCCGGGCCAGCGCCTCGGCAAATTCCGTTTCGATCTCGGCCAGCTCGGCGACGCGGCGGCGGACCTCGCGCAGCTGCGCAAGCGCCGAAGCCTGCTCGTCGGCGCCCTCGTAGAGGAGCGCGTAGGCCTCGCCGGCGGCGCGGCCGAGCGCCTCGGCGTGGGCGAGGCGGCGCTCCTCCTGCTCGAGCGCGGCGATCTCGCCCAGGCGCGGGCTGATCTTCTCGAGCTCCTCGAGCTGGAAGTCGAGCCACTCGACGCGCTTGTCGAAGTCGCGCGCGGCCTCCTCGAGCTCGGCGCGGCGCTTCTGGAGGCGCCGTTCGTCATCGTAGGCTTCGCGGTAGGTGGATAATAATTTTTCGTGGCCGGCCCAGTCGTCGAGCGCGACGCGCGCGGCGTCGGGGCGGAAGAGCGACTGGTGCTCGTGCTGGCCGTGGAAGTCGACGAGCGCCTCGCCGATCGTCTTCAGGTCGGCGACGGCCACCATCTGGTCGTTGATGAAGCAGCGGTTGCGGCCGGAGGCGGCCAGCTCGCGGCGGATTTCGATCGGCTCGCCGCTTTCGATCTCGAGGCCGATCTCGCGCGCCAGGGCGAGGGTGGCCTTCGGCAGCGGCGGGGCGAAGATCGCCTCGACGACGGCCATCTTCTCGCCGGCGCGGATCGACTCGGCGCTGGCGCGGTCGCCGAGCGCGAGCTCGAGCCCCTCGATGAGGATCGACTTGCCGGCGCCGGTCTCGCCGGTCAAGGCATTGAGCCCCGCCGCGAAATCGATCTCGATCCGCTCGATCGTGGCCAGGTTCTGGATGGCGAGTCGCTTGAGCATAACACCTCAACGGGGCCGCGTTCACGGCGCGATGCTTTGGTTTATCGCGAACCATTCATTAAATTCAAGCGAGGAAACCGGTGAAAGACCACATCATTTGATTGTCGACCGAAAACGCGTCCCTTTCCGTTTGACTGGATCCGAGTTTCGGCCGAAAAGAACCGAAGATGTTCTGACCCATACCGTTTATATTTCGCAGTGGATGTGGCAGTGATCAAAAAAGGAGGCCTTGCATGTCATTCGGGGGGAAACGATCGCCCTTATGGGCAGCTTTTATCGTTGGTTTCGGTGTGTGTCTCAGCGGATGCTCTCACAAACTAACCATTAACGCGCCCTTCGACAAAACAGTCGGGTATTTCGAGCAGAAATACAGCATCCGCTTTTCCGACGCGAAACAAGCAACCCGATATCTCGACTATTCCGGCATGCTGGAACAGTTGATGCCGGACGGTGAAAACCCGGCCCTGGGGTTTTTATGCTCCGTGTATTTGATCCAAAACGATAGCGGGATTTTCGTTTCGGTCGATCAATATACGCCGAACCTGATTCTGTCTTTTTCGGCGGTGGAGAAGGAGAGCAAAAAAGGGGCAAAGATTGTCGTTTTGCCGATCGCCCCCCAAAAAACTTCCCTGAAAATCGACTGCGGATTATTCGGTTACTGGAAAAGCCGAAGATATGGCGAGATGGTCGAGTATGAAATCGCCAACAACAAAGTCGAGTTTTGCTACTGTGCCACCAAGGTCCGAAACGTGATGACCACGACGAAGCAGCTGATCAAAAACAGAGATCGTTTTTCGACGAAATAAAGAGCGACGTCATCTCGGACATCGATTTTGCGCGCCAAAGCGAGCGGCGCCTTCCGCAGCGGCGGCGCGAAGATCGCCTCGCAGACGGTCATTTTTTTGCCGGCGCGGATCGACTCGGCGCCGAGTTCGCCGAACCCGGCTTTTTATAAACCGGATGCCGCCGTCGGCGACGTCGGCCTACTTGCGAGTGGATTTCTAGTGCTTGGGTTGTGATACTGGTGGGATGTCGCTTCGGGGCGAAGCGACCTACCGACAACCAAAGGATCGCCGAATGGCCGGCCAGTACATCTTCACCATGCTTCACATGACCAAGTCCTACGGGCCCAAGACCGTGCTCAAGGACATCAGCCTGTGCTTCTTCCCGGGGGCCAAGATCGGCGTCGTCGGCGACAACGGGTCGGGCAAGTCGACGCTGCTCAAGATCATGGCCGGGCTCGACAAGCAGTTCGAAGGTGAGGCGTGGCCGGACAAGGGGGTGCGCGTCGGGCTCGTCGCGCAGGAGCCGCACCTCGAGATGGAACAGTCGGTGCGCGACAACGTCGAGCAGGCGTTCTCGGGGATCAAGGCGATGCTCGCCGAGTTCGACCAGGTCACGGCCGCGATGGGCGAGCCGCAGTCGGACGAGGAGATGGACCGGCTCATGAACCGCATGAGCCAGCTCCAGGACGCGATCGACGCCGCCGGCGGCTGGGAGCTGGACCGCAAGATCGACGTCGCGGCCGACGCGCTCGTCCTGCCGCCCGACGACCAGAAAGCGGAGACGCTCTCGGGCGGCGAGCGCCGGCGCGTCGCGCTCTGCCGGGCGTTGCTTGAACAGCCGGACATCCTGCTCCTCGACGAGCCGACCAACCACCTCGACGCCGAGACGGTCGAGTGGCTCGAGGAACAATTGAGAAATTATCCCGGCACCGTGATCATCGTCACGCACGACCGCTACTTCCTGGATAATGTGACCAAGTGGATTTTGGAGCTGGAAAACGGCCGAGGGCTGCCGTTCGAAGGCAACTACAGCTCGTGGCTCGAGCAGAAGCTGGCGATCCTGGCGCGGGCCGAAAAGCAGGGCTCGGCGCGGCGCGCCTCGCTCGACCGCGAACTCAAGTGGATCCGGATGAGCACGGCCGACCGGCACGAACTCGGCCGCCAGAGGCTCCAGCAATACGAGCAGCTCTACGTCACCGAGCGCAGCGCCGGCGACGCCGTGATCGAGATCCCGCCCGGCGAGCGGCTCGGCAACGAGGTCCTCACGATCGACAACGTCACGAAGGGCTTCGGCGACAACGTGTTGATCAAGGATTTGAATCTGGCGCTGCCGCGGTCGGCCGTCGTCGGGATCATCGGCCCCAACGGCGCCGGCAAGACGACGCTCTTCAAGATGATCACCGGCGAGGAGCAGCCCGACGCCGGGACGGTCAAGCTCGGCGAGACGGTGCAGCTCGCCTACGTCGACCAGCACCGCGACAGCCTCGACGACACCAAGACCGTGTTCGAGGAAATCAGCGGCGGGGCGGAAGAAATGAAACTGGGCAACCGCACGATCCCGTCGCGCAGCTACGTGTCGCGCTTCAACTTCCGCGGGACCGACCAGCAGAAGCTCGTCGGCAACCTTTCCGGCGGCGAGCGCAACCGCGTCCACCTAGCCAAGCTGATCCGGCGCGGCGGGAATTTTTTGCTGTTGGACGAGCCGACGAACGATTTGGACGTGAGCGCGCTGCGCATGCTCGAGGACGCGATCAATTCATTCCCGGGCTGCATGATGCTGATCAGCCACGACCGGTTCTTCCTCGACCGCGTCTGCACGCACCTGCTGGTGTTCGAGGGCGAGGGCCAGGTCAAGTGGTTCGAGGGGAACTTCGCCGACTACGAACGCTTGAAGCGCAGCGAGCTCGGCGAGGGCGCGTTCAGCGGCCGCCGGTCGAAATACCGGCCGCTACATTTGAAGTAATCCGGATTTGAACCGCAGAGCCGCAGAGACCGCAGAGATCATGAATGGAACGCGGATGACGCGGATCGGGCGGATTTGCACGGATCTTCATTGAAACGCCAAGACGCCAAGGCCGCCAAGATTTGAAGATTTGATTCTTATTCTTGGCGGCCTTGGCGTCTTGGCGTTTCAGATTATCTGATTTACGACGCTTCGCGGGCGGCGTTGATTTTTCCGTGATAATACTTGGCGGCGAGGCGGGCGGCGCGGCCGAAGCCCTCGTCGTCGGCCGCGTAGATGATCGAGCGCGAGACGTTGAAGAGGAGCCGGTGCGGGGCCATGCGCGGCACGGCCGACATGATCTGCTCGAGGTCGCCGCCCTGCGCTCCGAGGCCCGGCACGAGCATCGGCAGGTCGGGCGCGACGGCCAGGATCGCCGTCAGGAACTGCGGCCGGGTCGCCCCGACCACCATCCCGATGTTGCCGCGCGTGTTCCACTCGGTCGCCTTGCGCGCCACGCGCAGGTAAAGGTCGTTCTGCAGCTGGAAATCCGCCGCGCCCGCGTTCGACGTCAGGCACAGCAGGTAGACGCCCTTGTTTTCGTATTTCAGGAACGGCTCGACCGACTCGAAGCCCATGTAGGGGTTGACCGTGATCGCGTCGCCGTTCAACGTGTCGAAAATCGCGCGGGCGTAATGCTCGGCCGTCGAGCCGATGTCGCCGCGCTTGGCGTCGAGGATGACCGGGATCCCCTTGGGGACGTGCGCCAGCGCCTGGCTGAGCACGTTCATCCCCTCGATCCCGATCGACTCGAAGAACGCCAGGTTCGGCTTGAACGCGGCGGCGTAATCGGCGGTCGCCTCGATGATCTCGGCGCACCAGCGGTAGATCGCGTCGGGACCGCTGCCGAGGTGCTTGGGGATGCGCCGCGGGTCGGGATCGATCCCGACGCACAGGCTGCTCCCCACCGCCTCGCAGCGGGCGGCCAGCCGTTCAAAGAAGGTGGCGGACTCGGCGCACATCCCTACCACTTTATATTGACGCCGCCGTAATGCAAGCGATGAATTCACCAAAAACCGGCGGGGGGATTGCGGATTGCGGATTGCGGAATGCGGATTGCGGATTTCGGAATGCGGATTGCGGATTGCGGATTGCGGAATGCGGATTGCGGAATGGGCGCGGGCGGGGGTGGGATATCCATGAACATTTTTTTAAAGTTTCTAGTTTCTGGTTTCTGGTTTCTTCCTTCGGGCGGGGTGAGTGGTCGATTACGATTACGATTACGACGCACGACGCACGAGTGCGGGCGGAGCGCTTCGGCTCTCAAACAAAAGGCCGAAAGCCCTCGCGGGCCTTCGGCCTTTCGATTCGGGTGAGGCGGTCCTTTATTTATCGAGCAGCCACTGGCTGTAGCCGACCTTGAGCTCGGGGCTCGGCTGCGGGGCCTTGCCGTCCATGATCAGGTCGAGCTCGTTGATCCGCTCCGACTCGGCCATGTCGTGCTGCGAGGAGGTGATGAAGTGCGGCTCGATGGTGATGACCACCTCGTGCTCGCGGCGCAGGTCCTGCTCGCCGCCGAACGCCCAGCCCAGGCCCGGAACCGAGCCCAGCCACGGCATCTTGGCCGTCGAGTCGTCGAACGACTTCTGGCGGATGCCGGCGATCACGAACGGCTGGCCGTCGAGCAGGCGGACCGTCGTCGAGACCGTGCGGGTGTTGATGATCGGCAGGCCGTTGGGCGCGACGCCGTTGAGCTCGCCGATGTCGAGGTCCATCTCCAGCTCCATCGACTCCAGGCCGATGTACGGGGTCATCGTCAGGTCCATGCCGACCGTCCCGGCGTTCTGGTAATGGAGCCGGCGGTCGCTGTCGAGGACCGCGACGGTCCTGGGCCAGTCGTTGTCGGCAAGGAGGGTGTCGACGCCGGCCGTGTAGAGGCCGTCATGGTTGCGGTCGACGAAGATGCGGCCGTCGGCCAGGTCGGGGGTGTCGGGGACCGACTGGCGGTTGACGCGGCCGAGGAAGACCGGGCCGGGCTCGACGTCGGCGACCTTGGTCGGCGAGGCGACGGTGACGAGCACCTGGTCCTGCGTCGAGACGACGCCGGTGTTGGCGCTGGCGATCGTGATCGTCTGCTCGTTGATGACGCGGGCCTTGCGCGTGGTCTGGAGGAAGTCGACGAAGTTGGAGGTCAGCAGGTAGTTGGCGGCGCGGTAGCTGGCGTCGCGGACGGTCGTGCCGACGACGTCGTGCATGTCGCCCGGGGCCGAGGCGCGGGCGTCGATGAACGGATCGAACACGCTCGTGGCCCCGCGGGCCTCCTGGCTGGCGTGGTAGCCTTCCTCGGCGAAGATGAACAGCGTGCGGCCGGGGCCGTTCTTCCAGTTGACGTAGTCGAGGCCGATCTTGAGGTCGTTGGCGCTGGCGATCTCGTAGACGCGCACGCGCAGCTCGACCTGGTTGAGCGGGATGTCGATGAACTTGACCGCCCGGGCGTATTCCTCGTTGCGGAAGATCTCGTCGTTGCGGTGGACCGAGTTGTTCGTGACGTCGAGGGTCGAGAAGCCCTCGGTGCCGCCGTAGCCGGCGTTGGCGATCAGGTCGACGTCGGCCACGTCGCGGTGCAGCATGTGGAGGTAGTAGTCGACCGAGCCGTTCTCGTATTCCTTGACCCACGGCACGTCCAGCGCCTGGATGGCGTTGCGCAGGTAGGGCATCATGTAGGACGGGGCGATGAGCTGGACGAAGCTCTCGCCCGTCTTCTTGTCCTTGAATTCCTCGACGCGGCCGCCTTCGATGCCGGCCACCTGGCGCAGGACGTTGCGGATTTCGCGCCGGTCGACCTGCTTGATCGGGACGATGAGCGTCTCGAAGTCGTTGACGAGGATTTTCTGGTCGGTGCGCAGGACCTTGACCAGCCCGTCGTTGGGGCTCAGGTTGAGCTGCTCGTCCTGGAACCTGTAATCGTTGACGTTGCTTTCGACCTTGCCCGGGCTCGGGTTGCCCTTGAGCGTCTGCACGTCCTGGTATTCGGGGAAGCCGATGGACCATGCCGGCGCCGTCAGCGCCATCAGCATCAGGCCCACCCATCCCCGGAAAAACCGCTTGCTAATCATCTGAGTATCTCCTTGTTCGGATGAATGGCGTTACTTGGCGATGGATGCGCCGTTGTTCTTGTTATAGCTCTGGGCGGTGGTCGAGGTGACGGCGTCGGCCGTCGCCGTGCGCGCCGGGTCCAGGCCGATCTGGTCGAAGCCGGCCTTGACGTCGGGCTCCTTGATCGGCTCGATGCCGACGGCCTTGTCGATCGTGAGCTGGTCGTCCGGGGCCACTTTGTAGCCGCCGGCCACGTTGTAGTTGAAGATGGTCACGGGCTTGACGACGACGACGACCTCGGTGTTCTTGTTGCTGTCGGTCTCGCCGCCGAACAGGTAGCCGAGCACCGGGATGCGCGAGAGGATCGGCACGCCCTGGTGGCCGCGGACGCGGACCTGGCGCTTGAAGCCGCCCAGCACGAGCTCATCGCCCGCGCCGAGCCGGAACTTGCTCTCGAAGGAGCGCTTGTTGATCTGCGGGACGCCCTGGTCGTCAAAGCCGCCCAGGTCGCTCCAGTCCAGGGCCAGGTCGAAGTTGACCGAGTCGAGCCCGATCATCGGCCGGAACGCCAGGTGGATGCCGGTCTCGATCGGGACGAGGTCGTTCTTGAGCGTGGTCGGGACGACGGTGCGGGTGGCGTTGGCCTCGGCGTGGATGTCGCCGGTGTCGCGGACGCCGCCGTTGGCGTCGTCGGTCGTGGTGACCTTGTAGTAGAGCACCTGGTCGCCCGCCGTCATCTCGGCGGTCTTGGTGTTGAGCGCGGCCAGCTTGACCTGGTTCAGCATGCGGGCCTTGCCCTTGACCTGCAGGAAGTCGAAGAAGGCCGACGACGTCGCGTACTGGTAGGCGGCGTTGTAGCCCTGGGCGCGGACGCGGTTGCCGGGCAGCCCGCCGTAGGCCGGCGGCACGACGAGGGCGCCGTCGAGGTTCTTCACATGGTCGGCCGAGGCCGACTCGGCGAACGCGCCGATGGCGAACAGGTTGGCGCCGGGGCCGTTCTTCCAGGCGATGTAGTCCTGGCCGATCGTGGCGTCGTTCTGCGAGTCGATCTCGTAGATCTTGACGACCAGCTCGACCATCGGCGTCGGGACGTCGAGGAACTCGCCGAGCGCCTTGACCGCCTGGTTGGCGGCCGATTCGGTATCCATGTAGAACAGGGCGTTGACTTCGGGGTCGGCGATCGTCACCGTGCCGTTGAACGTCGAGTACGAGGCCGCGACGTTCAGGAACGAGGCGTCGCTCGCGTCGGCGCGGCGGTGCGCCAGCTGCTTGTAGACGCGGATGTCGCCGGCGCTGGTGGTGAGGCCCGGCCGGTCAAGCGAGGCCACCAGAGCCCGCAGGTCGTCGACCTGGTAGCGCGGGACGACGAACAGCACCTTGCCGCCCGTCCCCTCCGGGTTGACGAACGTGAACAGGACGCCTTCCTCGGGCTGGATCGAGCGCAGCAGGAAGCGGATCACGTTGTAGGGGTTGTTGTATTTGAAGTCGAAAACAACCGGGACGTAGCTGTTGGTCTGCGCCTTGTTGGTGGTGCGCAGGACCTTGACGACGTGCGTCGGGAAATCGTTGGGTGCCGTGTGCCGACTCGCCTGCGCCCGTGTTTCCGCGGCGCCGGCGAATGGGATCAGCAGCGTGGCCATGCAGATCAGGGCCAGGTGCTTGGATAACATCCTTCTCCTCCATCTGTCGTATCGCGCCCGCCGCGAGATGATACGGGGGTGCATCGTTCCATCCGATGTGAACTTCAGCCCGTCCTCCTTATCGGTTCATGCAAGGAGCGCAATAAGCCGCCGGGGTTGGTCGTGGTTATTTGACGGGGGCCGGAGCCCTCGGAGCAATGGACTTGGGAGCCGATTTGCGGATCAGCCGCTTGTCGATCGCGGTCCTGGGCTTGGGGGCCTGGCGGACGCTGCCGGTGTAGGGGCTGACCGCCCAGCCGGTCAGCTCGTCGATCCCGCCGGCGTTGGGCGACTTGACGTTGACCCACCACAGGTCATAGCCGTTCTCGTCCTGGACCGAGACGATGTCGACGGCCTGGGCGCCCTGCCGGCCGGATTCGCGGGCTTTTTCCGCCGCCAGGCGCCGCGCCTCGTCGCTGGTGATCAGGCCGCTGTTGGGCTCGCGCGCGAACATCGGTTCGCCCGCGACCTGGAACTTGACGACGTTGCTGTTGATTTTGGGGGCCAGCCGGCCGCCGCCGACCCGCGCGTCGGCGCGGTTGGGGTCGTAGATGGCCACGACCGTCATCGGGCCGCTGTAATAGGTCAGGCGGGTGAGCAGGAACGTTTCGTTCAGCGCGGCGCCGGCGGCCAGGGCGGACATCTCGCCCAGCGGCTCCCGGCGGCCGAACACGGCGCGGCGCTCCATCGGCTCCGGGTCGCCCTCGCGGCAGTAGAAGAACGCCACCGACTGGGCGTCGAGCTTGCGCAGCTTGGAGGTCTTGCCGCCGGCATTGGTCAGGACCGCGCTGATCTTGACCGGCTCGCCCGGCCGGTAGGCGGTCTTGTCGAGCTGGATGGCGAGCGTCGCCTGGGCTTCAAGCGCGGCGGTTTTGCCCGCCCATCGCTGGCAGCCCGGCAGCGGCGCCAGGCACGCCAGCGCCACAAATAAAAACAGCCTGCACGCCGGCAGGCCTCTTGTCGTGGATTTGCACGAATTTTCTCGAAGCAGCTTCGCCATGCCAATGCACCTCATGAATTGGGAAAATCTTCGGACGCGCAACGGAATATCCGCTTTCGGCCTATTTTTCAAGGTCTATTTGCGCCGGGCCGCTCCGGGGCCGTTCTTTTTGGGATCCCTCGAAGCCCCTGGGGGCCTTCGCCCCGCCCGCGCGGGCCACAAACCCTACGGCTCCCTTGTTAAGCTTCGATGAACCCAACATTAGGATTTAGCGTGATTTTTTCCGTCTCTTCATCCATCGTGTGAGCTGATTTTATTCCGGAGGTCCGCCATGGCCCGCAAAGCCGCTTCGTCCAAAACCGCCAGGCCCATCTGGGCCAAACGCACCGGCGGCGGCCCGTCGCCGCGCATGCTGGCCTACTGCGCCGGGCGCGACGTCGCCGGCCGGCCGGCCGCCGACGAGGCGCTGATCCCCTACGACATCTGGACCAACCGCGCCCACTGCCTCATGCTGGCGCGCCGCGGGATCATCGACAAGGCCGCCCAGAAGGCGATCGCGAAGGCGCTCGACCAGGTCGAGGCCCGCTGGCGCGCCGGCAAGTTCCGGCTCGACCCGCGCCTGGAGGACGTCCACATCAACATCGAGCGCGCCGTCGCCGCCATTGCCGGCGAGGACGTCGCGGGCGTCATGCACACCGCCCGCAGCCGCAACGACCAGTCGGCCACCGACGTCCGGCTCTGGCTGCGCGACCGGCTCCTCGGCCGGATCGAGGCCCTGGCGGAAGTGGTCGGCGCCCTGGCCGCGTTCGCCAAGCGCCACGCGGCGACCGTTGCCCCCGGTTTCACCCACGGCCAGCCGGCGATGCCGACGAGCCTCGGCCACTGGGCAGCCGCCCACGCCTACGGCCTCGCGCGCGACGCCTTCGCGCTCGAGACCCTCTGGCCGATGGTCAACCAGTCGCCGCTCGGCGCGGCCGCCTCGTTCGGCACGTCGTGGCCGATCGACCGGGAAATGAGCGCGAAACTCCTGGGCTTCGAGCGCCCCGTCCCCAACAGCCTCGACGCGATCTCGACGCGCTGGGAGGCCGAGGCGCGCCTGGCCTCGACGCTGGCGATCATGATGACGCACCTCTCGAGCCTGGGCCAGGACCTCATCTTCCACACGACGCCGCCGCGCCACGGGCTGAGGCTCTCGCAGGCGCACGTCACCGGCAGCTCGATCATGCCCAACAAGCGCAACCCGGACTTCGCCGAGGTCACCCGCGCCCGCGCCGTCGCCGTCGCCGGCCTGTCGCAGATGCTCGCGACCGTCGGCCGCGGCGCGCTCTCCGGCTACAACCGCGACACGCAGTGGACCAAATACTGGATCATGGACCTGCTCGACGAGGTCGGCGAGGCCCCCGAGCTGTTCGGCGAAGTCGTCGAGGCCCTCGAAGTCGACAAGGCGGCCCTCGCCGAGTCGGCCGCCGAGGGGTTCAGCCTGGCCGCCGACCTGGCCGACCGCCTCGCACGGACAAGAAAGATACCGTTCCGCAGGGCGTATCATGTGATCGCGGAGTCGGTGATGCGCGACGAGCCCCACGGCTGGATCACGCCCGACACGTTCAACGACATCCTCGCGCGCGAAGGGATCGCGCCGCTGGCGGGGGTCGAGGAGCTGGCCGAGGCGGGCGACCCCGCCCGCGCCATCGCCGAGCGCGTCAGCATGGGCGGCCCGCAGGCCGAGGACGTCCTCATGCAGGCCCACGCCCTGGCCCACGAGGCCAAGGACCTCCGCGCCCGGGTCGCCGCCTGCCGCAAGGGGCTGGACGCGGCGAGGAAGAAAGCGCAAGCCTGAGTCGCGCGCGATCCTCCTCGGCGCGGCCGTCCTCGCCGCCCGCCGCGGCGCGTTGCGAGCCAACAAGATGGACGATCAAGGATCAGTCACCCCGAGGCAATCCCATATGGCCCTGAAAATCGGCGTTGGTTACTGGTTTTCGCGCGAGGACGAAGAAAGCTCGCGTTTCATCGAACCGCACGCGCTGGTCGATCACGACTGGCACGCGCAAGACCGCGACAAGATCGTTCATTATCTCAAGTCGGGGGTCGAATACGTTTCATATCTGGGTTACTCCCATTGCCGGTTTGAGGACGGTCCGCCCTGTCATGAAATGGGTTGCCGCGACTTGACGGACGGCGTCTGGGTCTGGCCGGAGGGGCTCTACGTTTACGTTGAGCGCTACCACATCCGCCTGCCCGAACAATTCTACGAGCACATGAAACGCAACGACTTCACGGTCCCCGGCGCAACCGCGATCGACCTGAAGCTGCATGGGGGATACATCTGTTCGTACGAATTCTGGATAGCATGGGGAAAACAGCAGATCGGCCATGGCGACGGGATCGATCTCGATTCGATCCTGCAGGAAACGATGGCGACGGATACCTCCTCCATCTACGACACGATCCCGCGGCTCAAGGGAGTTTTCTTCGATTTTCTCAAAGACGTCGCCGACTATCCGGAGCGGCGGGCACCGGGGAAAACATCGTATTCGGAGGGCTATAACGAATTCATGTTCGTCTGGTTCAACGTGCTGTTTCCGAACCCCGACGCATGGATCGAACTCGAATATCTGACGCCGGACGAGGTGAATATCATCTCAACGTTTCACGAGGCAATGAAGCGGCTCTCACGAAAATTCAAGAACAACGAACCCGCCGATGTCGTCTTGATCGCAAACGAACCCGAATTCATCAATCTGGTCGAGTCGGCCCGGCTGACGCTTCAGAAATTGAGCGCATACGACGCCTGGCGCGCGATCGAAAAAATGCATCATTCGGCCGGATGACATTCCTCTGCATGGCGGAAGAGAATGGCCGAGGCGGGCGCCCGCACGCCTGATGTCGCGGGCGCCCCTCCGGGGCGCGCGTTGGATGGCATCCTGACCCCCGGCGGCGCTTCGCTTTGCCGGGGGCTACTCGCGCCGGCCCCGCTGGGGCCGGAAAATCTGTGGGATGACAAGCGATCAATCGCGGGGTTAGTGGGATGAGTACTGATACGCGTTGATAAAGTTGCCCGGCAACGAACTTTTCCCAAGAAGATTTTGGCGGCACTGGCGGTAATCGGTTCGATTACGATTACGACGCACGACGCACGACGCACGACGCATGAGCGCGAACGAAAAACTTTCGGCGGATGGTCTAATGGGTGAGTGCTCAGGAATGCCAATTGGACGGGGGCTCACATCTGCACCCCGTCTGTCGCCCTGCCGGGGCTCGGGGTGAAACGGCTTGTCGCTTGGGTTGCGGCTCCGCCGCTCCATGCCGCCTGGCCGAAGCGCCGTTGGGGGCCTTGAGGCCATTTTTGTCGCTCAGGCCTTGTGCGCGATGCCGACCAGCTTGTCGATCGTCGTGTTGCGCTTTTTCAGGTAGGCGAGCATGCCCTGGGCGACGTTGGCGAAGACGTCGGTGTCGACGAACCACGCCGTGCCGATCCCGACCGCCGTCGCGCCGGCCATGATGTATTCGAGCGCGTCCTGCCAGTAAGTGATCCCGCCGATGCCGACGATCGGCACGCGGCGGTCGCGGCACTCGGGGATGCCCTTGAAGCACTGGTAGACCATCGCCAGGCCGATCGGCTTGATCGCCGGGCCGGAGAGGCCGCCGACGACGTTGCCGAGGGTGGGCTTTTGCTTTTCGATGTCGATCGCCATGCCGCGCACGGTGTTGATCATCGACAGGGCGTCGGTGCCGCCGGCGATCGCCGCCCGGGCCGGCACGGTGATGTCGGTGATGTTCGGCGTCAGCTTCGTGATGATGACGTAGCGGCCGCGCGTCGCCTTGCGGATTGTCTTGACGATTTTTTCCACGAGCCTGGGGTTGGTGCCGAACGCCATCCCGCCTTCGCGGATGTTCGGGCAGGAGACGTTGATCTCGAGGCCCGAGATCATGTTGTTGTCGTGCTCGGCGAGGTATTCGGCGAGCTTGCCGAATTCTTCGACGGAGCCGGCCGAGATGTTCACGATCAGCGGCAGGCCGTAGGCGGCCATGCGCGGCAGCTCCTCGCTCATGAAGACCCGCGCGCCGCTGTTCTGGAGGCCGATCGAGTTGATGCAGCCGGTGCGGGTCTCGACAAGGCGTTGCTGCGGATTGCCCCGGCGCGGCTCGAGCGAGACGCCCTTGGTGACGAACGCGCCGAGGCTGCCCAGCACGCGCTCGCCGCGGCGGAGGTTTTCGACCTCGCCCTTGGTCCCGGACGTGCCCGACGCCGTCATGAGCGGCGTCCGCATCCGGATCGACTTCAGATCTACTTCAAGCCCAGTTCGTCTTTCCATACGATGTCATCCGCCTCGAATATCGGTCCGTCGGCGCAGACCCGGGAATATTTGTTCGCGCCGTGAGCATCCTTCGTCGTGCACACGCAGGAGAGGCACACGCCGATGCCGCACCCCATCGGCTTTTCCATCAGCACCTTGAGCGAGATCCCGCGCCCGGCGCAGATCCCGTGGACCTTGTGCATCATGACGGTCGGCCCGCACGAGAACGCGGCGGCCGCGGGCTTCGTCTTGCGCGAGTCGAGATACGACCGGTAGAGGTCGGTCACGAACCCGCGCGCCATGTTCTGCTTCGGCAGGCCGCGCCGGATCTTCGCCTCGCGCATGACCGACACGAAGATGTCCCGGCGGGCGACGCCGGCGGCGATCAGGTCGTCGATGTAGATGCGCACGTTCTTCGGGTCGTCGGCGTAGCTCGCCGCCAGATCGTCCTTGTGGATGAGCTGGTCGAGGCTCTCGACGCCGATGAACGCCTTGACGCTCATGCCGAGGAACTTGAGCGCCGGCAGCATGAAGATCAGCGGCGCGATGCCGACGCCGCCGCCGACGAGGTGAACTTCCTCGATGCCGCAGCGGCGCAGCTCGCGCAGGTCGTAGCGCTTGCCGAGCGGGCCGATCATCCGCACCCGGTCGCCGGGGGCGAGATGCGTCATCTCGCGCGTGCCGACGCCGTTGGGCAAAACTTTGTAAACGAGGTCGAACTCGTGGGGCAGGACGGTGTGGAGCATCGTCGCCAGCAGCGGCGGCAGCGCGATGCGCCGCACGTAATCGGGGCTGAAGTGCTTGAAGTGGGGGCGGTGGATGCTGAACGGCCGCTTGAGGAACGAGCGCGGGGCCTCGGCGAAGAGTTTGCGGAACTCGGCCATCGTGACCGGCCGGTTCTTCGGCGCGCGCCTGGACTCGAGCGGCGTCGTGTCCATCATGATGAACTGGCCGGGGATGATGCTGCGCAGCTCGCGGGCCTCGAACCGCAGCTTGTAAAACCCCCCGTCGCCGATGGGGACGTTTTCCCGGATCTCCGCGACGACCGGCGCGATGCCGGCGATTTGCTTGGGGACGGCGGGCTTGGCCGGGGGCTCGGCGAAAATTTTGAGATACTCGGCCGGGATGAATTGCCGCGCGCGGCGGCGCAGCTCGGGGAAGGAGAGGAACAGGCCGCGCTTCCAGCCATCGGCGCACTCGACGCAGCGGGCGGCGTGCATCGCCTCGTCGGTCGCGAAAATCTGCACACAGACCGTTCGATAGTGGTCGCCGTCGAGCCGGGCGACCTGGTCGGCCACGCGCTCGAGCGGCCGAGAGCCCAGGTCCTCGAAGCAAAACAGGAGCCGCCGCTCGCGCTTTTGCGCCAGGAACGCCACGCCCTTGGGGATGTCCTCGTCCGACGCGCCGGAGCCGTCGGGCTCGACCTGGGCGGCGTCGACGACGAACGTCCGCCAGCCGTCGTTGCGCAGGACCCGCCCGACAAGCCGCAGGCACAGGGTGCGATACGCCTTGGCGTTCGCTTTCTCGTCCTTGACCGCGCCGCGGATGTCGGCGGCCGAAAGCGCGGTCAGTTCCGGCAGGCGCTCCGGCGGAAGGAGCCGGGCGCACGCCTCGGCGCGCCTGGACGCCGCCGGCCGCTCCAAAAACTCCGCCGCGCGCAGATAGGAGATGATGTTTTGTTCCGTGTGCTTCACCGAAAACCTAACCTGCAATTAATCCCAGCAAAGCGTATACACCTTGAACCCATCGCGAGTTTTGGGCGCGCCGGCGGGGCATCCGTACGGCCAGCCTTCAAAGACCGAATCGATATTCAAGCCGGCCGCCCATTTCGCCACATCCTCTTTGGAAGCGGAGGTATAAATGTAAACATTCTCGGCGCTCGGCCACAAATCGGCATCGTCCTCATCGTCGGCATCCGGGCATTCGAGAATACCTATGAAAACATGCTCCACCCCGGCTTGATCGCCTATCGCTTTCAGGCGATCCCAAAAATAACGCAGACCGGGATGCCCAGCCCCGACCGTATTGGGCGCAATCGAATATTCATCCGCGTTGCCGTCGAAAAATTCATCCACCCCCATGATCGCCGGCTCATTGCCCGCTTCATACTGGGCCATGATCTTTTCGATTAATTCCTCCCGTTTACCCATGGTTCCCCTCATGTCCATCAGCATTGGGTACACGCAATTTACATCTAACCCTGTATTCGGTGCACTGGCAAGCGAGAACGAAGCCCGAAACCGGCGCATGCATTTCTTGACTCCGCGGTGCGGGCGGGCCACCATGGCCCCAACCTGAACCGAAAGGATCGACGCCATGCGCCGCATGCTCCTCGTCGCCGCGATCGCGCTTGCCGCCGGCTGCGCCCAGATGAAGCCGGACCTCGATGACTACACCAAGTCCTCAGCCAGCTATATCGGCGACCGCTACACGGCCTCGCTCAAGGAAATCGTCGTGCCGGTCGAGGCGTTCGGCTCCGTCAAGAACATGCACATCGCGCTCACGGCCGCCATCGAGACGGACAAGGTCCTGGCCGGTATCAGCGACGATGTCTACCAGATCATCGATCACTCCGAGTCGCGCATCGCCGCGGCCGTCGTCGCCGCGGCCTCCGGCAACATCTCCATGTCGTCGAAGATGGACGAAAAATACGCCGCCATCGCCCAAAGCGCCCAGAAGGCGTTCGATGCCAATTTTTCCAAATGGAAAAACGCGAGGGATTACAGGGTCGCCATCCTGGTGACCTCGGTTTACCTGACCGATCCCAGGCCCGAGCCCGAGCGCTCGCCGTTCTGAGCGCGGCTTCGCCGCCGCGAGCCGCTTTCTTTGCGTCTTTGAGCCTGCGCGTGAGACAATATCCCATTGCCCAAAACCGGAGGTGGCGCATGGACTGGGAATCGCTTTTGCGTGCCGAACTCGAGCCGGCGTACGCGTCGGCGGCCAAGCTCATGAAACTTGCCCGCGACCTGCCGCTCGACTGGAAACCGGCGCGCGAAAACAACTGGATGACGCTCGGACAATTGCTCAAGCACCTGTCCGAGGCGTGCGGGGCCCCGATCCACGGCTTCGTGAGCGGCGACTGGGGCATGCCGGTCGAGGCCATGACGCCCGAGGCGATGCTGCCGCCGGCCGAAAAGATGCCGGCCGCCTCCAGCGTCGACGAGGCGCTCGCGGACCTGGCCGCCGACAAGCAGACGGCCATCCGCGCCATCAAGATGAGCGCCGCCAAGAACCTGTTCGACCGGCCGACCACCGCCCCGTGGGACCCCACCCCGCGTCCGCTCGGTCAATACATGCTCGAGATGCTCGAGCACATGATCATCCACAAGGCGCAGCTGTTTTATTACCTCAAGCTCCAAGGCAAGCCCGTCAACACGATGGATATGTACGGCGGCTAAAAAGCTTCGGGCGGCGGAGAGCCGAGTTCGTTTGTGTCGGGAGGCTTCTGCGCCGGCAAGCCTGATGTCGCGGGCGCCCCGCCGGGGGCTACTCGCGCCGGCCCCGCTGGGGCCCAAAAATTTGGGGAATGACAAGCGATGAATCGCCGGGTTCGTGAGATGGGCGCTCAATGAGAGAGTGCTCAGGGATGCCGATTGGACGGGGCCTGTCATCTTGTTGCATGAGGGCCTCGGTTCGATCCGTGTGTGGAAATTTGAAATTCAGCACACGGATTGAACGGATCCGACGGATTGCACGCCGTTGAACGTTCGTGGACCGACGCAACAAAATCGCCAAGTCCACTGAAAACAGCAATTCGGGACTTTATTTCATTTCGATTTTGGAATCATTCGAACGATTCGAATTTGTTTCGAATTTCGGGTTTTTGACTGATTTGGATTTGATTTTTTTAGAGGTGGTGGGTCATGTAGGACTCGAACCTACAACCAACAGATTAAGAGTCTGCTGCTCTACCAATTGAGCTAATGACCCATCTTGCGGACCGGGGCGGCGGCTCGAACCGCATCACCGCACGGCTTGCCATATCTTTCATTCTTCGCGCGCAGGTTTCAAGTACGATTTTTGAAAAAAATGCCATCTGTCCTTGATCGTCGCCGTTGGCTCCGCTAGATTGGTTGACCAAAGATTGCCGGGAGGGGATTTACGAGAAATTGGATCCCAATGGCCTCTGAATACACCCTCATTGACACCAACGATCAGATGCTTGAGCTTCTGGAGGCAGTTTCCGGCGACGATTCGGTCGGCATGGACACCGAAGCCGACAGCCTCCATCACTATCGCGAAAAACTCTGCCTGATCCAGTTATGTTCCGGCGGGCGGCATTGGATTATCGACCCGCTCGTCGGCGGGCTCTCCGTCATGCCCCTCATGGAACTGCTCGCCGGCCGCGAGATCGTCCTGCACGGCGCCGACTACGATCTTCGCCTGCTGTACCGCACCTACGGCTTCCGCCCGAGCCGCGTTTTCGACACGATGATCGCCGCCCAGCTGCTGGGCTGGCCGCAATACGGGCTGGCCGCCTCGGTGGCGCGCGTCGTCGGCGTCGAGCTCTCCAAGCACGGCCAGCGCGCCGACTGGTCGCGCCGCCCGCTGACCGAGAAACTGCTGACCTACGCCGCGTCCGACACGCGCTACCTGCGGCCGCTGATCGATCACCAGCGCGAGGAACTCGGCCGGCTCGGCCGGCTCGAGTGGCATCACGAGAGCTGCCGGCGCGTCATGGCCGGCGCCTGCGTCGAGCACGTCCCCGATACGCGCGACAACTGGCGCCTCAAGGGGGGGCGGCACCTGCGCGGCCGTTCCGCCGCCGTCATGCGCGAGTTGTGGCGCTGGCGCGAGGAGACCGCCCGCCGCCTCGACCGCCCGCCGTTCAAGGTCCTCGGCAACGAATATATCCTTGACTGGGCCTCCTACGTCGCCGAGCACCCCGACGCCACGATCGCCGACGGCCCCGAAGCCCCGCGCGGCCTGCACGAGGGGCGGTTGGCCAGTTTCCAGCGCGCGCTCGAAAAGGCCCTCGCCATGGCTCCGGCGCAGTGGCCCGGCGAGCCGCGTCAGGAGCAGTGCCACCGTTGCCGCCGCGTCCCGGAGGACCTGCTCAAGCGGGTCCTGGGCGTCCGCGACGACCTGGCCCGCCAATTGAAAATCGAGCCCGGGATCCTGGCCGCGCGCGAGGCGCTCAAGGAAATGCTCCTCCACCACATCGAGGGCTTCAACGGCGAGCGCCGCGAGGGACCCTGCCTCATGCGCTGGCAGCACGACCTCCTCGCGCCGCTTCTGGCTCCGATCTTCGAGCAGCAGCTGCAGGAGCTGCCGCCGACACCGGACCAGTAAACGACGAATCGTTCAAAATCATTCAAAATCGGAAATAAATTCGAAACAAATCGAATGAAAACTTTTGAATGAAAAAAGATAATGATTCCGACAAACGCATGCGTGCGCGGCGGTCATTTTTTCGGGATCATTTTTGGAAGCCTCGGAGGGAAACCGTTGAAACGGTTTCCTGGAGAAGTTTGGTTAAACTCCCCGCGATGAATCGCGGGGTTACTGGGATGGGTGCTGAATGAGAGAGCGCTCGGGGATGCGGATTGGCCGGGGGCTCCATCGTTTTGCACGAGGCTCATGATTTAAGATTTTCCGTTTTTTTGTTTCGGATTTCTTTCTGATTCTTTCCGATTCCGACCGATTGGCTTTTTCCCTTGCTCGAGCCGTTCGCCAACATCGTCATGAACGTCTGGACCTACGCCGGGGTTGTTCTGTTCGTTTATGGCTGGCTGAATTACCCGATCCTTGCGGCCTTCGCCTGCCACCGCGTCGCCCAGCTGCGCGACCGCGACTTCGACCTGCGACCGACCGTCCCGACCCACGCCGCGCTCCACAACTACTGCGCGATCCTTTATGGCGTCGTGCTGCCGGCGTTTTATTTCCTCACCGTCCGGCTGCGCCACGAGCTGGCGCTCTGGCGCCTGGGCCCGAACGTCAACCGCCGCTGGACGATCGCGCTCGGCGTCGTCTGCATGGTCTGGCTGGCGGGCCACGTGATCCGCGCGATCCGCTCGCGCGACCGTCTGCGCTTCGGCGGCCGCGCCGACCGGATCGTCGCCGGCCTCGGGTTCCTCCTTTGCCTCTGGTTCCATTTCTGGACGGTCACGAACCTACCGGTCGCGATGATCAATTCGCAATTCCGCGGCATGCCGGCGTTCTGGCAGCTGGTCTGGATGCTATTCTACCCGCAATCGCATTTCCTCGGCGCGACGCTGGTCTTCGGGTTCGCCTTTGGCGAGGCGTGCCGCAACCCGGCGCCGTTTGCGCCCACCCGCCGCGGGCTTGCGTATTCCGCATGCGCCGTCGCGCTGATTTTCGCCCCGTGGTGGCTGAGCCTGCCGCGCGTCACGCACGACCAGGCGCTCAAGCTGATCCGGGCCAATCTGGGGGCGATCACCCAGGCCGGCGAAGAGGCCCGAATCGATCCGCGCCTCATCGCCGGGATCATCTACGTCGCCCAGACCCGCGATCACCCGCGCTGGACCGGCGATTTCATCGACAGCTTCGGCCTGGAGCTCGACGCCGGATCGTCCATCTTCGCGGAGATGTTCCCGGTCTTCGACGGCTCGGTCGGCCTGTGCCAGATGAAGCCCAGCACGTATGGATATATCCGTATTTGGTGGCTCAACTCCAAGCCGGCGGCGGAAAATGATTGGCCGCCTCCCTACGAAAAGATCCGGCTTTATCAATGGTCCAAGCCTGGAACGGGTCCGCGCGGAATCAATCGCGACGGGATTCGATGCCTGAAAGACCCCAAGACCAACCTGGCCGTCGCCGTGTTCATGCTGCACCTGCTCGGCGATCAGTGGTCGAAGGCCGGCCGCCCAATCGACGACCGGCCCGAGATCCTCGCGACACTCTACAACATCGGATTCGAGCGCTCTCGCCCGAAGGCCGACCCCCGGCCGAACGATTTCGGCCGGCGCGTCAAGGCGTTCATGGATTCGCCCGATTGTAATGAGTTGTTCGAGTCCGCCACGAACCACAAGGCGGAGGCGAAATGAGCGCGCAACCGGCCACGCCCATCCCCCTGCGCGGCCCGCTCGGCGTGCGTGAGATTTTCTTCACCCGCCTCGCCTCCGAGGCCCTCGGGCGGGTTCGCGTCACGGGCCGCTCCGTCGCCATCGCCGCGGCCGCGTGCGTCCTCGTGCTCGTCCCGATCGGATGGATTTATCATCAACTGAATGCTCACAGCCTGACGAGCGAGATTCCCATCGCGCAACTGGCGTGCTGGATCGGGCTTGAAGCGGCGTGCCTGCTTTATGGGCTCAGGTTCTCATGGCTGGCCGCCCAGGCCAGGCGCAGCCGCCATCTGGCCGAGCTCGCGCTGACCGGGCTGCGCCCCGTCGAAATCGCGCAGTGGTTCATCGCCCGCCACATGTGGCCGCTCTTGTCGTATATCGTGTTTCTGACCGTCGGGTGCGCGCTGATCCAGCAATACAGCTTCGTCGATTCGCCCGGGCACATCATCCCGATCGTGCTGATCGGCATCAACACGTGGCTGACGCTTTACCTGATGAGCTGGATGCAGTTCGCCGTGTACATCTCGGCGCCGTCGCTGCTGCGCGCGATCTGGCGCCAGCTCATGTTCGTCGCCGTATACTGCCTGATCGCCTTCTGGCTCGCGATGGCCTGGTACGGCCTCGCGCTTCTGACGAACCTTACATCCGAGATTACGGGCATCGACTTTGCGCTGATGATCCCGGTCGTGCTCGCGTTCTGGTATGTCAAATACCGCCTCGCCCGCGCCTGGGCCGCGCAGATCGAACGAAGCATCATGTGGCGGACCGAGATGTAGCGGGGGGAAGAAATCGGAAAGAATCAGGCGGAATCGTTCGGAAATTCGAAACAAAACAAAAAAATAAAATAAATAATGAAAAATATTCATTAGAATTTTTAATAAATCATTGCTGCATGGTGAAAGAGGGCTGAAGCCGGAATCATGAAGCGCGCTGAAGCGGGCGGGGCCGTTCGTGTTGAGCCGCAGGCGAGATTGCTTAAAACGCTTTGGCCATCCATGAAAGGCTCTCGCAAAAATATCGGGCAGGGCCGGCGCGGAGGGAAACCGTTGAAACGGTTTCGGGGGGAAGATTGCTTAAACCCCCGCGATGAATCGCGGGGTTAGGGGGACGGGTGTTGAATCAGCGAGCGCCGAGGGAGGGCGAAACGCTGCGTTCTTGTTTTTGCAAGGGGCCAATGCTTCCATTCAAAATTTTTGCGTTATTGTTTAGAAATTGTAGTCTTGTTTCCGATTCCGAACGATTTTTGTTCAATACGACGTCTCGTCCGTGTCGGTCACTTTTTTCTTCGTTGTCTTCGTCTTGCTCGCCTGGCTGAGGGCCAGCCAGTTGTCGCCGCGCTCGAGCTCGACCGCGACCAGGATCACGCTGATGTTGTCGCCGCCGCCGCCGGCGAGCGCCGCGTTGAGCAGGTGATCGGCCTTCTGCTCCAGCTCCAGCGCCGGGTCGACGAGCGTCGCCTCGAGCGACTCCTCGCCGACGTAGCCCGTCAGGCCGTCCGAACAGATGAGGAACAGGTCGCCCGTCTGCGAAATTCCCTCGAAGAAATCGATGTCGATCGGTTCGCCGCTGCCGACGCATTGCGTCAGCAGGTGGCGCGAGGGGTGTTCGCCGAGCTGCTCGCGCTCGATCATCCCCTGCTGGTAGAGCTGCCACACGACGGTGTGGTCGGTCGTGATCTGCCGGACCAGGCCCTCGCGCACCAGGTAGACGCGGCTGTCGCCGATCTGCGCGACCATCCACGCGTCCCGGTGCACGCACATGAGCGAGGCGGTCGACCCCAGACCGCGCTTGAGCGGGTTGATCCTGGCGATGTTGAAGACGTCGCGGTGGGCCTGGCGGATCGCCTCGCGCAGCCGGTCCTCGAGGTGCTCGGGCTCGACGGGGAACTTTTCGGGGACGGCGTGAAAGACCCGCTTGACGCTTTCGACGACCTGGGCCGAGGCCTCCTCGCCGGCGACTTCGCCGCCCATCCCGTCGGCGACCAGGAACAGCCCGGACTCGGGCATCGTCAGGATCGAGTCCTCGTTGGACGGGCGGACGAGTCCCACGTGCGTTCTGGCGGCATACTTTAGTTTCACCGGGTCGATCCTTGCCGGGGGGTTGAACTGCTAAAACCTAATTTATGCGAGCCGATAGCGAGAGACAAGCTTTTCGAGACGGCCGGCGCTGTCGGCCAGCCCGCCCGGCCGGCTGTCGGCCAGCCACAGCCGCCGGTGTTCGGCGATGAGCGGCTCGAGTTCGGCGGCCAGCCGGCCGCGCTCGGCCGCGCCGATGTCCTCGAGGCGCCCCTGGCCGCCGGCCGCGAAGCGCGCCAGCCCCTGCCGGCAGGCGTGCCGCGCCATGGCCGCGTTGTGCCGGATCCGCGCGATCGACTGGCCGCCCCAGGCCTTTTGGGCGCTCGCCGGCGGGAGCTCGGCCGCGGCTTTCTCGATGCGGGCCATGGCCGCCTCCAGGCCCTGCGCCGTCAGTCCCGCCCAGCGCTCGTCCGCCAGCGGCCTCTCCGGGTAAATGAGCAGTTGGCCGAAGATGGTCGCGTTCGGGATGCGGGCGCCGGTGTCGAGGTAGGCCCGCCCCAACTCCAGGAGGGCCGGGCCGATCCGCCCGTCCTGGGTTTCGAAGACGTGGGCGTCGAGCGCGGCCGCCAGGTCGAGCTCCTCGTTGGCCAGGAGCGACCATGCGACGGCCGCGCCCATCGCCAGGCCCGGCCACATCGTCGGCGGGTGTTGCCAGTGGCCGTTGTCGCCCCAGTCGGTGACGAGCAGTCCCGCCGCGCCCGACGCGACGGCCGCCCGGGCCGCCGCGATCATGTTGGCGCGCATGTTTTCGGTCCGGCCGATCAGGGCGTTCCAGCTCGAGGTGCCGGGGGAGACGTGGAACGCGATCCCCGCCTGCTGGAGCCGCCGGCACTGCTCGTCAAACGGGTGGCCCGCTTCGTACCCCCAAATCAGCGCCGTCAGCCATTCCTTCGGCAGCTCGCCGACCAGTTCCGGGTAGTTCAGGATGATGTCGGCCCAGAACTGCATCCGGTGGCCGCGCTTGTGAACCAGTTCGTAGACTTTTTTCAGGTACTCCAGGTAGACGCGGCCGGCGCCGAAGCGCTCGCACGCCTCGCGGCTGCGCCCCTTGCCCAGGTCGAACGTCTCGTCGAGCCCGACGTTGAACTGCAGGCTGGTGAAGTTCATGAGCAGCTTGTCGTAGAGCTCGGCCAGGAGCGGGAAGACCCGCTCGTCGATCGGGCACAGGCTGCGGCTGCCGGCCATCGGCTCGCGCGCCTTTTCGGGCAGCTCGGCCAGGGAGTTGTACGGGTCGTGGATGAGCCAGCGCTCCATGTGGCCGAACGAATTCTGGTTGGGGACGAGCTCGACGAACCGCTCGCGGCAGAAGCCGTCGATCATCCGCACTTCCTTGTCGGTCAGCGGCGAGGCGTTCTTCCAGACGGCCTCGTGCCCCTCGTAGGCGAAGGCGTGCTCCATGTAGAGCTGAAGCTGGTTGATCTTGAGCTCGGCGAGGCGGTCGATCGTCTCGAGCAGCCGCTCCATGGTCGGGATCCGGTCGCGGCTGACGTCGAGCATCGCGCCGCGCACCGGCAGGTCGGGCCAGTCCTCGATCGACAGCGCCGGCAGCCGCCCCTCCGGCGCGTAGAGCCGCGCCAGCTGCTGAAGCGTCATCAGGCCGTAGAAAATGCCGCTCAGGTCGTGGCCCGCGATCGTGATCGAGCCGGGCAGGATCTCAAGCCGGTAGCCCTGGCCCCGGGGGGCGGCGGCGGTGTCGAGCCGCAGGTTGATCGTCGGGCCGCCGTCGATCACGAAGGCGACCTTGCCGGCCTGGCCGTCTCCCTTGACGCGCCGGGCCCATGCCGGATCGATCCGCCCGACCATGTCCGCGGGGATGCCGCACTCCCCTTCGCGGCGCGCCATGACGCGCGGCCGTGGCAGCAAAATGGGTTCGTCCCGAAGTCCCATGATGGATTTATTGTGAACGCAACCGCCCCGCCACCGCAAATCTAAAATGCCCGCCCCAGTTCATCGGCGGCGCCGCAAAACCGGCCGGCTGACTTCTTTCGTGCATTTCGTGGCCGATTTTCTTTATTCTTTCTGGAACTGTTCGCGGAGGTTGAGCGCATGGCATTCCAGATCCGGCCCGAGTATCCCGAATTTCTCAAACGCTGCCGGCAGGGCAACCTGATCCCGGTCTGGGCCGAGATCCTGGCCGACATGGAAACGCCCGTCTCCGTCTACCGCAAGCTGGCCGGGGCCGACTACGCCTTCCTGCTCGAATCGGTCGAGCAGGGTGAAAACCTCGGGCGCTACTCGTTCATCGGCTTCGACCCGTCGGTCGTCGTGCGCTGCCGCGGCCAGGAGATCAACGTCTCCTACCACGGCATCGACGAGGAGGTGATCGAGGCGCCCGTCAACCCGCTCCAGTTCCTGCGCGAGTTCATGCAGCGCTACAAGCCGGCGCCCGACGCCGAGCTGCCGCCGTTCATCGGCGGGGCGGTCGGCTACATCGGCTACGACATGGTCCGCCAGTTCGAAAAGCTCCCCGACTCCAACCCCGACGATCTCCAGCTCCCCGACGCGATCTTCATGATCGCCGACGCGCTGGCCATCTTCGACCACGTGCGGCACCGGACGATCCTCCTGGCCAACGCCCATGTGCTGGGCGACCCGCGCGCCGCCTACGACCAGGCCGTCCACAAGATCGAGGTCATGGCCGAGCGCCTGCGCGCCCGCCGCATCGAGAAGGAATCGCCGCGCGGGGCCACGACGCCCAACATGGCCGAGCCCGAGGCGATGACCTCCAACCTGACCCGCGCGGAATTCGAGGCCGGCGTCGAGCGCATCAAGGAATACATCCACGCCGGCGACGCCTTCCAGGTCGTCTACAGCCAGCGCTTCAGCAAGCCCTACCACGGCGACCCGTTCGACATCTACCGGGCGCTGCGCGCGATCAACCCCTCGCCCCACATGTTCTACCTCAAGATGGGGGACCTGCAGATGGCGGGCTCGAGCCCGGAGATCCTCGTCTGCGTCCACGGCGACGAGGTCAACGTGCGCCCGATCGCCGGCTCGCGCCCCCGCGGCGCCACGCCCGAGGAAGACGCCCGGCTCGAGACGGAACTCCTCGCCGACCCCAAGGAACGCGCCGAGCACATCATGCTCGTCGACCTCGGCCGCAACGACGTCGGCCGCGTCAGCCGGCCCGGCACCGTCCGCGTCGACGAGCTCATGACGATCGAGCGCTACAGCCACATCATGCACATCGTCTCCAACGTCCTCGGCAACCTCAAGCCGGGCTGCGACGCGCTCGACGCCCTCGAGGCGTGCTTCCCGGCCGGGACGCTCAGCGGCGCCCCCAAGATCCGCGCCATGGAAATCATCGACGAGGTCGAGAACCTGCGGCGCGGCCCGTACGGCGGCTCGGTCGGCTACATCAGCTTCGACGGCAACCTCGACGCCTGCATCACGATCCGCACGTGCGTCATCCGCAACCGGCGCGTCTACGTGCAGGCCGGCGCCGGGATCGTCGCCGACAGCGTCCCGGCCACCGAGTTCGAGGAGACCTGCAACAAGGCCAAAGCCCTCCTCAAGGCCGTCGAGGCCGCCGAGGGCGGGCTGGAATAACCATCCAGTACGATAATTGGCACATTCCGGTTGACACTTTGTCGCCAGCGTCCAATATTTCTCTCGAGGCTGCAAGGTCCCAAGATGTTGCCAAAAGAAATCTTCCGCATGGCCGGGCCGGGCAGGAGCTTGCGCACTTCACAGTAAGTTACACAGAAGCCAATAGGAGGAACGGAAATGAGTCGGCAAATTTTTTCCGTGATTCTCCTGGTCGCATTCGTGGTCGGGGCGCGGGCGTCGACGCCGATTTTATTCACCCCCGCCGGGTCCATCACCAATCAGCCAGCATTCATTTCTTCCGACGGCACCGTATATTTCTACAAATATGCAAACACCCAAGGCTATGAGATCTGGCGATCCGACGCCACCCCCGCCGGAACGGCGCTGATCCACATAAACAACGGCGGCTTCTGGGTCAAGGGATTCGGCGAACTGGATCATTACGTTTACTTTTGCGGCTACGACACCGCTCATGGCTATGAACTGTGGCGAACCGACGGGACCGCCGCCGGCACTGCGATGGTTCGCGACATCAACCCGGGTTCGAGCAGCTCAAGCCCGAAACAATATTATCGATTCGGGCCGAATCTATATTTTGCCGCCAAGGGCGCATCGGGAACTTTTCCATGGCTGACCGACGGAACCACCTCCGGGACGCGCCTGTTGACGACGTCGGCTCCGGGCGGGTATTTCTACGGCTGGCAGGGGACCCTGCTGATTGAACAGTATGCCGGGGGGAGTTTTCACCTTTATGCCTCGGACGGCGTAACGAGCGACTCGACGTACCTGCTCGATTCGGCGTTTGACCAGATAGTGGCCGTGGGAGACACGCTCTACACGATATACGATAAAAATCAATTCGATGCCATGATCCCGTGGATGACGACAATCCATAATATCGTGATGGATAAAATCACGCCGGGTTCGGCAGCCGGTTGCAAGCACCTGGGCACGCTCGCCGAGAACACCTATTACACCGGTTATATCGATAGAACCACGGTGATCGGAGCCGCGACCTATCAGAATCAAATCTGGCTCGCGATGAAGCAAGAATATGACAGGGACACGTCCGACGACATCCGTTCGGTGACCTCCTGGGTCCAGGCCAGCGATGGCTCGACGGTCGGCTCGGTGTTCGATGCCGGCGGCAGCGATCTGCTGAACCTGACGAATTATGACGGGAAACTTTTCTACGCCGGGCGCGACGGCCGCGTGACGTGGGTGGACGCGAACCTCACAACCCATACACTGTCGCAGCATGCCTGCGGTCAGATAGTGGCATTCGGCGACAAGTTGTGTTTTGTCGGCGATAGCCGGTTATGGCTGAGCGACGGCACCCAGGCCGGGACGACGGCGGTCACATTCATGGATAACAGCCTTGAAGTCGCCGGCAGCTGGGCATGGCGGGATCTGTTGCTCCTCGATGTCCGCTCGCCCAAATACAGGCTCGCCGGAAATATTTTTTACAACCATTACTTGTGGGTAACCGACGGCACGGCCGGTGGCACGCGGTTGCTGACCGTCGACGGCTATGAGGAGCCGTTCAGTTTCTGGTCCGACGCCCACCGCGTTTATGTTTACACCGGCTCGAACAGCTGTCATTTCTGGGTGCTGAAATCCGCTGGCAACTCGGCTCGCCGTGGGTGGGTGTTATACCACTGAGTCTTCCCGCGCGAAAATTCCCGCGACGATGCCGCCGGCCAGCAGGTTGACCGGCAGCGTGCCCATCGCGAACAGGTCCCAGTCCATCCACAGCGCGCGCGGGTGCCAGAAGAAAATCCAGACGACCGCGATCGCCGACGCCGTCAGCAGCGCCTTGGCGCCGTCGGAGCCGATCCAATGCTTGCGCCGCTTCAGCAGTTGCCAGGCCAGAACCGGCAGGCCGAGCGGCGCGCCGGCCGCCAGGAACCCGAAGAAATACGCCCAGTGCAGCGGCCGGCCCAGCAGGTAAACCCACCACAGCCCCGTGGTGTTGTGCGCGGCGATCCAGTCGGCGATCGCCTGCGTCGGCGGCGTGATCAGCTCGTAGATTTTCTCGTTCACCGTGATGTAGAGCATGCCGATGTTCATCTGCGCGAGGAGCGCCGGGATCATGTCGATGAAAAACCCGGCCGTCGCCGCCGCGATCCCCCACTCGAGCCGGCGCCCCGGCCACGGCCGCCGCGCCCAGCGGCCGCCCTCGCGCCTGAACATCAGCCACAACATCGCCGGCAGGAAGAACAGCGAGCCCTTGTGCATCAGGAACGCCAGCGAGAACGCCCACCCCACCGCCGCCGGCGTGGCGCGCGGCTCGCGCTCGAGCGCGCGGACGAGCATGAGATAATAAAACGCCAGCGCGACCGCGATCGGCGCGTAATACTCGAAGTGCCCGACGAACACCCACGTCGCCGAGCTCAGCAGCGTGATCAGCCAGAACAGCGGGTTGAGGCTGAACCGCGACAGCACCACCAGGTACAGCCCGCCGCAGACCGCGCCGCTGATCTGAAACGCCAGCCTGCGGTCGTGCGTGAAGATGTCGATCACCTGGATGATCGTGTGGGCGAGCGGCTCGCGCGTGTACCAGACGAGCTGCCGCCCGTACATGAACGACCACATCGGGGACAGGAAAATCTTGGTGTCGCCCCCCTCGACCTGGAACGGCCGAAGGAGGAAAAAGATCGCCGCGCCCGCCAGAAACAGAAAAACCGTCTGGAGGCGGGTGAGCGTTGGCTGGCGCTGGCCGGTCGGCATCATCTGGCGAGGATACCCCAAATCGCGCGCCGATTACGAATACGAATGCGAAGACGAAGACGAATTCGATTACGATTACGAGCACGATTACGACGCACGATTCCGGACGCACGAAAATGAGGGGCAAGTTACAGCCAGGAGCGACGGCCGTAGACGTGCCACTCGATCGTGAGCAGGACGAGCGCGGCCATGACCAGCCATGACCAGATCTCGCGGTTCTGCCGGGAGATCGACGCGGCCGCGAGCTTGCGCTCGCCGGTCACGAGCGATTCCATCGGCTTGATGTCGCTCTCCTCGCGCGAGACCAGGTTCACGGCGAACGAGCCGCGCAGCTTGCCGGCGACCGAGTAGTCGTAGAACCCCGTGGCGAGCGTCTGGTTGAAGAACACGCTCCCCTCGGCGTTGGCCGGCATCGGCCACTGGCGGTCGCCGGGGCCCTTGATGGCCAGCACCTCTTTGTCCGCGAGCTTGAGGCCCTCGATCCGGATCATGTCGCCGGTGGCGTGCTGGACCGCCTGGGCCGAGTTCTCGCCGACGCCGAGCAGCCAGTTGATCGCGTTCGAGAAAAAGATCGGGAAGCTGACCTGCAGCGGCCAGTCGCTGTCGAACAGGTCGAACGGGATGCAGACCAGGCGCAGCCCGCGCCTCTCGCCGGCCAGGACCAGCGGGACGACCTGGCCCTCGACGAGCGGCGCCATCCAGTCGGGCGACTTCAGGTCGAGCGCCTTGGCCACGGCCAGGTTGTCGAACGACGCGAATCGCGTGATCGGATGCATCCGGTTCCAGTCGATCACGGTCTGCATGGCGAGCGGCGCGGGGCCGGCGCCGAACCCCTCGGCCTTCGGCGCGGCGTTGATGAACAAATACCGCCCCGCCCCGAGGCCCGCCGGGCTGAAGCCGTCGAACACGGTCAGATCGTAGTCGACGACCGGCTGGTACTTGTCCGGGTCGATGCGGCTGACCGTCACCCCCGGCACGAGCGCCAGCGCGCGCTCGAGGAAGAAACTGCCGCGACTGACGAGCAGGATGCGCGTCTTGTCGGAGAAATGGATCACGCCCTGAACCGCGTCGTCGCAGGCGAGCAGGTCCTTGGAGCCGGTCAGCTCGACGCGCAGCTTGCGCGTCTGGTTCGCGGAGCCCAGGTCGCTGAAGACGACGCCCTGGTGGCCGCGCGGGCCGAGCGTGGCTTCCTTGATCGCAAGCTGCTTGCCGTCGACGAGGCAGCGGACCAGGACGGTTGATTCATGGTCGGCGAAGTTCTCGACCTCGGCGAAGACCTGCATCTGGCCGCGGCGCTCGAAGCTTTCGCGCACGTTGAAGGCCACGATGCCGCGGTTGTCGCTCTGCTTGCCGACGTTGAAGAAATCGACCTTCTCGTCCTTCTGGATCAGGTTGCCGAGGTAGCCGAGCGCGCCGTCGCTGATGATCGTCAGCTGCGCGTCGGGGACGGCCTTGCGCACGCCGCGCACCATCGCGAGGGCCTCGCGGATCTGGCCGGTGGCCTCGGTCGGCGGGACGGAACGGATCGCGCGCGAGGCGGTCGCCTGCTCCGGCGTGAACGTCTGGACGACCTTGGGCGGCCCGCCGAACGTCGCCACGAGCGCCTGGTCGCCGCGGCGCATGTTGCCGACGAGCTCCAGCGCGATCAGCCTGGCCTCTTCCAGCCGGCTCCGGCCGTCCTTGCCGTCGGTGGCGTTCATGCTCGCCGAGTTGTCGATCAGGATGATGCGGCTCACGCCGAGCTGCGTGTTGAGCCACATCGTCGGCCGCGCCAGCGCGAAGACGATCGCCAGGAGTGCCAGGATCTGGAGATACATGAGGAGATTCTGGCGCAGCTTCTGGAACGGCGCGTTGGCGATCAGGTCCTCGATCGACTTCTGCCACAGCAGCGTCGAGCTGACCTCCTGCTTCTGCCGCCGCAGCTTGAGCAGATACATCAGCACGATCAGGCCGGCCAGGAGCGAGGCGAAGAGGGCGTATGGGTTGATAAAGTTCATGTATTCAAATCCGAAATCCTAATCTCGAAATCCTAAACAAATTCAAAATTCAAATTTGAAATCCAAAATAAATCCAACTCCGCGTTCTCTGCGGTTCAATCACCCTTTCATCAGGCCGGCCGAGCGCAGGCGCATCAGCACCAGGTCCTCGATCGGCGTGTCGGTGCGCACGAGCATGTATTGCATCCCCCGGCGCAGGCAGAACGCCTGCGCCGCCGAGCAGAGCGTGTCCAGGTGCTTGCGATAGATCTTGAGCAGCCGCTCGTTGGCCGTCACCTCGATCCTCTGGTCGGTTTCGACGTCGTGCAGCTCGAGGTGGCCGCGCAGGTCCGGCTCGATCTCCTGCGGCGCGAGCACGTGAATGACGAACACGTCGAGCGACTGGCGGACGAGCTGGCGCAGCGCCGCGTCGAAGCCGGCCGGGTCGAGCAGGTCGCTGACGACGATCACCACCGCGCGCGTGCTGACGCGCTGCGCGCATTCGCGGCAGGCGTTGAACAGCGAGGTCTCGCCGCCGGCCTCGAGCTTGTCGAGGAACGTTAGAAGCCTGCGGATGTTGGGGCGGCCGCGCGCCGGGCCGAACCGCTCGCCCGTCGCCTCGTTGAAGCACGTCAGGCTGATCCGGTCCTGCCGGCGCAGCCCGACGTAGGCGATCGCCGCCGCCAGCCGCTTCGCAAAGAGGAGTTTGTTCGGGTCGCCGAACTCCATCGACTTGCTCGCGTCGAGCAGCAGGTGGCACTGGAGGTCCTGCTCCTCGTGGAACACCTTGATGAACAGTTTCTCCAGGCGCGCGTAGATGTTCCAGTCGAGGTGGCGCGGGTCGTCGCCGCGCGAGTAGTGGCGGTGATCGGCGAAGTCGAGGCCGATCCCCTTGCGTTTGCTGCGGCGCTCGCCCTTGAGCTGCCCGCCCAGGACGCGCCGCGTCTCCAGCTCGAGCCGGTCGAGACGGCGAAGGAAGTCGGGAGTGAGGAGGGGCTCAGTCATTCGGAATTCCATCCGCGTTATCCGATGATTCGTCATGCCTGGAAACCGGCAGGCTCTTTTTGTGCTTGTTTTCAAAAATCTTGCGCACAAACGCCGGTTTCAAGCCAAAATTCAGAACAAAACCGACTTCGAATTCGGTGGCCTTCAGGTAATTCAAGAGTTTGGCTTCATGCGTGTGATTCACATGCTCTTCGGCTTCTATGACGAGGATGATCTTGCCCTCCACGCACAAGCTCGCCAGATAGGTCCCGACATTGTGGCCATGATAGTAGACCGTCGCGGGAAGCTCAGGGACCGCAACAAGGCCGCATTCTGTGAGGTCCACTCGCAGCGAATTCACGTAGATCTGCTTGTAAAAGCCGAATCCCTGCTCGTTATAAACCCGATAGAAGCAGCCAATGATCTTGTCCGACAAGTCCTGATAGAGTAATCCCATGTTAGCCTCTCATCATTCCGCACACGGATCGGACGGATCGAACCGATTGGGACGGATCGGAATCCGTATCGATCCGTTATATTCGCTGAATCCGTGTGCTGAATTTTAAATTCCACACGCGGATCAAACGGATTGAACTGATTCTGGACGGATCGGAATCCGTATCGATTCGTCATATCCGTTGAATCCGTGTGCGGAATTGAATTTTTCAGACCGTTGCTCCCGCCAGTTGCCTCGGCACCTCCTTGCCGAACGTCGCCAGGATCTGGTCGCTTGTGACGCCGTCGGCTTCGGCTTCGAAGTTCAGGATCATGCGGTGGCGCAGCGCGGGGGCGACGCTTCGCTCGATGTCGCTGAACGCGACGTTAAAGCGGCCTTCCAATAACGCGCGGATCTTGGCGGCCAGGGTGAGCGCCTGCGCGCCGCGCGGGCTGGAACCGTAACGCACATACTTTTTCACGCTCTCGGGCGCGAACTCGCTCGGCGGCTGCGTGGCCAGCACGATCCGCACGGCGTAGTCCTGGACGTGCGGCGCGATGACGGTCTGGCGGGCCAGCGCCATCCACTCGAGCACGGCCTCCTTCTGCATGATCCGCGAGACGGTCGGCACGTCCTTGCCGGTCGTGCGGTCGAGGATCGCGCTCATGTCCTGGCGGCCGGGCATGCCGACCAGGATCTTGAAGAAGAAGCGGTCGAGCTGGGCTTCGGGCAGGGGGTAGGTGCCTTCCTGCTCGAGCGGGTTCTGCGTGGCCATGACGAAGAACGGCGGGTCGAGGTGGATGTGCGTGTTGCCGACCGTGACCATCTTCTCCTGCATCGCCTCGAGCAGGGCCGACTGCGTCTTGGGCGTGGCGCGGTTGATTTCGTCGGCCAGGACGACGTTGGCGAAGACCGGGCCGCGCTCGAACTGGAACGCGCGGCGGCCCTGCGAGTCCTCGTTGATGATGTGCGTGCCGGTGATGTCCGACGGCATCAGGTCGGGGGTGAACTGGATGCGCGAGAACTTGAGCTCGAGCGCCTGCGCCAGCGTCGAGATGAGGAGCGTCTTGCCGAGGCCCGGGACGCCCTCGAGCAGGCAGTGGCCGCCGGCGAACAGGCTGATCAGCACGTCCTCGACGATGCGCTCCTGGCCGACGATCACCTTGGAGATCTCGGCGTGCAGGCGGGCGAAATCGTCCTTGAACTGGGCGGCTTTTTCCTCGAACGGGTTCATGTGCGTGCTCCTTGAGTCGATTCTCGAAATCAGGTTCTGGGTTCGTTCTTTCTGCGCGCGCGGTCGCGCGCCTTGAGCAACTGGTTCATGCTGCCGTCGCCCCCGGCGGCCTGGCGCGGCCTGGCGGCGTCGACCGGCGAGACGGGCTTGATCGCCGGCCCGGACGGCCGGCGCGGGCCGGATTGATCGATGACGGAGTCCTCGCCGCCTCCGCCGTCGGTCTTTTTGATCTCCTTGAGCGAGCTGAGGAAATCCTCGCGCGCGGCCGATTCCTGGGCGGCGCGGTCGCGGACCTGGCGCTTGACCTCGAGCAGCTCGCCGGTCATCGCGGTCTCGCGCCGCCGCCGGAACAACTTGCGCTCCAGCCAGACCAGCCCCACGCCGACGTCGGACCAGCCGACCAGCACGCGGCGCGTGAAGATGTCGCCCAGCAAGAGCGGGACGGCCAGCCCGATCAGCAGCGGCCACAGCGGCAGCGGGTCGGCGCGCGAGGGCAGGTTGTGCAGGAAGACCGGGCTGCTGTCGCCGAGTTTGCGGCCGTAGGGGGTGACGTCGGCCAGGCGCGCCAGCAGCGCGTCGTTGGAGCGCGAGTCCTGGAACTCGGGCGAGTAGCTCAGCGAGGCGCCGCCGGTGACGGTGTCGCCGCCGGCCGCGCCGTTTTCGGCCGCCTGCGCCCCGAGCATGTACGTGCCCGGCCGCTCGACCGGGAACTCGCCCTCGTAGCGGCCGGGCGAAACCTGCCGCAGCGCGACGTCGAGCAGCTTGAGGTCGGGGGTGATGACGTTGCCTTTAATGTCGAGGAAGTTCTTGAAGTTGCCGGCCGAGTCGACCGCGTCGACCGTGATCCTGCCGCGGCTCCCCTCGATGTCCATCTGCACCTGGTAGTTGGGGTTGTTCGGCGCGCGCAGGCACCAGCGCACCGCCTGGCTCCAGAATTTCGAATACTGGTTCCACGTGACCCACTGCGCGGCCCAGCGGTCCTTGGCGTCGCTGGTGAACGCGACGGTCTTGCCCACGCCCTCGCGCCACGCCGCCAGGAGCGGGTCGCCCTTGTCGGTCTCGAGCGGGACGTCGGCCAGGTTCTTCTTCGTCGTGCCGACGTAGCCGCCCAGGAGCGGCAGGTCCTTGCCGATCCCCGACAGGATCGACGAGGACTGCCTCGTGACGGGGAGGAACGGCTCGTTGAAGATCAGCGACTTGCGAACGGTCGCCGCTTCCTTGATGAAGATCTGCGGCAGCTTGTTGTAGGCGCTGACGTCGTAGTAATTGCCGCCGCCGTCCTTGGCCACCTGCGCCATGAGCGTCTTGCCGCTCTGGTCGTGCGGGTTGATCACGATGGTGCTGATCGTGATCTGGGCGCGCTTGATCCGGGCGACGAGCGCCGGGTTGGGCGGCGACGGGTCGCCGTCGGAGATGATCACGATGTGGCGCACGGAGGCGTTGCAGGCCGACAGGCTGTCGCAGGCCATCTGCAGCGTGCGGTCGAAGTCGGGCATGTCGCCGGGCTGGATCGACTTGATGATGCTGCGCAGGCGCATCTTGTTGCCGACTTCCTGAAGCGGGAAGAGCCAGCTTTCGCCGCCGGGGTAGCCGTAGTACAGCACGCCCATCAGGTCGCGGGGGCCGAGGGCGTCGAGCGCCGCCATGGTGATCTTCTCGGCCCACATCTCGCCCTCGGGGATCTCGATGGTGTGGATGACCGGGACGAGCGCCCCCTGCGGCATGACCTTCTCGTTCTTCAGCTCCATGTCGACGGGCAGGATCTTCTCGATCGGCGAGTCGTTCCAGCCGCCGGCGCCGAAGCTGTGCTCGCCGCCGATCATCATGAACCCCATGCCGAGCGTGTGGACGCCGTGCTCGATGAGCTGCATCTGGTCGTTCGAGATGTCGCCGGCGGCCACGTTGTTGAAGATCACCGCGTCGTAGGCCTGGAGCTCGCGCAGGTTCTGCGGCAGGCCGGACGGGCCGATCCGGTTGACGTCGATCTTCTCGGCGAGGAGGACGGCCGGCAGCGAGTCGTTGGGCTTGGGGTCGCCGTCGACGAGCAGGACGCGCGGATTGCCCTGGCCGTAGGTGAAGGCGTAGCCGCGATTGTTGGCTGGGATCGAATCGCTGGGCGAGTCGAGCTGCACCTCGAACGTGTGCGGGCCCGAGTCGCGCACCTGCGTCGTCACGACAAACGCGTTCTTCTTGCCCGGCTCCAGGCGCACCTGCTGGCGGCCGATCGGCTTGCCGTCCTGCAGGATCGAGAGCTGGGCGTCGGTGGCCTCGGTGCTGGTGGCGATGATCCGCACGTCGAACGGCTCGTCGAGGCTGACGCGGTTTTCGACGATCGCCTTTTCGAGAATAATGTCGTTCCGGTTCAGGTAGCTGAGCGGGTAATAGTCGATCGCCACGCCGGCCGTGGCGGCGGCGCGCGCGGCGTCGATCGCGTCGCCCGAGTTCTGGTTGCCGTCGCTCAGGACGACGATCCGCTTCTGCGACTCGCCGATGAAGACCGCCAGCGCCAGCGAGATCGCCCCGGCCATGTTCGTGCGCGCGCGCTCGACGACCGACTTGAACGGGTCGAGCTCGCGGTTGCCGTCGGGGGCGCGCTCGACCGCGGCGTCGGCGCCGAACACGATCACCCCCGCCTTGTCGTCCTTGCCCATTTGGGCCACCGAGCTCTGCACGAACGCCCGGGCCGCCTCGCGCTTGGCCGGCGGCACCGACTCGGACTGGTCGATGAGGAACAGGACCTTGAGCTCGTCGGACTGGTGCGTCCAGCGCGCGCCGGCCAGCGCCATGACGAGCATCGCCAGCAGCGCCGCCCGCAGCCCCAGAGCCGTCCAGCGCCGCCCGCGCGAAAGCAGCCCCAGCCGCCGCGACATCCACCACGCATGCAGCCCCAGCGGCACCAGCGCCCAAAGAATCAGAGGATATGCGAACTCAATGCCCACGTTGTGAATCTATTCAACCTCTCGTTCGTGCTCGTAATCGCAATCGAAAATCGAAACCCCGATTTATTTCACTCCCTGTTTCATGGCAACCAGTGGCTTGATGGTTGCTTCGACGTCGAACCGCTGCAGGCGGTGGTTGAGCGTGTCGGCGACCCAGATCCGGTCGCCGGAGGCCGTCAACGCGACCCCCCACGGCTGGCCGAACTCGCCCGGATTGGCGCCCGGGCCGCCAAACACCCCCAAAGGCCGCCCCGACGGGTCCAGCACCTGGATCCGGTTGTTCCCCCACTCGGCGACGTAGACACGCCCCTCCTTGTCCAATGCCAGGTCATAGGGATAATTGAACTCGCCGAGGGCCTTGCCGACCTTCCCCCACACCGCCAGCAGCGTGCCGTCGGTCCGGAACACCTGGAGGCGGTCGTTGCAGCTGTCGGCGACAATCAGCCGGTCGGGCGGCACGAACACGACCCCCATCGGCCGCTGCAGCTTGCCGGGCTCCTCGCCGTAGCCGCCGAACTGCCGGATGAATCGGCCCGACCGGCTGTAGACCATGATCCGGTCCTCGTATTCGGCGCCGTATTCGGCGATGTACATCGTGCCGGAGGTGTCGAGCGCGATGTCGGTGGGGAACAGCATCTGGCCCGGCTTGCTGCCGTGCTTGCCGAACTGCTGGACGATCCGGCCGTCGAGGCCGTAGCGGATGATGCGGTAGTTGTGCGTGTCGGCGACGAGCAGCGTCGTGGTGGCGGGATCGGTCGCGTCGAACACGAGCCGCGTCGGCGTGCCGTTGTCGTGCTTGGGCATGTACCACTGCGTGATCGGCTCGCCGGCGGCCGAGAAAATCTGGATGCGGCCCGTCCGGTCGGCGACGGCCACGCGGCCGTCGGGCGCGACGTCCACCCCGCGCGGGAACGAGAAGCGGCCCGGTCCGCTGCCGCGCGCGCCGACGACGAGCGGGGCGTCGGCGTTCTCGACCCGGCCGCCGCAGCCGGCCAGCATCCAAAACGCAAGCGCTGCCAATAAAGCGAGGCGCCTGCGGAAGCATTCATGCCTGTTGCGGGGAAAGATCAAGAACGTAAAACTCCAATGTTTCGTGCTCGTGCTCGTAATCGTAATTCGTCATCGAGAATCGCCGTTATCCACCCGGCGTCGGAGCGGGCGCGGGCTTGGCGGCGGGCTTGGCATGGTCGCGCTTGATCGCCGCGAAATAGTCGCGCACGAGCCCCTTGAACTCGAGCGGCATCGGCTCGTGCTCGATCGAGTCCTCGGCCTGCTGCGCGCGCTCGAGGGCAAGCCCTTCATACTTGGTCGTGATCTCGCCGGGGGCCTGCTTGCCCTCGACCTTGAACCGGGCAATGATCTCGCCGGGGACCAATTCTCCTTTAATCCGCTTTTGCTCGAAACTGACCTGACCCTCGGTGGTTCCGGCCCGGCCGCCGCGCCCCTTGCCCGCCCCGCCGAGCCCTTCGCCCTGCTTCGAGGTGTCGCCGGGGGTGTATTTTCCGGTCCCCTCGCGGCCCTTGCCGCCGCCCATGCCTTCCTCGCCCTCGCCATCGCCCTGGCCCTGACCCTGGCCTTTGCCCTCGCCCTTGTAGCCGCAGCTTTGGCACTGGCCCTCGCTGTCGAGCTTGCCGCCGCACTGGGGGCACTGGCCCGGGTTCTCGCCGGAGCTGGACATCGCCATCTGGCGCCCCTTCATGTCGTATTCCATTTTGTCGAGCGCCTGCATTTCGTTGAACAGCGACTGCATGTTCTGCATGCTCTTGACGGCGTCTTCCATGTTGGCGAGGGCGGCGTTGTTGTTGCCCTGGCTCATCTGCGCGGCGGCCTCGCTGAGCGCCTTCGCCAGCTCCGGGTTCTGGCCCATCTTCGAGGCGAGCGCCTTCATCTCCTGCGCGAGGGCGGTCTTTTCCTGCTCGGTCAGCTTGCCCTCCTGCATCTTCTGCTTGAGCTCGTCCATCTTTTGCGAGGCTTCCTCGAACTTGCCCTGCGCCAGCTCCTTGGCGACCTCGTTCGTGACCCGGCCCTCGCCTCGGCTGTTGAGGCTCGAGGCGTCGCTCAGCTGTTTCTGGATCTCCTCGCTGCGGTTTTTGATCTTGTCCGTCAGCTTCTCCATTTTGGCCTGGGCCTGGTCGGCGTCGATCTTCTGCTCCTCGAGCTCCTTGGCCAGCATCTTGAGGTCGCGCTCGGCGTTGGCGACCGACTCGGCCTTCTCGATCTGGTCGGGGGGCGTCGTCTCCTTGAGCATCTCGGCCAGTTCCTTGGCGCGCTCGCGCTGGGCCTCGAGCCGCTCGGCGACGATCCGCTTCTCTTCCTTGGCCTTGGCGAACGGGTCGATCGCCGGCATGAACAGGAACAGCAGCGCCAGCGCCGCGAGCGAGCCGCAGGTGAACTCGAGCTGCCGCTTGAACTCGAACCGCGCGACCGCCGAGGGGCGCACGGCGCGGGCATGCGCGAGGGCGTCGGCGACGACCGCGCTTTCGGCTTGGTTCCTGGGCTCGCCGATCAGCATCGCCGTCGACAGCCGCTCCTTGAGCCCCAGCGCCTCGTCCGCCCGCACGGCCGAATCAAGCAGGCTGACGCGGCGGGCAATGAGCCACGCGACGAGCCACGCCGCGCCGATGCCCGCGGCATACGGGATCAATTGAAACAGTTTGGGGACGGGCAGTTTGAAGCGCTCGGCGAGGACCAGGACCGAGAGCGCGATCGCCAGCCAGTAGACGATCACGAGCGCGCGGCGGATGGCGTGGACCAGCATCAGCCGCCGGCGCACGGCGCGGATCTTTCCGACAAGCGCACGATTCATTGCCGGCCTTCCCGATAGAAAAACGATCCGCAAGGATGGCCAAGACCACCCGCGCCCCACTCTCCACCCCATTGGCTCGATTCAAGCACCGAATTCGCGCTTCCGTCAAATCTCAAATGAGACATTCTTAAAATCAAAAATTTCCCAAACTTTTCCCGCCGCGTTCGTCTATATAAATGAAGAGGTTCGTGATGCAAACCAAGCGCCGCGTTCTCGTGGGGTGCCTGTCAACGTTCCTGGTGATTGCCGGGGCGCTCGCGTTTGTTTATGCCTGCATCGTGCTCACCCCGACCGGCTACAAGGATTTCGAGCGCGCGCAGGCCGCCGACCTCGAGCGAACCCATGAAGCCGTCAAGCCAAGGACCGAGTCGCGCCCGACAACCCCCACCGCCGTCGTCGCAACCGCCGCCCCGTATCCGATCCCGAACGAAACAGATCCATTCGGCAACCCGATCGGGTTCATGAACACGCTCAGCAAGCTCGGTGAGTTCCTTGTTCCCGTTAGTCCCGTCGATCAGTCCGAGGTCAGCCAAGTTTCCGAGATGATGTGGAACGTCGGTCGGTTCTGGTCGATCGGAGTGCGCGGCATGTCGGATGAGGAGGTGCTTGCGAAAGCGCTGAAAGAATCCACAAGCCAGCCCGAACGCTGGCGCAAAACCGATCCAACGGGAAAAATCGCGCATCCGGCGCAGGTCGGCGCATTGCTTGGCGCGAAACTGGACGAAATCGAAAAGTTTCTCGCAAACGTCCCTTATGACCGGTTCCCCGATTTCGACACCTTCACGCTGGCCGGCTACGACCACACTTTTTCGAATTACGCCGTGGTCGCGATGATCCGCGCGTGCGAGCGGCGGGAGTGGGAAAAGGCGACGCGCATCGCCGAAAGCTTCCTCGAGCTCAAGCACCGCATCCACATGGCGGCGTTCACGCAGCCGTGGGTTCTGTTCGGCTACGAGACCACGACGTTCCCGTTCGGCGATTACCCCGATTTCCCCGACGACAAGCTCGCGCGCATCGCCGCCCGGCTCGACCGCATGCGCCTCACGCCCGCGGACCTTGCGCGCTTCCGCAAGGCCGACGCGATCCGGGCCGGCAAGCAATATAAAAAGCAGCGCGGGGAGATGAACACCGCGGTCGGCAACACGTGGCACTTTTTCGCCGGCGGCGCCCCCGAGCGTGTGACCACCACCATGATCTCGCCGATCCTGGACCGCCAGGTCGAGTCGCTCGTCATGGCGTGGGCCAACGGCAAACCCGACGAGATCAAGCGCTGCGAGGACCAGGTCGAAACCACGCGCCGCCTGATGAATCTCAGGTTCAGTCCGCTGTGCTTGTATTACGAGCCTCAATTGCTTTCCTACCGAAGCGATCAGGCTGGATTTAAATTGTATCAGCCCTCGGACGAGGACCGCCGGCGAATGAACGGCGATCTCTTCAACTACACGATCGACCTGAACCGGCTGGCGTTCGCGGCGATGCGCTACCGCAACGCGACCGGCCATTACCCGAATTCGATCGGCGAGCTGGGAACGAAATACTACAAACCCATCGCCGATTCCGCGATCGGCCTGGAATGGAAAATCCTTCGCGTCCCCGCCACGGCCGCCCAGGACGGCGCCACGTCCGCGACCGAAACCTTCGCCATCTGGAACAAATCGAAAATAAGAGACGGTGTTGAGCTCCAGGGCCCGATCGACCCCGCCATCCCCGCCCTACTGCGCGAGTTGGTTAGATAATGCGGGGATATTGGCCTAACATTGATTCCCCGGATCGCGCCAACGGCGCGTTTCATTCAGGCGCAAAATGAATCGCGCCTTCAGCGCTCAATTTAATTTCATGCCGATGACCTGGGGCTCCACTTCGTTCCGCCCCAGGCTGGTATGAATTGCGCCGTTGGCGCAAAATCTTGTTCAAACCCAATCAGATTGCGCGCATGGAGTTCCCCATGATCAATGTTTGTTCACAACGAAGGAAGAAAATGGACCGGCGATGGTCAAGTTCAATCCTGAATTCTTTGCGCTTTTGCCTTTTTGCGTTTTTGCGTGAACGTATTTTCGAAGATGCCCCCGCGCATGCCATCATTCCGCCGGCGCCAGCGCGTCGCCTTTCATTTGGTAGCCCCGGCCGCAACGCGGACATTTCACTTTTCCCTCGAATTTGGGGAGTTTCTCGCCGCACTCGCACGCCCAGCCGGTCCTTTTGGCCGGCGAGCCCATGACCAGCGCGTAATCGGGGACGTCGCGCGTGACGACCGACCCCGCCCCGACGAACGCGTGGCGGCCGATCGTGTTGCCGCAGACGATCGTCGTGTTGGCGCCGATCGTCGCCCCCTCGCGCACGAGCGTCTTCTTGTAATGCTCCGTCCCGCGCTGCGGGTACTTGCTGCGCGGGTCGGGGACGTTGGTGAAGACCATCGACGGGCCGCAGAAGACGTAATCCTCAAGCGTCACCCCCTCGTAGACCGAGACGTTGTTCTGGATCTTGACGTGGTCGCCGATGACGACGTTGTTGGAGACGTTGACGTTCTGGCCGAGGACGCAGTCGCGGCCGATGCGCGCGCCGCGCAGGACGTGCGAGAAATGCCAGATCTTCGTCCCCGCGCCGATCTGGGCGCCGTCGTCGACGTAGCTCGACTCGTGGACAAAGTACGGCGCCTCGGGCGCGGCCGCCGCCGGGCGGACCTCGCGGCGGGTCAGCATGCTTTCGGTCGCCTGCTCCAGGATGTCCAGCACCTCGACGGCGCTGGCGGCGGTGGCCTTTTGGGGCTCCTCCTTCAGGTGCTCGACGAAATAGCGCAGCTCCTCGGCCAGCGGCGGCGCCTCGTCGAACGGGATGATCTCGGTCGCCCCCTCGCGCTTGACCGGCTCGCCCCGGACCCAGTCGATCCCCTTTTCGTAAAAGAGCAGTTCCTTCTTGGCGCTCGAATCCTCGTAGCTGAACATCCCCTTGGAGCCGATCACGACGAGCCGGTGCTCTTTAAAAGGGTGGAGCCAGCTGACGAAGATATGGCCGACGATGTTGTCCGGGTAGGTGAGGACGGTCATCGTCGAGTCGTGGATCGAGGGCTGGATGAACGCCCCGCCGCGCGAGACGATCTCGAGCGGCGTGCGCCCGATGAGGAACTGGAAGATCGAGATGTCGTGGGGGGCGAAGCTCCACAGGATGTTTTCCTCGGTGCGCACGGCGCCCAGGTTCAGCCGGTTGCTGTAGATGTATTGCAGCCGGCCGATCTTGCCGGCGTCGATCAGCTCCTTGATCTTGAGGACGGCCGGGTGGAACAGGAGGAGGTGGCCGACCATCAGGCTGACGCCGCGCTCGTCGGCGCGCTGCTTGAGCATGTGCGCCTCGCGGGCCGTCAGCGCCATTGGTTTTTCGACGAGGAGCGGCTTGCCGTGCTCGATGATGCGGCTCGCGACATTGAAGTGCGTCTCGGCGGGGGTGGCCACCGTGTAGCCGTCGAAATTCCTGACGAAAGCCTCCTCGAGCCGGCCGAAGACGGGGACGTCGGCCAGGTGCTTGGCCAGGCGCGCGCGTTCGGCCTTGTCGGTCTCGACGACGCCGCCGAGAAAGCCCAGTTCCTGAAGGGTGCGCACGTGGTTCTTCCCCCAGCGCCCCGCGCCCACAACGCATATCCTCGCGCCCATTGGTCTCTCCGTTCGTGCCCGTGCTCTTGCCCGTTATCGTCATCGAGGCTCGTAATTAAAGCATGATCCCAACCCCACGCTTTTGTAAACCGAAAGTAGGCCGGCGGCGGCCGATGTTTTGTCGCAGAGACGCAGAGCAAGGCGGAGGGGCAGAGAAAATGCGCCCAACCGTCAATGTTCGCCATGGTTTTTTAAAATCGAGCATTTGGATTTGTTTAGGATTTTGGATTTAGGATTTCGTATTTTCGAATTTAGGATTTTGAGTCCCGTTCATATGTGTTAATTTGTTGTTGCGATTGGGGGTTTGAACGATGAGCAGCGCGATTCAGCAGGCGATTCATAATTTATCGGTCGACGCGCCGGTCGACGGGGAACTGACCGGGCGCGTCGCCGGGGAGATCCTTTCGGGCGAGGCCACGGCCGCGCAGATCGGGGCGTTCCTGGTCGCGCTGCGGATCCGCGGCGAACGGCCCGAACACCTCGGCGCGTTCGTGCGCGCCATGCGCAGCTACGCCACCCCGATCGCCGTTCCGCACCGCGACCGGCTCGTCGACACCTGCGGCACCGGCGGCGACAGCCTCGGCACGTTCAACGTCTCGACCGCGGCGGCGCTCGTCGCGGCCGGCGCCGGCGCCAAGATCGCCAAGCACGGCAACCGCGCCGCCACGGGCGCCCCCGGCAGCGGTTCGGCCGACGTCCTGGCCGCCCTCGGCGTCAACATCGCCTGCACTCCCGAGTGCAGCATCGAGTGCCTGAGCCAGTGCGGCCTCGCGTTCTTCTTCGCCCCGTCCTACCACGCCGCGATGCGCCACGCCGGCCCCGCCCGCCGCGAAATCGGCGTCCGTTCGATCATGAACCTGCTCGGCCCGCTGGCCAATCCGGCCGGCACGATGCGCCAGCTGATCGGCGTCAACGCCCCCGAGCTGACCGAGGTCTTCGCGCAGGTCCTGGCCACGCTCGGCGCCGAGCACGTCATGGTCGTCCACGGCAGCGACGGCATGGACGAGCTGACGCTGACCGGCCCGAGCCGCGTGACGCAGTACAAGGGCGGCCGGATGGAGACGTTCACGGTCACGCCCGAGCAGTTCGGCCTGAAGCCGTGCCGCATCGAGGAACTCCTGTGCGGCGGCTCGGTCGAGGACCGCGCCCGGATCATCCGGTCGGTGCTCGACGGCGCCGCCGGGCCGTGCCGCACGATCACCGAGCTCAACGCGGCGGCGGCGCTCGTCGTCGGCGACTGCGCCGAATCGATCGCCGAGGGCCTCCAGCTCGCCGCGAAGTCGATCGACACGGGCGCGGCCCGGGAAGTGCTGCGGAAGCTGGCCGTGATCAGTTCGGCGAAATGAGAAAAGCCAGGGCGCGAATCGAACATGAACACCATCCTTGATCGCATCAAGGCCCACAAGCTCGTCGAGGTCGCCGAGGCCAAGGGGCGCGGGCCGGTCGAAGAACTGATCGCGTCGTGCGCGGGGCTCGAGCCGTGCCGCGGGTTCGCAGCCGCCATCCGCGCGGGGCGGGCGGCCGGGGCGCCGCGCACGCCGGGCCGGCGGCTGCGCGTCATCGCCGAGGTCAAGAAGGCCTCGCCGAGCGTCGGCCTCATCCGCCCCGACTTCGACCCCGTTCTCATTGCCCAAAGCTACGAGCGCGGCGGCGCCTCCGCGATCTCGTGCCTGACCGACGAGAAGTTTTTTCAGGGCTCGCTCGAATATTTGAAGCTCATCCGCGCGGCGGTCGCGTTGCCGATCCTGCGTAAGGACTTCATGGTCGACCCGTACCAGGTCTGGCAGGCGCGCGCGGCCGGGGCCGACGCCATCCTGATCATCGCCGGCATGAACGACCGGCCGACGCAGCTCGAGATCCGCGAGACGGCGCGGCGCGCCGGCCTCGACGTCCTCGTCGAGATCCACGGCCCCGACGAGCTGGCCGAAGCTCTCGCGCTCGAACCCGACGTCCTCGGGATCAACAACCGCAACCTGCGGACGGAGCAGCTGAAGACCGACCTCAACGTCACGCTCGGCCTGGCGGCGTCGGTCCCGCCGGCCCTGACCCTCATCAGCGAAAGCGGAATTCGCTCGGCCGAGGACGTCGCGGCCCTTGAGCGGCTGGGAATCGATGGTATTCTTGTGGGTGAGCACCTGATGCGCGAGCCCGACCCGGGCGCGGCCATCGCCGGCAAACTGGGCATTCGCGCGAGCTGATCCCCGCCACACGGGAGACACCGCATGTTCGGCGACGTTCCAGGCATCGACTACCTGACCCAGTGGATCCCCTACGTGATCGGCGCGGTGGTCCTGGTGATCGCCTTCACGGTCCTGTGGGGGCCGATCGTCAAGCGCAACGTCAGGCAGCAGACGTTCACCGGCATCACCGTCCAGGACATCGACAAAATGCGCCGCGAGGGCCTGATCAGCGAGGACGAGTACAAGCTGATCAAGCACAAGGCGGCCGAGCGCGAGCTCGACTCGATGCGCCAGCAGACCAACGCCGACCGCGAACGCCAGATCCTGGCCGAGGCCGTGATCAACCCCGAGGCCGCGCGCAAGCTCCTGCCCCCCGACGCGGCGCCCGAAACCAAGCCGCGACCGCTTCAGCAGCCCGCGCCGGCCCCGCCCGCGCCGGCCGCGCCGGAATCCGCGCCCGCCCCCCAGGCGACCTCCGACCTGTTCAACTGGGGCGACCCCCTCGCGGGAATCGACATCGTCAAGGAAGCGCCCGCGCCGCCCGACGGCGGCGTCACCCGCCCGCATCCCGGCAAGATCAAGGTTCCCCCGCCGCAGGGATTCGCCCCCGCCCCCCAGGCCGCGCCGGCCCCCGAGCCCGCCGGCGAACTCGAGATTCTGCTTCAAAAAGGGGCGATCACCCGCGAGGATTACGAGCGGCTGAAAAGTTTGATCAAGAAATAAAACCGGCAAAGAAGGGTTGCCATGCAGCCGGACGGCACGAGTGCGAACGACCCGGTGGCGCAGTTCGAGTTTTCGCTCGATCTTTTATATTTTGAACACGCCCGCCGCGGGCGCAGTTCGGCCGGCCGGCGCCTTTTTTGGCTGATCCCTCTCGCAGCCCTGATCGCGGCCGCCATGGCGGGATTCGGTATTTTCTTTCTGTACGCCAGCGGCCACCCGCCGGCGCCGCTCCGGGATGAACCCGTCCACTGGATGAGAATCATCCGGCCCTTTGTTCTGCCGCTGGCCTGCGTGGCCGTTCTTTTCTATTTGCTGAATCGTTATTCAATGAGACAGGCGTTCTTGAAACTGGCGGGCCAGACAATCAAGGTGCGCCTGCTACACGACTCCATGGAGATCAGGAAGGCGGATGGCGCCTGCACGATCCCGTGGAGCCAAATCCGGCGCATCGAAAAAACGGGGGAATTCTGGACGCTGTTCGATTCGGCCGGAATGCAAACCATCCTCCCGCTGAAATATATTCCCATCGAAGCCCGGGCGTTCATCGATGAACACGGCAACGGCCGGCCGGTTAAGCAGCCGGTTCGCAACGAAGCATCCGGCGGCTCAAAATCGGGCGCCCTCGTCGACGGCTATTTTATTTCGACCACGATCGACGAGACATGGATCCGCCAGGCCGCCTACGCGCAATTCCTGCGCTGGGCCCAAATTTACGGAATCGGCGGCGCAATCGCCTTGGTGATGTTTGCCGTGATAGGCAGCAAGGGAATTGAATGGTTCATTGCGGCGCCGGCAACGATCTGCGTCGCCATGTTGATCGCGGGGATGATCGGGTGGATGTATTACACCCACATGAACCCGGCGCAGATCAAAAAGGCCGTCGAAATCTCCGGCGGCCCGATCCTGTTCCGGTTCGAGCAGGGCCGGCTCGCGATCGAATCCCAATCCGGCAACAGTGAATTCGGCTGGGAGAGGCTGACGGACGTCTGCCAGCGCGGCCCGACGTGGCTCATGAGCTTCAACCAGGGCGTGATTCAGGTGCCGATCCCAAGGGATCAGGTCCCGGACGAAGTTGTCGAGTTCGTCAAAAGCAAGCTTGCCGCAAACAAGCGGTAGGCCGAGCGCCCCGGCGCGCCAAACTCATACGCGGGCGGAGCACAATCCGGCGTGATGATTCCGCCTGAAGGCGGGACTACGAACGGATTCTATTCCTTCTTCGGCCCGAGCTTGTCGCCTTCGTTGAGGCCGCGGCCGATCACGAACGAGTGCGCGTCCATCGGCTTGCGGCCCTCGGGCTTGACGGCGGTCACCAGCAGGTGGCCGTCGCCGGTCCTGACCGTGAAGCCGAAGCCGCGCTTGAGCGACGTGACCGTGCCGGGCTTGGCCTTGTTCGCCTCGCCCAGCTCGAGGGACTCGCTGTCCCACAGCGGCTCGGCCTGCGTGACGATCAGCAGCCGCTCGCCGTTGATATACGTGAACGCGCCCGGCCAGGGGGTCAGCGCGCGGAGGCGATACATGATCCGGTCGGTCGGGTCGCCCCACGGGATCAGCCCCTCCTCTTTTTCGAGGGGCGGGGCGTAGGTCGCCTCGTCGTCGTTCTGGGGCTCGGCCTCGATCCGGCCGGTCGTGTCCGCCTCGTCGATGACGCGCAGGAGCATTTCGGCCCCGAGGACGCCGGTCATGTCGGTCAGCGAACGCGCGTCGTCGTCGTTTAGAATTTCGACCGTCTGCTGGGCGACGATCGGGCCGGCGTCGAGTTCCTCGACGAGCATCATGAGGCTGACGCCGGTTTCGTCGCGGCCGTCCAGGATGGCGCGCTGGATCGGCGCCGGGCCGCGGTACTGGGGCAGGAGCGAGGGGTGGATGTTGATGCAGCCCAGGCGCGGCGCCTGGAGGACCTCGGCCGGCAGGATCCGCCCGTAGGCGGCGACGACGGCCAGGTCGGCGCCCAGGGACTTGATCTTCTCGGCGACCCCCTCGGCCTTGAGCTTGCGCGGCTCGATGACGGCGAGGCCGTGGGCGAGCGCCTTCTCCTTGACGGGCGAGGGGACCAGCTTCTGGCCGCGACCCTTCGGCCGGTCCGGCTGCGTGACGACCAGGGCGACCTCGTGGCGGCTTTCAACGAGCCGCTCGAGGGCGGGCAGGGCAAACTCCGGGGTGCCGAAAAATACGATCTTCATGAATCCCTCCGCTCAGAATAGACCGGATCCATCATAAAGCCGTCGCGCGGGCGTGTCAAAGCAGCGGTTCGCGCTTGTGTTACCTGGGGACGCCGATCTCCTGATCGGCAGCTATTTCAAAGCAGCCACTCGGGAGAGTGGCGTTCCCAGGGATGGGACGCTTACATTTTCAGTGCCAGCCGCGTTGTTTCCCGTTAAAACCATAAGGATGGATGTCGCTTCCGGCGGAAGCGACCTACGGACTGGACCGATGAGCGACGAATTGATGCCAGACCAAACCGAACAGCCCGCCCCGGCCCGGGCGTTGAACGTCGCCGTCGACGTGCGCACGTGGGGGATGAGCGGCCTCGGGACGTACATGGCCGAGCTGCTGGCGGCGATGGGGCGGATCGGCGCCCCGATCGACTGGACGATGATCGGGCCCTCGGAAGTGCGCGAGCAGCTCCCGGCCGGGATCGACCCGGCGCGGTGGATCGAGCTGCGCGCGCCGATCTACGACCTGGGCCCGGTCTTTCATTATCCAAAACTCGCGGGCGTCGACGTCTGGCACTACCCGCATTACAACCTGCCGCTGCGCTGGTCGCGGCGGTCGGTCGTGAACGTCTTCGACCTGTTCCACTGGCGCTACGGCTCGTGGCCCAAGCGCCGCTACATGGGCCTTTTCCTGCGCCGGCTGCGCATGGGACGCGGGATGATCCTGACCGCCTGCGAGAAGACGCGCCAGGAACTGACGGAGCTCTGGCGGATCCGGCCCGAGCGCGTGCTGAACGTCCCGCTCGGCCCCGGCCGCCGGCCCCCGGCCGCGCGGCCGGCGGCGGTGGAAGTCAAGTCGCTCGCCGGGACGCCGCTGCGCGGCCCCTGGTTCCTGTCGCTCGGCATCGACCAGAGGCACAAGAATTTCGACTTCGTCCTGTCGGCCCTGAGCATGTATTACCAGCGGCGGCCCGACGCCCCGCCATTTATCTGGTCCGGGCTGCGCGACGATGAGTATGAACGAAGGGCGCGGCGGATGCCGGCATGGCTCCGCGACCGGATCGGCCTGGAGCCCTACGACAGCGCCGAGCGCATGGAGGGCCTTCTGGCCGGAGCGGCCGCGCTGGTCTTCCCGTCGCTCGACGAGGGGTTCGGTCTGCCGCCGCTCGAGGCGATGGGGCGCGGGGTGCCGGTCCTGTGCTCCCGGCGCGAGCCGATGACGACGATCCTGGGCGACGCGCCGCTGTATTTCGAGCCGACCGAGTCGGCCAGCCTGTGGCGGGTCTTCGACCGGCTGCTGGACTCGCCGACAATCCGCCAGGAGGTCGTCCGGCGCGGCCTGGCCCAGGCGGCGCGCTACGACTGGGAGCTGACGGCCCGCAAAATGGTTGAGATCTATACACTTGTGGCCGGCAAATGAGGTTGATATTTACTGATCAGCGTCATATAATTTGACCATCGTTTTATTCGGATGTGATGCGAGGGACAAATCATGAGATTCGCATCAATATTCATTGCCTGCTGGTTTTTGTGTCTGGCGTCCAGCGCCCAGGCCGATGTCATCGTCCTGAAGAACGGCGTACGGCTCGAGGCCGAAGGGGTCTTCGACCTGGCCGGGGCCTACTGGTATTACCGCGACGGCGAGCGGTTCAGCGTGTCGGCGGCCGAGGTGGCGAAAATCGTCAAGGACTCGGCGGCCACGACGGGGACCGCGCAGGCCAAACTCCAGTCCGAGGCTCAGGCCTGCGAGGAAGAGACCGCTGCGGACGAAGACGCGCAGAACCGCGAGGACTTTCTGTTCATCCGGCAGTGCCGCTACGCGATCAGCGAGGATGCCAAGAAAAACAACAACGACTTCAGGGCATCCTGCGCGCGTGCGCTGCGGATGATCGAGCGCATGTACGAGGGCAAGTTCCCCAACGACGGCGGGTTCGGCTACCACCTGGACTTCCTGTCCAACCCGCTGATGTGGGAAACGCTGCCGCCCGAGGATGCGGCCAGGCTCAAGGCGACCGTGTTCCAGCAGGGCGGCCCGCTCGACGAGTTCATCGGCCCGTGGAAGGAGCGCATGCGGGCGCTGAAGGTCAAGGAGACGTTCGTCCTGGCCAAGGCGGCCGAGGCCCACGAGGAAGTCGTCCGGCAGCAGGAAATCGCCTACCGGGCGACGCATAACGCGCAGACGCGGTGGGCCGAAGAGGTCGAGCGCCGGCTGGCTGCGGCGGACGGTTGTTTTGCCGGCAGCGGTGGCGACTGCGACGTGAATTTCGTCGGCGGCCGTGCCGGCAACGGCCACGCCTCGGGTCTTTCGGGATCCAAGTCCAGCGGCGTCAAGTACAACGCGGCGCCCAAGCACAAGAAGAACAGCGGCAAGAAAAGCGGCGGCTCCAACAAAAGCTCCAAGAAGAGCAGTGGGAGCTCCAGCAGCAGTGGGAGCAGCGGTGGAGGATCCGGAGGCGGGCATCACCGCTCCGGCGGCACCTGAGGCCGCTAAACCTCCGCGGGCCATGGTGGTCCGCAAGAAAATTTCCCAGTCGGATCCGCGGACGCGCGCACGGGCAATCATCGAACTGGATTATTGGTCGGCGCGCGTTGCTTTATGGCGGGACATCACCGGGGTGCGAGGGCGCACAGCATGAGAATTGCATCAATATTTCTGACCTGTTGCGCGGCATGGCTGGCCGCGGCCGGGGCGCGTGCCGACGTGATCGTGCTCAAAAACGGGACCCGGATCGAGACCGAAAAGGCCTTCAGCATGGCGGGGGCGTGTTACTACAAGCGCGACGGCGCCATGACCAGCATCGCCGAGACCGAGGTCGAAAAGATCATCAAGGGCGACGAGGCCCAGGCGGCGCCCGCCGCGCCCCCGACAGCGGCCCCGGCCGCCGCGCCCGCCGAGGAACAGGGCGCCGGCGACGAGGATATGGCGTTCATCCGGGAGTGCCGGCTCGCGATCGTGGCCGAGGCCGAAAAAACCGGGAGCGATTACAAGGCGACGTGCGCCAAGGCGCTCCGCATGGTCGAGCGCATGTATGACGGCAACGATCCCGGCGACGGGAGCTTCGGCTATTACCTGGACTACCTGAACAACCCGATGACGTGGGAGATCCTGCCGCAGGAGCAGTCCGCCAGGCTCAAGTCGATGATCTTCCAGAAGGACGGGGTCTTCGACCAGTATTACCAGCCGTACAAGGAGCGGATGAAGGCGCTCAAGATGAGCCAGACGTTCGCGCTCGCCGACGCCGCGATGGCCCACGAAAAAGCGGTCCGGGAGCAGGAGGACGCCTACAAGCAGTCGCATAGCTCGAGGACGCGCTGGGCCGTCGAGGCGCAGCGCCGGCGCGAGTCGAGCCTGCCGGTCGCCTACCGCGGCGGCGGCGGCGCCCGCAAGGCGGCGAGCGTGTCCTCGGGCGGGTCGTCGCGGCCGTCGGGATCCAAGCCCGCCCGCACCAGCCGCAGCGGCGGCGGCAATAAAGCCAAGAAGAGCAAGAGCGGCTGCGCGGGCAGCACCTGAGGCCGCTAACGAACGCGGCCATGGCGGCCGCGACCGATTTCGACCAGGAACCCCGGGCGACGCGCCCGGGGTTCTTCGTTAGAGTGGTTGACAAAAAGAATGCGTGAATGGCCGGCGGGGGCGCCGGCCCCACATCGAAAACAGCTATTTAGTATTGAATAGCTTATCGCACTGTGGCGCCGGCGCCCTCGCCGGCGATTCCTGTGGCCGGAAATCTTTTATCACTCG
>JBDKRG010000028.1:0-49146 GCA_039683515.1 Candidatus Sumerlaeia bacterium | reverse complement strand
CGCGCCCCAACAATTCATCCCCCGCGCCCGAGTCAAAGCGTTCCCGCGTCACCGATCTTCCGTCGTCCCCCGTTGATCTCCCTGGGCCCGACATTCCCCAAATCCGTTCCCTCCCCGACGTCCCGCTCGACCGCATCCGCCCCGAGCTCGAAGCCATCGCGACCGCTTTCACCGATTGCGGATTGCCGATTCCGGATTGCAGAATTCCAGAATCCGACCATTCGCTCCCATACGCCCCACAAGACCCATTAGACCCACAAGACAATCCCCCAATCCGAAATCCGCAATCCGAAATCCGCAATCCCCCAGCCCCAGCCCCACAAGCCAATCCCCCAATCCGCAATCCGCAATCCGAAATCCGCAATCCCCTCCGCCGCCGTTTCGGCTAGTCGCCATACCCCTTTGGTCCCTTGGGTCCCTTAGGTCCTTTTCGCCCGTGGGCAGCCGCCCCCCGGGCACCTCGCCATTGGATTCGGCTTATTTCTTACGGCCTTCCCGTATGCATGTCGCGAACCCGACGCACCACTCGCCAAACGTGATCGGCTCACCGGAGATCCGAATGCCGAATACCGACCAAACCGGAAAAAGGTCCGGCGCCGCGACATCGTCGATTTGGGTCTGGAACCGCTCTTCGGCCTTCATGTGGAATTCGAGGGCGTCGTAACCGCCGACGATCGCCGAGAGTTCCCGCGTATCGTCGGCAGGATATATTTTCCCGGCCGGGATCTTGGCGTAGGCGGCCACCTGCTCGCGCAGCCAGCGGCAATATGGACCGAGTTCATCCCCAACGCCGAGTTCAGCGATGAATTGCTCGCCTGGCAAATCATCTCGATCGAGGAAATCTTTTCGTTTCATCAGACCCCTCGAATCGTGAGTCTCTTGGCGCTCTTGGCGCCTTGGCGTTTCAATTTCCGTGAATCAGGCTGCCGTCGGTCGGCAGCGACGCGATGATCTTGACGATCGCCTCGGCGGCGTGGCCGTCGCCGTATTCGGTGATTTCCTGGCCGGACTTGGCGTTGGCGACGGCCTCGATGATCTCGTGGGCCTCGTCGCCGGCGAGCTGGTTCCAGCCGGCGTCGGCGGTCTCCTGCCACTCGGTCTGTTTGCGCAGCGTGACGCACGGAACGCGGTGGAAATAGGCCTCTTTCTGCACGCCGCCCGAGTCGGTGATGATCGCCTTCGCCGAGCGCTCCAGGCAAACCATGTCGAGGAACCCCGCCGGCGGCATGAGGCGCACGTTCGGGTAGCGGTCGTTTTGCACGCCGGTCACGGTGGTGATCGGCCCGTCCAGAATCCTCATCTCGCGCAGCTTGGCCTGAGTCCGCGGGTGAACCGGGAACGCCACCGGGCAGCCGGCCGTCGCGACGCCGCGCAGGCCTTCGAGGATCGCCAGCATGCGCTCGGGGACGTCGGTGTGATGCGGGCGGTGGACGGTCGCGAGGTAATAGTTCTTGAGCTCGAGGCCGAACCGCTCGACGCCGCGCGTGCGGCCGGCGATCTCGGCGAAGATCAGCGCCGCGTCGTACATCACGTCGCCGACGTGGTAGACCCCCTCGGTGATGTGCTCGAGCTCGAGGTTCTTGACGGAGCGGAGCGTCGGGCAGAACAGGACGCTCGAGAGGTGATCGGTCACGAGCCGGTTGACTTCCTCGGGGATCCAGCGCTGGTACGAGCGCAGGCCGGCCTCGATGTGGAGGATCGGGAGCGGGATCTTGGAGGCGGCGAGCGCGCCGGCGAGCGTCGAGTTGGTGTCGCCGTAAAGCAGCAGGAAGTCGGGCTTGCGGCGCAGGAGCTCGGCTTCGATCGCGATCAGCATCTGGCCGGTCATCTCGCCGTGGCGGCCGGAGCCGACGCTCAGGTTGATCGCCGGCTCGGGGATCATCAGGTCGTCGAAGAACACCCGGCTCATGTTGTCGTCGTAGTGCTGGCCGGTGTGGATGATCGTCTCGTGGATGGGGCTCGCCTGTTCGCGATTGTGCCGGGCGATGGCGCGGCTCACGACCGAGGCCTTCACGAACTGCGGGCGCGCGCCGACGATGGTGACGATGTTGATCATGTTACCTGTCTTCGAACCGCTTTTTGATGGACCGCGCGGGCGCGCCCATGGCGACCTGGTTGGCCTCGATGTCCTTGGTCACGACCGCCCCGATGGCGATGAACGCGTCGTCGCCGATCTTGATCTTTTGCACGACCGAGCAGTTGGGCGCAAGCCAGACGTTCCTGCCGACGTCGACCCCGCCGCTCAGCTCGGCGCAGGCGGTGATGATCGTGTCGTCGCCGATCGAGACGTTGTGCGCGACGTGGACGTGGTCGTCGATCTTGACGTGGTTGCCGATGCGGGTGTCGCCGAGCGCCCCGCGCAGGACGGTCACGAAGTTGCCGAGGTAGACGTCGTCGCCGATCACGACGCGGCCCAGGTGCGGCATGTGGACGGGGTGGCCGGCCTCGTCGTTTTCGAAGCCGAATCCCTCCTCGCCGATCGCCGCGTGCGACTTGATCGCGCAACCCGCGCCGATCCGGGTGCCATCGGCGACGACGACGTGATGCCGAATCTCCGTTCCGTCGCCGATCTCGACGCCTTTGCCGATGACCGAGTAGGCGCCGATCGAGACGCCTTCGCCGAGCTTGCAGCCCGCGCCGATCCGGGCGGTGGGGTCGATGCCCTCGACCCTGGGCTCGGGCGCGAATGCGCGCAGAACGCGGATGAACGCCAGCCGCGGATTGGAGACGGGGATGAATGCGACGGAAGTGTTTTGCGGGATCTCGAGGTCGCGGGCGCAGATCACGGCCGCGGCCTTGATGCCGCTCCAGTCGAGCTGCTGGGCGCGCATCCACGACAGCGAGCCGGGCGTCGTGGCCGAGATCGGCGAGAACCCGCCGATCGGGGCGTCGGGCAGCCTGTCCACCCGCTCGGCATGCGCCTCGTCGATCATCCCCCGTTCGCGCAACAAACCGATGACCTGTTTGAGCGTCGTCATGATTGATCGCCTCGCGCCGGAATTTGATAGGCCGTGCAGTTGGCCGCGACCGACCGCTCGAGCAGCCGCGCGCGCTCCTCGATGAAGTTGTCGAGCTTTTGCTGCGGCGTCAGCGGCTCCGCATCCCACCAGATCGGGTGCGTCAGGATGTGCAGCGGCCGCCTCTGCGCGAACTCCTCGGAGTCGAGCGGGTGGCCGAACCGCCAGCGGCCGGTCGAGTCGGAGGAATACTTGATCTGCTTGGTGAAGAGCTCCATGTAGGCGTGCGGCAGCGGCGCGGTGAGATCGGGTTCGCCCTCGAGGATCAGCGGGCTCGGCCGGTGGAAACTCACCGCCTGGACCGGGACGCCGAACCATTTCTCGAGCACGGCGATCTCGCGGCCGCAACGCTCGCGGAAGAGGGCGGCGTCGGCGCTGTCGCTCAGTTCCGGATAGACCGCGGCGTCGAAATGAAGCCCCAGGCCGTGGCCCAGCTCGATCATGCGCTCGATGCGCGGGGCGTCGGCCTCCGAAAGCGGGTTGTAGTGGTCCGACCGCAGCATGACGAAGTAGGTCGAGCGGACGCCCGCCTCCGCCTCGATCCGAGCGATGGCGAGGGCCTTGGCGACGCTCATGTCGATGTCGTGGCGCATGAGGACGAACGGCTCGCGGCCGGCCAGGAGCCCGGCCGCTTCCGGAAACCGACGGAACGAGTAGCCGGCCTCGGCGATCGCGCGCAGCATGAGCCGGTATTCATCGTGCGTGAATGTCGCGCAGGGTTGGCGTGGATCGCTCATCGCATTCATCACCTTGCCGGCGGCGAAACCATGGCCGGCCCACCGCGGCCTCCGGCGTCGCCGGCGGCTTGCCGGGCGGGGACGATCCAGGGCAGGACGCCGATCGCCAGCAGGAGGACAAGGGCCACCAGAAACGCCGCGGCGCGGATCGATCGCGTTTGGGGGTTTTGCCCCTTCGCGTACGACCAGACCCAGCGCCAGTGCAGCGCGACGTGAAGGAACACGATCACGAGGAACACGATGCCGAGCACGAGATGGATCTCGCTCGCGTCGTGGCGCGACAGGCCCATCTGGGTCATTTGCCCGCCCCGGCCGCGCATCGTGAACTCCATGGCGAAGCCGGTGGCGACGAGGGCCATGAAGACGGCCAGGCCAATCGCCTCGAGCGCGAAGTTGATCATCTGTTTGTTGGGTCGCGCCATCGGCCCCTCGATCCTAGTGGCTCTGCTTGCAGTTGCAGGCGGTGACCCAGCCGGCGCTCAGGGTGCCGATCAGCAGGCGGCGGACCGCCTCGTCCGGCTCGAGGGTCGAGTCGAGCGTGACGAGGGGGTTGATGCCGCGCGAGCGCAGTTCCTCGGCCGCGTGGGTTCCCATGCCGCCGCACAGGACGGTGTCGCAGCCTTCAATGGCGTCGAGCAGGTGGCCGTGCCCGTGAGGCGCGTCGGGCGCCGGCGCCGGCACCGCCCGGACATGGCGCGACATGATCTTCTGGCCGTCGATATCGTAGACGATGAAACTGGAGCTGCGCCCGAAGTGGCGGGACATTGATGCTCCATCCTGGGATGCAATGGCGAGCTTCATGATAATCCTCCACGACGAGCATAGAATCATATCGATCAAGAATCAATTCATGCATTGGCGGAATTTCGGATTGATGAAGCCCATGATGGCCGCCGGGTTTAAACGTCCAGGTCCATCTTCTCGCCGCGCGACGATGCGGCGACCAGCGCCTCGAGGAAACCCGCCACGCCGGCGACCTCCGAATCGGGGTCGTATTCCGGCAGGTTTGCCTTGCGGGCGAGGAGCTCGGGCTTGGCCAGGAGCTGCATGACGTCTTCCGCCGGCGCGTCGTGCGGGATGAGCCCGAGGATCAGGCAGATCACGAGCGCGCGGGCCGGGTCGATCTCCCCGAAGAAGAACATGAACTGCATGATCTGGTTCGAGTCGACCTTGGTGCGCTTGAAGAACGAACCCCATTTGCGCACCGCCGGGGAGTTCGACTCGAAGAACTGCCTGTCCCGGCGCATCTGGCCGACGATTTCGCCGTCGACCTCGAAATCCTGGATCGCCTTCATGAGGAAACCGCCCGCCGTCGAGTCGAGGTCGGCGGGAAGGCGGTCCATCAGCCACTTCTCGGCGGAGCGGGGGAACGGGTAGTTGATGTAACCGAAGCACCCGAACGGCCGTCGCTCGCAATTGGCCGGGCACCCCTGGCACTTGGGCGCGTGCTCGTCAAGGACCTTGGTCTCCTCGAGCAGCTGGGCGACCGTGCAGTCCTGCTTAATGTCGCCGTCGGGGGTGTGGCGCATGCGCGTGAACGTGACCTGCATGGGGTCCTTGGACGGCTCGCGCTGCTTCATGATGTCGACGATGGCCTGGGCCTGGTTGCGCGCCTTGAGCCTGGCCATGATCCCCTCGACGCCCAGGGCGCCCTTGGGCTCGCAATCGTGCTGGGTGATATAGTCGATCCCCATTGCAGGTCCTCCGCGCATTAAAATACCGAGTTCAGAAGGGATTTTCCCGACTTCCGCCGAGAAAAACAATCTAAAAACCCGTTTCAGCGCTCCAAAGAGCCAGATTGGATGTGTTGCAAGGCCAATTTTCACGAAGAGTCGCCGCCATAAAACCCGCGGCTTTCAATAAAGCGATCAACTCTTCGTCCCGCCATGCCCTTGTGGTGCTGTGATAGATCCGGCTTGAGCCATCGGCATCCATGATGGTGAATTCCTGAATGGCCACCTGCTGATCGGGCAACCACCGGTTTTGAATTCGGCATCGATGCGGGCGATCGGAAAACAACCCCGAATCATACTGTTGTTCGGATGGATTGCTCTTCCCGATCTGCTCAACAGCCACGGGATTTTGAACTTCAACAATCAACCTGCCGGCTCGGGGAACAAGGCATTCATGAACGTTGCGAAGCATTCCCAGGATTTCACCAGGCGAGAAAACATTCATTTCGCCAAATAAAATCATGGCCAGATCATAGGGACCGCCGAACGAAACGCGGCGGATATCTCCCAGCAAAAACTCGCACTTTGATGGATCGGGATTATGCTGCCGGGCGTACTCGACGGATGCTGGGCCGAAATCGATCCCGCGGCATCGATGCCCGAGCGCAGCCATCCGGTGTGAGTACAAACCCGGCCCGCAACCAAGATCCAGGACACATGAGGGACGTCCGTTAAGCAACGCGCGATCGATCCATTTCACCTGCCGGTCAACCCATTCGAGACGCCGGCTGGCCATGTCATGGTCCTGATTGAGGTGTTCGGCCAGCATTCGCCTGCTGAAATCAGGGTCATCCCACGGAATTTTATAGGAGCCTTCCCAAATTGGGTCATCGACGTAGACCATGTTTTTACCTGCTCATATTGTCGATCAATTTGACACCTTAAACCATCGAGTTAAGATCTTCCATGGCCATCAATTTAAAATCAAGTTCACAGGGTGAAGCCACCGGTCCGGACCGAAACGGGCCACTCTTCTATTGACATCCTTCGGCGGATTCCTAAGATAGGTAGGTTCCGGGTCGCCCCGGAGGCGTGGGCTTTAGTGTGCCATGCCGCCGCGGCGCTCGCCCGGTTCGCCCGCGGTAGAAGCCCGCGAGCAGGTATTCATTGCCGGTTCCGTGCCGGCCAGGAGTCCAGACCGATGCCAGTCCCAAGAAGGCGGCGCAGCAAGGCCAAAAAAGGCATGAACCGCACCCATAAGAAGCTGGAGACGACGGGCGAACAGAAGTGCTCCCACTGCGGCGAATCGACGCAGCCGCACCGGATTTGCCCCAGCTGCGGCTACTATGACGGCCGGCCATACCGCGCGACCGTGACCAAGGCCTAAGGGCCGGCCGGCGGAGGCCCGCATGCGGATCGCATTGGATGCCATGGCGGGGGATTTCGGTCCCGAGCCGCTCGTCAAGGGCGCCATCGAGGCGGTCGAGCAGAGCGACCATCATGTCGTGCTGGTCGGCGATTCCGAGGTTCTGGAGAACATCCTGAACCGCGAGAACGCGCTTCACCCGCGGCTGTCGATCGTGCATGCCGATACGGTCGTCTCGATGGAAGAGGCGCCCAAGGCGTCCCTGCGCAAGAAAACCAGCTCGATTTCAGTGGCTGTCGACCTCGTCAAGCGCGGCGAGGCCGACGGCGTCGTTTCGGCCGGCAACACCGGCGCGACGCTCGCCACCACCGTCCAGAAGTGGCGCACGCTCGAAGGGGTTTCGCGCCCCACGCTCGCCACGGTCATCCCGCTTCCGTCCCACCCGGTCGTCCTGCTCGACGTCGGCGCCAACATCGACTGCAAGCCCGTCCACCTGAGCGACTTCGCCGTGATGGGCTCGATCTACGCCCGCGAGATCTTCGGGCGGCGCTCGCCGCGGGTCGGGCTGCTCAACATCGGCGCCGAGGAAGGCAAGGGCAACGAGCTGGCGCAGGCGACCTACAACCTGCTCAGCGAGGGGTCGCTCAACTTCATCGGCAACGTCGAGGGCGGCGACATCTTCAACGGCAAGGCCGACGTCGTGGTCTGCGACGGTTTCGTCGGCAACGTCGTCCTCAAGTTCGCCGAGGGTTTCTTCCATTTCATCGGCCACTACATCAAGACCGAGGCGCGCAAGAACAAACTGCGCCAGCTCGGCGGCCTGATGCTCCACCCGGTGTTCAAGGGCATGAAGCGCCAGCTCGACAGCAGCCAGCTCGGCGGCGCCCCGCTGCTGGGGCTCAACGGCATCTGCATCGTCGGCCACGGCGCCTCGGGCAAGGACGCGATCAAGAACGCGATCATCCGCGCCGCCGACTGCGTCCGCCAGGACATCAACGGCAAGATCGTCCGCGCCATGCACGACGGCAAATGAACGGGCGTCGGAACAATTCTTTCCGATTCTTCCGCCTTTTTCCGATTGTTTCGAATTTATTTCCGATTCTTTCCGATTAAGGATTTTTCCATATGGAACGCACCCTGGTCCTGATCAAGCCCGACGCCGTCAAGCGCTGCCTCGTCGGCGAAATCATCTCGCGGTTCGAGCGCAAGGGGCTGCGCATCGCCGCCCTCGAGATGCGCCAGGTGACGCAGGAGCTGTCGCGCAAGCACTACGCCGAGCACCTGGAGAAGGAATTCTACCCGCGCCTCGAGAAGTTCATCCTGTCGGGGCCGGTCGTGGCGATGATCATCGAGGGGGCCAAGGCGGTCGAGGTCGTGCGGCTCATGATGGGCGCGACCGACTTCACGAAGGCGCTGCCCGGGACGATCCGCGGCGACCTGGCCCTGCACGCCACCGAGAACCTCGTCCACGGCTCGGACTCCCTCGCCAGCGCCGATCGCGAAATCAAGCTGTGGTTCGGGGACAACATCTAAGCGCGCTCCTGGCGTCCTGGCGGTTAAAATGTCCGGCTCAACTTCCCCCAAACTGTCCGTCATCGTCTGTTCGCTCAACGGGGAGCGGGTTTTGCCGGCTTGCCTGTCGTCGTTGTCGGCCAGCGAGGGGATCGATTTCGAAATCATTGTCATCGACAACGGCTCCTCGGACTCGACGCCGGAGCTCGTTCGGCGCGATTTCCCCAACGCCCGGCTCATCCAGACCGGGAGCAATTTGGGATTCGCGGGAGGCAACAACGTGGGGATGCAGGCCGCGCGCGGCGAGATCTTCCTGCTCCTCAACGACGACACCGAGGTCCCGCCCGACTGCCTCGCCAAGCTCTGCGCGACGTTCGACGCCGACCCGAAGATCGGCGCGGCCGGCTGCAAGCTCTTCTACCCCGACCGCAAGACGATCCAGCACGCCGGCGGCGTGATCTTCGCCAACGGCAACACGGGCCACATCGGCGCGCGCGAGCCCGACACCGGCCAGTGGGACGAGCCCGGCGAGCGCGACTACGTGACCGGCGCGGCCCTGGCGCTGCGCCGCGCGGCGCTCGAGGAGGTCGGCCTGCTCGACCCCGGTTTCTTCCCGATCTACTTCGAGGAAACCGACCTGCAACGGCGGCTCGCGCGCGCCGGCTGGCGGATCTGGTACGAGCCGCGCGCGTGGCTCGTCCACCACGAGTCGCAAACGCAGGGCGTCGGCAGCCCCAAATTCATTTACAACTACACGAAAAACCGGCTGCGCTTCGTCGCGCTCAACGGCGTGCCGTTCGGCAAGAAAGCCGCCTTCCGCGCCGAGCTCAAGTGGCTCATCCAGTTCGTCGGCGAGGGGCGCGCCGTCCCGATCCTGCGCGCGTATTGGCATGGGCTGAAAAACTGGCATGCATGGCGCGCCGACCGCAAGACGCGGGCGAGCGTGCCGAAACTGTAGGCCGGGTTCGCCGAAGCCGGCGCCTTGATTTTCACTCCAAGTCCCTCGCCGACGCTCGGGCTACTGCATTGCGTCCCACCCTGTCATTGTTCTAAAATCGGCTGCCTGCCTCCATGCGGCGGGCGAAGGATGAACGGGCGTGTCGCTGAGTGGAACATATGACGTGATCGTCGTCGGGGCGGGCCATGCGGGATGCGAGGCCGCGCATGCGTGCGCGCGGCTCGGGTTGGCGACGCTGCTCCTCACGATCGACCCGAGCCACGTGGCCTTGATGTCCTGCAACCCCTCGATGGGCGGCCTCGCCAAGGGGCACCTCGTTCGCGAGATCGACGCCCTCGGCGGCATCCAGGCCGTCGCGACCGACGCCAACGGCATTCAGTTCCGGATTCTCAACACGCGCAAGGGTCCGGCCGTCCAGGCCCCCCGCGCCCAGTGCGACAAGCCCGCCTACAACGCGTGGATGCGCGAGCGGATGCGGGCGACGCCCAACCTGACGCTCGCCGCCGGCACCGCCGTCAACCTCATCGTCGAGCGCGGCCGCATCGCCGGCGTGATGGTCGATGCGGGTGATCAAGATCCACCCGAGCCGGTTCGCGCCCGCGCCGTCGTCCTGACGACCGGCACGTTCCTCGACGGCCTCATTCATATTGGTCTCACGCATTTTCCGGCGGGGCGGCTCGGCGAGAAGTCGGCCGTCGGGCTGGGCGATGCGCTCAAGCGCGCGGGGTTCGAGACCGGCCGCTTGAAGACCGGCACGCCGCCGCGCCTGCGCGCCGGGACGATCGACTGGAGCCGGTTCGAGCGCCAGCCGGGCGACGAGCCGCCGCCGCCGTTTTCATTCATGACCGACAGGATCGAGCGGCCGCAGGTCGCCTGCCACATCGGCTACACCAACGCCCGCACGCACGAGATCATCCGCGGCGGCCTCGACCGCTCGCCGCTGTATACGGGGGTGATCCAGGGTGTCGGGCCGCGCTACTGCCCGTCGATCGAGGACAAGGTCGTGCGCTTCCCCGAGAAGGAGCGCCACCAGATCTTCCTCGAGCCCGAAAGCCTCGGCAACGATTCGATCTACCCCAACGGGATGCCGACGAGCCTGCCCGAGGACGTGCAGGACGCGATGGTGCGGTCGGTGCCGGGGCTCGAGCATGTCGAGTTCCTCAAGCCCGGCTACGCCGTCGAATACACGTATTGCCCGCCGCTGCAGCTGTGGCCGACGCTCGAGTCCAAGCCGGTCGCGGGCCTGTATTTCGCGGGGCAGATCAACGGGACGTCGGGCTACGAGGAGGCGGCCGCGCAGGGGCTCATGGCCGGGCTCAACGCCGCGCTGGCGCTCAAGGGGCGGGAGCCGCTCGTCCTGCGCCGCGACGAGGCCTACATCGGCGTGCTGATCGACGACCTCATCACGATGGAGCACCGCGAGCCGTACCGCATGTTCACGAGCCGCGCCGAGTACCGGCTCCTGCTGCGCCACGACACGGCCGACCTGCGCCTGACGCCTTACGGCCGCCGCGCGGGGCTGATCGGCGACGAGCGCTGGGAGAAGTTCGAGCGCTACCGGGAGCGCGTGGGCGCCGAGACCGAACGCATCGAGGCGATGACGTTCATCCCCGAACGCGTCCCGCGCGAGGAGTTCGCCGCGGCGGGCCTCCCGATCCCCGAGCGGCAGGCCGGCGGCGCGCAGTTCATGGCGCGGCCGGAAGTCACGACGGAAGCCGTCGCCGCCGCCGGCCTCTTTATCGATGACCATGACGACCACGACGGGCTCGAGCCGCGCGAGCTCGAGCGCGCCCGCCGGCAGGTCATGCTCCAGTTCAAGTATGCCGGCTATATCAAAAAGCAGATCGAGCAGGTCGAGCGCATGCGCCGCATGGAGGAGCGCCCGCTCCCGCACGAAATCGACTACAAAAGGATCCGCGGCCTGCGCGCCGAGGCCGGCGAGAAGCTCGCGCGCTTCCGGCCGGCGACGTTCGGGCAGGCCGGGCGCATCGCCGGGATCAACTCGACCGACCTGGCGCTCGTCATGATCCACCTCAAGGGAAGCCTCGGCTCATGAACGGCGGCGAATCCAATTCAGCCGTCGGCAAGATGCAGATCACGGTTGCGGGCCGGACGTTCGCGATCAGCCGGTTCACGTTCCTGATGATCATGGGCGCGGTGGTCGGGGCGGCGACCGGGCTCGTGACGGTCGGGTTCCGACTGAGCGCGATCTGGGGCGAACGCATCCTGTTCCCGTTCCACGGCGAGCCGGGCCAGCTGCAAATTTTCTCGATCGCGGCGCTCAAGCGGCTCGTCATGCCGGCCGTCGGCGGCCTTTTCACGGGCTTTTTGATTTACAAGCTCGGCAAGTTCAAGGGGACTCACGGCGTGCCGGCCATCATGCAGTCGGTCGCCTCGGGGCAGCCGCATTTCAAGCTCAGGATGGCGGTGCCGTCGGCGCTGGCGACGATCACGCTGGCCACCGGCGGGTCGGCAGGCCCCGAGGGGCCGATCGCCGAGATCGGCTCGATCACGGGCAGCCATCTGGGCCGGCTGGTCAACATGCCCTCGCGCCTGATCAAGACCATGATCGGCGCGGGCGTGGCGGCCGGCATCAGCGCCGTGTTCAACGCGCCGATTGCCGGCATCTTCTTCGCGCTCGAAGTCATCCTGCGCAACTACGACGTCGCGTCGTTCACGCCGATCGCGATCGCGTCGGTGGTGTCGTCGGTGATCGCGCACGCGTGCCTCGGCGACAACATGGCGATCGCCGTCCAGCCGTTCCTGATCCCGCAGCGCGAGCTGCCGCTGTTCATCGTGTTCGGGCTGCTGTGCGGCATCGTTTCGATCGTCTACATCCGCGGCCTGAGCCTGTGCCATCGACGCCTGAAGAAAGTATCCGGCCCGATGTGGCTGAAGCCGGCGCTGGGCGGCCTGCTGGTCGGCCTGATCGGCGTGTTTTTCCCCCGGGTCATGGGCGAGGGCTACGACTGGATGTCGCGCGTCATCGCCAGGCCCGAAGGGGTCGGCCTCATGCTGCTCGTGAGCCTGCTCATCCTCAAGATTCTGGCCACGGGGATCACGCTCGGATCGGGCAATCCCGGCGGCTCGTTCGCCCCGGCGGTGTTCATCGGCGTGATGGGCGGCGCGGCGTTCGGGCTGGTCTCGACCGGGTGGGGCTGGACCGCCTCGGCCGTGCCGTACGCGGTCATGGGCGTGGCCGGGCTGATCAGCGGCGCCCTCGGCGCGCCGTTCACCGCGATCATGCTCGCGCTGCGCCACACCGCCTACCGGACCGACATCCTGATGCCGCTCATCACGACCGTGGCCCTGAGCGGGTTCGTCGTGCAGCGGTTCCGGATCGGCTCGGTCTACACGCACGACATGCTGCGCTCGGGGATCGACCTCGACAGGTCGCGGCAACTCGATCCGCTGAGCCTCATCAAAATCGGGTCGATCAAAATGCTCGACCATTACGAGGAGCTGCCGGCCTCGATGTCGGTCGGCGAGGCGCTCGAGCACTGCAAGACGTGCCCGGCGCGCTGGTTCGTCGTCCGGCGCGACCGCACGTTCCTCGGCATCATCTCCCTGCACGAAATGCGCATGGCCATCTCCGAGGACGAGCTGGCGCGGCTGCTGGTGCTCTCGGACATCGTCGACGCGTTCATCCCGCGGCTGCACTCGGAGATGACGATGCGCTCGGCGCTCGCGGCGTTCAGCAACGTCGACAGCGAAGCCCTGCCCGTGTTCGCGTCGGCCGCCAAGAACGCCGAGTTTATCGGCGTTGTCTCGCGCCAGGACGTGCTCGACGCGTATTACCGATTCACCGAATCCGTCTGATGCGAAGGAGTCCATGATGAACAGGCCCGATTGGCAGTGGAACGAAATGCAGCAGGTGGGGACCGATTACGCCGACCTCGCGCAGGTCGAGATCTACGACAACCGGATGGGGACGTTCCGCGACGTGAACGCCGAAAACCGCCAGATGCTCGGCATGCTGAACCTGCCGGCGGCGGGGGCGGCGGTCCTCGAAATCGGCTGCGGCACGGGCCGGTTCGCGCGCGCGGCCGCCTCGGCCGGGATGAAGGTCACGGCCGTCGACGTCTCGCCGATCATGCTCGAATACGTGAAGAAGAAGGCCGGCGACGAGGGGCTGCCGGAGATCCGGACGCAGCACTCGGGCTTCCTGACGATGGACCTGCCCGAGGCGGGTTTCGACGCGGCGGTCTCGGGGGCGGCGCTCCACCACCTGCCCGACGCGTGGAAATTCGTCGCGCTGCGCAACATCGCGCGCGCGCTGAAGCAAGGCGGCCAGTTCATCCTGCGCGACGTCGTGTTCTCTTCGGCCGAGGAGCCCGAGAAGGTTTTCGAGCGCTTCTCCGGCGCGTTCCCGGGGATGCGAAAAGAAGCCTCGCGCCACGTGGCCCAGGAATTTTCGACCTATGACTGGATCATGGAAGGGCTGCTGGAGCGGGCCGGATTCGAGATCCTTTCGAAAGCCAACCCGAACGAAAGCTTCCTCGTCTACCACTGCCGGAAAAAGTAAATCCGGCGGATCGGAGAGGTTGAATCCGCCGGATTTGTCGCGTTGGTCGGTCTGAAAATCAGATCTGGGATTCGATGAGGCGCGCGATCGGCGCCTGGCGGCGGCGGTAGCCCTGAGCGCCGCGCCCCTTCAGCTGCACCATGCGCAGGCGCTCCTTGAGCCTCTCGCGCGCGGCGCTCAGTTCCTCGCTGCGGCGCTTGACGGCGTCGGCCATCTTGGCCAGCCCCTGGCGCAACTGGGTCTCAAACTGCCGGATGTTGGTGTCGAGCGCCGGCTCGAGCGGGCCGGCCGCGCCGATCGCCACGCGCAGATCCTTCATGTGCGCGTCGATCGACGACATCAGTTGCTCGATCGAGCGGTCGACCGCGCCGATGGCCTGCTCCATCGGGTCCTCGGCGATTGACTGCACGAGCAGCATGAACAGCTCCGCGTAAAGTTCCTTGACCTGCTGAAGCTGAAATGCGATCGCCTTCTCGGCCTGTGCGTCCATCGGTGTCATCCTTTATCAGGTTATGCGTACAAATCGTGCTCGTGCGTCGCGCTCGTCATCGATCTCACGCCGACACGCGGAGCTGGTGGGGCTCCTCGGTCTGGACGTGCTCGTCGGAGGCGGCGGCCTGCTGCCACGCGCCGTGCAGGATCACGAGGATCCCCTCGCACGACTCGATGGCCTCGAGGTCGGCGCGGGCGTTGGCGAGCGTCAGCGACTCGATCAGGTGGTTGTAGATCGTGTCGAGGCGCAGCGCCATCTGGCCGCCGGTCGTGTAGTTGAGGCTGCCGCTGAGCTCGATGATGATGTGCAGCGCGCGGTCGACGAACTGGATCGACTGGGCGCGGCGCCCCTCGCGCAGGGCTTCGGCGGCCCGGTGCAGGTAGCCGATGGCCCCCTCGTACAGGTAGACGATGACCTCGATCTTGGACGCCGTCAGGACCTTGGTGAGCAGGTAAGCCTTGGAGAGTGCGGTTCCCATGATCATCTCCCTTTCGGGGCGGAATGAGGGGCATTGGCCTTATCGGCGCCGGCCCTTGAAACTTAAATCACTGTTGCAGAAGCTCCAACGCCCGGCGCGGCGTCGTGTTGGCCTGCGCCAGGATCGAGATGGCGGCTTCCTGGAGAATCTGCGCCTGGGTGTAGCGCGTCGTCTCGAGCGCGAAATCGGTGTCGCTGATGCGCGAGTCGGTCGAGGTCAGGTCCTCGACCTGCGTGGCCAGCGAGGTCGTCAGCGACTCGAGCCGGTTTTGCACGGCGCCGATCCGCGAGCGGCAATCGCTCAGCTGGGCAAGCGCGGTGTCGATGCTCTCGAGCGCCTGGTTGGCCGAGGCGGTGCTGATGACGTTGACGTGGGCGATGGCCGTCGAGACGTCGGGGTTGACCTGCATGCTGGAGGAGGCGAGCCCGAGCGCGCCGGCCGTGTCGTTGACCGAGAACGGGCGGCTCGAGGAGAGCTTGATCTTGGCGGTCACGGTTTCGTCGACGTCGCCGTCGGAGGCGGCGAGGCCGAGCTCGTCGGCGACGTTGCCGGTGGTCTTGATCTGGATGTTGCGGCCGTCCTCGGCCTCGAGGCGAAGCCTGCCGGAGGAATCGAGCGTGGCGGTGACGCCCGTCTGGTTGCTGGAGGCGTTGATGCGCGTGAGGAGCGCCATGCTGGAATCGCCGTCCTGGACCACGACCGGGCACATCGCGACGCCGTTGATCCACAGGCCGCGCGTGACGCCGTCGAGGTTGACCGCCTGGACCGCCGAGGTGGCGGTCCGCGAGGTCGCCTGGACCTCGGCATGGACGCCGGTGCTGGCCTCGACCGAGTTGATCGCGGTGGCCTTGGCGATCGCCGAGGCGTCGGCGGCGGAGGTCGAAAGCCCGTCGCTGGTGGACGCGGGGATGGCGATGCCGTTGAGCATCAGCGCGCCGGCGGCGATCGCCGACGTGCTGACCGAGGTGCTCGAGGTCACCTGGCTGACGGCGCCGAGGCCGGCCGTGCGGTAATCGTCGAAGCCGAGCCGGATGAGGTCGCCGGTGCCGGTGCCGACCTGCATGGCGATGTTGGAGAATGAACCGTTGAAGAGATGGCGCCCGGAGAACTGCGAGTTGGCGGCGGTATCCTCGAGGTCGGCCACGAGCTGGTCGATTTCGCTCTGGATCGCCGAGCGGTTCTGGGCGTTGAGGCTGTCGCTGGCGCCCTGGACGGCAAGCTCGCGAAGGCGCTGAAGGGTGTCGATCATGCCGGAGACGTGGCTCTCGGCCGTCCCCAGCAGGCTGATCGACCCGCTGACGTTATCCTGATTCTGACGGAGGCTGCTGATCTGGTAGCGGACCTGTTCGCTGATGGCCATAGCGGCCGGGTCGTCGGCCGAGCGGGTCAGGCGGGTCCCTGACGAAAGCCTCTGGTAGGAGGTCTCCAGATTTTCGCTCGCCTTCTCCAGGTTGCGCCGGGAGATCAGGCTGAAAATGTTCTGGTTGATCTTGATCGACATCCGCCATGGACCTTCTGCCAAATTTTCACGCGAACGTCTTGAGGCAAGGCGCATGCCGAAACCGAGGCGGGACCTGTGACCGCGCTCGTGAATGCAATAGTAACCGCATTCTTATCAGCATTATAGAATTGTTGAGGCGATGAAAAGTAAAGAAAAGCAAGGGCGGCCCAGACGAGAATACGAACAAATATTTGACGCCCAAAATGGCAAATGCTAGACATCTGACGCCAAAATACTGACAGCGCGCCCCTGCCGAGGTGGTGCGCAATGAGGCGTCGGCTCATGCCGACGCAGTCATCCCAGGAACGGCCTGTGGTTGTAACTTTGCCGGGTTGCTACTCCTCCGCCACACCGCACGATCAGCTTTCTTTTTGCGCTGAAGGCGCAGGATAAAAAAGCCTGGGGGCGGAGCGCAGCGCAGCCCCAGGTCACGAACCGCACCCAACCGGAGCTCTGAAAGAGCGAGAGAAATCGGTTTCTCCCGCGCCTTCAGCGCTCCAATGATATGGCGTCGCTGACCTGGGGCTGCGCTTCGCTCCAGGCTATATTCTTTCGCGCTTTCAGCGCGTGGGCGCATTTGCATCCCAAAACATATGATATATGGCAGAGTAGTATGTGTAGTCTGACCACCTGCTTGTGATGGGTTCGAGAAAGGACCTAAGGGAAAAAAGATGCAACCCATCATCTTGATGTGATCGCACTACTAAGTTGATGGCCGGCGAGACGCCGGCCCCGCACGGGCGGGGTTACTGCGCCAGGGCTTTGACCCGCATGGCATAGGTATCCAGCACCCGCAACCGGGCCTGGCCCTCGGGCTTGGCGGGATCGCCGTCGGCCTGGGCGACCTGGCGGTAGGCCTCGCGGGCCCGCGCGACCCAGTTCGCCCACGGTCCCTCCGGATCGAAGTCGGTCCCTTCGGGGCGGTTGGCGGCGGTGAAGTCGCGGGCCAGGGTCTCGAAGAGTTCCCCCTGCAGGAGGCGGTTCTGGTTCACGCGCCAGCTTTGGGCGTTCCGGTCGACGAGGGCGGCGGCCTGCGCGGCGGCGCGGGAGACGCCGTCTTTGAGCACGAGCCGGTTCTCCATGAGGATGCGCAGGTGATCCTCCTGGGCGCGCTCGCGCTCGACCCGCGCGAGCGATTCGTAGGGATACGGCGGCTTCTGGTCGATCCACTCGCCGAGCCGGCGCTCGATGACGGTGAGGTCGTTCAGGTAGCCCTCGAGCGTGTTGTCGGCGGCGGCGCGGCCGGTGAGCTCGACCATGCGCCGGGCGTTGGCGGCGCGATCGCGGGCGGTGGCCGCGAGCCGGGTCTGCCGGCCGGCCGCCTCCTCGAACGCCGCGGCCGCCTCGGGCCACCGGCCAAGCCGCTCGAGGCATTCGCCGCGGGCGAAGGCGAGGATGTCGGCGTATTCGGGGCCGGTCAGGCCCTTGAGGGCATCGAGCCGCTTGAGCGAGACGCGATAGATGTTGCGCCCCTCGAGGTCGGTTCCCGGGGCGCGGCCGTACGGGTCCTGCACGAGGAACAGCTTGAGCTCCATGACCACGGTCAGGACCGATTCATGCGGGTACGGGGCGCGGGAAGGGGCGCGGGAACAGCCCAAAATGAAAAAGAGGAGAATGATGAATGATGAATGATGAATGATGAAAAAAAATGGTCGTTCGCAAAGTCCGCTTTTCTCTGGGCAAACGAATTCATTCATCATTCATCACTCATCATTCATCATTGGATTAAACTACCGCGCGCTGCCGCCGGCTTCGGCGTACCACTGGCGCACGGACGGGTCGCGGCCGCCGAGCTTGAAATACATCTCGTAGTAGGGGAGCGCCTTGCGCGGTTCCTGGCGGTATTTGTGCCAGTTCAGGGCCATGTTGAGCGGGTATTGCGGGTTCCTGGGGTCGGCCGCCATCGCCTTCTTGAAGAAATCCTCGGCCTTGTCGTAGCGGTTGTTGAGCCAGTAGGCCTCGCCGATGCCGTTGAACGCGACGGCATAGTCGGGCTTGAGCTTGATCGCCTTCTCGAAGTGCGAGACGGCCATGAACGCCTGGTTCAGGCGCGTGTTGGCCGTGCCGAGCATGACGTGCAGGTTGACGAGCTTGGCGGTCTGGTCGGCGTCGGGCTTGCCGGCGGCCTCGGTCTCGATGATCTGGGTGACCTTGCCGGCGGCGTCGAGCACTTCCTTGAACTTCTTCTCCTCGAAGTAGCTCTGGGCCAGGGCGGTGAGCGCCTTGATGTTCTCGGGGTCGCGCACGAGCACTTCCTTCAGGTATTCGCGCGCCTCGTCGTAGCGCTTGAGCTGGACGAGCGCCTGGCCCATGCCGAGGCTGGCGCGGAACCGGTCCGAGTGCAGGAGCCGCGCCATCCTGAACTTGTCGACGGCCTGCGCGTAGAGGGCCTGGTCGAGCTTGATTTCGCCGAGCTCGCACAGGGCGTTGTAGTGGCCGGTCTGGTTGTTGGCGATCGGGTCGAGCAGGGCGACGGCCCGGTCGAGATCGCCGCGCTGGCGGGCGATCATCCCGAGGTAATAGGCGGCGTCCTGATACGGGACCGAGGAGATGTCCTTGCCGGTGATCGACATCGTCCGCTCGAAGGTGGCCTTGGCCTGGTCGATGTTGCCCTGCTCGTACTGGATGCGGCCGACGAGGGCGAGGGCGCGGCTCTCGGCGGGCTTGCGCTGGATGATCTCGGCGAGGTAACCGAGAACCTCGCCGGCGCGGCGGGCGCCGTCGTCGGCGTAGATCCTGGCCAGATCTTGCATCAGGTAGTCGGCGATTTGCGGGTAGGCCGCGAGCTGGTTCCTGCGCAACAGCTCCAGCATCTGGCGGAGGGAATCGTCGCTGCGGCCCTGCTCGGCCAGCAGCTGGCCGAGCCGGAAGCGGGTCGCCATCAGAAGCTCGGGCGTGATCTGGTCGGGCTGCTTGAGCGCCTGCTCGAGCGCCTGTTCATAGAGGACGATGGCGGCGGCGCGGCGCGGCGCCTGCTGCTCGTAGATGCGCGCCAGTTCGAGGTAGGGCGGCGGGTAGTGCGGGGCGACCCGGATCGCCTGCTTGTAATAATCCTCGGCCTCTTTCATGTTGAAGCGGTTGCGCGCGTCCAGGGCCAGGCCCATGCACGCCCGGCTCATCAGCGTCTGCAGCCGGCGGTGGGTGGATGCCTCCTGGACCTGCTTGTCGAGGTCGCGGGCCTGTTGCAGGGCGCGGGCGTTGTCGCCGCGGGCGAGGGCCTGCTCGATGGCGTCGAACCGGGCGCCGTAGCGCTTGCGGTCGCGCTCGACCAGCTGGTTCTTCACGTCGTTGAGCTTGTGGCGCAGCTGGGGGTCGTTCGGCAGTTCGGCGAGCGCCCGCTGGTAGCTGTCGAGCGCGGCGTCGAGGTCGCCGCGGGTCACGGCGGCGTCGCCTTCGAGCTCGGCCTGGGGGCGCTTCTCGACCCGGTCGATCATGTCGCGCTGGACGTAGATCAAGGCGCCGGCGCTGCGCAGCGCGAGGCGATTCTGGTCGCTGGACTGCTGTTCGATGACGCCGCTGAGCTGCCGGCCGCTTTTGAGGTACACGGTATCGGCCGCGGCGGGGGAAACGAAGGCCAGAATGAAAATCAAAAGAAGAAACATCTCGGATGAAAGCATCGGGCTTGTTCGTTCACTGGGTTTCGAATCTCGCAATTTTGGGTCTCCACGATCCTGATCCATGATATGCGGAAACCTTCGCATCGCTTGAGCACCATATCATTAATGTAATCGGAACCTTGGAGCATGGTCAACAGTCGAAAGAAAAAAAGGACACCGCGGATCGCGGCGAAACCGAACAAGGAAGTTCAAAAAAACGAGCCCGGGGGGGGGTATCAAAAATAAAAAAGGCCGGTTGGACGATCAACCGGCCCGTGACGCGAGATGCCGACTAATAGCCGAAATTGGTGATGTCGTCGGCGGCGGTGCCGTTGTAGTTGGCGCCGCTGACGAAGCCGAACGACGTGCGGTCCTTGCCGAACGAAATGATCTGGTAGCTCTTGGCGTTGTAATAGGTCTCGCCGAGGCTCCAGTTGGGGTTGGGCGCGGGCAGGTTCGGATTGGCGCCGACGGGGGCTTCCGATGAGAACAGGCGGGCGCCGCCCTTGAAGGCGGTGCCGGTGATGGCGTAATCGGAGTAGCGGACGTAAATCAGCGGGGTCCCCCACGAGTCGATGATGTCGACCTGCGACGGCGAGTCGGTGGCATAGGTGCCCTCGGTCGGGGTGAGCAGCTGCTCGGCCTGGAAGTTGACGTAGGGGCCGTTCCAGCCCTGCGGGCTGGGGGCGTTGCTGTTGCCGCTGAGGCTGTGCACGAGCGCCTCGTGCAGGTAGCCGGAGCCGTCGCGCCGCTGGCCGGCCGTGAAGGTGTCGGTCGGCGGCAGGGTGTCGCCCGAGCCGCTGGGCGGCAGCTGGCCGGTGTCGACTTCGTAGCGGGTGATGCCGATCTCGAGGTTGTTGATGAGCGCCTTGGTGGCGGCGATGCGCGCGCGGTCGGCCTCGCCGGTGTAGATGCCGGTGGCGACCGTCGCAAGCAGGCCGATGATCAGCACGACGATCATCAGCTCGAGCATGGTGACCGCCAGTTTGCGCGCTATGTATTGTCTCTGTCTCATGGAGTCTTCCTTGTCCGGCTCAGATCCGTCAGTTGATTGCAACGCCCTTCCAGCCGCTAAACTGGTAGATGATGTCGTCGCCCTTGCCGTAGCCGTCGTCGGTCGCATCGGTGCCGTTGCCGGGCAGGCCGTTGGGCCCCAGCGAGAGGATGGTCGGGCGGTCGAAGATGCGCGTCGTGTAGAACTGCTTGAGGACGGTGGATCCGCCGGTCGTCCCGGCCTGGCTGACCTCGTATTCCGGCCCCTCGGAGACCATGATCGGGCCGGTCGTCTCGGTGAAGTACTTGTACGGGTCGTTCTTGTCGGGGGGCGGGAAGATCGCGCCGTAGAACGAGAAGAACATGTAGTCGTTCCCCCACGGGTCGTCGGGCCAGTCGTTCAGGTTGGCGTCGCGGTGCCAGTTGATGTAGGGGCCGTCCCAGCCGAACGCGGTCTCGTCCTTGATCAGCTGCTGGAACAGGGCGACGCCGTTGGAGGGCGGGAGCCCCTGGTCCATCGTCAGGAAGATTTCGTTGGAGCGGTGGTAGATCTGGGCCGTGTCCTCGGTATGGAGGACGCCGTTGTCGGCGACACCGCCCAGCCGGTTGTCCTCTTCGTCGCAGTTGGGCTCGTGGTCGCCGGTGAAGCCGTCATTGAGGGCGTAGAAGCGGATATAGTAGCCGATGTCCATGGCCACGCGCTCCTCGGACTCGGCCAGCTCCTTCTCCTCCATGAGCGTCGTCGAAACGCGCGCCTTGGCGGCCTGGCTTGTGTATACGGGCACGGCAATGGTGGCCAAAAGCGACACAACCACGACCACGACCATCAGCTCGGTCATGGTGACGCCGGCCCGCCGGGTCAGTTTCATCAGTCTCATCGATCGCTCCTCCATCGTCATACCTCGGAAAATCCGTGTCGCCTCTCGGCCGATTAATTTCCGCTGAACTGATAAATCAAGTCGTCGCCCTTGCCGTAGCCGTCGTCGGTCGCGTCGGTGCCGGCGCCGGGCAGGCCGTTGGGGCCGAGCGAAACCAGCGTGGGCCGGTCGAACAGGTTGGCCGCCGGGTATCTCTTGAGCGCGACGGCGCCGGCGATCGTCGTGATCGTGTATTGGGGGCCGTAGGTCAGGAACTGCCAGCCGCTTGCCTGCTCCGTCAGCGGCAGGCCGTCGGTGGGCGGGTAGATGACGCCGTTGACGGTGAACAGGAGGTAATCGTTCCCCCACGGGTCGTCGGGCCAGTCGTTGTCGTTGGCGTCGCGGTGCCAGTTCATGTACGGGCCCTGCCAGCCGAAGGCCGTCTCGCTGCGGGCGAGGCGGTTGTAGAGCTCGAGCTGGTTGGGCGGGAACGACTGCGTTTCGAGCGAGATGAAGATGTAATACGGGTACTGCGAGCCGTACAGGTTGGCCGTGCCGTCGCCGTCGACATCGGTCAGGCTGGCGACGTCGCGGATGCCCTGCTGGACGTCCTTGGAGTCGGTGTTGGGGATCCCGTCGAAGCGGATGCCGTCATTGAGGACGTCGAGGCGGTAGAGGTAATTCGTGCCGATGTGGGCGCGCTCGAGGGCGTCGGCCAGATGCTGCAGGTCCTGGCGGGCGGCCGTGACGCGGGCCTCGGCCGAGCGGTTCGACAGGACGGGCACCATGATCGTGACCAGCACGCCGATGATCACGACGACGACGATCAGCTCCACGATCGTGAAGCCGCGGCCGGCGCGGTGTTGATGATGAGTCGAAGACATCGTGGCCATTTCCGGCATCCCCAGTCGCTCAGAATTGGAACATCAGATCGTCGGCCGTGCCGAGGATCCCGCTTTCGCGGTAATAGGCGGCGGAATCGGGATTGAGCAGTTCGCCCGGGGTCCCGTTGGGCCCGGTGCAATAGATCGCCGCCGTGTTGAAATTGGTCTCGTTGATGGTTTCGGGGATCGGGTAGCCGTAGCTGCCGATCTTGCCCGTCCCGAAGAAGATGTACGGGTTGCCCCATGGGTCGACGGGGTACTGCAGGCGCTGGATGGCCGCGACGCCCAGCTCGTCGGTGTCGTCGGCGGTCGTGATCAGGACGGGGCCGTCCTGGGGCGTCAGGCCCGTGACGTTGTCGCCGCGGAAGAGCTTCGGGAACGCGCGCACGACCTGATACAGGATCTGCTGGCGGTGCGGCGCGGCATAGGGGCCCTTCCACGAGGTGCGGAACGTGTTGAGCATGCTCGTCGTGCGCGGCTGGTTCCATGAGCACTTGGGGAGCTTGGCGCTGATTTCGGCGCTCGTGTCGTCGCTCTCGGGCTGGGGCCGGGTCATGTCGAACAGGCGCACGTAGTAGCCGGTGTCGGCGTGGATGCTCATCTGGGAAGTTTCGATCGACCGCATGTCGGCCTGGGCGGCCGTGACCTTGGCTTCCTCGACGCGCTTGCGCAGGACGGGGATCAGGATCAGGGCCAGGATGGCGATGATCGTGGCGACGGCCGACAGCTCGATGGCGGTGAAGCCGAGCCGCGAAGCCGACGGCGTGAAACGGAGAGTTGGCCTGTAATGGCGCATCGGTCTTTTCCTGACGAATTAGAATTCCCAGATAATGTCGTCGGTGCCTTCTTCGAACATCCCGACGGCGCCGATCTGCGGATCGACGGTGCCGGGATAATAGAACGAGTCGCGCAACTGGTCGCTGGTCAGGGCGTCCAGGTCGAACTGCGTGCTGCTGTAGGAGCGCAGGACGTAATTGGCCTGGCCGGTCGTGTCGTCGAAATACAGCGCCGCCTTGGTCTTGAGAAAGTCGAAGTAGGCCGGCAGGTTGGACGCCGTCTCGAGGTTGCCGCCCGGGACGTGGTTGGGGCCGTAGCTGACGACGCAGTTCTTGAAGTCGGGCTCCTCGCCCGGCTTGCACAGGCGATAGACCGGCGTGCCGTTGTTCATCGTCTTGGAGACGTGGTAGACCATCCACGGGTTGCTCCACGTGTCCGACGGCCAGTCCACGATCTGGATATTCATCGCCGTCTGCTGCTGGAAGAGCGCGGCGTAGGAGATCGTCTGCGGGTCGGTCAGCCGCATCTTGACGAACGAGCGCTGGCCCTGCGACAGGCGCGTCGTCGACTTGGCCGAATACGGGCCCTTCCAGTTGGTGTCGATCGTGCCGGCCTTCATCGTCGCGTTCAGGTAGCCGTAGGTGTCCATGTGCGGCAGCGACAGGAGCTGGTTGGACGAACCCGTCACGACGACGTTGCTGTGCTGCTGGTTGAGCGTGTGAAGCCGGGGGTAAAAGCCGATGGCGTTGTAGGCCATCGACAGAGCGGTCCCGATCTGCTGGGCCTCCGCATACATCGCCTTGCCGCGGTTGAGATTGTACATCTCCTGAACGGCGATGATGGCGATGCCGGAGAACAACGTAATTAAAGCCCCGACGATCAGGATTTCCAACAGAGTGAAAGCGCGTTGGGCGCTTTGATATAGAGCTCCTCGGATCATGTCCGACTGCCTCTTCGCAAGTGACCGGCGTGGGCGTTTCGAATTGCCGCTAAATCGTTTAGCATGAGGCCAAACGATACTCGTAATCAGTTATAGGTCGCGTTGGGTTGTGTGTCAACAGACGATTGGCTTGATAATTCTTTTGTTTCTGTCGTTTCTGGCGGTTCAAGACCCCCTCAACGCCCGGATGACAATTTGCACCTAATCGACGAAATCGACACACAAGGCCGGCAAAAAGGTGCCGCGCGGAGTCGGTCGGGCCAACTTTTGTGTGGACTCCAGACCGGTTGCCGTCGCTAAATGTCTAGTCGATGAGGACCGGAATCGGTCACACCCCTTCGGAACCGGCTCCAGATGCCCTTTAAATTACTCATTATATTCATCTTGTCAATCGTTTGCGCGTGCCGCCCGGCCCCCACGGCCGAACCGGTCCGGGACGGCGCGGTCGCCCCTGCCCGGTTCTGGCCCGACCCCCGGCCGGCGCCGGAGCGCTACCTCCTCGACAGCAAGCCGTTTTCGCCGACCCTCGCCCACCTGTTCGATTCGGGGCGGCTGGTCGTGTTGCCGGCCGACAAGGTCGGCGCCCCGCCCGAGTGGAGCGTCGCGCGCGGCTATGCGATGAGCGCCGTCGACCGCTACGGCCGGGTTTATCACTTCGACGAGGCCGGGGCGTGGTGGATGGATGCGGTCGCCCCCCTGCCCAAGCCGCTGCCGGCCCAGGGGTGGGACGCGGCCTGGAACCCGGTCCAGGGGACGCTCGAGATCCTGGTGACCGAGCCGTGGGCCGGATCCGACAAGGTTCAGCTCCTGTGGCGCAGCGGCCGGAGCTGGCGCCCGTTCGAGATCCCGGAACCGCCCGCGGCGCACCCGGCCATGACGCGGCTCATGCTGGCCGACCGCGGCAACTGGCTGATCGGCGGCGGCGGCACGCTGCCGCTGCGGCTCGACCGGCGCCGGTGGGTTCCGTGGCCGGGCGGCCAGGAAGCGGCCAAACCCAACCTGCGGCACCTGGGCAGCCTGCTCGGCCAGTCCCTCGACGGCTCGGTCGTGCTGATGCTCGACGACGGCTCGATCTGGATCCGCCGGGCCGAGTCGTGGCAGAGCCGGCCGCCCGTCCAGACGCAGGGCCTGATCCTGGCCCGCTGCATCCCCCCCTCCGACCAGCTCCTGCTGGTCTGGTCGGGCGCGATCGGGACCGAGCGCATCGCAACCATCCCGCTGGCCGCCGAGGCCGCCGAGATTCTCCCCCCCCACACGTTCAGCCAGATCTCCCAGATCCGGATCAACGAGGACGACACGGGCGACTGGGTCGGGTGGGGACGCTGGCAGGGGCCGTCGGCCGACGCGCCGACGACGGCCGGCACGTTCGGCCTCGGTCCGGGCGCCGGCGGCGAGCTGGCCATCAAGACCGTCGGCGAGAATGAAGAGCAGCAGGTCTACCGGGCGCGCGACGTGCAGCTTCTGGAGCTTCCCCCCGCCCTGACGGGCCTTCGCCAGGACGCCGCGATCTACGTCCCGGCGCTGAACGGCCTCGTCGTCCCGACGAACGAGGGGCTGGGGCTCGAGCACCGGCGCGTGCCGTTTTCGAGGGCGATCACCGGCGAAAACGACCCGACGAGCGCCACCGCCCCCACGATCGACCTGATCCGCCGCACCTACCGGTTCTGGGTCTTCCGCGGCGACGTCGTCGAGTTCTTCAGGCCGGCTTATGAAATCCACCCGGCGATCGGTCACCCGCACAGCTACCGCACCCCCGACGGGACGCTCCGCAACCTGTCCTGGATCTGGCCCGGCCCGGACACGATCCGCTACGAATATCACGCCACGACCGAGCAGAACGAGCAGTGGCTGCCGTCGGAGACCCTGACGCTGCGCGGCATCCCGCAGCTCGACCGCAAGCCGGGCAGCCAGATTTTCCTGTGCAACCCTGTCGTGTGGGGCTCGCCGGCGCAGGTCGTGCTCGTGGGCTGGAGCGGCCGGCTGAGCGAGCTGCACCATTTCCCCAAGCGGGTCAAGAACCTCCAGGACGAAGCCTACTCCGAGATCCCGACGAGGGGCTTCGTCGCGCGGATCACGGCCCTGGAGCCGACGCAGTGGGAGGTCTCGCCGCTGCCGGTCACGTTCTGCCAGGGCGCGCGCCTGGTGGTCGACTCGGTCAACAACCAGCTCTACCTCGTCGGCGGCAAGCACGCCGTCGAGGACGAGGTCGACGGCAAGAAGTACCAGTTCATGATCGCCAACGAGGACCTGTGGCAGTGGGACGGCCAGGACTGGCGCCGCATCGTGCCCGAGGGCTCGGACCCGCCGATGAAGATCACCTCGGACCTGGCCTACAACCCCGGCGCCAGACTGCTGCTCAACCTGACGCCGCGCGGGTTCCACGGCTTCGAGAACGGCCACTGGCACGAGCTGTGGCGCGGCTCATCCGAAGATCGCTGGCCCGACCAGATGGGGCTTTACGTCCACCCGGGCTCGCTCCAGACGCTCGGCATCTGGTTCATGGACACGCCGCAGCTGCGCGTGTGGTCGGGGCGCGACTGGATCCCGGTCGACCTGCCCGACGGCTACGCGGGCCTCCCCGACAAGCGCGAGAACCTGCTGCCGGCGATGCACGGCGACGGGTTCGTCGTGGTCGACTCGGAGCGGATCGCGGCGCTGCGGATGAACGCCGCGCGCGACCGCGACCTCGACCGCCGGCTCAACGCCTGCGAGCTGAAGCTCAAGCCGGTCGGCGAGCTCAAATATCCCGGCGCCGCCAAGAAGCCCTGACGCGCGCGCCGTTGGCCCTCAAACCCGCGTTTTCCCTGTTTGAATTTTCCCCCGCGCCGCGATAGGCTGGGCATTCGATTTGGGTCCGTGCGATTTCAATCTGGAGGAAGATAACGTGGCTGAGCGCAAAATTCGGTTTGGACTTCTGGGGGCGGGCTTGATCGCGCCGTTCCACGCCAAGGCGGTGATCGCCGCCCCCGACGCCGAGCTGGTCGGGTTCGCCGACCGCATCGAGGACAGGGCCACCGCCCTCGCCGGACAGTTTGGCTGCAAAGCATGGACGTCGCTCGAGGCGATGATCGCCGAAGGCAACATCGACGTCGTCGATATCATGATCCCCAACCACCTGCACCACCTGCCGGCGATCGAAGCCGCCAAGGCCGGCAAGCACATTCTCGTCGAGAAGCCGCCGGCGATGGCGCTGGCCAACGTCGACGCGATGATGGCCGCCGCCCGCGAGAACAACGTCAGGATCGCGGTCGTGCTCAACTGCCGCACCAAGCCCGCGATCAAGGCGATGCGCGACGCCGTCGACCAGGGGCGCTTCGGCAAGATCTACCAGGTCGACGCGTTCATGAAATGGTGGCGCTCGACCGAGTATTACCTCGGCGACGCATGGCGCCAGCGCAAGGACGCGGGCGCCGGCGCGACCGTCCAGCAGGGCTTCCACTACATCGACCTCATGCAGCACCTCGGCGGCAAGGTCGTCTCCGTCGACGCCCGCATGGGCAACCTCGCCCACCCGCAGGTCGCCGTCGACGACACCGTGCGGTCGTTCGTCGAGTTCGAAAACGGCGCCGTCGGCAGCTTCATCGGCTCGACCGCCCTGTGGCCCGGCCAGGACATCCGGATCGAGATCAGCGGCGAGAGGGGCACGGCGATCATGGTCGGCGAGCGCATGGCGGTCTGGAAATTCCGCGACGAACGCCCCGAGGACGAAGCCATCCGCCAGATCGGCATCGGCAGCGGGCCGAGCGGCGCCACCGGCCAGGCCGACTTCGACTTCGTCAGCCACCAGATGATCGTCGAGGACTTCACGCGGGCGATCCTGTCGGGAGGCGAGCCGATCGCCACCGGTTCCAGCGCCCGCCACACGCTCGAGATCGCGCTGGCGATGTACAAGAGCGCCAATCAAGGCGCTCCGGTGAAATTGCCGCTGCTCGACGAAACGGGAATCTTTTAAACAGAATCGGCATGCAACAGTCCGCCCCCGTTCCGGTCATTCGGAACGGGGGCGTTTTACTTGGCGCCGGGGAGCGGGCTTCACCCTTTGTTCTTGGGAGCCTTGGGGTCCTTCGGGTCCCTGGCGGTTTGGCCGGGGTCCTTCTGCCTGACGACTTGATAGAGCGTAACGTTGGCGTGCTTGTGATGGATGACCGTCGAGCGCTTGAAATGGCGCACCTTGACGAGCTTCACGTCTTCCCACTTGGTCTTCTCGATGAACAGGGGATCATCCGTGTAGACCGCCAGCGATTTGGAGAAAATTTTGTCGCATGACATATTGGCCGCGGCGTGGCCCACCGAAACCGTCTTGAACCTGGGCCCATACCACTCGGCGTGCCGGACGGCGGCCCACAGGACCAGGCGGACCTGGGGCTGCTGCTCCTCCGGGTATTTTTTCTGCAGGTAGCGGACGGCCTGGATCGGCGGCGCGAACTCGTGGTGGTTTTGCTCGATCAGCCTCGCCGACGGCACGAACAGCATCACCGGCAGCGCGGCCGCCACCCAGCGCCCGCGCCCCTCGAGGCTCCACCAGCCGGCCAGCGGCGGCAGGAGCAGCAACGGCAAAAGCGGAAGATGGTAGCGCACGGCCGCCGGCAGCGTGCAGAAGATGATCAGGAAATAGACGATCGCCCACGGCAGGTGAAACCGCCAAAACGAGGCGTGCCCGCGCGCGATGCCGCGCCGGACGTACAGCCACGCGCCGCCGGCATATAGCGCGATCCCGACAATGCCGCCGGCCGTCCGCAGCGTCCAGTTGAACCCGAGGCTGAACCATGCCCGCAGCACGTGTTCGACCGTATAGCGGTAAAAATAGCGGACGTCCCAGCCGACGGCGCCGATGTAATTGCCGGGCTTGTCCAGCCGGTAGCGCCACTGGTCGAGCAACTGGAGGGGGTAGGCCAGCCAGCTGCCCTGCGCTTTGGGCAACAGCGCCTGGGTCCAGAGCACCGGGATGAGCCATGCCAGGTTGGCGGCGATGAAGACGGCCAGCGCGCCCAGCCAATGCCGCCACCCGGCGCGCATCCACGCCAGCCCCAGGATGAGGATCAACAAAAGGATGCCGATATTCTGCGGCCGGATGCCCGCGCCGACCGCCCCCGCCGCCGCGGCCAGCACGATCCAGCGCAGGCCGCGCCGCTCGCGGTAGATCATGACGCACGCCAGCTCGACGGCGATCAGGGCGCTGGCGGGCGCGTCGGTCAACGCCTTCGTCGCGGTCATCCACTGCATCGGCGCGACGGTCAGCGCCGCGGCCATCAGCCACGCCAGGGGGCGCCCGAACCGGCGCGCGCACATGAAGAACCACGCGGCCGTGAACAGCCCGCCGCCCAGGCACGAGACAATCTGCAGGGCCTTGGCCGCATCGAGGGACGCGAGCGCGACGAGCAGCTTGCCCGCAAAGATGTAAAGCGGATAGCCGGGCGGATGCGGCCGGTGCGAGTACAGATTGAATTTGCCGACGCCCATCGCGAACTGGACCGAATCCATGTCGTCCAGCCCCCGGCTGCGCATCAGCCAGTAAACCAGCGACACGGCGACGAAGACGGCACAGCTTTGAAACGCAAGGCTGTTCAGGGCGGTCCTGGTTCCGGTCTGGCTCATCCAATCTCCCCGTGAAAACTTCGGCGCCCAAAGTATCCGAACCGGCAAGGCCATTCGCAACCCAAAAATGAAGCGCGGGCCGGGCGGGGTTCGCATTGCTGGACAAATCCGCCTTCCGTCTGGTATTAAAAAACAAGATTGAAACATTTTACCCTCGGGGTGGATTGCCATGAAAACAGAAGGGCGGAATCCGTTGATGGCGCACGCATGGGTGGCCGTGGCGCTGCTGTGCATGCTCGCGGGGCAGGCCGGGGCCCAGGACAAACCCGCGGCCGACGGGAAGGCCGCGAAGAAAGAGGCCGTGAAAGTCGAGGTCAAGTCGACGCTCGACAACCTGCAGGCCGCCTATGCCGGCGAATCCAACGCCAGCGCGCGCTACGTCGCGTTCGCCAAAAAAGCCGACGCCGAAGGCTACGGCAGAGTGGCCGGCCTGTTCCGCGCCGCCGCCCGGTCCGAGTCGATTCACGCCGCCAATCACGCGGCCGCGATCAAGAAGCTCGGCGCCGCGCCGGGCGTGGTGGGCGGCAAGGAGCTGGTCATCGACCCGGGCGAAATCAAATCGACGCGCGAGAACCTGCAGGCGGCCATCGACGGCGAGACGTATGAATTCACGGCGATGTATCCGGCGTTCCTCAAGAAGGCCCGCGCGGACAAGGACACCGCCGCCGTGCGCACGCTGAACTGGGCCAGGCAGGTCGAGGCCGACCACGCCAAACTGTATCAGGAAGCGCTGGCCAACCTGGAGGGGTGGAAGGCGCCCGGCCAGTTCTACGTCTGCACGGTATGCGGCAACACGGTCGCCAAGGTCGATTTCGAAAAGTGCCCGGTCTGCGACAAGCCCAAGGAGAAATATACTCCGGCCGCCTAGGTGTTAGACTCGTGCGTCGTGCTCGTAATCGTAATCGCAATCGAATACGGAAGTCACCATCATGTCAAACTGGCTCCCCTTCCCGACGTGGGACGGCATGCATCCGCTCGTCGTCCATTTCCCGGTGGCGCTGCTGCTGGTCTCGCCGATCTTCATCGTGCTCGGGCTGCTCCGGCCCGGCCGGTTCAGGCTGTTCAGCGTCTCGGCGCTGATCCTGATGCTGCTGGGGACGGCCGGGGCGTGGCTCGCGGTGGAGACCGGCGAAGCCGGCGCGAGCCTGGTCGACCGCACGCCGCAACTGACCGCGGCGATCCAGGAGCATCAGGCGATGGCCGAAAACACCCGGCTGATCTTCACGCTGCTGACGGTCGTGTATGCGGGCATCCTGGCCCTGCCTTTGGCGTTTAAGAACATCCAGCCGCGCCTGCTGGTCATCGCGCAGGTCGTCTTTGTACTGGCGCTGGCCGCGTCGTGCCTGGTCCTGGCGCGGACGGCGCACCTCGGCGGCCGGCTGGTCCACCACTTCGGCGTCCGCGCCATGATCAACGACCCCGGCGCCCCGCCGCTCGAGGGGGGCGCCGGGGAGTGAGCCCTACGCCGTCTTCCGCGTCTGGACGCGCACGGGAAGGATGATGGCGTTGAGGCCGTCGAAATGGAGCCGGCGCTGGAGCTGGTATGACATTTCGTTGTGAAGCAGCCGGTTGTACCAGACATCGTCGCGGAAGACGAGCTTGCCCATGAAGAACAGGGCGCGGGGGAAGCGCTCGTGAATCTCGTGGCAGATCCTGACGCTTTCCTCGACGGCGTCGGTTCCGAGCCCGAAGCGGTAGTCGGCCGGGAAGCCGAGCCGGCGCGCCAGGTCCACGTATTTCTCGAGCGCCTCGATCGTGCCGAGGCGCGCCTGCTGGACTTCCTCGACCCCCTTGCTCGTCGCGGCGTCGATCACGGCCACCGAGACGAAAACGTAGTTCTTGAACTGGCCCGGGAACACCCTCTGGATCGTGAGCATCTGGTGGACGCCGAAGCCGTTGTAGCCGCCGACGAGCACCACGGCCGTCGGCTGGGCAGGGTCCGGCTCCTTCGTTTCGACGCGGTCGCTGGCGGGCATCGCCTCGAGGATCTCGTCGAGGTGGCGGATCTCGGACTGCACGTTCCTGTAATGGCGCCGGATCATCATGCACAGCGCGACCAGGAACGTGGTGACGACGAGCGTCATCCACCCGCCCTGGCCGAACTTCTCGATGACCACGACGGCGAGGATCGCGCTGCACAGCCCGAGCGCGAGGCCGTGCACCGCCGCCTGCGTCTTCCACGACGGCAGCTGGCGGCGCCGTTTCCACCAGTACAGGCACATGCCGAGGTTGGAGAGCGAGAACGTCACGAACACGTTGATGGAATACATCGTCACGAGCCGCGTGATGTTGCCGCCGGTGTAGTAGAGCGTGGCGATGGCGGCGACGCTCATCAGCATCACGCCGTTCTGCATCGTGAGCCGGTCCGACAGGAGGGTGAACCGGCGCGGCAGCCAGAAATCCATCGCCATGTTGCCCATGACGCGCGGGCCGTCGATGAACCCCGCCTGGGCCGCGACGAGAAGCAGGGCGGCCTCGGCCGCGAGCGTGACGATCACGAACAGGCGGCCGGCCGGCAGCCCGAACGGCCGCCACGCGCCGGCGAAACGATCGAGGAGGATCGCGTTCAGGGTGTCGGTGCCGCGCGGCTTGACGTCGAACAGCAGGTAACAGACGAGGATGCCGCCGGCGGTGAACATCAGCGACAGCGCCATGTAGAGCATCGTGCGCTTGCCGGTGGAGACCTTGGGCTCGCGCATGATCGGCAGGCCGTTGGAGACGGCCTCGATGCCGGTGTACGTGCCGGCGCCCATCGAGTAGGCGCGCATGAACAGGGCGATCATGCTGAAGGCGCCGATCTGCCGCAGGCTGCCGTGAAACTCCGAGGCGACCGACCGGGCCACGCGCGGCGCCTCGCCGATGTGCGAGCCGATCCCGCCGACGATCAGGATCACGTGCGTGACGAGGAACAGAAAGAAGATCGGCGCCAGAATGGTGACCGATTCCTTCACCCCGCGCATGTTGAGGATCATCAGGACGACAATCACGGTCGTCGTGATGACGAGCTTGTGCCGGTAGAACTCGGGGGGCAGGACGCTCAGGATCGCGTCGGCGCCGCTGGCGATCGAAACCGAAACCGTCAGCACGTAATCGACGAGCAGCGCCGCGCCCGAAACGAGGCCGATGCGCGGCCCGAGCAGTTGCGTCGAAACGATGTAGCCGCCGCCGCCGAACGGGAAATGTTCGATGATGTGGCCGTAGGCGATCGAAATGATGGTCACCGTCAAGGCGGTGGCCAGCGCCAGGCCGATCGCGAGCGAAGTGTGCGCGCCGAGGGCGCGGTAGGCTTCCTCGGGGCCGTACGCGGAGGACGAGAGCCCGTCCGCGCCGAGGCCGACCCAGGCCAGCAGGGCGATGAGCGAGATGTGGCGATAGGTCGAGGTGTCGGCCAAGTCGCGCGGCGCGCCGATCAGGGCGCGCTTGATTTTCCGGAACATGTTGACCCCATGCTTTCAATCAACAAAAAGGGAGCCGTCCGCCGGGACACGCCGCGGCGGCGCGGAACCAGAACCCTGTTGCCGCATGATTCTCATTCTCTCACGGGGCGCTTGATTTCTTGAGCAAGGGGATGGGGCATGGCCGTACAGGCGCGATCCTCATGCGCATGAACCTCCATCTTTCCGAGGAGAGCCGGTGGAGGTTCTCCTCTCCGTTGCCTGCGAGGTTAGCTGACGGGCTCGGGCCAGAGAGGTGCCCTACGCCATGGCGGCGATACGCCCCGGGATTTGGGTCCCCCGCTCCCGCGCACGCCGCGCGGGATTCGGCATTTTCATTGCGTCCTCAAAATAAACCGTCGGCTCAAAATACACTGAAGTCAGCCGGCGACCGTGGCGGCCGCCTTGGTCGACTTGCGCGCGTGTTTGCGGGTCTGCACGCGCACCGGCAGCACGATCGCGTTCAGGCCGTCGAAGTGCAGCTGGCGCTGCAGCTGGTAGGCCATCTCGTTGTGCAGGAACCGGTAATACCAGTAGTCGTCGCGGAACAGCAGCTTGCCCATGAAGAACAGCACGCGCGGGAACTGGCGGTGGACCTCGCGGCAGAGCTTGGCGCTTTCCTCGACGGCGTCGGTGCCGATGCTCAGGCGGCAGTCGGCCGCGAAGCCGAGCCGCTGCGCCAGCTCGACGTATTTCCTGAGCGAGTCCTCGGCGCGGGCGCGGGCCTGCTCGACTTCCTCGACGCCCTTGCTCGTCGCGGCGTCGATGACGGCCACCGAGATGAACATGTAATTCTTGAACTGGCCCGGGAACAGGCGCTGGATCGTGAGCATCTGGTGGACGCCGAAGCCGCTGTAGGCGCCGACGAGCACGGCCGCCGTCGGCTGGGTCGGGTCCGGCTCGCGGGCCTCGCCGTGGTCGGCGATCGGGAGGCCCTCGAGGATCTCGTCGAGTTGGCGGATGTCGGACTGGACGTTCCTGTAGTGGCGCTTGATCGCCATGCACAGCGCGACCAGAGCCGACGTGACGGCGAGCGTCATCCAGCCGCCCTCGCCGAATTTTTCCCAGACGACGACGAGGAGGATGATCGTGCACAGCGCCAGGGCCGTCGCGTGCACCGCGAACTGCTTCTTCCAGACCGGCTTGCGGCGCTTGCGCCGCCACCAGTAGAGGCACATGCCCAGGTTGCACAGCGCGAACGTCAGGAACACGTTGATCGAATACATCGTGACCAGGGCGGTGATGTTGCCCTTCGTGTAAATCAGCGTCAGGATGGCCGCGATGCCCATCAGCATCACGCCGTTCTGCATCGTGAGCCGGTCCGACAGCAGCGTGAACCGGCGCGGCAGCCAGCCGTCCATCGCCATGTTGCCCATGACGCGCGGGCCGGAAATGAAGCCCGCCTGCGCGGCGACGAACAGCAGCGCGGCTTCCGAGCCGAGCGTCACCCACACGAACAGCTTGCCGACCGGGACGCCGAACATCCGCCAGCCGCCGGCGAACTTGTCGAGCAGGATGGCGTTGAGCGTGTCGGTGCCGCGCGGCTTGACGTCGAACAGCAGGTAGCAGACGAGGATGCCGCCGGCGGTGAACATCAGCGACAGCGCCATGTAGAGCATCGTGCGCTGGCCAGTCTTGACCTTGGGCTCGCGCATGATCGGCAGGCCGTTGGAGACGGCCTCGATGCCGGTGTAGGTGCCGGCGCCCATCGAGTAGGCGCGCATGAACAGGGCCAGCATGCCGACCGTGCCGATGGCGTTGATGCCGCCGCGGAACTGGGTGGAAATGTCATGGGCCACGCGCGGGGCCTCGCCCATGTGCGAGCCGATGCCGCCGACGATCAGGATCGTGTGCGTGATCAGGAACACGAAGAAAATCGGCGCCAGGACGGTCACCGATTCGCGGACGCCGCGCATGTTCAGGATGACGAGGGCGCCGATCGTGATCGCGGTGATCATCACCTTGTGCTCGTACCACCCCTCCGGCAGGACGCTCAGGAGCTGGTCGGCGCCGCTGGCGAGCGACACCGAGATCGTGAGCACGTAGTCGACCAGCAGCGCCGCGCCCGAGACGAGGCCGATGCGCGGCCCGAGCAGCTGCGAGGAAACCATGTAGCCGCCGCCGCCGAACGGGAACTGCTCGATGACGTGGGCGTAGGCGATGGAGATGATTGTGACGGTGACGGCCGTGGCCAGCGCCAGGCCGATCGCCAGCGACGTGTAATTGCCCAGGGCGCGGAAGGCTTCATCGGGGCCGTAGGCCGACGAGGAGAGCCCGTCGGCGCCGAGGCCGACCCAGGCGAGCAGCGCCACGAGCGAAATGTTGTGGAAAGTCGAGGTGTCGGCCAAGTCGCGGGGGGCGCCGATGACCGCTCGTTTGATTTTGCGGAACATGTTGTACTTCGCGCCGAAGCGCTCCTCTCTATTGCCGACGAGGTTAGCTGACGGGCTCGGGCCAGAGAGGTGCCCTACGCCTGAGTGGCGACGCGCCCCGAGTTTGGGTCCCCCGTTCCCATGCCCGACACGCGGGTCATGGGATTAGGCATTCCGTTACACGCTAACACTAAAGCCCTAAATTATCAAGCCGGGCCCGCCCGCAATCGCGCCCGCGCTCGCGCTTGTCATCGTAATTACAATCGAATCAGGCGCGCGCACGAGCCCCGCCAAACGGCGGCCCGGTTACTTATCGTCACCCACGCCGCCGAATAAATCCATTTGCAGGTGGGCGGGCGCTTTTTTCCCCATGTGCTCGAAGGCGCGCGGCGTGGCGACCCGGCCGCGCGGCGTCCGCGCCAGGAAGCCGATCTGGATCAGGTACGGCTCGAACACGTCGATGAGCGTGTCCTCCTCCTCGCCGACGGCGATGGCCAGCGTGTTGAGGCCGACGGGGCCGCCGCCGAACTTGTCGATCAGCGTCTCGAGCAGGAGCCGGTCCATCGGGTCCAGGCCGAGGGCGTCGACCTGCAGGAGCTTGAGCGCGGCAAGCGCGGCCTCGGCCGTCAGCCGGCCGTCGCCGCGCACCTGCGCCCAGTCGCGCACGCGGCGCAGGAGGCGGTTGGCGATGCGCGGCGTGCCGCGGCCGCGGCGGGCGATCTCGGCCGCGCCGTCCTCCTCGATCTTGCTGCCGAGGAGGCCCGCCGACCGGTGCACGATCGTCTCGAGGTCCTGCCGGTCGTAAAAATTGAGCCGGAACATCATGCCGAAACGCGTGCGCAGCGGGGCGGTCAGCATCCCCGTGCGCGTCGTCGCGCCGACGAGCGTGAACGGCGGCAGCGCCAGCTTGATCGACTTGGCGTGCGGGCCCTCGCCGATCAGGATGTCGATCTTGAAATCCTCGAGCGCCGGGTAGAGGCACTCCTCGACGACGCGCGACAGGCGGTGGATCTCGTCGATAAACAGGACATCGCCTTCGGAGAGGTCGGTCAGGAGCGCGGCGAGGTCGTCCTTGCGCTCGAGGAGCGGGCCGCTCGTCGTCTTGATCGCCGTCCCCATCTCGTTGGCGATGATGTGGGCCAGGGTGGTCTTGCCGAGGCCGGGAGGGCCGTACAGCAGGACGTGGTCGAGGGCCTCGCCGCGGCGGCGCGCGGCCTCGATGGCCAGGCCGAGCTGCTCGACGGTCTCGCGCTGGCCGACGAACTCGGCCGTCGAAGTCGGCCGCAGCGACCGGTCCAACTCGGCGGGCTCATCCTCGCCGCGCAGGCCGGACATGATCCCTTTTTTCTGGTTCGGCTCCTGGGCCATCACTCACGCGCCTCGTAAAAAAGTCGGCCGGGCGGGACGAACCCACCCGGCCACAAGTTAAAACCACTTCGGAAGGCAAGTCAATGCCCGGGGCGGGACAATGCCCCGGGCCGTGATTCCACACGTTCATTTCCCGCCGGCAATGATGATCTTGCCATACGGGTCATCGAGGAAATGCACCTTCTTGACCGTCAGCGAGTGGACCGTGAAGCCGGCGAGGTTGTCGGTGCGGCCGTTGGGGCTGATGTCGGGCCTCGTCGCCAGATCGAGCTTGGGGCGCCACCGCGCGCCGCCGGCGACGGCCGTCTTCGAGACGCTGTTCGTGTAGAAGAAGCAGGTGTACCTCTGCGGCGTGCCGTAGCGCGGCGTGCTCACGCCGCGCACCGTGGTGGGGCCGATCTTGCCGTCGTAGAGCTCGGGGGTGTTGGGCACCAGGAAGTTGTCGCTCAGCAGCTCGTTCGTGAACGTGTCGGCGCCGACGCGGATGATGTCGGGCTGGTTGAGCTCGGCCCAGGCGCTGGGGGCGCTGAGCATGAACTCGATGTAGTAGAGCGAGTCGGCGACCCACCGGATCGGATAGTTGTCGGCGAAGGCCGACTCCACGTACTGGCCGTTCTCCTGGACGATCTTGTCGCCGGGCCGGAAAAGCACGTACGTGCTGTCGTTCCAGTTCGTCTCCGGCGCGATCGTCGCGGTGCCGTCCATGTTGAAGGTCAGCGTCGTGGTCGTCCCCTGCGCGTCGATGCTGAACCCGCGCGGATTGCCGGGGTTCGCGACGCCGTCGACGAAGCTGGTGACGTTCATGACGGTCGAATCGACCTTCATGTCCAGGAGGTCGTGCTTGATGACCACGATCGATTGCAGCGCGACCGATTCCGCATCCCACATGTCGGGAGGATACTGGGGTATTCCCATGACGCGGAAGATGAGGCGCATGTCGTTCCTGGCGTCCCATATCGTCGGCTGGGTCCATCCCGAGCCGTGCGAATACTGGCCGAACTGCGGCGTCAACTGCTGGACAGGCATGATGAAGACGCTGAATTCGGAGCGGCCGATGCCGGCGATGGGCGAGTTGGCGCCGCCCTCGTTGTCGACGAAGAACGTTTCGCCGCCGTATTCGTTGTTGCCGTTCTCCTCGTTGCCGTAGTTGTCATAGACGAGCATCCACGTCGGGGTGTGGAACGCCGTGACCGCGGTCGTGGCCACCTTCATCCGGACCTCCCACGCCGAATAGTCCGTGAGCGAAACGACCCCGTACGGCGAGTTCCAGCTGGCGTCCTTGGTCCCGCCCTTCTCGGCCTTGATGCACAAGCCCGGCAGCTCCGGAGGCCCGGCCGGGGTCGGCCAGTTCTGGGCGTACGACCAGCCGGTCGGGACGGTCGTGATCGGATCGGCCGAGTATACGATCTTCGGCGCCGAGTACTGGTCGTAGCCGTTGTCGTTCGTATAGACGATGAACGACCGGCTCGAGAAGGTCGTGCCGTCGGAGGCGAACAGCGTCACGACGCGCGAGTCGATGATCCCCGTGCCGGTCGGCGACGTGCCGTGGCTTTCGGGGTAGGGCCCGAGCCCGCCCTTTTCGCCCACCGGCGAGCGCAGGTTGTCGCGCACCGTGGCCGTCCCCGGCGAGCCGGTGTCCAGCGGGTCGTTATGCGTGTCGAGGCGCTTGGCGTTCGGAGGGTTCACGACGTCGTCGACGAGCAGGTCGATCGGCGCGGTGCCGTTGACCATGTAGACGTTGTCCTCGCTCACGTAGCTCCACTTGAGCTGATCGCCGGGCGTGAGGTCGTCACTGGCGTTCAGGCGGGTGCAGTTCAGGAAGACGAACACGTTGGCTTGCGTGCTGTTCTCGGCGTCGCCGACGATCACGTCGGGGAGCTCGGCGATGGTTGGGGCCATGTTAATCTCCTGCCCCCGCGCCGGCAGGATCCAAACGGCAAACAAACACATACCGAGTGCGAAGAACCTGACGCTCATGGCGCACCTCCGGGTGAAAATGGAACAACTTCCAAGAAGATGATCGGGTCCCACCCGTCGCCAACACCGCATAACATATTCTGGTTACGATTCATCCTGCGGATGATAATATAAGGTGGATCCCTGCGACTGACAAGCGAGAAACATGCTCATATCGTGATGCGAGTCCGGCTTGATTGAAGCCTTCAAGACGGTTAGGACATGGGCCATCACTCACGCGCCGCGCAAGAAAGTCGGCTGGGCGGGACGAACCCACCCGGCCATCAGAGAAAACCACTTCACGGGGCGAGTCAATCCCGGCGCGATCACTGCGGGAATGACACCTGCTTGACCGACATCGCGTGGATGGTGAAGCCGGCGCGGTTGTCGGTGCGGCCGTTGGGGCTGATCAGCGACGACGTCAAGAGATCCAGCTTCGGCCGCCACCGCGCGCCGCCGGCGACGGCCGTCTTCGAGACGCTGTTCGTGTAGAAGAAGCAGGCGTATTTCTGCGGCGTCCCGTAGCGCGGCGTGCTCACGCCGCGCACCGTGGTGGGGCCGATCTCGCCGTCATACAGCTCGGGTGTGTTGGGCACCAGAAAATGGTCGCACAGCAGCTCGTTCGTGAACGTGTCGGCGCCGACGCGGATGATGTCGGGCTGGTTGAGCTCGGCCCAGGCGCTGGGCGCGCTGAGCGTGAACTCGATGTAGTAGAGCGAGTCGGCGACCCACGGGATCGGGTAGTTGTCGGCGAAGGCCGACTCGACGTACTGGCCGTTCTCCTGAATGGTCTTGTCTCCGGGCCGGAACATGACGTACGTGCCGGCGTTCCAGTTCTTGACGGGCGCGATGGACGCGCTGCCGTCGGCATTGAACGTCAGCGAGGAACTGGTCCCCGCCGTGTCGATGCCGAATCCGTTCGGGTCGCCCGGGTTGGCCTCGGCGTCGACAAAGCGATGGACCGAGAGCAGGTTCGAATGGACCGCCATGTCGGACAGATCATGGCTCCAGACGGCGATCTCCTGAAAGGCGATCGTCTCGGCGTCCCACTGGTCGACCGAATACTGCGGCAGGCCCATCACGCGCAAGATCAGGCGCATGTCGTTCCTGGAATCCCACACCGGCCGCAGGAACCCGGTCGTCGCGTTCGAGAACTGCGGCGTTTGCTCCTGGATAGGCATGATGTACGCCTGGAATTGATGGCGGCCGATGCCGGCGATCGGCGAGTTGGCGCCGCCTTCGTTGTCGACGAAGAACGCCTCGCCGCCGTACTCGTTGTTGCCGGCGCCCTCCTGGCCGACGTAGCCGTAGTTGTCGTAAACGAGCATCCAGGTCGGGGTGTGGAAAGCCGTCGTCGCCGTGGTGGCCACCTTGAGCCGGACTTCCCACACCATATTGGGCGCGAGGGAAAGCGTGCCGTACCGTGAGTTCCAGTTGGCGTCGTCGGTGCCGCCCTTGTGGGCCTTGATGCACAAGCCCGGCAGCTCCGCCGGCTCGGTGCCGGTCCAGTTCTGGGCATACGCCCAGTCGGCCGGGGGATCCCCAAGCGGGCGCAGGTAGTAGGAGTAAGTCGGGCCCGAATAACAGTCCCACCCGTTATCACACGTGTAGACCATGAAGGAGCGGCTCGTGGCGGTCGTGCCGTCGGAGGCGAACAGCGTCACCACGCGCGAATCGATGATGGCCGACGGGCCGATCGCCGTCGACCCGGCGCGGTCGGCGTAGGGGCCGACGCCGTTCTCCTCATTGAGCGGCGAACGCAGGTTGTCGCGGATCGTGATCGTGCGCGGCCCGGTTGGGTCGAGCACGTCCTGGTGAGTGTCGACGCGCTTGTCGGCCGGGGGATTGACGAAGTCGTCGACCGCCGGGTCGAGCGGCGGGACGCCGTTGATCCTGTAAACATCCGGATCCGTCACGTAGCTCCAGATGATTCCCGTCTGGCTGGTCAGGTCGTCGTACACCTTGGCGTCGAGGTCGATGCAGTCCGCAAAGACGAAGACATTGGATTCTGAGGCGCAATCCGCATCCCCCACAATGATGTCGGGGAGCTCGTCGATGGCCGGGGCCATGTTGATCACCTGGCCCCGCGCCGGCACAACCACCAGTGCGAACAAGCATAGGCTGACGGCCAAGGATCTTGCGCTCATAACGCACCTCAGGATGAATTGGAGCGACTTCAAAGCTTGATGTGAGTTCCCCGCCCGTCGGCCACCGGCTGAAAAAAAACTGATTCTATACACTTAGCGCGGTGAGCATCGGACACTGCCCGGAAAGATGACATTTCGGACATTACGGACACAATTCAACCATAAAGTTACTACCCTGGCAAGACCCAAAACCGATACGAGCGGCTGCGGCCTCGACGCTCGCGGCCCGGGGCACCGCCCCTGGATTCCGCCTTTCTTTGCGCCCTTGAGACTTCATGGTTCAATGAATGGAGAGCGTTACGAGAACACAAGGGCTGCGAGTCCGGCTTGATTGGGATTCGGCGTCCGGTTAGGATATGGGCCATCTGTCGGCGGGACCAGCCGGTCCCCCCGATCACTCGCCCAAAGGACATCCCCCATGGCACGCGTTTACAACTTCTCGGCGGGACCGGCGGCACTGCCGACTCCGGTCCTCGAACAGGCTCAGGCCGACCTGCTCGACTACCAGGGCCACGGGATGTCGATCATGGAGATGTCGCACCGCGGCAAGGTCTTCGACGCCGTCCACCGCTCGGCCGAGGCCAACGTGCGCCGGCTCATGAACATCGGCGACGACTACGACGTCCTGTTCCTGCAGGGCGGCGCCAGCTGCCAGTTCGCCATGGTGCCGCTCAACCTGCGCGCCCCCGGCCAGGCGATCGATTTCATCAACACCGGCGCGTGGTCGGCCAAGGCGATCAAGGAAGCCAGGATCGGCGGGCCGGTCAACGTCGTCTGGGACGGCAAGGACGGCAATTACAACCGCGTCCCGGCCGAGAGCGAATACCGGCTCACCCCGGGCACGGCCTACCTGCACATCTGCACCAACGAGACGATCGGCGGCGTGGTCTTCCCCGAGTTCCCCAAATCCGAGGCGCCGCTGGTGGCCGACATGTCGAGCGAGATCATGTCGCGCGTCATCGACGTGAGCCGGTTCGGCCTCATCTACGCCGGCGCACAGAAGAACCTGGGGCCGTCGGGGATGGCGATGGTCATCGTCCGCAAGGACCTGCTCGAGCGCGTGCCGGAGTCGGTCAACCTCTTCTTCCGCTACAAGACGCACGCCAAGGAATCGAGCCTCTACAACACGCCCAACACGTGGGCGATCTACCTGCTCAAGCTCGTCACCGACTGGCTGATCGGCCTGGGCGGCATCGAGGCGATGGAGACGATCAATCGGCGCAAGGCGGCCAAGCTCTACGCGGCGCTCGACTCGAGCGACTACTGGCGCGTCCACCCGGTGCGCGAGAACCGCTCGATCATGAACGTGCCGTTCCGGCTGCCGAGCGAGGAGCTCGAGGCGAAGTTTGTGAAGGAATCGTCGGAGGCCGGGCTTGCGGCGCTCAAGGGGCACCGCTCGGTCGGCGGCATCCGCGCGAGCATCTACAACGCCTGCCCCGAGGAAGCCGTCGACGCCCTCGTCGCGTTCATGAAGGAATTCGAGCGCAAGAACGGCTGAGATTGACAACTGTGGGGCCGGCGCCCCCGCCGGCCATGCTTCCATACGTGCGACTATCCGCCAGAATCTTGTTTTCCTGATAAGATTTCGAACAGGAGGCAACGAAGGCAACAGAGACTCCGCTAAAGATTCTCCGTAACCTCCGTTGCCTTCTGTTCATTGCTGTCTTCAAAAATTCCTCCGCATCTCTGCCTAACTCCGCGCCTCCGCGACAAGAATCGGGTTTTATTGGTGTTTCGTGTTTTTCTTTCGTGGATTTCGTGACCTGCATTTTGTTTGGCGGCTCCGCTGTGTTGGGCTTGTCCGTAACGTCCCGCAGTGCTTCAATGCATCCGGTTTGATTTGAATCCGGATGCATTTGTTTCATGGCAACCCGTCCAAATTTCCTGGCGGCGCAGGCGTGGGGTTATCGGCCCAAATCGATTCGCCGCCGTCGAAGAGCGCTGCTGGCCTACCTGGGACCAAGCATTTTTTACTTGTTTAGCGTCACAAGCTTGTACGCCATCATATCCGGCCTGTTTCCTCATAGTATTCATGTGATCGCACGGTTCGGGATCGCCTGGCTGACCGGAGTCCTTCACTGTACGTTCCTGCCCCTGATGCTGGAAAACCGATACGGCAACGCCCGCATGCTGCGGGCGAATTACCACGATTATCGGCTGGCGGGGATCAGCGGCCGGGAGATGCTGAAAGGCTTGGCCGCGCCACAACTCGCGGGCATACAATTGTTCGCCTGGGTTTACGCAATCACTCTGGGGCTACTCGGATTTCTGGGCATCTGCGACATTGCCGAACAAATGGCCGAATACATTCTGATGGGCGCATTTTCATTCGCGGCTTCGGTTTACAACCTGCTCGTCGGGGCACATTATTACCTCGCCCAGTGGGCGATATGCGCAAATAAACCAACCCGAATTCTGAAGACGCTGGCCCTGATGTTTACATGCCCAATTACATTATGCACCTTCTGCCCACCACTGGTATTTCTCTTTCCCATATGGTTTTTTCTGCAAATCATCAGTATTCTTCGCCGCAGCACGTATGCGGAGAGTGTGTGGAACCGGGCGCAGGCGCTGCTCGACGGAAACGACTACGAACCGCCCCCCGCATCCACGCCCGCGCCGACCAACATCAAACCAGTTGAGCCTTCGTGGCGCGATTCGGTATAAGGCTGACCGATGCCAACCCGTCCCAACTACCTCGCGGCGATGATCTGGGGGCGGCGGCCGAAATCGGCCCGGCGGCGCAGGCGCGCGTGGAGTTGCCGGTATGGACCCACGACCAGCTACCTTGTGATTTTCGGGATCATCCTGACCGTGGGGCTGCTTATTGCCTCAGCCTTCGGCATTGTGGCCGAGGAGGAGTTCGTGACCGTATATTGCGCTTCCTTGCTCACGGCGGCGTTCTTCCTGGGGGCGATCTATTGCATCGCGCTTCCGTTCATGCTCGAAAATCGCTTCAGCAACGCGCGCGTGCTTCAGGCCAACTGCCACGACTACCGGCTCGCCGGGATGAGCGGCCGCGAAATGCTCAACGGCCTGGCCGGCCCGCAACTGGCCGGGATCAAGCTCTTCGCCAAGGTTTATGTCGGCGTGGTGTTTTCGATCGGAGCCGTTTCCACCGCCGTCCAACCGGATTTCCTTAGGGGAATGCTGACGTTCTCCATGCTGCTGATCCCATTCCTGCTCGACCTGATCGCCGGCAGCTACTTTCACCTGACGCTGTGGACCAAATACCCGAGCAAGCCGCAGCGGCTGCTCATGACCGCCGTCTTCGTCTTCTCATCCCCCGTCACGCTCCTCACGGCGACGCTGCCGCTGTCGGTCCCGATTATCGCGATGGTCCCGTTCATGTTCGGCATCTTCATCGTCCTGGAACTCCTGTCGCTGGCCGTCCGGGCGGCGGTCATCGGCAGCGCGTGGTCCGCCGCCAAGGAACGCCTCGACGGCAACGCCGAGCAAATCCCGAGGCTCTACGACGAACCCGCCGCCGAAGAAACCGCCGTGGCCGATCGATCCGGCTGATCCACGGAAATCATTGCTTTTGAACGGCCTTTTTTTTATGGTGTCCCCAATGGCCGAAGGCGTCTCGCCGCGGCCAAAACGCTACCGCCGCTGGGCACTCGCATGATTCCATCCCGCCATCTCGCAAGCTCGCTTCGCCTTGGCGCCGTCGTCTTGATGATCCTTGCCTGCGCGGCCGGCTGCGGCCGGTCCTCGAAGAAACAAGCCCAGAAAACCCCCGTCATTCAAACCAAGACGATCGTGCTCGACTACCGCAACGGCTGGTATCACGAGGCCGACGGCATCCAGTCGATCGAGTCCGTGAGCCGGCAGTACCGGCGCGATCCGCAATTCGTCGCGCAGCTCAACTACACGACCCCCTCGACGATCCCGACCAGGGGCAAGCTGCTCTACATCCCGCCCTCGAATGACCGTGCGTACGTGCGCGCGGCGCTTCAGCGCGTCCAGGGCCGGCCCGAGCTCGTCCCCACCGTGCCGTGGAGCGAGGACCTCGTGAAGCAGCCCGGCAAACCCCAGTCGCAGCCGCGCCCCGAGATCAGGGTGGTCGAGAGCTCGAAGAAGAAAAAGAAGCGGGTCCGCAACGACGACGTGATCGAGGTGGCCGACGCCTCGGGCGTCGTCAACGCCCCGGCCTCGCATACGAGCCAGTCGCTGATCAGCTGGCCCAACCGCCGCGCCAAGAACGCCCCGCGCGACGACGGCCGGTTCATGTGGCCGGCCCAGGGCGAAGTCGTCACGCGCTTCCGCGAGGGGTGGAACAAGGCGTGCCACGGCCTCGAGATCAGGGCCTCGGAAGGGTCGCCGGTGGTGGCCGCCCGCAGCGGCCGGGTGCTCGTCGCGCAGGAATACCCCGGCTACGGCAAGATGGTGCTGATCGACCACGGCGACGGCTTCGCCAGCGTCTACGGTTACAACTCGAGCCTGCTCGTCCGCGAACGGCAGCTGGTGCAGGCCGGCCAGAAGATCGCGACCATCGGCCGGCCCAGCTACGGCGATTCGGGCAAGCTCTTCTTCCAGATCCGCCGCAACGCCCAGCCGATCGACCCGCTGGAATTCCTCCAGTAATCCCGGGAACGCCGATCTCCCGATCGGCGTTTTTTGTGGGATGCCGCTTAGGAAAGCGGCGTTCGCAGCGGAAAATTTCAAATTAGAAAACGCAGGATCCATCATGAAACGAAAGCGCAAACAGAAGCCTTCATTATTGTGGTTGTTGATCTTATGCATTGCCCTCGGCGGGGCCGGGTTGGCGCTGCTGGGGCCGCCCAAGGCCGGCGGGATCGGCCTGCCGAACATCCACCGCGACCCATCCGCCCGGGCCGATCCGGCCCGGATGAGCAATGACCAGCTCCGCTCGGAAGTCAAGCGATTGCAAGGACTTATCGACGAGCGTGACCGCCAGATCGCCGACCTCAAGATCCGCCTGACCCTCGCCACCGAAGGTTCGCGTACAAATTAAACTTATTTTAATTTGAAAGTTGATTTTCAGCCGGTCGGCATGTTATTTGTTGACCGGCTTGTGGTCTTAGGGGCCCCATGTTCGCATCCCCACTCAGGGAAAAAATCATGAAAACTTCAGCTTTTCGGGTTTTGTTCTCAATGGTCCTGGCATACCTGTCAGCATCACTCTGCCAGGCGCAGCTTTCCACCGTGCTCGGCTCGGCGGCCACGACGATGGACCCGGCCAAGGTCGCGGCCGTCAAGGCCGCGACGGCGGGCACGCGCTTCTACTATGACACCAACAGCGACAGCCGCCCGGACGAGTGCTGGTTCATCGACACCGATCCGCGCCACACCTCGACCGGCACGCCGATCCTGGTCAAGGTCATCGACCAGGACGGCGACATGGAGACCGGCAAGGAACCGGACCGCGACAGCGACCTCTACCTGGCCGACTGGCAGGCCAACGGCACGGTCGACCGCGCCGTCGAATACGTCGACAACGACCACGACAACGACATGGACGCCATGGCGATGTATTACATGAGCGGCTCGAACGTGCGCGCGTGGTGGAGCCGCGACGACGGCGACGACAACCTGCTGTGGTGGGACCAGGACTACCAGTACGTGCAGGACCCGTGCCAGCACCACACCCACTTCGGCGGCGACGAGACCTTCTTCAACCTCGAGTTCAACGCCGCGACGCAGCAGTGGGCCCCGGTCTGGGAAGCGCCGTTCTTCTTCATCGACAACAACCACGACACGAAGACCGACGAGGTCATCCGCGTGACGGTCAACAACACCACCCAGGTGGCGACGCTGCGCTGGAGCTTCGACGTCAACCCCGAGGCGACCAGCGCCGCCGACCCGCGCAATTTCGACTGCTCGATCTCGGCCTACCCGCCGACCGGCCTCGTGATCGACGGCGCCAACGCCACGACCTCGAGCCTGCACGGCTACCCGATCGTCTCGATGCTCGTCTACGACAGCAAGGCGTGGCTGCGCTCGACGGCGTGGCCCAAGGGGCTGTTCACCTGGGTCGAGAACGACAACAACGTCGGCTGGGGGACGGGCGGCAACTATGCCTACACCAGCGAGCGCTGGGAAGGGGTCATCGCCGACGGCAACGCCAGCTTCACCGCCATCGGCGGCCCGACCTGCGGCCCGTTCAACAACCGCAATGAGCTGGTGCTCAACAACACCGGCCCGTTCGAGTATTACTACAACCCGGCCGACCGCCGCATCCACCTGAAGAACGCCAGCCAGGCGTGGATCTCGGTCGACTGGGACAGCAGCTACGCCCAGGACATGCGCTACACGTGGACCGACGCGGCCGGCGGCGACGGCCTGCTCGACCACATCGCGGTCGACGTCGACGGCAACGGCACGACCGACGACCAGTGGGACATCGCCACGACCGCCGTCCAGTCGCTCACGTTCGACTACCAGGCGTTCCACGACGCCTACGCCCCGGTGCTGGCCTCGTATCCGGCCGAGCTGTACGGCCTGAACCGCTCGCTGGCCGCGGCGCTGGAGTCGGTCCAGGCCGGTTCATCGGCCGACGCCGTGTGGAGCCTGATCGAGAACAAGTTCAGCGCCTCGACGATGCCCGAGTGGAAGCGCGTCAAGTTCCTGGGCAGCGACATCTCGCTGATCTACTACATGGAGCTGGCGCGCGACCGCCGCATCGCCAGGCTCAAGACGCTGGCCGCCTCGGCGACCTCGTTCTGGTCGACGTTCAACGCCGCGCGCACGGCCGGCAACGTCACGGCGATGACGGGCGCCCTGGCCTCGCAGTTCGGCTTCGCGAGCGACTGGACGCCGTACGCGACGTGGATCGCCGACCTGCGCCGCGACGCCACGCAGCGCGTCAACACCAGCACGGCGTGGTCGGGCGGGATCGCGTGGGAGACCGAGGACGTCGCCTGGCGCGTCATCGACGGCCGCTTCGACTTCCTCGGCAAGCGCACCAAGCAGCTCCAGCTCGCCTCGCTTTCGTCGAGCACGAACATGAGCGCCGACACCGGCGGCTGGGGGATGGACGCCCTCAACGAGGGGACCGGCCCGGGCTGCGGCGGCCTGACCCTCTACGTCAACGGCACGGCCTACCCGCTCTACGGCGATGCGCTGACCTCGGCCAGCTACCGGGTCGTCACGGCGGCCGCCGACAAATCGGTCATCGACGTGAACTACAACAACGTCGGCCCGGCGGCCGCGCCGCGCCGGGTCCTCGTCCGGATCACGACGCTGGCCGGGCGCTCCGACACGCAGCTCCAGGGCGGTGTCGTCGGCGGGCCGGCCGGCGACACGGTCGAGCTCGGCGTCGGCCTCGTCCGGCCGTCCGAAGCCTACTACGAGCACCGCGCCGCCTCGGGCGTCGTCGGCATCTGGGGCCTGCAGACGCCGTCGATCGGCTGGGTCGGCATCGGGATGCTTTACTCGCCGGCCGACTTCTCGCGGATCATCGAATCGGCGGGCGAGATCGACCTGATCCTCAAGGCGACTCCGGGCCAGTACGTCAACTGGACGCTGAAGAACGAGTGGCTGCGCGGCGAGCGGTTCAACAACTTCCCGGTCGGCACGAACTGGCTGGAGAAGCTGGCCGCCACGACCGTCACGCTGCCGCCGGTGGCCGCGGCCCGCGGCTGGACGACGATGAAGTAGCCGGACCGATTGCAAACGAAGACGCCCCGGAGAGCCGGCGCTCTCCGGGGCTTTTTGATTTGAACCCACCCAGGACTCAGGGCATTTTTAGAAATCATTCGTACGGCAAACCAGTGGGCGCCGTTCGAGCGGCGCTGAAAGCGCTTGAGAATAAAGCCTGGGGCAGAGCGAAGCGCCGCCCCAGGAACAAGCCGCAAAGTTTTCCGAGCGCTGAAGACGCGGGAGAAATTTCTTGCGCTCTTTCAGAGCTCTTGTCGATGCGGGCTCGCCGACCTGGGGCTGCGCTTCGCTCCGCCCCTGGAATCTTTTGCGCTTTCAGCGCATCAATCCCATGATTAAAATGC
>JBDKRG010000027.1:0-47192 GCA_039683515.1 Candidatus Sumerlaeia bacterium | reverse complement strand
TGATCCAACAGCAGATTAAAGAATGCCGCCGGCCGCTCCATCCGCACGCACACGTCACCGACAGCTACCGGGGGCGAACCGGCAATCTCCGTTTGCCGCTTGACTTAACTTCTCATGGATGTCATATCCTCTAAGAGCCCGTGTTCTTCGGGTCTCCTAAGGCCTATAAGCCCCACGAGGCCACATTACCTGTATTGCAGCCAGCCCCGCGCGGCGTTGAAGATCGGCGCGCCGGTGGTCAGCATGTAGAGCAGGTCGCCCGCCTCCTGGTGATACAGGGTGATCATGAGCCGGCCGTCGGCGTCGGCGGCCATGGCGGGGCGAACGCCGCGCGTGCCGCTCGCCAGGACCAGCGGGTCGCGCCAGGAGCCGCTGTTCAGGCTCTTGCTGATCATCGTCAGGTTGCCGTCGGTCTGGTTGTAATACAGGAGGAATGTTTCGCCCGCCGTCTCGTCGAAGCGCAGGACCGGGTAGAAGCCGGTCTCGCCCTGGTCGTCGACCGTGGTCACGGTCCATTTGCCGGCTTCGGTGCGCTCGGCGTATTTCAGGGCGCCGCGGGTGACGTCCAGGTAGGCGACCGCGGGCTGCTTGGTCGCGGGGTTCAGCGCCACCGACGTAAACCACCCCGCCACGTTGTAGGTCGAGGTTTCGATCGCCTCATGGGTGGTGCTCGTGCCGATCAGGCTGTACGCCGGCGAGAAGGTTTTGTCGTTGAAGTAGGCCGCGTGCAGGTCGCTGCCCTCGCCCCACGCGAGCGACAGGTAACGCCCCGTGCCGGCGCCGAGCGAGCCGGGCGCCAGCGTGAACGCGAACGGGTCGGGGAGCGCGGCGGGGATCGTCAAGGTCGCGTACGAGAGCGCCTGCGCGTCGGCGTCGCGCCACGCGATGGCGAGCTGGTCGCCGGTCGGGTTGATCGCGATCCGGCAGTATTCGCCGATGTTCCGGGTGGTGTCGCCGAGCGTCGTCGTCAGCCACCGGCTCCCGTCCCACGCCGCCAGCCGCAGGTTCGTGTTCGCGCGGTCGTAGTAGACCAGCCAGATGCGGTCGGAGCCGTCGATCGCCATCGACACGTACTCGCCGACGTTGCGCGAGACGTCGTCGACGACGACGTCGGAGCCGTCGCCGGGGACGCCGGCGATCGGCCAGCGCGCCACATGCAGGTTGCCTTCGCTGGCGTTGTAATACGGGACGACGATTTCCGTGGCGGTCTTACCGACGTCGGAATACGTGCCGGCCTTGACGCCGTCGATGAACGCCTTCGTCGATTCCGTGGTCCCGGCGTTGCGGGCCATCTTCAGCCCCAGCGCGAACGCGTCGTAGTAGGCGGCGTAGAGCGCGTCGTCGGCCGGGCTCACTTCGGCGCTGCAGAACCGGCCGGCATCGGCGCCGCCGTCCACGATGAGCGGGTCGGTGTAGACGGTCGAGCCGGGGGTGACCGGCCGGGTCAGGAGCAGGTGCTTGTTGGTCGAGTCGTAGAAGACGACCTGCTGGGTCCCGGTGGTGGGGCCGTGGGCGACGCTGGTGTAGTCGCCGAGGCCGGGGCCGGGGTTGGCGATCATCTGGGTGACCCACATGCGTTCGCCGCTCATGTCGAAGGCGCCCTGCGCCATCTGGACGTAGGGGTCGGCGCCGGCGCTCAGGCGGGCCTGGTAGGTCAGGAGGATCTGGTCGCCGATCGGCCAATACATCGCGTCGAGGGCCGTGCCGGCGCGGTCGCCCGAGGCGATCGGCGTCACGATCCAAGCGCCGTCGAGCAATTCGAGCGCCTTGAGGTTGCTGTCGGTGATGCTGCGGCAGAACAGCCAGGGGTGATTGGTCGAATCGACAACGATGCGGGCCGGGCCGGTGACACTGTCGTCGGGCAACGGAGAACTGGTTTGCCATCCGAGGCCGTTGAACACGGCGTAGCGCAGCCGGCCGCTGGTCGACGCGGTCGAGGCGCGATCCTGGTAGGCGATGTGGATGTGATTGAAGCTGTCGATGGCGATGTCGGTCTCGAACCCGCTCGGGCCCGTCTGGGAGTCGGTCGTCGGCGGGTCGACGTCGCTGATCGTCCAGGCGCCGCCGTATTGGGGGGTGGCGACGCGAAGCGTGTTGCCGGCGCTGGTGCGCCCCTGGTAGGAGATCGTGGGCTGGTAATAGCGGATCCGGAACGGCGCGTTGGATTCGCTCGCGCCGCCGTAGGGGGCCGTGAGCGTGATCCGGCTGGTTTCGGCGTCGATCGAGGCCACCTCGAACCAGGCGCCGCTCGGCTCGATCTTGAACTGGCCGCCGGCAACGACGCTGGTCGGCATGGTGCCGGAGGTGATTTCGACGTCGCGGCTGCCGGCGACGACGGTCGCCGCGCCGACCGTGTCCTGGTAGGGCCCGATCGCCAGCGCGCACCAGCGGCCGACGTCGCCCGCGGTGTCGATCGCCTGGATCGTCCACGGCCGGCCGTCCCCCGAGCGGTGCGCATAGTTCAGGTTGCCGTAGCTGGCGTCGTAATAGACGACGTGCTGGCCGCCGGCCGGGTCGTGCGCGAGCCGGCTGTATTGGCCGACGTCGTGGCCGCTGCCGGGCGAGGCGGCGACGGTCTGGATCGGGTAGAGCGAAACGGCCTCGGCGCTCCGGGCGATCGGACTCGCCCAAAGCAGCATCAGGCCGAGTATGGACATGGTCAATAGGGTACGGTTCATCCCGCGGCTTCCTTCACAAAGCTAGGAAAAAGATATGTCAACCGGGGCGAAACGGCAAGTCGGGCGACGCGGCCGACGGCGGGATTGCGTTCGATTCCGGGGAAAAACCGGATTCGGCGGGCCGGCGGCCGAGTCAGTCCTGAACTTTCTTGTGGATGTGCGGCATGGTTTCGGGCTTGCCGGCTTCCATGTAGCGGCTCTCGGCGCCGGTGGCGGTCACGTTCTCATAGACGCCCGTGTCGCGCTTGACGAGCTTCGTGAAGCCGAGTTCCTTGAGCTTGCTGTCGCCGGCCGGGACGCTGATGTAGGGGAGCGAGATGAGCCGCTTGACCGCCCCGCCGCACTTGGGGCAGGCGGTCAGGGCGTCGTCCTTGATCGATTGAACGTGCTCGAACCGCGCCCCGAGGGAGCAAGGCTCGCCCTGATGTTCATATTCGTAGACGGGCATGGCGCGCCTCCGGAAAAACAGGACTGATGACCGGGGGCGAAAGGCCCAGTCCGGCCCTCGCGCCCCCGTTCCACCATGAATCATACGCCTTTTATAACTTCCGCGCCTTATGAACTTGATGGCTAGAAGTTAAACCGGGGGTCGGTCTGCACGACGGAGCGGACCTGGTCCTCGACGCCGATGTTGATCTGCCGGATGATCGGTTCGTTGTTGCGCGTTGTGATCACAAACGCCTGGCCGGTGGACAGTTTGTATTCCTGGTTGTTGATTTGCATCGTGTAGAGGCCCGACGCGAACGTGATCACGTGGGCGCCCTTGTTCACCGGCTGGATGAACCCGGCCCACGACGGGCCCAGCAGCGAGTTGCTGTCGCCGAACTCGGAAACGGTTCCGTCGGTCACGATCAGGAAGTGCAGGACGCGGCCGCGATAGCCGTAGATGACCTCGCGCTGGTTGCCGAACGAATCGTTGCGCATTTGGGGCGTCTGCCAGATCGAGCAGCCGCAGCTCATCGCGATCAGGAGCAACAAACCCAGTTTCTTCACCATCTCAATGCCTCCATGGACCAGTTTTCAGTCGGATCAGATCATATGAGAGCTTTCAGGAACCGTCAACATTGCAGATTTCGGGGATTTCGAGGAACCTGCCTCGTGTCCTCGTTCGCGATCGGTTCGGCTCATTTGTGCCCACCGCCGTGGGTTGCCGAAAATCGGCAACCCACGGCTTTGAACGTCGAACCGCTGATGCGGTTCCGAAATCATCGGATTTCCTTTGTGGCCTCTGGTCCTCTGTACTACGACCCGTCGAATTCTTGTTTCCCCGAACGCCTGTATCGCGTCCGGCAAGACCGCCGCAACCAATCCTGACCTCGCCGGATCGGCCTTACGGCGCCACGCCGGACGCGCTGCCGATTTTTGCCGTCCCACCCGACGCCTGCAGCCTGACCTGCTTCGTGATCCGGGGCGTTTCCGGGTTCGAGCCGGTCAGAATATTAATAATCCCACCGGATTTCACCCACGCGAGCCCGTCGGCCATCGTGGCGAACGGGTCGGCCTGGGTGCCCAGCAGCGCGCCGGCGTAACCGTACCCCACCCAGATCGCGTCGCCGCCGGTGGCCGGGTAACAGACGCGGCTGATCGTCGCGGCCGCGGCGTTGTTGGTCGGAGAGACCGCCCCGGCCGGGATCGTGACCGTCGTCGCCTGGCCCTGGGTCGTCGCCGTGACGGTGAACGTGTAGAACCCGCCCGAGCCGGTGACGCCGCTCACGGCGCCGTTGGTGACCGTCACGTCGCTTGCCGCGAAGCCGGTGACGGCCGCGCCGAACGCGACCTTCACCGTGAACGACATCGACGGGTTCGGGTTGGGCGCTTCGCAGACGAGGTCTGTCCACACCGTGCCGCCGTCGGTCACGGTCGGGTAGTTCGCCGTCGGCAGGAGGGGGTTGGCCGCGGCGCCCTGGGCGTCGTTGCAGATGATCTGGCAGTCGTAGGTGCCGGCCGGGAACCGCTTGACGAGCTGGTAGTTGCGCTTGTCGAAGAACCTGCCGGTGTCCATCTGCGTCATCTGGAACGGGCTGCCCGGGATTTCCGTGCCGCTGACATAGACTCTGACCTTCGGGTAGCCGGCCTGCGGCGGATCGTTGTCGATGTCGATGTAGGCGGCCCGGATGTCGAAGTTGGTGTTGCTCGTCCCGGACGTGGAGGGATACATGATGTTTTCGATGAACTTGGTCGAATCGTTGGTCCCGTAGTAGAGAACCGGCGCGCTGTTGCCGGAGGTGATCGCCGGGCCGGCGGCGGGCGTGGTCGCGCCTCCCGTGGCGGCGGTGCCGTCGGCGTTCCTGGCCTCGAAGTAGTAGGTGTAGTCCGACCCGCGCGGCAGTTTGAGCTGATACTGGTAGATGCGCCCGGCCGTGACGGTGGTCGCGTCGGCCGCCGACATCACGAGCGGCGTGAAGTACGCGAACTCCATCCCCTCGCGCAGGATGTGGAGCCTGGGGTAGCCGAGCATCGGCGCGATGCCGTGGGGGTCGGTGTATTTGACGCGGAAGTTGAGGTCGGTGCCGGTCGTGCCGGTCAGCGGGTAGACGCCGGCGCCGGTGTAGTTGGCCTCGCCCGTCCACGTCAGCGTCGGCGCGTCGGCGGGGGGCGTGTAGGGGGCGTAGATGCTGACCTCGTCCAGGACGCCCGAGAAGCCGATGCCGAGCGAGAGATTGGTCATGGCGGAGGCCTCGACGGTGCAGCCGGCGAGGCAGTCCAGCGTGCGGTCGAGCGCGCCGTTCGTGTAGAGCGTCATCGTGTTGCCGCTGCGCACGGCCGTGTAGTGATACCACTGGCCGGCGACGATGGGCACGGTGCTTTTGACGGCCGTGTAGCCGGTCCAGCCCGAGTCGCCGGGGTAGGTGGAGCCGGTGATGTTATAGCGGAAAAAGAGATAGTTGCCCGCCCAGCTGCCGCGGTAGTACAGGTCGTAGACGCCGTTGCTGATGATGTATTGATTCTCCGGCATGGATGAGTCGAACTTGACCCAGCAGTCCAGGACGATGTTGTCGAGCCGGGTGATGTTGTAGCCGCAGTTGACGGAGCCGCCGGTGTCGTTGAAGGTCAATCCCCCGCCGGTGTGGCCGGGGACCCAGGATGTCGTGTAGCTCATGGCGGACAGGACGCCGTTGTGCTCCCGGCCGGAGCTGTCGGCGACGTTCGCCCCCGAGCCGTCCTCGAAATTCCATTCGGCGATGAGGCCGGGGTAGCCGGGCTCGCCGTACAGGTTGTCCCAGTACCAGAAATTGCCGAAGTCGTTGATCTGGCGGATGGCCAGGCTGTTGTCGACGTGATAGAGCCGGTTGTTGTTGACCCAGCAGCCGACGGTCGGGATGCCGCGGATGCAGACGGCGCTCTGGTCGGTGTTGCGGACGGTGTTGTGGTGGATGCGGATGATCGAGCCGGCGATATCGGTGCCGTCGTCGCGGTCGGCGCCGCCGTGCATGTCGAAGACGTGGCTGATCGAGTGCTCGAGGATCAGGTTGTAGCGCGCCTCGTAACTCATCCCCGCGTTGCCGTGGCCGGCCACGGAGTGGCGCTCGAAGTCGAAGATGTTTCCCTCGATGACCGGGACGGCGGCGCCGGAACAGAATCCCGGGCAGATCCCGTAGCCGCAGCCGAGCTTCGTGTTGTGATGGACGTAATTGTGATGGAAATTGGGGGCGCACGCGTTGGACGCGAGCAGCGTCTCCAGCGCGGCATAGTTCCAGCCCACCATTTCGTTGTTGTCGATTTCGCAATTGGCGTGGCCGACGTAGATGCCGTGATATTCCTGGTAGGTGCGCCAGCGGCCGTTCCAGGGGCCGATCATGCGCAGGCCGGTGATGCGCGTCCCCGTGCCGCCGGTCGTGAACAGGGCCCATGTGGCGTGGGCCGTGAACGTGTTGTAAACGATCCGGCCGCCGAGCGAGCCGTTGCGGCCGCGCCCGCTGGCCAGCGTCACGCCGGCCTTGATGGTGATGGCCGAGGTCTGGCTGGACAAGTCGATGACGGCGTCGTCGGCGACGTAGACGACCTGGCCCGACGTCGCCGAGCTCAGCGCGGTCTTGAGCGCGCTCGCCGTGCTGACGACGTAATTGGCCGTCGCCGGGTCGATCGTCCGGCTGTAGCCGACCCCGCCGCCGATCGGCTGGCCGGTCGGGTTGCCTTCGCAGCCGTACTGGACCGGCTTGGTCGTGAACGTGTAATCGCCGCTCGTGCCGATCTCGCCGCTGGAGTTCTTGCTGCGCACCCGGTAGTGGTAGAGCGTCGAGGCGGTCAGGTTGTTGAGCTGGACTTTTTGCGCGGTGGTCAGGGAGCCGGTCGTGGCCTCGGTCGTGCCGTAGCTCGTCGTCGGGCCGTAATCGACGTAGGCGTACGAACTCTGGCTGGCCGTCCACGCCGCCGTGGCCCAGGTGTCCTGCGGCGTGGCCGAGACGCCGGAAATGGTCGGAGCCGTCGCGGCCGCCGACCGGGCCATGGCCCCGATGCATAACAGCAGCAGGCAAAATCTCATCGCTCTCCCCCCCCCGAGTAGTGGACTGAGGTTCCAGAACCGTTTCCCCGCCGGCCGGGCCGCTGGCGCCGCCAGGACAAGCCATGCCGTTATTTATATATCAGCCGTGTCCGCTTCGTGTGGATGGATGCGTTCGGGGGGAGCCGGGGATATAAAAAACCTATTATCGGCGGGCCGGATCGGAACCCGGGCGCCAGTCATGATGCCGCCTATGTTGTGCCCCCACCCCGAGTGAAAAGAATCACATGTTACGACATGCATCCCGACAGAACGACGGGTCAATGTAGCCGAAGATATTCAATGATATCAAGCCATATTGCGCGCCTGGCGGCCGGGCGGCGGGTTTTCGGCGCCGCCCGGAATGCGGGGGATCCCGCCGAGGCCGCTACGGACCGGATTCGGCGATCCGCACGCGTGTTTTTCGCCCGATTTTCATTTTTCATTTCTGTTTTCTCATGAATAATGGGTGCAAATGAAACGCGCCGCGCTACCGACGATTTGCGAATTGATCGATCTCGAGCAGCAGCTCGAAGCCGACCGCGGGTCGCCGCGGGGCGAACTGCTGCGCCGCGACGCCGAGGCCGGCCGGCGGATCCAGGCCGGATCGCTCGACGGCATCGCCCTCTACCGGGCGTGGCTGAACGAAATCCGCCCGCCGGGCCGGACCTCCCCCGGCCGCCAGTTCGGGCAGCTTCTTCAGTGGATCACGACCGCGCTCGTCGTCGGCGGGTTCGCGGTCGGCGCCGGCGCCGTCGGCGGCTGGCTGTCGATGGCCTCCGGCCGCCCGATCAACGTGATTCACCTGTGGGCCGTCATGGTCGGCGCCCAGCTGCTTCTGCTTTGTGGCTGGATTCTTGTGATCTTGCCCGAGCGCCGGCTCGGCCGGCTGCCGGGTTTGGAGCCGCTGCAGGCGTTCATGCGCGGCATTGCGCGGGCCGTGCCGACGGCCGCCGGTTGGGCCGCGCTCAAGCTCGGCGTCTCCGGCGGCGAGCGCCTGCGCGAGATTTATGCGTCTCTGCGCCGGCTCGACTGGCAATACGGGCGGATCCGGTTCTGGCTCCTGCTGCGCATGACGCAGGCCTTCGCCGTCGCGTTCAACGTCGGCGCGGCGCTCGGGTTCCTCGTGATGGCCGTCCTGAGCGATCCCGCGCTCGGCTGGCGGTCGAGCCTCCTCGGCCCGGAGCAGGTTCACGCCGCCGCGAGAGTCATCGCGCTGCCGTGGTCGTGGTGTTTGCCGCGGGCGTTGCCGGCGCCGGCCGACGTCGAGGCGACGCGCTACTCGAGCCTCGAGGAGCGCTTCCTGGGCAGCCCGGCCGTCGGGACGGGCGTGTGGGCGGCGTGGCTGCCGTTCATGCTTGCCTCGCTGCTGGCGTATGGCCTCGCGCCGCGCGTGCTGGCCCTGGTTTTCGCGCAGTGGCGGCTGCGGCGCGCGCTGCGCGACGTCGATTTCGGCCACGCCGATTTCCAGCGCCTGCGCGAGCGCCTCGTCCGCCCGCTCCTCGAGACGCAGTCCGAAGAGGGCGAGGAATCCGGCCCGATTGCCGCGCCCGGGGTTGTCGCGGGCGTTGATGTCTCCCCCGCGCAAAACCCGCTCGTCCTTAAATGGGCGGGCGTCCGTGAGCCCGGCATCGGAGAGCTCGTTGGGCGCCGTCTGGGCGTCGAGCCGAAGCGCGTGTTGGCCGTCGGCGGCATGGACACCGCCGCCGATGCCGCCGCGCTTGCCGATGTCGCCGCCGACGAAGCCCCGATCGTCCTGGTCGTCGAGGCCTGGGAGCCGCCGGTCGGCGATTATCTCGATTTCCTGAAACTGGTCCGCGAGCGCGCCGGCCGCCGGCCCGTGATCGTGCTGCTCTACCATTGCGACAGCGAGGGGCGGCCCGCTTCGCCGAGGCCCGCCGACGCCGACCAGTGGCGCCGCCGCCTGAGCCTCGCCGCCGACCCCGGCCTGCGCGTCGACGCGCTCGTCGAGGAGGCCGCGCCATGACCGCCGTCGTCCCGCCCGTCTTCGTCGTCGTCGGCCACGTCAACCGCGGCAAGTCGAGCATCGTCTCGACCCTCGCGGCCGACGAATCGGTGCGTATTGAATCGACCCCCGGCACCACCCGCCGGTGCCGCTCCTACCCGATGCGGCTCGGCGGCCAGACGCTTTACGTGCTGGTCGACACGCCCGGCTTCGAGCGCGCGCGGCATATGCTCGCCTGGTTGCGCGAGCGCGAGACCGGCACGGCCGACCGCCGCGCATTGGTGCAAAAGTTCGTCGACGAGCACGCCGCGACGGGACAATTCGAGCAGGAGATCGAGCTGCTGCAGCCGGTTCTGGAGGGGGGCGCCATCCTCTACGTGGTCGACGGCTCGATCCCGTTCAACCCCGGCCACGAGGCGGAGATGGAGATCCTGCGCTGGACGGCGCAGCCGCGCATGGCGCTCATCAATCCGATCGGGCCGGTCGGCCCGGGCGACCACGTCGCCCAGTGGCGCGCCGTCCTCGACCAGTATTTCAGCATCGTCCGCGTCTTCAACGCGCACCAGGCCGGCTTCGAGCAGCGCATCCGCCTCCTCGAGACGCTGCGCGAGCTGAGCGAGGACTGGCGCCCGGCGATCGAGCACGCCATCGGCGCCCTGCGCGAGGGGCGCCGGCACGACCGCCGCGAAAGCGCCCTGATCATCGCCGAGATGATGGCCGACATGCTCGGGCTCGTCGAGGAGAAGCGATTGAATGTCGGCGAGCCGATCGAGCCGCGCCGGGTCGAGCTGGCCGAAAAATTCCACGACCGCCTGCGCCGCCGCGAGCAGTCCGCGCGCTCGGCGCTGCTGCAGATCTACAGCCACGACCGGCTCGAGGTCCGCGAGGACGACCTCGAGAGCGTCGGCGGCGACCTGTTCGACCTCTCGACGTGGTCGCGCCTGGGACTCGGCCGCGGGCAGCTGGCGGCGACGAGCGCGGCGATGGGCGCGGCCGTCGGCGGCTCGATCGATTTCATGGTCGCCGGCCACAGCTTCATGCTCGGGACGGTCATCGGCGGCGCGATCGGCGGGGCCTCGAGCTGGCTGGCGTGGGACCGGCTCACGCAGGTCCGCGTGCTCGGCCAGGCGCTCGGCGGGCCGCTTCTCAGGATCGGCCCCATCGGCGAGCCGAACTTCCCATGGGTCCTTCTCGACCGCGCGCTCCTCTACCACGAGGCCGTCGCCGGCCGCGCGCACGCCAAGCGCGATCCGATCACGATCCCGGCGGCCGGCGGGGGGCGCGAAGGCCCGACGAGCAGGCTCGACCATTCGGCGCGCCGCCGCCTTGCCGGCTGTTTCGACCGCCTCAGGAAGCACCGCGACCCGCTCACGATCGAGCACGCCCGCGAGGAACTGGCCCGGCTGATCGAGGAGCACGTCCAGCCCCATGGTTAACCAGCCCGCCAAAACCAGGCGCGCCGAAGTCGGCATCGATTTCATCATGGCATTCCTGATTGGAGTGCTGATTGCCATCGAATTCGGCATGTATGGCGCAAAACATTCCGGCTGGACGGGCGCGGTGGCGGGCGGGGTCATCGGTTTCTTGGGCGGATTCTTTTTCGGCTACATCGCCTGGATGCTTTTCACAAGCGTGCTTGAAATTCTGACCGACCCGATTTACCGGATGATGGAGAGGCGTCGCTTCAAGAAGTTCTTCGGCACGTATGGGGACTCGGCTCATGCGGAAATGTGGAACGCCCTGAAAGAGAAAATTCTCGTCGGCGACGATGTAACCGGCAAGGTCATCGACCAGATCTATTACGGGGTTTTTCTCGACATCGGCGCCGGGTTCCCCGCGCGGCTGACGCGTTCGGACTCGAACGATTCGATTCGAGACAACCAGCCGCCGATCGGCGAAACCGTTTCCGCCTGCATCAAGGATTACGATGACCGGACCCGGATGATCCATCTCAGGCAGAAGCAGGATCGGATCGATTTCAGCATCGAGCTCCACCGGTTTTCATTGTGATTGCGCGTCGTGCCTGGCCTATACTTGCGCGGCTCTGACTGATAGAGTGGTTGACGAAAGTGATGCGTGGATGGCCGGCGGGGGCGCCGGCCCCACATCGACAACAGCCATTCAGTATCGAATAGCTCATCGCACTGTGGCGCCGGCGCCCTCGCCGGCGATTCCTATTGCCGGAAAACTTTTGTCACTTGGTCTACCCGGGCGCATGGCGGGATAAGGCGCAATGGCTTCGTCGGAACGCAACCATCGGACCCTGATCGCGCTGGCAATCGCGGCCGCCGCTTCGCTGGCCGCCGTCGCGATCGTCTATCCGGGCCTGGTGCTGCGTTTTCATCTGCCGGTGACCACCGAAGGAATCGGCATCAGCGATCTGCTCGACCAGAATGTGCCGCTGCGGGCGTGGGCCGGAGCGTCGCTGGCCCATGGCCGCCTGCCGCTGTGGTACCCCGGCTGTTACGGCGGGATGCCGCTGGCTTCGATCCCGGAGGCGGTTCCGTATTACCCGTTTTCGGCGGCATTTTACGCCGCCCTGCCGCCGCGGGCCGCGACGGCGGGGACGATTGTCATGCACCTGCTGATCGCGGGCGTCGGCGCCGCGCTGCTGGTCAGGCAGTGGGGCGCGGGCCTCGCCGGTCAGCTCATGGCGGCTGTGCTGATGAGCGCGGGCCTGCATCTGCCCGCCCACATGCGCCAGTTGAACCTCATGCAGGCCGAGGCCTGGATTCCGTGCGCATGGTTGTTTCTTGACCGGCTGCTGGTTCGACCGGCGCGGCGCGAGGCGGCCGGGCTGGCGTTTTCGATGGGGATGCTCGGGCTGGCCGGCCATATCGAGGTTCTGCACCACGCGGTCGTGATGCTGGCCGCCTGGTCCGCGATCCGCCTGATCGGCCTGCGCGCCGAGTGGGGATCGCGCCGGTTCTGGGCGGCGCGGATCGGCTGGCTGGCGGCGGCGGCGGCGATCGGCGCGGCGATCGCCCTGCCGCACCTGGGGCCGATCTTCGAGATGTCGCGCTGGATCGATCGGCCGGCGACGCGTCACGCGCCCCTGTTTCGTTCGCTGCTGATGCCCTTTGCCCCGTTCGTTCTGGGCGAGCCGGCCGGCGAGCGGGGGCGGGTCGCGTTTTTCGTTTCCAATTTTGCCTGGGAGCAGATGCTCTACATCGGCTGGCTCCCGCTCGCGATGGCCGCCGGATACGTCCTGGCCGCGGGTTGGCGGCGCCGGCTGTGCCGGGGGCTGTTGGCCCTTGGCGCGCTGAGCCTGCTGCTGGCCTATGCATCCCGACTGGGGCCGGCGGGATCGCTCGCCCGGCTGATCCCGATGGAAGGCGTCTCGCGCTTTCCGCAGCGATACCTGTGGTTTTTCAACGGCGTCCTCGTCGCCCTGGCGGCGTTCGGCTTCGACGCGCTGGTGCGGTCGCTCGCAAAACGCGCCGCATGCGTCGCCCGGCCGGCGCGGATCGCGTTGGTCGCGTGCGTCGCGGTGGCCGTCGCCGCGGATCTGGCGTTCGTGACGCGGCGCCTGATCCCGCTGGACGACGCCGCGGCCTGGTTTGGCCGGCCGGATTCGCTCGCCATGCTCGAACGCGCCGGCGCCTCGCCGAACGCCTTCGCCGAGCGCCTCGGCAGCTATGGTTTTGGCGGTCTCGGGCAGATGGCGGACGTGCTCAAGGCGCGAACCGGATCCGGCCGCGCCGTCGACACCGAGCTGCGCCGGTTCTTCGCGGGCGAACACACTTCGCTCTGGGGCTGGCAGGCCGCTCGCGGCTATATCGGGATGACTCCCTGGTGGTCGGCCTCCGTCCTTGGCGACCAGCATATCGCCGGGCTGCTTGACCAATTCGACATGGCTTCGGCCGTGACGGCGGGCGCGCCCCCTCCGGACGCCGGGCGGTTTGTCCGGTGGAGCGGCTTTTATGGCTCGCGGTGGCTCGCGTCGCCGCTTGCGATCGATTCGCCGCATCTGCGGCCGATCGGGCGGATCCCGGGGCGGTTCATGCAGGCTTTCCTCTACGAGAACATAACGTGGCCGGGGGCGGCCTGGGTCGGCCGGACGTTCAAGACGTTCGCCTCGAGCCGCGACATGTTCGAGGAGATGGCCGCTTCCGAACCCGACCCCCGGCTCGTCCGGATCGAACAGGCCGACGCGGGCTCCGAAGCGCCGCGCGAGCCGGCCGAGACCGCCGAGGGGACGATCATCGGCGAACCGTCGTGGCCCGACCCGCAGCACGTCGTGATCGAGTGCCGGTTCACCAGGCCCGGGTTTCTTGTCCTGAGCCAGAACTATCATCCGCGCTGGCGCGTGCGGGTCGATGGCGGCGGGCCGCGCCGGCCTACCCGCGTGAACATGTGCCAGACGGCGGCCTGGATCGGCGCCGGCGAGCACCGCGTCGTGTTCGAGTATCCCGGCCGGTTCGAGAAGACCTGCCTGGCGATCGCTCTGGCGGGGCTTCTGGCCGCGGCCGCCTGCGCGTGCGTCCCCTCGCGCCGGAATCAGCCCGCCTTGCGCCCGTAGTATTGAAATATTTTCGCCTCGTGCCCGTTCATCGTGAGGACGGCCTGCGTTGTGATCTCGATCCGCCGGAACGGCGACAGAAGCTTCTCCACATAGTTCATGTCGTGGTGGCGCAGGACGGTTCCCTCGGGCAGCTCGAACACGCCGTACGCGCCGTATTTCTTTTCGAACTCGGCGTAGCGCGCCCGGTTGCGCGCGTTGTCCTGGAGGGGGTAATCACTGACAACAATCACCCCGCCGGGCTTGAGCAGGCGCTCGGCCTCGCCGATTAACGAGCGCTGGCCGGCGTCGCCCGGAACGCACGTCAGGACCGCGAATAAGAGGACGGCATCGAACGAGGCGTCGCCGAACGGGACGCGATCGGTCTCGAGGACGCGCAGGTCGGCGCCCGGGTAAAGCTCGCGGCCGCGCCGGATCATCTCCGGCGAGATGTCCACGCCGGCCACGTGCTGCCAGCCCGCCTCGAGCAGCTCGCCGCAGATCCGCCCGTAGCCGCAGCCGAGATCGAGGACGCGCCCCCCCTTCGGCACGAGCCGCGCGAACCGCTCGAAGTCGAGCGGGTTGGCGAAATTCTTCTTGTCGACGACTCTGTCCCAGTACTCTCTCTGCCGGTCAAGCGGGTCCATTGAACTGCCTATCAAAAGTGGGTAACGGCCGATTCAACCGTTACCCACATCTCGAACGACATGCAATCTGTTTTTAGCCGACGATGTCGAACGTCTGCTCGAGCTTGATGTCCTCGCTCGACGTGCCGATCTCGACCTTGAACTGGCCCGGCTCGACGACCCATTCGTTGTGGGCGTTGTAGAGCTGCAGCTCGTCGGGGCCGAGCCAGAACTCGACCGTCCTGGACTCGCCCGGCTTGAGGTGCACGCGCTGGAAGCCGCGCAGGTCCCGGACGTTGGTGACGACGCTGCTGACGACGTCGCGGACGTAGAGCTGGACGACCTCGTCGCCCTCGCGCGAGCCGGCGTTGGTGACGCCGACGCTGACCTTGATCTTGCCCTGCGGCTTCTGCTGCGTCGGCGAGATCCTCAGGTTGCCGTACTGGAACTGCGTGTAGCTCAGGCCGTGGCCGAACGGGAACAGGTAGCCGTTGACGCCGCGGCGCTGTTCGGCGCGCGAGCCCGGGTGATACGGGAAGACGTACGGCATCTGGCCGAGCGTCTTGGGGAACGTGACCGGGAGCTTGCCGCTCGGGTTGACGTCGCCGAAGAGGATGTCGGCCAGAACCTCGGCGCCCTGTGGCCCGGGGAACCACGCCTCGAGGATCGCCGGCATCTTTTCCTTGATGTAGTTGATCGTCAGGACGCGGCCGTTCATCAGGATGACGATCGTCGGCGTGCCGGTCTCGAAGATCGCCCGGGCGAGGTCGTTCTGGCGGCCCATCAGCTCGATGCTCGTGCGCGAGGCGTTTTCGCCGACGTACTGGTCGTTCTCGCCGAGGACGAGGATGCAGACGTCGGATTTTTCAGTCAGCGCGACGGCCTCGTCGATTCCCTTCTGTTCCTCGTCGGTCAGGGGCTCGCTGTAGAGATCGCTCTCGGGGAAGCGCTTGTCGACCAGGTCGCACCCCTTGGCGTAGCGGACTTCGATCCCCTTGCCGACCTTGGCCTTGAGGCCGTCGACCATGCTCGTGACCGTCTCGTGCATCGGGCCGTAGCCGCCGATCAGGTCCTTGGTTTCGCCGGCGAGCGGACCGGCGACGAGGATCGATTTGATCTTCTTGCGGTCCAGCGGCAGGATCTTTTCGCCCTGGCCGGGGCCGCCGGCCGGGTTGTTGTCGTTCTTCAGCAGGACGACCGATTCCGCGATGCCGCGGCGGGCCAGCGCCAGGCTGTCCTTGGACTGGAACAGCTTGTCGGCGGCCTTGGGGTTCTTGACGTATGGCTCGTCGAACAGGCCGAGCGTGAACTTGACGCGCAGGACGTCGCGCACCCGGCTGTCGATCGTCTCCATCGAGAGGCTGCCTTCGCGAACCAGCTCGCGCAGCGGCGTCACGAAGTCCGACGGCGGCGTGAACGTCGTGCGCACGTTCAGGCCGGCCTGAACCGACATCCGGACGGCTTCCTTGTAGGTGGCGGCGACGCGATGCTTGTTTTCGATGTATTCGACGGCGTCGCTGTCGGAGACGATGTAGCCCTTGAACCCCCACTGCTGGCGCAGGATGTCGGTCAGGAACATCTTGCTGGCCGCCACCGGGATCGCGTCGTAGTCGTTGTAGGAGGCCATCACGCCCATCGCCTTGCCGCGCATGAACGCGGCCTTGAACGGCGGGTTGTAGATCGTCTGGACGTCGCGCCAGGTCACCTGGGGGTTGATGCGCGACAGCCCCTCGCGGCCGCCCTCGGGGACGCTGTAGACGGCGAAGTGCTTCGGCGTGGCGGCGACGTGGTTTTCCTGCAGGCCCAGGACCATCTCGACGCCGAGCTCGGCGGCCAGGTACGGGTCCTCGCTGTAGCATTCCTCGCAGCGGCCCCAGCGCGGGTCGCGCGACAGGTCCAGGATCGGGGCGTAGATGTTGGTGTAGCCGGTGGCGCGGGCCTCGCGCCCCGTCGCGCGGGCAATCTCGCGGACGAGCTCGCGGTCGAACGACGCCCCCATGGCCGGCGGCGTCGGGAAATCGGTCGCCCCCGTCTGGCGGATGCCGTGGATCCCCTCGTTGGTGAAGTCGACCGGGATGCCCAGGCGGGTCTCCTCGACGAACCAGCGCTGGACCGTGTTGATCGCCTCGGCGTGCTTTGAAGGCGGCTTGTCGTACTGCGTCGGCTTGAAGCCGTTGTGCTGCTCGTCGATGTTGCAGACGCCGTCCTTCCAGATCTCGCTCTTCCATTCGGGGGTCGGCATCGCGTCCTTGAGCACGCGCGCATAGCCGTAGAGCGTGACCATCTGCATGGTCTTCTCATCGGTGTTCATCTGGCCGAGGAGATCCTCGACCCGGGCGTCGACCGGTTTCGTCGGGTCCTCGTAGACGTCTTTCTTGCCGTTCTTGTTGAAATCGACCCACCCGCGGTGATAGATCGAGCCCGGCTTGACCGGGCCGGCGAGCGCCGACGCATTCAACGCCAGCGCCAGGGCGATCACGCTCAATCGACTCATAAACATGGGATGCCGCTCCTCTTGTAAGTTTGTGCGCAACGTCACAAATGCCTACAAAGAGAACCAAGATTTAGGCCGATTTGCACGAAAAAACGATTCGCCACCCGATTTTGCGCGCACAAAATGGGGAAACATTCATGGCCGCAGCGGCGGTTATTGAATTCTTCCCAGCAGCCGCACCAGGCCGTCCAGGATCGTGATCGGGTGCGGCGGGCAGCCGGGGATGTAAAGGTCGACCGGCACGACCGGGTCCGCGCCGCCGACGATTTCCTCGTTGCCGGCGAACGGCCCGCCCGAGATCGCGCACGCGCCGACGGCGATCACGATCTTGGGCGCGGGGACCGCGTCGTAGGTCTTCTTCAAAGCCAGTTCCATGTTTTTGGTCACGGGGCCGGTGATCAGGATCCCGTCGGCGTGGCGCGGCGAGGCGACGAACTGGATGCCGAACCGCCCGAGGTCATAGCCGATCGTGCCGAGAACGTTGGTGTCGGCCTCGCACGCGTTGCAGCCGCCGGCGCTCACCTCGCGCAGCTTGAGCGAGCGGCCGAACAGCCGGCGCGACTGCTCGTCCAGAGCCTCGGCCAGCGGCAGCGCCTCGTCGGGCGACAAAATGAAGTGCTCGCGCTTGCGCGCCGCCAGGCGCCAGTCGCGGCTGTGGCCGATCGCCCCGACCGGGCACGCCTCCGCGCAATCGGCGCAGAACAGGCACTTGCCGAGGTCGACGCGCGGCGCCGCGGCCGTCGGCCGCTCCAGCGCCCCGACCGGGCACGTCTTCACGCAGACTTCGCATCCCTCCAGGCACAGCTCCGGGTCGACAATCAGGCGGCCGCGGAACCGGTCGGGCAGCTCCGGCGGCTGCTTCGGCCAGGCGATCGTCTGGCGGCCCTGCTTGAGTCGTTCGATGATGCTGTCTAACATTGCCAGCCCTTTAATGCAGTAGCCCGAGCGTGAGCGAGGGATTGATTGACGTCTCGCGTGAGTCCCTCGCTCACGCTCGGGCTACTGCGCTCGGTCATCATAAATCGTGCCCGCAGTAACTCAAATTGAAGCTCTTGTTGCACAGCGGGAAGTCGGAGATCTCCTGGCCGCGCAGCGCCAGCGCCAGGCCGAACCAGTTGTGGAACGACGGGTCGACGATCTTGTAGCCGGCCAGTTGCCCGGCCGCGCCGGTCATCGCGACGTGGCAGATTTCGCCGCGCCAGCCTTCGATGAGCGACACCACCATCTGGTTGGGGCGCGGTGTCCTGGTTTCGTGGCGCGCCGTCCCCTCGGGGATCGAGTGGAGCTGCTGGCGGATGAAATCGGCCGAGCGCTGGATCTCCTGCCAGCGCACGAGCGCCCGCGCGAACACGTCGCCCGAATGCCACGTCGCCGTCGGCACCGTCGCGAACCGCCAGATGCCGGTCGGGAACGCCAGGCGCGTGTCGCAGTCGACGCCGCACGCGCGCGCCGGCGGGCCGACGAGCCCCGCCGCGAGGCAATCCTCGATGCTCACGCGGCCGGTGTCCTCGAACCGCGCCATCACCGACGGCGTGTCCCACAGCAGCTCGATCGCGCCGGTCAGGTCGCGCATCGTTTCGTCGAGCCGCCGCTCGAGCTCGCCGAGCCGCAGCCGGTCGGCATCGAAGCCGACGCCGCCGGGCCGGATCATCCCGCGGCCGAAGCGGTTGCCGCACAGCAGCGCCGTCAGGTTCAGGAAACTTCCGCGCAGCCGCCCGCAGAACGAGGCCGTCGGCAGGAACCCGACGTCTCCGGCCAGCGCGCCGAGGTCGCCGGCGTGATTGGCGAGGCGCTCGAGCTCCAGCGCGACGCCGCGCAGCGAATCGGCGCGCCCCGGCACGCCCATCCCCGCGAGCGCTTCCAGCGCCTGGCAATAGGCGAGCGCGTGGCCGACCGTCGTGTCGCCCGCCGCGGTTTCCATCAAATGCAGCGTGCGCGGCGTGACCCCGCCCGCCATCGCGCGCTCGATGCCGCGGTGCTGGTAGCCGAGCTCGATCTCCAGGTGCAGCACCTTTTCGCCGTGGCACTGGAACCGGAAGTGGCCCGGCTCGATGATCCCGGCGTGGACCGGCCCGACGGCGACCTCGTGGATCTCCTCGCCCTCGACGCGGTAGTAGTCGGTCACGCCCGGCTCGGGCGTGTTGCCGTTGCCGTTGCGCCAGGGCTTGTGAAACCGGATCGGCTTGAGCCACGGGTGGCCGATCGGCTCGATCCCCCACTGTTCGGCGATCTCGCGCTCGAACCAGTGCGCCTGCGGGCACTCGGGGGTGAGCGACTCGTAGGCCTTGCCGGCGAGCGCCGAGCAGACCGAGAGCGTCCCCGCCTCGTCGTTGGCGATCACGGCAAAGAGCCGCACGCCGCCATCGGCGGGCCAGCCGAACAGCGCCGCGAGCCGGCCTTCGGTCAGCACGCCATGGATGACGCGCTGCCGGAATTCGTCGATTTCCAAAACCGGGACGCCGGCGGCGTCAAAGGCCTGGGCGTTGCGGACGCTGGGGGATGAAAATGGCGCCATCACATCCCTCCCACGATCCGCGCCGCGCCGTGCAGCACGTCGGCCAGCGCGGGGGGCAGGTAGAATCCGAGCACCAGCGTCAGCGCGCAGAGCGCCGCGGGCGGCACGATCGCAAGCCACGGCTCGCTCACCGTCGCCCCGTCGGCGTCGCCCTGCGTCATCCGCAGGATCACGGTCGCCATGGCGACGAAAATCATGGCGAGCAAGGCCAGGTAAACGATCCCGACCGCGAGGCTGCCGTGCGCGAGCGCCCCGCGCAGGATCGTCATCTCGCTGAAGAACGTCCCGAACGGCGGCGAGCCGGTGATCGCGAAGAACCCGGCCAGCCACAGCCCCGCCGAAACCGGCAGCCGCCGCGACAGCCCGCGCACCGACTTGACCGACTTGGTCTGGTACAGCGCCAGGATGTTGCCCGCGACGAGGAACAGCATCGCCTTGGTGAGCGAGTGGTTGATCGCGTGGAAGAGCGCGCCGAACGTGCCGATGCCGCCGACGCCGACGCCGACGGCGAGGATCCCCATGTGCTCGACGCTGGAGTAGGCCAGCAGCCTTTTATAGTCGGCCTGCGCAAGGATGAACACGGCCGCGAACGCCATCGACAGCAGCCCGAGGCCGACGAGCAGGCCGCCGGTGAACTCCTCGAGCCCCGCCGCGACGCAGATTTGCCGCGCCCGCAGGATCCCCAGGAACGCGCAGTTCAGGAGCGCGCCCGACAGCAGCGCCGAGACCATCGACGGCGACTCGCTGTGCGCGTCCGGCAGCCACGTGTGCAGCGGCGCCAGGCCCATCTTCGTCCCGTAGCCGACGAGCAGGAAGATGAACGCCGCCTTGAGCCACGGCTGGCTGAACGCCCGCGCGTTGGCCACGAGAGAATTGACCAGCAGCGGCATCTCGTGGCCGCCGGTGTTCATCGTGGCGACCGCCAGCAGGAAGTTGCCGAGCAGCGCCAGCGCGATGCCGATCGAGCAGATGAGCAGGTATTTCCACGCCGCCTCGAGCGAGCGCGCGTGGCGGTGGAAATAAATCAGCGGCGCGCTGGCCAGCGTCGTCGCCTCGACCGCCACCCACAGCAGCCCCAGGTGCTGGCTTGCGCAGACGATCGACATCGTCCCGAGAAACAGGAACAGGCAGCCGATCAGGACCGCCTCGGGCGCGTTCGTAAACAGCTCTTCGTCGTCGAAATCGCGCCGGGCCTTGTCGTGATGCTCTCGCTTCAGGAACGCGATCGCGTAGAGCGCGGCGGCGGCGAACAGCAGGCTCGTGATCGACAGGAACAGCAGGCCCGCATCGTCGAGCGCCAGCCATCCGGCCAGCGCCGGCGCCGGGCGCGTGTGCCACGCCGAGGCAACGAGCGCGGCGTGCAGCACGGCGCCCGCGATCAGCAGTGCGCGGCGCGCCGCCGTCGCGCGAATCAGGAACGAGAGCGCGCCGAATACGAAGGGGATGGTGATGATGAGTAGGAGCATACGATTCTATTCGATTTTCGATTACGATTACGATTACGACGCACGAGCACGAGCGCGAATGGGGGCGATTACTCCTTTAAGGTGGACATCCGGTCGGTATCGATATGCTCGAACGCGCGGCTGATGTGGAAGATCATGATCCCCATCACGAACACCGCCACGAACACGTCGAGCAGCACGCCGAGCTCGACCATCAGCGGCAGCTCGAGGGCCAGCGCCATGCCGAAGATGTAAATGCCGCTCTCCAGCACGAGGTAGCCGAGCACCTGGTTGAGCGCGACCTTGCGCGTCACCAGCAGCGTGAAGCCGACGAAAATATTGAACAGCGCGATCGCCAGCGCCAGCGACGGCTTCGTCGAGCCCGGCAGCGGCAGCCGCGTCGAAAGCCAGAACGAGACCGCCAGCCCGACGATCCCCACGAGAATGGAAGTCCCGAACCCGATAAACGGCTCGACTTCGTGGCGGACCTCGGCGCGGCGCATGGCCTTTTCGAGAAGCCGCGGCAGCGTCACCCCCTTGAGCGCGATCGTGATCAGCGCCAGGCAGGCCAGCCGCACCGTGATCGGCGACTCGGCCGAAACCAGCGGCAGCACGCCCATCAGCATCCCCTGCAGCGCCAGCGCGCCCAGGCACGCCTGCAGCCGGCTCGACCCGAGCATCACGAAGCCGGGCAGGATCAGCAGCACCAGGATCATGTCCATCCAACCGCCCATCGCCGTCACCTCAGCGCCAGCAGGATCGCGAGCACGGCCAGCGCGCCCGCCCCCAGGAGCATTTGCGGCACGCGCACCAGCCTGAGCCGCGCCATTGTCGATTCGATCATGCCGATCACGACCGCGAGCCCGGCCATCACGGCCAGGAACGCCGCCGCGTCCAGCCACATCCGCCCGGTGTGCGGAATCACCAGCCCCGCGATCAGCGCCAGGAGCGTCCACAGCTTGAGCGCCGCGCCGTAACCGATCAGCGCGAAGTCGGGGCCGCCGTGGTCGAGGACCATCACCTCATGAATCATCGTCAGTTCCAGGTGGGTCGTCGGGTCGTCGACCGGGATGCGCGAGGCCTCGGTGAGCGCCACCACGATCAGCGCCGCGACGATCAGCAGCAGCGCCGGCCCGGCCGCGGCCCACACCTGCGGGCTCATGTTCGCATACATGGCCGAGAGCGACATCGCCCCGCCGAGCCTGGCCAGCGCGACCAGCCCCAGGAGCAGCGTCGGCTCGGCCAGCGCCGAGAAGTAAACCTCGCGGCTCGCCCCCATCCCCTCGAAGCTGGAGCCGGTGTCGAGCGCGGCGATCACCGTCAGGAACCGCCCGAGCCCGAGCATGTAGGCCATCAGGATGAAATCGCCGAAGAAGCTTACCGGCGCGCCGAGCCCGCCCCACGGCACGATCGCCGCGGCGACCGCGACCGCCGCCAGCGTCCCGAGCGGCCCGAGCTTGAACACCCACGTCGTCGTGCGGCTGTAGACGGCGCCCTTGCCGAGAAGTTTCCTCAAATCGTAATACGGCTGCAGGAGCGGCTGACCGCGCCGGCCGGCCATCACCGCCTTGGTGCGGTTGATCATGCCCAGCAGCAGCGGCGCCAGCGCCATGGCGATCAGCAAACGGATGACGGCGGCGAGGGTTTCAACCATGTCAGCCCAGCTTCCAGATCAGCAGCACGACGAGCGTGATCGCGATATAGAGAATGTATAAATGGATGCTCCCGGCCTGCAGCCAGTGGAGGCGCGCCAGCAGCCTGCCGAGCCCGCAGAAAATCGGCCGCCACAGCCCCTCGGCGAACGTGTCGGGCGTGTGCGTCTCGAGCGAGGCCTTGCCGGGGAAGAGCCCCTCGGGCCGCTCGACGTGTTTTTTCGTCCGCAGCGTCGACTCGAAGAAATCGGTGATCGGCTGCGCGAAGGACGAGGCGCTGTATTGCATCCGCCCGGTCGGCCGCGCGTAGCCGCAGTCCCACGTCCCCGCCTCGCCGATCTGGCGGCCGCGCAAAAGGCTCTTGCGGAAGAGCGCGAGCACGAGCCCGGCCATCACGAGCAGCGCGCCGCCGATCACGACCCACGCCATCGGCACGCACGCCTGGACGAGCGCGGCGTCGACCCCGGTCGTGTTCCCGCACAGCTGCGCCAGCACCGGCCCCATCGACCCGACGATCCACGGCGCGCCCGCGCCGATGAAGACGCACAGCGCCGCGAGCACGACCATCGGCACGCGCATCGAGCCGTCCGGGTCGCGGGCCGCGTCGCCGTCGGCCGTGCGCGGCTCGCCGAGGAACACGATGCCGAACGCCTTGGTGAAGCACGCGACCGCAAGCCCGCCGATCAGCGCCAGCGCGGCGATCGCGCCGACCGCCACCCCCGCCTGCGCCCCCGAGACGGCGTTCAGGCTCGCCATGTAAACCAGGAACTCGCTCGCAAACCCGTTGAGCGGCGGCAGGCCGCAGATCGCCGCCGCCGCGATCATGAAGGTGAGGCCGGTCAGCGGCATCCGCTTGAGCAGCCCGCCGAGCCGTTCGATGTCGAGCGTATGCGCCGCGTGCTGGACGCTCCCGGCGCCGAGGAACAGCAGGCCTTTGAACACCGCGTGGTTGATCGTGTGCAGCAGCGCGCCGGCGAACCCCAGCGCCGCGATCGTCGGCGAGCCGGTCGCCCGGCCCAGCACGCCGAGCCCCAGCCCCAGTGTAATCACGCCGATATTTTCGACGCTGCAATAGGCGAGCAGTTTCTTCAGATCCCGCTGTGTGAGGGCGAACAGGATCCCGAGAATCCCCGAAATCATCCCGAGCGCAATCAGCAGCCATCCCCACCACGGCGCCGGCGCGCCCAGCAGCGTCAGCATGCGCACAATCCCGTAGATGCCGGTCTTGATCATCACGCCGCTCATCACCGCCGACACGTGGCTCGGGGCGGCCGGGTGCGCCTCGGGGAGCCACACGTGCAGCGGCACGAGCCCCGCCTTGGTGCCGAAGCCGATCAACGCAAAAACGAAAAGCACCCCCGCCGAGCCGGCCGGGACGCTGAACCGGTCGAAGTCCATCGAGCCGGTCGCCTGCCCCAGCATGACGAACATCAGGAACAGAAACGCCGTGCCGATGTGCGTCGCGACGAGGTAGGTCCACCCCGCGCGCCGCACCCGCTCGTGCCGGTCGTCCATCACGACCAGGAAGAACGAGGCGGCCGACATGACTTCCCACGCCACGAGGAACAGCAGCCCGTTGCGCGCGATCACGACCAGCGCCATGCTCGCGGCCAGCACGTTGTAGAAGAACCACGCCCGGCCGAGCGAGCCGCGCCCGCGCAGGTAACCGACGCCATACACGGCCGCAAGCCCCGCAATCCCCAGGATCGGCAGCAGGAAGAACGCCGACAGCCCGTCGACCTCGCAGTAGAACGCCCCCCCCGGAACCGGCCACGCCAGCCGGATCGATTCGCTCGCGCCCGAAAACAAAACCCTGCACGCGCCGACAAGCCCCACCGCCGCGCCGACGGCAGCGCCGCCCGCGCCCACGTACGAAACCGCCGCCGACCGCCGGATCGGCAGCGCCGCCACCGCGGCGGCCAGCATGATCAAAATTGAGGCAATGACAAATGACATCGGCGGCGGCCCCTAGCACGCAGTCTCGGTCGGGGTGTTGAGCGCGGCTTCGACCCGGCGCACTTCGCTCAGGATCCGGTCGGCGGACGCCTGGCTTTGGAGCAACTCCTTGAGAGCCTGGTCTCTTAGGACAAACATCAGCCGCGACAGCATCGCCAGGTGCGCGGGCACGGTCGGGCTGATCAGCGTGAACAGCACGCCGACCGGCCGGCCGTCGAGCGCGCCGAACTCGATCGGCTGCTCGAGCAGGCACAGGCTGACGCTCGGCTCGGGGACGCCCAGGACGATCGGGTTGCGCGGGTGCGGGATGGCGATCCCGTCGCCGATGGCCGTCGAGCCCATCTCCTCGCGCGTCATCAAAATGTTCAATAATCCGGCGCGGTCGACCGGCTCGGGGAGCTTCAGCCGCTCGACGACCGTGGCCAGGACCGAGGCCTTGTCGGTCCCCGGGACGTGGGTGTGGATGCCGCCGGCCTCGAGCGCGTCGGCCAGCATCGACGCGGCGGCCGTCCGCCCGTCCTCGACCGGCACGATGCTGATCTGGTGGACCGACGCCCACTCCAGCAGATCGCTGCGATTAAACCGGTATTGCTGGTTGATGCGGCAGGCTGGAAGTCCACCCGCCCGAATCCAGCGCTGGATCGTTTTCTCGGAGACGCCAAACAGGCGGATGACATCGTCAAGGGTCAGGTTCATGATTTCTCGCACGCCCCACAGACATCGGCCGCAAGGCAAAAGGCATCCACTAAATAGTCGCACCGGCGTCGTTTGTCAACTTCGAAGGCAAGAAACCGCCCCCGGTGAGCCGTGAATGCTTCGCGCCTTTGAGTTTTCGTGGTTCAATGGATGTGGGGTCACGGCCATGCGGGGGTCTGCCGCCATGCTTCACGTCGGCACCAGCGGCTGGAGTTACCGGCACTGGTCGGGGGGCGTCTTTTACCCCGAAAAGATGAAGCAGGGCGACTGGCTCGCTTACTTCATGACCCGCTTCGACACGGTCGAGATCAACATGTCGTTCTACCGCCTGCCCGGCGAGGCGATGATCCGGCGCTGGGAGGCCATGGCGCCCAAGGGCTTCCATTATGCCGTCAAGATGTGGCGGATGATCACCCACCGCAAGCTGCTGCGCGACTCGGGCGACCTGATCGGGCGCTTCATGGGCGTCGTGGGCGGCCTCGGCGCGCATCGCGGACCGCTCCTCGTCCAGCTCCCGCCGCGCCTCGACCTCGACCTCGACCGGCTCGATGGATTCCTCACGGAATTGAAATCCATTATCGGCCGCGCGCATTGGCGGATCGCGGTCGAGTTCCGCAACCCGGCGTGGCTCGTTCCCGAAACCGCCGACCTGCTCACGCGGCACCATGCGGCCCTGGTCCTGCACGACATGGCCGGCTCCGAGGCGATCGAGCCCAACGCCGCCGATTTCGTCTACATCCGCCGCCACGGCGCGGCCGGCCGCTACGCCGGCGAATACGGCGAGGAGCAGCTTGAAACCGAGGCGCGCGACATCCGCTCCTGGCTCGGCGAGGGCCGCGACGTCTGGATCTACTACAACAACGACGCCGCCGGCGCCGCCGTGAGGAACGCGTTGAGGCTCAAACAGCTGCTCGGCGCCTGATTTTTGTCGCGGAGCGGCAGAGACGGGCAGAGAGCGCAGAGAATTGGATTGATGAGGTTTTCTTTCGTGTTGCTACAAAAAGCTATTGGAAGTCCTCGTGCGTCGTGCTCCGTGCGTGTCTGCAGTAGCCCGAGCGTAAGCGAGGGACTATCCCGTTCGTGCTCGTCATCCTAACCTGGCAACGCCAGAACCCAATGAGCCATTGAGCCTTCGGATTGTCGCCCCGACGGTGTGACGATAGTTCGGCAGCCCAGGGTGGAGCGAGGCTGTTGCGAGCGCAACCCTGGGATCGCCGCCGCCATTTCATCCGAGCCCTGAAGGGGCGCCATAGTGGATGGATTCGCGTTCTGTTCAACTATCTCGCCCCTTCAGGGCTCGGATCGAAAATGCCTGCCCGACCCAGGGTTTCGCTTCGCTTCACCCTGGGCTCTTGAACTATTCGACCCTTTCAGGGTCCCATTCCCAAAACCCCCGCAAGGCTGGTCGCTTGAAGATTTTGAGTACATCTTGCATCCAAATTCAGCCCTTACAGAGTCATCGTGATCGAACCCATCACCGACCATCGGTTTCCGATTTCTTGGCGTTCTTGGCGCAAAAGATCATCTCCGCGCCCTCCGCAAATCTCCGCTTCTCCGCGACAAAAATCCCTCACCCGCGCCGGATCGAGTCGTCGCCGTATTTTTCGTTGATTTTGTCGAGCAGCTTATCGACGTTTTCCGCTTTGGTTTCCGTCTCCCGGAACAGTTCCATCTGCCCCTCGTCCTCGGCGACGAGGCCCGTCACGCCGACGCCGATGAGTCGCAGCGCCCGTCCGCCGCGGCCGAGCTTTTGCTCGAACAGCTCCCGCGCCGCGCGCCGGATCGCCACGGTCGAGGCCGTCGGCGCGTTGAGCGTCAGCGCGCGCGTCACGGTCGTGAAATCCGGGTAGCGCGCCTTGAGGTGCACCGTGCGCGCGCGGTAGCCCTGCCGTCTCATCCGCCGCGCCACCTGGTCGGCGAGCGAATCGAGCGTCTCAACCAATTTCCCCGCGTCCCCGATGTCGCGCTCGAACGTCGTCTCCTCGCTGATCGACTTGGGCGCGGAGTCGGGGACGACCGGCCGGTCGTCGAGCCCCTGCGCCAGCGCAACGAGCGACCGGGCCGATTCCTCGCCGAGCCGCCGCGCCAGCATCGCCGGGTCGGCCGCGAGCAGGTCGCGCACGAGCCTGATGCCGATTTTCCCCAGCTCGCGCTGCGTGACCGGTCCCACCCCCCACAGCCGCCCGACCGCCAGCGGCGCCAGCCGCGCGGCCTCCGTCCCCGGCTCGATCACGACGAACCCGTCGGGCTTCTCCAGGTCGCTCGCGATCTTGGCCAGGAACTTGTTGGGCGCCACGCCGACCGACGCCGTCAGGCCGATCTCGTCCGCGATCCGCCGCTTGATTTTGCGGCCGATCTCGACCGCCGTCCCGAACAGTTTCTTGGACGCCGTGACGTCCAGGAACGCCTCGTCGAGCGACAGCGTCTCGACCAGCGGCGTGTAGTCGTGGAAGATGGCGACGATCTTCTTTGAAATCTCGCTGTAGCGCCGGTGGCGGGGGTGGATGAAGACGCCCCCCGGGCACAGCCGCCGGGCCTGGGCCGCGCTCATGGCGCTGTGGACGCCGAACCGGCGTGCCTCGTAGCTGGCCGCCGCGACGACGCCGCGGCTTTCCGGCGTCCCGCCGACGATGACCGGCTTCCCCTTGAGCGCGGGGTTGTCCAGCGCCTCGACCGAGGCAAAAAACGCGTCCATGTCAATGTGGAGAATCGATCGCATGGTCGTTGAGTTGAGGCCCAAAATGCCCGGTTGCGGCGGAGAGCCGGCATGGGTCCCATTTTCACCTCAACGCCTCGTGATCTGCAAAATAAAAGCCCGGGCGTTTCGGCCCGGGCTTTTGATTAGATTATAAGGCCCTTTTTCTCTGGGCCTTCCTGTACGGTCACAATCGTTCGGGCCGGTTGACGACCTGCACGGTGGTCGCCTGCGGGCCGTTTTCGCCATCGGTCTCCACGAAGCGCACCCCCATCCCCACGCGCAGCCCCTCGAACCCGTTGCCGATGACGGCGTTGCGGTGGAAGTAGACGTCGCGCCCATCGATCGTTCGCAGGAATCCGTAATGCTTTTCGTGAAAGATCTTGTCGATCAGCGCCGTCACTTCCTGTTCGGGGTGGGCCTTGACGATGCCGTGCGTCCGGTCGACCAGGTTCTGGAGGCGCCGGCGCGCCATGTCGAACGTCTGCCGCAGCACCGTGTCGAGCGCCAGGTGGATGTTGTCGGGCTCGGGGTCGCTCTTGACGACCAGTTCATGGTTGGGCGGCACGCGCATGTCAATCCGCACTCGATAGCGATGCTCTTTCTGCGGGTGCTCCACCGCCACGCGGCAACTGACCAGATAACCGCACACCCGTTCGAGTTTTTCGGTTTTCTGGCGTATCAACTCTTCGATCTGCTCGGTTTTCTCGACGTCACGGTAGGAAACCTCGAGCGGAATTTTCATGTCGCTCTCCTCCTTCGTCCAGCCGTTCATAAACGTGGTTCATCCGTGGCACAGCCGCCCTCAGGCTGTGTCGTGTAATGTCGTAATCATAGTGAATTCAGCCATTTACCGCGGCTTTCGACTTTTCTGAACGGCGATACCTCTATTGTTCCGCCAATCGCCCGGCGTGTCAAGCCATCGCGACCACACTGTTTTCAAAAATCCGCCGGTTCGGCTTCGCATATGAAAAAGGTGCCCCATATCCTGAATCTGTGCTTGGATTGCCGGCACCTTCCGGGTAAAGTAGGCTCGTAGTGGCGCGTCTACTTGTGCGCGTGGCATTGAGAAAGGCGGTTCGTCGTGCAGTCTCAGAGTTCAGGTTCACATACGTTTCATATTCCGGTCATGGGGACCGGCTTTACGATCGACACCCCTCTCAAGGTTGCGCGCTACGGGATCTCCTCGGTGATGTCTCTGGTCGATGACTACCTCGTCGAACAGATGCGCGAGTTTTACTGCAAACAGACCGGCGCCAAATACGAGCCGATCCGCGAAACCGACGAGGACGCCCGCGCCCGCCGCATCACCGCCTACATGAACCTGATCGACCGCATGATCGCCCGCCAGGTCGAGGAGCTCCGCGCCTCCTCCTTCGACCGCGAGGACAGCGAGATCAACCGCTATTACCGGCTCCTGCCGGAAGGCCCGCTCAAGGACCAGTGGCGCTCGCTCAAGACCGTCTTCGGCGCCGAGCGCGCCCGCATCGAGGAGACCCTGCGCCACCACGCCGTCCCCGGCTCCATCGACGTCAACATCATGACCAAGGTCGACGCCGAGCGCGGCAACGGCCAGAAGGTCGGCCCCGAGCACAGCGACGCCATGAGCGCCCTGCGCGGCTATGCCCTTTCCAGCCTGCGCTCGGCGATCGTCCTGTCGGCCGGCTTGAACCAGAAGCTTTACAACTACATCGCCCAGTTCGACGATTTCTTCCCCGACGCCGCCGGCAAGATCAAGAAGAAGATCGTGCTCAAGGTCAGCGACTACCGCTCCTCGATCGTCCAGGGCAAGTATCTGGCCAAGCGCGGCCTGTGGATCTCCGAGTACCGCATCGAGTCCGGCCTCAACTGCGGCGGCCACGCGTTCCCGACCGACGGCTACCTGATGGGCCCGATCCTCGAGGAATTCAAGAATCGCCGCGGCGAGCTCGTCGAGTCGCTTCACGACATGTATGTGTCCGCGCTGATCTCGCGCGGCCGCCAAGCCCCCACCCGCCCGCTCGAAATGCGCGTGACGGTGCAGGGGGGCATCGGCAGCGCCGACGAGCAGGACATGCTCCTCAACTACTACGAGCTGGACGGCACCGGCTGGGCCACGCCGTTCCTGCTCGTCCCCGAAGTGACCAACGTCGACGACATCCACCTCGAGCGCCTCATCGCCGCCCGCACCGAGCAGGACGTCTACCTCAGCGAGGCCTCCCCGTTCGGCATCCCGTTCTGGACGCTTCGCGAGTCGGCCAGCGAGCAGTCCCGCCGCCAGCGCATCGCCGACGGCCACCCCGGCAGCGCCTGCCCGCGCGGTTACCTGCGGCTGCACAACACCGAGTTCACCAAGCTGCCGCTGTGCACGGCCGCGCGCGCCTACGTCAAGCGCAAGCTCGCCCACCTGGACGAGGAAAACCTCACCCCCGAGCAGCGCGAGCTGGTCGAGGCCGGCGTCCTGGCCAAGAGCTGCATCTGCCACGACCTGGCCGGCGGCGCCACGCTCAAGCACGGGATCGATCCCGACGCCAAGACCGCCGTCTGCAGCGGCCCGAACATCGTCAATTTCGGCCGGATCGCGACGCTCGAGGAAATGGTCGACCACATCTACGGCCGGATCTCGTTGCTCACCAAGTCCGACCGCCCGCACATGTTCATCACCGAGCTGAACCTTTACGTCGAATACCTGCGCAAGGAACTGGACCGCCACGCCCTCGGCCTGTCGATGCGCACGCCGAAGTATCTCACCGAGTTCCGCAACAACCTGCTGACCGGCGTCGAATACTACCGCGGCCTGGCCGGGCAGTTCATCGAGGAGAAGCGCGGCCGCTTCGAGGCCGAGCTGACGCGCCTGCGCGAGGAAATCGAGCAGCTCCCGCTGCTGAACCCCGTCGCCTAGCTTTCATTTGTGTTACTACGAAAAGATGTGGGAAGTCCTCGTGCGTCGTGCGTCGTGCTCGTGCTCGTGCTCGTAATCGTGCTCGTAATCGTAATCGAAAATCGAAACTCAAAACTCAACCCGCCCGATCCGGCCGATCCCCTTTACCCATTACCGCGAATGTTTGTGTTTCCGCTTGCCGCCGGCCGGCGCCGCTTCTTTTTTCTCCGGCTTCTCCTGCGCCGGCGCGGGGATCGGCTCGAGGCCCTGGTTCATCCGCGCGGCCCACAGCGCCGCCGCCGCGGCGATCATCCCGATCGAGATGATCTGGGCCGTCGAGATCGACCCGCCCAGCCACAGCCCGCGCTCGGTGTCGCCGCGCAGGAATTCGAGGCTGAACCGCAGCAGCCCATAAAGCCCCAGGTACATCGCCGCGATTTGCCCGGAGAACCGCTTGCGCCGCCATGCCCACACGAGCACGGCGCAGATCAGGAAATTTCCGGCCGACTCGAACAGCTGCACCGGCACGATCGGCAGCGGCGCCGCCGCCCCCGGCTCGATCAGGCCGTTGCGGACCTGTTCGGAGTAGGCCCAGTTGAACATTTCGACCGGGTTGCCGGCGGCGTCCTTCACCAGCGGGTACTGGACGGCGATCTTCTCGAGGACCGGGTGGGCGTGGTCGGCCGTGCACGTCAGGCCGTAGCAGCAGCCGGCCAGGAAGCAGCCGATCCGCCCGAACGCGTGCGCCAGCACGAGCGCCGGCGCGGCGATGTCGGCCGTCTCGAACATCGGCTGGCGGTGGCGCCGGATATACCAGATGCACACGAGGATGGCGAGGATCGCCCCGCCCTGGAACACGAACCCGCCGCGCGAGAAGACGATCTCGCCCGGATTGTTCAGATAATATTTGACGTCGAGCAGGACGTAGAGCAGCCGCCCGCCGACGAACCCGGCGAGCAGCGCCACCATGGCCAGGTCCTGGAAGAACTCGGGCTGCATGCCGCGCCGCCGGGCCAGGAAGCTCGCCAGCCCGATGGCCGCCATAATGCCGACAACGATCATCAGCCCATACGTTCCGACCGGAAAATTGCCTATCTGAAACAATATCGGGTGCATGTTGGATATTTACCTGAGCTCAATCTAAGCACTCATTCGTGCTCGTGCTCGTGCTCGTAATCGTAATCGAAAATCGTAATCATATCGACAATCGAATATTTCATTCAATCACCACGCGCTCGTCGCGCCATTCCCTCACCCTGAGGCGCACCTGCAGCTCGTCCTCGGCCAGCCGGCGGCATTCCTCGACGTCGACCTCGGGCACCGCGACGATCGTCATGATCACCTCGGGCACCGTGCTCCTGCATTGCCGCGTGAACTCGAGCATCGCGTCCCACGACCGCGGCTCGTCCGGCTTGGCGATCTGGTTGTACGTGTCGCGGTTGTGGGCGATCATGTTGATCGAGACGCTGTCGAAGCGGCCGGCCATGTCGCCGGTGATGTCGCGGCCGTTGAGCAGCGACCCCAGGCCGCTCGTGTTGAGCCGCACGCGCGCGCCGAGGTCCTTGAGCCGCCGCGCCAGCTCGAGGCACACGTCCCAGCGCAGCGTCGGCTCGCCCAGGCCGCTCAGCACGATCTCGCGGTACTGCGTCGGGTTGTCGATGCGCTCGATGATGTCCTGCGCGCTCGGCTCGTGGTCGAGCTTCAGGAAATGGCCCATGATCATGTAGTCATGGTGCCGCTGGCAGAAGTAGCACTCGTTGGGGCAGCGGTTGGTCACGCCGACGTAGAGCGTGCGCCGGATGCTGTAGACCGCCTCGGCGCCGGGCGGGGCGGGCAGGTTGAACAGCTTGATGGCGTTGGCCTTCGTGATCCGCGCCGCGTCCTGGTAGCTCAGGTTGGTCAGGTCGGCCAGCGTCTTGATGACGTGCTTCATGTAGGACGGCTCGTTGCGGCGGCCGCGCTTGGTCTGCGGCGGGAGGTAGGGGCCGTCGGTCTCGCTCACGATCCGGTCCAGCCCGACGCGCCGCACCACGTCGCGCAGCGTGTCGGCGTTGGGGTAGGTCACGGCCCCGCCGATCCCCAGGTAATAGCCTTCGTCCAGAAACCCGCGCGCCTGCTCGTAGTCGCCCGAGTAGCAGTGCAGCACGCCGCGGCGCGGGATGTGGCTGTCCTCGCGGATCAGCCGCAGCATCTGGTCGTAGGCGTCGCGGCAGTGGATGATGAGCGGCAGCTTGCGGCGGTCGGCCAGGTGGGCCTGCGCGACGAAGCAATCGATCTGCCGCTGCTCGTTGGGGTTGGGGTAGTGGTAGTCGAGCCCGATCTCGCCGATGGCGACGACGGTCGGGTCGCGCGCCAGCGCCGCCAGCTCCAGGAGCGTCTTGGCCGTGAACTGGGCGTCGTAGTGCGGGTGAACGCCGACGGCCGCCGCCAGCCGCGGGTTCTGCCGGGCCATGGCGATCGCGCGCCGGCTCGAATCGATCTTGTCGCCGATGCAGATCATCCGCTCGATGCCGGCATCCTCGGCGCGGTCGAGCACCCGCTCCAGGTCGCGGGCGAATTTCTTGTCCTGAAGGTGAACGTGCGAGTCAATCAGCATGGGGTAAATCGGGCGGGGTTCCCCGGACCGCCGCGCCGCATCACATTTTATGCCGATCCCAACCCAAAGCAAAGCACAATAGGGTCTCGATTTTTTTCATCATTCATCATTCCGCATTCATCATTTCCTGAAAAGTGTCCTATATCCTTGCTTACCTCCGCCAAGCGGCATAAAAATACAGGTTGGGCGGTGGGAACGGTTGTCCCGTAAGGAGTTAATGCGCGATGAGAACCCAATCGATCTGCCATCTTCTGGCGCCCCTGGTTCTGTTGTGGGCGGCGGCCGCGGCGGGCCTGGCGCAGCCGGTCGAAGCCCCGACCCCGAACCCGCCCGAGGCCGACGAGGAGACCACCCCCGTCCGCTCGGCCATCTGGCTGACGGCCGAGGGCGACTGGATCCGTGAAAGCTTGCCGGTCGAGCGCCTCGTTGGCGAAGTCCGCGGCCTGGCGTTCGAGGAAGTCATCGTCCAGGTCGTCGAGAACGGCTCGGCCTACTACAACTCCAAGCAGCTCTCCAAGGCCCTCGGCCTGACCGCCAACTTCGACCCGCTGGCGCGGCTCGCCGCCGACCTGCACAAGGGGCCGCGCAAGAAGGCCGTCATCGCCTGGATCGATCCGTTTCATGTCGGCAACGTGAACTCGCCCCTTCCCGTGCAGCTCCTGGCGGCCGCGCCCGATCGCATGAACTGGCTGACCCGCAACGACAAGGACGCCAACCAGACCGCCGCCGGCGACCGCTACCTCGAGCCGGGCCTCCCCGAGGTCCGCGCCCTCATGGCGCAGGTCATCGCCGAGCTGGCCAAATACCCGATCGACGGGATCTACATCGACCCGATGTGCGACCCGGGGCCGGAGTGGGGCTACCACCCGGCCATGCTCCAGCGTTTCCAGTCCGAGACCGGCCGCGCCGACCGCCCCGCCCCGAACGACCCGGCCTGGATCAGCTTCCGCTCGAAGGTCATCTCGGAGGCGCTCGAGGAATTCGTCAAGGCCGCCCGCTCGGTCCGGCGCGACATCGTCGTCAGCGTCGGCGCCGAGGCCGTCGGCAAGGCCCCGGCCAATGTCGAGGCGTTCAAGGACTCGGCCGTCTACGCCGGGAGCCACCAGAACTGGCCGCGCTGGCTGCGCGACAGCGTCGTCCCGCGCGTCTACGTCAAGAATTTCCGCGGCGAACAGCAGGACGCCGACCAGTTCCTCGGCTGGCTCAACTTCGCCCTTGCCGTCGACAAGGACGCCAAGGGGATCGCCTACGTCGGCGTCGGCGGCAACCTGAACGACTCGATCTCGGCGCTGCGCCAGATGCAGCGCGTCGCCCTCTCGGGCGCCTATGGCATGGCGCTCTACAGCTTCCAGAACCCCGAGCGCGACCCCGGCGTGCGCGATCTGTTCTTCGACGCCATCGCCGAGACCGCCCTCTCCGGCGCCTACGTCGCCCGCATGCGCCAACTCGCCGAGAACCCGCGCAACGCCGACCGCGAGACAACGACGACGACCGATGCCGAACTCCAGCTGCCGCCGCCGCCGTCGATCGAGGAGGGGCAGGCCACCCGCTTGATCCCGGTCATCAAGGACCAGGAACTGGCCACGGCCCGCCAGCTCGCCGGCATCGACCAGCCGACGACGGCCTCCGTGCCGACGCGGCTCGATGAGCCGACGACCACCGTGAAGGCGCAATCCACCCCGCGTCCGAACCCGCCGCGCACCCGCCGCGAGATGCTCCTCGACATGCTCAAGAAGGAGGGTTTCGCGCACGACCGCGACACCGAGCCGATCCGCCCCTCCGCCAAGTCCGAGGAATACCTCAAGGGCAAGTTCTCGAACGTATTTGAAAATGAATGATGAGTGATGAATGATGAATGAAAGATTCCTGGTGACGCGTTAACTGTCATCTGTCGGATTTGTTTTTGAACCGCGAAGCGGTTCGATATCAAAGCCGGGGGTTGGATTGGCGAGCTTGCGAGCCAAACCAACCCCCGGTCGGATCGAAAATATATTTGGAACCGGTTTACCGGTTCGATCATCATACCGGTCATTTGATGCATGACACGACACTAGCGGTTCTTGTCGAGGATCGCTGAGTGTTTGGGGCCGCCGGTTCTGGATTCATCACTCATCATTCATCATTCATCATTTTCTTCCCATTTCCCTTTCTTGATTTCCCGTTTTCATCTGGCTTAACATGTTTTGCTACTGTGTAAGCTTTGTTTCGCAGCTGAAACTAGAAGGAAGGCAGACGATGGAAATTCGCGTATTCGATACCCCCCAGATCTGCGGGCTCGAGGCGGCCGAACGCGCCGCCGACATCCTCCGCAAGGCTCTTGCCGCCAAGCCCGGCGTCCGCGCCGTGTTCGCCAGCGCCGCGTCCCAGATCGAGTTCCTTTCGCACCTGACCAAGGCGCCCGGAATCGACTGGAGCCGCGTCGAGCTCTTCCACCTCGACGAATACATCGGCATCGACGAGGACCATCCGGCCAGCTTCCGCCGTTTCCTCAAGGAGCGCGTCATCGGCGTCGTGCCGATCGGCAAAATCAACTTCATCAACGGCTCCGCGCCCGACGCCGAGGCCGAATGCAAGCGCATCAGCGCCGCTCTTGACGCCGCCCCGATCGATGTCGCGTTCATCGGCATCGGCGAGAACGGCCACCTCGCGTTCAACGACCCGCCCGCCGACTTCGAGGCCAGGCAGTCGTACCGCGTCGTCGAGCTCGACCAGGTCTGCCGCAACCAGCAGCTCGGCGAGGGCTGGTTCCCGACCCTCGACGCCGTCCCGAGGCACGCCATCTCGATGTCGATCCCGGCCATCGTGCGCATCGAGAACATCATCTGCACGGCCCCCGACCTGCGCAAGGCGCAGGCGGTCAAGGATTGCCTCGCCGACGGCGCCCCGATCAGCAACCTGCACCCGGCGTCGATCCTGAAGACCCACGCCAAGTGCTGGGTCTTCCTCGACAAGCCCGCCGCCTCGCTCCTGAAGGAGTCCTGAGTGCCGAGTCCTGAGTCCTGAGTCGGAATCAACAAAACAGGCGGAGTTGGTGATCACCAATTCCGCCTTTATTTTTACCCGTGCCTCGACTCAGTCCTCAGGATCCAGGACTCAGGACTCAGGACTCAGGACTCAGGACTCAGGACTCAGGACTCAGGACTATTTCTTCTTCTCCGCCGGCAGGTACAGCACCCCGATTCTCCTCACCGGAATCGACCTGTCGCCGAAGGCGAAGGGGGACCAGTCGCGCGAGGCTTCGACCGTCAGCCGGCCGCCCGCCTCCCCGACGTCGAGCGTCACGGCGTGGGCCGTCTGGGTCGTGAACGTCTCCTCGCGCAGGACCTTGTCGCCCGCCTTGATGGTGAACTTGACCGGGTCGCGCTGGTTGTCGGGGTCGACGCTCGCGACCCTCAGCTCGACGCGGTCGGCGCCGGCCGGCAGCTCCAGGTTCACCGTGCGCCCGCCGAGGATGTAATCGCGGTCGCCGACCCAATACATCCGCGGCCTGAAATGTTCGCGCTGGCTCCACAGGCTGAAGCCGATCATGGCCAGCGTCAGCGCCGGCCACACCCACCCCGGCCACGGTTTGAGCGGCTTGGCCTTGATCCCGGCCGTCCAGCCGATCAGCAGCCAGAACAGGATGTCGATCGTGCGGATGTAAAACGTGTATTGGAACAGCCCGTCGACGGCGAGCGCCGTGAGCCCGCCGGCGATGGCCAGCACGGCGACGTGCTCCGAATCGTAGACTTCGTCGAGTTTCCGGATCGACTCCATCCGGCGCTTGAGAATCCGCGCGGCGACGGCAAGGATCGCCAGCAGCAGTCCCAGCCCTACCAGCCCCCGTTCCGCCGCGACGTGCAGGAACAGGTTGTGCGCCGTCCCCTTGAAGTTCTCGTCCAGGTTGAACGCCGCCTCGCCCGGCTTGAACCACGCGAGGTGCGTCTGGTGGTAATTGCCGATCCCGATCCCGGCGGCCGGATGCGCCCGGATCATCCAGCTCGCCCCCTCCCAGATCAGCGTGCGGTGCCGGTAGGCGAGCAGCTCCGACGCGCGATGCCGGAAGTCATGGCTCAATGCCGCCATGGCGAGCGCCAGCGCGATCAGCACCGCGACCACGCCGGCCATCCGGAACGCGATCCGCAGCCAGGCGGCCGACCGCCCCCCGCGCATCCATGTCGCCGCCGCGACGACGGCCGCGCAGCCCGCCGTCAGGCCGAGCCATCCCGCCCGCTGCATGGTGAGGAACGTCACCAGCGCCAGCAGCAGCACGAACGCCCACGCCGCCGCGCGCCGGCCGCCCCTGGCGTGCCACGCCATCGCCAGCGCCGCCGGCGCCAGCGCCTCCACGTACTGCGCATACCAGCCCGAATGCCAATACAGCGACTGCAGGCGCGGGTAGCCGAAACGCGCGATGTCGATGTTCTCGCCGCGCCACCACGCCAGCGGCACGAACCCGAAGTAATTGCCCAGCCCCAGGACGGCCGTGGCCGCCAGCGCCCACAGCGCCCACTTGAGCCAGCGTTCAAGCCGCCGGCTTTTCCACGGCTGGTCGCGCAGCTGCACGAACAGGCCGGCCGCGAGCGTCAGCTTGAGCGCGCACTGAAGCCCATATGTCGGCGCGTTGGCGTAGTGGCTGAAAATGTTGAACATGAACCCGCGCGGATCGAAGTCGAGCTCGACCCACAGGAACCTGAGCTGCGGCACGAGGCTCAGCCACGACCAGAGGACGAACGCCGTGACCCACGGGTCGAGCCGGCTGCTGCCCGCGACCGCGCGGCCGCTTGCCCGCCGCGCGAGGTGCCCGACCACAAGCCCCATCATCGCCAGATCGAGCATGTAGAGGTGATGCGCCCCCCCCGGGTTGTTCCCGAACAGCGCCAGCGCCGGCACGAGCGACAGGTAAAAACCCGCCGGCCAGAGCGCCGCCACCAGGAACCACGCCGCCGCGATCACGTTCGCGACCGGCACCGCGTGCAGCCTCGGGATCCCGATCCACACCCATCCCGCCATCGCGAGCCAGATCAAAGCACAGAGGTAGAGACAGAGTCTTTTCATTGGGATCTTTTGGTCGCAGAGGCGCGGAGATGGGCGGAGAACGCAGAGATCATGAATTTTTCTCATTCAATTGACTGCGCACCGGTTCAAAATATTTCGTGTATTTTCGTGGTCTTCTTTTCGTGAATTTCGTGTTTGAATGCTTGCTGTTCTCCGCGCCCTCTTCCCGTCTCTGCACCTCTGCGACGAAGCATTCTCCTCTTACGCGATCCCCGCCTGCGTGATGTCGTGCAGGTGGATGATCCCGATCGGGCGCAGCTCGTCGTCGCAGACCGGCAGCTCGATGATCTTGTGCTCGCGCAGGATCTCGAGCGCCTTGACGGCCATCATCCCCGGCCGCACGAACTTGGGGTTGGGGTTCATGAGCTTGTCGACGGGGATCGACAGGTCGGTCAGGCCGCGCCCCAGGTAGCGGCGCAGGTCGCCGTCGGTGAAGAACCCGGCCAGCTTGCCGTCCTCGCCAAGGACGCTCGTCGAGGCCATCTTGGTCGAGGTCATGACGAGGATCGCCTCGCTGAGCGGCGTGCCGACCTTGACGACCGGGTTGTTCTCGCCCGTGTGCATGAGGTCGCCGACCGTCGTCAGCAGCCGCCGCCCCAGCGACCCGCCCGGGTGGTAAAGCGCGAAATCCTCGGGCTTGAACCCGCGCGCCTCGAGCAGCGTCAGCGCCATCGTGTCGGCCAGCGCCAGCATCGCCGTCGTCGAGGCCGTCGGCGTCAGGTTCAGCGGGCACGCCTCGCGCTCGATCTTCGGGATGAGCGTCACGTCGGCCTGCGAGGCCAGCTCCGAGTCGCAGTTGGAGGTGATCGCGATGATCGGCGCCTTGATGTAGCGGATGTACGGGATCATCCGCAGGACTTCCTCGGTCTGGCCGCGGTACGAGAACGCCAGCACGAGGTCGGTCGAGGTGATCATCCCCAGGTCGCCGTGGAGGCTTTCGCCGGGGTGGACGAAGATGGCCGGCGTGCCGGTCGAGGCGAACGTGGCCGCCGCCTTGCGCGCGATGAGCCCGGCCTTGCCCATGCCGGTCGTGATCACGCGCCCCTGGCAGGCCAACAGCAGCTCGACCGCCCGCTCGAAGTTCGCGTCGAGGATCTCCTTGAGCCGCGCGACCGCCTCGGCCTCGATGTCAATGAACGCGCACGCCCGCTCGATCCATGACTGTTGCTTCAACCCGGTATTTGTATTTTCAACCATCTCGTATCTTTTCACTCAAGACTCAGAACCCAGGACTCAGGACTCAGGACTCAGGACTCAGGACTAAATTTGTCTTCATCCGCGTATTCGCTCAGGAAATCGTCGATGCGCTGCTGGATCGAGGCGAGCCGTTCGTCGCCCACTTCCATGTCGGCGATCTCGATGCGGTCGCCGCTGGCGGGGTCCTCGAACACGAGGCACGGCCGGCCGGCGATGTCGGCGCCGTTTTCGCGCCACTTGAGCCCGCCCCATTTCATGAGCAGGTGGGCCAGCAGGTAGATCTCCGGCCCGACGTCCTCGTTCTCGCGGCGGTCCCACAGCGACTCGAACAGCGCCCGCAGCGCCATCGAGCGCTCGCGCCGGTTGAGCTTGGGGGCCTTGCGCGGCGTGGTGTCGCGCCGGGTCATCCAGAACGAGTCGTAGGCGTCGTCCTTGAGCTGTTCCCAGCAGGTGGGGCAATAGTCGCAGCGCTCGATATCGCGCTTGCCCGCCGACCGCAGCACGCTCGGGTGGCGCTCGATGGTGTCGATCGGCGCATCGCAATTCATGCAGCGCCGCTGCGGCCGTCCAATCGAAAGGAGTGTCTCTTTATCCATTACGTCAGTCCACGCTCAGACTGCCCGCATTTTAGGCCCCCACCCCCATAGAGTTCAAGCTGTTTAGGTCCCCGTTCGTGCGTCGTGCGTCGTGCGTCGTAATCGTAATCGAAACCCCGGGAACGCCGATCTCCTGATCGGCCTGTGTTTGCACCAGTTCGGCCATGCGAGGATAAAGGTTTTGCGAGGGGGGCTGCTTCGATTTTCGATTACGATTACGATTACGCGCACGACGCACGACGCACGAGAAAAAGCCGCTTGCATCTCATCAGCCTTACCCACACACTTGACTCAATATGCTGCGCGAGAAGCAATACATCTTGCGTCAGGTCAACGTCGGGCTGGATCTGGTCCTGACGGCGGCGGCGTTTTTCGTCGCGCACGGCCTGCGCACGGCCATCAGCCTGTATGTCGCCCCGGGGCTGGTCCCCCCCTCGCGGCTCCTCAACTACGTCTGGCTGCTGCCGGTCGCGCCGGTCGTCACGCTCATCGCGCTTGCCTACAACGGCCTCTACCGGCCGCAGCGGCTCGGCGGGCGGCTCGGCACCGCCGCCCGGTCGATGGCCGTCGCCTGCGTCGAGGCCGCCGTCCTGCTCATGGCCGTCGACTTTGTCATCGGCCGCTCGTTCGCGGTCGCGGCCGGCGCGCTCTCGACGTCGCGCGTGATGATCCTCATCCTGCCGCCGGTGACGTGGGGGCTGCTGGTCACGAAGGCGTGGCTCGTCCTGGTCATCCTGCGCGACCGCCGCCGCCGGGGTCTCAACCTGCGCCGCGTGATCCTCGTCGGCTCGGGCGAGCCCCTGGCCGAGTTCGCGGCCTCGATCGGCGGCCACCCGATCTGGGGCGTCGCGATCGAGGGGATCGTCACCGACCGCCCCGAGTGCCAGGGGGCGCGCTTCAACCCGGTCACCGTCCCCGAGTTCTCGCTCGGCTACCCGATCCTGTCGGACCTTGCGCGCGCGCCGGAGGCCCTGTGGGAACGCGCCATCGATGAAGTGATCTTTATCCCCGACTCGGCGCCGATCTCGGCCGTGAGGCCGATCATGGAAGTCTGCGAGGAGATGGGCGTCCGCACGCACCTGCCGCTCAACTTTTTCCACGGCCACATCGCCCGCCCCCTCGTCGACTGGTTCGAGGACGTGCCGGTCCTATCCTACTGGCCGACGCAGCCGATGGGCCCGGCCCTGCTGTTCAAGCACACGTTCGACCGCGTTGCCTCGGCCGGGCTGCTGATCCTGCTGTCGCCGTTCATGCTGATGGCGGCGCTGGCGATCCGGATGAGCTCGCCCGCCGGCGCGCCGATCCTGTTCAAGCAGAAGCGCTGCGGCCTGAACGGCCGGCTGTTCACGCTCTACAAGTTCCGCACAATGCGCCCCGGCGCCGAGTCCGAGCGCGAGGCCCTGGCCGCGCAAAACGAGCAGGAAGGCCCTGTCTTCAAGATGCGCCACGACCCGCGCGTCACGCCGATCGGCCGCCTCCTGCGCAAGTTTTCGATCGATGAGCTGCCCCAGCTTTGGAACGTGTTGAGGGGCGAGATGAGCCTCGTCGGCCCGCGCCCGCCGCTGCCCGAGGAGGTCGTCCAGTACGACCGCTGGCAGCGCCGCCGGCTCTCCATGAAGCCCGGCATCACGTGCCTCTGGCAGGTCAGCGGCCGCAACATGCTTCCGTTCGAGACCTGGATGAAGATGGACCTCGAATACATCGACAACTGGTCGCTGCGGCTCGACTTCAAAATCCTGGCCAAGACGATCTACGTCGTCATCACCGGCTACGGGGCAATGTGAATTTGTGAATCGTGAATCGGAATAGCAATAGCGACAATGAATTGATCCGGCGCTTCGTCCAAGCGGCAGAACGCGTGGGGAGCACGGCCATGGGCAAGCCTGTTATTCGGCCATCGGATCAGCCTGCCGACTGGATCGAAGCCATTGAACAGCGTGCCGGGCTTGTTTTCCCGAATCCGTATTATCTTTTCGCGACCCGTTTTGGTTTTTCCGAATTCGAGTTGGGCGGGATCACGTTTTTCGCCGCTGCCAGCGATCAGACTTTCAAGGATCCGGTCCTTTCGGCGGTGTGTTTGAAAAATGGCTACCTTCAATTCGGAAATCCAGAAACATCTCCGTCATATGATCCGATCTGTTTCTACACGAAATTCAGAAAATCCCGCAAAGATTGTCCGATCGTCCAACTCGATCACGAGAAGATTCTCATCCACGAGCGCATCGAAGTTGTCAAAGTGATCGCTCCCACGATGCGTTTATTCATGGAATCAGTAATCGAGTCGGTTTGAGAATTCCTCACGCAAAAACGCAAAAGAGCAAAAGCGCAAGAAATCAGGAATCCCGAATCTCAAATCAAGATTCCCTTTTGCGTTTCTGAAATTTGTTTTTGCGCTTTTGCGTGAGGATTTATAACGCGTCCGGTCCCTGTTCGCCCGTCCGGATGCGCACGGCTTCTTCCAGGTTCAGCACGAAGATCTTCCCGTCGCCGATCGAGTCGGTGTGCGCGGCGTGGCGGATCGCCTCGACGACGCGGTCCAGGTCGTCGTCGTCGACGGCCAGCTCCATCCTGAGTTTGGGGACGAAATCGATCTGGTATTCGGTGCCGCGGTAGAGCTCGCTGTGGCCCTTCTGGCGGCCATAGCCCTTGACCTCGGTCACCGTCATCCGCTCGATGCCGATATCGGAGAGCGCCTGCTTGACCTCGGAGATCTTGAAGGGCTTGATGATCGCGATGATGAATTTCATGAACGGAGCCGGCGCGGCGTTACTTGGTCGCCGGGGGCGTGGTTTCGGTCCCCGCGCCCGTATCGGCCGGTTCGGTCGTGGTCGACGGCGTGCCGGTGATCGGGCGGGCCCCCGTCTGGCGCCGCGGCCGCTTGTAAAGGGTCAGGACGTCGACGCCGGTGGCGACGCCGCTCTTTTCGCCTTCCGTCTTGATGACGCCCGTGCGCGCGAGGGCTTCCTGTTCGGGCGACTTTTCGGTCGCCTCTTCAGGCTTCTTGTAAATGATCTCGGCATACTGCTTCGCCAGTTCCCGGCCGTACTTGGTGCGGTTCAGGTCGCGCTGCCCGACCGAGTCCTTCAGCTTGCTGACCATGTCCATGAGCCCCTGGGCCCGGTCGCGTTCGCGCTGGTTGAGCGACGGCGAGGCGTCGATCGCCTTCAGGTGATTGAGCGCCTGGTCGTAATACTCGGCGGCCTTGTTGCCCATGCGGGTGTCGCCGAGGTAAACGGCGACCTGAACGGCGACGTAGCGCAGGTAAATGTTCTCGGGCTGGGCCTCGACCGCCTTGTTGAAGTGCTGGTACGCCAGCGGGTAGTCGATCTTGCTGACCCAGTTCAGCCCCTGCTCGTATTCGGCCTTGGCCTTGTCGTTCAGACGCGAAGCATCCTGGGGCGACAGCGGCTGGAGCTTGAACAGCTTCGCCTGGGCCGATCCCGCCGAAATCAGCATGGCCGCGGCGACCAGCGCCGTCAGCAAGCGTCCGAACCTGAGCATGGGCATGGCGTCCTACCTCAAATCATGATCCGAGGGCACAACTCGACCCTCTACCGGGATATGTTGGGACGGGGAGCCGGTTTTGGCAAGCGTTTTTCGATCCCGGAATGCGAATGGTGGGTCGCGAAGAAGGGGGGGGCTGCTCATCGGAGCCAGCCCCCCCGGATTCTTCATTCCGCAATCCGCAATCCGAAATCCGCAATTATTTAATGTCCGCGGTCGGGAAGACCTCGATCTCGACCCGGCGGTTCATTGCCCGGCCCGCTTCGGTGCTGTTGTCGCCGATCGGGTTGGACTCGCCGAGGCCCGTCACCTGCGCGAGGCGGCGCTGGTCGACCTTGTTGGCGACGAGCGTGTCGGCGACGGCCGACGCCCGGCGCTGCGACAGCTGGAGGTTGTACTCGTCGCCCCCCTCGGAGCTGGCGTAGCCGCGAACGTTGACGCTGGTGTCGGGGTAATCGCGGATGACGGCGGCGATTTCGGCGATCTTGCGGCTCCCCTCCGGGCTCAGCGCTGCCGAGCCGCGCTCGAACAGCACTTCGTTGCTGACGCGGAGCGTCATGCGCTGCGGGACCGTTTCGCCCGTGTCGGTCTTGGCTTCCTGGTTGACCTGGACGTCGACGCCCTGGATCTGGCGGAGGCGATCCGCCGCGCGCCGGTCGAGGGCGTAGCCGATCCCGCCGCCGATCAGCGCGCCGGTGGCCGCGCCGATCGCCACGCCGGCCCCCTTGTGGCCGCTCTGGTGGCCGATGATGCCGCCGGCCAGGCCGCCGACGGCCGCGCCGGTGGCCGTGCCGATCGTCGTCCGCTTATGTTCCTGCATGGTTTCGCACCCCAGCGGGCCGAGCAGCATGGCGGGGGCCGAAAGCATGATCAAAAGCCAGATGTGTGTCCGGGACATTTTTTCATCTCCTTAATTCCCAAAAACTGGTCCTGAAGGGCTTTTCATCGACCCTTCCATGATACCTTCATGGATGAACAAAAGCGACAAATGTTCCCGGAATCCGTCCGTTTTTCGCGCCGCCCCCATTTTTTGCAGGATGCGGCCTTGAAACCGCCATGGCGAATCATTATCGTGTAGAAGATGAGTGCGGACTCGACAGTACCCGGCAAACCCGACACCAGCCACCCGAGGCTGCTGCGGCCCCATTACCGCAAACTGCGGCGGGCGTCGCTGGTCGTGATGGACGTCCTGCTGCTGATGATCGCGCTGTGGTTTTCGTACGAGGTTCGGCTCGATTTCCAGCGCGGCGTCGGCGGCTTCATCGCCGAATACCTCAAGCAATACCTTTACATCGCTCCGGTCCTGATCCTGGTCAGGATCCTGATCCTGAACGGCCTGGGGCTGTATCGCGGCTTCACGCGCTACACGGGCATCTACGAAATGCTCAACATCGTCGCCGCCTGCCTGGCCGGCACGGTCCTTCTTTCCATATTCAATATCCTGACCGACTACATCACGGCGCTGGGCGGCTATCCGCTGCATCCTTCCGGCATGCACATCCAGCGCGTGCCGTGGGGGGTCGTCGTCATGGACGGCCTGATCGCCACGGGCCTCGTGGCCGGGGCGCGCATGGCGTTGCGCCTGATCGCCGAGCGCCTCATGCACATGGGCGACGACAACGCCCGCCGCGTGCTGATCGTCGGCGCGGGCCCGGCCGGCGAGCAGGTCGCCCGCTACCTCCTCAAGAACCAGCGCGAGCTTTACCGCCCCCTTTGCTTTATCGATCCGGACCCGTCGCTGCGCGGCATGCGCATCCATGGCCTGAAGGTCGAGGGGGGCGTCGACCGGCTCGAGACCGTCGCCCGCCGCCGCAAGATCGAGATGGTCCTGATCGCGCTGGACCGCCCGGCCCCCGCCCTGCTGCGCCAGCTCGTCGACCAGTTCCAGCGCGCGCGCCTCGAATTCAAGATCGTCCCCGACATGGAATCGGTCATCACCGGCGCGATCCAGATCGGCCAGCTGCGCAACGTCGAGATCGAGGACCTGCTCGGCCGGCCGCCGGTCGTCCTCAAGACCGACCCCTCGCAGAGCTGCCTGGCCGGCCGGCGCATCCTCGTCACCGGCGGCGGCGGCTCCATCGGCGGCGAGCTTTGCCGCCAGGCCGTCGAGCACCGCCCGACCGAGCTCATGATCCTCGGCCGCGGCGAAAACAGCGTCTACGAAATCAACTACCAGATCTCCGCCCGCGCCGCCGAGCTCGGCATCCCCGTCAAGCTCTTCGTCGGCGACGTCCGCGACCGCGCCCTGATCGAGCGGATCATGATGAAGAACCGCCCGCAGGTCGTCCTGCACGCGGCGGCGCACAAGCACGTCCACTTCATGGAGGCCCAGCCGGCCGAGGCGATCAAGAACAACGTCGTCGGCACGCGCATCGTCGCCGAGACGGCGATCGCCTGCGGCGCCGAGCGCTTCATCATGATCTCGACCGACAAGGCCGTCCGCCCGGCCGGCGTCATGGGCGCCAGCAAGCGCGTGGCCGAGATGATCGTCAGCACGCTCAACAACCGCGGCGCGACGCGCTTCACCGCCGTCCGGTTCGGCAACGTCCTCGGCAGCCGCGGCTCCGTGATCCCGCTCTTCAAGAAGCAGATCGCCGCCGGCGGCCCGGTCACCGTCACCCACCCCGACACGACCCGCTACTTCATGACGATCCCCGAGGCGGTGGCGCTCACGATCGAGGCCGGCAGCGTCGGCGAGGGCGGCGAGGTCTTCCTCCTCGACATGGGCGAGCCGGTCAAGATCGTCGACCTGGCGCGCAACCTGATCACCCTGTCGGGCCTCGAGCCCGGCGTCGATATCGCGATCCAGTTCACGGGGCTGCGCCCGGGCGAGAAGATGTTCGAGGAACTTCTGACAACCGAGCAATACCGCCAGCCGACCACCCACGAGAAGATCTTCCGCTGCGAGCAGCCCGACTACGATTGGGACTGGCTGGCCGAGCGCCTCGACAAGCTCGAAGCCTGCGCCGACGCCGGCGACAACGCCGGCATCCGCCACCTCCTCGACGAACTGATCCCCGACTACAACGGCCTGAAGAATTAGGCTCTGTCCGATTAGCGCGCTTCAGCGTGCTCTTCCTTGCCCCCGGCTTCAGCCGGCGGGATGATGTTGGCAGTTTTGACATTTCAGCGCGCTTCAGCGCGGCTTCTCGATCCTGGCTTCAGCCGTTTTAGTAGACTGACCACGTGTATCTGATATGTGGATTCTACCGTGTGACGCTGATCAACAACGGCCAGGACAGGATTGATTCAGTCCGCTTGATCACGTGGCGCGAGGGATCAACACCAGCCACCAAGCCGGCCGGCGAAAAATTCTTTTTCGACAAAAGCCTCGGTGCGCTCGACAAGGGCCAGCGTCTCGAGATCACCCTTGAGTCGGGACAGGTAGGAGAGGGGACACTGTTTGTTCGGGTCGAACGGGCGGGTCAGGTCATCGATCAACCTGTGTTGGAGTACGTGACCCAAAGCCTGTCCGGCTCGGCGGACGTCCGTTTCGAGGCATCCGGCAAGATCGAGGTGACCGCGCGATACGGGGATTAAAGCATTTTAATAAATGATAGCGACACAACATCCGGCGGGCGAATGGGATTGATGCGCTGAAAGCGCAAAAGATTCCAGCCTGGGGCGGAGCGAAGCGCAGCCCCAGGTCAGCGAGCCCGCATCGACAAGAGCTCTGAAAGAGCGCAAGAAATTTCTCC
>JBDKRG010000026.1:0-1669 GCA_039683515.1 Candidatus Sumerlaeia bacterium | reverse complement strand
GTGCCGTGGTCGGCGGCGGTGGCCTTCTTGATGGTGATCATGGCCGTGCCGCTCTCGGCGTCGTTGAACTGGTGGCTGCCGTAGCTGCCGGCGGCGATGTGGTAGGTCGAGCCGCGCTGCAGGGTCGCGGGGAGCGAGCCGTAGGCGTTGGCCCAGTCCGAGCCGTTGCCGCCCGCCCCCGCCCGCACGTAGTAGTCGGCCGCCATGGAAGAAGAGGCAAACCCCAACAGCAAAACCGTCAGGAATAGTCCGCGTAACGTTCTCAATACCATGCTGAACATCCTTGTTGAATCAAAAGGGTGATCTGGGGTTGCCGTTCTCCCGGGCGAAGTTGATTTCTTGTCGGGAGACGCTGGATCGCGGTGAGTTCTGTTCATGAACCGAGACATAGGGTGATTACCTAAAAAATGCTAGGGGCTCTCCCTATGGAGCCAAAAAGCATGTGTTTTTCCCTTGTTTCGAAGCGCCTTAAAAATCGGCCGTCATCGATGGCGTGCCGATTCGGATCGGTTTTTGGGTTTGCTAACGACAAAGAGGAATGCGGCCGCCGAGAAAACGAGTCGAGACGACGCACATCCTCTGAATCCCCCGGGAAATCGCGGGGATTCGCGGGAACCCGGCACAACATGACGATCGGGTTCCGGAACCGTTCTCTAAGCTATTCTCCGGTTCAAGCCCATGGGCGCCGCCGGCTGGGGCGGACGGAAAATTGCTTCGAGCACGGCGCTCAATGCGGGACTTCTCGATTCCAAGCGGATCAGGCCGAATCGTGAGGCATGGCGGACTCCTTTCTCAACGGTACCCGGTCCAGTTTGCCGCCGCGTTGTAAACCGGCGCCGGTGTCGGCGTCGGTGTCGGTGTCGGCGTTGGCGTTGGCGTGGTTGAGCCAAGCGTCGCGTATAGTGAGTAATCCCACGTGCCGGTGCCGATGGAAGTGGGGAACGTGGCCGGAAGGACTTGATAGGTCCAGCCGCTTTGATAGACATGCGAGCCGCCGGTGGACGTGGCGGCGATGACCAGGGCATCGGTGTCGGTCTCGAAGGCGAGCCAGTAGGTGCCGGCCGGCAGGATCAAGGACTGATCGGTGACGGGGATCGAATTCCAGCCTGCGGTCGGGACAAAGGCGTCGGTCGCGACCTGGAGCGCCCCGGGGGCATTGGAGCTGTCCGCGTAGATCCCCATGCGCATGTTGCCGGCCGCGGCGATCACGTTGACGTTGAGCTTTTGAATCGTCGCCGCCTGGGAGAGGATCGCCTTGTAGGCGACGAGGTACTTGCTGCAGCCGCTGTCCGACCCGCTCAGGATCGTCGCCGTTCCGAGCACGGTCTTCGGCGTCGGTGTTGGCGTCGGCTCGGGCGTTGGCGTGGGGTCCGGCGTGGGCGTCGGGGTCGGGGTCGGCGTCGGCGTCGAACCCGAGCCGTCGGTGTATTCGAGTGCGCCGATGTCCCAGGCGCCGTCGGCGCCGCGGGTGTTGCCGGCCATGTCGACGGTGTCCAGGCCGCTCAGCGCGCGGCCGGCGTTGATCGGCTTGACGCCCGTCATGGCCGGATTCAGGCGCACGTCCTGGGCCGCCCAGTTCACGAACGGGTTGGACGAGCCCATCATGTCGCCCGTGCCCAGTGTCACCGATGCGCCGTTGTTGGGGAAGAACCAGTTGTTGCCCCACTGG
>JBDKRG010000025.1:0-50389 GCA_039683515.1 Candidatus Sumerlaeia bacterium | reverse complement strand
CCAGTGGGGCAACAACTGGTTCTTCCCCAACAACGGCGCATCGGTGACACTGGGCACGGGCGACATGATGGGCTCGTCCAACCCGTTCGTGAACTGGGCGGCCCAGGACGTGCGCCTGAATCCGGCCGCTAGCGGCACCTTGCCGATCAACGCCGGCCGCGCGCTGAGCGGCCTGGACACCGTCGACATGGCCGGCAACACCCGCGGCGCCGACGGCGCCTGGGACATCGGCGCACTCGAATACACCGACGGCTCAACGGTCACCCCCACGCCGACATCGACGCCGACCCCAACGCCGACGGCGACCGCGACGCCCACGCCCACTCCCACCCCGACCGTCACGCCAAGCACGGATTCGACCCTCGGCACCACATCGATCCTCAGCAGCACCGACTCAGGCTGCCGCACCTACCTTGTGGCCTACCGCGCCACCCTGGCCCAGGCATCGGTCGTCACGACGCTCAACGTGAACGTCGTCACCGCCAGCGGCACCATGCGGCTGGGCATCTACGCCGACAACTCGGGCGTGCCGGGGGCGCTCATGGCAACGACCCCGGCCTTCGTCCCGGCGGTCGGCTGGAACTCGGTGGCCGTCACCGATCAAAACGTCACACTCGCGGCCGGCACCTACTGGCTCGCCTTCGAGACCGACACCGATGCCCTGGTCATCGCCGCCACGTCCACCGGCGGCGCCCATGTCTACAAAAGCAATTGGACATACCAATCCTTGCCGTCGACGTTCCCGACGATCAGCGGCACCGGCACGTGGAATTATTCGCTCTACGCCGGCTTTGCCTCGCCCACGCCCACCCCGACGCCGACGCCGGTCCCGACGGCAACGCCCACGCCCACGCCGACGCCCACCCCGGTCCCGACGGCAACGCCCACGCCGACGCCCACGCCGGTCCCGGTCTCGACCGTGACGATGGGCGTCGACACCGTCCTCGGCAAAAGCGACGCCAAGAACAAAACCTACACGCTGGCGAGCAAGGTCGAACTGACACAATCGGCCACGCTCAAAAGCATCAGCGCCTACATCAAGACCGCAAGCGGCAACATGCGGATGGCGGTCTACCGGGACAATTCGGGCCGGCCGGGTGCGCTCGTCGCGCAAACGAACGCGTTCGCCACGAAGGTCGGCTGGAACACCGTCCCCGTCACGGACCAGACCCAGGTCCTGACGGCCGGTTGTTACTGGCTGGCGTTCGAGGTGGACAACAACACGGTCTCGATCGCGGCCGCCTCGACCGGGGGGGCCTACGTCTACAAGAGCAACTGGACGTACCAGCCGTTCCCGTCGACGTACCCCACGATCAGCGGCTCCGGCTACTGGAACTTCTCGATCTATGCGACGCTCGCGGCGGAGGCCGACGCCACGGCGACGCCCACACCCACGCCCACGCCCGCAGCCACCGCCACGCCCGCGCCGACCACGTTCACCCTGGGCCAGACCTCGATCCTGAGCGGCACGGACAGCGGCATGGCCAGTTACCTTGTCGCCTATCGGGTGTCGCTTGCCGAAGCGGCCGTCGTCAACGCTCTGAACATTCACATCAAGACGCCCAGCGGCACGATGCGGCTCGGCATCTATGCCGACAGCTCCGGCAAGCCCGGGGCGCTGATGGCGACGACCGACTCGTTCACGCCGGTTGCCGGCTGGAACACGGCGTCCGTCACCGCTCCGGCCACGCTTGAGGCGGGCGCCTATTGGCTGGCCATGGAGGCAACCAGCAACACGCTCGTCCTCTCGGCGGCCTCCACCGGCGGCAGCCACGCCTACCGGAGCGGCTGGGCGTACACAACCCTCCCGTCAACATTCCCGACGCTGAGCGGAACCGGAACCTGGCAGTACTCCTTCTACGCGGGGATGACGAGCCTCTTGGGTGGTTGATCAAAATGATGCGTGGATGGCCGGCGAGGGCGCCGGCCCCACATCGAAAACAGCTATTCGGTATCGAATAGCTCATCGCACTGTGGCGCCGGCGCCCTCGCCGGCGATCCCTATTGCCGGAGACTTTTTGTCACCCCTCTAACCGCCCCACGGGAAGAATCGCCCCCCGGCCATGCCGGCGAGATGATCGGGGCGATCGCCGCCGCTTCCAAGCGCAAAAAGAAGGCCCGGAACGCCATGTTCCGGGCCTTCTTTTTGCGCTTTGCCATCCGCGATCGGCTACGCCACGCTCGCCTCCCTCTTGTCGATGCCGGGGGAGAATTGATGATCCATGCGTTTGATCGGGACGTGCGCGCCGTTCTTCCTGAGCGACGCCGACGCCGCCTCGAGGATCTGGACGACGCGCAGGCCGTTCAGCCCGCCGGTCAGGGGGGTCTCGCCGTTTCGGATGCACGCGATCAGGTGCTGGCATTCGGTCTTGAGCGGCTCGGTCTGGTGGATGTACGGCGTGATCATGTCGCCGTAATGATACGAGAAGTGGAACTCCGCGTAGGTGTCGTAATGCGGGGGCGCCTCGACATGCTTGTCGTAGATCTTGATCTTCTCGTTGGGCTGCGTGTCGTCGTAGCAGAGCATTTTCCTGCTGCCGACGATCGTCATCTCGCGGATCTTGTTGGGGTCGAGCCAGCTGTTGTGGATCGTGGCGAACGAGCCGTCGGAAAACCTGACCGACATGTTGACGACGTCTTCCTGGCCGTTCAGGTGGCAGACCCCCTGGCAGTTGACGCCGATGGGCTCGGCGTCGAGCAGGTAGAGGATGATCGAGAGGTCGTGGGGGGCGAGGTCCCACGCCACGTTGATGTCCTTCTGGAACAGCCCGAGGTTCAGCCGCCGCGAGCTGATGTACTGGATCTTGCCGAGGTCCCCCCGCTCGATCACCTCGCGCGCGTAGCGGACCGGGCTCGAGTAAATGAACGTGTGGTCCACCATCAGGACGAGCCCCTTGGATTCGGCCAGCCGGATCAGCTCGGCGCATTCGTCCGTCGAGCGCGCCATCGGCTTCTCGATGAAGGTGTGCTTGCCGGCCAGCAGGCTGCGCCGGGCCATGTCGTAGTGGGTGGAAACGGGCGTGACGATCGCGACGATGTCGATCTCGGGGCGGGCCAGGACTTCCTCGTAATCGGAGAGGGCCTGAACCCACGGGTAGAGGCGCTTGACGTGGTTCAGCCGGCGGGTGTCCTGGTCGCAAACGACGCTCATGTCGCAGTCCTCGGTGAGGCTGCTGAAGTTGCGGATGAGGTTCGGCCCCCAATAGCCGCATCCGACGACCGCCACCCTAAGCTTGCTGGGTAACATGGCGATGGTCCCTTCTCAGGCGCGAACCGACCTCGCGCCACACGTCGGCGGCGATGGTCGGCCCCGTCATGAACAGGATTTTCAGGTCGAGCCACGGCGTGATGCGCCGGGCGTAGTCGATGTCCATGCGAATCATCTGCTTGAAGGTGGTGCTGTTTTTGCCGCTGATCTGCCACAGGCCGGTCAGGCCCGGCATGGCATCGAACCGGCGGCAGCACCAGGCCGGATAACAACGGGCCTCGTACGGCAGGCACGGCCGCGGGCCGACAAGGCTCATCTCGCCGAGCAGAACGTTGAAGAGCTGCGGCAGCTCGTCCAGGCTCGAGGCCCTTAAAATCTTGCCGACGGCGGTGACGCGCCGGTCGAGCGCGCCGAGTTTCTGCATCGGGACCTCGCTCTTGGTCCCGTTGGCCGAGCGGGCGAGGATCTGCTTGAGATACTCCTCGTGGGCGGCCTTGCTGGGCGCGTCGTTGGCCGTCATGCTGCGGAACTTCCACATCTTGAACAGGCGCCCGCGGCGCCCGATCCGCTCCTGGCCGTAAAACACCGGCCCGGCCGACGTCAGCTTGACGGCGAGGGCGATCAGGATGAACAGCCACGAAAACAATCCCAGCAGCGCAACCGCGCCGGCGCGGTCCATGGCGCGTTTCCACAGCGGGATCGCCCGCCATCCGCGCAGGTGCAGCTGCGCCAGCGCGGGGTAGCTGTTGTTGCCCAGCGGCTCCGGGCGCCGCGCCTCGGGGTCGGCTCCGAGCAGATCCTCGTCCTTGAACAGGAGGAGCTGCAAGTCGTCGCTTTCGTCCGCGCGCCCGTCGACCGGGTAGCCGTAGATTTCGATGAGGACCCGCACCCGCCCGAGCCGGCCGTTGCCGCGCAGGCGCGACACCTCCTCGAACCGCCTCCGGATCTCGGCCTGCATGCGCGCCGTCTCGCCCGGGTGGGTGTGCGGGAAGATCACGCCCAGCCGCGAGCCGCGCCCCTCGTCGAACCACCCGGCCTGGTCGATGCGGCGCATGACGGCGGCGGCGATGGGGTGCAGGCTGAGCAACGCCTCGTCGCGGTCGCGCGCCGACAGCCCCTCGCCCTGGACGTCGACGAGCATCAGCGTCAGCGGCGAGTTGTAGCGCTCGGCGCGCAGCATCTCGCGGTCGAGGATCTCGCGGAACGCCTCGCTCGAGACGACGCGCCCCGCCCCCCCGCGCCGGCGCATCGGGATGAGCCGGCCGAGCCATGATTCCCGCGAGACCTGGCGTCGTTCCCCGTCCATCAAATCCACCTGTAGATAAACTCGGGGATCGGAAAGCGCTGCCTGTTCAGCACCACGCCGAGGATCCGCCCCCCCATCGCCTGCAGCTCGTCGGCCGCCTTCTTGATCGCCTCGCGCCGCACGCGGCCGGCCTCGACGACGAGCAGGACCCCCTCGAGCGTCGACGCGATCAGCGTCGTGAAGCTGTTCTCCCGGATCGCCGGCGCGTCGACCAGGATCAGGCTGTATTGCCCGCGCGCCTTCTCGAGGAACAGCCGGAACATGTCGACCTTGAAGTAGTTGCGAGCCCCGTTCTGCTTGCCCTGGACGAGGATGATGTCGAAGTTGCCGTCGGCGCGGACGAGCTGGCTGCTGCCATGGTCGGGGTGATCGGCGGTGACGATCTCCGTGCCGGACTTTTCATCCGTGGCCGGCGTCTCCTTCCACAGTTTCCGCATCATCCTGAACCGCGATATGTTATTGGGCTTGGCGTCCACAACCAGCACGCGCGCGGCCGGGTCCTGGCTGAACGCCATCGCGAGGTTCAGGACCACCGAGCTGACCCCCTCGCCGGGCTGGCAGCTGGTCACGCCGATCGTGACGCACCGGTCCGGGCTCATCTTCAACTGGCGCTCGACGTGGCACTTGAGCAGCGTGTACTGGTCCGACAGCTCGCGCGCGTTTTCGATCTGCAGCTCCATCATGGCTACTTGCCCTCGATCATCAAAAGGTGGTTGCGCGTGTCCGGAATCGCGATCAGCACGGGCAGGCCGAGCCGCGCCTCGGCATCGGCGGGGGTCCTGAGCGTGCTGTCGGCGTATTCGATCAGGAATGCCCAGCCGACCCCCGCGGCCAGCCCCATGAACAGGCCGAGCGCCAGGAGCGCAAGCATCTTGCGCTGCGACTTGGTGCTGACGAACGGAAGCGTCGCGGCCTGGTCGACCGTCACGTTGGAGATCAGGTCCTGGTCGAGGGTGCGGGCGATCTCGGCGGCCTGCTGGCTGGACAGGTATTGCCGGTATTCGAGGCCGAGGCGGTCGACCCGCTGCTCGAGCGTCTTGAGCGCCGTCTCGTGCTCGAGCAGGTTGTCGAGCCGGCTCTCGATGAGGGCTTTCTGGCTGGCGAGGAGCTTCATCTTGGCGCCCATGGCGGCCTGGTCGGCGCGCGCGGTCTCGGTGCGGATGCTCAGGGCGAACTGGGGGTCGTTCATCCCCAGCAGCATCGTCATCGGGTCGACGTCGCCGCCGGCCTCGGCCGCCTTGAGCGCCGACTTGACGCTCGCGATCTGCGCTCGCGCCTCCCGGACCAGCGGGTGCGTGTCGCTGTATTTCGAGGTCAGGCGCGCCTCCTCGGCCTGGAGGTCGATCAGCTTGCGCTGCATGTCCAGGGCGACGGGGTTCGTCACCCGCGGCTTGCGGCCGGTCTTGGCCTCGTAGCGCTTCGAGAACCCGTCGAGCACCCGGATCGTCTCGGTGGCGGCGGTCGCGCCCCCCTGGGCCTCGACGATCGCGGCGTCGATCGTGCTCAGTTGCTTCAGCAGCAGTTCCTTCTCCGTCTCCGGCATCGTGATCTTCAGCTCGCGCCGCTGCCGGTCGAGCTCGGCCTTGGCCTCTTCGAGCCGCTTCTGCACGTCCACGGCCTTCTGGGCGAAGAACTCGGGCGAGAACCGCGACCGGTTGCTGGCGATGTGGTAGCTCTGGTACTCGTCGACGATCGCGTTGAGGACGGCCTGGGCGCGGGCCGGCGCCTCCGACTTGAACTCGACGTGGACGAGGTCGCGCACGCCGCTGTTCGACCACGCCTTGAGGTTCTTCTTGAGCGTCAGCAGCGCGGCCTGCCGCGGCTCGGGCCGGCTCGTGTCGAAGTTGAGGAGCCGATAGAAGCGGCTCTTGAGGCCCGGCGTCGCGTCCGGCGGCGTGCGCTGCGGATCCAGGATCCGGTCCGGCCCGAGCTTGTCGACGACGCGCATCAGCAACCCGTCGCTCTGGATCAGGTCCAATTCGGCGCTCATGAGATTCTGGTCGAGCTGGGTGCTCTTGAGGAGCGAGCCTTCCCCCGCGGCCGGGTCGATCAACATGTTGTTGCGCTGGCCGCGGATGCGGATCAGCGCCTCGGAGACGTACAGGTTGGGCTGGGAGACCACGTAAACCAGCGCCGCCGCCGAGAAGATCGCGAAGCACGCCACGATCTTGAACGGATGGCGGAACAGCGTGTAAAAGACGCTGCGCTTCGAGATCTCGAACCCCGGCTGGGGGGTGGGCTCCGCGGGCTCGGGGACGGGGATGTATCGCAGCACCAGGTCGCGCGACGCGACCAGGGCCTTTTCGATTTCATCGGCGGGGATGGGATCGGTGCCTGGGGGGTTCATGCGACTGCCGCCTTTCACGACTTCGTTTAGCAGATGACCGCGCCGGCCGGCCCGTGCATGGCGCGCGTGATCCGGTCGCTGGCCGACTCCAGAATGTACGTGGCATTCCAGCCGTCGGTCGGGTAGCACACCACCGCGAAGCGCAGGTGGATCACGTTGTGGAACGACTTGTACCGGTTGATCGCGTTGATCGTGCCGTCGATGTTGGTCTCCCGCAGCAGGACCGCCGCGTGCCACTTGTCCAGCGCAATGACCTCGTCGCTGCGCCGGAACGACTCGGTCAGCCGATCGATCCCCTCCTCGGCCCGGTTGGAGGCGATCAGCAGCAGCGACAGGAAGCGCCGGTAGCGCTCCGACCCCCGGATTTCGTAATCAAGGAGCCAACGCAGGAATTCCTGCGGGCGCGGGGATGGGTCATCCGGCGTCGCCATGTTTGCCCCGGCCGCTTCGCACGGCCGGTCGCCGCCGCCCGCCATGTCGAATTCCGGTAATCTCTTGCTCGACTCGATTCTTGGCATCATGAACTCACCCCCGCGCCCGGAAAATGCCGGAACGCAAAAAGGCTCGGTGGAACCGTAAATGTGCCCCTTCTCAAGCAAGGCACAGACCAAACATCGCGGCGATGGGGCCCTCGCCCCGCGCCCAGGGCCCAGACTGTTGCAGCGCTTGCGGTTAGCCGGCGGCCGGGCCCTGCCGGCGTCTCCATCCCCCCGCGGGCATGCGGCCGATAACACGCCATTCCGAACAAATGTTGTCGGGTGCAAAGGGTGGCATTCCGGCAAGGCGGATCGACGGGCGTCCGCATGAAAGGCAATTGGCAACTATTGATCCGGTTCGGCACATTGTGTCCCCCCGGCGTCACCTTTAACCAGTTTTAGGTAAAACATGCCGTCTGCTGGTATGATGTCTATCAGTCGGAACTATGCAAATCAGCAGGTTGTTCATGCCTTGGGCCGCGTCGAGGCGGGAGGATAGGCTCATGCAGCCGGAGACCCTGTTTCTCATCGAGCCGGACCCGAAGATCCGCGCGATGATCGTGAAGCATTTGAACCATTGCGGGCACGGCGTCGGCGTTGCCGACAATTACGCCCGCGGAGCGCCGCGGATCTCCGCCGCGCACCGGCTCGTCCTGCTCTCCGAGTCGATCCCGAACGAGTCGTGCATCGACACCGTGCGCGCCCTCAAGCGCGAGCACCCCGAGGCGGCCATCTACGTCCTGACCGACGGCCGCACGCGGCTCTCCACGATCGAGCTCATCAACGACCAGATCGTCAAATACCAGTCCAAGCCGCTCGACCTGCAGGTGATGGCCGACAACATCGGGCGGATCCTGGACGAAGGGGCCGCGGACGGCGCCGCGATCCGGTTTGCGCCGCTCGCCCGGCCCGCCCCGGTCGTCGCGTCCAAGCCCGAAATCATGTCGCGCCCGCCGCGCTGCATGACCGACCTGGTCGGCGACTCGACGGTCATCCAGCGCATCCGGGAGCAGGCGGCCGAGGTCGCCAACACCGACATGACCGTGCTGATCCGCGGCGAAAGCGGGGTCGGCAAGGGGGTGGTGGCGCGCATGATCCACGAGCAATCGCAGCGCCACCGCCAGGACAACCTCGTGACGATCAACTGCCCGGCCATCCCCGAGTCGCTCATGGAATCCGAGCTGTTCGGCCACGAGTCGGGCGCGTTCACCGGCGCCGCCACGACCAAGCCGGGGCGCATCGAGATGGCCCACGGCGGCACGGCGTTTCTCGACGAGATCGCCGAGATCCCGACGACCATGCAGGTCAAGCTGCTCGAGGTCATCGAGCGCAAGGAGCTGCACCACCTCGGCGGCAAGCACCCCATCCGCGTCGACGCCCGGTTCATCGCCGCCACCAACGCCGACCTCGAGCAGATGATCGCCGCCGGCCGCTTCCGCACCGACCTGTTCTACCGGATCAACGAGTTCACGATTTCGATCCCGCCGCTGCGCGACCACATGGAGGACCTCCCGCTGCTGGTCGACCACTTCCTGCGGCTCTACGCCAAGAAACTCGGCGTCGAGGATCGTCGGCTCGACGCGGACGTGCTGGCGGCCATGATGCACTACGGATGGCCCGGCAACGTCCGCGAGCTCGAGATGGTCATCCACCGCTTCGTTCTGAGCGGCAACAACGAGACGGTCCTGGCCGCAATGAACCAGCAGCCGGGCGCCGCGCTGCCGGCACGGGATTCCAAGCATTCGCTCCTCTACAAGAAAGAGGTCCAGATGGTCCTGTCGATCCTCCTGCAGTCGCACTGGAACCAGCGCCAGGCCGCCAAGGTCCTCGGCATCAGCTACAGCGCGCTGCGCCGGCGCATCGAAAAGTACGGCCTCAAGAAGCACTCGATGTATCATGTCAATACACAGGACGACGGCGATTCGGTCGAACTGCGCATCTCGGCCAAGCTGTAAGCGGGCCCCAGGACGGGAACGATCATGAACAACAAGCCGCTGTTTTCCGTCATTGCCATGTTCAACAACAACGAGGAACGGGTCTGGGCAACGCTTTCCGAGATCGAAAGCATGCTCGACGGCCTGCGCCTCTACGGCCCGGCCGAGCTGATCCTCGTCGACGAGGCGAGCGTCGACCGCACGCTCTACCTGCTCCACGAGGCGGCGGCGCGGCTCGGCCGGTTCCAGTGCCGGGCCTTCGGCGCGAGGCGCGGCTACAGCCAGGCGCTCCGCGTCGGCCTCGCCGCCTCGAGCGGGTCGATCGTCTGCACGCTCGACGGCGCCTCGACCTACCGCCCCGCCGAGATGGTCAGGATGATCGAGCTGATGAACCTGAGCGGGTGCGACATCGTCACGGGCTCGCCCTACCACCCCTGGGCCAACCTGCTCGGCCGCCATGCCCCGGCCCGGTTCCTGAGCAAGCTGATCAACCGCGTCTACCGTGAATGCACGGGGACGAACCTGTATTGCTACACCTGTTTCTTCCGCGCCTGCCGGAGGGAATGGCTGGAGCGCGCCCGGTCCGCCGCCGACGGCTACGCCGCCGTCGCCGAGCTGCTGATCGAGATGGCGCGCCAGGGCGCCAGCATCGTCGAATACCCGATTTCGCTCACAAAGGCCAATGACGGCGAGACGACGGCCCAGACGCTGGAGGTCGTCGTGGAGCACCTGCGCGTCATGCGCCGGCTGCTGCTCGGCAAAAAACCGGCCGTCGCCCGCGTCAAGCGCCGCGACAACCCGCTCGCCCACTGGGCCCTCACCGGCCGATGCATGATGTGAGGCCGTCTCCGCGAAAGCTGCTTCGCTCCCCTCACGCCCTCGTCGCCGACGCGATCAGGTAGCCCCTTCGGTTGTGCGCCTGCGCGTCGCCGAACACCTCGTGCACAAGCTCGACCATCTTGATGTTGTTCTTGCCGACCATCCACACCTTGCCGCCGCGCTTGAGCGCGCGCTGCGCGAGGCGCACGAACATCTCGGTCACGCGCATCTCGGTCGCGTAGGGCGGGTTGGCGATCACCGTGTCGAACGCCCCCCACTCCTCGTCGTTCAGGAAATGGTCGCCTTCGAACTCGTGGCGCACTTCCGCCCTGCCCGGCAGATTCTTCTCGGCATTGCGCCGCGCCATCTGCACCGAGCGGCTGTTGGAGTCGACCAGCAGGAGCCGGCTCGCCTCGTATTTCTTCGCGGCGAGCAGGCCCATCGCGCCCCAGTTGCTCCCCGGGTTGAACAGCGCGCCGCCGGGGGCGAGCGGCTCCATGACCTCGAGCAGCGCGCGGCTCCCCTCGTCCAGCCCGCCCGAATTGAAGACGCCGTAGCAGGTCTCGCATTCCAGCTCGAGCCCGCCCCAGTCGGCCCGGACGCGCTTGATGAACTGGTGGTCGGCCGGCGCGGTCTCGTCCGCCCCCGCGCGCTTGACGAGATAGACCAGCCCGTGCTTGGAGCGCCCGGCGATCGTCAGGTTGCCGAACGTCCGCTCGAGCTGGCGGCGCAGCCACTGGTCGTGCGGGTTGTTGATCGCGGCCAGGAGCTTGCCGCCCGGTGCCAGCGCCGCATGGCCCTGGTGAATCCACTCGAGCGTCAGCCCCGCCTCGTCGTCGCGCCGCGTGTGCATGAGGATCATCTGCGGCCGCTCGGCCCCGGCCGGCAGGTTCGGCGCGCAGATCGCCGACAGGTCGGCAAAGCCGTGCCGCCGCGCCACGCGCGAAACTTGGGTGACATGAAACAGATCCATGTGGAAAAACTCGACGGCGGACTCGGGCCGCAGCGCGCGCATCGCCAGCGCGACGATCGGGTCCGGGTGCATGACGGTCAGGATGCGCGAGGCCGGAACCTCGGCCGCCGCCTCGGCCAGAAGCCGGTCGATCGGGTTGAGGCCGTGGGGGGTGTGCACGAGGATCCGCCCGCTGACGAGCGTCGCCGGACGGCCCGACTCCGCCCCGTCGGCCATGAGTGAAATAACAAACGGCTCAACCATTGCCCTCTCCACAATTAAAATCGCTCCAGCATGCTGCCCCACCCCCAAAAAAGCAACCTCGCATTACTCGCACACATCGTGTTCATAGGTATCGTAATCGAAAGTCCCAACCAGGCATAACCAGCGCCAAAAACCTCATCGATCAAGAGGGATTCGCCAGTCGGCTTGAGCCGACTCCTCTTTGCACCCTGCTTGAGCGGAATATGTGTTTAGCGCGTCGGTCATGCCGCAAAGCGCTGAAAGCGCGAAACAATATAGCCAGGGGCGGAGCGAAGCGCAGCCCCAGGTTGCGTGACAGTAAAATTCGGAGCGCTGAAGGCGCGAAAGAAATCGGTTTCTCTCGCTCTTTCAGAGCTTCGGGATTTTTTGCTTCCTTACCTGGGGCTGCGCTTCGATCCGCCCCAGGCTACGATCTCTTGCGCCTTCAGCGCAAAAAAACAGATCAACCACGCTCAACGCATGCTGAGCAGGGGTGTGTACGATCTCAAAAGAATTTGCAGCCGGCTTCAAGCCGGCCTGCCAGGGATTGGGGGTGGTTGCTTCGCATAGCTATCTGGCATTCAGGTGATTCTTGTGTTCTTTCGCGGGTTTCGTGTTAAATATCGACCCATGATGCTGCCAGTTGCTCCCCGCCACCCGATCGTCCTGGTCCACGGCCTGGGCGGGTTCGATTGCGTGCGCATCGAGCTGCTGCGCCTCTACTCGGTTCAGATCGAATACTTCAACGGCATCGCCGACCGGCTGCGCGCGCGCGGCGCGACCGTCCACACCGCCGCGCTCCCGCCCGGCGGCGCGATCGCCGAGCGCGCCGAGGCCCTGCGCCGATTCATCGACGCGAACGTCCGCGAGCCGAAATTCCACCTCGTCGCCCACAGCATGGGCGGCCTCGATTCGCGCCATTACCTCACGGCCCTGAGCGGCGCCGAGCGCGCCGTCTCGCTCACGACGCTCGCCACGCCCCACCACGGCAGCGCGCTGGCCGACCTCACCACGCTTCACCTGATCGAGCCCGTCGCGCGCCTCCTCGGCAAGTTCGGCCCGCAGCAGTGGGTCGAGGAGCTGTATCGCCAGACCGCCGCCCACAGCGACCTGCGCCCGGCCTCGTGCGCCGAGTTCAATGCGCGCACCCCGAACGCGCCCGGCGTCGCGTATTATTCATGGGCCGGCGAGCCCCCCAACGCCGCCCTGCACGGCCTGCTGCAGCTGCCGGGCGCGGTCCTCGCGCGCCTCGAGGACGGCCCCAACGACGGCCTCGTCTCGGTCGGCTCGGCGAAATGGAGCGGCTGGCGCGGCACCGTCCCGGCCGACCACATCAGCCTCGTCGGCTGGCAGTTCACGCGCGCCGCCCGCGACCGCTTCGATCCCGCCGCATTCTACGACAAACTCATCCCCGACCTCCTGGCCGCCGAGGCGGGCTGACGCCGCCGCGTCATATTTCTTCCCAAAACCTCGCCTTCATCCTACATTGGATCGAATCCTTGCATTGTCGGGGGACGTGCCGATGCCGACCCAGTTCATGCGCGCCGAAAGCATGCGCGCCGTGCGGCGCATGATCCTGCCCCGCCTGCTCGCCGTCGCCGCGGTCGTCTCCTTCATCGCCGTTGCGATCGTCGTCTATTCCGAGAGCGGCCGAATCACCGACGAGGCGGTCGGCCGCGCCATCTACGGCACGACCGTGTTCAACCTGACGGCCATGCCGCTTCTGGACCAGGCGGAACCCGACCACAAGGCGTTTCAGCGGCTGTTGACCATCGCCGTGGCCCGGAGCCGCGACGACGAAACCGGCAACCTCGTCCATGCGTCGATCGAAACCGACGCCGGCAAGTCGATGGCCGAGGCCGCCGTCCCCGAGCCGCACAGGAAAGAGATCCAGGCCCTCGCCGCGCAGCCCCTGCCGGACGACTTTACGCGCGTCTTCCACAGAAGGCTCCACATTCGCGGCGAGCCCTATATCGACATCGCCGCGCCGCTCAAAAACAGCGCCGGGATCCGCGTCGCGTCGCTGCGCCTGATCATCAAGATCGCTCCCGAGTCCCTCGCCGCGATGTGGCGCCGCGTCCGCCGCAGCGTCATCATCGCGATCCTGATCGTCGTCGCCGTGAGCGCCACGCTGTACCCGGTCATCACGCGCCTGATGCAGCGGCTGACGGGGGTCTCCGACGACCTGCTCGAGTCCAACCTCGGAACGCTCGAGGTCCTCGGCAGCGCGATCGCCAAGCGCGACAGCGACACCGACGCCCACAATTACCGCGCCACGATCTACTCGGTCCGGCTCGCCGAGGCGCTCAATGTCCCGCCGGGCCGCATCCGCGATCTCATCAAGGGCGCGCTGCTCCACGACGTCGGCAAGATCGGCGTGCGCGACAACATCCTTCTCAAGCCGACCGGCCTGACGCCCGACGAATACTCCGAAATGAAGCGCCACGTCCGCTACGGGGTCGAGATCATCGGCCGCTCCGACTGGCTCAAGCCGGCGGCCGACGTCGTCGGCGGCCATCACGAGAAATTCGACGGCAGCGGCTACGACCGCGCCCTGAGCGGCGCGTCCATCCCCGAAAACGCGCGCATCTTCACCATCGCCGACGTCTTCGACGCCCTCACCTCGACGCGCCCCTACAAGCCGGCGCTTTCACTCGACGAATCGCTCCAGATCCTGACCCGCGGCCGCGGCACGCATTTCGATCCCGAGATGACCGACGTGTTCCTGGCCATCGCGCCCCAGCTTTACCAACAGATGCTCGGCCGCGACCCCGACGAGACCCGCCAGGAACTCCAGTCCATCATGAGCCACTACTACAGGGAAGGGGCTGCCGCCTTGATTTAACCCGGCCCTCCTGCAAAAAGATGAGAGGGACGACAGGGACCAAAATCCGGGGTGGCCGGTTTTGCGGATCGCGGTCGGGCGAAGCGAACGCGTTCCCGACTTCCCGCACGAGGCTCACGCGCTTCAACCGTCGGCATTCATCGACCCCCACGGGTTCAGTCGCGCACGATAAATGCCGAAACCTTATTCTGGACCGTTTCGTTCCAAAGTGCGATTCTCAGGGAGAATCCGGTCCAACACCGGATGGGAGGTTGAGCTGCATGGTTTTCGGCCGTTTGACGAGATTTGGGCTTGCCCTGCTGATCCTCATGGCCCAATCCTGGGCCGCGCCCCCCGTTCCTGTCGCGACGCCGAAAGCCGACGAAATCACCAGCCCGGCCGTCCCGATCCCGACGCCGGGTGCGGCCGCCGTCGCAAGCCCGGTTCCGCGTGTCATCCTGGCGCCGCCCGCGGCCACGCCGGCCCCGGCGCCCGCGGCGGTTCCCGTTGCGCCCGCGGCGGTTCCCGTTGCGCCCGCCGCCGAGCCGGCGCCGCTGCCGACGCCCGGCCAGTCGCAGACGCGCGTCGTGATGCCCTCGCCCAACCTCGTCCCGACCGTCATCGGCGACCCGATCGAGCGCTACAACCGCACGATGACCAGCATGAACAACGGCATCGCCGTCTGGTTCTTCCGGCCGGTCGTTCACGGTTACCGCTTTATTTTCCCGGCCCGGGTCCGCACGCACATCGGCAAGTTCGGCAACAACCTCGCCTACCCCGTGCGCCTGTTCGGCAACCTGCTGCAGGCCAAATGGGGGGGCGCCGGTTCCGAAACCGGCCGTTTCCTGATCAACACCACCGTCGGCCTGCTCGGCTTCTTCGACCCGGCCGAGAAAATCGGCCTGCACGAATCGAAGGAGGATTTCGGCCAGGCGTTCGGCAAATGGGGCAACGGCCCGGGATTCTACTTCACGATCCCGTTCATGGGCCCCAGTTCCGGCCGCGACGCCCTCGGCGGCATTTTCGACATGGCGCTGAGCCCGGCCACCTACGTCCCGGGCCTCTCGCTCTTTTTCCAGATCAACACGTTCAGCTTCAAGCTCGACGACTACATCCGCCTCCTCCGGAGCGAGCGCGACCCGTACGTCCTCGTGCGCGACCTGTGGTCGCTCAACCGCGAGCGCGAAGTCATCGACTACACGATCAGCACCAAGGAAATCGTCCAGCCGAACACGACGCTCCAGGCCGTCTTCCTGGCCGTTCAGGACCCCGCCTTCCCGGGCAAGACGCAGGAGCGCAAGGTCCGCGCCAAGGCGACCGGCGAGATGCTTCACTATAACCTGTGGCTTCAGCCCCGCCCGGCGCCGCTGGTCTTCATCCTCCCCGGCCTGGGCGGCCACCGCGCCTCGTCCATGTCGGCCGCGCTCGCCGAGATGGTCTATCGCCAGGGCTTCAGCGCCGTCACGATCAGCAGCCCGTTCAACTGGGATTTCATGACGAAGGGCTCGAGCGTCGACCTGCCGGGCTACACCCCGGTCGACGCCGCCGACATGTACAACGCCCTCAAGGCGATCCGCACCGACCTGAACAGGCGTTACGACCGGCGCGTCACGAGCTATTCCGTGGCCGGCCTGTCGATCGGCGCGCTGCACACGCTGTTCATCTCGTCGCTGGACGAGGATAAAGTGTTCTCACGCTACGTCGCCATCAACCCGCCGCTCGACGTCCGCCACGCGCTCGAGATGCTCGACAACTACTACCAGGCGCCGCTGGACTGGCCCGCCGCCGAGCGCGACGAGCGCCAGCAGAACACCCTCATGAAGGCGATCAAGCTCAGCCAGGGCAACCTCACCCCGTCCGACGAACTGCCGTTCAGCCCCAACGAATCGCGCTACCTGATCGGCCTGTATTACCACCTCACGCTGCGCGACATCATCTACACGAGCCAGCTCCGCGAGAATCAGGGCGTGATCACCCGCGACCTCAAGACGCATCGCCGCGAGCCGGTTTACCACGAAATCAACCACTACATCTGGCTCGATTACCTGGACAAATTCGTGGTCCCGTATTACCAGCGCAGGATGCCGGGCGTCACCGCCGACCAGCTCGTCTACAACGCCAGCGTCTGGTCGATCCAGGATTCCATCGCGGCCAACCCCGACGTCCGCGCGTTCATCAACACGACCGACTTCCTGCTGAACGAGAACGACATCGACCGCATGAGCGCGCTGCTGCACGACCGCCTCACCGTCTTCCCCGGCGGCGGCCACGTCGGCAACCTCTACAAGCCCGACATCCAGAAGACAATCATGCAGTCGCTCGAGGACCTGAAATAACCATTCACGCGTCCATGATTCAAGGGACCGGCTCCGGCCGGTCCTTTCCCTTTGTCATCTCACCCCCATCCGCAACACCCCCGTCTTCGCCAACATCTCCTCGTATTCGGCGCGCGGGTCGGAGTCCCAGGTCACTCCCCCGCCGACTCCGTAGACCGCCCGGCCTCCCGCCAGGTCGATCTCGACGGTCCGGATCGCGACGTTAAAACAGGCCGTTCGCCCCGGGCCGATCCATCCGACGCTCCCCGTGTAGACGCCGCGCGGCCGCCCCTCCAGCGCGGCGATGATCTCCATGGTACGGATCTTGGGCGCGCCGGTCACCGACCCGCACGGGAACAACGCGCCCAGGGTCTCGACCGGATCGCGATCCGTCAACGCCGTCACCGTCGACGTCATCTGGATCACCGTCTCGTAGCGCTCGATGGCAAACAGGTCCGAGACCCGGACCGAACCCGGCCGCGATATCCGCCCCAGGTCGTTGCGCAGCAGGTCGACGATCATCACGTTTTCGGCCCGCTCCTTGGGACTGGCGCGCAGCCGTCCGGCGCGGGCTTCGTCCCGGGCTTCATGGCGGGTTCGCGGCGCGGTTCCCTTCATCGGCCGCGTCAGCACCCGCTCGCCGTCCTGGCTGAAGAACAGCTCGGGCGAGGCCGAGACGATCGCATGCCGGCCGGCGCGGACGTAAGCGGCCATCCCGCCGTGATCGTGGCCCGTCAGTTCAAGGAACAGGCGCGCCGGGTCGCCGTCGAATGCCGCCTCGTGCCGATGCGTGAAGTTGACCTGGTAGGTATCGCCGGCCGCGATCAGTTCGCGGATCCGTTCGATCGCACCGGTATAGCGTTCTTCGTCCAGTTCGGCCCGCCACGGCCCCAACCGGTACGGCGCGGCGGAATCGGGCGGCGGCAAATCCACGATGCGCCGCGGCGCGTCATAGATTCCCATCCAGGCAAGCGGCAACCCGCCGCGCGGCGGGCGCGCGCGAAACGCCGGATCGAAGGCGGGCGCGGCCTCGTAGGCAATCCATCCGGCGGCCCACAAACCCCGGCCCGCAGCCTCGCGCGCGCGCTCCAGCAACGGGCGGACCCCGGCCGGATCGGCGGCCTGGAACACGTCGCGCGGCTCTTCGAACAGCAGCCAGCCCTGGCCCCCCGGTCTCTCGCGGCAGATGACGGTATCCGCGTCGAACATTGCGCAACACGCCGATTTCTTTGTTTTCGTTCGGTTCTTGATTAAGATCAATGCATACATCTGAACGGCTTTAAGCTTCGCATCATAATCCGTGGGCGAACCCGATTTCCATGCATCTTTCACCCGGAGGAGTCATCGACATGAGTCCGCGGCGCCCGATGGTGATCTCGACGGCCTGGTTCCAGGTCGCGATCCTCACGTTTGCATTCGGCTTCGTCGTCCTCGGTTACCTCGCCTGGCGCATCACGCACGAGCCGCCGCCGATCCCCGACCGCGCCGTCGCCCCCGACGGCCGCACCGTCTGGACGGCGGGCGACGTCATGGCCGGCCAGCACCTGTTCCAGAAATACGGCCTCATGCAGCACGGCACGATCTTCGGCCACGGCGCCTACCTCGGCCCCGATTTCACGGCCCAGTACCTTCACCGCGAAGCCGTCGCGATGATCGCCGCCAAGACGGCCGCCGGCGTGACCTCCTCGACCGCCGCCGCCGAAACCCTCGCCGAGCTCAAGGCCAATGGCCACGATCCGGTCAACAAAACGCTCTCGCTCTCCTCCGGCCGCGCGGAGGCGTTCCCGGCGCTGCTGGCCTTCTATCGCGACTACTTCGGCGACCCCGGCAGGCAGACCGGCCCGCGCCGGGTGCAGATCGGCGACCCCGCCGAGCTGGGCGCGCTTACGGCCTACTTCGCGTGGAGCGCATGGGTCGCCTCGGCGGCCCGGCCCGGGACCAATCACTCGTACACGAACAACTGGCCCCCCGAGCCGCTCGCCGGCAACTCCCTGACCGCCGACGCGTTCCTGTGGAGCGCCCTGAGCCTGATCGCGCTCCTCGGCGGCGCGGGCCTGATGTTTTTCTTCATCGGGCGCTACGACCTGCTCGGCTGGCACCGCGCCGTCGCCGAGGAGACCGGCATCGAGCGCCAGTTCCGCAATCCCGAGAACGTCCGCCTGACCCCCTCGCAGCGCGCGACGGCATGGTATTTCCTCGTCGTCGCGGGCCTGTTCCTGCTTCAGGGCCTCCTGGGCGGCGCCAACGCGCACTACCACGTCGAGCCCGGCGGATTTTACGGATTCAACCTGTCCGGCATTCTGCCGTACAACCTGACGCGCATGTGGCACCTTCAGCTCGCGCTGTTCTTCACCGCGTCCAGTTTCCTCGCGATGGGGATCTTCATCGCGCCGATGATCGCCGGCCGCGAGCCGAAGCATCAGGCCAAGCTCGCCATCGCCCTGTTCGCCGCGCTCGTCCTCGTCGTCCTCGGCAGCCTCGCCGGCGAGGCCGCCAGCGTCAAGAACCTGATCACCGCCTCCGGGCCGTGGTTCTGGATCGGCGCGCAGGGCTGGGAATACCTCGACCTCGGCCGGCTGTGGCAGATCCTTCTGGCGCTGGGGATGTTCTTCTGGGTGGCGATCCTGTTCCGCGGCGTGCGCGGACGCCTCCCCGCCGAGCACCCCGGCAACATGCCGTGGCTCTTCATTTACAGCGCCCTGTCCATTCCGTTCTTTTACTCGATCGGCATGGTCTTCGGCCGCAACGTCAACTTCGCCGTCATGGATTTCTGGCGGTTCTGGGTGGTGCACCTGTGGGTCGAGGATTTCCTCGAGCTGTTCACCACGATCATGGTCGCCTACATCTTCGTCCTGCTCGGGGCCGTGCGCATGACGACGGCCACGCGCGTCGTCTACCTCGACGTAATCCTGTATTCGATCGGCGGCGTGATCGGCACCATGCACCACCTGTATTTCAACGGCTCGCCGGCGATGTTCATGGCCCTGGGCGCGTTCTTCTCGGCGATGGAAGTGATCCCGCTGCTCCTCCTGACGTTCGAGGCGTGGCGGTTCATGCGGCTCGGCGCGCCCGGCGGCCGCTCGGTCCTCGGCGCCAGCGGCTACGATTTCCCGCACAAATGGGCGGTCATGTTCCTTGTCGCGGTCGGGTTCTGGAACTTCATCGGCGCGGGCGTGTTCGGCTTCCTGATCAACCTGCCGATCATCAGCTATTACGAAATCGGCACGCAGTTCACCGCCAACCACGCCCACGCCGCGATGATGGGCGTTTACGGCATGCTTGCCATCGGGTTCTTCATGTTCGTGGCGCGCTACTTCATCCCGCCCGACGACGAAAGCCGCTCCGCCATGAAAATCTCGTTCTGGAGCCTCAACATCGGCCTGGCGTCGATGCTCGTCAGCAACCTGCTGCCGATCGGCGGCCTGCAATTCTACGACAGCGTCGCCAACGGCTACTGGCACGCCCGCGAGGCCGCGTTCTTCGCGCAGCCGCTCGTGCGCGTCTTCGAGTGGCTCCGCATGCCCGGCGACCTGTTGTTTATCATCGGCGGGATCCTGCCGGTCGTCTACCTGGCGCTGAGGATGTTCGCCAATCGCCGCAGATACGACCTGCTACCCGCCGAAAAAACCGAGGAATTGACGGAAACAAGCTGAGCCGATTTCGGAGTGCGGATTGCGGATCTTCCGATTGCGGATTGCGGATTTCGGATTTCGGATGAGTACTACTCTGCCATATTGTGGTGTCCTTGAAATTCCCAAGAATATAGCCCGCGTGAGCGGGCTGAACGGGTTGCCACCGGCTTCAGCCGGTGGTTCAAGGCTTTTTATTAAATTTTAGCCGGCTTTAGCCGGCTTCTCGTTCCGCGGCTTTAGCCATATCATTAGTGAAAGCTATTTCTGGGACACCACAATATGTCGCATGTTGTCGGATGCAAGTGATCGCAAACGCTGAAAGCGCAAAAGAATACAGCCTGGGGCGGAGCGAAGCGCAGCCCCAGGTAAAAGACGCCATATCATTGGAGCGCCGAAGGCGCGGGAGAAACCGATTTCTCTCGCGCCTTCAGAGCTGTCGAAAATCCGAAATCCGAAATCCGCAATCGGCAATCACTTCGCATCGAGCCAGCCGACCAGGATCATGTCGACGCCGCGCCGGGTCCTGCATGATCTTTTCGGCCAACTCGCGCGCCTGCGCGCGCGGTCTTGGTATCCGTTCACGACTCCGCGGTTCAAGTTGAATTTTACTTCATCGACTCGATCACCGACCGCAGGATTTCTTCCAGCGGAACGAGGCTGCCCCACTGGATCGTGCCGTTGAGCTTGCCGGTGTCGGGGATGCGCCGCGCCATGTCCTCGAAGTCCGGGCCATAGGCCTGCTCGAACGTCAGGAACTTGATCTGCGACTTGCTTCCAGTCATCTCGATGATCTTGCGCGCCAGATCGACGATCGAGGTCTCCTGCGGGTTGCCGACGTTGAACACCTCGCCGTTGGCCGCGTCGCTTTCCATCAGCGCCATCACCGCGCGCACGGTGTCGCGCACGTGGATGAAGCAGCGGCGCTGGCTGCCGTCGCCAAACACGGTCAGCGGCTCGCCCTTGAGCGCCTGGCCGACGAGGCGCGGGATGACCATGCCGTAGCGGCCCGTCTGCCGCGGCCCGACCGTGTTGAAGAACCGGCAGACGACCGTCGGCATCTTGCGCTCGCGCCAGTAGGCGATCGCGAGGAACTCGTCGATCGCCTTCGAGCACGCGTACGCCCAGCGCGGGCAGGTCGTCGGCCCGAGCAGCAGGTCGTCGCCTTCGCCGAACGGGACGCGCACGCCCTTGCCGTAGACTTCGCTCGTGGATGCGATGAGGACCTTCTTCTGCTTGCGCGCGGCGAGCTCGAGCACGATTTCGGTGCCGCGGATATTGGTTTCGATCGTCTCGACGGGGTTCTCGAAGATGAGCCGCACGCCGACGGCCGCGGCCAGATGGAAGACGCCGTCGACGCGGTCGATCAGCTCGGCGAGCACGCCGCGGTTCATGATCGAGTCGATCGTGTAGTGGAAGCGCGGATTGTCGCGCAGGCCGTCGAGGTTGGCGATCGCGCCGGTCGACAGGTCGTCGATGACGTAGACCTCATCGCCGCGCGCCAAAAGCGCCTCGGCCAGATGCGACCCGATGAACCCCGCCCCGCCCGTAATCAGAAACTTCTCCATGGCCATCCCCTTCGTTCGTGCTCGTGCTCGTGCGCGTAATCGTAATCGTAATCGAGAATCGAAATCCGCAATCGCCTCACAGCCTCACGTTATCGATCAGCCTCGTCTTGCCGAGGTAAACCGCCGCCGCGATGATCATCGCGCCTTCGCTCGCCTCGGCCACTTCCTCGAGCGTCTCCATCGATCGCGCCTCGAGATAATCGATCCTCATGAGCGGGCACTCCTCGATCGGCCGCCGCGCGGTCGCGATCAGCTTCGTCGCGTCGCGCTCGCCCTGCGCAAACGCCGCTTTCGCCGCCGCGAGGCCACGCTGGATCCGCGGCGCCTCGGCGCGCTCGGCGGGCGTGAGGTAGACGTTGCGCGAGCTCCGCGCCAGGCCGTCGGCCTCGCGCACGATCTCGACGCCCCGGACTTCGACCGGCACGTCCAGGTCGCGCACCATGCGCTTGATGACCAGGAGCTGCTGGGCGTCTTTCCACCCGAACAAAGCCACGTTCGGCTGCGCCAACATCATCAGCTTGAGCACGACCGTCGTCACGCCGTCGAAGTGGCCCGGCCGGGTGCGGCCGCACAAGGGCCGCGTGAGCCGGTCGACGTGAACGGCGGTCTGGAACCCCTCGGGGTAGACCGACGCCGGCTCCGGCGCCAGGATCGCGTCGACTCCCCTCGCCCGGCAGCCTTCGGCGTCGGCCTCGAACGTGCGCGGGTATTTGGCCAGGTCCTCGTTCGGACCGAACTGGATGGGGTTGACGAAAATGCTGACGCTGACGCGGTCGGCGATCCTGCGCGCCTCCTCGATCAGCGAAAAATGCCCGGCGTGCAGCGCGCCCATCGTCGGCACGAGCGCGACGCGCAGCCCCTCGGCCCGCCACGCCAGCGACTGCTTCTGAAACGCCGCCGGATCCCTGAAAATCTCCATCGGAATTCTTGTTCCTCTACCAATCCAATGTCGGGATTTCGGTTCGGAGTTCAAACCTGGCTGTTGTCTGGAGGCAAGCCGAAGCTTGAACTCCGAACCGAAATCCCGACTCCATCATGCTGAATTCGGGGGGCAATGTCAAAGTAGCTCGCTTCGCCGTCAAAAAACAAAGCCTCACACGGGCCGCCCGGCCCGGATGAGGCTTGTAAACTTTCCGATTTTCGCCCGGCTTACTTGACTTCGCGGTGCAGCGTGTGCTTCTTGTCGAACTTGCAGTATTTCTTCAGTTCGACGCGCGTCGTCGTGGTGCGCCGGTTCTTCGTGGAGACGTAGCGGGAGACGCCCGGCGCCTCGGCCTTGCGGCATTCCGTGCATTCCAGAATGACTTGGACCCTGTTCTGTTGCTTTGCCATGATCGCATCGGTTCCTTTTAAATCCGGGACAGGGATCCAAAACCCTCGCCCCCATACCACAAACGGTTAAACTATCGAACCGGCGGGGGGTTGTCAATGACTAATGCGCCATCCACAATGCGGATTTCACCCATCCTCAAAATGAAACCTTCTCCACGATCGGCTCTTCCATTTTGAATATGAAAATCAATAAGAATGCGGCCACCGGCAAGCCGATCGAGGGGCTTGCCGGCCCGTCGGAAGACAGCAGTGCAAACACGAGGCCCATGCCGATAAACTGGAAGGCCCGGGTCTTAATGGACAGCACGGAAAACGCCACGGCGGCCACCTTGAATATCAAAAACCAAATATCGATCCGGTGAGAGTATTGTTCGATCCCCCTGCCCGGGAAAGCGCTCGCGATTCCCAACGCAACCAGGTAGCACGGAAGAATCAACACCGCCAGCGAGCAGGGAACTCGCGCCCAAACCGGCCTTAGCCATTTCTGCCGGATCCAAAACGCTCCAACAAGTGGGACAAGAATGAAAACCAATGCCTGAATTCTGCCCAATATGCTCAATTCTTCCGGATGGCCAAGGATCGAATCGCCGCCGGCCGGCACCGGAAACTTCAAAAGCAGATCAACCCAACCATTCCCCCTGGAATATTTCAAGGCCAGCCCAATCCCCAGATACACGACCACAAATATCGCGATGGGAATCAAAAACAGTCGCCCCCGCTGCCTGTCCCAAAACTCTGCCCGAAACTTCTTCATAAGGCCCAATATGAAAATGGAGGCAACCAATGCCGCGAACCAGCCAAACAGGTAATGATTCGCCTCGATGCAAAACCTGCAATACGCGCATCCCCACGCCTGTCCCTGCATCGCGACGATTGCGACCATGAACGCCGGAATTCTCGAGGACCGATATGCCATCGACATTGCCCTCCGCGAAAGCATCCGGACCTTTCGCGCTTTTGCCCTTTTGCGTTTTTGCGTGAGAATCCCGGTTTCTCTTATTTCAGAAACGGCTTGACCCGCTCCATCCCCATCCCCTCGCGCAGGACCTGGAACTCCTCGCCGGTCATGTCGATCATCGTCGTGACGCCCTTGCCCCATTGGCCGTCGTCGATCACGATGTCGACGAGCGGGTCCAGCCCGTCGAACAGCTCTTCCTTGGTCCGGGCCTGCCTTCCGCCGGGCAGCGTCGCCGACGACGACACGATCACGCCGCCGAGCGCCTCGAGCAGGTCCTGGCAGATCGGGTGGTCCGGGACGCGCACGCCCGCCTCGCGCCGCTTGGGGCTGAGCACCAGCCGCGGCACTTCCTTCGTCCCCCGCAGCAGGAACGTGAACGGCCCCGGCGTCAGCGCCTTCATCATCTTGAACGCCGCGTCGTCGATGTGCGCGTAAAGCGATACCACGGACAGCGACGGGCAGATCAGCGTCAGCGGCTTGCGGGTGTCGATTCCCTTCAGAGCCCGCAGCCGCTCCATGGCCTTGTGGTCGCGCGGATCGCACCCGACGGCATAGACCGAGTCGGTTGGGAAGAGCAGCAGCGCCCCGTCCCTGACCGCGTCGGCCACCTTCGAGATCTTGAACCGCTCCGGATGATCGGGATAGACCCGGTAATGGATTGCCTTGCTCATCGATCGCCCTTGCTCGTGCATGTGTGGGGCCGGCGCCCTCGCCGGCAAGCCGCCGTCGTAACCGAACCGCGATTCCGCGCGCATCCGCCCGATCCGCGCCGTCCGCGTTCGATGTGTTTCATCCAATTTTATCGCAAGGCCGCCCTAGCGCGTCAGCTCCGGTTTGCCGGCCAGCTCGCTCTTGGCCTTGTCGGCGAACGCCAGGGCCTGCTCGGCGTGGCCGCGCAGGATCGGGCCCGGGGCGGTCCCGGCCGCCGTGGCCAGTTCCTTCTGCGCCGACTCGACCGCCGCGGCGAACTCCTTGCCGCCCGCCTCCGCGCGCGCAAGGTCCGCGACGCCCAGGTAGTAATGGGCATAAGCGTCCGCCGGCGCGGCCGCCGCCCGCGCCGCCAGCGAAGGCCGCGCCGCTTCGGCCTGGCCGGCCGCCAGGTTCAGCCGGTCGGCCATGAGCCCCTGCTGATCGGGGAATTGCCGGCCCTGCTGCATCTCGCCCAGCGCCTGGCGCGCCTGGTCGAGGTCGCCCGCCGCGAGCGCCGTCTCGAAGATGAGCCGGTTGCGCATCGGCTTGCCGGGCTCGGGGTCCATGTATTCGTTGGCCTCGGCGAGCGCCGCCTTCGGGTTGCCCAGCATGACGTCGGCCAGGATCAGCGCCCGCCGCACCCGCAGGTTCAGCTTGTAGGTGTTCGACATCTCCTTGAGCAGCTGCCGCGCGGCGGCGAGCCGGTCCGGCGTCGCCTGCCGCAGCTCGGCCCAGAGCAGGTCCTCGGCCCACCTGGGCGAATTCTCGTAGACGGCCAGCGACGTGACGAGCAGCGCGAACGAGCCGTCGTCGAGCACCGCGGTCTTGTAGTACGGGATCATCCGCTCGCTGGCGGCCTTGCCCGCCGCGGCGCCGGTGGCGTCGATCGCCTTGCCGCCCCTGAGGGCCTCGAGCGCGGCCTGCCGCGCCGCCAGTTGTTTGCGGGCGATTTCCTGGTTGGCCGCGTCGGCCCCGGCGTTCAACTCGTCGAGCCGCTTTTGCAGTTTCTGGTTATAGGCGGCGTTGCGCCGGGCCTTCCACGGGCTCGGGTGCGTCAGGTTCCAGGTGTTCGCCGACGGGAACCACCCCCACGACTCGCCGTCGTAGAAGCCGTGGTTCCTGCCGTTGCGGCGGCCGGTCCAGTTGTGCCAGTCGCGGGGGTCGCGCACGAAAATCTGCGTCGGGACTTTTTCATAGACGGCATAGTCGAGGATGCTGATGAACGGGACGTAGGACAGCCCGCCCATGAACGCGTCGGCAAGGTCGCGCGGCAGTCCGAGCGTCACGTAGAACGGCATCTTCCACCACGTGGTCATTTCGGGCGGCGGGTCGACCTGGCGGAACGGCTTGCCGGGGACCTCGGTCAGCAGGTTGCGCTGGGTTCCCATCGGCAGCGTGAAGCTCGTGGCCTCGGCGGCGCCGGCCGGGATCGCGGGCGTCAACTCGCCGACTCCGGTAATCAATTCGCGCGTCTGGTCCAGCACCGGCTTGAACTCGGCGGCCGACGCCAGCGCCGGCGCCGCCAACCACATCATCAGCATCCACAGTGACGTTTTCATGATTCCCCCTATGCTTCCGTTCACATTGTTTCGATCATCACGTGCTCGAAGCGAGGGCCGTCCTCGCCGGCGGTGATCAAGCCGACCGACGGCCCCTTCCCAAACCTCGCCTGCCCGGCCGTGCCCGGGTTGAACACCCAGACCGTCCCGACGCGGCTCAGGTGCGGCGCATGGCTGTGGCCGAAGATAATAATGTCGGGCCCGAACTCGGCGAACCGCGACGCCATCCGCGCCGGGTTGTTCGAGGGGGCCGTCGCCAGGTGGCCGTGGGTCATCGCGATCTTCCCGACCGGCGTCTCGATCTGGCGCACCAGGGGGCGCGTGCGCTCGTCGGGCGCCCCGTCCATGTTCCCGGAGACGGCCAGCGTCGGCGCCAGCGCCTCGAGCTCGATCAGCAGGTCGTCGCGCCCGACGTCGCCGGCGTGCAGGATCATGTCCACGCCCTCGAAAATCTCCAACACCCGCGCCGGCAGGTGGCCGTGCGTGTCGGAAAGAACGCCGATCCTGTACGGGGCCTTGCCCATCATTCCGATCCCTTTTCGTCTTCCGGAGGTTTGGCCTTGTAGAGCGCCGCGAGCGTCTTGACGTCCTCGGCCAGTTTCTTGAGCCGCGCGGCCGCGGCCGGACCGTTGCGCTGCAGTTCCTCGCGCGCCTGCGCGAGCGTCCGCGTCGCGTCCTCGAACCACCTGGCCGAGCGGTCGGTCGTGTAGTCGCGCATCAATTCCATGTCGCGCTTCAGGTTGTCCAGGTAATACAGCGCGCCCTTGTCCCCCCTGGCGACCCGCCCCTGCAGCTCCTCGATCCGGTCCTGCAGCCGCGACCATTGCACGTCCGAGCCGGCCGCCGTCTTTTCGGCGTTGATCCTGTCGATCGTCGGCTTGACGTCCTGCCACAGCGCGCGCGCGTTGACCAGCATCCGGCCGTTGTCCCAGCTCGTCAGCAGCAGGAACAGCGAGATCCCCAGCGAGATCACGGCGAAGAACATGGCCGTCCACGCGACGGCCCGGGTGGTCGACGGCTGGTCTGGCGGCGGCAGTGGTTGTGCAGATCGCCTCATCCGTGATAAGTTGGCTGAGTTTGTGTCTTTTTTCAACCTGCAATGCAGGCATGACGCAACAGGCGGTTCATAATTTTGATCCGGCGGATGCGAACGACCCGACCGATCCGGCCGATATGATTCTCCAACGATGACCAGCCTTCCCTCCCTCCCCAGGCCCGGCACGCCCCACGGCCGCGACGTCCGCGGCATGTTCGCGGCGATCACCCCGGCCTACGATCTGCTCAACCGCCTCTTCTCGGGCCGGCTCGACACCCGCTGGCGCCGCCTTGCCGCCCGCGCCGCGACCGACCGCCTCGCCCCCTGCGCGCGCCTCCTGGACCTGGCCACCGGCACCGGCGACCTGGCCGCGGACCTGGCCAAGGCCGCCCCCGGGGCCCGCGTCTTCGGCGCCGATTTCACGCGCCCGATGCTCGACCGCGCCGCCGCCAAGTTTGGCCCTGACCCATTCAGCTGGATCGAGGCCGACGCCCTCGCCCTGCCGTTTCCCGACAACTCGTTCGACGCCGCCACGATCGCCTTCGGCCTGCGCAACATCGCCGACCGCCCGCGCGCCCTGGCCGAGATGGCCCGGGTGCTGCGCCCCGGCGGCCGCCTCGCCATCCTCGAATTCGGCCGGCCGCGCAACCGCCTCTGGCGCGCCCTGTTTGAGCTATACTCGTTCCAGATCATGCCGCGCGTCGGCCGGCTGATCTCCGGGTCGATGGCCTACCTGTACCTGGCCCGCTCGATCCGCGAGTTCTGGAGCGCCGGCGAACTGGCCGGGCGCATGGCCGAAGCCGGCGTCCCGCCGATCGCGGTGACGCCGCTCCTGGGCGGCATCGTTTACCTGCACGTCGGCGTCAAATCCAAGCCCCCCGTGGAGCCCGCATGAAACGACCGCTCATCGGCATGAACTGCGATTCATTTTCGGACCGGATCGGCATGATCGACGGCCTGCGCTCCCCTTACGCCCGCGCCGTCGAGCGCGCCGGCGGCGTCCCGGTTCTCATCCCGCCCTATGAAAACCCCGAGTCGCTCGAAACGGTTCTCGACCGCGTCGATGCGATCCTCCTGACCGGCGGCGACGACGTCCGGCCCGAGCGCCTCGGCGTCTCCGGACCGCTCCCCGCCATCAACCCGATGACCCCCGAACGCGACCGCGCCGATTTCGCCCTGATCGAAGCGGTCCAGCGCATCAAAATCCCGACGCTCGCGATCTGCCTCGGCTGCCAGGAGCTCAACATCGCCCGCGGCGGCACGCTCTGGCTCGATCTCGACACCGAAAACCCGAGCCCGGTCACGCACCACCTCACCCCCGGCGAAAGCGCCTTCCACACGGTCGACGTCGAGCCCGATTCGCCGCTCGGCAAACTCTGGCAGGGGGCGCGCGACGTCCGCGTCAACAGCCGCCATCACCAGGCGATCCGCGCCGCCGGCTCCGGCGTCCGGCCGCTCGGGCATTCCCCCGACGGCGTGGTCGAGGCCATCGAGCTCGACGATCACCCGTTCCTCGTCGGCGTCCAGTGGCACCCGGAGAACCTCGCCTGCGAAGGCGACCCGTTCGCCGAGAAACTGTTTGAAGCCCTCGTCGCCCATGCAATAAACTATAGGAAGAATGTGCCCCGGAGGTAGGGCTCGCCAATGTCCCTCTTGACCATCCACATCTACGACGATCCGATCCTGCGCCAGGTCGCCCAGCCGATCGAGCGCGTCACCGAACGCCACCGCCGGCTTGCGGCCGACATGGCCGAGACCATGTACGAGTCGCGCGGCGTGGGCCTTGCCGCCAACCAGGTCGGCGTCCTCGAGCGCATCGTCGTCATCGACACCGAATGGTCCGAGAAGCGCAACAACGGCCGCGGCTCCGCCCGCAACCCGATCCCGATGATCAACCCGGAAATCCTCGAAGAAAGCGCCGACGACGAGCAGGTCAGCGAAGGCTGCCTCTCCCTGCCGCAGATCGAGGGCGACGTCTGGCGCTCGTTGCGCGTCCGCGTCCGCTACACCGACCTCGACGGCGTCGAACGCGAAGAGGAAGCCACCGGCCTCAAGGCCCGCTGCATCCAGCACGAGATCGACCACCTCAACGGGGTCCTGTTCATCGACCGCATGGCCCCGGAAGGCCGCCAGGCCCTCGCCGGCCAGCTCTCGAAGCTGCGCGGGCTGCGGACCGAGGCGTAAGACGCCGATTCAGCCTGAATGACCCCGGGTGGTTGCGAAGCCCGAAGGGCCGGCAGTTTGTAGCCGGGGCGCGAGCGCGGCGAGCCCCCGGTCATACGCCCAGATACGACAAAGCCCCGCCCGGGCACAAAAAAAACCGGGCATTTGAGCCCAGTTCTCGGTCCTCTTCCCTCAATCCTGTTTTCGGTTACTGGCCGCGCTGGATGATGTCGCCCGCGCTGATGATCCCATTGGTCGGGTCGTAGGAATAGCGAACGATGAAATCCTCGGCTTCCGAAACCGTCATCGGCGGGACGGTCTTGCCGCCGGAGCTCAGGTTGCCGCCGCTGTTCTTGCGCAGCTCGATGATCGGCCCCGAATCAAGCACGCCGTCCGGGCCGCGGCTGATGATCACCCAGCGGTGGTTCGGCGAAATCTTGCTGTAGTAGGCATACTGCTCGTTGAGTTGCGGGTTGCGGCTGAACGGATCGTTCGGCGGGATCATCTCGCCGGGGCGGATCGGGTTGAGCGCCTTGTTCAGGCCCTGGTTGTCGTTGGGGATGTCCTGCATGTACGTGAAGTACAGCGCGACCTGGTCCGACAGCATCCGCATATCGGCGGCCACGCGAGCGGCACGAGTCTTGACCATGACCTGCTGGGATGTTGCGACAAATAACAAAGTCAGAATGGAAAACACAGCGAGGACGATCAACATTTCACCCAGTGTCAAACCGGCCCGACCGGCCGCTGCCCACAGGATTGGAGACCTGCCACGTTTCATGTTGCCCCCAGGATATCCTATCGGACATCCTCCTCCAACTCAGAAGTATCTTCAAAACACTCAGATGTCTCGAGTACAGCTCCTCGTCCTTTGGTCCAATCTTATGCAGAACTCCGATTTGAAGCAAGTTTTTTTCTCATTGATCCGCATATGACTGAATGTATTCTACTTACGATTTGCAAGACTCCGTTTCCAGCCTCACCCGGCTTCCGTGTAATCGTGGAACGCCCCCATGAACCCATCCAGATAAAAAATGATCTCGTCGCGCATGATGTCCGACGCCAGGTCCTCCTCGCGCTGATACGGGATGTCGCTGGCGAAGTAATCCATGTCGTCATGGAAGTGCTGGACCTCGTGTTCCAGGTCCTCGTCCGTCTCCAGCGCGTCCTCCAGGAACTCGGTCAACGACCCCCCGGACTCGTCCACGGCCTCCTCGATCGCCTTGACCACCGCCTTCGAATCCGTCGCCAGCCCGATCCGGATGAACCCCTCGTCCCCCAATACTGAGACAAAGAAATGGGTCTCGTTGTTGCAGATAAATCGAACGCGAACGTCCTCGCCGTCGAGCTGGCCGGGCTCGGCCACCTCGACCGATTCGAAGCGGTCGTCGCCCGCGTACTGCTCCGACAGCCAGTGGGCCAGATTGGCCGGCGTCGGCTCGACCCGGCCCTCGTCATCCGCCAGCCCTTCGTCTTCGTCATATTGCGCCATTTGGCCACCCTCCCGTTCAAATCGTGCCCGTGCTCGTAATCGTCATCGAAGAACGAAACTCAAGCCCGCCGCTCAACTGTTCTCTTATTCCATCACCATCGCAGACCCGGCCGCCGCCGTCAAGTCCGGCGTGGGGTCAGCGCTCGAGGAAGAGCACCTGGTATTCCCTGACGTCAAGGCCGAAAAGCCGCATGATTTCCGCCTGGTCATCGAGCCGGTAGGAACGCACCAGCCGGTTGTTGGCCACGAACGCCTGGTCGATCTGCATCCGGGCCGGCTGCAGGCGGCCCTGGCGGAACAGGCCGTAGCCGGCCAGCAGGTGCAGCAACGGCGCGTTGTTCTGGCTCGAGCGGATCGCCTGGTCGCGCGCGATCTCGATCGCCTCCTGGCTTCTGGCGATCGTCAGCCGCCTGGCCAACGGGTCGAGCTTGTCGTAGTCCCTGAAATTCTGAAACGCGATGGCGACGTCCCGGTTGGACCCGAGCAGCTGCTTCATCCCGTCGGCAAGCGTCGGGTTGACGGGGGCCGCCGTGGCCGCGGGCTGCTCGGTCGCCGCCGGGGAGGCCGTCGCCTGCGCCCCCCGGGTCGCCGAAGCGATCGGCGTGGCCTGCGCCTGTCGCTGCGCCTCGGCCGCCTTCATCTCCTCGATCCGCTTCTGCTTTCTGGGCGGCAACGCCTCGGTCGCCCTCGGGCCGGGTGTCATCCCCTCCTGCAGCATCCGTTCGCGCTGGCGCGGCGGGATCCGGCCCTCCGAGCCGGGCCGTCCGCCCCGCCCCCCCTGGCCGAACGGCCGGTCGGTTCCGACCGGGGCGACCGTCGGGGTCGGCCGGGCCGCGAGGGCGGCCTCCAGTTTTTGCTGGCTGGCGATCTCCCGGTTCTGCTTGACGAGCATGACCGTGATGACGCTCAGCAAAACGATGATCACGGCGATCGCCCCGCCGAGCGCGACCGACTTCATGGTCCCCCACGCCGGGCCCGGCGCCGCCTGGCTCGCCGTCATCGTGGACGCCGTCGAGGGCGCGCCCTCGACGGAGGGCGGGTTCACGGCCTCGGGCGCGGCGGTCTGCGTCGCGGCGGTCGCCGACGCGGCGGCGCCCTCGCCGTTTTTCTTCTCGCGCATCTGCCTCTCGATCCGGTCGAGCATCGCGCAGAACTGTTCGGCCGAGACCATCCGCTGGTTGCGGTCGGGCTGGGTCGCGTGCTTGATCAGGGAGCGGAACGCCGGCGGCACCAGGTCCAGGTCGATCACGCGCGGCGAGTGCCCCGTCAGCATCACGTAGAGCGTCAGCCCCAGCGAATAGATGTCGGCGCGCGGGTCGACGTCGCGCGAGTCGCTCGACTGCTCGGGCGCCATGTAGACCGGCGTGCCGATGATCATCCCGGTCTGGGTGAACTCGTGGCTGGTGACGTTGGCCGCGATCCCGAAGTCGCCGAGCTTGACCGTGCCGTCGTTCATGAAAAAGATGTTGGCCGGCTTGATGTCGCGGTGGATGAACTGGTGCTGGTGGGCGTGGGCCAGGGCCTGCCCCGCCTGCCGCGCGATCTGGATGGCACGCGCCGGCTTGAGCGCCCCCTTGGCCTTGATCAGCTCGCCGAGCGTTCCGCCGGGGCAGTATTCCATGATCATCTGCAGCCCGTCGGGGGCGACGATGATGTCGAAAACCTGCGCGATGTTGGGGTGGCGCAGCCGCGCCCCGATCCGCGCCTCGCGCAGGAACCGGTCCTGGTCGGCCTTGTTGGTCATCCCCAGTTTGAGGACCTTGATCGCCACCTGCTGCTCGAGCACGCTGTCCTCGGCCAGGTAAACCGTGGCGAACCCGCCCTTGCCGAGAATCCGGATCAGCTTGTAGCGTTCCTGGAGCGATTGCGGCAGCGCCTCGCCCGTCGGCGGCTGGTTGCCCGGCCCGAACGGGGTCCGCGCCGTCGGCGAATGCGGCTCCAGCCGCGTCCGATCCTCGGCCTTGCGATCGGCGTTCTGGATGGTGTGGCCGGACGCCTCGGCGTCCGGCGGGTTCTTCCTGGCTGGATCCAAAGAAACCTCGTTGCCCACCGGGATGTTTTTGTCAGATTCGGGATCCATATTCTCGCTCTCGTTCGTGCCCGCGCTCGTGATGCGATCGAAAATCGTATATCGGCCGACTCAAACCCTCGTCTTTACTTTTATCGTTTCACATCAACAATTCCTTGAATTTCCCTGAATTTGGACCATTGCCCCAAAATCATGTAAACTCGAATTGGCGAATACGCGGACAATTCCGGTCATCAGGCTTATTATGAACCATTTCTTTCACCGCGCGCAACGCCAAGTGCTGGCCGGCCTGATCCTCATCGTGCCGGTCGCCGTCACCGTCCTGATCACGATCTTCGCCTACAACCTGATCAACCGCTTTGTCGGCCCGCTCGTCGACCGCATGCTGTACCTGTGGCCGCTCTCGGCGATCGCCGACCAGCGCACCCTCATCGGCACCGCCCTCAAGGTCCTGCTCTCCCTGCTCACCACCCTGACCGTCCTCTACCTGGCCGGGGCGATCACCACCACCCTGTTCACCCATAAGCTCTACACAGCCGGCGAGCAGCTCGTCCTCAGGATCCCGTTCGTCAAGACCGTCTACGGCACCACCAAGCAGCTCCTCCACCTGATCACGGCCGGCGGCGGCGGCCGCTTCAAGCGCATGGCCCTCGTCGAGTTCCCGCGCCCGGGCATCTTTTCGGTCGGCTTCGTCACCGGCGAGACGCGCTTGGCCGGCGATCCGCGTCGCTTCGTCAGCATCTTCGTCCCCAAGGCCCCCAACCCCACCAACGGCTTCCTGATCATCCTGCCCGAGGAGGACGTGCGCATCCTCGACATCGGCGTCGACGACGGGATCAAGATGGTCATGAGCGGCGGCGTCATCATCCCGCCCCAGGTCAATCCCGAGCCGTTCAGCTCCTCGACCGACCTCGGCCCGAATCCCTGATATCTGCTCGACAGCGCCCCCACGTTATTGTTCACTTAGGGTAGGTCGGGTCTGCGACCCGACTCTTATTCAAATGCATGGTTGCCACGTTGGCGGATTCGGTCACGAAAACTGCGATCTTCGCGCGCGTTTGCGGCGCGGCGCTCGCCATTGCCGCGCTCGCCGCGTTCGCGTGGACGCTCGCGCTCCTGAGCGTCGAATACCGCTACCGCCGGCTCCCGCCGCTGACCGACGAGCAGACCGATCCGGCCTTCCTCGCGCGCCTCGCCGGCGAACTCGAGCGCCTGCTGCGGCTCGACCCGCAAAACGGCGAGATCCGCAACGCCTACGCGAGCGTCCTCGGCCGCCAGCGCAAAAACACCGAAGCGGCCGCCCAGCTCGAGTGGGCGCTCCGGCTTCAGAATTCGCAGAACAGCCTGTTCTTCCTCGCCGACATGTTCGACCGCACCGGCCGCCGCGACCAGGCCGTCGCCACCATGGCCGACTGCATCGTGATCAACCCCTTCAACCCCCAGTTCAACAATGCGTGGAACCGGCTGCTGTTCAACCGCCTCGGCGCGGCGCAGGGCAGCTGGCAGCGCGGCCAACTGCGCGACGTGAACGTCGTCGACGACGCGCGCCGGCTCTACGCCGAAGCCGCGCGCAACTGGGCCGTCCGCGCCCCCAACGACGCCAATTCGTATTTGTTCATGGCCAACTACCACGTCAGCCAGCTCAAGACCGCCAGGCCGCAGGTGTATCTTGTCCAGGCTTACCGCCTGCTGCTGCTCGGGATCTCCGGCGCCCCGTGGATGGACCTGACCAAGTCGCTGTTCATCCCGGCCCAGGGCGCGCGCCAGACGATCAACGACATCCTGCGCAACCGCTACGCCAAGCCCTACAAAGGTCTGCCGTAAATGGATCAGCCGGGCCGATTCGACCGCATCATGAGCTGGGCGCTGCCGGCGATCGCCGCGGCCACGCCGCTCGTGATCGTGTATTCGCTGCAGCGCCCCAACGTCGGCCAGGCGTATTTCTTCATCCTGGCGACGTTCATCGCCGCCGCCGCCCAGGGAATGGCGTGGGCGTTCAATTTTTCTCCCATGCCGCGCCGGCTGCGCGCGCCGCTGGTCCTGTTCGCGCTGGTCGCCGCCGCCGTCCTCGCCTCCCTCCCCGCCTCGAGGAGCCAGATCTTCTCGCTCAAGCAGCTTCTCCTGCCGGCGGCCGGGGTTTTGTTCTACATGCTGGTGACCGCCTCGCCGCTGCGCCGCGCGATCCTCCCGCGCGCCAGCCTCGCCATGATGGCCGTCGGCGGGCTCCTTGCGATCTACGGCATCGGCCAGCACTTCGGCATCGAGATCCTCAATTACAGCGACGTCGTCCGCAAGAACGCCGTCATCGCCACGATCGGCCACCCCAACTACCTGAGCTCGGTCCTGGGCCCGATCGTGTTCCTCACGGTGAGCCTGTATTTTTCGGCCCGGCGGAAAGCCTGGGGGATCCCCGCGCTCGGCCTCGTCCTGCTCTGCCTGTGCTGCATCATCCTGGCGCGCACGCGCTCGATCTGGCTCGGCCTGGGGGTCGCCACGCTGGTCATGTTCGCCGGCGGCGCGCTCTACAGCCGGCGCAACCGCGCCGCGCACCCGATCGTCGGCAAGCTCGGCCTCGGGATTCTTGTCTCTCTCATCGGCCTCATTCTGTTCGGCGGTGTCGTGACGCTCTCCGGCAACCCGATCGGCCTCAAGGAGCGGCTCGGCTCGCAGAAGGAAATCAGCAGCCGGTTCTTTTACTGGAACGCCGCGATCGACCTCGGCCGCGAGCGCCCCGTCTTCGGCCGCGGCTACGCGATGTTCGACCCCGAGTTCTGGCCCTACGTCCTGCGCCAGCAGAAGACCGCCATGGGCAAGTATTACCGCGACATGCTGCCGGCCGTCTCGGGCACGAACCCCGGCCACGCCCACAACGAATACATCGAGGCCTTTTTCGAGACGGGCGTCTTCGGCCTGACGGCGCTCGTCGCGCTGCTGGGTTTCTTCCTGTACTGCGGCTGGCTGCGGATGATGCGCGAGCCCGACGAGCGCGCCGCGTTCCAGCAGCTCGCCGTCCTCTGCGCGCTGGTATTGATGTGCATCGACGCCTCGCTCGCCTTCCCCTGGCGCCTCCCGGTCAGCCTGATCATGCTGATGCTGACGCTGGCGTGGATTCACGAGTTCATCTATGACCACGAGACCACTTAGGCTATTTGGTCCTTAAGGTTTTCCCCATGTCCCGTCTGCGTCAGTTCCTCAAGCGTGCGGCGTGGGCCATGCTCGCGATCGCGATCGGGTTTGCGATCTGGCTGCCGCTGGCGCATTTCGTCTTTAAGCCCAACCTTGCGGACTACCGCTCCCCCGGCGGCATCCCCCCCGCGGCGATGGCGCTGGCGCGGCATCACCTGGAGCTGTGGTCGAACCCCGTCTCGCGGGCCGGGGAAGTCCGCCGCATGCGCGCCAGCAACGCCGAGTGGGACTTCATGGGCCGCACGTTTTTCGTCCTGGCCCTGGCGAACATGGCGCTGCGCGACCCCGCGATCGAGCCCAAGTGCCTCGCCGCGATCGACGCGATCATCGACGAGACGATCCGGCTCGAGCGGCAGGAAGGCAAATTCTTTTTCCTGATGGATTACGCGCGCGGCTCCGAGTTCGCCGGCAAGCCCGATCGCAGCCTGTTCCTCGACGGCGAGATCGCGATGATGCTCGGCGCCCGGCGCATGGTCCGCGAGCGCGCCGACTACAAGCCGCTCCTGGCCGAGCGCGTCGCGGCGATCATAAACTCGATGCAGTCTGGCCCGGTCCTCTCCGGCGAGAGTTACCCCAACGAATGCTGGATGTTCTGCAACACGACGGCGCTGGCGGCCCTGCGCCTCGCCGACGCGCTCGACGGCGCCGATCACTCCGGGTTCTTTGCCAAGTGGCTGGGGACCGCCCGCGCCAAACTCGTCCACCGCGATACGGGCCTGCTGATTTCGAGCTACACCTACGACGGCACGATGCTCGACGGCCCCGAGGGCTCGTCCATCTGGTGGTCGTCGCACTGCCTCGTGCTGATCGACCCGGCCTTCGCGCGCGACCAATACGAGCGCGCCAAGCGCGAGATCTCCGCCGACATTCTCGGGTTCGGTTACGCCCGCGAGTGGCCGAGATCGTGGCAGGGCAAGCACGACATCGACTCGGGCCCGGTGATCCCGATCGTCGAGGCCAGCGCCGGCTCGAGCGGCCTGGCGTTCGTCGCCGCCGGCGCGTTCGACGACGACGCATACTTGACCCGCCTGCTGACGACTTTGAATTTCGCGGCGTTCCCCGTCAGGCGCGACGGCGCGGTCCGTTACAGCGCGTCCAACCAGGTCGGCGACGCGGCCATGCTTTACGCGCTCGTCCAGGGCCCGCTCTGGCGCAAGGCCATGCAGAAAGGAGCCGCGCGGTGAAAGCCAAGCGCCTGCTCAAACTGGTGGTTCCCACGGGCGACTGGCTGTCGCCGAAGGGCTTTGTTTCGCGCGCGGCCGTCTGCGTCGCCGCGCTGGCCATCGTCCATCTGCTCGGCTGGCGCGAGTATACGTCGATTATTTCGGGGACGTCGCCGACCGGCGAGCCGATCTCGCTGTCGACCGCCCTGCCCGGGATGCTCTACATGGCCGCCTGGTTCGCGGCCGTCCTCGTCGCGCCGTCGCTCCTCATCGCCGCCGGAGTGTTGCGGCTCGCGCGGAGACGGAACGAAAACAATACGAGGGGCGAAGACCTGGGATGAACGCCAAATCATTTTTTGCGCAGTGGTGGGGGTTGATCGCCATCGGCGTGCTCGCCGCCCTGGTTTTCATTGGTTTTCTGGCCATCCGGGCGCTGTTCGTCGTTCGCGCCGTCCGCCCGAATCAAATGCAGCCTCCGGCAACCATGTTGGCGCTTCGCATCCCGTCCCAACCGCTCGCCCCGGTATCCAGCGATTACAATCAATTCCTGTTAGCGAGCCCAAATAAAACCGCCGCCACGATTTACACCAAATACGCGCCCAAATATTCTTCCCAGGACGCATGGACAACCTGGCCCTTGAAAAATTGGAGGCCACCGCAACCACTTGCCGCCGATCAAACCGCCTGGCTTGCCGCCAATCAGGAATTCATCATTGATCTCGAGACGCTCGCGTCCGCGGGCGGGATCCCGATGGCCAGTTGCGAGCAAGCCATCGCCAACGAGCGCAATAATACCGGGATAGTGTTTGTGTTCAATCAGACACCCATCCCGGAACTCAGTATCTTCCATTTCGGCGCGGTCATGCTCGCCGCCGAATGCCGCCGCCTGCGGACGAATGGGGAGATGAGCCGCGCCGCCGAATGCTTGTTGGCCATCTACCCACTTTCCCGGTCCATTCGCGAACCCGGCACACTCAACCACCTCATTGCGATTGCGATGCAAAACACAGCCAACGAGGAACTGGGCCAATGGATTGGAACCGGGAATTTCCCTGCTGAATTCAACCAGCGCTTTCAAGAACGCATCACCGCCGATGCCATCACGCTGGCGAATTACCGGCGCATACTCGATGTCGAATACTGCTGCGGAAGAAATTATCTGATCGCGGCGCTGAACGGCCCGGTAGGGGATCTCGTAATTTTTAATGTCTTGATCGAGCTTGCGAAAGGCACTTCCAGAAACAGGAAAACACCTCCTGAAAATGGCAATATCGTCGCGCAAAGCGCGGGCGTAGTAAAATGGCAGGTGGGCGCGTGGATTGAGGCGGCCAAGATGAAAGCAAACGCGTCGAGCATCGTTGAGCGATACGACGCCAATTACATGAAGCTCGCGCAGTCGATCAACAACCAGCCAATAACCATGCAGCAGTCCGACGATCCACTCGATATCATTATCCCAAATGAACCCGAAACCCGGACGCGCACCCTGATCACCGAGGCCAAAGCCGGATTGGTTTCAGAAGGTCTTGGCCTGCTCGTGGGCAGCAATGCCAATCAGAACGATCCATTCGCCCAAAAACCGATGAACGCAATCCGGGAGACGACTTCGACCCTCATCTACAGCATCGGCCCCGACTACGCCGATCAGCGCGGCGCAATATCCTACGACCCAACCAACGGCATCTTCAGCGGCGGGGATATACTCATTCGCATTCCACGGAGGTGAGAGAGTGTATAATCATCATGGCAAATATTAAAGCCAAGAACTCACGCCAAGATACAGAACCAGATTATATTCTCTGCTCCTCTGCTCATCTCTGCATCTCTGCGACAAAAACACATTGCTGTTCTTGGCGGTCTTGGCGTCTTGGCGTATGCATTCCCGGCGTATTTTATTGAATCCCCGGCGACTGGATCGCCTCCAAGATCGCCGACTCGATCTGGCGCTGGGTTTTCTGGTTGTAGATTTTGTTGTATTCCAGGTCCGTCACGTAGAAAACGTCGACGACGCCGTAGGCCTCGGTGGCGATGATCGCGCGCTGGACGTCGAGCCGGCACTTGAGCAGCGCCCCGGTGATGAGATACAGCAGGCCGATCCGGTCGGCCGTGCGGATCTCGATGATCGTCGTGCTCTTGGAACTGTCGTTGTCGAACAGGACCATCGACGGCGTCGGCCGGTTGGCGCGGACGATGTTGCGCGCGCGGGTCTTGTGCTTTTCGATCAGCTCCTCGATCGTTTTCTCGCCCAATAATACTTGATTGAGGTCCTTGCGCAGCCGCTCGAGCCGGAAACCGGCGGGCAGGGCGCGATTCTCCATGTCGGTGACCTGGAACTGGTTGAGCGCCTCGCCGCCGGTCGTCGAGAAAATCTGCGCCGACCAGATGTTGAGCCCCTTGGCCGCGAGCGCCCCGCAGATGTTATGGAAGAGCCCCGGCGCGTCGTAGGCGCAGACGGTCAGCTCGCTCAGGCCCCGGCCGCCGTCGGGGACGAGGTGCCACGCGATGACGTTCTCGGGCTCGAGCGTGCGCCGGATCAGGAAATGCCGCGCGACGGTGGCCGGCGGCGCCGCCTGCAGATAGCGGTCGGTGGCGTTTTTCAAAAACGAATCCAATTCAATTTCCAGAGCCGGTCGGGAGACCGGCGCGCCCGGGCCGATGGCCTGAATCTGCTCGGGGAGGACTTCGAGGGCGCGGCGGCGGATGACATCGCGGTTGGGGCGCGGCAGCTCCAGAAGCTCGGTGCGCGCGCCGAGGACCGCCGCCGTCCCCATGTAGCACTCGAGGAGAAGCTGCTCCTTCCAGTCGTTGTACATGTCGGGGCTGACGGCCGTGAGGTCGCAGACGGTGTGCACGAACAGCATCTTCAGCCGGTCCATCGTGCCGATCTCGGCGGCGAGCTGGCGCGCGACGTTGGGGTCGGACGGGTCGCGCCGCTGCGCGGCGTGGCTCAGCTTGAGGTGCGCCATGACGAGGAACCGCACCGTGTCCACGTCTTCATGCGGCAGGCCGAGCCGGTCGCCGATGCGCTGGGCGATCTGGCCGCCGCGGATCGCGTGGCCGCGGCCGAAGCCCTTTCCGATGTCGTGGAGCAGGAGCGCGAGGCACAGGACGTCCCAGCGCCCGACCTGGCCGGCGATGCGTCCGACGGGGGTGGCGCGGCCGATCTCCCCCGAGCGCAGGCGACTGGCCACGCCGAGCGATTTGATCATGTGCTCGTCGACCGTGTAGTGGTGGTAGTGGTCGATGCGCACCATCGCGCGGACCTGCTCGAACTCGGGAATCATCACCTCGAGGAGGCCGCACTCGTGCATGTCGGCGATCGTCTGCTCGAGCGCGATGCCCGAGCCGAGAATCTGCAGGAATTTGCGGCAATTGAATGGATCCTTCGCGAACGAGTCGCCGAGCTCGCGGCAGACGCGGCCGAGCATGTCGAGCGACGGCTCGGAAAGCTTCCACCCGCGCACGGCCGCCTTTTCCAAGGCCGCCATGATGCGCCGCGGGTCGTTGAGAAACTGCCGCTCGGCCTCGGCCGGCAGGTAAAGGACGTCGCGCTCGATGTGCGAGCCGTCGGCGAGCTTGCGGCGGCGCGGCGGGCCGTAGAGCTCGCGCGAGAGCCACGGCTGCGTGCGCGCCAGCTCGCGCATGGCGCGCGTCGAAATCCCCGCGATCACGCGCGCGTGCCGGTAGTAGTCGCCCATGAAGCGCTCCTCGGCCGAGTGGAGCGGGCCGGCCTCGTAGCCGAGGCGCCGGGCGATGGCCGGCTGGCGCGCGAAGTCGAGCCGGTCCTGCTTGATGCCGGCGGCGGCGTGGAGCTCGTTGCGCACCGTGTAGAGCATGTCGATGGCGCGGCGGAAACGGTCCAGGGTCGGCTCGTCGATCCCGGCGAGCCCGGTGAGCCCCGCGAGATTCGAGTCGCCGGCGATCGAGTCCAGGACCCACTGGACGCTGTGGACGTCGCGCAGCCCCCCCTCGCCGTCCTTGAGGTTCGGCTCGAGGAGGTAGACCGTCGCCTCGTATTTCTCGCGCCTCTGGCGCCACTGCTGGTAGATCGCGCCGAGGAACCAGCGGCGGTCGGGGCCGGTAATGCGCTTCTTGAGTTGTTCCATCAAGCGTTTGGCGGGTTTTTCGGCCCCGGCGACGAGCCGGCCCTCGAGAAGCGCCGTCGTCGAATCGAGATCGTGGCCGACGCGGGCCAGGCACTCGTCGATCGTGCGCGCCACCGTGCTCATGCGCAGCTTGCAGTCGGTGAGCAGGTGCAGGAGCGGCCGGACGAGATCCTCGCATTCGGGCCCCATGAGGAACAGCAGGTCGATGTCGGAGAGGAGTGACAACGCGCGGCGGCCGTAACCGCCCAGCGCCACGAGCGAAAGCTGCGGAACGGCCTCGCCCGGGTGACGCTCTCTCCAATGGATCGTCTCGTGCTTGAGCGCGGCGGCGATGAGCGCGTCGTGCGCGGCGGTGAATTTGGCGAGCGCCTGCCGCCCGGCCAGGCGCGGGTTGTTGTCGCGCAGCCACTGGTGCGCCGCCGCGAGGTAGGCCTGGCCCTTCGCGATGAAATCGGGGCGGGCCATCGCCGGATCGACGAAGCCCTCGATGGACGGCGGCTCGGGCCGGGACGCTGGGCGCGCGGTCGGCGTCATTTCACCAGCCCGTATTTTTCGATCTTGCGGTAGAGCGTGGCGGGCGAGATCTCGAGCCGCTGCGCGACCTCCTGGACGTTGCCCGAGCACAGGTCAAGGGCGTTCTGGATGCGGTCGCGCTCGGTCTGCCAGAACGGCTGGATCATCTCGGGCGTCATCGGCATGTCCGGCTGCGAATTCAGGGCCACGGCCTGGGCCGAGCCGGCCTCCGGGGCGACGGCGCGCGCCGCGCGGATGAAGTCGGGGAGCATTTCGAACGTGACGCGGTCGCCGTCGTGGAGGACGACGATCTGCTCGACGACGTTGCGCAGCTCGCGGACGTTGCCGGGCCACTGGTAGCGCTCCATCGCGCGCAGGGCCTTGAGGTCGAAGCCGTGGAAGTTGCGGCCGTTGGCGTCGGAGAGCTCGAGGAGGAACTTGGCGGCGATGAGGCCGATGTCCTCGCGCCGCTCGCGCAGGGCGGGCAGGTGCAGGCGCACGACGTTCAGCCGATAGAAAAGATCCTCGCGGAACCGGCCGCCCCCGACCGCCTCGGAGGGCTCCTGGTTGGTCGCCGACAGGATGCGCACGTCGACCTTGACCGGGCTGGTCGCGCCGATGCGGTAGAAGACGCGCTCCTGGATCAGGCGCAGCAGCTTGGCCTGGAGGCCCAGGTCCATCTCGGCGATCTCGTCGAGGAAGAGCGTCCCCTCGTGGGCGCGCTCGAAACAGCCCTTGTACGAGTCGACGGCGCCGGTGAACGAGCCGCGCTCGTGGCCGAACAGCTCGTTTTCGAGCAGGTCGCGCGGGATCGCGGCGCAGTTGATCGCGACGAACGGCTTCTTGGCGCGGCCCGAGAGCGCGTGGATCGCGCGGGCGACGAGCTCCTTGCCGGTGCCGCTCTCGCCGGTCACCATCACCGTCGCGGTCGTCGGCGCGACCGACTCGATTTTCGAGTAAATCTCGAGCATTTCCGGGCAGTTGCCGGCCATGCCGTGGAACTCGCGCGGGGGCTCGAGCTTGCGGCGCAGCGTGCGGACCTCGCTGCGCAGCTGGAACTGCTCGACCGAGCGCCGCAGGACCGCGTTCAGCCGGTCGATGTCGACCGGCTTGGTCAGGAAATCGAACGCGCCGCGCTTCATCGCCTCGACCGCCTTGTCGATCGTGCCGTAGGCGGTGATCATGATGACGGGCAGGTCGGGACAGGCCTGGTGCAGCTCCGTGAGCAGGTCCAGGCCGTTGGCGTCGGGGAGCATCATGTCGAGCAGGACGGTCGCGTACTGGCCCTCGCCCATGAGGCGGCGCATGTCCTCGCCGGACTCCCCCGTCACGGCCTCGAACCCCAGGTCGCGGATGTTGTACTCGAAAAATCGAAGCAGATGGGACTCATCGTCGATGACCAGAATGGCAGGCTTATTCACGGCGCGAACACCTCTATAGGCCAGAAATGCTACCAGACAGACCAAGGTAGCATGAAAGCGGCGGGGAATCAGTCAGAAATTGGCGAGAGCAAACTAAAGAACTCCGAACCGAAATTCCGACTCCCAACGTAAGGGGATGGAATTTCGGTTCGGAGTTCAAACTTTAGTTTGCCGATCGATCACATCTCCCCATCATCCCAACCCTTGCCATAATCGTCGAGCGGGTATTCCTTCCAAATCTCCCGGGCTCGCGTCTCGCCAACCCTGCGCAGATAATCCGCCGCGCTGGAATATGGCCATTCCTGCCATTTTGCCGTGTACCCGTGATGCACCGGCTGGTGGTGGACATAATTCAAGGTCGCCCAGAAATGCCGCTCCGATCGAATGGCGCGGTCGACCGCGTTATACCAGACCTTTCGGCCCCTGGTGTTTTCCTCCCCGTTCCAGTTAAACGAAGAGCGCCCATGCAGTTCACCGAGTTGACTGAGGGTCGCTTCCACGTCAGCCGATCGGATCAAGGCATGATAATGGTTCGGCAACACGCACCATGCGTGGACAAAGTCGGATTGCTTTTCGAAAACGGCGAGGAGGTCGGCCTCGAAAGACGCCATCCGGTCCGGCGAATGGCCGATGTAATGGCGGTGCTCATAGCAGGCCGCGCTGTTGTGGTAATCGCGAAAACCGCGATTCTCGTGTGGCGGGCTATGCATCGGCAGTCTCTTGATGCGCCGATTGACCATGATCCGCCGACGTATTTCAGGGGTCAGTTTGCGCCAGTCATACATGCCCGAAGAAAACCAGATAACGCAACATAGAGCAAACTAAAGTTTGAACTCCGAACCGAAATTCCGACTCTGCACCCGCGCAGCTTTTAATTTTTTAAAATTACTTCTTGACCCGGGTCGGGCAACGGTGATATTTTTAATTCATTAAAAGATTCAGCGGAGGCTTTGACATGGCCAGGCCTGCTTCGACCCACCCGACCGAGCTGGAGCTGGAGATCCTCAAGATCCTGTGGCGCGACGGGCCGCTCGTCGTCCAGGAGGTTCGCGACCGGCTCGAGCGCGACCTCGCCTACTCGTCCGTCATCACGATCATGAACATCATGACGGAGAAGGGCTACCTGGCGCGGACGAAGGAGGGCAAGGGCTACCGCTACAAGGCGCGCGTCCGGGCCGAGGCGACCAAGAAGCAGATGCTCTCGGACCTCGTCGACCGCGCGTTCGACGGCTCGGCCGCGGCGGTGATGCTCAACCTCATCGAGACGAAGGGGCTGGACGGCGGCGAACTGGCCGAGCTCAGGGCGATCATCGATCGAAAGATGAAGGATGAAATTTAGCCTTGGCGCGGAGGGGCGGCGATGGGTTTCTTTGAATCCGACGCGTGCGTGCGGGTGGCTTTGACGCTGGCGCATTCGCTGTGGCAGGCGGGCGCGATCGCGCTCGCCGCCCTTACGATCGGCGCGGCCCTGAGGGGCTCGGCGGCGCGGGCGCGCTACGGCGTCCACGTCTGCGCGCTGGGCTTGATGGTCGCGAGCGCGATCGGCACGTTCGCGTGGCTCAGCCGCTCGATCACGTCCGAGATGATCGCGGAACAGGCGATCATCCGGGCGCAGATCGCGCCGCAACCCGAGCCGGCGGCGGGCGCGGCGCAACCGGATCCGTCATTGCGCTATTCGACGCCGGACGTGAGGCCGTTCGCCGGATTCGCGCTCTGCCGTTACGCGCCGCATTGCGTCGCGGTTTACATCGCGGGCGTGATCGCGATGATCGCCCATCTGCTCTTCGCGCTTCGCGGCGGCGTGCGCCTGCGCCAAAAGGCGCTGCCCGTTCACGACACCCAAACCGCGGGTTTGCTCGCCCGCGCAACGCAATCGATCGGCCTGCGCGCGCAGCCCGCGATCGCGTATTGCGAACGGGTCTGCGTGCCGACGGTGGTGGGGGTCGTGCGCCCGATGATCCTGCTGCCGCTGAGCCTCATGAACGGCCTCAGCGCCGAGCAGGTGGAGCTGCTGCTCATGCACGAGCTGGCGCACCTGCGGCGGCGCGATCACGGGGTGAACCTCGCGCAAAGGTTTATCGAATCGCTGTTTTTCTTCAATCCGGCGGTGTGGGTGATTTCGCGCCGGATCCGAATCGAACGCGAATTGGCGTGCGACGACCTTGTGCTCGCGGCCGGAGCAAAAAGCGCCGCCTACGCCGATTCCCTGCTTCGCATCGCGGAGCTGAATCAACAGGCTGCGGAAAGGATCACGGCAATGGCACTGGCTGCAACTGGAGGAGGCGCCGATCTCAAGCGGCGCGTTTTGAGGATTCTCGGGATTCATTCCAACGAATCGGTGCGGATCAACCGCGCATGGCCGATCGCGGCGTGCATGGGCATCCTGCTCATGGCGTGCGTGCTCTCGATCTCCGGCGCGCAGGCGAAAGAGGGCGACGCGGAGAAAAAGATCGACCCCGCCAAAGCCGAGATGATGGGGCGCGTCGAGGATTTCTTCCTGCACAACTACCGCGACGTCACAGCCAAGAAATCGCGCGAATGGGGCGACGTCGAAACCGACGCCCAGGGCAACCGCTCGATCCGCTACATGTACGAGGCAACGATCTGGGACAAGAAAAAGATCGTCAGCAACGAGGTGTTCACGTTCGACAAAGACGGCAAATTCGTGAGCGTGAACAAGGTCGAGGGCTACCCGAAAGAAAAGACGGCGCCCGTCAAGGACGTGAACAGCAAGCAGGGGATGCAGGACCTGGTCGAGGATTTCTTCAGCAAAAACTACCGCGACATCACCGCGCGCAAGACGATCGAGTGGGGCGAGCCCGTCAAGAACGCCGACGGCACGCACACGATCCGCTACAAGTACGAGGCGACGATCTGGGACAAGGACGTCATGCTGATCGACGAGGCGTTCACATTCGACGCCAAGGGCGAATACGTCAAATCCGAGAAGTTGGCGCCCAACCAAAAGCTTGGCGCAAAACCGGTCGATCTCAAGGGCAAGGAGATGGGCTCGAAGGAATCGATGCAGGGGCTCGTCGAGAACTTCTTCAAGTCGAATTACCGCGACATCACCTCACGCAAGACGCTCGAGTGGGGCGAGCCGGTCAAGGAAGCCAACGGCAACTGCTCGATCCGCTACAAGGCCGAGGCCACCATCTGGGGCAAGGACAAGAAGATCCTCAACCAGGTCTTTACGTTCGATCCGAAGGGGAATTACGTTTCGGTCAAGAACGTGAAGTAGACCAAAATTTTTCATGGGTCTTATGGGTCATGCGGCTCGACTTACTGAAAACCAAAATATAAGAAGATGGAATTTCGGTTCGGAGTTCAAGCTTCAGCTTGCTTTTTAAGAGCAAACTAAAGCTTGAACTCCGAACTGAAATTCATTTAGCCATATTTGGTTTGCGATTCTTGATGCCGGGCGATGAACGGTCACGAATCGTATTCTTCGATGTAGGACAGGCGCAGTGTTTTGCTGAGGGCCTCGATTTCGATGTGGGCGCCGGCGTGGTTGAGGACGCGCGCGACGTCGCGGCAGCGGATCCGGTATCCCAGCGATTCCCATGGCGGACTCCAGCGGCTCGACATGCAGTAAGCCGCGCACCGAACGCGAATGAGGTCGCCGTCGCGCGGCGTCTCGAGGATCACGGCGCACGAATGGTCATCGGGCAGAACCCGGCGGTCGACCAGCAGGATCATGTCGGCGCCGGCGCGCCTGGCGCTCCGGAAGATTTCGAGCGGGAGTTTCTCGGCGAGGGCGGCGGCGAACATTCTCGCCCACAGACGGCGCACTCGGAATTCCATGCCGGGCCAGCGCAGTTCGATCGTGTCGCACGGCTGCGGGTGCGTCCGGGCGACGTGGAAGAAAAACACGTACATCAGGTTCAGGAGGATCGCGGGCGGCGCGAGAACATAAATCGTTTTTGGAATGGGAAAAATAAGGAGCGACGCGACGAGCGCGGCCAGCGAGCCGTACAGCAGGCATGAGTAAAACCAAAACCACGCGGGCCACCAGCGCCGCAGGACGATCGCCATCGGGAACGAGAAACAGCCAGGCAGTCGAACCGCACTCAAGCAGACAAAAATGGTTCCGGCTGCTCCGGCAAGCGCAAGGATCTCGGATGGCGTCGGGGTCATACGGGGGCTTCGACGGACTCTTCGTCGACCATGCCAAGTTTTCGATAAACGGCCTGGATGTCGATCCGCGCGCCGAGTTGGGACAGGGCATCGGCAACCTGCACGCAGTTGAGCTTGGTCATGGATCTCTCGCAATCAAGCTCTTTACCGGTGCTGGTGTTGAAACTGATGCAATGGACCCGGATCACAATCTCGTCGCGGGGAGCTTCGAGAAGCACGCCATAAGGATCCATGATCCCGAAAAAGGATTGCCGGTTGACCAGAAGCAGCCGGTAGGCGCGGCTGCGGCTGGATTTGCGGAAGATGTCCAGCTCGATCTGCCTGGTCAAGCCCGCGGCGAGTTGCCTGCAATAATCCCTGCGGGCGTAAAAATCCATGTCGGGGCATTCGAATTCGAATTGTTCGCGCGGCTGGTTGGTGAAGAGCACCAGCCAGAACCAGATCACGTGCAAAGAAAATATGCCCAGATACGCTATCGCGAGGCCTCGATTCATGCTCGACATTGGGCCGGTGTAGAAAGACGCGACCAAAACGGCGATCGAGCCGGTGAGCAGAAGCGAGTAGAACACAAACCACGCCGGCCACCAGCGCCTCAGGGAAATGGCCATCGGGTAGGAAAACAGGCCAAAATTCCGGAACGCGGCCATAAGCAATACGATAAAACCGAAACACCCCGAGAAAATGAGGATGTCCTGAAACGTGAGCATCCGTAAGCGTCCCCCTGTTGACCTACTCACTTAGCCGCACTGGAGGATCATCCAGCACCTGTCGAAGCGGCGCGCTTGCAGGTCCTGCTTCCTGATCCAGAAATAGAGCATGCCGGCGTCGCCCCACATCATGTGCGTGTCGTCGTCGGTGTCGAGCTGAAGAAGCAGGATCCAGTCGCGGCGGCCGGGTTCAAGTTCTTTCCTGCGCGGGTCCTGAAACCCGGCGGGGCCGCCAAGGTCGATGCCGTTCGCAACGAGCTGGCAATCGAGATCCATGTCATTGTCCTGAACGGGGGCAGGATATCCAAAGAGATGATGAGCGGGAACGTCCTTGAAGACATTCGCGCAAAGGTCGAAGTATTGGTCGCTTTGTTTGTCGCTCAGGCCGAGGGCCTCGACTCGATCGTCCTGCCAATCCGGGTAGGTCTCGACTGAGACGAACGCGACCGGTTTTTCCTCAAAGACGCAGTGTTTGTCCAGGGCCGCGGGCGCCGGGCGTGGCGCGCCGTTGACGGCCGCCGCCGCATATATCACGCGCCAACTCCCCTTATCCTTCGGGTCGCCGCCCCACGTATCCTGATCCTGGGCGTAGAAGAAATAGAGCATCCCCGTTTGGGGGAGGCCGTTGCGGTCGCAGTAGTTTGGGATCTCGGAGAGGTCGAACTGGCAGAGGAACGCCAGGGGTTTTCCGTTCCACTCCGGCCATGGGACGCCATCGGGGAGCGACGGGAGGCCGCCGATCCGGCTGAGGACCGGGCCGTCGGTTGGTGACAGCGCGATCGCGGGAAGCCTCAGCGAGTTCAGGTAGTCGAGGTGCTGCTCGAGTGAAGGGCCGTCGTCCGAGGGGCGTTCCCCGCGCTCCCCTTGCTCCCGGCCCGGGGATAACCTCGACTTGCCGAAAAGCCATTTCCAGAATGACATCACCATCTCCTTGGTCAGAGGCATGGAGAAAAGCTAGTTTCTTTAGGAAAGAAATGCACGAAAAAATGCCGATCGTGAGATCGGCGTTCCCGGCAAAAAGAATCGGCCCCGATCGCGTTTGACCGGGGCCGGTGGGTTCAAGCTTGGGTCATCGAACTATTCCATGAACTCGATGAGCTTCTTGCGGCGGCTCGGGTGGCGGAGCTTGTTGAGGGCCTTGGTCTCGATCTGGCGGACGCGCTCGCGCGTCACGTTGAAGATCGTGCCGACTTCCTCGAGCGTCCGCGGGAAGTCGTTGCCGCCGATCCCGAAGCGAAGCCGGAGCACTTTCTCCTCGCGCTCGGTCAGCGTGGACAGGACGTCCTCGATCTTCTCCTGCATGAGCCGGTAGGCCGTCGCGGCCACGGGGCTCGTGGCGTCCTGGTCCTCGATGAAGTCGCCGAAATGGCTGTCGCCGTCCTCGCCGATCGGCGTCTCGAGGCTGATCGGCTGCTGGGCGATCTTGAAGACGCGGCGGATCTTCTCGACCGGCATCTCCATCTTGCCGGCGATCTCCTCGGGGGTCGGCTCGCGGCCCAGTTCCTGCACCAGGAAGCGGCTGACGCGCGAGAGCTTGTTGATCGTCTCGATCATGTGGACCGGGATGCGGATCGTGCGCGCCTGGTCGGCGATGGCGCGGGTGATCGCCTGGCGGACCCACCAGGTGGCGTAGGTCGAGAACTTATAGCCGCGGCGGTAGTCGAACTTGTCCACCGCCTTCATCAGGCCGATGTTGCCCTCCTGGATGAGGTCGAGGAACTGCAGGCCACGGTTGGTGTAGCGTTTTGCGATGGAGACGACCAGGCGCAGGTTGGCTTCGATCAGCTGCTTCTTGGCGGCGTCGGCTTCGCCCTCGCCACGGTCGACGCGGGCCAGCGCGCGACGCATCTCGGTGGCGGTGGCGCCGCAATCCTGTTCGAGGTCGATGAGCTCCTGGTTGGCGTTCTTGAGGTCGCGCCTGTGGTCCTTCAGTATGGCCTTGTTGCTGGCCTGCGCTTCCTCGGCGGCGCGTTGCAGGCGGGCAATCTCGCGTTCGATCGTCTTGAACTGTTCAACCACATCCCTGAGCCGCGACGAGAACCGCCGCAGGATCTGGGCGCTGAAATCGATCTTGCGGATCATCAGGGAGATGCGGATCAGGCCGCGAGAGATGGTCCAGCGCAGCTTGCGGTGCTGCTTGGGCTTGGTGGTGCGGGGTGTGGCTACCATTTGCAGCCGGAGCTGCTGGAGTTTCTGGTACTGCCTGCGGATCTCGCCCAGCGATGCCATCAGGCTGGCGTTCAACTGGTCCAGTTCCTCGTCGGTCGACAGGATGT
>JBDKRG010000024.1:0-38994 GCA_039683515.1 Candidatus Sumerlaeia bacterium | reverse complement strand
CTTCTGTTCATTCCTGTCTTCAAGTATTTCTCTGCATCTCTGCCTGACTCTGCCCCTCTGCGACAAGAATAGGTTTTCGTGGTTTTTCGTGTTTTTCGTGACCCGCATTTCTGTCTTGTTGTTTGGTTGCGGCTCGCCGCGCCAGGTTCTCTGTCTCTCTGTGTCTCTGTGACAAAAAATCCGGATTTCTTTCTTCAGATTAGTATCCCGTAAGGGTCGTTAAGGGTCGCTACGGGAATTCCTTTTTCTTCCCCGCCTCGATTATGATTTCCCCATCGGCGGGTTCCATGACCGCCCCGCGATTTCTTCCGTGTGTTCGGTGCCTTCCGTGGTTGACGCTTCCGCCATCGCCAGTCTCGAGCGCGCCGCGGCCAATCTCGACCGGCTCCTTTGCGCCTGGACGCAGTCGTGCCTGACCGGCGCCGAATCCGCCGCCGCGTCCAAACCCGACCATCGCGCCACGATCAATTACGGCATTCATTCCCTGTGGCGAATGGTCGCCATTCACAAATCGATCGAGCAGTTCAAAAACCCGCCCACCACGCCGCCGGCTTCCGAATCGGCATCCAAGCTGGGAACGCCGATCTCCCGATCGGCCGATTCTCCGCAGCCGCCTGACGCCCCTCCGCGCCCGGCTCGAATCAACCCCGTCCCGGCGGCTGTCCCATCCGTCCCATCCGTCCCATCCGTCCCATCGGACCCATCCCTGAATTCCGTCGAGGCGGTCGCCGCCGCAACCGGCCGGCTGTCCGCTGAAATCGCCGCGCTCATGGAGGCCAACGGCCTCCCGGCCCCCGAGCGCGCCTTCACCCCCGATCAATTCGGTTTGAATTTCCTCGATGCACTCTCGGCGCGCGTCAAATTCCCCGGCGCCCGCAAATTCACCGACCCCCTCGCGTCCCCGCCCTAATCATGCAGTAGCCCGAGTGTGAGCGAGGCCCTCCCCCATCATGTGGGGCCGGCGCCCTCGCCGGCCATTTGTCAACCCATACACCCTCTTGTCCAGCCTCCCCCCCCATCGTGTGCCGCCCAAAAAACCACCCGTCGGCCGCCGCTCCCGCATGTACACGCCTCCCTGTAAATCTTTCCAGCTTCATCATTTATTTGATTCTGGCTGCCGATTCCCTTATAAGTGGCGCTTGGTTTAATTCACTTGGGGTGGAGTTGTCCCGTGAAAATACTGGTGGTTGACGATCAACAGCAGATTCTGGATTTCCTGCGCGAAATCCTGAGCTCGGAAGGGTTCGAAGTTCTGACCGCATCCAACGGCGTCGACGCCCTCCAGCTCTACCAGGAACACCGGCCCGCCTTCACCCTGACCGACATCTCGATGCCCCAGATGAACGGCATCGAGCTGCTCAAGCAGATCAAGGGGCTCAACGCCGAGGCCGTCGTCATGCTCATGACCGGCGACGGCGCCGAGGCTTGGGCGGTCGAGGCCCTGCGCAACGGCGCGGTCAACTACTTCAACAAGCCCGTCGAGATCAAGGAAGTCCTCAACACCCTGCGGCGCTATTCGTCGCTGGCCTCGGGCTACGACTTCGAGCTCTACGCCCCCGACTTCCTGCGCGACGAGCGCCTGACGCTCGTCCTGAAAAACGACCTGACGCAGATCAACCACGCGGTCCAGCTGATCGTCAATCGCTGCCGCTCGATTTTCCCGCTGAGCGAAATTTTCCTGCTGCGCTTCGGCATCTACGAGATGCTGATCAACGCCATCGAGCACGGCAACCTCGGCATCAGTTACGAGGAAAAGACCCGTGCGCTCGAGGAAAACCGCTTGAACGAGCTCATCCAGGAACGCGCCGCCAACCCCGACATGGCCCGCCGGCGCGTCTACGTGGATTGCCGGATTTCCCCGGGCGGCGTCGTCTGCTCGATCCGCGACGAAGGCAACGGCTTCGATCATTCGATCTACTCTTCGGTGCAGGACCCCGGCCAGCTCTTCGAGGAGCTCGGCACGTCGCTGCACGGCCGCGGCATCATGCTGACCTGCCTCCAATTCGACAAGGTGGAATTCAATGATATCGGCAACACGGTTCGGCTTGAAAAACGCACTCCGGCCTATGGCCGCGATCTGGACAATATCGGCGCTGCTGGCTCTGTCGCTGGCATGTGACCAGGCTCCCCGGCGGAATGCCGAGGACGCCGCGCCCCCGGCTCCGGCCGCCGCGACGCCGCCCCCCGCCCAACCCATGCTCCCCCTCGGGTCGCCGACCCCCGCGCCGGAAACTTCGTTCCTGGCCCAGTCGCCGTTTGCCGGGGCCCGGATCCCGCCCGAAACCCATTACGTCCCGCCCGCGGCCTACATCAGCCAGAAGGTGATCCAGAAGGTCGGCGAGTCGGTCGTCAACGGCCGCGTCTACCGGCCCGACAACCCCAAGGGCGCCGTCCTGGTGATCCACGAGTGGTGGGGCCTGAACGCCCAGATGGACCAAATCGCGCAGGAAATCGCCGGCTGGAATTACCTGACCCTCGCCATCGACCTGTACGGCGACAAGGTCGCCGCCAATCGCGGCGAGGCCGCCAGCCTGGCCCGCGGCCTCGATCCCCAAAACACGATGAAGACCCTCGAGGCCGCGGTTGCCTGGCTCGGCGACACCGCCACGACCGTCTCGCTTCCGGTCGCCGTCGTCGGCTGGAGCTGGGGCGGGACGCTCGGCCTGCGCCTGGCCACCGAGGAGCCGCGCCTCAAGGCCGTCGCCGTCTCCGACGCCCAGCCGCTGGCCGACCGCGACCTCATCCGGCGCATCCAGGCGCCCGTCCTCGCGTTCTTCTGCATGCGCGGCGGCTCGCTCACCCGGCAGGAGGTCGACGCGTTCACCACCGACCTGATGCAGCTGTCCAGCCACAAGCCCCAGGTCCTCAAGTTCTCGACCGAGCCCGGCACGCTCCTCGCGCCCAAGGGCCTGCAGGACGAGGCCTACGCCAAGACCGCGCGCCAGCGCCTGCGCCAGTTCCTCGACAAGAACCTCGCCCCGGAGCAGTAAGCCGCGCGGGATTCGACATGATTGGAGCAGGTGATAAAAGTTTCCCGGCGATAGGAATCGCCGGCGAGGGCGCCGGCGCCACAGTGCAATGAGCTATTCGATACTGAATAGCCGTTTTCGATGTGGGGCCGGCGCCCCCGCCGGCCATTCGCGCATCATGTTTGTCATTGGGGCTTTTTGGGATTGATCGTGTTTTCCGGCTCGATTGTTTCGGATTTGTTTCCGATTCTTTCCGATTCGGCCCGATTACCTTTCTTCCCATTCCCGCATGATGTATTTGACCACGCTGTCCTCGTCGTTGGGGCCGATCTGTTCGTCGGCGTGCCTGAGTAGCGGCTCGGTCGCGCCGGCCATCGCCACGCCGCGCCCGGCCAGCTTGAACATCGGGATGTCGTTGTCGTGGTCGCCGAACACGACGAGCTCCTCGTGCGTGAAGCCGAGCTCGCCCGTCACGATTTCGATCGCGCGCGCCTTGGTCGCGACCGTCGGGTGGATCGTCAGCCAGTGCCAGTTCATGTCATACATGTTTTCATACCATTGCAGAATCACGCGCCCGGCATAGCGGCTCAGAAGCTCGGCGCGGATCGGCTCGAGCGCGTCGCGACGGTGGATGAGCGACAGACAGACGACGTCGCCCGCAATATGATGGAGCGGGTCGGCCGCCTCGCGCAGCCGCCCGTCCGCGGCGCGGCGCCGGTCGCCCAGGTACCACTCCATGCCGCCGTTGGTCGGGTCGACCGGCTCGAACAGAATGGAGTCGGCGCGGCCGTCCCAGCACGAGATCAGCGGGGCGCACCCCATCGAGCGCGTCAGCGTGTAAAGCTCGCGCACGAGCCCCGGTTCCATGCGCGCCAGCAGCCGGCGCTCGCCGCTCATGGGGTCGTGGATGAACGCGCCGTTGAACGCGATCATCGGCAGCCTGAGCTTGAGCCCGCGCAGCGTCTCGATCATCGTCGTGACCGACCGCGCGCTGGCCACGGTGAACGGCAGCCCGGCGTCGACCATGCGCTGCAGGTTGGCCAGCGAATAATCCGAAATCGCCTGCTCCGCCCCGAGCAGCGTCCCGTCCAGATCCGAAATGTAAAGCCTGCGCATGTGCTCTTCCCCACAACAGAGAAAACATTATAGCAGCGCCGATGGCTGGGGCTACAGCAAAGCAACCTGCTTGCACTCCCGGTGAAAATACCGAAAATGAGAATGAAAATTCTGGCGAGCAGGAAAACGATGAGAATCACCCTTCTGGTTGCATTGTGCATGGCCGTGATTTCCGGGCGGGCGCTGGGTGCCACCGAGCCGATCGAGCACCCCGGCTCCAAGAACATCAAGCTGGTCGATTATTTTGGCGGCCCTGTAACCGACTATGAAATCCGCGGCCGCTACGCATATGTGGCGCAGGGCTATCAACTGAGGGTTCTAGACCTTGCAGATTTGGACCACCCCAGCACCGTGGACAGAATCGTTTTCTGGGAAGAGATCAACTCCGTGGCCCTGGCGGGCAATGCTCTTTATCTCGGCATGCAGGGCGGGCCCAACATTTACGACATCTCCAATCCGGCTCATCCGAAACTGCATTCCAGTTTCGAGTACCGCGCGCGCGGAATGCACACCGACACAATTGGTTCGAGTCTCAGAATTCTGAGCACGTATTACGACATTGAGCAGGAATTCCTGAGCACGAAACACCCCCTCAGACCCAATTCAGGCGCTGCGGTTTACAAATACAGCCACTTCGCAACCAATGGCGAGGCACTTTATGAAATCAAGGACGCCGAAGACGAAATTTACCGCGTATATCGCCAATCGATTACCGGGGATGACACGCTTGAGACAACAGTCTCGACCGGTTTGAAATCCCCCGCGTTTCGGCTTCGCAACGGGCAGCTTGTGCTAGCTTCCACCAACAGTACCACCATCGGGCTGTTCAGGCTCGATCAGCCGCAGACGATCCTTTTTCGGCGATTTGCCTCCAACGATGACGCGGACACGAGGGAGGCCCGCATTGAGACAAACGGCCAACGGGCCCTCATACTAGCCGATGATTTGCGCGTATATTCCGTGGCCGATCTTGCGTGCCCGGTCCTCACTATGAAGGAAGCAACGGGAAAGATGTTTGGTCGGGCGCTATATGCGCTCGATCGGGGTGCATTAAAGATTTTTGATTTGGGTAGTGACGGTACGATTCGAGGAAGAGGCGAGTTCCCCGGCACTCGGAATGCGGTTGGTTTCCGGGCCGAGGGTCATATCGCCGCAGTCGAAGTCGCACATGAAGGCCTAATCTTTTTCGACATCACCGATCCGTTTCAACCGGTCCGCAAGGGAAGCATGCAGGCGCCGTTTAAGAACGTGAGCGGCCTCGTGCTGCAGGGCAAAATCGCTTACGCCGCCGATGATGCGGGCCTTGTGACGCTTGACATATCGGCTCCCGGGAAACCGCGTTTTTCAGGACGGCTCGACTTGCCGGATCCGTGTTCTGGCGTCGACGTACAGGGGCATACCGTGGCCCTCATCAGTCGTGATGGCAGAGCGCTCTTCATTGCCGATGTTTCCAATCCGAAGTCCCCTGCTTTAAAAAGCCGGGCTGGAAATTTGACCGATCCCTGGGGCATTGCCCTCACCGGCCAGCTTGCTCTCGTGGCCGATCTGGAGGGCGGATTGAAAATTTATAATACGAATCTCCCGGGAACGACGACGCTGCTCTCCACCTACAATACAAAGTGGTGTTCAGGCGTGATCGCATTTGGCGCACAAGCCTATGTTGGGGCGGACGGCCTGCGAGTAATCGATATTTCGAATCCAGAAAAACCGGCTTTGATCAAAAGGCTTGAAGGCCGTTACAACGAACTGGCGCGGCGGGACCATTACTTGTTCTCGGAAGGCAAAATCGTCGATGTGTCCACGCCGGCTAGCCCCGAGCTGGTAAGTCGATTCAGCAGGTTCAGATTCGGGGAGCAAGGCAGCGAATGCGGCAAAGTCTTCGTCGCTGACAAATACCTGTTTTCGACGGGCCATTACTCAACCACATATGGCGGGGAGAACGGGTTCAATGTGTATTCGATCGAAAATCCGGCAAATCCCCGGCTGATCGATTCGCGCGAGACGCGACTCGAGTATCCGCTCGGCTTTGTCGCGAAAGACGGATTCGTTTATGCAGCCATGGGCGCCGGCGGCATCCTGATCATGAAAATCGAACCATGACGCTGGCATGATTCACGCCGCGATGTAAATCAGCCACAGCCCGCCGACGATCACGAGCAGGCCGCATATCGTTTTGACCACCGCCGTCCCCTTGGAGTGCTCGTTCCAGTTCAGGTAACGCTGGACCAATTCCGTCGAGGTTCCCGCCGCGACGATCACCGAGCAGTGGCCGACGCCGTAAATCACCAGCAGCGCGACGCCATACATGATGTTCGTCGCGGCGAGCTTGAACGTGACGGCGAGCATCGGCGCCATATACGCGAACGTGCACGGGCCGAGCGCGATCCCGAACACCAGCCCCAGGATCAGCGCGGCCAGAAGCCCCTTGCGTTTCATCCCGACCTGCCCCGGCCCCGACCACGGCATCGGGATGACGCCCATCAGGTGCAGGCCGACGACGAACAGCACGCCGGCGACGAGGTAATTGCCCCACTTGCCGATGTCGCCCATGAGCCGGCCGGCCGCCGCCGTGATAACGCCGATCACGCCGATCGTCACGAGGATCCCGAGCGCGAACAGCGTCGAGATCCAGAACGCGCGCCGCGTCGTGATCCGCCCCTGGTTGTCGATGAAACCGACGATGAGCGGGATGCTCGCCAGGTGGCAAGGGCTCAGGACGACGCTCAGGATCCCCCACGCGAACGCGGCCGCGAGCGCGATCGCCGGCGAGCCGTCGACCGCCTGCGTGAGGGCTGTAAAGAGTTCCCTCATTGGGCCGTCCCCGTCGTCTGGGAATCGGCGGCGATCGTCACGCCGAACTCCGCCCACTTGGCGCGGATCTCGTCCTTCGAGAAAACCCCCTCGTGGCGGAACAGCTCCTTGCCGTCGGCCGCGATGAAGATCTGCGTCGGGATGGTCGAGATGTTGTAGGCGTTGCCGACCTCGCGGTTCTTCAGCACGTCGATGAACACCACGTCGAGCTTGCCCTTGTTCTCCGCCCTCAACTCGTCGATGATCGGCGCCATCATCTTGCACGGAATGCATTTCTCGCCGCCGAGCTCGAGGAGCTTGGGGACCGCGCGCGGCGTCTCGGCCGGCGCCGGCGTCGCCGCGACCGTCTCGACGGCCTCGGGTTTTGCCTCGGGCGCGCCGCCCTGGCTCTTGGCATAGATCGTCAGCGCCACCAGAACGGCCAGCGCCGCGACGATCCCGATTTTGGCGCCGACGCCGATCCCGGCGGATTTGGCACGTTCGTTTTCGCTCATTGCGAGGATTCCCTTTCAGGGCCGGATTTTGTCCATCAATGAATTCAATTTTTGTCCGTACGCGGCGGAGATCGCCCCGACTTCGTCGGCCATCGGCTTCACCGGAACGAGGTCCTGAACCTCTTCCGGCGACAGGCCGGATTGTTTCATCGTCGCGACCGCGCCCCACAGCATCTTGTCGAGGGCGTCCATGGCCGCCTCGCCGGTCAGGCCGAACGATTCGCCGAGCGACTTGAGCGCGTAGAGCTGCGGCCAGAAATAAGTCGGCCCCATCGCCGACAGGATCGCGTAGGCCTCGAGGCGGCGCTCGTCGACTTCGGGGCAATCCCCGAGCGGGGCAAGCAGGCCCGAGACGATCGCCCTGTCCTCGCCGCCGAGGCTCTCCGAAAAAGCCACGGGGTTGTAGCCGCGGCCGACGAGCGACGGCGCATTCGGAATCACGCGGCCGATCCGGCTGAACCCGCCGAGCATTTCCGAGAGCTTTGCGATCGTGAACTTGGGCGCGAGGGAAACCACGATCGCGTCGCTCTTCAGGCTGGCGGCCACGGACGCGATCGCGTCCTTGATCATGGGCGGATGCACGGCGAGGACGACGACGTCCTGCGCGGCCGCCCGGGCGGGATCGGAGGCAACCTCCGCCCCGAGCTGTTCGAGCGGCCGGCATGCCTCCGGATTCGCATCGAACAAGACGCAGCGCGCCGGCATTGCCCCGGCACGCTTCCACCCGCCCAGAAGAATCCGGGCGACTCTCCCGGCTCCGATGAAACCGACCGACTGGGTCGACATAAGCGTCCTCCCGGCCATCAATTCAACAGTTTTTTGATCTCGTCCACGCCCGGCACGCGGCCGACGACCTTGACCTGGCCGTCGACGACCAGCGCCGGCGTCATCATCACGCCGTAGCCCATGATCTGCTGAAGATCGGTCACCTTCTGCAGGTTGTATTCGATCCCGAGCCCGCTGGCCGCCTCGTTGGTCGCCTCATAGAGCTTCATGCACTTGGCGCACCCCGAACCCAGCACCTTGATCTCTTTCATCTGTCCACCCTTCCGCATGTTTTTGAGCATGGGGCCGGCGCCCCGGCCCGGCCCTCGTTAGAAAATCGAATTGAACAAATACCCGACGATCAGGATCCCCATCCCCACCACGCCGACGAACACCCCGATCAGCTTCGGCTTGAGAACCTTGCGCAGGATGATCATCTCCGGCAGCGACAGGGCGATGACCGCCATCATGAAGGCCAGCACCGTCCCCAGCGCCGCCCCCTTGCCGAGGAGCGCCTGCACGATCGGGATGATCCCGGCCGCGTTCGAATACATCGGGATGCCGATCGCCACGGCCAGCGGCACGCTCCACCACCCGGCCTCCTTGCCCATGATCCGCGCCATGAAATCCTGCGGCACGTAGCCGTGGATCCCGGCGCCGATGGCGATCCCCAGGACGACGTAGATCCAGACCTTGCCGACGATGTCGCGCACGGCCTGCCGGCCGTAGTCGATCCGCTCGGCCCACGTCATTTCGGGCCGGTCGCTCGAGGCCGCGCCCATGTTCATCGCGTAGACCCAGTCCTCGACCCAGCTCTCCAGCCGCAGCCGGCCGATCACCCACCCGGCGACCATCGCGATGACGAGCCCCGTGCCCATGTAGAGCGCGGCCACTTTCCACCCGAACATCCCAAACAGCAGCACGAGCGCGATCTCGTTGACCATCGGCGCCGAGATCAGGAACGAGAACGTCACGCCGAGCGGGACGCCCGTCGTCACGAACCCGATGAACAGCGGCACGGCCGAGCACGAGCAGAACGGCGTCACGATCCCGAGCAGCGCGGCCAGCACGTTGCCGGCCGACTCGCGCCGGCCGGCCAGGATCTGGCGCGTGCGCTCGGGCGTGAAGAACGAGCGGATCACCCCGACGCCGAACACGACGAGGACGAGCAGCATCAGGACCTTGGGGACTTCGAAAATGAAGAACTCGACGGCGCTGCCCAGGTGCGTCTCCGCCCTGAACGGCAGCGCATCGTAGGCGATCCAGCGCGCCAGCGGCGCCAGGTTGCGGTAGAGCAGCCACCACGCGACCAGGGCCGCGGCCGCCAGGCCGATCGAGACGGCGCGCCGCCGCCGGACGGACAGCTGGTTGGTCGAAACGCCAAGCATTATCGGCCGCCCCTCGCGCAGCACGCCGCCCTGCGGCCGCCGCCGTTGGCCTTCTGCACCGACTCGACGCACCCGAAGAACTGCATGATGCACGGGGTTTTCAGCCGGTAATACACCATCAGCCCCTCCTTGCGGTCGGCGACGATCCCGGCCTTCTTGAGGATGCTCAGATGCTTGGAAACCGTCGAGATGTCCGCGCCCACGAGCGCCGTGATCTCGCACACGCAGCGCTCGCCGCGCGCCAGCTCGTCGACGATGAACAGCCGCGACGGGTGCGCCATCGCCTTGATGATCCGCGCCCGCTCCTCGAACTGGCTCTGTTTGCGTGCGTTCATGCCCCACCCCAACTGCTTGGCAATATAGCCAAATAGATCACGCGGTGTCAAGAAAATCGAAATGCCCGGTTTCCGCGGCCCAGGCCATCCCTTTTTGATTGATTTCGATCCGGCACGTAGTGCACACTTGTAGTGTGCACAAGGAGTTGTTGCCATGAAAGCCAGCATGTTGGACCTGCGACGCAACCCCAGGAAAATCATCGAGGCCATCGAGCGCGACGAAACCGTCACTTTATCCAGGCGGGGCTGCGAGATTGCCTTGATCATCCCGAAAAAATCGGCTCGGCCGGCCGTGTCGATTAAGCGCCAGCCCGCCTTCGGCATGTGGAAGGAACGCGCCGATATGGCCAATCCTGCCGAATATGTCCGCAAATTGCGCCGGGGCCGAATCCATGATCTATGACACCGACATTCTGGTCTGGACTTTGCGCGGCAATGAAAAGGCCGCTGCCGTGATCGATGCCGACCCGCAGCGCCACGCTTCGATCGTCTCTCACATGGAGCTCATTCAGGGCGCCCGCAATAAACGGGAACTGGCCGCCATCCGGAGGTTTATGACCGCATTTCAGGTTCTTCCCTTGTCCGAGGAAATTGGATTCCGCGCCCGCATTTACATGGAACAACACTCGATCGGCAATTCGCTCGGTTTGGCCGATGCCCTGATCGCAGCCACGGCAATTGAGATCCAGAGCCAGCTATGCACTGCCAACATAAGGCACTACCGTGTCATCCCCGATCTCGAATTGAAATCATTCCGCCCCTGACGACCGCTTTCGACGCATCGACGATCTCGACCCCGTTGCCAACAACACGCCGCAACGCAGCAAGGCCGGCGGCGAAGACTTCATGTAGGGTACCTGTGTGCTTATCACGGACAGGTCTTGTGACGAGATCAAGGCCGCCATGATGAACCGGGGGACGGGGAGATAACCGGTCGTTAAATCAAGGAATTCAGCTGCTCGAAGCTCTCGAGCATGGCGTCGGGCCGGTGCAGGACGAGGTCGTCGCGCGACATCTGCCCCCACGTCACGCCGAAAAACCGCGCGCCGGCGGCGCGGGCCACCATGCAGTCGGGGTGGCCGTCGCCGACCATCGCGCACTGGGCGGGCTCGAGCCCGAAATGGCGCACGATCGCCAGGAGCGCCTCGGGATCGGGCTTGGACGGGACGCCGTCGACCTCCCCCCAGATGCCGTCCACGACGCCGGTCAGGCCGAGCTTGTCGCAGATCGGGCGGGCGACCTCGTCGGGCTTGTTGGTCAGGATCGCCTGGTGGACGCCGCGGAGGCGCAGCCGGTCGAGCGTGGCGGCCACGCCCGGGTAAAGCCCGGCGCGCACGATCGGGTGGGCGGCGTAATAGGCGCGGTAGGCGTGGTAGGCCTCGTCGAGCAGCCCCTGGGCCTCGGGCGGGAGCATCCGCGCGATCAGCATCCGCGCGCCGTCGCCCACGCCGCGCCGGACGTCGTCCATCGTGCGCGGCGGCAACCCGAACCGCTTCAGCACCGTATTGATGCCGTCGTGGATGTCGACGAAGGCGTCGATCAGCGTTCCGTCCATGTCGTAAACGACAAGACGGATCTCAGAAAAACGCGATTTGGGTTTGTCCGATATCATCGCACACATGATACGCCCCTTCATCCAGCATATCTGATTGGTTTGATATTATTGAACCACAAAAATCCGGACAGACAAAGAATCGGAGAAGGGGGTGCGATTGGCCGGATGAGCAGCGTTGCCCATGCGGCAACGGGATCGCCGGCCGCAAATCTGTTTTTGCATTCGCATGTTGACGAGCCCCGTTGAATCGCACAGGATAGGCCCAAGGAGGGCCGATTATGGATCGCGTGCTGATCACCGGGGCCGGTGGTTTCATCGGCAGCCATGTCGTCGAGGCGTTCTTGAACGAAGGCTGCCGCGTCCGCGCGCTCGTCCATTACAACTCGCGCGGCCTGCGCGGCCACCTCGACCGCTCCGCCATCGCCCTCGAGGCCGAGTCCCAGGGCCGCCTGGAGATCGCCCCCGGCGACGTCACCGATCCCTACCAGATGCTTCAGATTGCCGAAGGCATCGATGTGATCGTGCACATGGCGGCCCTCATCGGCATCCCGTACTCCTACGCCGCGCCGGCGTCCTACCAAGCCGTGAACGTCTCCGGGACGCTCCACCTGCTCGAGGCCGCGCTCCGCTGCGGCGCGCGCCGCATCATCGTCACCTCGACGAGCGAGGTCTACGGCACCGCCCAATACACCCCGATCGACGAGCAGCACCCGCTTCAGGCCCAGTCCCCCTACTCGGCCTCGAAGATCGGCGCCGACAAGCTGGCCGAAAGCTACTGGCGCTCGTTCGACGTGCCGGTCGTGACGCTGCGGCCATTCAACACGTTCGGCCCGCGCCAGAGCCAGCGCGCGGTCATCCCCACGGTCCTGGCGCAGGCGCTCGCGGGCAGTGAAGAAATCCGGCTGGGAAGCCTCGACCCGAAACGCGACATGACGTTCGTCGAGGACTCGGCGCGGGCGTTCGTGCTGGCGGCGACGGCCGTCGGCATCGACGGCGAGACGATCCATTTCGGCTCGGGCGCGGCGCGCTCGATCGGCGAGATCGCCCATGCGTGCCTCGCGGCGGCCGGGTCGAACGCAAAAATCGTGACCGAAGCCGGGCGCGTCCGGCCCGACAAGAGCGAGGTCGGCCTGCTCCTGTGCAATGCGGAAAAAGCGCGCAAACTGCTCGGCTGGGAGCCGCGCGTGAGCTTCGAGGACGGGCTCCGGCGCACGGCGGAATACATCCGCGGCGCGGCGGACGAATACAGAATCGGCGGGTATACGGTTTGAGTTCGCAAGTTCGATTTTCGATTACGATGACGAGCACGAGCACGATGATGCGCACGATGACGAGCACGATATGAAACCACCACACACTGTCATCCTGGCGGGCGGCAAGGGAACGCGGCTCATGCCGTTCACCGTCACGTTCCCCAAGCCGCTGGTCCCGGTCGGCGACAAGCCGATCCTCGAGATCCTGCTCGGCCAGCTCCACCGCAGCGGCATCGAGGAAGTGACCCTCACGCTCGGCCATCTCTCCGAGCTCATCCGCGCGTTCATCAACCAGCACATCAACACCGCGATGGCGCCGATGAACATCAACTGCGTCGTCGAGGCGGAGCCGACCGGCACGGCCGGCTCGCTGCGGCTCGTCCCGGGCCTGACCGACACGTTCCTCGTCATGAACGGCGACCTGCTGACCAACCTCGATTTCAACGACCTCATCGGCTACCACAAGGCCCACGGCGCCGAGCTCACGATCGCCACCCACACCAACCGCGTCCAGATCGACTTCGGCGTCCTCGAGCTGGACGACGCCGGCCGGCTCGTCGACTACATCGAAAAGCCCGAGAAGGAATACCGCGTCTCGATGGGCGTCTACGTCTACGAGCCGAGCGTCCTCGAGCTGATCCCGCCGGGCCGCTACTTCGATTTCCCGGCGCTGGTCCTCGAGATGCTGCGCCTCAAGCGGCCGGTCGCGACGTACCCGTTCGACGGCATCTGGCTCGACATCGGGCGGCCCGAGGACTACGCGCGCGCCCAGGAGCTCTACGAGGAGCGCGAGGGGGATTTCCTGAAATGAGCGCCTGGAAGATCGCCCTGTCCGACCTCGATTACGGCCGCGAGGAGGAAGAGGCGGCGCTGGCCGTCCTGCGCTCCAAGTGGCTCACGATGGGCGCCGTCGCGCTGGCGTTCGAGGAGGAATTCGCCGCCGAGATCGGCGTCCGCCACGCCATCGCCGTCAGCAACGGCACCGACGCGCTCCTGCTTTCGTACCTGGCGCTCGGGATCGGCGCGGGCGACGAGATCGTCCAGCCGGCGGTCAATTTCGTGGCCGCGGCGAACATGGCCGTCCGCGCCGGCGCCCGCCCCGTGTTCGCGGACATCTGCTCGCTCGAGGAGCCGACGATCGACCCGGCGGCGGCCGCGGCATGCATCACCCCGCGCACGCGCGCCGTCGTCGTCATGCACTACGGCGGCGCGCCGTGCCGGATGAACGAGCTTTCCGAGATTTGCAAAGATCGCGGCGTGGCCCTCATCGAGGACGCCTGCCACGGCGTCGGCGGCTCGGGCCACGGCCGCAAGATGGGGGCATGGGGCGACGCCGCCGCCTTTTCGTTTTTCTCGAACAAAAACCTGGCCGTCGGCGAGGGCGGGATGATCGCGACCGACCGCGACGACCTCGCCGCCGCGCTGCGGAGCCTCCGCTCGCACGGGATGACGACGCTGACGTGGGACCGCCACCGCGGCCACGCCTCGACCTACGACGTCGCCCGGCACGGCCTCAACTGCCGCATCGATGAGATCCGCTCGGCGCTCGGCCGCGAGCAGCTCAAGAAGCTCGGCCGCAACAACGCGCGCCGCCGCGAGCTGGCGCGCCAGTACCACCGCGCATTGAACGAAACCGCGCTCGTCGCCCGCGGCTGGATTTTCCCCCGGCTCGGGATCGACGCCGACGAGGCCGCGCATCACCTCATGACCGCCGTCGCGCCCGACGGGCAAACACGCGGCGAGGCGATGGACCGGCTCAAAAACGCCGGGATCCAGACGAGCATCCACTACCCGTTCATCCCCGGTTTCACCGCGTTCGAAACGACGCCCTGCGACCGCGCCGCCCTGGCCAATTCCAATGCGTTCTGCGACCGCGTCCTGACCCTGCCGCTCCACCCGCTGATGAGCCTCGAGGACGTCCAAACCGTCGTCGCCGAGTTGCAGAAATAAAATACCACTCACGAAAATCTCGAAAAAACCACGAAATTTCACGAAATAAGAACCGCGTCAGCGGTTCGACGTTCAAAGCCGTGGGTTGAATCGCCGCTGTTGCGATTCAACCCACGGAAAGCAGTCGCACCAAAACGAACCGGTTTACCGGTTCGACAAAAACGCCGCGCGTAATTGTCGAACCGCTGACGCGGTTCCGGGATCACCTTATTTTCTCTGCGCCCGCTGTTTCTCTGCGATCTCTGCGTGAGAAAATAACCGTCTGCATGAAATGGTTTCGTGTTTATAGAATCGTGTGCTTCGTCCCGCAGCGCGGGCAGGTGATGGAGGCCCTCGGGTCGTTGGCGCGGATCTTCAGGTTGAGCCCGCACGCGCAGGCGATCGGCGCGAGCCCCGCGGCGTGGTCCAGAATGCCGAGCGTCTCGCGCACGCGCTCGAGCTTCTGAACTTCATCCTCGTTGGGCGGCCGCACCGCGACCGTTTCGGCCTGCCGCAGCGTCTGCGAGCCGATCACGCCGCGTTTGTGGACGCCCTCGTAGGCCGCCTGATACGCCGCCAGGCCGGCGTTGCCCCCCAGCGAGCGCAGGATTTGGATCCGATCCTCGATCGGCGGGTGCGTGCTGAACAGGCTCGAGAGGTGAAGCGGGCTGACGATGTAGAGCGGCGCGAGCGCGCGGTTTTCGCCGAGGCTCGAGCCGCGCAGGGCGTGGCCCGAGATCTTTTCGAGCGCCGAGGCGAGCCCCTCCGGGAACCGGGTCAGCCGCGCCGAGGTGGCGTCGGCGAGGTATTCGCGCCGCCGCGAGCACGCGAACCAAAGCATCCGCGCCGCGATCGGCGCCAGGATCGCCAGCACGATGGCGATGATCACGAAGATCTGTTGGCCCTGGCCGCGCCCGCGGCTGCTGCGCCGGCCGCCCCCGTCGCGCATGACGCGCAGGAAGATGTCGCTGATCATGACGATCGCGCCGAGCATCACGGCGGCCTGCGTCATGAACCGCGTGTCGCGGTTGAGGATGTGGCCGATCTCGTGTCCGATCACCCCCTGCAGCTCGTCGCGGTGGAGCCGCTTGATGAGCCCGGAAGTCACCGCCACCGCGCTCTTTTCCGGGGTGCGCCCGACGGCGAACGCGTTGGGCTCGGGGCTGTCGATGACGTAGACCTCGGGCATGGCGGGCAGGCCCGCGGCGATCTTCATTTCCTCGACGACGTTGAAAAGCTGCGGTGCCTGCTCGTGCGAGACCGGCTCGGCCCCGGCCTGGCTCAGCAGGATCGAGTCGCCGCTCGCGACCGCCACGATCCACATCACCAGCCACACCCCGACCGCGGCGAGCGCCCCGATCGGCCCGCCCTGCCGCAGATCGATGTACGCGCCGATCGAAAACCCGAGCATGACGAGCAGCGCGCCCATCAGCACGATGAGCACGAACGACCGCCGGCGATTGCTTTCAATGGCTTCCCACATAAAACATCTTCCGGATTTTTGTCGCAGAGAGGCAGAGAAAGGCGAAGAACGCAGAGAAGATCATGATATTGTCAAAAACTCATGATTTCTCTGCGTCTCGGCTCATCTCTGCACCTTTGCGACAAGGTCGTTTAAAACTTCACCTGCGGCGCCTGGCGTTCGGCGGCGTCCTCGATCTGGAAGAACGGCTGCTCGGCGAAGTTGAACATCCCCGCGATGATGTTGTTGGGGAAGCTCTGCGTGCTCGTGTTGTACTGCATGACGGAGTCGTTGTAGTGCTGGCGCGCGAAGCCGATGCGGTTTTCGGTCGCGGTCAGCTCCTCCTGGAGCGCCAGGAAGTTTTCGTTGGCCTTGAGGTTCGGGTATTGCTCGACGAGGAGCATGAGCTTGCCGAGCGCGCCGGACAGTCCCGCCTCGGCCTGGGCCTGCTGCTCGACGCCCTTGGCGCTGACGGCGGCCGAACGCGCCTGGATCACCGCCTCGAGCGTCTGCCGCTCGTGGCCGGCATAGCCCTTGACGGTTTCGACGAGGTTCGGGATCAGGTCGTGGCGGCGCTTGAGCTGGACGTCGATCTGCGCCCACGCCTCGCGGAAGATGTTGCGCAGCCGCACGAGCCCGTTGTAAATCCCGATCACCCACAGGATCACGATCGCGAACAGGGCGACGATCACGATCAGAACAATGGCGGCGCCGGTCATTTTGCAACCCTCGCTTTCTATTTTCTGGATTCGATATCGAACCGAAACATGTCGGCAAGGAACGATGGGCCGTCCTTGCGGACCAGCTTTTCGAGCTCGCCGCGGTCGAGCCAGTAGCCATGGCCGCGCCGGCAGCGCTCGATCTGGATATTGGACTTGGCCAGCGTCTGCATGGTTTGGGTGCAGCGCGGGCAGCGCCGGGAGGATTTCTCGCAGCTCGCCGCGACGATTTCGGGCTCGTACGGCTCGGCGCCCGCGCGCGTGGCGATCAGGTCGAGCTCGCCGCGGTCGAGCCAGATCCCCCCGCAGCGCGGGCAGTAATCGACCTCGATCCCCTCGAGCTCGCACAGCACGAGCGGCTCGTGGTCGACGGGACAGCGGTTGTAGGCCTTGCGTCCGAACATGTCGTGCCTCGTCAAACACATTAACAATAATAACCGCGCAATCAAATGCGATTTTGATGCGATTTGACGTTTGTGCCATGATGGTCATGGAGGCCGCGACAAATGAACCTGTGCATCATCGACTTCGAGGCGACGTGCGACGAGAACAACAACAAGTGGGACAACGAGATCATCGAGTTCGGCTGCGTGTTCTACGAACTGGGCGCCCCAGTGCCCGAATTCGAATTCCAGTCGTTCGTCAGGCCGGTCAAGAACCCGGCGCTCACGCCGTTCTGCACGAAGCTGACCGGCATCACCCAGCGCGACGTCGACGCGGCCGCCGCGTTCCCCGCCGTGCTGAACAGGTTCAATGCCGCGCTCGCGGCCGGGCTCGGCCCCGATTTCAAGGACAAGACGCTGTTTGCGAGCTGGGGCTACTACGACTTCCGCCAGCTCAAGCGCGACTGCAAGCGCCACAAGGCCGAGTTCCCGTTCCACGCCTGGCACCTCAACATCAAGCAGGAATACCTGGCCTTCTACAAGCAGACCGAGGGCTACCTCGGCGCGGCCACGGACCAGCTCGGCATCGAATGGGAAGGCAAGCCCCATCGCGGCATCGACGACGCCAGGATGGCCAACAAGGTCCTGAAGCGCATGGTGAGCGACGGCTATCAGATCGTCGGCATCATTGAAAAGTGACGGGGGCGACCATGTCGGATTTTGTAAACATTAAAGACCTGCGCAAGGAGTTCGCCGGGGCGGCGGGGCCGGTCGTCGTGCTCGACGGCCTTTCCCTCGCCGTCGCCCGCGGCGAGTCGGCCGCGATCATGGGCCCGTCCGGCTCGGGCAAAAGCACGCTCCTCCATATCATCGGCGCGCTCGAGCCGCCGACCGCCGGCCGCGTGAGCGTCGGCGGCGTCGACCCGTTCGCGTTGAACGAAAAAGACGCGGCCGCGTTCCGCAACCGCACGATCGGCTTCGTGTTTCAGGACCACGCGCTCCTGCCGCAATGCACGGCCATCGAGAACGTCCTCATCCCGACGCTGGCGGGCGACGGCGACAAGCGAGCCGCCGCCGGCCGCGCCGCCGAACTCCTCGAGCGCGTCGGCCTCGGCGGCCGGCTCGACAGCCGCCCCGCCGAGCTCTCCGGCGGCGAGCGCCAGCGCGTCGCCATCGCCCGCGCCATGATCAACCGCCCGCGCATCCTCCTGTGCGACGAGCCGACCGGCAACCTCGACGCCGCCACCGGCGACCGCATCGGCGAGCTCTTCGTCAACCTCCAGCGCGCCGAGGAGATCGCTCTCATCGTGGTTACGCATAACGAAGCGTTCGCCAGAAGATTCAATCGCATATCGCATTTGATCGACGGACGGCTTGGCTAATGGGACCTATAGGACGTATACGACCTATACGACCTATGAACGCGTCGCGCCTCGTCGCCGCCGGCCTGCGCCACTACCGGCGCGCGCACCTGGCGCTCATGCTGGCCGCCGCGGTCGGCGTGGCGGTCCTCGCCGGCTCGCTCCTCGTGGGCTCGTCGGTCAAGGGCAGCCTGCGCGAGCACGCCCTCGAGCGGCTCGGCAACGTCGACGAGGCGCTCGTCGCGGCCGATTACTTCAAGGCCGCGCTCGCGGGCGCGGTCCCGCGGTCGGCCCCGGCGATCATGACGCCGGCCTCGGCCTCGCATGCCGAAAGCGGCGCAACCGCCGCCCACGTCCAGGCTCTCGGCGTCGATGCCCGGTTCTGGGAACTGATGGGAGCCGCCGACGCGTGGGGCGGCATCGGCGAGGACGACGCCGTAATCAACGAGGCCCTCGCGAGCCGGCTGCGGGCGCGCGTCGGCGATGAGATCCTCCTCCGCGCCCAGAAGCCGAGCGCCGTCCCGCGCGAGACGTTCATCGGCGAGCGCGAGGAAACGGTCGCGACGCTGCGGCTGACCGTCAAAAAGATCGTGCCCGGCAAAGGCAATTTCTCGCTCACCCCAGCGCAGGCCGATCCGCTCAACGTCTTCGTCCCGCTCGGCCGCCTCGGCCGCCGGCTCGAGCAGCCCGGCCGCGCCAACGCGATCCTCGCCGCCGCGAACACGGACGCCCAGGCGAAAATCGATCGCGCCGCCGACCTCGACGACGTCGGCATCAAGGTCGCCGCCCAAAACACCCCGGCGACGCCGGGCCACGCGTTTGTCTCCGTCGAGTCGGCGCAGATTTTCCTCCCCCGATACACCATTGACCTCGCGACGCAGGCCGCCGCCTCCCTGCACGCCCGCTGCCGGCCGACGCTGACCTACCTCGCCAACGCCATGATCGCCGGCGGCCGGATGACGCCGTATTCGACCGTCGCCGCGCTCGACGACCTGGACCTCGGCCCCGGCGAGATCGCGCTCAACGCCTGGACGGCCGACGACCTGGCCGCGCGCGTCGGCGACCGCCTGCGCATGACCTATTTCCTGCCGACGGCCGGCCGCTTCGTCGAAACGACCGCCACGCTCACCGTCGCGCGAATCGTCCCGATGACGAGCCCCCTCGTCGCGAGCGGCCTCGCCCCCGACTTCCCCGGCATCGCCGACGCCGAGACGATCGGCTCGTGGAATCCCCCTTTCCCTCTGGACATGAAACGCATCCGCCCGAAGGACGAGGCCTATTGGGACAAGTACCGCGCCGCGCCCAAGGCGTTCGTCTCGCTCGCCACGGGTCGGCGGCTGTGGGCGAACCCGTACGGCGACGCGACGTCGATCCGCGTCGAGGGCGTCGCCGCGCCCGCGCTGCAAAAAGCCATGCGCGAGCGGCTCGATCCCGCCCGCGCAGGCCTGCGCCTGGAGCCGGTCCGCCGCCGCGCGATCGAGGCGAGCCGGGGCGCGTCCGATTTCGCCGGCCTGTTCGTCGGGTTCAGCTTTTTCCTCCTCATGGCCTCGGCGATGCTCATCCACGCGCTCTTCCAGCTCGGCGTCCAGGCGCGCGCGCGGGAGTTCGGCATCCTGAGCGCGATCGGCCTGCGCGCGCCGCTCATCCGCAACCTGATGCTCGCCGAGGGAGGCATCATCGCGGCGGCCGGCGGCGTGATCGGCTTGCTTCTCGGAACAGGTTACGCCGCGCTGCTCATCCACGGCCTGCGCACGTGGTGGATCGGCGCCGTCGGCGCGCCGTTTCTGCGATTGCATGTCGACGCGGCGAGCCTGGCCGGCGGCCTCGTCGGCGGGTTGACGATCGCCATGATCTCGATTGTGATTGCCGCGCGCGGCCTCGCGAAACAAGGCGCGCGAGGACTGCTTGCGGGCAGGGCGGCGGACGAAGCGTGCGGCCACTCGCGCGGCCGCATGACAATCGCCATAAGCATCTGCTTCTTGATTGTTGGAATTTCACTGGCCTCAATCGCGCCGAGCCGCCCGGCCGAAGAACAGGCCGGCATGTTCTTCGGCGCGGGCGCGGGGCTCCTCGTCGCGGCGCTGACCCTGTGCCGCGCGTGGCTTCGCGGAAACCCGCGGCCGGCAAGGCCCGAGCGGCTCTCGATCGCGCGGCTCGGCCTCGCCGCCGCGCGGCGCCGCCCCGGCCGCAGCATGCTCGTCGTCGGCCTGATGGCCTGCGCGACGTTCATCATCGTCGCCGTCGGCGCGCAGCGGCAGGCGCCGCCCGCGACAAGCGACAAGCGCTCCGGCGCGGGCGGCTTCGCGCTCCTGGCCGAGTCCGCGCTCCCCATCTATCACCCGCTCGACCCGCAGCTCCCCGGCGGCGCCCGCGCCTGGCCGATCCGGCTCGAGGCGGGCGACGATCCGAGCTGCCTGAACCTCTATCAATCCGCCCGGCCGCGCGTCGCCGGCGTGAGCGACGACTTCATCCGGCGCGGCGGCTTCGCGTTCTCGCAAACGCTCGCCCGCGACGATCGGACGAAAGCGAACCCGTGGTTGTTGCTGGGTCCCGAATCCGAAGCCACCCGGGCGGGCGACGTTTCCGAGGCCTTCCCCGACGGCGCGATCCCGGCCATCGGCGACGCCAACACGGTCATGTGGCTGCTGCACTCCGGTCTCGGCCGCGACGTTGTGGTCGACGGCACACGCTTCCGGTTCGTCGCGCTCCTTCGAGGCAGCATCTTCCAGAGCGAGCTGATCGTTTCCGAGCGCAACTTCGTGCGCCTCTTCCCGCGCGAGGCCGGCTGGCGGCTGTTCGCGATCGAAACGCCGGGCGACCCCCGACCGCTCGCCGCGCGGATCGAATCGTTCTACCAGGACTTCGGCCTGGGCGCCGTCGCCACGCGCGACCGGCTCGCCGCCCTCCTGGCGGTTGAAAACACCTACCTGTCGATCTTCATGGCGCTCGGCGGCCTGGGGCTCCTGCTCGGCACGGTCGGCATGGCGCTGGCGCTGCTGCGCAACCTCGTCGAGCGCCGCCGCGAATTCGCCCTGCTGCGCGCCGTCGGATTCCGTTTCGGGCAACTGGTGTGGCTCACCAGTTCGGAAAACATCGTCCTGATCCTGATTGGCATGGCCATCGGCGCGGCCGCGGCGCTGGTGGCCGTGCTGCCGGCGTCGATCGCCCGCTCGGCGCCGCTGCCATGGCTCGATTTGATCGTCATGCTTTGCGCGGTGGCGGCGATCGGCGCCGGAGCCGTCGTGGCCGGGACGGCGGCCGTCCTCCGCTCGCCGGCGATCAAGGTCTTGAAAGAGGACTAAACCCTCTGATAATTTTGAATTAGCCTGTTCCGCCGCGAGCGGCGGGTTGGATGCGTCCATGCCTGAGCCGAATCGCCCGTCCATTTTCATCCAAAGCCTCCCCTGGTTCGCCGCGATCGTGTGCGCCGCCGCGTTTGTTTTCTGGGCCGCGCTCGACGCGCCGAAACAGGAGCCCAAACGCGAGCCGATCAAGTGGGACCGCGCCGCGGCCAAAATCGCCGCCCCCGCCGAGGCCGTCACCACCGCGGGCGCCGGCGTCGCCGCCGCGCTCGCCGGCTCATGGCCGCAGTTCCGGGGCCCCAATCGCGACAACATCGCCGAGACCACCAGGCCGCTCGCGCGCTCGTGGCCGGCCGCCGGCCCGAAGCTGTTGTGGCGCCTGCCGGTCGGCGAGGGCTTCGCCGGCGCCGCGATCCACAAGGGCAAAGTTTATTTACTCGACTACGACCGCGACAAGGCGCAGGAGCTCATCCGCTGCCTGTCGCTGAATGACGGCCGCGAAATCTGGCGCACCGCCTACCCGCTGACGATCAAGCGCAACCACGGCATGACGCGCACCGTGCCGGCCGTCAACGACCGCTTCGTCGTGACGTTCAGCCCGCGCTGCCTGGTCTATTGCTGCGACGCGCTGACCGGCCGCGTCGTCTGGAAGAAGGACCTCAAGGCCGAATACGCCGCGGTCGAGCCGCAGTGGTACGCCGGCCAGTGCCCGCTCATCGACGGCGACCGCGTGATCCTGGCGCCGGCCGGCAAGCCGCTGATGCTCGCCATCGACCTCGCGACCGGCAACGAACTCTGGCGCGCCCCCGGCCACGACGACATGGGGATGACGCATTCCTCGATCGCCCCGGCCACGCTCGGCGGCGTGAAGCAATACCTCTACTGCGCGAACAAGGGCGCCGTCGGCGTCGACGCAAATACCGGCCGCGTCTTGTGGACGCACCCCTGGATCATCAAGATGGCGACGATCCCGGCCCCGGTCCCGGTGGGCGGCGACAGGGTGTTCTTCACCGGCGGCTACAACGCCGGCAGCCTGATGATCCGCCTCGTCAAGGACGGTGACGCGTTCAAAACCGAGGAACTCTTCAGGCTGAGGGCCTCCGAGTTCAGCTCCGATCAGCACACGCCGATTTATTATGACGACAAATTATATGCGACGTGTTCGCCCTCGGCCTCGGGCCGGCTCAAGCGCCTCGACCCGGGCGGCAAGGTGGCTTGGGCGAGCGACGCGCTCGAGGTCGGCCTCGGGCCGATGCTGCTGACCGCCGACGGGCTCGCGCTCGCGCTCGACGACCACACCGGCACGCTCCACTTGGGCGAAATCGGCAACGATGGTTACAAGGAGCTTGCGAACGCGAAAGTCCTCGACGGCGTCGAGCCCTGGGCCCCGATGGCCCTCGCCGACGCCCGCCTGATCCTGCGCGATATGACCGAGATGAAATGTTATTCTCTTGAAGGAGATTAGAGCCCAAAAATTCGTGCGCGTAAGCGTAATCGTAATCGAAAATCGGAACCATCCATGAACGATGACCAGAACAAGATCACCCGCGGAGAGATCATTTGATGCAGTAGCCCAGGCGCAAGCGCGGGCTCTCGGAGACAACTTGTGATGCAGTAGCCCAAGCGTAAGCGCGGGCTCTCGGAGACAACTTGTAATGCAGTAGCCCAAGCGTAAGCGCGGGCTTCACCGGAGACAACCCATGGCTGACGAAAAGAAAATGACGCGCGAGGAATTCCTCACCCAGTGCGGGCGCGGGCTTTTGCTCCTGGCGCTGGGCGGCGGCGTCGGCGGCCTCGCCGCGCGCAACGTCAAGGCCTCCGGCAACATGGTCTGGCAGATCGACCCGGCCAAGTGCATCGCCTGCGGCCGCTGCGCGACCCATTGCGTCCTCGAACAATCGGCCGTCCGCTGCGTCAACGCCTTCTCGATGTGCGGCTACTGCGACCTGTGCTCGGGCTTCTTCGGCAGCCAGCCCTCCGAGCTCAACGAGGGCGCCGAGAACCAGATCTGCCCGACCAACGCCATCGTCCGCCGCTACGTCGAGGAGCCGTATTTCGAATACACGATCGACAAGGGCAAGTGCATCGCGTGCGGCCGCTGCGTTTCCGATTGCGCGCAGTACGGCAACGGCTCGCTCCACCTGCAGATCAGCCAGGAAAAATGCGTTGACTGCAACCAGTGCTCGATCGCGACGGCCTGCCCGCGCCACGCCATCTCGCGCGTCCCGGCCGACACCCCCTACATCCCCCGCCAAAGGCCGCAAAGTTGAAACTACTGAAGGCATTTTTACTGGCGTGCGTTTTGATCGGCGGGGCGGTTGCGGCCGAGCGGTTCCCGCCGCCCGACTTGGGCCCCGGCTACGTCACCCCCCAGTCGGTGCAGGGCGCGCCGCGCGCCGACTGGCTCATCTGGCTCGACGCCGGCATGCTCGTCGCCGCGCTCGTGGCGGCCTCGCTGATCGTCTACCGCTGGCGCAGCCGCCGCGCGCTCGTGTGGCTTTCGGTTTTCTCGCTTGCCTATTTCGGCTTCTACCGCAAGGGGTGCATCTGCCCGATCGGATCGATCCAGAACGTCGCGCAGGGCGTGTTCGACCCCTCCTGCATCGTGCCGATCGCCGCGCTGATTTTCTTCGCCGTCCCGATCCTGTTCGCGCTCATCGTGGGCCGCGTCTTCTGCGGCGGCGTCTGCCCGCACGGCGCGCTGCAGGAACTCCTGCTCGTTAAACCGATTCGGATCCCCGACTGGCTCGCCGCCGGCCTCGGCATGCTCCGTTATTTCTACCTCGGCCTCGTCGTGCTGTTCGCGGCGACCGGGACCTCCTACCTCGTCTGCCGCTACGACCCGTTCGTTTCGTTCTTCAGGATGTCGGCGGAGTTCGGCGGCTGGGTTCTGGCCGGCGCGTTCCTCGTCGGCTCGCTGTTCGTCGCGCGGCCGTATTGCCGGTTCCTGTGCCCGTATGGGGCGCTGCTGGGGATCTTCTCGCGCTTCACGCTGAAGAAGGTCGAGATCGCCTCGGACCAGTGCGTGGCCTGCGCCCATTGCAGCGACGAGTGCCCGCTGGGCGCGATCCGCGAGGGCCGCCGCGAGGAAAGGAAGGCCCGCCCATGATCCGCCGCGCCGTCCTCATCGCCGGGCTTTTCCTCTGGCCGCTCCTGGGCGCGTGGGTCGGCCACGGCTCCGGCCCCGAGCTGGCGCGCATCAACAACGTCGTCGCGATCGCCCGGCGCAACGGCAATGGCAACCGGATCGTCCAGATCCAGGCCGCCGAAATCACGAACCGGTTCACGGCCGGCACGACGATTTTCGGCGCCTGGTGCGGGCTGGTCGTCGCGCTTCAGATCGCGGCGGTTCTCTCGCGGCGCGCCCCGCATCATTACGAAGTCGACCCGATCCTGTGCACGACGTGCGGCCGGTGCTGGACCAGGTGCCCGGTCGAGCGCAAGCGCGTCAAGCGCGCGGGGGCGCCCTCATGAGCCCGACGCGGAAGACCGCCCTCCTGATGATGATCGTCGCCGCCGCGTTCGCGCTCGCGGTCGCCGGCCGGCTGGTCGTCATGCATCGGCATGAAGTCCAGTCCGGCGTGCTGGTGAACAAGGAAATCAAGAAACAGAAAGAGCAGCTTGCCGCAAAGCCCGATCCGAAAACCGTCGAATCGATCCGGCAGCTCGACCGGAAGCTGCGCCAGGATTACTTCCGCGCGCGGCGGCAGGATGCGGTCGGCGGCTACATGATCGCGGCCGCCGTGATCGCGTTCGTGCTGAGCGGCCGCTGGTTCGTGAGGCTGAACACGCAGCCGCGCAGGCGCGCGCGCCTGACCGACGCCCAGTTCGCCGCGCGCGAACGCAACGAGGCGCTCGCGGTCGCCGGCGCGGCGTTGATCCTGTTCGCCGGCCTCGCCGTCATCGGCAAAGGCAAGCCTTCGCCCTACAAGCAGAACTGGCCGAATTTCCGCGGCCCGTCCAACCTCGGCATCGCGGCCGCGGCCGACTACCCGACGACGTGGAGCCTCGCTTCGAACCTCAACATCGGCTGGAAGTCCCCGATCCCCGCCCCCGGCAAAAGCTCGCCGGTCGTGTGGGGCGACCGCGTCTTCCTGACCGGCGGCGACAAGGCCGCCCACCACGTGATGTGTTTCGACCGCGCCGACGGCCGCCTGCTCTGGGATAAGTCGATCAGCCCGCCGGCCGAGATCGCCCCGAGCGAGGACGCCGGCTTCGCGGCCTCGACCGGCGCCACCGACGGCAAGCGCTTCTACGCACTCTTCCCGACCGGCATCCTGGCCGCGTTCGATTTCGAGGGCAACCAGGCGTGGACGAAGCAGTTCGGCATCCCCGACAACCAGTACGGCCACGCCAGCTCGCTCATCCTCCACGAGGGCACGCTCATCGTGCAGCTCGACCAGGGCTCGGCGCGCGACAAAAAATCGCGGCTCATCGGCATCGACGCCGCCACCGGTAATGAGCGCTGGTCGACGGCGCGCGACGTCGGCAGCTCATGGGCGACTCCCGCGCTGATCAAAACCCCGGCCCGCTCCGAGCTCGTCACGTGCGCCGACCCGTGGGTGATTTCATATGACCCGGCCGGCGGCAAGGAACTGTGGCGCGTCAAGGCGCTCGGCGGCGACGTCGTCCCCTCGCCCGGCTTCGACGGCGAGCGCATTTTCGTCACCACCGACCGCACGCTCGCGATCCGCCCCGGCGGCTCGGGGAACGTGACCCGGTCGAACGTCCTGTGGAAGAGCAACGACGCGGTCGGCGACATCGCCAGTCCCGTCGGCGACGGCCGGCGCGTGCTCCTTGTTTTCAGCGCCGGAAACCTGTATTGCATAAACGCCGCCGACGGCAAGCCGGCCTGGGAGAAATCGCTCGAGTGCGGCGTGACCGCCTCGCCGGTCCTCGTCGGCGGGCGCGTCTACCTGTGCGGCCAGGACGGCGTCACCCGCATCTTCGGCCTGGGCGGCGAATACAAGATCGAGGGCCAGGGCGAGATCGGCGAGCCGATCCACGTCACCCCCGCCTTCGCCGACGGCGAGATCTACATCCGCGGCGCCAAGGACCTGGTCTGCGTGAGGAAACGGAAATAAATTTTGTCGCAGAGACGCCGAGATAAACAGAGAGCGCGGAGAGGAAGGAAAACACGCATGAAAAAATCGCTATTGATGATCACCCTCTGCCTGTTGGCGGCCGGCTGTTCTCCGATCCGGAAGAAGGTCGTCACCGAGCCCCCGTACGTCATCACGCGGACGTACTTCCTGGGCGTGCCGGTCTCCGAGACCAAGAAATGGTCCGAGGACCCGGTCCCCTCCGCCAGCGCCGACCGCATGCGCCGGATGGAGCAGGAAATGCGCGACGGCTCGTCGATCCTCGGCGCCCCCGCCAAAGGCCCGCAAACGCCTTAGTCGTGCGATCTCGTCAGCACAAATTCAGGTAGGTGTCGATCCGGGTCAGCCTGAGCAGGTCCCGCAGGAACGGGTTGGGGTCGCGCACGGACAGCAGGCTGCCGGCCGCGCGGCAGGCGTGGTGCGCCTGCAGGATCATCGAGAGCCCCTGGCTGTCGACGAACGTCACGTCGTGGCAGTCCAGGATCATGCACTTGGGCTTGTGCTCGTCCAGCAGGTCGAGGAGGAACTGCTGGACCGACAGGTTGGCGTCGAACTTGATCTGGCCGGCCAAAGTCACGGTCAGGGTCGAGTCGTGCAGCTCGACCGTGCGCGCGCAGACGTCCTGGTGCGGGTAATGGTCTCTCAATACAACGAAATCGCCTGTGGTAGCCATAATACAGCCTTACTCGATCCCCTAGATGATGCGGGTCATGATTTCCTCGACCGTCTGGAACCGGTCCTCGGGCCGCTTTTTGATGCAATGCTGGACGATCTTGCGAAGCCGGTCGCTGACGCCGACGGTGATTTCGGGCACCGGCGAATGGATGTGCTGGTATTCGATGTTCCCCTCGTGGAACGGCGGATGGCCCATGACCATCTCGAACAGCATGATGCCCAGGGCGTAAATGTCGCAGCGGTGGTCGATCTTGCCCCCCTCGATCTGCTCGGGCGCCATGTAGAGCGGCGTGCCCATGACCATCGTGCCGGACTTGGTCTGGGGCTCGGTCAGGAGCTTGGCGATGCCGAAGTCGGTGATTTTGACCTGGTTGCGGTCGGTGATCATGATGTTGGCCGGCTTGATGTCGCGATGCACGACGTGCAGCCGGTGGGCGTAGGCGAGCCCCTCGCAGATCTGCACGAGGTAGGTCAGCACCATGTCCTCGCTGAACGTGACGTTGCGCGCCAGCAGCGTCTTGAGGTTGTCGCCCTCGATGAACTCCATCGAGATGATTTTCTTCGAATCCAGCTCGAACATGTCGTGGATGCGGACGATGTTCTGGTGCGTCAGCCGGCGCGCCGACCGCGCTTCCTGCTTGAAGCGCTCGACCGCCTCCGGGTCGGTGCACAGGAAGTCGTTGAGCAATTTGATCGCCACGACCTCGTCCAGGATCTTGTCGCGCGCCTTGAAGACGATGCCCATCGACCCGCGGTTGATCTCCTCGATGATCTCGAACCGCGCGCCCAGCTCGGCGTTGGTGTCGTGGGGCGCGGGGGTCTGCGACGGCGGCGGCGTCGAGCTGTAGCGCGCGTCGCGGGCCAGCTCGAGCCGGTAGCTGAGCTTCTTGAGCCGCTCGGCGGTGTCGCGGAACGAGATGTCCATTTCGTAGATGCGCTCGAGGGCGTACTTGGCGTGCAGCAGCTCGTCGTGCAGTTCCATGTCGTCGGCGAGGCGGTAGAGAATGTCCTTCATCTCGTCGTTGAGCGGCAGCGTGCGGAACTTCTGCCACCCGAGGTAGCGCATCCCCTTCTGCCAGAAGCACAGCCCCAGCACCTTGTTGGCCCGGTTGCGGTGCTCGGGGATCGTGACCAGCTGCTGGAGCTGCGTGATCGCGGCGTCGAGCTCGCGCAGCTGCAGGTACGTCTTGACGAGCTTGAACTGCACGGTGGCGTCGGGCTGGTCGGCCAGCTCGCGCTGATACAGCCCGATCAGCCGCCGGACCGATTCCTCGTCCGACTCGTTGTTCTCGACCACGACCTCGAGGTCCTCGATGGCCTTGGCGACGTCGCCGGCTTCCTCGGCCAGGTCGGCGCGGTCGCCGCGGGCCGGCAGGTAATCGGGGAACCGGCCGCACAGCTCGTCATAGGCCGCCAGCAACTCGCCGGCGGGCGTGAGGCGCCTGTCGCGGATCTGCTCCAGGACCTTGAGCGAGTCGTCGGCCTGGTTGACCATCATGAAATACTTCGCCAGCAGGATCTGCAGCGCCGCCTCGTCGGGCCGCTCCCGGCAGAACGCGAGGAACCCCGCCCCCGCCGACTCGTAGAGCGCGCGCGCCGAATCGTCCTGGCGGCCGTCGATCAGGCTGTTCACGAGCGGCTCGAGCGGGGCCGGCACGTCGGCGCCGAACTGCGCGCGCCTAGCGGCGCGGGCCGAACCCGCCCCCGGCGGCCACGCCATCGTCTCGGCGACCTCGGCCTCCCGGCGCGGCATCGCCGCGGCGCCCCGCGGCGCCGTCACGGGCGTTTTGACCGCCGGCCGCGGCTTGGGCTCGACCCGGCGCGGCGGCGCCGGCGCCGGCGGCGCGGCCGGCGCCTGCAGGATCTCTTCCTGGATCTCGGCGAAATCGACCGGCGCGGCGTGCTCGGCCGTGCTGTCGTGGGGCTGGGGGCCGCGGCGGCGCAGCGTGGTGGTCCCTGCCGCCCGCGTCGGCGTGCTCGCTTCCATCCGCGAACCGGTCATGCCGGCCGCGGCCGACCGGCGCCGGCGCCGCCGCCGCTCGCCGTCCTGCGACGAACGCCGCTCGTCGGGGGGCAGATACGCATGGTTGATCATCAGCGAGCGCTCGGCGCCGCTCTGCATGTCCGCGGCCGAGATCTCGACCATCCCGTCGGCGTTGATGAAGAACGTCACGCGGATGCGCGGCACGCCGGCAGGGGCCTCCTGGAGGCCCGACAGCGTGAACCGCCCGAGGCTCCGGCAGTCGGAGGCCTTGTCGCTGTCGCCCTGCAGCGCGTGGATGTTGACGAACTGCTGGCGGTCCTCCGTCGTGCTGAACGTCTTGAAAACCTTGATCGGGATCGTGCTGTTCTTCTCGATGATCGTCGACTTGCGGTTGCCCTTGATCTCGATCCCCAGCGTGTGCGGCGTGACGTCGAGCAGCACGACCTCGTCGAGCGCCCCGTTCATGACCGCGCCCTGCGTCGCCGCCCCGACGGCCACGATCTCGTCGGGATTGATCCCCTTGAACGGCGCGATGCCGAAGAAATCCTCGACGCTGTCCTGCACCAGCGGGATCCGCGTCGAGCCGCCGACCAGGATCACCCGGGTGATTTCGTTCTTGCGGATCTTGGCCTGGCGGATGCCGTGCGTGCAGCACTCGAGCGTCTCCTGCACGAGCGGCTCGATCAGGTCCTCGAGCGTGTCGCGGTCGATCGTCTCCTCCAGGTGCAGCGCCTCGCCGTCGCGGTAGGCGATGAACGGCAGGCTGATGAGCGTCTCGTGCGCCGTCGACAGCTCGCACTTGGCCCGCTCGCACGCGTCCTTCAGGCGCCTGAGCGTCACCGACTCCCCGCGCAGGTCCAGCCCGTGCGCGTCCAGGAACCGGTCCGCCACGTAATCGAGCAGGACGGTGTCCAGGTCGTCGCCGCCGAGCCGGCTGTTGCCGGTGGACACGAGCACTTCGAACGTGTTGTTCTCGATGTCGAGAACGCTGAAGTCGAACGTCCCGCCGCCGAAGTCGTAGACGGCGACCGTCTCGTGGCCCTCATGGCCGAGGCCGTAGGCCATCGCCGCCGCGGTCGGCTCGTTGATCAGCCGCAGGACGTCGAGCCCGGCCAGCCGGGCCGCCTCCATCGTCGCCTGGCGCTGGTTGTCGTCGAAATACGCCGGGACGGTGATGACGACGCGCGAGACCTCGCCCCCGAGCTCGTCCTCGGCCGCCTCCTTGAGCTTCTTCAGGACGAGCGCCGCGATCTGCTCGGGCAGGTAATCGCGCTCGCCGACGCGCACCATGACCCGGCCGTCCTCGTGCGCGCTCAACGCGTAGGGGAAAATCTCCTCCTCGTCGTTGATTTCCTGGCGGAGCCGGCCAATGAGGCGCTTGATCGAGCTGATGATGCGGTGGGGCTGCGTGGCGGCCTGGCGCAGCGCGATCTCGCCGACGGTATACTGGCAGTCGTCGCCGATGGCCACCACCGACGGCGTCCGCGGGTGCCCCTCCTGATTGGGAATGACCTTGGGTTCGGACCCCTCGATCACGGCCACGACCGAATTGGTCGTGCCCAGATCGATCCCAATGACATGTTCGCTAGCATCCATGCTGGACTGCACCATACCCGTGAAATGGCTCGGCACCCGGCACGCGCAAGCCGGCGTGTCTCCGATTCGATACACGTATCGGCACAAATCGGCGCGAGGGATAATAAAAAATCCATCCTCGACGGCCGGCGACACGGCCCTGATTTGCTGGACCCCGCAACCCCTTCCCGGGTATCCTTGAGCCCGTCCGCGCCAGGCATGCCGATGATTTTGCGGAGGTCGCTCGATGATATTCCGAACCCCTCGTATTCCCAGTCATTTGCGCGCGCCCGTCCGCGCCGGGATCGTCCTGGCCCTGGCCTGCCTGGCGGCCGCGACCGCCGCCGCCCAGACCCCCACGCTGGTCCCCGTCACGTCCCTCGCCCAGACCGCCACCGATTCGGGCAAGAACGTCACGGTCACATTCACCACCAGCGCCGACGTCCCGTTCTTCAAGACCAGCAACGACCGCTTTGTCTACCCGGCCCCCGGCAGCCAGATCTTCGTCAAGGCGTCCTTCCCCGAATACCCGGCCGGCCGCGCCGGCACCGCCACGTTCTTCATGGGCGCCGCCAGCCACACCGCGGCCTCGGGCGAGGAGGCCGAATTCATCGTCCCCACCGACGGCTACACGGCGCTGATCTCCATGAAGGTGGTCTATCCGGCCGGCGAGTACGGCACGCCCAAGCAATACTATCCCGAACTGACCGTCTGGTCCCCGGGGCTCAAGACCGGCTTCCTGCAGGCGCTGGTCGAGCACCGCGACGCCTTCGGCAAAACCGAGGTCCTGCCGGAAGTCAATCGGAGTTATCCCGGATTCGCGAACATCCTTTACGCTCACGCCCTGACCTCCGACAAGAATCTGACCAGCCTCGCCTTCACCATCCCGCTCAAGCGCGCCCATGAACTTGTCGATGCCCCCTCCTACGTCAGGCCGGCCGCCGGCAACGAAGTCCGCGTCACGCTGACCGCGACCTACGACAAAATGCCCCAGCCGGTTCTTGCCGGGGCATGGGCCAATTCCGATTCGGCCGGCGAGGCGGTCTCCACGATCGGCGGCGGCGGGACGGGGATCGAGCTGCCGGCCTGCCGCGCCCCCTCGCCCTACATCCGCCTGCAGGTCGTCACGCCCAACTACGCCTACGCCAACAAGAAATTCCTGCTCGACAAGACCGAGCGGGTCAAGGATCTCAATTTCGTCGTCAAAGACATCGACGGCCAGCCGATCAAGGACGCCGCGGTCTCCGTCCTCAGCGGCGGCCCCCTGACGTTCATCACCAGCAACGCCATCGCCGACGCCGCCGGCAAATGCACGATCAAGGTGCGCGCCGACGGCGACGCGCGCGCGGTCGAGGCGCATATGATCCCGAAGCTCTGGATCGCCACGTGCAAGCTGACGCAGATCGTGGACGATCCGGGGGCGATCTTTCCGGGCCGTCAGGCCTACATCAACGTGCCGATCTCGATCGATCATTTCGCCACGACCTACGACAAGCGCGACAAGTCGATCGACGCCGGATTGGTCAGTCTGAAGCTGATCAATTCCTCGAATACGCAGGTCGGCTCCGACTTCAAGTGCGACGAGATTTTCCGCGGTGACACGCTTACCGATTTCGACCGCTCGTGGGGGCGCAACCGCGCGTTCATGCCGCTGCCCGCAACGATCGCGCCAGGCAATTATTACATCCAGGCCTGGGTCGAGGACAAGGATGCGAACGTCGTCGACAAAAACGTGATGCTCGCCTCGTACGGGTATTTCGCCGTTCGCGATTACTGGTTCAAATACGCCAAGCGCGACACGCCGCTACGGTTCGAGTATGTCCCGGTCGCGCACACAGGCGTCACCTTCCCGTCGGCGAGCCTGCCCGCCCATATCGAGTGGTTCAAGCGGGTCTTCCCCGGCGAGATCACGTTCAGCGTGGGGCCGGGGTTCCGGCCGAGCTCGCCGTTCTGGGCCAAGGACGTCGCGCGCGTCACGTCGATGATGAGCGACCTCGAGAAATATCGCACCCAGGCGAAGCTCGACCTGGTGATCGGCGTCGTCCCGCCGGGAGGGATCGATACCTTCCTCAAGGGCAAAGCCTCCGGCCTGTCGATCAGCAGCCAGCCGCGCGTCGTGCTCATCGACCCCAGTTGGAGCCGGGCGTTGCCGTACCACTCGCTTCACGAATTCCTGCACACGCAAGGCCTGAATGACGACTACGGAACCAATGGCGTGCCGCCGCCGTCGGGCGATGGCTACGACGAGGCCAACAAGCTGCGGATCGAGAACTGGAACACGCTGCCCGCCTATCCCCAAAACCCGGCGCTGATGTACGACTACGCGTCCACTCCCTGGCCGACGATCGCCGAATATCAGGCGATGATGAGCTATGCCGCCAAGCCGGCCTCCGCCCAGAAGGTCAACCGGCTGGCCGCCTCCGCCCAGAAGGTCATGAGCATCACCGGCGCCATCCGCTGCCTCAACCCCGACGCCTACTCCAACTACCAGTACGAGGTCATCCACGACCCGATCTTCACCGACTGGGGCGAGCCCGACATGCCGCAGGGCGAGCTGTCGCCGGTGTCGGGCATCAACAACTACATGATGGGCGGCGTCGAGACGATCTCCACGACCGGCGCCTCGCTCGGCAAGGCATGGCGCAGCCTGGGGATGGTTCTTTCCAATGGAACCCAGCAGCCCGACGGCTACATCACCACCCTGCGCTTCATGGCCCCGTGGTCCGACAGCCTCAAGGAGGTCCGGCTCGGCTACCTGCCCTACGCGCAGCCGGACAAGCCGATCACGGCCATCAAGACGCTGAAAGTCTCGGCCAACGCGCCCGCCGTCGCCTGGACGAGCAAGCCATCGAGCGGCGCTTCGCTCAGCGGATCGGTCACGCTCAAGTTCAATGCGAGCGACGCCGACGGGGACAAGCTGTATGCATGGCTCAAATACAGCACCGACAGCGGCTCGACCTGGCTGCCCGCCGCCAACTGGTTCGCCATCGCCTCGGGCGCCAACCAGACAACGTTCAATTGCGCCGATTACCCGGTGTCCTCGAACTTCCGGCTGAAACTGCTTGTCAGTGACGGCATCCGCACCACCGCCATCGAGGCCGGCACGTATTCCCTCGCCGGCTATTCCCCGATCGGCGTGGCCAGGCTCGGCGCCTCGTCATACTCCGTGGCGACCAACCCCGGCCTGCCGCTGACGATCGCGCTGCCGGTCCGCAACACCGGCCGCGGCGAGTTGATCGTCGGCCTGGACCCGGCCTCGGCCCCCGCCTGGATGAACGCCAACAACAAAACCCGGCAGTGGAGCATCGAGCCCGGCGTCGAGGAAATCCTCACGTGGCGCACGTCCGCGCTGGCGCTGGGGACGCACACGGCCACGCTCAAGCTGACCACGAACAACCCCGCCACGCCGTCGATCAATTTCCCGGTCACGCTTGTCATCGTGGCTACGCCGCAAGCGCCGTCGATCGGCGCGATGACGACGCAACCGCGCCTGGCCGCCGGCGAGCCGATGAACCTGACCTCGCGGATAAACTTTACCGCCTACGAAAAGACCGGCCGCGCCGGTCTCGACGCCCGCATCACCGTCGAGCAGGTCTCGCCCGCCAAAATCGTCCTCGACAAGGCCGCGATGGGCGACCAGGGCGCGGGCCGTTTCGTCTACGACTGGAACGTCCCCGACGACGCCCGGGGCAAGCAGTACACGGCCGAAATCACCGTTCGCGACCCCAACACCGGCCTCGCCGACGCCAACGGCCTCTCCAGCCAGGGCGCCGACCTGACGCTCGACGTCGCGCCGGCCGCCAATCACGCGCCCGTGCTGACATCCCCCTCCTATCCCGAGTCGACCAACCCCGGCTCGCTCGTCGTCACCCGCGGCGGCAACGAGCTCGTGTTCGATTACAGCGTCAGCGACCCCGACGGCGACCCCGTCTTCCTGTCCGTCCGCGAGTGCTCGATCCCGTTCTACTGGGACCAGGCCAAGCGGCAGGTCCGCATCACGCCGGGGACGGTCTCCGCCATGGTCGACACCAGGCTCGTCATCGCGGCGGCCGACCCCTACGGCGGCGTGGCCTCGAAGGAGTGGAAGATCCGCATCTTCCCGTGGACCGCCGACTGGCAGTTCGAGCGCGCCATCCCGGTCCAGCAGGACGGCACCGTCATCACCGGCTCGCCGCTCAAGCTCGAGGCGCGCTGCTACAACAGCTACCAGTGGGGCAAGGGCTGCCGGTTCGAATACCGCAAGCTCGGCTCCTCGACGTGGCAGTCCTCGGGGCTGATCGCCTACAAGTGGGACGTCACCCTCCAGTGCCTGCGCGCCCAGTGGGACTGGAAGACGAGCGGCCTGACCGCCGGCGCGTGCTACGAGGTCCGCTACGTCGGCGTCGACAGCGAAGGCAACGACGCCGAGCTGCCCCCCGTCCAGCGCTTCTTCATGGCCGGCCAGGGCGCCAGCGTCACGAAGATCGAAGCCCCCTCGACCGTCGAGGCCGGCAAGTCCTTCACAATGAGCATCCATGTGAAGAACTCCTCGGCCTACACGTGGACCCTGGCCAGCGGCCACAAGGTCGGCGCGACCAGCTCGACCGACCCCTTCGCCAAGGGCAAACTCCTGAGCCTGTCGTCGATGACCCAGGTCCCGCCGGCCGCCACCGCGATCTACGAGTGCGAGGTCACCGCCCCCTCGACGCCGGGCAGTTACGCCACGCGCTGGCAGCCGTACCAGGGCAGTTCCTATTACGGCACGGCGCTGAGCAAGACGATCGTCGTGGCGGCCGCGCTGCCGTTCCCGGCCGCCGAGCTGCGCGACTACCTGCTCGGCAAATGGACGCCGGGCTCGACGTGGCTCGCCAAGGCCGACTTGAACGGCGACGGCAAGATCACGGTCGCCGACCTGATCGAATACTACCGCCTCGCGGACCAGCTGCCGTGATGGATCCCCTGGAACCGGCATCCCCCATGCGCGGCCACGAGGCCAGGCCCGGCCGGGTCGCCATTCGGGCCATGGCGTTTGTATTTTTCCTCGCCGTCATGCTCTGTCGCCCGCGCCTGTGGCCGTGTCCGTCCGTGTCCGTCCGTGCTGGTCCGTGCTAGTCCGTGCCCGTTGCAGCCTCAATCTCGGCACTGGCATTGGGTGCGGGGTTTGGTTATGGTGGGCTTCATGGCTGACGATTCGCCCACAACCAGTCCCGGCGCCCGGCCGGCTTCGCCGCTTGCGGCGCGGCGGCATATTGTCGGTTACGTCATTTTCGTCGCCGCGATGGTCGCGGCCATCCTGGCCGGCATGGCCGTCTACCGCGGCTGGATCGACCGGCATCAGCGCGGCCTCGAGCGCTACGCCGCCGAGCGCGCCATCGAGGCCCTCGACCGCGGCGATCTCGCCGCCGCCCGCGCCGAGGTGGCCGTCGTCGCGCGCGACCGCCCCATCCGGTCCGGCGGGCTGTTCGGCCGAAAAACCAATGAATTATGGGAAGGCCCCGTCCTGCGCAACCGCGTGGGGGTCTACGAGCAGCTCTGCGCGCGGCTGCTCAAGGCCGGCCTCGCCCCCGAGGCGCGCGCCGTCGCGTGGAAGGCACTCCTCGAATACCACGTCTCCAGCCGTCCGCTCGAGATGTTCGTGCCGTGGGAAATGGCCGCCCTTTCGGCCGCGGCGTGCGGCGACTGGTTCACCGCGTTCCAGTCGGCCAGGATCCTCGCCGCGCACGGCGCCGACACCCTGCGCACCCCCGCCGACATGAACCCGATCCCGTTCCCCGAAAACCCGGCCATGTTCAAGGACCTGCGGCGCAACCTCCCGCCGACCGCGATTGCGGTCATGAAACTGATGCTGGATCAGCCGGCCGCCAATCAGTGGGACCAGCTCATCCTGCAGCTCAGGAAGGCGCGCGGCGAGGCCGCCAACCCCGCCGTCGCCGGCCAGATCGATTGGCTGCTCCACCAGGCGTGCCTGGCGACGGGCAAGACCGACCAGGCCCGGCAACTGCTCGTTCAGAAGTGGGGCGGCGACCCCGCGCTCATCGACCGCGAGCCGTCGCTGATGGATTACGTCTGGGCCGAGAAGCCGGCCGAAGCCCGGGTGGGCGTCGCGGCGTTCATGGACGCATACGGTCGCGGCGGCGCCGCGCAAGTCTCGGATTTCTCGGGCCTCACCCCCCACGACCTCGGCTATTTCAGCGAGAACAACAAGTTCACGATCGAGGCGGGCGTCGCGACGATGCCCGACAACGTCGCCGGCGCGGTCGAAATTGAAACCAAGGCCCCCGCCGGCAAGCTCGCGATCGGGTACCGGGGGACCCCCGTCCTCGATGTCGCCCCGATCCTGCTGATCCAGGTCGACGAGGGCCCGTTCACGCCCATCTATTGCGAGGCGGCCGGCGAGGCCATCGCGATGGCCGACGTGAGCATCGCCGCCGGCAGGCACAGCATCCGGTTCGTGTTCCTCAACGACGGCCGCTTCAGCTGGCCGGCCCGGCAGATTGAGGAAAACCGCGGCCTGACGCTTTACCGGTTCGCGCTGATCCATACCAAACGCTGAGGCGCCATGGCTTCGCCGACCATCCTATATCTGATCGATTACGTCGACCTGGGCGGGGGCGAAACCAGTTTCATTTCGTTCATGGCGCGGGCGCGCGGCACGGTCAAGCCGGTCGTCATCGCCCCCGCGCGGGGTCCGGTCACCGAGGCGCTCGCCCGGCTCGACATCGACGTCCACATCGTCGAATACCCGCTGCGGTTCCGGCGCGGACTGCTCCCGGCGTGGCGCCCCGGCCCGACCCGCCGGATCGAAGAGATCGTCCGCCAGGTGGGGCCCGCCCTCGTTCACGTCTTCCATTATTTCGGGCTGGTCTACGCCGGGCCGGTCGCGCGCCGGCTCGGGCTGCCGGTCGTGTGGACGTGCCACGGCGACTTCGAGCTGGCCAGCCCCATCCGGCGCTGGGTCGCGCGGCGCTGGGCCGATCACGCCGCGTGCGTCGCCGAGTCCGCGCGGCGGGCGGCCGAGCCGGTCCTCGGGCCGGGCCGCGTCTCGACCAATTACCTCGGCATCCTGCCGTTCGACGCCGGCGGCAAGCCCGTCGGCCGCGAAGCGATCCGGATCGAGCTCGGCGAGCCGACGCGCGACCCGATCCTCGGCGTCATCGGCCGCTTCCAGCCGATCAAGGGCCACCGGCACCTGCTCGACGCGATGCCCGCCGTGCGCCGCGCCGTCCCCGCCGCGCGCGTGTGGATCATCGGCGACGCGATGTTCGGCAGCGGGGAGGAGGCCGCGCACAAGGCCCTGATCGAGAAGCGCGTCCAGGCCGAGGGGCTCGGGCCGGCCGTGCGGTTCCTGGGATTCCGGCACGACGCGCGCCGCCTCATGCGCGCCCTCGATGCCGTCGTGATCCCCTCGGAGGCCGAGTCGTTTTCGATGGTCGCCGTCGAGGCGCTGGAGGCCGGCGTCCCGGTCGTCGGCCCCGACGCCGGCGGCCCGGCCGAGATCATCGAGCAACCGGCCACCGGCCTGCGGTTCGCGCCGGGCGACAGCGCCGACCTGGCCGCGAAAATCATCGCCGTCCTCACCCGCGAAGGGCCGGGCGCGGGATTCGATCCGTCCGCCGGCCCGCGCCGCGCGCGCGCGTTGTTCTCGATCGACGCGCACCTCGAGCGCGCCCTCGCCCTCTACGGCCGCCTCGCCGGACTGCTGTAATAGAGCGAGTGATAAAAGATTTCCGGCCACAGGAATCGCCGGCGAGGGCGCCGGCGCCACAGTGCGATAAGCTATTCAATACTAAATAGCTGTTTTCGATGTGGGGCCGGCGCCCCCGCCGGCCATTCACGC